>CAWGDC010000002.1:0-737069 GCA_963821325.1 uncultured Actinomycetes bacterium | reverse complement strand
TGGGACGTCGCGCTCGACCATGTGATCTAGTGACGCCAAGTAGTTCCGAAGTGTGTCCGGGTCGCGGGTTGCCCAGTCGTTGAGGTCCTTGATGCGCTTTGGGAGTTCCACTTTCTCGGCTCGGCGCTGGCCAGCTCGGCTCAGTTCGTCTGCAAGCTCTGCTGCAGCGGATCGGCCTCGGCCATCAGCGTCAAAGCCGATCACGATTCGTTGACTCGGATGCTCTCGTCGGATGTAGGCGACGAGTTGTTGGTCGGCGAGGCCGACGCCGAGGAGCGCGAGCGATTGCTGCGCCGTACTGGGCAACTGAGAGGGCGTCGGGCAGCCCTTCGCAGATCCACAGGCGGCTCGAGCCCTCACCGGCGTTCGCGCTCCGCACGGGGGCGTATCGGGGGTTGGTGGCGACCCAGTTGGCGGGGTTCTCGTACTTGCGGCCTCCGGCGGCGTCGGGGTTGAGGTAGCGGGCTTGGAGGTAGATGGGCCCGTGCTCGTCGAGGACGGGGAAGATGACGGCCGGTCCTCGGGATGGGAGGCCGCGGGCGCGGGCGAGGTGGCGTGGGCCGGGGTCGGCGCCGACTTGGTTGGCCTGGAGGATCTCGTCGCTGAGCCCGCGGGCGTGGAGGTAGTCGAGCATTGGCCGGCCGGCGGTGCTCCAGAGCGTGTCGTGGCAGCGTTGGACGTGGTCGCGGAGTGCCTGACGGGCGAAGGCGGCTGGTTGTGGCGGCGGGACGCCCACGCTCGGGGCACGCCACTGGGACTTGATGTGAGGCGCCGGGCGTTTGGCATCGAGACCGGTCCGCTGCGCGAGGTGCTCAAGCGCCTGGCGGACGCTGAGGCTGGTGGTCTCGAGGAGCAGGTCGATGGCGGTGCCGCCGGCGCCGCAGGCGTGGCAGTGCCAGCGCTGGTAGCCGCGGGTGGAGGTGAAGATGCTGACGGGGGGTGTGCGGCCGGTTTGGGGTCCGTGGTGCGGTGAGGGGCAGGGCCAGGTGGCGGAGGGGCCGCGGCCGCGGCGGGGTCCGAGGAGCTCGTCGGCCAGGGCGGCGAGATCGGTCTGCTCGAGGATGTCGTCGCGTGGGAGCAGCGGCACGGCTCAGGTGCGCATGCGGGTGTCGGTGTCACACAGCAGCGCCTCGTGCGCGGCGATGTGGTGTTGGACGACGGCGGTGTGGCTGGCGATCTTCCAGAGGGCGCGGCCTTTGGCGAGGCGGCCGAGGAGCTCGGTTTCGCTGGCGTTGAGGCCGAGGAGGTCGCGGGCGTCGGTGAGCTGGTCGCTGGCTTGGCGGAACAGGACGCGGGTTTGGGTGTCGGCGAGCAGGCCCATGGAGACTTTGGCGGTGGTGGTGCCGTCGTCGGCTTGGGCGCGCAGGTCCGAGAGGCGATGCACGACGGCGAGGTTGGCGACGCCGTAGTCGCGACAGAGCTTCCAGCAGGCTTGGAGGTAGCGGGTGGTTTGTTCGGCGCCGAGGAGCCGCCAGGCTTCGTCGAGGACCTGGAGGCGATGGATCCCGTCGCGGCGGGCGAGCACGGTCTGGAGCCAGGCGGTGGCGGCGAGCAGGACGAGGCGCAGGGCTTCGTCGTCGTGGTGCACGACCGAGAGGTCCAGGACGAGGCCGGTGCCGGACCAGTCGACGTGGATGGTGGTGGGGCCGTCGAACATGCCGCGCAGGGAACGCTCGAGGAGCTTCTCGAGGCCATAGACGACGGCTTCGAGCCGAGTGCCGAGCGCGGCGGGCTCGAGGCGGGCGCGCTGGGCCATGTCGGGGCTGGGGTCCCGGAGCGCCCGGACAAGGTCTTCGAGGGTGGGCGTGTGGATATCGGGGTCGAGGTTGTGGAGAGCCCAGGTGAGCGCGGCGTCTTCGAGGGGTTCGAGGTCGCGGCGCAGCACCCGGGTGAGCAGGGTGGCGATCAGGTCGGCTTGGCGGCGGGTGAGCTCGTCGCGCTGGTCGGGGGTGCCGAGGGGCCCGGGGTCGAGCGGGTTGATGCGGCTGGGACCGCCCGGGTAGAGCTGGACGACGTCGAGGCCGAGCGCGGCGGCGAGGGGGAGGTATTCGCCTTTGGGGTCGAGGATGGCGATCCAGCGGCCGCGGCGGGCGCCGTTGAGGGCGGGGTGGTTGGCGGGTTGGGTGGGGTTGAAGATGGCCAGGGCCCGGTTGAGGAAGCACTTGACGAAGCTGGACTTGCCGGTGCCGGGCTCGCCGGCGACGAGCATGTTGGGGTTGGTGACCAGGCCGGCTTGGTAGGCCTCGAAGGGGTCGTAGGCGAAGCCGCCGCCGCCGGTGAGCAGGTTGGTGCCGAGGTAGACGCCGCGGTGTCCGAGGCCGGCTTCGGCCAGGAACGGATACGCGCTGCAGAGGTGCGCGGTGGTGGCGCGGTGGCGGGGCACGCGCAGCCGTCGGGCCATGTCGCGGTTCAGGTGAGGATGCTGCGGCGCGGGGTGGGGACGTGCCCCAGGGGCAGCGCGGTGGCGAGGGCGAGGTCGTGTTGGCCGTGGAGGGGCCGCAGCTCGAGGCCGGCTTGGGCGGCGACTTGTTGCCATTCGCCGGCCTGGGTTTCGAGGGCGTCGGGGTCGAAGGCGGTGATGGTGAGGAACCCGGAGTAGGTGAGCTCGGCGTAGCCGGCGACGAGTTCTTGTTCGCGGGCGAGGACCTCGGTTTCGGCGCGGCGGTGTTGCGGCGCGGATGCGAAACCCGCGTCGGGTGCGTTGGTCTTCGTCGGAGGCCAGGCGCGTCGCGTCGCGGTCCACGGCGCGGCGGGAGCGGGACGGGGCGACGGGTTCGCAGACGAGGGTGAGGGTGCGGATCCCGCCAGGGTGGAGCAGGAGGGTGGCGAGCCAGTCGGCGGGGACTTGGAGGCGGGGCCATTCGGCGATCCAGTAGACGCGATGCCACGCGGGCATCGGCGCGCACCTCACGCCAGTGGGCCTGCACCGACAGGGGGGTGCAGTTCTGGGGTGCGACGAGGCGGGCGTCTTCGCCGAGGGTGCGGGCCCGCTGGTACAGCCCGGGGGCGCAGGACGGGTCGACGCGCAGGCGAAGGACGGTCGCGAGGTCGCCGGGGCTGAGGGGCTCGTCGACGGTGATACCGGCCTGATGAAGCCGCGCGGTGAAGAGCTGGAGCTCTTCGAGCAACGTGTCGATGGTGGCCTGCTGGGCGTCGCGTGCGCGGGGTCGTTGCACGTGGCGGCGATCGACGCTGAGGGTGAGGAGGACCTCGTGGCTGGTGGTGAGGGGTCCGGCGTCGGCGACCACGTCGAGGTAGGCGGCGAGGCTCTCGCCGATGGGGGCGTCGTGGTGGTGTTCGCGCACGAACGCCAGGTGAGATTCGAGGGAGGCGGGGGCGGCCCATTCGGACCAGGTGATGCGGGCGACGGGGCCGCGTTCGCGACAGAACGCGCCGAGCGGCGCCGCCCCAGGCGTCCAGGAGCCGGGTTTGCTCGGCGGGCTCGAGGAGCGCGAACTCGCGGCCCCGAGCTCGAAGCGTGGCGCTGAAGACCTGCCCGGTGGGGTCGACGACGACGCCGATGCCGGTGGCGCGGGCTCGGCGGGTGCGCACCGGGATCTCGAGAAATCGAAGCCCGGCCAGGAAGGGGGGCAGCTCGGGTGTGTCGGTGTGGGCGAGGTCGAGGATGTCGGCGCCCCAGCGGTCCAGGCCGCGGCTTCGAAGCGACACCCAGCTGGTGAGCGGTGCGATCCACTCGTGGATCGGCCTTGACTCCCAGCGACCAAACGCCACCACCAACGCGGCGAGCACCGGGAGGGTGGCGGGGAGGATCGACCCGGTGGCTCGCAGGGCGAGCCCGCCGGCGATGAGCCCGGCGGTGAGGGCGACGCATTGGATGGCGTTGAGCCCCAGGATCCAGCCGGCCCGGTCGAGGGGCCCGAAGCGGTAGCGGCGGGGCTCGTCGACTGCGTTCACGGCAGGTCGCCGGGCGGCAAGGTCGCGTCCTGATCGCGGCCCGCCAAGTCCGCGCCCGCACCCGGGCTCGCCGCGGGGCTGGCCGTCGTGTCGGGGGCGTTGGCGAGGTCGCGGCTGCGCCGCGGCGATTGCGATTCCTTGTCGGTCCCTTTGCCCTTGGAGTCCGTCGGACGCGCGTCATCGGCGCCGCCGGGTGGACTGCTGGCTCCGGCGCCCAGCGCCGGTCGACTGCCCGCGGCCGCGCCAGCGGCGCTGGCGCCGGCGAGGGCGCCGGTTCCGGTGCCGGCGAGACGGGCCACCCAGCTGCGTCGTGATGACCGCGGACTGGGTAGTGCGCGCCGGAGCGCGCGAGATGCCCTGGGCCACGACCGCGGCCTCGACGACGGGGAAGAGCTTGAGGACGACGAACGGGGCGAGGGCGGCGAGCAGGAACATGATCACCCCGACCAGCAGCGTGCCGACCTGGGCCTCACCGGTCGGGATCACGGCCGGGTTGGTGGTGCCTTGGGTGAGCGCCGACGCGGCGACGGCCAGCGCGATGGCGATCACCACTTTGGAGAGCACCAAGGCGAGGATGAGCTCGGCGAGGCGATGCAGCACGCGTCGCGCCGCGGGCCACACGAAGCACGCGAACGCCAGCGGGCTGCAGGCGAGCAGCACGTAGAGCAGCGAGGCGCGGATCAACAGCTCGATCCAGAGCAAGAACGCGCCCACCACCGCGAAGAGCCCCAAGATGAAGACCACGAAGGTGGCCTGCCCCGAGAACGCGCCAGCGCTACCGAGGTGCTCGAGGACGGTCTTGGCTTGGGCGCCGGCGCCGGTGCCATCCAGCACGGCGTGGGAGAGCTCGTCGGTCGCGCCGAGCAGGACCTGGGTGACACCGATCGTGGCGGTGATGCCCAGGATCGCCAGGGGGATGTCGCGGGCCAGCCGGGCGGCCATGGCCACGCCGTCGCCGCTGACGCGCGCCTTGGATGACGGCGATGAGCACGAAGAGCAGCAGCAGGCTGAGCGCCAGCGCGGCGACGACCCCGTAGGGGGACTGGGAGCCGTTGCCGGAGAACCAGCTGGCGGCCAGGTTCGGGGTGCTGGAGTGCTCGAAGAAACGCAGCAGCGCGCCGACGAACCAGGAGATGGCGTCGGTGACCCAGCTGACCATGCCGTTGATCATCTGGTCCCACGCCGCGTTGACCGCCCGGCCCCCGGTCTGGCTCCAGATCCAGCCCAGGCCGCTGAGGACGTCGTCGATGATCCCCACGCCGGCCTACAGGGGATCCGCGCCGGGGAAGCGGCTGTAGCCGTTGAGCTCGGCGCGCCACTGCGAGGGGCTGGAGAGCGTCTGGTTCGGATCGCCCAGCGGGGTCGGGCCCGGCACTTGGGTCTCGGACCAGATGCGCCAGTCGCCGGCTTCCCAGACCAGCTCGTAGTCCACGGTGGTCCACTCGGCTAGCGGCGAGGTCATGCCGTCCACCGACAGGATGCCGACGCGCCACAGCGAGCACGCGGGCCCGCTCGGGTGTGTAGGCGTCCATGCGGGTCGCCAGGACCGCGACCATCCAGGTGAGCGGGCCCGTGCCGCGCTGGGCGGCCCCGTCGAGCTCGGCGAGCTGGGCGGCCTGGTCGGCGACGAAGCCGTCGGCGGCGGCGCTGGCCGCGATGCTGCGCAGCGCCGCCGTCCGTCCGGCGGGGGGAAGATCAAAGACCCGCTGGCCCTCGCGGACATAGGTCGTCGCCGCGGTCAGCGCGCCGGCTTGGTTGTGGGTGAAGCCGGCCAGGAGCCCGTCACGTTCGACGTTCGGTCCCGCGCTCGTGGAGCGCGGCGCGGGCTTGGTCTGGGTGACGGTGGCGGGGTGGGCCAGGCTGGCGTGCAGCGCCGCACCCGCCAGCACCAGCACGAGCGCGCCGACGACGAGGGTGCGCGCCGGGAGGGTGATCGAACGGGGCGTCATCAGCTCTGGGCGGCGTGGAAGACCAGGTTGACGATCGTGGGCGCCAGCCCGGTGATGGCCGCCCCGATCACGCCGCCCAACACGATGTGCTTGCCCCGTGACGCCCCGACGTAGTTGCCGCCCTGCTGGGCGAGCCCGAACATCGCCGCGCCCAGGAGAACCGCCACGAGGCTGCCCCACAGGCCGACCTCGGCGGTCCAGTCGATGAGGCGCTGCACGAAGCCGGCGCCGGGAAGCCCGTTGCCGTTCGGGTTGGCGCTCACTTGGCCGAGCACGCGTGCGACCGTGACCAGAACCGACACGGGAACACTCCTTCGGATGGGCGTCGCGGTGTTCTGGCCTCTCAATGCACATCCGAAGCGTCGAACTCCACGCAAAAAATCGCGACGACCGCGTGGAGTCGGGGACTGGTCGCGTGTGCCTTGAGGCGACGTGCACAAGCTCATCGCCGCCACCGTGGCCGCGATCGGCGTCCCGCTCGTCGCCTTCGCCGGCATGTTCGTCGCCTTCACCCAGGCCCAGACACCCGACGCCGGCGCGCTGGCCGACATCCCACCCTCACTGGTCGCCGTGTACCAGGCCGCGGCGCAGACCTGTCCGGGGCTGCCCTGGACCGTGCTCGCCGCGATCGGCTACGTGGAGTCCCACCACGGGGAAGGTCGCCTCGACCCCACGCACCGGCGAGGTGCTGCCCCCGATCCTCGGACCGGCCCTCGACGGCAGCGACGGCAACGCCGCCATCCCCGACCCCACCTCACCCGACGGATGGGCCCACGCCCAAGGGCTCATGCAGTTCCTGCCCACCACCTGGGCCGCCTGGGCCCGCCTCGCCCCCGGACGACCCGCCGGCGCCGACGCCCGACATCAACAACGCCTGGGATGCCATCTACACCGCCGCGGCCTACCTCTGCGGACCCGCCGGGCGCATCACCGACCTCAACGCCGCGATCCTGCGCTACAACCCCTCCCCCGCCTACCTCCAAGCCGTGTTGACCAAAGCCGCCGAGTACAGCCAAGCCAGCGCCGCCGCGCCCATCGGCAACGGACGCTGGCTCGACTTCGCCCGCGGGCTGCTCACCGCCATCGGCGCGCCCGACACCCCCAACAACGAAGCCGTGATGCTGACCTGGATGGCCGCCGAACAGCCGCCCGGCTCACCCAACGCCGCGTTCAACCCCCTCAACATCCAAGCCCACGGCTACCCCCACGAAGCCGGCATCACCGGCACGTCGGGCACCGGCCAGTTCGACTACACCGACTGGGCTACCGGCATCCAACAGACCGCCGACTTTCTCAGCCAAGGCCGCTACAGCACCGTCGAAGCCGACCTGCGCGCCGACACCCCCGCCGCCGACACCCTCGCCGCCATCCAAGCCTCCGGGTGGGCCAGCGGCGGCTACGGCGGCGGACTCCCCGCCGAGCTGCCCGGCGTGCTCGCCCACTTCAACGACTACGCCAACGGCCGCATCGCCGGCGCCTCCTGACAACCACACGCCCTCGTCGACATCAACCAGCCAGCAGCCCCGCGTGTCGGATCACCGCGAACCCTGCTTGTCGGGGTTCGTCGCGGACGTGATGGCGCGCAACTCCTCGTAGAGGGCGATGGTGTCCGGCTGCAGCACGCCCTGCGGGATCCTTGGCGCCCGACCGCGGCGAGCAGCTCCCGCATCGCCGCCTCCAGGCCTCCCGCGTCACCGCCGGCATGAAAGGCACGCATCCGATCCTGATACAACAACTCGCTCGCCGGCGCGCGCCATGAGCCCCTGTGTCGTCGCCCACAGCGCCAGCTGCCACTCCCCCGCCTCCAGCGCCACGGTGGCCAGCCGGTGCGCCGCCTCGGTGACCACCCGCTCGGCGTGCGCGACATGCAGCTCCTCATAGGCCCATTCGTAACCGCCCGGCACGTCGAAGGGCCGGCCCCGCACCAGCTCCAGCGCCTCGCGCAACCCGACCAACGCCCACGCGCGATCGGTCACCGCCGCGCTCGAGCGCCGCCTCGAGCATCTCCACGTCGGTACGCACGCGGCGATCCAGGCGACCGAGCTGATGATCGAAATGCGGAAACAACCACTCCCCATCCGGCCCGGTCCCCAGCGCCTGGCGACACGCAGACACCCGGTTCATCCAGGTCTGAGGTCGCGGCTCACGAACCGGCCACAACGCCGCCTTCATCCGATCCACCGACACGCCCTCGGGATGACACGCCAGATACACCACCAGCTCGGTGCTCTTCCCACCAAGCGGCTCCGAAGCCCCCTCGACCTCGATCGACCCCAACACACGAACCAGAACCAGCGGGACTGCTGCCGCCACGGCAGCGGGCCTCGCTCGTGACCTCTGGGAGCGTCGCGTCCTCGAACACGTCGCCGTCCAACAATTCGACTTGCTCGACCCCGTCCTCAGCGACGACAGCCTCGGTGCTGGTGTCGTCATCTTCCGCGTACGACTCGACAGACGGGAGCACGACCGGCAGGTTCGAAAGGAATGGCACCTGCACACAACCGTCGCGACACTCCAACTCCAGATCGCTTCGCGCATGGGCTCCTGAGAGCACACAGGTGATCGCGCGATTGCGACCCGCCGCCTCCACAATGTCTGCGACGTCATCCTCGGACACGTCCCCACCAACAAAGACCACGAGAGGACGAAACCTCGAAGCATCTCCCCCCTCAAGGCGCGCCTCGAAAGCTGAGACCCACCCCGTTCCGGCCAGACCCTGTGCGATCGCTCGAGCCCGCCGGTGAATCGCTCGCACCGCCTCCAGCGCTGGCGACGACGCATCCACCGACACGACTTCGCAGCCGCCCGACGGTCGCGATGCGCTTGCGCGGCTGGCCACCACCAACGAAGACCGTGGCGCTCCTCGGAGGTCTCGACGACCGTGACCACGTCGAAGGCCTCCAAGTTCAGATACAAGACCCCCAGACGCTGTCCGTCCGAGCTTGACCAACGGCAGTGCCGGCGGCTGGTGCTCTCCCGCCCGCGCGGAGCCAACCACGTCGCCGAGCCGTGCCTGCCACACCCACCCCGACACCGGCTCATGCCACGGCCACCGAGGCCGAGGCGGCAGCCCCACCCCAGATCACCTCCACGGCAGACGGACCAACGTGAACACCCAAGACGCTTCGCGGTCAGCGCCTGACGGCGAAGGGATTGCCCGAGGCATTCCAGACAGTCCCGCCACTGATCCAATTCCTCGTCCGCGGAGAGGGCTCGGGCAACCTGCGACCAGGCTGAACCTTCCTCGCCGCCCTCCCGGCGCGACGTCAACGCTTGGGGCCTAAGGGCGCGCTCCCCCGACCCAACGGGTCGTAGCCGCCACATCCACGCCAACACCGCGATACAAACGAGCGAGATCAGGACCCAGAGCCCGCGATCGCCTCGCCGCGCAGGCTGCAGCACACCCGCCAGAGCAATGCCGACGTTCGCCGCGCCGACAACAAGCGCCAACCACCACAACGCCCGCCAGAAGCCGGCGCGTGCTCTCGATGTCACACCTACCAAGATGCGGAACCGATCCCAACGTGCCATGCCTTCGGCGTCTGCAGTCAGGTGAAACGGTTGATGCACGCACGACCGCCAACCTCTGAAGGACAGGCGAGACGCGAATGTGTGACATCGAGTGACGCGAAAGTCGGTCGCGCAGCCGAACGCACCAAACCGTGACGCGCGCGTTCAGTTTGGGTCTCAGAAACTGCTTTGGAAGATGAGCGGCGTTCCTGATTGGCAACGTGGAGGTAACAGTGGAGTCCACTCGTAGGCGAATCGGAACTCGCGATTCATCCATCGACCACGGCATGCTGACCCTGGAGGAGCTCTCAAGCCTCCTCGCGGTGCCGGTCGCCACGGTGTATCGGTGGCGAAGTCGAGGTGAGGGACCTCCAGGGTTTCGGGTCGGCCGACACGTGAGGTTCCGGGTTGAAGATGTCGAGCGTTGGCTCGACCAACGTCGCGACACCGACGGTTCGCGACACTTGGCGCGCCCGCTAAGAGTTCTCCGTCGAAGCGATGCGTAGTACGGCTGCCTCGCCAAGCTTCGAGGACTCCTCATCGTGGCGGCCACGTTCAAGCGCGCTCATTACCCGATCCTCGGTCCCCGGGAACAGGTGCCCGTAGCGGTCATAAGTGGTGGTAATCGACGAGTGTCCCGCCCAGGTCTGGACCTGCTTTGCAGTGGCGCCAGCCGCGATCCAGAGCGACACCGCCGTGTGGCGAAGGTCATGAATGCGCAGCCGACCCAGTCCGAGCGCGCTCGACCGCGGGTCGCCAGAAGCGCTTTCGGAAGTTGTTCGTGCGCATCGGACCGCCGGTCGGGGCATGAAAGACCAGGTGATCGCCAGATGCGTTCACCGGGATCGTCGCTTCGACCTCCGTGGTCACGAAACGCGGCAAGGGCACCGTGCGGTACGCGGCCTTGGACTTCAGGACTGTCTCGAAGTAGTCGTGACCGTTGACGTCGATCAGCTCCTCTCGGACCTCAACCTGTGATCGGAGGGGGTTGAAACGCGCCGCGACGGAGCCCGAATATCTCGCCCGCACGGAGCCCTGAATACGCCGCGAAGAGAGCCCAGGATCGATATCGCTCGTCGAGTGTCGACGCGAGCGTCTCGATCTGATCGGGGGTGATGATGCGCATCTCCTCGTGGTGTGCCTGCGGCAGCTTGAGGCCCACCGCTGGGTTCGTCCCCAATCGCTTGTTCTCGACAGCTGCAGCGAGCAGACGACTCAGCTCCCACAGGGCCTTGCGGACCGTGTCGGGAGAGAGCCCCCGGCCTCGGTGGAGGTCATTCACCCACTCGGCGATGGCGACCTTGTCGATCCGTGCCAGTGGCATCGGTCCGAAGTGGGGAAGGACGTGTACCCGTAGCAGCTCGTCGGAGCGTGCCTTGCTCTTGCGCGCCAGGTGTCCGGTCATGGGTTCCCAACAGTGCTCGGCCCACTCCGCGAGTGTCTGTCGGCCGCCAGTTGGATCGACGTACTGGCCCTCGGCCTTGGCAACCTCCACCGAGTGGATCCAGCGCTCGGCGTCGGCGCGACGGGCGAACTGCTTTGCGCGTTCCCGTCCCTCCGGCGTGCGCCACACCGCCAGGTACGCGGCTCGACCGTTGCTCAGCCGTCGGCGCTTGATGTGGGCCACGCCCGTAGATACCACGCGCCCACGGACTTGTGACGGACTTGGGCCCAGTTTCGGCTGACCGCAAGTCCGTGAGAAGCCCGGGATCTCAACGTTCTTAGGGTGGGCGCTGCAGGCCTCGAACCTGCGACCTCCGCCTTGTAAGGGCGGCGCTCTTCCAGCTGAGCTAAACGCCCGTCGTCGTGGGGAGCCGTTGAGGGTAGCGCCCGTCGGGCGGAGTGCACACTTGGGTAGTGGGTCAGTGACTGACCCACTACCCAGCGAAGGAGCCCGCCAGAGGGAGCGTTACTGTCGGCGCAGTGAAGCGACCGGGTGTCGTTGAGGCGTGGGGATCATCGCCCGCGGAGCGAGCAGCTGCCTACTCGGTCGACGAGCTGATCGCCCGCCCCGACGGGGTCGTCTTCCGAGCGGTGGAGATCACCGGCCCGGCGGCCCTCGTCTTTCGGTGGCTGTGTCAGCTGCGGGTCGCACCGTACAGCTACGACTGGATCGACAACCGCGGCCAGCGCAGCCCGCGGGAGCTGATCGACGGGCTCGACCAGCTGGAGATCGGTCAGCGGTTCATGATCTTCCGCTTGGTTGGCTTCGAGCTCGACCGTTCGATCACCCTGGACTCGACGACCGCCGCGTTCGGTCGGGTGGCGGTGACGTATCTCGTCGTGCCGACCGACGCCACACGAAGTCGTCTCGTCGTCAAGTTGGCCTATGTGGCGCCGCCCGGCTTCTACGGCGCGTTTCTGCGACGCGTCCTGCCGGCCGGGGACTTGATCATGATGCGCAAGCAGTTGCTCACCCTGAAGGCACTGGTTGAGCGAGATACCCGGCGAGCACGACATCCCGGCCACCACACCGACCCGCGGACCCCCGTCTGACCGCACAGCTCGTCGACCGTCACCGCTCGGTCACCGGCCTTGCTGCCACGGGATCCCCGGAAATCGTACGGACCGACGCCGAGGCCGGAAGCCGGTGTCACCCGGGAGCCGGGTCGGTGGGATCGTTGAGGTGTGGGGGGCGGTGCGCGCCGTGAGGAGACCTACGTCAAGTACGCCGATGACCTGACGCGCTTCGCGACCGGCCTGGTTGGCCCCGCGGACGCAGCGGATGTCGTCTCGTCGGCGGTACTGGGGTGTTTGTGGTCGAAGCGCTGGCCGTCGGTCGATGATCAGCGCGCGTATCTGTTTCGGGCCGTGATGAACGAGGCTCGGCGGTCGCATCGCGGGGCGATGCGCCGGGCGCTGCGAGAGGCCCGGTTCGCGACGACCCAATCTGTGCCACCCGTCGAGTTGCATCCCGAAGTGCTCGAAGCGGTGAGGTGCCTCAGCGTCCGTCAGCGCGCCGCCGTGGTGCTCACCTATTGGGCCGACCTGGACCCGGGCGGGGTGGCTGCCTTGTTGGGGATCTCGGATGGAGCGGTGCGGCGCCACCTGGCCCGCGCCCGGCGTCGACTGCGGGAGCTGCTCGATGAATGATCACCTGGACGTCAAATTGAAGTCGTTGGTGCGCGAACTGGTCGAATTCGAGCCCGCCGCCCCCCGCGCTGCCGTCTCCCCCCGATCGACGGGCGCCATCCTGGCGGCGCATCACCTATCCCGTGATCGCGTCGTTCGTCATCGCGGCGCTGATCACGGTCGTGGTGGATCGCCAGCACCGCGCGACGGTCAGCGTCGCTGCCAGCCCGAGCGCGGAAGCGCTGGCGGCATGCGGGGCGCGCAACCCGCGCGGGCAGCAGGCGGCGCAGGCTGCACCCTCGATGGTCACCGCGTTGAACCCGCACATGACGAACCCCGGTCTCGAGCCCCACGACCTGGTGATCGGACACCACGGCCTGTGGGTGGACGAGCGCGAGGTGCTCCAACGCGCTCCCCGCTTCGACGTGCAGAGCGGCACCTGGACCCTCGTCAAGTTCGCCTGGTTTCGCACGACCACCGATCACCTGAGCATTGAGGGACGTCGACTGGACGGGCCAGGGACCTTTCACGCCACCCACCCAGCGGACGCTTCGTATCCGATCGGGTTCATCCCAAGCGACCTCACCTTCTCCACGGGCGGGTGCTGGCAGATCACCGCCACCCTCAACACGACGTCCGTGACGTTTTTCTTCGCGTTCTCGTCCAGCCATCAAGCGCTCTGCGCCAGCCTTGCGAGCCAACTCCGGACGCTCGCACCCTTCCCGGGGAACCAAGGCCTCGTCCAGGCCCTCCAGGACGGGTATCAAACCAGGCGGTGCCCGTGACGACCCTGCGTGGGGTCATCCCCCGCGATCCTGAAACCTGGCGTCGGCTTCGTCGGGGAGCCAGAGCGCGAACTGATCTCGCTGTGCCGCCGACTGAGGCCCACGACGCAGACGACCGGGGTCGGCCCAAGGTCTTTGGTCTCCACCAGCACTTCGCGGAGCCCGCCAGCGGCGAGATGCTGAGCGATCTCGCGGCCGGCTCGCGCCGTGGTCTCGTCGTCTGCGCCCGGCCCGCGACGGCTGAAACGCGATCGCGATCGTCCCGCCCGGTCGGAGGCAGCGGTCGAGCTCGCTGAGACGCGCTACCGGGTCGTCCCAGAACAGAAGGGAATTGACCGCGATGACCTTGTCGAACGGCGCGTCGAAGGCAGGCAGGGACTCCGCCGAGCCGAGCCGCAGGACCACGCGACCGGCGCGCACAGCCGCCGCGTTGCGGCGCCGCGCCTGCCGGAGCATGACCTCCGGGTGGTCGACGCCGACGACGAGCCGATGAGTCGCGCGCCGAGCGAACTCGCGGATCGCGATTCCCGGGCCGAACCCGACCTCGAGCACGCGATCATCGGGCTGGACCTCGTGCAGCCCGACTGCCCAGACGTTTCGCTCCCGGTTCGATCCCCGGTGCGCCATGAGCCAGCCGACGGCTCGACCGGCGATGCCCCGCGGCCGGTGGAACTGGCCCACGACCCACGCTTGAGCGCCGACTGTGAGTTGACCGCTGGCGGGCCGGGGCTCGACCGGGACGCCGGGGGGAGCACGCCCCGACCGTCGTCACCCCGGCCCGCCGTGGTGCGGTGATCTGTTACGCGATGTCGGCGACGGGAAGCTCCCAGGTCGTCGGGAGGGCGTCCTCGGGACGAGGGTGCTTCGGTGGCCGACCGCGCTTGCGCTTGTTGGCGATGACCTTGCCGTGGACGAGGAGCTCACCGCCCCAGACGCCCCACGGCTCGCGGCGCGCGACGGCGCCGGCGAGGCAGGGCTCGCGGACGGTGCAGCCTGCGCAGAATGCCTTCGCCCGCGCGATGTCGTCGAGCTGCTCGGAAAAGAACAGCTCGGTGAGCGAGCCGCTGTCGTCGCGGCAGCGGGCGTCGAGTCGCCAGGGCTCTTCGGCGAGCCAGTCCTCGAAGGCCAACATCACGTGCTCCTCTCGGTTCCTTCCTTGGCTGGTGGGTCAGGGGGTCTGGGTGGGTGGGTCGGTCTGGGTGGGCGGGCCCCGAACGCAGAAAGGCCGCCGGGTGGTCCCGGCGGCCTGGTGGCTCGGTGCGGTGGTGTCGCTACGAGGTCACGGGTGGCCGCCGGGGACGGGCTTGTGGTCGGTGATCACCGGGAGGAACGGGGTGACGCTGGACCACGAGCCGATCGTCATGGCGCACGTGTAGGCCGCCCGGGCGCGCGTCGCCCCGGTGACGGCCTGGTGGCTGGTCATCGGGTGGCGATGCATCGTTGCGGTTCCTCGGTCGTGCGCCCGTGGTTGGCGGGCTCGTCGACTTTGGCAGAGCCCGCCGGGCAGGTCAAGGCAATTACCTTGTGGGCGATGGATGTCGTGGATTTGTCGCCGGTGCTGGGGCTGCTCGAGCAACGCCGGGAGGAGGGGTGGCACACGTGCGCTCAGGTGTACGTGTCGCTGGGCGGGGAGGTGCTCCTCGACGCTGCCGTGGGTGAGACCCGCCCGGGGCGGGCGGCCCGCACCGACGACGTGATGTTGTGGTACTCGGCGGGGAAGCCGCTGACGACGGTGGCGGTCCTGCAGCTGTGGGAGCGGGGTCGGCTCGGCCTCGACGACCGGGTCGGGCAGTTCCTGCCCGGCTGGGGGGCGGGGAAGGAGCGCTGCACGCTGCGCCACGTCTTGACCCACACGGGCGGGTTCCCGATGTTCGGCGACCAGATCTACGACCGGGACGTGACGTTCGCGGAGGCGTTGGCGGCGACGGTCGCGGCGCCCGCGGCCTGGGTGCCGGGAACCGAGGCGGCGTACCACCCATCGAGCGGCTGGCGGGTGCTCGGCGGGGTCGTCGAGGCGGTGGACGGCCGGCCGATCGAGCGGTATCTCGCGGAGGAGGTCATCGGGCCGGTCGGGATGGCGCTCGACGTCGCTCGGCGTCCCGCTCTCGGTGCAGGCCGAGCTCGGGGAGCGGATCGTGCCGGTGGTGTGGACCGGGCATCGGATGCCGAGCCGGGATCCGGACGGCGGGATCCGGATGGTCCCCTACAAGATCGACCGCTGGCACAACGAGCCATGGCACATCGCGAAGGTCGACCCGGGGGGCGGGATGCGCGGCCCGGCCCGGGAGCTCGCCCAGTTCTACGAGGCGCTGCTCGGCTGCGGGCCGGCGCTGCTCGAGCCCCGGACGGTCGAGGTGATGGCGGCGACCCATCGGTACGGGATGAAGGACCGGACGTTCGGCTTGGACATCCCGTGGGGTCTGGGGGTGCAGCGCCAGTTCACCGGCGGGCCGGGCCGACGGGCGTTCGGGCACGGCGGGATGGCGTCGTCGCGGGGCCTCGCCGACCCGGAGCTGGGGCTGGTGCTCGTCGTGGTGGCGAACGGGCTGGCCGGGTTCTTCGAGGCGGAGCAGCGCAACCTGGAGATCACCGACGCGGTGTACTCGGCGCTCGGGGAGGACGCGGCGCGGGTGCGAGCCCCGGTGCTGCCGATCACCAACCGGACCATCAGCACCTAAGCGGCGCGGTCAGGTCACGGCCGCGATCACGTCGAGCAGCGCCTCGTGGACGAGCGGCGGCGCGGCGACGATGTCACCGGAGCGCAGCCAAGCGCGCGGGTCGCCCCGCCAGTCGGTGACGCGCCCGCCGGCCTCGCGGACGAGGAGCGCGCCGGCCGCGACGTCCCACGGGCCGAGCGCGGCTTCGAAGTAGCCGTCGAAGCTGCCGGCCGCGGTCCAGGCGAGGTCGAGGCTGGCCGCGCCGGCGCGGCGGAGGTCCTCGAAGGTGAGGAGGGCCCGGCGGACCACGCGAAGGTAGTCGTCGAGGCGCGTCGCCTTGGCCCGGAACGGGGTGCCGGTGGCGAGGACCCCTTGGTCGGCGGGTCGGCCGCTGACGTGCAGCGACTGGCCGTCGCGGAACGCGCCGCCGCCGCGGCGGGCGGTGTAGGTGTCGCCGAGGAGGGGGGCGTGCACGACGCCGACGATCGGGTCGTCGTCCTCGACGAGCGCGACCGACACGCCGACGACGGGGAACCGGTGCAAGAAGTTGGTGGTGCCGTCGAGCGGGTCGACGAGCCAGCCGAGCGGGCCACGCTCGCCGCCTTCCTCCTCGCCGAAGACCGGGATGTTCGGCGCGGCGACGGTGAGGACGTCGCGCACGGCGCGCTCGCTGGCGGTGTCGGCGTCGCTCACCCAGTCGCCGGGCCCCTTGGTGCGGACGTCGACCGTGGCGCCGAACCCGCGGCTGACGATCTCGCCGCCGGCGCGCGCGGCGCGCTCGGCTGCGTCGAGGAGGTCCTCGAGGTCGAGGCGGCCGCTAGCCATGGGCTCGGCGGAGGGCGTCGAGCAGGGTCGGGGTCGCGGCGGCGAGGACCTGGCGGCGGGCGCGCTCGTCAGTGACCTCGAGGGCCCGGCCGGCGGCGTCGATGACGACACCACCCGCTTCGCGGCAGATCAGCACACCGGCGAGGTAGTCCCACGGGGCGTGCTGGTCGGCGAGGACGTCGAGGAACGCGTCGAGACGACCGGCGGCGACGTCGCACAACGCGAGGGCGATGGAGCCGAGCGACCGGTACTGGTGCCACGTCGCCGCATGGGGCAGCCCGGTGACGGCGACGACGGCGTCCTCGAGCCGGGTGGTGGACGCGACGTCGAGGCGCGCCTGGTCGACGTGGGCGCCGCCGCCGCGCGTGGCGCGGAACTGCTCGCCGGTCGCGGTGTTCTCGACGAGGCCGCACAGCAGCCCGTCATGGTCGAGCGCGGCGAGGGAGATCCCCCAGTAGGGGATCTGGCGGGAGCAGTTCGTGGAGCCGTCGACCGGGTCGACGACGACCGTGACGGGCGCGTCGGGCGGGCCGGAGCGTCCGGACTCCTCACTCACGACGGCGACCGGCGCGGTGTGGAGGACCTCGAGGACGGCGCGGTCGGCGACCAGGTCGAGCTCGTACTGGCCGGGCCGTTCGGTGCCGGCCCGTCGGGCGGGGACGCTGAGGGCGCCGACGGCGGCGCGCTGGGCGGCGGCGGCGGCCGAGAAGAGGGTGAGCAGCTCGTCGGGGTGCACGGCCCGGGCAGTCTCGCAGGCTCAGGGCGCGGCGAGGACCTCGACGTCGGTGGTGTAGTCGGGCACGCCGGACTCGCCGCGACGGCCGAGCGCGAGCAGCACGTTGCCTTCCGGGAAGAAGACCTGCACGTTGCCGGCCCGGAGGGGCGCGAGGTGCACGCGGCCGCGCAGCTCGCCGTGCGGGGAGCGGACGATGACGGCGTCACCGTCGTGGAGGTGCCGCTGGTCGGCGTCGGCGTGGGCGAGGAAGACGGCGTCGCGCCCGGCGCCGGTGAGCGGGTCGCGGTCGGCGAGGACCATGGTGTTGAACTGCTTGCCGCGTCGGGTGGCGAGGCGCAGCGGCCCGCCGGGCGGCGCGGCCGGGCGGGGCGCGACGGCGGTGAAGCGGGCCCGGCCGTCGTCGGTCGGGAAGACGCCGTCGGCGCAGAGGTGGGGGCCGCCCCACTGCACGGCGTCGCCGGTGCGGCGCAGCGTCTCGATGCCGGCGTAGCGGGGGACGACCGCGGCGATCTCGGCGCGGATGGCGGCGCCGCTGGTGCAGCCGAGCTGCGCGGCACGGGCCGGGTGGGTGCGCCGGGCGACGTCGGCGAAGATCTCCCACTCGCTGCGGGCCTCGCCGACCCGCGGGCCGGCGACGTGCGGGCTGAACACGATGCGCCGCTCGGTGGTGGTCTCGGTGCCGCCGTCGCGCTGCTCGTAGCGGGTGGCGGCGGGCAGCAGCAGGACGGTGTGGCCGTCGACGAGCATCTGGCTGGCCACGACGATGTCTTGGTGGACGCGCACCGGCACGTGGCTGAGCGCGCCGGCGACTCGGGTGGGGTCGGGCAGCACCTCGAGGAAGTTGCCGCCGCTGGTCCAGAGCACGTCGAGGTCGCCGCGCTCGGCGGCTTCGAGCATCGCCTCGGCGGTGAGGCCGGGCTCGGCGGGGACGGGGAACCCGTACTGGTCGCTCAGCGCGGCGGCACCGGCCGCGGTGACCGCCTCGCCGCCGGGGAGCGCGGTGGCGTACGCGCCCATCTCGGCACCGCCCTGCACGCCGGAGTGGCCGCGGATGGGCATGAGCCCGGCGCCGGTGCGGCCGACGTTGCCGCGGGCGAGGCCGAGGTTGACGATGGCGGCGACGTTGTCGACCCCGGCTTCGTGCTGGGTGACGCCCATCGACCAGACGAGCACCGCGGACCGGGCGCGGGCGTACCGGCGGGCGAAGTCGGCCATCGTGGCGCGGGGCACCCCGGCGGCCGCTTCGAGGTCCTCGAACCGCTCGCGCTCGAGCTCGGTGAGCAGCTCGGCGAACCCGGTGGTGTGGTGGCGGACGAAGTCGCGGTCGAGGGTGCCGTCGGCGAGGAGGTGCTTGAGCACCCCATTGATGAAGGCGACGTCGCCGCCGGTGTGGACGGGGACGAACTGGTCGGCCATGCGGGTGCCGAACAGGGCGCTCTCGACGTTGCTCGGCACCCAGTACCGGTCGAGCCCGGGTTCGCGCAGCGGGTTCACGACGACGACCTGCGCGCCGCGCTTGCGGGCCAGGTACAGGTACTTCATGAACACGGGCTGCGCGTTGGCGACGTTGGCGCCGAAGAGCACGATGAGGTCGCTGTCGATGACGTCGGTGTAGGAGCAGGTCGTCGCGCCGACGCCGATGGCGTGCTTCAACGCGAGCGTGGAGGGGGCGTGACAGACCCGGGCGGCGTTGTCGATGTTGTTGGTGCCGAGGAAGCGTGCGGCCTTCTGCGCGACGTAGTAGGTCTCGTTGGTGAGGCCGCGGGCGGTGAGGTAGAGGGCGAGCCGGTCGGGCGTGGTGGCGCGGATCGACGAGGCGAGCAGCTCCAGGGCCTCGTCCCAGCCGACGCGCCGGAACCCGGCGTCGCCCGGGTCGCGGCGCATCGGGTACGGGAGCCGTCCGAGGGCGCGCAGCTCGGCGCCGCTGCGGGCGCGGAGCGGCGCGACGTCGGCGAGCACCGCGGGGTCGAGGGCGCCCATGGTGTTGACCCGGAGGAGGTGGAGCCGGGTGGCGCAGAGGTGCGGGCCGGCGAGCGTCCAGTCGTGGAAGCCGGCGACGCCGAGGGCGCAGCCGTCGCAGACGCCGCGGCGCAGGATCCGCCACGCGTACGCCAGGTTGTCGCGGTTGTCCCAGACGGTGCGGAGGATGTCGGCGTAGTGGTTCGGCTTCGTCTCCCCGACGCCGTAGGGCCGGAAGCCGACCCAGAGGGCGCGGCGGGTGTGGCGGGGGGCGTGCCGGCGTGCCGAGCCGGGCCAGGCCATCAGCGCTCCAGCGCGACGCGCTCGGCCCCGGTGTAGACGTTGAAGCGCTCGCCGCGGAGGAACCCCACGACGGTCTGGCCGGTGCGGCGGGCGGCGTCGACGGCGAGGCTCGACGGCGCGGAGACCGCGCACAGCAGCGGGATGCCGGCCACCGCGGCCTTCTGGACGATCTCGTAGCTGATGCGCCCGGACACGGCGAGGACGGTCTCGGCCGCGGGGAGGCGGCCGGCCTGGGCGAGGTGGCCGACGACCTTGTCGACGGCGTTGTGGCGGCCGACGTCCTCGCGGAGCACGAGGAGCTCGCCGTCGGGGCGGAACAGCCCGGCGGCGTGGAGGCCGCCGGTGGCGTCGAAGAGGGCCTGGTGCTCGCGGAGCCGATCGGGCAGCGCGACGAGCACCGAGCGGGGCACGGTCGGGCCGTCGTCCACCGGCGGGCTGTCGCGCAGCGCGGCGTCGAGCGTCGCCGCGCCGCAGACCCCGCAGCTGGCGTTGATCGCGAAGGGCCGCTCGGGGACGGGGACGGCGCGGCGGAGGGTGACGGTCACGACGTTGAAGCGCTGCTCGTCGACGCCGGCGAGGCAGTAGGACACGGCGGCGACCTGGTCGGCGGGGGCGATGCGCTCGGTGACGACGAACCCGGCGGCGAGCTCGAAGTCGTGGCCCGGGGTGCGCATGGTGACGGCGAGCGGGGCGGCCGGCTGCCCGGGGGCGGCGACCCGGATCTCGAGGGGCTCCTCGGTGACGAGCCGGTCGGACCGCTCGGTCACCACGGTGCCGTCGACGGCCCGGACGCGGACGGGGGTCACGGGGCGGCGCACGGAGCCGGGCACTCCGGTCGAGGCTAGCGACCGGGGGGAGCGGGCCAGTCGAGCCCGGCGCGCGCCAGGGCGTCGGGGGTGTCGACGTCGGCGAAGGCGTCGGGTGGCGCGACGCTCCCCCACTCGGACTCGTCGACGTAGGTGACGGTCAGCGTCGCGAGCAGCGCGGCGCATCGACGACGCGCCCGCCGCGAGGCGCGACCCGGCCACGGCGACGTCGTCGCCCGCATAGCGGGCGCAGAGCGGCTGGGCGACGCCAGCGACGCGGGGCACGAGCGTTCCGACGGGAGCCCGGTCGGCGAGCCAGCGCAGCAGGCCGACGTCGACGAACGGGAGGTCGACGGCGAGGACGAGCACCGCGGCGGTGCTGCCGCGGGCCCGCAGCGCGGCGGCGCCGGCCGCGACGGCGGCGAGCGGTCCGCCGCCCGGCGGGTCTTCGCGCACGGCGGGCAGGGGGCTCACGCCGGGGCCGACCTCGAGGGCGGGGTCGCAGACCGCGCGGAGCAGCCGGGCGCCGCGGTCGGCGAGACGCTCGCCGTCGCGCCGCACCTCGGCCTTGGGGGCGCCGAGGCGCGCGCTCGCTCCCCCGGTGAGCAGCAGCCCGGCGGCGACCGGCATCGCGGCACGGTACCGTCCCCGGCCATGGACCCGGCCGCCTCGCGGCGCGGCTGGCCTCGGCGCGCGTCGCGACGCTCGCGACCCTCGACGAGGCGGGCCGGCCTCACCTGGTGCCGGTGTGCTTCGCGTGCCTGGCGGACGACCGGATCGTCAGCGTCGTGGACGACAAGCCGAAGCGCAGCACGGCGTTGCGGCGCCTCGACCATGTTCGGGCCCGACCGGAGGTGTGCCTGCTCGCCCACCACTACGAGGAGGACTGGGCGGCGCTGTGGTGGGTGCGCGTCGACGGGACGGCCGTGGTGCTCGACGCCGCGGACCCGGGGATGCTCGCCGCGCTGGCGGCGAAGTACGCGCCCTACGCGGCGCGGCCGCCGGCGGGACCGGCGATTCTGGTCACGCCGACGCGCTGGCGGAGCTGGGCGGCGCAGGGCTGAGCGTGGCGGCGAGCTCGACGAGGTGCCCGTCGGGGTCGCGCACGTACGCGGTGCGCTGCCCCCAGGGCCGGTCAGTCGGCGCGACGGCGGGCTCGGCGCCGCGGCGGACGAGCTCGGTGTACGCCGCGTCGCAGTCGGGCACGAGGAAGCCGAGCTCGAAGCCGGGCCGGTCGGGGTCGGGGGCGTCGAGGCGGCGGCCGAGGAGGTGGCTCATCGCGGCGCGCTCGTAGAGGCCGACACGGGTCGCGCCGGTGGCGAGCTGCGCGTACGAGCCGGCGCGGTGCCCGAGCGGCAGGTCGAGCACCTCGGTGTAGAAGGCGAGGGCGCGGTCGAGGTCCTCGACGACGAGGATGACGTAGTCGGGCGAGGCGCCGAGCACTCAGGTGCCGGCCGCGTCGGGCTCGAGCTCGTAGGCGATGACGAGCCAGCGGCCGCCGCGCTTGGCGAGCTGGAGGGCGTCGACCGCGTGGCCGCCGTCGCGCAGCTCGACGCGGGTGTGGACGACGGCGAAGCCCTGCCCTTCGCTGACCGCGTCGACGGCCACGTCGCGGGCGATGCCGCGCAGCGCCTGGTGCTGCTCGTAGGCGTGCCGTTTGGCGGCGATGAAGGCGACGCGGTCGAGCCCGTCGCGCAGCTCGTCGCCGGAGAGGGCCCAGAGGGCCTCGAAGTCGAGGTGGTCCCAGGCCTCCTCGTAGGCGAGCGCGACCTCCGCCGGCGAGGGGCCGGGGACGACGACGACGAGGACGACGAGCGCGACGCAGAGGGCGCCGATGACGACGGCGACGAGGGCGATGACCATCGGCTCAGTCGGCGAGGGCGTCGATCTGGGAGGCGAGCGCGAAGTCCTTCTCGGTGAGGCCACCCTGGTCGTGGGTGCTGAGCGCGACGCGCAGCTTGCGGTAGCGGATGTCGAGGTCCGGGTGGTGGTTGGCGGCCTCGGCGGCGTCGGCGATGCGGCGGACCAGGTCGATCACGGCGGGGAAGGAGGGCAGCTCGTAGGTGCGCTCGATCTCGTCGCCGGTGCGGGCCCAGCCGGGGAGACGGGCGAGGCGGGCGGTGACGTCGTCGTCCGGGAGGGGGGGCATGGCCCCATTGTCGACGGTGGGTCGGAGCGGGCCAAGCCGGCGGGTGGGGCTGGTACGGGCCGTAACCTTGCGCTCGTGATCTGTCCGGCGTGCGGGGCGGCGACGCCCGCCGAGGCCCGGTTCTGCCCGTCGTGCGGCCACGCGCTGGTGGCGTGGCCCGACGAGCGGCGGATCGTGACCGTGCTCTTCGCCGACCTGGTCGGGTTCACCTCCTTCTCGGAGGGGACCGACCCGGAGGCGGTGAAGGCGCTCGTCGACGAGTGCTTCGCGGCGCTGAGCGCCGACGTCGCGGCGTTCGGCGGGCAGGTCGACAAGATCGTCGGGGACGCGCTCCTCGCCCTGTTCGGGGCGCCGATCGCGCACGAGGACGACGCCGAGCGGGCGGTGCGCTGCGCGCTGCGGATGCAGTACACGCTGGACGGCCTGCGGACCCCCGACGACGCGCGGCCGGCGCTGCGGATCGCGGTGCACACCGGCGAGGTGCTGGTCGGGGCGCTGCGGGCCGGCGGCGACTACACCGCGATGGGCGATGTGGTGAACACCGCGAGTCGGCTGCAGACGGCCGCGGAGCCCGGCTGGGTGATCGTCGGGCCCGAGACGCACGCCACGACGGAGCACTCGATCCAGTACGAGGCGTTGGGTGACCAGACGGTGCGGGGCCGCTCGGAGCCGGTGGCGGCCTGGCGGGCGCTGGCCGCGTCGGCGCCGCCGGGGTCGCGGCAGCGGGCCCGCACCCCGCTCGTCGGGCGCGACGCCGAGGTGGGGCTGCTGCGCTCGATCGTGGACATCGCGTTCGGCGCGCCGCCGGGCCCACCTGGTGCTCGTCTCGGGTGGCGCCGGGGTGGGCAAGAGCCGCCTGGTCAACGAGGTGGCGCGCCACGCCGCCGAGGAGCACGACGCGAAGGTGCTGACCGGCCGCTGCGTCCCCTACGGAGAGGACGTGTGGTGGCCGATCGCGGAGACGATCCGGGCGGTGTGCGCCATCCCGGCGAACGCGTCGCACGAGGTCGCCCGGGCGCGGATCTACGACGAGGTGGCCGAGGCGACCGGACGGGACGTGGACGCACCCGAGGTGGCGCGGGTGGGCCGCGGCCTGCTGTACCTGCTCGGCTTCGCCGAGGAGCTCGGCGACGTGGACCCGGCCCGCGCCCGTGACGACGCGCTGCGGTCGGGGCAGGCGCTGTTCGGGCACCTCGCCGACCGGTCCCCGACCGTGCTCGTCCTCTCCGACCTGCACTGGGCCGACGGGGTGGTCCTCGATCTCATCGACCGGCTGCTGGACGCGTTGCGCGCCACGCCGTTCGTGCTGCTCGCGACGGCCCGACCGGATCTGGAGGAGCGGTGGAGCCCCGAGGTGGGGCGTCACAACCTGAGCGTGTTGAACCTCGAGCCGCTGGACCGCCCGGCGGTCGCGACCTTGGTGGCGGAGCTCCTCGGGGCCGACGCGACCCCGGAGCTGACCGCGGTGCTGCACGAGCGCAGCGGGGGGAACCCCTTCTTCATCGAGGAGCTCGCCGCGCTGTTCCGCGAGTCGGACCCGGCGGCGCTGATGTCGGGGCGGCTGCCGGCCACGCTGCAGGGTCTGGTGACGGCGCGGCTCGACGGGCTGGACCCCGACGAGCGGGACGTGATCGCGGATTGCGCGGTGATCGGCGCGAGCGGTCCCGTCGCGGCGATCACCGCGCTGAGCGCGGGCCGGGGCGGCGCGGACCCGCTGGGGTCGCTGGCTCGGGTCGCGGACCGCGAGATGGTCGAGTTCGACGACGGCGAGTTCCGCTTCCCGTCCGAGGTGGTCCGGGAGGTGGCGTACGGGCGGCTCACGAAGGCGGAGCGGGCGCGCCGTCACGCGGTGCTGGCCGACTGGCTGGCCGACCAGCTGACTGAGGACGACGGCGGCACGGCCGCGACGGAGCGGGTGGCGCACCACTACGGCACGGCGGCGATGCTGCTCGGGGAGCTCGGCACGGTCGAGGGCACCCCCGCCGACCTGTCGACCCGGGCCCTCGCGATGCTCGACCTCGCGGCCGAGCGGGCCCGCCACGCGGAGCGCTGGCCCGCCGCGACCCGGCTGGTCGAGCAGGCGCTCGCCGTGCTGCCCGCCGACGCGCCCGACGCGACCCGGTGGCGCCTCCAGCTGGCGCACGCCACCGCCGCGGCGGAGCAGCGGGAGCTGACGGTGGCGCGCGCCGACGTCGACGCGGTGCTCGACGACCAGCCGGACCCGGCGACGGTCGCCCGGGCGCAGACGCTGCTCGCCGACATCCATCAGCGCCTCGGTGACCCGACGAGCGCGTTGGCGATGGCCGAGGAGGCGCTCGCCGGCTGGGAGGCGCTCGGCGACGCGCGGGGCGCCGCGGACGTCCTGCGGGTCCGGGGCCTCACCTACATGTTCAACGGCGATCAGGACGCCGCCGACCGTGACCTGTCCGCCGCGCTCGACGCCTTCCTGGCGGCGGGCGACCGGCGCGGGGAGGCGTGGGCGTTGCAGAACCTGGCGACCATCGCGTTCTTCCGCGGCGAGGCCAACACCGCCGACGACCGGTTGGAACGCTCGGTGGAAGTGTTCACCGAGCTCGGCGACTACGGCGGGGTGAGCTGGTGTCGGGGCGTCCAGGGGTGGGTGCGGTTCATGCAGGGCCGCGTCGCCGAGGCCGAGGCGCTGGCCCGCGAGCAGCTGCCCGAGGTGGAGGCGATGGGCAACCGGTGGGGGGCGGCGATCCTCGTCATGCTGCTCGCCAACCTGGCGTTGTGGTCGGGTGAGAGCGACCAGGCCGTGGTCCACGCTCGGGACGCCGTCGCCCGCTTCGAGGTGGTCGCCGACCCGTGGGGTCAGGGGGTGGCGGGGTCGACGCTGGCGCGGGCGTTGGCGTGCCGTGGGCGGGTGGACGACGCGTTCGATGTCTTGCAGCGCGGGACGGCCGCGGACCTGACGGGGCCGCTGCTGCGCGCCCAGCTCCTCGTGCATCTGGGGGAGCCGGGCGCGTTGCCCGCCGCGCTGCACGTCGGGGGCGAGCAGGGCGCCAGCCCCGAGCTCGTCGCGACGCGACGGTTGGCGCTCGGGCTGGCCTTGGCGCAGGACGGCCGGTTCGACGAGGCGGTCGCCGAGCTGCGGGACGCACAGGCGCTGGCCGTCCCGAAGCACACCGGGTCGACCGTGGCGGTGAGCGCGGCGCTGGCGTTGGCGTTGGTCGCCGCCGGGCAGGTGGAGGAGGCGCGGGCGCTCGCCGACGCGGGGGCGGGCAGCGGAACCTACCTCGACCAGATCGAGCACGCGATGGCCGGCGGGTTCGCGCGGGTGCGGGTCGGTGACCCCGAGGCGCCGGCGGCGTTCGACGCGCTCGTGGCGCTCGCCGACGCGACCGAGGCGCGCCTCGACCAGGCGATCACCCGCCTGGCCCGCGCGCATGCGTGGCGGGCGCTGGGGCGCGATGACGCCGACACGGCATGGGCCGAGGCGCGGGGTCGCCTCGACGCGATCGGCATCACGGCGGCGGGGTGGTCGCGGGTGTTCTCAGCCGCGGCCGGCGCGTAACCGGTCCAGGACGCGGGCGCAGGCCACCCCGTCGGCGAAGGTCGGCGCGTCCGGTGGTGCGGTGCCGTCGCGGACGGCGTCGCGCACGACGGCCGCCCAGCGTCGCATCGGCTCGAGATGCGGATCACCGTCGACGGCGATCTCATGCTCGCGGCGGGCCCCGTCGGCGCCGCGCACGACGACGCGGCGGTCGGCGACGCACTCGAGCACCCCGTCGGTGCCGACGACGACGACACGCGGCGCGACGGTGGCGGGCGCGGCGAACGTCGAGTCGAGCGTGGCGGTCACGCCGGTGTCGAGGCGCAGCCAGGCGGTGAAGCCGTCCTCGGCGTCGCAGGCCCGGGGGACGCCGCCGGCATCCGGCCGCTCCCGGATGGTGGTGCGGCAGTGGGCGTCGGCGTCGAGCACCTCCCCGAACGTGAAGCGCAGGAAGTCGACGGCGTGCGATCCCCACGCCCCGACCCAGCCGCCGCCGGCGCGCCGGTCGAAGAGCCACCCGTGCGGCCGCGCCCTGGAGCCGGCGCTGAGGTGGGTCCACTGCACGTGCTCCGGGGTGCCGATCGCCCCGTCGGCCACGAGGTCGCGGACCAGCCGGCGCGCCGGGTCGTAGCGGAACTCGAAGTTCAGGAGGTGGAGGCAGTCGGCGGCCTCGGCGGCGGCGAGCATCGCGTCGGCTTCGGTCTCGTTGACACCGAACGGCTTGTCGCACAGGACGGCGTGGCCGGTGTCGACGGCGCGGCGGACGTGCGCGGCGTGCAGGAAGGGCGGGGAGTGCACGCAGACGACGTCGAGATCGACGTTGTCGCAGAGCGTCGCGATGCCCGCCTCGTCGCGGGCCGAGACCACCCCGACGACGGTGCAGCCCTCGGTCGCGGTGAACACGGGGGCGACGACCCGGGCGCCGAACCCGGTGCCGATCACGCCGACGGTGATCACTCGCCGACCCTCGCGGCCGGGTCGGGGTCGACGCCGCCGACCCCGAGGTGGAGGCGGGCCAGGAACCAGTGGGACAGCGGCCCGATGCTCGCGGCGAACAGGAGCGTCCCGACGCCGACGTCGCCGCCGAGCGCCCAGCCCGCGGCGAGGGCGCTCGCCTCCAGGCCGGTGCGCACCACCCACAGGGGGTGGCCCTTCGCAGCCAGGCCGGTCATGAGGCCGTCGCGGGGGCCGGGTCCGAGCCCGGCCCCGATGTAGAGGCCGGTGCCGAGCGCGGTGACGACGATGCCGCCGAGCAGCATCGGCCAGCGCTCGCCGAGCGCCGCCGGGGAGGGCAGCCAGCCCAGGAACACGTCGACGATGAACCCGACGGTGACGGTGTTCACGATGGTGCCGAGCCCGAAGCGCTGCCCGATCGGGATCCACAGGACGAGGATCGCCAGGCCGAGCAGCACCACGACGGTGCCGAAGCTGAGCCCGGTGAGCTTGGCGAGGCCCTGGTGCAGCACGTCGTAGGAGCTGACCCCGAGGCGGGCCTGGAGCACGAGGGTGATCCCGGCGGACAGCACGACGATGCCGGCGAGGAGCGGGGGCACTCGGCGGCGCAGCTCGGCGGCGCGGGGAGCGTGACGACGTGGAGGTCGGGGTTGGTCACGCCGCCAGCCCCGCCGCCGAGTCGGCGTCGAGGTAGAGGGTGGCCTGCGCCGCGCCGCGCAGCGCCGACGCCGGGCAGTCGGTCGTGATCGGCCCGGTGAGTGCCGCGGTGACGGGCGCCTGCTTGCGGGCCTCGGGGACCACGGCGAGGACACGTCCGGCGGCGAGGAGCGCGGGGATCGTGACGGTGATCGCCTGGCGGGGCACGGCGTCGAGCGAGGCGAAGTGGCCCTCCCCCACCTGCTGGCGTCGGCACGCGTCGTCGAGGTCGACGACCTTCACCGCCCGCGGGTCGTGGAAGTCGGCGACGGGCGGGTCGTTGAACGCCAGGTGCCCGTTCTCGCCGATGCCGAGGCAGCACAGGTCGAGGGGGTGGGCGGCGAGCAGCGCGGCGTAGCGGCGCGACTCGGCCTCCGGGTCGGCGGCGTCGCCGGCCACGTACTCGAACGCCCGGGGGTGGACGACGTCGACGACTCGTTCGCGCAGGTACCGGCGGAACGACGCCGGATGGTCGGCGGGGATCCCGACGTACTCGTCCATGTGGAACCCGACCACCGCGGACCACTCGACGTCGGCGCGGCGGGTGAGGGCGTCGAGGAAGGCGAGCTGGGAGTTGCCGGTGGCCAGCATCACGTGCGCGACGCCGCGGGCCCGGACCGCGGTGTCGATCGCCGCGGCGGCGGCCTCGGCGGCGTCGGCCGCGACGTCGACGTCACGGTCGTGCACGCGGACGGTCAGGTCATCGACGACGAACGATCGCACCGCGTCACGCGAACTGCGGGAGCCAGCGCTTCGTCGCGGCGAGCAGGTCGTCGGCCAGCGCGGTCACCGCGTCGTAGTCGAGGCGGCTGGCGAGCGGGTCGATGAGCATCGCGTCGACGACGCGGTCGCGGCTCCCGGTGAGCCCGGCGTCGACGGTGAGCTCCTGGGCGGTGCTCACCCGTCGGAGGGTCTCGGCCAGCACGGTGGGGACCTCGACGACGTCGCGGCCCCGCACCCCCGCCTCGTCGACGACGCACATGCTCTCCACGACCGCGCCGGGTACGACGTCGGCGACCTGGTGGTCGTTGGGGATGTTCAGCGGGAACCAGCCGGACAGGTTCTTGAGCAGGCACATGATGACGGGCGCGACCATCTCGCCCGACGGGAGGTCGCTGACGCTCGGCGCGGTGAGCAGCTCGTCGAGCTCCCGGACGTACTGCGCCTGGTGGGCCTCGCGCTGCTCGATGGTGGTGAGGTGCACGCCCCAGCGCGCACCCCAGCCGGACGCCTCGGTGAGGAACCCGGCGAAGAACTCGACGAGGTGGCGGTCCCCGGCCGCGGGCAGCACCCCGAACCGCCGGAACAGCTCGAGCTTGACGCGGTGCTGGGCGAGCAGGTCCCCGCGGGTGCGGACCCCGTCGCCGGCCACCTCGTCGATCCCGGGGAAGTCGTCGGGGAGGGGCTCGGCGGCACGGGCGTCGTCGTCGAGCAGCTCGGCGAGCAGGGCGAGCCCGTCGTCGCCGCCGACGTCGAGGGCGGTGATCACCGGCAGGTGGTTCACGCCCGCCACCGTGGGGGTGATCTCCAAGAAGCTGCGGTCGAGCAGCAGGCTGAGCACGAACTGGGTGACGGTCACCTCGTGGCAGAGGCCGACGGTGCGGATGCTCGACGCCTTCGTCACGGCACGGCAGATCGTGGTCATCGGGTTCGTCAGGTTCAGCATCCAGGCGTCGGGACAGAGCTCCTCCATGTCGTGCGCGACGGCGACGAACACCGGGATGTTGCGCAGCGCCCGGGAGATGCCGGCCGGGCCGACGGTGTCGCCCACCGAGTGCCGGATGCCGTAGCGGGCGGGGACCTCGAGGTCGGCGCGCATCGATTCGAAGCCGCCGGTCGAGAGGCTGACGATCACGAAGTCGGCGCCGGCGAGTGCGTCGCGCTGGTCGGTGGTGGAGCGCACGGTCAAGCCGAGGCCGCGCAGCTCGGCGAGGTGCTCGACGAGCGCCACCATCTTCGGCAGGGGCCGCGGGTCCACATCCTCGAGGACGAGCTCGGCGTCGTGGAGCACCGGCGTGTTGGCCACGTCGATGAGCAGCTTCGGCACCCACTGGTAGCTGCCGCCGCCGATGATCGTGATGCGCGGAGCCATCAGCGAGCCGCCCGGAGCGCGGCGGTGACCTCGACCTCGACGGGCGCGCCGCGGGGCAGCGCGGCGACGCCGATCGCCGAGCGGGTGTGGCGCCCGGCGTCGCCGAACACGCGGACGAGCGCCTGGCTCGCGCCGTCGGCGACGCGGGGCTGCTCAGCGAACCCGGCGACGCACGCGATGAAGACGGTCAGCGTGACGAGCCGCTCGATGGCGTCGAGGCTGCCGAGCGCGGCGCGGCAGCAGCGACATCGCGTTCAGGGCGCAGAGCTCGGCGCAGGCGGTGGCCGTCTCGACGCTGACGGGCCCGCCGACCAAGCCGGTGGCGTGCAGGACGCCGTCGGCGTCGCGTGGGAGACAGCCCGACGTGCGAGCCGTCCCGGCGTGCACGACGACGGCGTCGAGCGGATCGTGGGGTGGAAACGGGCCGGGCAGCTGCACGCCGAGCTCGTCGAGGCGGGCGTCGAACACGCTCCGCACCCTAATGGCCGCGTGTCGGGGCGCTCCCCGTCGGCGCGGTCAGGCGGCGTCGAGTGCCCAGCGCAGCCCGCCGGCGAGGTGCTGCAGGTAGGCCGGGGTCTCCCACGCGCCCGGGAAGTGACCGAGGCTCGTCGAGAACACCCGGCCCGCGCCCTCCTCGAAGCACCAGGCGAGCGGGAACCCGAACGGTGGCGGCTTGGCGCCCGGCGCGTCGAGATCCAGCTGGTCCGGGGCGACACGCAGCAGGACACGAGCGTCGGCGCGCAGGTCACGGAACTGGTACACCTCGTCGTGCCAGCGCCATCGGCCCGAGATGCCGGGTGGCCGGATGGTCGGTGTCGACGTCGAGGTCGAGGGTCATCGTCCACGGATGCCCGTTGAAGCGGGCGCCGACGAGGTCGCCGTAGTCGGGCCAGCTGTAGCACGCGTCGGTGGCCGAGTGGATGGCCAGGACGGGCAGCGTCCCGTCGCGGACGCGGCGGGTGATCGTCGTGCGCTGCGGCTCGGACCACGGCGTCTCGCCGATGGTGAACAGCGCCAGGGCGCGCGCCTGGTCCAGCGCGGCGGGTTCGAGGTCGCGCACGTCGTCGATGCGGTGCGGGGTGAGCCCGGCCAGCTCGGCGCACTCGCCGACGCCGATCGCGGCCTGGTCGAGGACGCCGTGGACGCCGGCGGGCCCGTCGACGTAGGGGGCGACCTGGGTGATGAAGAGGAGTGTCGTCGCTCATCCGGGCGCGGTTCGTCGCCGTTGTCGTGCGCATGGCGGCTCACGGTAGGGAGGCCGACTGGTACGGTCAAACGCCCGAGGAGGACGCGATGGAGATCGGGTTCATAGGGCTGGGCGCGATGGGACTCCCGATGGCGCGCCACCTCGTCGAGGCCGGCCACGACGTCACCGTGGCGTCGCGGGGCCGACCGCCGATCGACGCGGCCGTCGCGTTCGGTGCCCACGAGGGCGCCGGTCCGGCCGCGGTGGTCGAGGCCAGCGAGGTCACGATCCTCTGCGTCCCGAACTCGCCGGACGTCGAGCGGGTCGTCGACGACGCGCTCCCGGCCCTGACCGCCGGGAAGGTGATCGTCGACTGCTCGACGATCGACCCCGAGGTGGAGCGGGCCCAGCACGCGCGGGTCGGCGACGCCGGCGCCCGGTACCTGGAGGCGCCGCTGTCCGGGGGCACCGCCGGCGCGCAGAAGGGCCAGCTGACCCTCATGGTCGGAGGGGATCCCGACGTGCTCGCGTCGGCGCGCCGGGCGCTCGACCCGTTCTCGGGTCTCATCGTGCACGTCGGCGGGCCCGGCATGGGACAGGTCGTCAAGCTCTGCAACAACCTGATCTACGCGGCGCAGATGCTCGCCACCGCGGAGGCGACGGTGATGGCCACGAAGGCCGGCGTCGACCTCTCGGAGCTCTACGAGGTGCTGACCCACGCCACCGGCGACTGCGTCGCGGTGCGGACCCGGCTCCCCGCCGAGGGTGTGGTGCCCGACAGCCCGGCGTCGAACGGCTGGGCGCCCGGGTTCATGACCGACCTCATGGCGAAGGACCTCGACCTCGCGATCGGCTACGCCGCGCAGCAACGCACCCCGCTGTTCACGTCGGGGGTCGTGCGGCAGCTGCTCGGCGCGGCGAGCGAGGCCGGGTTCGGACGGGAGGACTTCTCGTCCGTCGCGAAGATCGTGCGCGCCCTCGCCGGCGCGTGAGCGTCCTCACCTTCGACTTCGGGACCAGCGCCACCAAAGTCGGGCTGTGGTCCGGCTCGACGCTCGTCGCGTTGACGCGGGCACCCGTCGAGACCCGGCATCCGGCGCCCGGCTTCGCCGAGCAGGACCCCGAGGCGTGGTGGCGCGCCGCGGTCGACGCCGTGTCGGCGGCTCGGGCGGCCGCGCCCGACGCGTTCGCCCAGGTCCGGACGGTGGGCGCGTCGACCGCCCGGGAGACGTTCGCCTGCTTCGACCGCCAGCTGCGGCCGCTCACCCCGGGGATCGTGTGGTCCGACGCCCGCGCCGCCGCGGAGGTCGCCACCCTGGGGGACCCCGCCGCGTTTCGTGCCCGCACCGGCGTGCTCGCGACGGCCGGGTGCTGCGCCGCGAAGATCGCGTGGCTGCGGGCCCACGAACCGGACCGGTTCCGCGACGCGGCGTGGCTCCTCGGGCCCCGCGACCTCGTGTTCGCGCTGCTCACGGGACGCGTGCAGACCGATCCGACGGTCGCGTCCCGCACCGGGCTCTACGCGCTCGACGGCACCTTGCTCGGCGACGACGCGCTCGCGGCGCGGCTGGCCCCGGTCGTGTCGTCCGTCGAGCCGGCTGCCGTGGCGCACGCGGACCTGCTCGACCTGCCGGCCGACGTGGTCGCCGTCTGGGGTGCCGGCGACCGGGCCTGCGAGGCAATCGGCGTGGCCGCGGCCGCCGACACGCCCCTGGTGTCGTTCGGGACGACGGCCAACGTGTCGGTCCCCCATCCCGGGCCGGTCGCCGCGCTGCCGTCGACCGCGCAGGTGTCCCGCATGGTCGACGGCGGCTACCTCGTCGAAGCCGGCCTGTCCGCCGCGGGTGCGGCCTTCGCCTGGCTCGCCTCCCTGACGGGACGCGCCGCCGACGAGCTGGTCGCGGCCGCGGTCGCGGTCCCGCCGGGCGCCGACGGGCTCCTCGCCTTCCCATGGCTGCACGGTGCCCGAGCCCCGTGGTGGCAACCCGACGCGCGCGCCGCGTTCACCGGTCTGACCGCAGCCCACGGCCCGCCCGAGCTCGCGCGCGCGCTCCTCGAAGGCATCGCCCTCGACGCGGCCCGATCCGTCGAGCTCGTCTCGCCCGCCGCGGGCACCGTCATGCTGGCCGGCGCCGGCGCGCGGAACCCGACCTGGGCCGCGATCCTCGCCGCGCTGACCGGTCGCCCCGTGACCCGCCGCCGCCTCGACGACGCGGCGTCCGTGGGCGCCCGCCTGCTCGTGGCGCCCGCCGACGAGCCACCCGTCACCGCCGAGGACCTCAACCCGGTCGCGGACGTCGAGGCCCCGGACGCGGCGCTGGTCGACGCCTACCGTCCCGTGCGCGCCGCGTCGGACGCGCTGGCCGCCGCGCTCCTCCGCCGCGTGCCGTGAGACACTGCACGCGTTGGGAGGGGCGGCCCGCCGCTCCGGGGGCGGGACTCGAACCCGCGACACTTCGGTTAACAGCCGACTGCTCTGCCAACTGAGCTACCCCGGAAACGGTGACGACGATAGCAAAGGCGTCCACGCGCGCCGTCGGGACCAGCGACGCCATCACCGCGCCAACGCGCCATGCGCACACGCGTGCCGACCGGGACACGCTCGCGCGCCACACGTGGCGCTCTCCGAACGGCTGTTCGAGGGCGGGGCATGGTAGGGAGTAGGCATGCGCTTTCGATTCGGTCTCGTGCTCGGCTTCGGGCTCGGCTACTACCTCGGCGCCCGCGCCGGGCAGGAGCGATACGAGCAGCTCCGCGGCCTGGTCGCTCGCACGCCGCTGGCGAAGGTCCAAGCCGCGATGGAGCTCGGACGCGAGCGGTTCCGCAGCCCGGAGGCGGGCGACGCGGTCGTGCCACCCTCGCCGAACTGAGGGACCGACCGGTCGGCGGGACGTCCGGCGAGAACGGGGTCAGCCGCCCGCCGCGGACCACGCGGCGACGCCGGCGAGCGCGAGCAGCACCACGGCCGTCACGCGTCGCACCGCGACGGTCGGGAAGATGCGCAGCAGGGTCTGGCCGCCCGTGACCGCGAGCGCGGCGACGAGCCAGAGGGCCAGCAGCGCGCCGAGGCCGACGCTGAGCGGCGAGTGGTAGTGCGCGGCGAGGTTCGCGGTGAGGATCTGGGTCAGGTCACCCCATTCGGCCAGGAAGATCACGACGAAGGCGGTGACGACGACGCGCCGTCGCGTCGCGACCTCGCGTGCGATGAGCGCTGTCGCGTCACGTTGCGCCTCGAGGAGGGCGTAGACGGCGCCGCCGAGGAACAGGGCGGCGACGACGGCGTCGACGGCGCGGCGGGACAGCACAGCGAACAGGGTCGCCCCGACGGTCGTGGCGATCACCACGTGCACGAGGAAGGCGGCGGCCGCGCCGAGCCAGACGGCGCGCGGGTGGCCGCGCGACGCCAGTACGAGCGAGGCGAACATCGTCTTGTCGGGGAGCTCCCCGAGGAAGATCAGGGGGAAGACAGCGGCCGCGATGCCGAGGTCCAATGGTGCTCCCGCAGGTCGGTGCCGCGCCGGGTGCCGGCGGCGCGCGGCGCGTCGCCCTCTCGGCGGGTGGGTCAGCGGGTCGGTCCGCCGAGCTTGTCGAGGGTGTCGGGCAGGTGCTTGACCTCGAACGCGACGAGGATCTCCAGCATGCCGATGAGCACGGCCCACACGCCAACGACCGCGATCGCGATCGCGAGGGAGAGGTCGGGTCGGTCGAGGAGCAGGATCCCGAGCGGCACCTCGATGACACCGACGATGACGTAGAGCCACCAGAACTTCACGTCGTGGCGGCTGCCGATGCCGCCGGCGAGGTCGAAGACACCGTGCACCAGCACCCACGCGCCGATGAAGATCGCCAGGGTGAGGAGGCTGACGGACGGCCAGGCGACGAAGGCGATGCCAACGAGCACCTCGGCGACCCCCACGCCCAGCGTCCACTCGCGGCCGCTGTTGTCGACCGTGGGCGTCAGCATGCGGAAGGCACCGTTCACGATCAAGAAGATGGCGGCGAACGTGGCGAGGTCCTGGACCGTCCACTGGATCGAGAGGATGACGACGCCGACGACCACGGCCAGCGATCCGGACAGCAGCAGCACCCACCATTGGCTGCTGAGCTTCTCGGCGGCGTCGCGGTCGATGGTCACCCGGGTGATCGGGTTGAGCATGACGGCCCCCCTCGTCGGCGTCCGGACACTACCGGTGCCGGCCGCCTGCCCAGGCCAGCCGAGCTGAACCGAGCGCGCCCCCGAGTCAGCGAAGCCAGGTTCGGCCGATGGGCGCACGTCGTCGCGCCGCGCCCGCGGCCCCTGAGAGGGATCCGCCGTCGTGCGCCGTCGGGCGTCGCCGCCGGGGGGGCGGCCCGGACATGGGAGCCCCCGGGAACGGTGGTCCGGACCCGGGGGCTCGCCAGCCCCACCCCAAGCGGGGGCTGGCACCTGGGACAACGCTCCCGCCCGCCGGGGGTTGCACACGGGGGATGGTGGTCAGGTGGGCCCGGCCGACGACCCCGGTCCGGATCGACGTCGGCGGCGATGCGCTCGCCACTACCGGGCCCGCTTCGGGTCGAAGCGCTGGCCGGTCTCCTCCTGGAAGACGCGCGCGATGTCCTCATTCGACAGGTCCCGGGCACCGTCGGATTCCTGGCTATACCGCGCCATGGCGTCGATGATCCGGTAGTCGCGGATGAGCTCCCGCACCGCCGGTGACACGTCGCTGGCCTTCGTGCCGGGCAGGGCGCTGGCCTCCAGGCCGACGTGCTGGAACACCAGGTCGAGCCGGCGCTCCAGCTCCGACACCCGCTCCCGGAGCTGTTGGACCTCGTTCTCGACCGACATCGCGCCCCTCCCTCCCGCTCGTCGTCCCGCGGCGAGCCGCAGCTGACGACGCGATCACCATCATTTCGGATCTGGACGGCGTACGGGAGTTCGCGTTCGCCGCGGGGTGCGGGTGTCAACGCGTCATGACTGCTTTGGATCGCTCGCGGTCGATGGGTGCTCGATACCGAGCCGGGGCGGCGGGTCCGCCGAGGACCTGGGGGACTCTCGAAGCTCTCGCCGACGCCGTCCTGAGCGGCGCCGGCGTCGACGAGGAGGCGGGCCTGCAGGTCCCGGGCCGCCTTCGGCGGGCGACGCTGGCCCGGCATCGGATCACGACCCCAGGATCACTCGGTGACACGCCGGTGCCCGCAGCTGGACGGAGGGACACCGGCGGCGCGGACGTGGCACGACTGCTCGGCGCTGCGGTGGGGCCGGCAGGGATCGAACCTGCGGCCAAAGGATTATGAGTCCCCTGCTCTGACCACTGAGCTACGGCCCCGCCCGATCATGGCGCAGCGGGTTCAGGCGCCGTCGAGGTAGGCCCGGAGCCGTTGGGAGCGGGTGGGATGGCGGAGCTTGGCGAGGGTCTTGGATTCGATCTGGCGGATGCGCTCGCGGGTGACCTTGAAGCGCCGCCCGACCTCCTCGAGGGTGTGGGGTTGGCCGTCGTCGAGCCCGAAGCGCAGCCGCATGATCTCGCGCTCGCGGTCGTTGAGCTCCTCGAGCGCGCGGGTGATCTCCTCTTTGAGCCCCTGCTGCTCGGCTTCCTCGGTCGGTTCGGGTGCGGTCGGGTCGGGGACGAAGTCGCCGAGCGAGCTGTCGTCCTCCTCCCCGACCGGCGTCTCGAGGGAGAGGGGCTCCTGGGAGATGCGTTGGATCTCGCGCACCTTGTCGGAGGTCAGGTCGACCTTGTGCGCCACTTCCTCGACGGTGGGTTCGCGGCCGAGCTCTTGGAGCATCTGGCGCTGCACCCGCAGCACCTTGTTCATGGTCTCGACCATGTGGACCGGGATGCGGATGGTGCGGGCCTGGTCGGCGATGGCGCGGGTGATGGCCTGGCGGATCCACCAGGTCGCGTACGTCGAGAACTTGAAGCCCTTCGTGTAGTCGAACTTCTCGACGGCGCGCATCAGCCCGAGGTTGCCTTCTTGGACCAGGTCGAGGAGCGCCATGCCTCGCCCGACGTAGCGCTTCGCGATCGAGACGACGAGGCGCAGGTTGGCCTCGGTGAGCTGCTGCTTGGCGAGCTCGCCGTCCTCGACGTTGGCGTGCTCGCTGGCCCGCCGCTCCTCGTGCATCGTGGGGCTGGCCTGGAGGCGCTCGTCGGCGAGGACGCCGGCTTCGATGCGTCGGGCGAGCTTCACCTCCTGCTCGGCGGTGAGGAGGGGCACCTTGCCGATGTCCTTGAGGTACATGCGGACCGGGTCGAAGTTGCCGGTCTCGCCGCGGTCGCCGCGGGCGGTCGGCTCGTCGAACACCGACGCGACGTCGCGGCGGGGTCGGGCAGGGCGTGGGGCGGCGGCCTCGCCGGGACGGGTGACCGTGGTCGGACGGGTCTCGCTGCGCCGGGCCCGGTGGGCGGGGCTCTCGTCGCGGCGGCGGGCGTCCTCGAGCTCGAGCTCCTCGGTGATCTCGTCTTGGATGGCGACGCCACGCGCCTCGATGCGGCGGTAGATGTCGGCGAGCTCGTCGGTCTCGGGCTCCAGGGTGTGCAGCGCGGCGAACACCTCTCCGGAGGTGAGCGAGCCGCGCTCGCGGGCACGCGCGATCAACTCGTCGATGACGGGATCGAGCGCGTCGGCCGACACGCGAGGTTCGGGCTGGGTCACGTCCGGGCGGCTCCGCGATCGAGCACAATCCACTGTAGCAACCGTCGTGCGGTCTCCTCGGCGCGTCGCCACTCCCCGACCTCGCGCTCGTGCGCGAGCTCATCGAGGTCGCGGGTCATCGCGTCGCGTGCGTCGTCGTCGTCTCGGTCGGCGAGCACCCGGTGCGCGACTGGCTCGACGGCGTTGACGAGCAGCACGGCGTGCCGCAGCTGCACCTCGTCCTCGTCGTCGTCGTCGGTGTCGGGTGGCTCGACCGCGAGTCGCTCGAGGACGGCGCGCACGTCGGGCTCGGCGCCCTCGATGGCGTCGACGATCGACGCGGACTCGTTCAGGCGCTGATAGGCCTCGCGCGCGAGGGGATCGGTGAAGAGCGCCTCGTCGAGCCAGTCGTGGACCCGGTCGGGCTCGTGCATCGCCCAGCGCAGCACGTCGAGCTCGCGCCGGTCGACGACGCGCGGGCCGCGCCGGCGGGGGCGGCCGCGTGGGGGTGCCGGCGGGTCGGCGGGACGGCTGCCCGGCTTGGCGGACCTCCTCCCGGAGGCGGTCGGCGTCGATGTCGAACGCGCCGGCGAGGCGCATGACGTACTGGTCGCGGACGAGTGCGCTGGGATGCTCGGCCACCATGCGGGCGGCCGTGGTGGCGGCCCGGGCCTTCCCCTCGATGGTCGTCATGTCGGCGCCGGCGATGGCCCGGTCGAGGCGGAACTGCAGGAACGGCTCGGCCCGTTCGAGCGCCTCGAGGAGGCCGGCCGGGTCGTGGTGGAACAGCTCACCGGGGTCCTGGCCGGCGGGGAGGTCGGCGACGTGCACCTCGATCTCGAACTCCTGCTCCCAGCGGTACCAGCGCTCGGCGGCGCCCTGCCCGGCGGCGTCGGCGTCGTAGGCGAGGATGACGCGGCGGGCCAGGTTCTTCAGGACCTGGAAGTGCTCGTCGGCGAGCGCGGTGCCGCACGTCGCGACCGCGTGCGGCGCGCCGGCGAGCACGAGGCCCATGACGTCGGTGTAGCCCTCGCAGATGACGACCTCGCCGCGGGCCACGATCTCGCCCTTCGCCCAGTTGAGCCCGTACAGGAGCCGGCTCTTGCTGTAGATCGGCGTCTCGGGTGAGTTCTTGTACTTGGGCTGCTCGTCGCCGAGCGCCCGGCCGCCGAACCCGACGGGCTCGCCCCGGGCGTCGAAGATCGGGAACACCAGCCGGTTGCGGAACTGGTCCTGGAGCCGGTTGGCCCGGTTGACGAACGCCAACCCCGCGGTGACGACGTCGTCGCGTGCGACGTGGTGCTGCTGGAGGTGGCGGCTGAGCCGGTCCCAGTCGTCGGGTGCCCAGCCGAGCTGGAACCGGCGGACGGCGTCGCCGTCGAAGCCGCGCTCGCGCAGGTGCTTGCGGGCCCGGCCCCCCTCGGCGGACGTCACGAGCAGCTGGTGGTAGTAGTCGACGGCGGCGGCGGTGGCGTCGACGAGGCGGGCCCGCCGCGACCGGTCCTCCGCGGTGCGCTGGTCGTCGTAGCGCAGCGTGATCCCGGCCCGCTGCGCGAGCCGTTCGACGGCTTCGACGAAGTCGAGGTGCTCGACCTCGCGCAGGAACGTGATGGCGTCGCCGGAGCGCTGGCAGCCGAAGCAGTGGTAGACGCCGAGGGTCGGGTTGATCGAGAAGGAGGGGGTCTTCTCCTGGTGGAAGGGGCAGAGCCCCTGCCAGCGCTGCCCGACGCGCTTGAGCGCCACGTGCTCGCTGACCACGGCGACGAGGTCGGTGCTCTCGCGGACCCGCGTGACGTCCTCGTCGAGGATCCCCATCGCGGCTCAGGTTACGGCGCGGGCGGCGCCGGGGTGCTCACACGCCGCGGGGCAGGTCCTCGGGATCCCAGCCGAGGAGCTGGACGCCCAACCCGAGTGCGTACCGGTCGGTCATGCCGCTGACGTAGCGGACGGCGAGCGCGGTGGCGTCCGCCGAGCCGGGGGTGACGCCCGCGGCGCCGGGCTCGGAGTCGGCGAGCAGCCGGCGGCGCGTCGGCGAACCGGTCGACGAGGCCGCGGAGGAGCCGCACCACCCGGTCGGCCTGCCGGCGGGCCGCCGGCCGGAGGTAGATCCGCTCGAAGTTGAAGTCGCGGAACGCCTGCAGCGCAATAGCGGCTGGCTCGGTCATGCCGACGTGGCCGGTCCGGTCGATGGCGTCGAGGACCCCGAGCACGAACGTCTCGATCTGGTGTGAGGGGCGCGTCCCCGACGACGTCGCGCGACCGGGGCGGGCAGGTCGTCGGGGGTGAGGATGCCGGCCCGGACGGCGTCCTCGAAGTCGTGGCAGACGTACGCGATCCGGTCCGACCAGGCGACGACCTCCCCTTCGGGGGTGGCGGGCGGGGGGCGCCGCCACGAGTGGTTGCGGACCCCGTCGAGGGTCTCGCGGCACAAGTTGAGGTCGGCGAGGGTCACGTCGGCGCCGTAGACCGCGTGGTCGTAGCCCGCTGAGCCGAGGTACGGGGAGAAGGCCGCTTCGGAGGCGTGCCCGGCGGGGCCGTGCCCGCAGTCGTGGGCGAGCGCGATCGCCTCGGTGAGCGGGAGGCACAGGTCGACGGCCCGGGCGATGCCGGTGGCGACCTGCGCGACCTCGACGGCGTGGGTGAGGCGGGTGCGGAGGTGGTCGTCCTCGGGGGCGACGAACACCTGGCACTTGCCGGCCAGGCGTCGCCACGGCCGGGAGTGCTTCACCCGGTCGAGGTCGCGCTCGAAGCACACGCGGTACGGGTCGGGGGCCTCGGGCCGTGCCCGGTCGCCGGCGCCGACCGGGCGGGTTGCGCCCGGGGCGAGGAGCCGGTCGAACTGGGCTTCGCGGTCCTCGCGCCGCCGGGGCGACCGGCCGACCAGGGCCTCGGCGGCGGGGTGCGCGCGGGCGACGGCCGGCTCGGCGGCGTGGGTGCGCGTCAGCGGGACCACGTCCATGGGTCGAGGGTACCGGTCACCTGCGACACGCCCGCGGGGCCTGCCGCTCAGTCTTGGGGCAGCGCGTAGGTGACGGTGGCGTGAGCGACGGGCTCGGGCTGCCCGTCGGCGTAGAGGAGGACGTCGCCGGTGGCGAGGCGTCGCCCGACCTTGTGGAGCTGCGCCTCGGCGATCACGTCGCCGGGCGGGGCGGGCCGCAGGAAGTGGATGGTGAGGCTGACCGTGACGGCCATCGCGGCGTCGCCCACGGCGCCGATCACCGCGGCCCACACCGCGCTGTCGGCGAGGGACATGAGCACGGGGCCGCTCACGATGCCGCCGGGGCGCAGCCCGTCGGCGCCGACGTGGATCCGGACGCGGGCGCGGCGCTCCCCCACCTCCTCGATGGACAGGGAGGAGGTGACGCCCGGCCAGACCTGGTCGAGGTACTCGGTGACCTGCCGGGCGTTCAGCCCCGGCGTCACGCGGTGCTGGCGGGGCCGTGCGCCGCGAGCGCGGCGTGCGCCGCGAGCGCGGCGTGCGCCGCGGCGAGGCGGGCGAGCGGCACCCGGTACGGGGAGCACGAGACGTAGTCGAGGCCGACCTCGTGGCAGAACGCGACCGACGCCGGGTCGCCGCCGTGCTCGCCGCAGATCCCGAGCTTGAGGTCGGGTCGGGTGCGGCGACCCTTCTCGACCCCCATGCGGACGAGCGCGCCGACCCCGTCGACGTCGAGGGTCTCGAACGGGTTGGCCGGCGAGCAGCTTCAGCTCGAGGTACTTGGGCATGAACCGGCCCTCGATGTCGTCACGGGAGAACCCGAACGTCATCTGGGTGAGGTCGTTGGTGCCGAACGAGAAGAAGTCGGCGACCTCGGCGATCTCGTCGGCGACGAGCGCCGCTCGGGGCGTCTCGATCATGGTGCCGACCGAGGAAGTCGAGGCCGGTCGGCGCCGTAGGTCTCGGACGCGAGCTCCTCGGCGACCTCCCGCACCCACGACACGGCGAGCGCGAGCTCGGCGCGGCTCACCGCGAGCGGGATCATGACCTCGACGTGCGGGTCGCCGCCGGCGAGCTTGCGCTCCATCGCGGCGTCGAGCAGCGCCTTCACCTGGGTGCGGTACAGCGCGGGGCGCAGCACGCCGAGCCGGACGCCGCGCGTGCCGAGCATCGGGTTCGCCTCGCGCCACTGCTCCGCGGCGTGCAGCAGCCGCCGGCCGGTGTCGTCGAGCTGCCCGCGGGCGTCTTGGACGAGGAGCTCCTCGACGTCGGGCAGGAACTCGTGCAGCGGCGGGTCGAGGAGCCGCACGGTGACGGGCAGGCCGTCCATCGCCTCGAGGATGCCGACGAAGTCGCGGCGCTGCAGCGCCTCGAGCTCGAGGAGCGCGGCGTGGGCCTCGGGCTCGCCGTCGGCGAGGATGTAGCGCTGCACGATCGGGAGGCGGGCGCCGAGGAACATGTGCTCGGTGCGGCACAGGCCGATCCCCTCGGCGCCGAACCGGCGGGCGACGATGGCGTCGTCGGGCAGGTCGGCGTTCGTGCGCACCCCGAGGCGGCGGAACTCGTCGGCCCAGGACAGGATCGTCTCGAAGGGGCCGGTCGGCTCCGGGGTGATGACGGGCACGGCGCCGACGACGACCTCGCCGGTGCTGCCGTTGATGGAGACGACGTCGCCGGCGCGCACGACGGTGTCGCCGACGCGGACCTCGCCGGCGTCGACGCTGATGTCGAGCTCGCTCGCGCCGCAGACCGCGGGCTTGCCCATGCCGCGGGCGACGACCGCGGCGTGGCTGACGAGCCCGCCACGGGCGGTGAGGATCCCCTCGGCGGCGATCATGCCGTGCAGGTCGTCGGGGGACGTCTCGGGGCGCACGAGGATGACAGGCACCCCGGCCTCGGCGCGCGCTTCGCGCGTCGTCGGCGGTGAAGCACGCCTGGCCGACGGCGGCGCCGGGTGAGGCGTTCAGGCCCTTGGTCAGCGCGCGTGTAGCGGGCCTGCGGGTCGAACTGGGGGTGGAGCAGCTGGTCGAGCTGGGCGGGCTGGACGCGCAGCACGGCCTGGCGTCGGTCGATGAGCCCCTCGTGCTCCATCTCGACCGCCATGCGCAGCGCGGCGGCGGCGGTGCGCTTCCCGACGCGGGTCTGGAGGAGGAACAGCCGCCCCTGCTCGATGGTGAACTCGATGTCGCACATGTCGTGGTAGTGCGCCTCGAGGCGCTGCATGACGTCGAGCAGCTCGCGGTGGGGTCCGGGGAAGTGCTCGGCCATCCGGTCGAGCGGCTCGGTGGTCCGGATCCCGGCGACGACGTCCTCGCCTTGGGCGTCGGGGAGGAAGTCGCCGTAGGGCCGGTGCTCCCCGGTGGCGGGGTCGCGGGTGAACGCCACCCCGGTGCCGGAGTCGTCGCCCTTGTTGCCGAACACCATGGTCTGGACGTTCACCGCGGTGCCGAGGTCGTCGGGGATGCGCTCCGATCCGGCGGTAGTCGCGGGCGCGCCGGCCGTTCCAGGAACGGAAGACCGCGTCGATGGCGTAGCGGAGCTGGTCGGTGGGCTGCTGGGGGAACTCGAGGTGCGTCGTGTCGCGCACGATCCCCTTGAACGTCTCGACGAGCCCGGCGAGGGCGTCGGCGCTGAGCTCGGGGTCGGTGGCGACGCCCTCGCGGGCGCGCAGGGCGGTGAGCGCGTCCTCGAAGCGCTCGCCGGGGATGTCGAGCACGATCTTGCCGAACATCTGCACGAAGCGGCGGTACGAGTCGTACGCGAACCGGTCGTTGGCGGTCTGCTTGGCGAGCCCCTTCACGGAGACGTCGTTGAGCCCGAGGTTCAAGACGGTGTCCATCATCCCGGGCATGGAGAACGGGGCGCCGGAGCGGACCGAGACGAGCAGCGGGTCGTTGTCGTCGCCGAGGGTCTTCGCCATCTTGTGTTCGAGGGTGGCGAGGTGCTCGGCGACCTCGTCGAGGAGCCCGTCGGGTAGCACGTCGTTCGCCGCCATGAACGCCTTGCACGCGTCGGTGGTGATCGTGAACCCGGGCGGGACGGGCAGGCCGAGGTTCGTCATCTCCGCGAGGTTGGCGCCCTTGCCGCCGAGCAGGTAGTTCTGCTCCTTCGAGCCTTCCTCAAACGCGTGGACGTAGCGCACGCCGCCTCCTTCGTCTCCGGCCGAGCCTATCGAGGGGCCTCGGCCCGCCCGGCCGCGTTCAGGCGATTCGCTCGGGCCGGTAGCGGGCGATGACGACGGCGGTCTTGGCGAAGCGGTCGGCGAGGGAGATCTGGTCGCGGTTCATGAGGAACGACAGCGCGTAGATGAGCGCGATCACCGCGCCGGTCGTGACGAGCAGCGCGAAGGCGAACGCCGGGATGATGTAGCGGCGGAGGCTCTGGCCGATCGTGGGGAGCTGGCCGGTCGCCCGGTCGACGACCATGCAGTAGGTGTAGCGCTTGCCGAGGGTCTGGCCGGTCCAGGCGGTCGGGAGGACGAGGTAGACGAGGATGAGGAACTCCATCGTGCCGACCTCGGTGATGAACGCCGGGAGGCCGCTGGTGAGGTTGCCGCCGAGGGTGATCGGGTACACGACGACGGCCCAGGCGGCGATCATCGTGACCGCGTCGATGATGGCGGCGGTCATGCGCCGCCCGGTGCTCGGGATCTCGAGTCCGTCCTCGGCGACGGGCGCGGGGGTGCCGCCGCGGCGCGCCGGGGCCCGCTCGGCGGGGACGAGCGCGGCGTCGGGGTCGTCGAACTCGCCGTCGTCGGCGTCGCCGGCACCGTCGTCGATGTGGAACTGGGTGTCGTAGCGCTGGCGCTGGACCGGGTCGCTCAGCACCTGCCAGGCGGCGCGGAGGCGGGCTTCCTCCTCGCGGGCGGCCCGGATCACGGACTCGGAGGGCCGCCGCGTCTCTTCTTCCTTGTCGCGGGCGGCGCGCACGTTCGCGAGCTTGGACTGGTAGGCGGCGCGGATCTCGTCTTTCTCGGCGCCGGGGTCGACCTCGAGGAGCTCGTAGTGGGTGAGGTCGTCGCTCACGGCAGCCGCACCCGCACCGCGTCGACGAGCCCCTCGATGGGCAGGCGCTCCTGGCCCATCGTGTCCCGATCGCGCACGGTCACAGCCTTGTCGTCCAGCGTCTCGAAGTCGATGGTGACGCACCAGGGGGTGCCCACCTCGTCCTGACGACGGTAGCGGCGCCCGATCGACCCTGCGGAATCGATGTCGACCATGAAGTGGGGGCGGAGCGCCGCGGCGACCTCCTCGGCGACGGGGACGAGGCGCTCGTGGCGGGACAGCGGGAGCACGGCGACGGTGATGGGCGCCAGGCGGGGGTCGAGGCGCAAGACGGTGCGCCGCTCCCCCGCGACCTCCTCCTCGGCGTAGGCGGCGAGGAGGAACGCGAGCGTCGCCCGGTCGGCGCCCGCCGCGGGTTCGACGACGTGGGGGACGTAGCGGCGGTCGTGCTCCTGGTCGAAGTAGGAGAGGTCCTCGCCGGAGCGGGCCATGTGGGCTCGGAGGTCGTAGTCGCCGCGGTTGGCGATGCCCTCGAGCTCGCCCCAGCCCCACGGGAAGTCGAACTCCACGTCGGCGGTGGCGCTCGAGTAGTGCGACAGCTCGTCGGGGTCGTGGGGCCGGAGCCGGAGCTGCCCGTCCGGGATGCCGTAGTCGGTGTACCAGCGCAGCCGGGTGTCGCACCAGTACTCGAACCACCGTTCGGCGTCCTCGGGGGCGACGAAGAACTCCATCTCCATCTGCTCGAACTCGCGGGTGCGATACACGAAGTTCCCCGGGGTGATCTCGTTGCGGAACGACTTGCCGATCTGGGCGATCCCGAACGGCGGCTTCTTGCGTGACGTGGTCTGGACGTTCGCGAAGTTGACGAAGATCCCCTGGGCGGTCTCGGGGCGCAGGTAGGCGACGGAGGCGTCGTCGGCGACGGGGCCGACGTGGGTCTGGAACATGAGGTTGAAGTCGCGGGCCTCGGTGAACCCGTCGGTCGAGCCGCAGTCGGGGCAGGCCCCCGACGCGGGGAGGTGGTCGGCGCGGAACCGGTGCTGGCAGTGGCGGCAGTCGACGAGCGGGTCGCTGAACGTGGCGACGTGGCCGCTCGCCTCCCACACCTGGGGCGCCATGAGGATCGCGGCGTCGAGACCGACGATGTCGTCGCGCAGCTGCACCATCGAGCGCCACCAGGCGTCCTTCACGTTGCGCTTCAGCAGCACCCCGACCGGCCCGTAGTCCCAGGTGGAGCGGAACCCGCCGTAGAGCTCGCTCGAGGGGAACACGAAGCCGCGGCGCTTGCACAGGTTGACGACGCGCGCCATCAGGTCCGGCTTCGCCATAGGAACCTGCGATCGTACCGGGTGCCGCGCGCGTCCCGGCACCGGTTCCCGGGTCAGAGCAGCGCGGCGCTGCGGAGTCGGCGTTCGGAGTGGTACTCGAGCGACCGGATGGCGAGCCGCTCGACGTCGGCGAGCACGGCCGGCGGCGGCGGGTCGGCCAGGACGCGGGCGATCCGCCCGCCGAGCAGGTCCCGGAGGGTGGCGGCCGCCGCGGGGTCGAGGCGGTAGCGGCCGGCGGGGGTGCAGGCCACGCAGAGGACACCGCCCTCGTCGAGGTCGAAGCCGGGGAACGGGCCGGTGTCGTCGCCGCAGCGGGCGCAGGCGTCGACGAGGGGCTGGAACCCCTCGAGGGCGAGCAGCTTCCAGAAGAAGGCGGTGCTCACGAGGGGGGACGGCTGGTCGGCGAGGGTGCGCAGCGCTCGGACGAGCAGCCGGTACAGGGCGGGGTTGGGTTCGCGTTCGAGGGCGACCTGGTCGACGGCTTCGAGCATCGACGCGGCGTGGGTGAGGCAGCCGTAGTGCTCGCGCAGCGCCCGGTGGGCGTCGATCGTCTCGACCTGGGTGACGATGTCGAGCTCGCGGCCCCGGTAGCACTGGCACGCGACGTGGCTGGTGGGCTCGAGGCGGGCGCCGAAGCGGCTGGCGGTCTTGCGCACCCCCTTCGCGACGGCGCGGACCTTGCCGTGGCCGCGGGTGAGGAGGGTGACGATCCGGTCGGCCTCCCCGAGCTTGATCGTGCGGAGCACGACGCCTTCGTCCCGGTAGAGGCTCACCGGTCGAGTGTAACTACACCGGTGTGGTTCGGGGGCGGGTCACTCGTCGATGGCGCCGAAGCGTCGGTGGCGGCCCTGGTACTCGGCGATGGCGGCGAAGAGGTCGTCGCGCCGGAAGTCGGGCCAGAGCACGTCGGTGAAGACCAGCTCGGTGTAGGCGAGCTGCCAGAGCAGGAAGTTCGAGATGCGGTACTCGCCGGAGGTGCGCACGAGCACGTCGGGGTCGGGCATGTCGGGGGCGTAGAGGTGCCGGGCGAGGACCCGGTCGTTCACGCGTGTCGGGGACAGGGTCCCGTCGGCGACCTCGGTGGCGATGCGCTGCGCCGCGTCGACGAGCTCGGCGCGGCCGCCGTAGTTGAACGCGAACGTGAGCGTCATGCGCCGGTTGTGGGCGGTCAGGGCCTCGGTGTCGGCGATGTGGCGGCGGACCCGTTGGGGGACGCGTCCGGCCCGCCGGCCGATGAAGCGCACCCGGACGCCTCGCTGGTGCAGGTCGTCGCGGCGGCGCAGCAGCAGCGACTCGTTGAACCGCATGAGGAACTGGACCTCATCCAGCGGCCGCCGCCAGTTCTCGGTGGAGAACGCGAAGACGGTGAGCCACGGCAACCCGATGTCGAGGCCGCCCTCGACCGTGTCGAAGAGCGCCTCCTCGCCGGCGGCGTGCCCGTCGGTGCGCTTCAGGCCGCGGCGTCGCGCCCATCGGCCGTTGCCGTCCATGACGATGGCGACGTGGCGGGGCACTCGCTCCCGGTCGAGATCGTCCATCCGCGGCACGCTACTGCTCGGTCGCGCGCCGGCCCGCGTACGCTGCCGCCGTGCGGTGGACGGCGATCGTCAACCCGGTCGCGGGACGGGGCCACACGCGGCGGACGCGCGCCGCGCTCGACGCCGCGCTCGCCACCCGCGGCATCCCGGTGTGTCGCCCGGCGAGCGCCGCCGCGGCCGCCGAGGCCGCGGCGGCGCGCTTCGCGGCCGGGGAGGGCGTGATCGTGTGCGGCGGCGACGGGACGGTGGCCCGGATCGCCGGGGTCGCCGCCGAGGCCGGCGGGACGATCGCGGTGGTGCCGACCGGCGCGGGCAACGACTTCGCCCGCCATCTCGGGATCGACGGGCGACGACCCCTCGACGCGCTCGAGCTCCTGACGTCGGGTCGGGTCGCGGTGTGCGACCTCGGCCGGGTGACCACGGCCGACGGCGCGACCGCCTGGTTCACGACGGTGGCGAACACGGGCTTCGACGCCGACGCGAACCGGTGGGCGAACGGGGTGCGCTGGGCGCGGGGCACGACCCTCTATGTGCTCGCCATGCTGCGGACCCTCGCCACGTACCGGCCGGCGGCGGTGCAGGTCGTGGTCGACGGCGTCGAGCACGCGTCGCGGGCGTGGCTGGTGGCGGTGGCGAACACCCGCTACTACGCCGGCGGGATGATGATCGCCCCCGGCGCGGAGATCGACGACGGGCTCCTCGACGTCTGTCTCGTCGGCCCGGTGGCACGCGGCGAGTTCCTGGCCCGGTTCCCGAGCGTGTTCCGGGGCACGCACACCCGGGTCGAGGAGGTGCGGACGTGGCGCGCCACGACCGTCGAGCTGCGCGCCGGCGACGATCGGTCGCTCGAGTGCTGGGCGAGTGGGGAGCGCGTCGGCCCGCTCCCGGCGACCCTCACGGCGCGGCCGGGCGCGCTGCGCGTCGTCGTCCCGGCCGGCGCGCCGGTTACTGGGCGATGACGGTGGCCTGCATCCCGGCCGCGCGGTGCCCCGGGACGGTGCAGTAGATGGTGTACGAGCCGGGCTTCAGGAGCACCTTCGCGCTGGTGGGGCCCCCGGGCGCCATGAGCAGGAAGCTCGCGTAGCGCGGGTCGTCGATCGCCAGGGTGTGGTTGCCGCCCTCGCTGACGTACTGGATGTTGACGATGCCGGCCTTCACGGTGAACTGGGACGCCTGGAAGTGCAGCGCCGCGAAGGCCTGGACCTGGAGGGTGGCGACCGCCGGGCCCTTCGGGTTCACCAGCCCGTTGCCGGCACCGGCGCTCACCGGCTTCGCGACGGTGCGCGGCGCCGCGACCATGCCGGCGCTGAGCAGGACGATGAAGAACCCGGACAGGACCATGGCGAGCGACGAGGCGCGCATCCGGGGCGCGGCCGACAGGATCGCCGCGCCGCCGAGGATGACGAGGATCATCGACCCGCCGAGCACGATGGCGCCCGTGTCTCCGGCGGCGAGGAAGATGCGCGACAGGTTCAAGACGAACACGGCCATCGTCACCGCGGCGCCGATGGGCAGGAGGATCGGCAGGATGAGCCGGGTCCAGCGGGCCTCCCGCACGGGGTCGGCCCCGGCCTCGAGCGCGGGCGGCTCGTCGGGCGGCGTCGGCGGGGCCGCGGCGTCGGTCGCGTCGTCCGACGTGTCGCGGGCGTCGGGGTCGGCGGTGACGGTGTCGTCGGGCACGGTCGGTCAGCTCCTCATCGTCCGAGGTGCTCGAGCTCGCGCGCGAGCTGGCGGCGCACCTTCGGATGCTGCGCGCGTTCCTCGTCGGCGGCCCACTGGAAGAAGGTTACGGCGATGAGCGCCCACAGCAGGATCCCGGCGCCGATCTTCATGATGAGCCCCGCGAGCTGCTGATCGGCGAGCGGGGTGAGACCCCAGATCGTCGCCTTGTGCGCGTAGTAGTGGTACAGGACGGTCGTGCCGAAGGTGAGGAACGAGGCGGGCAGCGTCGGCACGATCGACTGGAGGAAGAGGTACGCCATCCGCGACGGGGGCGCGAGGCGGGGGATCTCGGGCAGCGGGCTGAGGATCGGCAGCCAGACGATGAACGACGTCACGAAGATGAGGGCGTGCACGCCGAAGTGCAGGGCGCCGTTGTGCAGGCTCGCGTCGACGACCGCGGGCCAGTGGGTGAGCACCAGCACGACGTTGAAGACGATGAGGGCGGGGAGGAACCGGGCGAGGCGGCGCACCACCCGGAAGCGGCGGCTCGGCGGGCCGAGGATCCAGCGCAGCAGCCACGCCGGCAGGCCGAGCAGGAGGAGGGGCACGGCGACCATCGACAGCACGAGGTGCTGCACCATGTGGACGCTGTAGGTGGACTGCTCGGCGATGTCGTGCACCGGCCAGTCGGACACGACCCAGAGGGCGAGGAGCCCGAGCGAGAAGCTGGTGACCTGGAGGCGGCTGGCGGCCCGCTGCCCGGGGAGGGTGTAGCGGGGGCCGAGGCGCACGACCGCGATGGCGTACCCGGCGGCGAACGTCGCGATGAGGAGCCACGCGCCGGGTTCGGCTCGCCACGCCGGGATGCGCGCCAGGGCCCCGAGCATGTCAGGAGAAGACTTCCAGGCCGCTGAGCACGATGAGGAACAGCACGACGGCGGCGACGATCCCGAGGACGAAGAACCGGGCGAAGATCGCCTTGTCGGTGCGCAGGTGCATGTACCAGGCGGCGACGAGCGCGAACTTCAAGACGGCGAACACGAGCAGCAGCGGGATGATCGCCGCGTTGGGGATCGTGCCTTCCAGGTAGAAGAGGCTGACCTCCGCCGAGGTGATCACGACGAGGATCACCGCGATGAGCACGTACTGGACCGGCGACGGGTGGGGTCGCAGCTCGCCGGGCAGCAGGGCCGGTGCCGACGTCGTGGCGGTCGGCGCGGGGACGCGGCTCTCGTCGCGCAGCTCGATGTCGGTCACGGGCGGACCTCCCGGCTCACTTCGACGGCGGGATCAGGTACACGAGGGTGAAGATCACGATCCAGACCACGTCGACGAAGTGCCAGTACAGGCCGGCGACCTCCACCTTCTCGGCGTCGGCCGGGGTGAGGCGCCCCTGGGTGGCGAGCCCCCACAGGGACAGAAGCCAGATGATCCCGATCGTCACGTGGGCGCCGTGGAACCCGGTGAGCACGAAGAACGTCGACCCGAACAGGTTGGTGTCGAGCGCGAGGCCCTTGTGGGCGAAGGTGGTGAACTCGAAGATCTGCCCGCCGATGAACACCGACCCGAGCAGCGCGGTGGCCATGAGCCAGATCCGAAGCCGTCGCATGTCGCCGCGCTGGATCGCGGCGAGGGCGAGCACCATCGTGAGGCTGCTCATGAGCAGCACGAACGACGACACCGACGTGAACGGGATGCTGTACACCTGCTGGGGGGTCGGGCCGCCCTGATGCCGGCCCCGGTACAGCAGGTAGGCGCTGATGAACGCGCCGAAGAACAGGCAGTCCGACGCGAGGAACAGCCAGATCGCCAGCTTGATGTTCGTGGTGCCGGTGCTCGTCGGCGGGTGCGCGGGCTCGCCGCCGTGCCCGTCGGGCGGGGCGGGCGGCAGCCGCGGCGGCGCCTCTTGGACGGCCATCAGTGCGCCTCCTCCGGCGCGGTGGCCGGTTCGATCGCCCAGGCATAGACGCCGAACACGAGCACGAGCACGCCGACGGCCAGCAGGGCGAAGCTCCACCCGAAGCTGTGGAACACCGCGGCGTAGCCGAGGATCGGCAGCGCGAGCGCGGCGATGAACGGGAAGAACGACGGGGACGGCATGTGGATCCGGTGGCCCGGCGACGCCGCCGCGCGGGTCGCCGCCGGCGTGTCCGACCCGCCGCTCGGCAGCGGGACGAGCATCCCCGCGTCATCCTCGGTGTACTTGCGATGCCAGAAGTCGTCGCGCGCGTCGATCTCGGGGATCTCGGCGAAGTTGTACTCGGGCGGCGGCGAGGAGATCGACCACTCGATCGTGCGGCCGTCCCATGGGTCGTTGCCCGCGATCTTCCCGCGCTGGTGCGACACGATGAGGTTTACGATGAAGATCAGCACGGACAGCGCGATGACGAACGCGCCGACGGTGATGATCAGGTTCAGCGTGTTCCAGCCCAGCCCGTTGTTGTAGGTGTAGATGCGGCGGGGCATCCCGAAGATGCCGAGCAGGTGCATCGGGAAGAACGTCACGTTGAAGCCGATGAGCATGGTCCAGAAGCTGATCTTGCCGAGCCGCTCGTCGAGCATCCGCCCGAAGATCTTCGGATACCAGTAGTAGAAGCCGGCGAAGAGCCCGAAGACCGAGCCGCCGAAGAGCACGTAGTGGAAGTGGGCGACGACGAAGTAGGTGTCGTGCTGCTGGGTGTCGGCGGGCACGACGGCGAGGCTGACGCCGGACAGCCCGCCGATGGTGAACATCGCGATGAACCCGAGCGAGAACAGCATCGGCGGTGGTGAGCTGCGATCGCGCCCTTCCACACCGTCGCGAGCCAGTTGAAGATCTTCACCCCGGTCGGGATGGCGATGAGCATCGTCGAGAGGCTGAACGCCGCCACGGCGACCGGCCCGAGCCCGGTGGCGAACATGTGGTGCGCCCAGACGCCCCAGCCGAGGAACCCGATGGCGATGCCGGAGAACACCACGACGGGGTAGCCGAACAGGGGCTTGCGCGAGAAGACGGGCAGCACCTCCGAGACGATGCCCATCGCCCGGCAGGATGAGGATGTACACCTCGGGATGGCCGAAGAGCCAGAACAGGTTCTGGTACAGCAGCGGATCGCCGCCCTTCGCCGCGAGGAAGAAGGACGTCCCGAAGTTGCGGTCGAAGAACACCATGATCATGGCGACGGTGATGATCGGCATGGCGAACAGGGTCAGGAAGAACGTGACGAGCATCATCCACACGAACACCGGCATGCGCATGAGGCTCATGCCGGGGGCGCGCATGTTGAGGATGGTGACGATGATGTTGATGGCCGAGGTGGTCGACGCGATGCCGAGCATCACGATCCCGACGATCCAGAAGTCGGTGCCGCGCCCGGGGAGCGCCCCGAGCCCGAGCGGGGTGCTCGTCAGCGGGGTGTAGCCGAACCAGCCGCCGTTCGGGGCGCCGCCGAGCAGGAAGCTCGAGTACAAGAACATCCCGCCGAGCACGAACACCCAGTAGCCGAACGCGTTGAGGCGCGGGAACGCGACGTCGCGGGCGCCGATCATCAGCGGGATCATGTAGTTCGCGAACGCGACCGACAGCGGCATCCCGAGCAGGAACACCATCGTCGTGCCGTGCATCGTGAAGATCTGGTTGTACTGCGACGCGGTGAGCACGGTGCCGTTGGGCTGGGCGAGCTGCAGGCGGATGAGCAGCGCCTCGATGCCGCCGGCGACGAAGAAGATCGAGCGCGGTGGCGCCGTACATGATCCCGATCTTCTTGTGGTCGACGGTCGTGAACCACGACCAGAACCCGTCCGTCTTGGCGGGTCGCCGGAGGATGACCGGCGCGCGGACGGGGACGGGGGTCGCGGTCTCCGTGGCGGTCGTCATCGCAGCTCCCTCGCGGTCACTTGAGCGACAGCAGGTAGTCGGCCAGGTTCTCGGCGTCGGCGCGGGTCATGACCGGCATGCCCTTCGGCGTGTTCAGGGTGAACGATGGCATGCCGACGCAGGTGACACCGGGCGTGCCCGGTGGGCCGCGGCGGCAGTCCTGGGACTGCATGGGCAGCAGGCCCGGGGCGTTCATGATCCAGCGGATGAGGTTGTCGCGGGTCAGGGCGAACGAGCCGCTGGCGAACGTGGTGCGGCTGCCGAGGTGGGTGAGGTTGGGCCCGTAGGTGCTGAGTGCTCGAGCTGCTCGTCGTGTGGCAGTTCGTGCACTGGAACGTCGTGGAGAAGAGGCTGCCGGCCTGCCCGGCGGCGGCGAGGGTGACGGCCGGGCCCTGGCGCTGGCCGGCGAGCCAGGCGTCGAAGTCGCTGGGGCTCTGGGCGATGACCCGGAACCGCATGTTGGCGTGGCTGAGCCCGCAGTACTGGGAGCACTGCCCGAGGTAGGTGCCGGGGGTGTCGGCCCGCAGGGTCATGTGGTTGGTGCGGCCGGGGACGACGTCGGTCTTGCCCGGCGAGCTCAGGGACCCAGAAGGAGTGGATGACGTTGCACCCCGGCCCGTTGTTCACGCCGTAGGGCAGCGACGGGTCGCACGCGGTCAGCGAGAGGTACACGTCGGTGCCGGTGGGGATGTGCAGCTCGTCCGCGACGACCACGGGCTTCTGGCCGTTGGCGGCGGGGTACTCGAACTCCCACCACCACTGCTTGCCGATGACGCTGACCGGCACCGCGTTGGTGGGCGCCGCGTCGGTCTTGAAGATGAGGCTGATGGTCGGCACCGCGATCCCGATGAGGATCACGGCGGGGACGACGGTCCAGGCGATCTCGGGGCCGAGGCTGCCGTGGATCTGACGGGGCCGGCCGTCGTCGCCGGGTCGGCGGCGGTAGCGCACGGCGATGAACACGACGGCGCCGATCACGATGAGCCCGATGGCGATCGCGATCCCCCAGATCGGGAGGATCAGGTTGTCGATCCGGTGGGCGGGCGTGCCGTGCGGACTGACCTCGCTCTGGCGGTCGGTCGTGCCGCAGGCGGTGAGGACGACGGCGGCGACGCCGACGAGGCCCAGCCACCGCCCACGGTGCCAGATGCGGTTCGTCATCGCGGAATGACGTTCCCTGCGGTTGACCTTGGGTGGCCGGAACGGCTCCCCCTGACGGCGCAATCTATCCCGGGCGGATCTGGCCGCGGCAACTTGTGGTCCGGCGTCGCGCCTGGTCAGAGGCCCAGCCGGTCGAGCGCGTGCGGTCGCCGCTGCCAGTTGCGCTCCACCCGGACCCGCGTCTGGAGATAGACGGGCTGGTGCAGGTGGGCTTCGAGCGCGTGCCGCGCCGCGGTGACCGCGGCCTTGAGGGTCGCGCCGCCCCGGCCGAGCACGATCGGGCGCTGGGAGTCGCGTTCGACCCGCACGTCGACCAGGAGCCGGCGGACGTTGCCGGCCGGCCGGTCGGGGTCGTCCTCGAGGTCCTCGACGGTCACGGCGATCGAGTGCGGCAGCTCGTCGCGGGCCATCTCGAGCAGCTGCTCGCGGACCAGCTCGGCCGCGAAGTGGGTGTCGGGCTCGTCGGTGACCATCCCGTCGGGGTAGTAGCGGGGGCCGGCGGGGAGCTGGCCCTCGAGCGCGGCGGCGAGCGCGTCGACGCCGTGCCCGGTGCGGGCGGAGCAGGTCACGGTGGCGGCGAAGGGCCCGAGGCGCTCCTCAGCCTCGGCCCGCTGCGCCGCGACCTGGGCGGGACGCACCGCGTCGGTCTTGTTGACGACGAGGACCCGGGGGGTCGCGACCGCCCGGACGAGGTCGGCGATGTGGCGGTCGCCGGGCCCGACCGCGGCGTCGGCCGCGATGACGAGCCCGACGACGTCGACGTCGGCGAGCGCGGCCTCGGCCCGGGCGTTCGTGCGCTCCCCGAGGAGGGTCCGCGGCCGGTGCAGGCCGGGGGTGTCGACGAGCACGAGCTGGCTCGTCGGGGTGTGGCGGATGGCGCGCAGCGCGGCGCGGGTCGTCTGGGGGCGGGACGAGGTGATGGCGACCTTCGTGCCGACGAGGCGGTTCACGAGGCTCGACTTCCCGACGTTGGGGCGACCGACGAGGGTCGCGAAACCCGACCGGAACGGCACGGTCAGCGTGTGTGCGCGTCGCCGACGCGGGCGCGGGCCTCGTCGTCGTCGACGGGCGCGACCGGCGTGATGCGCACCGACACGATCCGGCGGCCCTGGACGCGCTCGGTGCGGAACTCGAGGTCCTGGAAGCGGACCACCTCGTCTTCCTCGGGCACATGACCGAGGAGGTTGAACACCAGCCCGCCGACGGTGTCCCACTCGGTGTCGGGCAGATCGACACCGAGCGCCTCGTTGACCTCGTCGATGGCCATGCGGCCGGGGACGCGCAGCGACCCGTCGGGCAGTGGCTCGACGCCGGGCTCCTCGACGTCGTACTCGTCGGTGATCTCCCCGACGATCTCCTCGAGGAGGTCTTCGAGGGTGACGATGCCGGCGGTGCCGCCGTACTCGTCGACGACGACCGCCATGTGGAACTGCTGGGTCTGCATCTCGCGGAGCAGCTCGGCGACGTGCTTCTGCTCGGGGACGAACACCGCGGGGCGCGCGACGGTGCGGACCCGGTCGGCGCCACCGCCGCCGCGGGCCCGGTGGACGAGGTCCTTCAGGTAGACGAGCCCGACGATGTTGTCGGTGGACTCCTCGAAGGCGGGGATGCGCGAGAAGCCACCCTCGATGGCGCGCTCGATGGCGGCTTCGATGGTGGCGTCGGCCTCGATGGCGACCATGTCGGTCCGGGGCACCATCACCTCGCGCACGAGCGTGTCGCCGAACTCGAAGATGGAGTGGATGAGCCGACGCTCCTCGGTCTCGATGACCGCCTCGTCCGCGGCGACGTCGGCCATCGTGCGGAGGTCCTCCTCGGTGACGAAGGGCCCTTCTCGGAGCCCGGAGCCGGGCAGGAGCGCGTTGGCGAGCCGGATGAGGCCGCGGGACAGGATCCGCATCGGCGGGAAGGTGGTCAGCGCCCAGAGGAACCCCGAGACGCGCAGCGCGGCCCGGTCGGTGTGCAGGATGGCGTAGGTCTTGGGGGCGGCCTCGCCGAGCACGAAGAACACGACGACCTGGATGACGAGCCCGAAGAGGATGCCGATCGTCCCGACCTGACGCTCGAGGACGATGCCGATCAGGCTGGCGCTCGTCAGCTGGGAGACGAGGACGAGGAGCAGCAGCGAGTTGATGGTCTGCTCGGGGTGCTCGAGCATGCGGGCCAGCCGGGCGGCGCCGCGGCGGCCTTCCTCCTCGAGCGCGAGCGCGCGGATGCGACTCATCCGGGTGAACGCCATCTCGGAGAAGGCGAGCACGATCGACAAGCAGAACAGGGCGACGACGACGACCACGAGGATCCAGTCGGTGGACGTCATCGGGTCTCGCGGTCGAGCTCGGCGAACCGGGCGAGCAGCTCGGCCTCTCGGCCGCGCATCCGGTCGGCCTCGGTGGGGTCGGCGTGGTCGTACTCGAGGAGGTGCAAGACGCCGTGGACGACCAGGAGGGCGAGTTCGTCGTCGAGCGAGGCGCCCCGGTCGGCGGCCTGGCGGGCGGCGACGGTGGGGCACACGACGACGTCGCCGAGCACGAGGGGCGGCTCGGTGGCCTCGGCCGGGGAGCCGGGGCCGCGGCCGCCCTCGTCGGGGTCGCGGCCGGGGACGCGGCCGCCTTCGTCGATGGGGAACGCGAGGACGTCGGTGGGTCCGTCCCCGTCGAGGAACTGGGCGTTCAGGTCGCTGATCGTCGGCTCGTCGACGAAGATCAAGCCGACCTCGGCGTCGGGGTCGACGCGCTCCTCGCGGAGGACGAGCTGGGCGAGGTGCACCCAGCGGGGGATGTCGACGGCGACGACGTTCTGCTCGTCGAAGCCGCTGACCTGCAGCGCAGCGGAGGTCACGTCGGCGTGACCGGCCGGCGGGTGGGTCGGCTCACTCGCTCGCCCGCTCGTACGCGTTGACGATGTCCTGGACGATCCGGTGCCGCACGACGTCGCCGGCGTCGAGCTCGACGAACGCCACACCGTCGATGTCGCCGAGGATGCCGCGCACGGTCTGGAGCCCCGATCGGCCGCGGCCCTCGGGCAGGTCGATCTGGGTGACGTCGCCGGTGACCACGACCTTCGAACCGAACCCGAGGCGCGTGAGGAACATCTTCATCTGCTCAGGCGTGGTGTTCTGCGCCTCGTCGAGAATGATGAACGAGTCGTTGAGGGTGTTGTGCGTCACGAGGAAGTCCTCGGTGACGTACAAGGAATCCGCGGCGGCGACCTGGATGCAGACGGTCTCCGCGACTCCTGCGGGCTCGATCGCATCGATGAAGCGCATCGGCCGACCGCCTCCATGGCGACGGTAGGCCTCGCGCTTCCTCGGAAGGCGGAACGGCTCGATCCCGGCTGGCAGTCGGATGTCGAAGCAAAAGGCGTCCGAGCGATGGTGAACCGGCCTGCCGTTCGCCCGACCCGGCGTGCACCCGACCGCCCGCCGACCCCGCCAGTCTGCGACGCCTCCAAGGGAGCGAACGAGGTACAGCACGTCGTCGCGAAGGCGCTCCGAGCACGTCGTGTAGCTGATTCGGCACGAGCGCGACGGTTGCGTGACCGGCCCGCCATCGGAGTCGAGCAGTCCTTGCAGCACCGCGATCCGAACCTCGGGAGCATTGCGGAGGTAGACATCCGGCACGAACTTCGTGCCGGATGTCGTTGCGGCCGGGTCGAGCTCGCGGAGCACGGCGGTCACCGGGTTCGTGACCATCACGCCGCCGCGACGCCGCCCGTTGGGGGTCGAGAGGACGTCGTTCCCGGGGCTCTTGGGCTCAACCTCGACTCCGTCGAGGGCGTCGTTCAAGGCCCGCGCAGCTCTGGGTCCCTCGTCGCGACGGTCGGGGGCGTGCTGAGGGTGCGACAGCCGTCGCCGAGCAGCAGACCCAACGCATACGGGTCCATCGGCACCGGTTGGGGGACGAACTCGACGGGCGCGCTGAGCAGTGGCAGCTCGAAGCGATGCTGGTGAAACCTCCGCAGCTGGCCGAACATCGCTCGTGTCTCGACGACACGCCCCAGATGTTCCATGTCTTCGGTCGTCCGGTGTGCGGACGTGCCAGAGGTGTTCGCCACAGCACAGCGTCGACGCGCCGTCTTGCACGCGAACACGGAACACCTCCTTGCGGCCCTGCGGATAGACGCCAAGCACCGGCGTGGGGCGACCGTTCCCGCCGACCACCAGGTCGCCGACCTGAAGCGCACCAATCGGGCGGAACCCGTCGGGCGTCAAGACGGGCGTTGCGATCGGTTGCGCGCGTCCCCGCATGAACGCGAGAGGCGCGACCTCGATGGTGCCGCGGTCCATGAGCCGCCCGACGGCCTCCGGGTCGAGCATGTCGTAGAGCGCGTCGTAGAGGGGGCGGAGGTACGGGTCGACCTTGGCGAGCACGTCGCCGGGGAGGAACCCGAGCCGCTCACCGGCTTCGACGGCGGGGCGGGTGAGGATGATGCGGTTGATCGCTTTCGCCTGGAGGGCTTGCACGGCGAGCGCGACGGCGAAGTAGCTCTTGCCGGTGCCGGCGGGCCCGATCGCGAACGTGACCGTGTTGGCGTCGACCGCGTCGACGTAGTGCTTCTGGCCGGCGGTCTTGGGCCGGACGGGCTTGCGGCCGCGCAGCACCTCGGTGCCGAACACCTCGGTGGGGCGCTGGTCCGCTTTCAGCATCTCGATGGAGCGGCCGAGGCCGGCGGCGTCCAACGCGTGCCCGCGCTCGAGGAGCACGACGAGCTCCTCGAACAGCCGGGCGACGCGTTCGGCGTCGTCCGGGTCGCCGGTGACGGTGATCTCGTTGCCGCGCACGTGGATGGTGACGGGGAAGGCCCGCTCGACCAGTTTGAGCAGCTCGTCACGGTGGCCGAGCAGGTGCACCATCAGGTCGTTCCCGGGCACGAGAACCTTGAGCTGGGTCGACGGCGGCGTGGACACCTCGGGGCGAGCGTAGCGCCGCGTGTCGGCCGGGCTGTTGGTCCCCGTCAGGGGCCGACGCGCAGCCCCAGCTCGTCGAGGCGGGAGTTGAGGGCCTCGGGGGTGCGGCCGAGCACCGCGGCGAGGACCCGGACGTCGTCGCGGCGGATGGTGAGCATCCGGCCGTTGAAGTCCTGGCGCTGCAGCTGGATGGTGGCGGCGTAGCGGGCGAGCACCTCGGCGTCGGCTTCCTCGAGCTGGTTGAGGCGCACCAGGTCGAGGGTGACCGCGTGGTTGTCGCTGTTGCTGCGGGTCAGGTCGATCTCGAGGTCGCTGCCGCGCGGCAGGAGCTGGTCGGGGGGGACGTCGTAGAGCTCGGCGAGGCGCAACAGCCGGTTGACGGAGAGGGCGCGCTCGCCCCGCTCGTAGGCGCCGAGGACGGACGCCTTGAACTCCTGCCCGGAACGGGCCTCCACGTCGTGCAGGGACAGCCCCTGTTGACGCCGGATCACCCGCAGACGATCACCGATCTGGACCGTATCGAGGTTGTTCACCTACCACTCACCTGCGCTCCCAGCCGCCGCTCCCCGCCCCAGCAGGGGAACACGCAGCGTATCAAAATTCCGGCCCCAGGTCACGCTGTGTGGTCAGACCGGTGGCGGGTCCCGGCGAGGGCGGCGGCCGACGGCGGCGGCGGCCGTCTCGGCCCGCAGGACGTGGGGGCCCACGGCGAGGCGGGGCAGGTCGCCGAGGGGGGTGAGCTCGTCGGGGTCGAGGCCGCCCTCGGGCCCGACGAGCACGGTCCAGCCGGCAGGATCGGGCGTGGGCAGCGCCGCGGCGGGGACGCCGTGACGGTCGGCGAGGAGCAGGCCGGGCCGGCCGGCGAGGTCGGCGATCGGCACGAACGGCTCGATGGTGAGGAGTCGGGCGCGATGGCTCTGCTGCGCGGCCTCGCGGGCGACCCGCTCGAGCCGCTCGATCGCGCGGGCGCAGCGGGTGGCGTCCCAACGGACCACCGACCGGGCGGTGAGGACGGGGAGGACGGCGTCGACGCCGAGCTCGCTCGCCTGGCGGACGACCGCCTCGGGTCGCTCGCCCTTCGTCACCGCGCAGGCGAGCCGCACCGACGGGGCCAGCGTCGGCTCGCGTGCAGGGTCGCCGTCGGCGCCCAGGACGAGGCGGCCGTCGGTGGCGTCCACGACGCGGTAGGGGCGCCAGGTGCCGGACCCGTCGGCGGCGGTGATCGCCTCGCCTGGCCGGAGGCGGCGCACACGCTGGAGGTGATGCCCGTCGGCGCCGCCGACGACGAGCTCGGGGTCGAGCACGTCGACGAGGAGGTGCGCCACGGCGGGGGCGTCGGCGCACCAGGCGACACGCGGCACGGCATCGGCTATTGGAACGCGGAGCGCAGCCGCGACATGACGCCCTTGTCGGGCGGGCGCGACGTCGTCGCCGCGCAGCTCGGCGAGGCGCCGCCACAGCTCCGATTCCTCTTCGGAGAGCCGGGTCGGCACGTCGACGTCGACCCGCACGAGCAGGTCGCCGCGGCCGCGGCCCCGCAGCGACGGGACCCCGGCGTGCTTGATGCGGAACACCTGGCTGGGCTGCGTGCCGGCGGGAACGTCGAGCTCGTGCTCGCCGTCGAGGCCGTTGATCTCGAGGTGGGCGCCGAGCGCGACCTGCGCCACGGACAGGTGTCGGATGTGGAGGAGATCGTCGCCACGGCGCTCGAAGTCCGGGTGGGGCGCCACGCGCACGGTGACGTAGAGGTCGCCGGGCGTGCCGCCGCGCGGGGCGGCCGGACCGCGGCCGGGGAGGCGGAGCCGCTGACCGTCGTCGACCCCGGCGGGCACCTCGACGTCGATGGTGCGGCTGGCCCGCACCCGGCCGTCGCCGCGGCAGTCGCGGCACTGGCTGAGGATCCGCCGGCCGGTGCCGTCACAGACGGCGCAGGGCGCGGCGGTGACGAGCTGGCCGAGGATGGAGCGGCGCACCTGGCGGACCTCGCCGGTGCCCGCGCACGCGTCGCACCGGGTCGGGTGGGTCCCAGGCTCGCAGCCCGACCCGTCGCAGCGCGGACACGACACGGGCAGCGACGCGTCGATGGGCTTGGTGCTGCCGACCATCGCGTCGGCGAGCGTGAGCGTGACCACGACCTCGGCGTCGGCGCCGCGGGGCGGACCGGTCGAGCCGCGCCGCTGGCCGAACGGGTCGCCGCCGAAGAACGCGTCGAAGAGGTCGCCGACCCCGAACCCGTCGGCCGGGCCGCGCCCGGTGTCGCCGAACACGTCGTAGCGGCGACGCCGCTCCGGGTCGCGCAGCGTCTCGTACGCGATGCTCACCTCTTTGAAGCGCTCCTCGGCGTCGGCGTCGTCGGGGTGCGAGTCGGGGTGGTAGCGGCGCGCCAGGTCGCGGTAGGCGCGTTTGATGTCGTCGTCGGTGGCGTGACGCGCCACGCCGAGCACCTCGTAGTGGTCGCGGCTCACGACAGGTGACGCCCGAGCTGGTCGCTGACCGCGGACACGGCAGCGAGCGCGTGGCGGTAGTCCATGCGGGTCGGGCCGAGCACGCCGACGATCCCGGCGGGTCGCTGCCCGACCTGGAACGGCGCGAGGACGATGGCGCAGTCGCGCAGGTCGTCGACCCCGTTCTCGGCGCCGATGCTGACGGTGAGGCCGCGGTCGAGGAGCTCCCGGACGAGCGTGACCACGAGCACCTGGTGCTCGAGCACCTCGAAGAGCCGGGCGGCCCGCTCGGTGGTCTCGAACGCCTCCTGCTCGGCGGCGAGGCGGCTGACGCCACCGACGTAGAGCGGCTCGGCGAGCCCGTCGCTCGCGGCGTGCGTCAGCGCATCCCAGCCGACGCGGACGAGGTCGTCGACCGCGGCGTCGCCGGTGCGGGGCGCGGCCGGGAGGCGCGTCCAGCCGTGCCCGTGGAGCTGCGCGTCGAGGGCGGCGCCGGCGGCGTGGAGGCGCTCGTCGTCAGCGTCGGCGGGGAGGGTCACGGATTCCTTGTGCACCGCGCCGTTGGACAGCACGACGACGAGCAGCGCCACGCCGGGCTGGAGGCCGACGAACTGGACGCTGCGGACCCGTGCCGTGTCGGGCTCGGGTCCCATGACCAGGGCGGCGTGGCGGCTGACCCGGGAAAGCAGCTGGCTGGTCTCGGTGAGCAGATCCTCGAGCGCCCGGTGGGCGGTGGCGAAGAAGTCGGCGACGGTGCGGCGCTGCCCGGCCGGGAGCGTCTCCGCACGGGTGAAGTGATCGACGAAGTAGCGGTAGGCCGCGGTCGGTCGGGACCCGACCGGCCGAGGTGTGCGGCTGGGTGAGGTATCCCTCCCGCTCGAGGATCGTCATGTCGTTGCGGACCGTGGCGCTCGACACGGACAGGGCGTTGACCCGGGCGATCGTCTGGGAGCCGACGGGCTGGGCGGTCTCGACGTACTCCTCGACGACCGCCTTGAGGATCGCGGCCTTGCGATCGTCGAGCTCAGCCTGGTCGAGGTGTTCCATTGGGTGGGTCGCTCCCCCGCCGGGTGGGGTTGGCACTCAATCCTACTGAGTGCCAACCGGGACGGGGCTCGTCTCCGTGGCGGCGAGGAGCCGGACCGTGACCTCGCTGGCGAGGAGGCGGCCCGGGCGGGTGAGCACCAGCCGGTCGGCCGTCGGGCGGAGCAGCCCGGCCTCGGCGAGCTCGGCCGCGGTGGCGTCGGCGCCGGGGGGCACGGGTCGCGCCCGAGCGGGTCCGCAGCGCGAGCACGAACGCCTCCTCGGCCCGGGTGGCCGCGTCGAGCTGCTCGCCGCCGCCGACCGGGGTGGCGGCCGGCTCGGATCCGCTCGACGTAGCGCTCGGGGCGGCGCACGTTCCAGGTGCGGGTCCCGCCCGGTGGCCGTGGGCGGCGCAGCCGATCCCGACGTAGTCGCCCTGGGCCCAGTAGAGAAGGTGGTGGCGACATTCCTCGCCGGGGAGCGCCCAGTTCGAGATCTCGTACCAGGCGCGGCCGGTGCCGCCGAGCCGGTCGTCGGCGAGCTCGTACTTCGTGGCCTGGTCGTCGTCGTCGGGGGCGGGGGTGTGACCGGCGGCGACCCGGACGCCGAGGGGGGTGCCGGGCTCGACGGTGAGGGCGTAGGCGCTGACGTGGGGGACGTCGAGGGCGAGGGCGGCGTCGAGGGTGGCCCGCCAGTCGTCGAGCGTCTCGCCGGCGGCGCCGTAGATGAGGTCGATGTTGAGCCGCTCGATGCCGGCGCCGCGGGCAGCGTCGAGGGCGCGGCGCGACGCCGTCCGGGTCGTGGGTGCGGCCGAGGGCGGCGAGCACGCGGGGCCGCAGGGACTGCACGCCGAACGAGCAGCGGTTCACGCCGGCCGCGCGCGGTAGGCGCGCAGCTTGGCGGCGTCGACGCTGTCGGGGTTGCACTCCACGGTCACCTCGGCGTCGTCGCGTCGGGGGATGACGTCGAGGATCCGGGTGAGGTCGGCGGCGTCGAGCAGGGAGGGGGTGCCGCCCCCGAAGAACACGCTGGTGGCCTCGACGAGCTCGCCGCGGCGGACCCGCGTCTCTACGTCGGTGACGCAGGCCGCGACGTACTCGTCGACGACCCACGCCCGGTCGGTCCAGGTGGCGAAGTCGCAGTAGTCGCAGCGGGCGGCGCAGAAGGGGATGTGCACGTAGACGCCGAGCGGCGACGTCGGGTCGGTGGGCGCGGCGGCGTCGAGCGCGGCGGTCCGGGCGGTCACGCGTCGTCCAGCCGGAGCGCGGCCACGAAGGCCTCCTGGGGGACCTCGACGCGCCCGATCTGCTTCATGCGGCGCTTCCCTTCCTTCTGGCGGTCGAGGAGCTTGCGCTTGCGGGTGACGTCGCCGCCGTAGCACTTGGCGAGCACGTCCTTGCGCTTGGCCTTGACCGTCTCGCGGGCGATGATGCGACCCCCGATCGCGGCCTGGATCGGCACGTCGAAGAGCTGGCGGGGGATGAGCTCGGCGAGGCGGGCGGTCATGCGACGCCCGTAGTCCGTGGCCTTCTGACGGTGCACGATGGTCGAGAAGGCGTCGACCGGCACGCCGTTGAGGAGGATCTCGACCTTGACGAGGTCGGCGGCCCGGTGGCCGGCGGGCTCGTAGTCGAGGCTGGCGTAGCCGCGGGTCCGGGACTTCATCAGGTCGAAGAAGTCGAGCACGATCTCGGCGAGCGGGAGCGCGTAGACGAGCTCGACGCGGTCCTCCGCGAGGTACTCGAGCTTCGCCAACTCCCCGCGTCGGCCCTGCGCCAGCTCCATGAGCGGCCCGACGTAGTCGGTGGGGGTCAGGATCGACACCGTGACGTAGGGCTCCTCGACCGTGTCGATCTCGTTGGCGGGCGGCATGGCCGACGGGTTGTCGACCCGCTCGGCGGTGCCGTCGCTGCGGTGCACGAGGTACTCGACGTTCGGGGCGGTGGCGACGAGCGACAGGTCGTACTCGCGTTCGAGACGCTCCCGGACGATCTCCATGTGCAACAGGCCGAGGAACCCGCACCGGAACCCGAAGCCGAGCGCCCCCGACGTCTCGGGGTCGTAGGTGAACGACGAGTCGTTGAGCCGCAGCTTCTCGAGCGCGTCGCGCAGGTCGGCGTACTCGTCGCCGACGACCGGGTAGAGGCCGCAGAACACCATCGGCTTCGGTTCGCGGTAGCCGGGCAGCGGCGCTCCCGGGCGCGCCGCGGCGGTGACGGTCTCCCCCACCCGGGCTTCGCTGAGGTCGCGCACCCCGGCGATGAGGTAGCCGACGTCACCCGGTCCGAGCGCGGCGACGGGTGTCAGCGCCGGGCGGCGCACCCCGACCTCCTCGGCGTCGTGGACGGCGTCGGCCTGCAGGTAGCGGAGCCGGGCCCCGGTGGTGAGCGTGCCGTCGAACACCCGCACCGAGCTCGACGACCCCGCGGTAGGGGTCGTAGAGGGAGTCGAAGAGCAGGCCGCGCAGCGGCGCGTCGGGGTCGCCGGTCGGGGCGGGGATGCGCGCCACGACGGCGTCGAGCAGCTCGGGGACACCGGCCCCGGTCTTGGCCGAGATGCGCAGCAGCTCGTCGGCAGGGAGGCCGAGGGCCCGCTCGATCTCGTCGGCTCGGCGGTCCGGCTCGGCTTGTGGGAGGTCGATCTTGTTCAGCACCCCGACGATGGTGAGGTCGGCCTCGAGGGCCGCGTAGCAGTTGGCGAGGGTCTGCGCCTCGATGCCCTGGCTGGCGTCGACGAGCAGCACCGCGCCCTCGCACGCTGCGAGGCTGCGCGAGACCTCGTAGCCGAAGTCGACGTGGCCGGGCGTGTCGATCAGGTGCAGCACGTAGTCCCGCCACATGAGCCGCACGTTCTGCGCCTTGATCGTGATGCCCCGCTCGCGCTCGAGGTCCATCGTGTCGAGGTACTGCTCGCGCATGGCGCGGGCGTCCACGGCGCCGCACAGCTCCAGGATGCGGTCGGCGAGGGTGCTCTTGCCGTGGTCGACGTGGCTGAGCAGGGAGAAGCAGCGACTTCGGCTGATGTCCACGCCGGCTCCGGGCACCTCGACGACTGGGCGGTCCCGCGAGTGGGTGACCGTCCCCGACGGGACGAGCGTACGCGGGCGACCCACCTATCCGGTCGTTGGGTCGCGCCGACGGGTGGCTGCTAGCCTGAGTTTCCCTCTTCCGGAACGGATTCGACGCGCGTGGCGAACATCAAGGGTCAGTTGAAGCGGAACCGCCAGAACGAGCGGCGGCGGCTGCGCAACAAGGCGGCACGCACCGAGCTGAAGACGCGGGTCAAAGCCGCGAGCGTCGCGGCCGCGGAGGGTTCCACCGACGCGGACGAGCTGCTCCGTCAGGCGCAGCAGCGGCTGGCGAAGGCCGGCGCGAAGGGTCGGATCCACCCCCGCCAGGCGGCCCGCCGGACGTCGCGGCTCATGAAGCGCGCCGCGAAGGGCGCCTCGGCCTCGTAGGCGACGGCCGGGCCGCCGGGGTCAGCGCGGCGAGCCGGGCGACGAGGAGCTCCACCACCGCATCCTCCGGGATGGCACGCGCCCCCTTGAGGTCGATGTCGGCCTGGGCGAGGAGGTCGAAGGCGCGCTGGAGGCCACCCGAGCCGAGCGCGCGGGCTTGGCGGAGCCGGAACCCCGCGGATCGGGGGTTGGCGCGGCCGCCGAGCGCCGCCGCGGCGTCCTGGCTGCTCCGGATGGCGGGGTCGTCAAGCGCGAGGAGCCGCCGGTAGTGGCCGTGCAGCATCCCGAGGAGCTGCAGCGGATGCGTCGGCCGCGGCTGACGCGGGCTGGTGACCGTCAACAGGCGATGGGCGGTGGCCAGCGCGCCGGCGACGTCGCCCCGCTCGATCGCGTTGGTGAGGTCCCATACCGGGACGGTCCCCGCCTCGCCCAGGTACGGGAGCACCTCGTCGACGTCGAGGTGGGCGCCGTCCCCGTAGGCGCCCCGCAACGTCGCCACGAGGGCGGGCAGCAACCCGGCGTCCTCGCCCACCTGCGCGCGCACGACGGCGACCGCCGCCGCGGTGAGCGCCAGGCCGGCACCGTCGAGCTCGGCGGCGAGCACGTCGCTGCTGCGCTCGGCGGCCGGTGCGGTCACCTCCCCGACGGTCTGCACCCGCCGTTCGAGCGCGTCCGCCGTCTTGGCGCCACCGGCGACGAGCACCAGCTCGGTGGTGGGCAGCGGGTCGTCCAGGTAGGTGGTGAGCCGCGTCACGTCGGCGCCACGGAGGTTGCCGACGTCGTGGACCACCACGACGCGGCGGGCGGTCATGAACGGTGGGCTCGACGCCGCGGTGAGCACTGCGCCGACGACGTCGCGGGCCTCGCCGGCGGCGTCGTCGGTGTCGCCCCGGCCGGCCAGGGTGAACTCCTCGACCGCCAGGGCGCGGTCCTCCCCGTCGAGCAGGTCGGCGATCAGCGTGGCGGCGGACGCGGTCGCGCAGCACCGGATCGACGCCGGTGACCAGGTGAACCGTCATGGGACGGGTACCGGTGCGGCGCCGAGGATTCCCTCGATGGTGCGGCACACCCGGACGGTGCCGGCGACGTCGTGGACCCGGACGATTCGCGCGCCGTGCGCCACGCCGTACGCGACGGCGGCGAGCGACGCGTCACGGCGCTCGTCGATGTCGAGGCCGAGCAGCTCCCCGAGGAATCGCTTGTTCGACGCCGAGAGCAGCACCGGATAGCCGAGTCGGACGAGGGCGCCGGTCTCGCGCAGCAGCACCGCGCTCATGGCGGGGGTCTTGCCGAGGTCCAGGCCGGCGTCGAGGGCGATCTGGTCGACCTGGAGCCCGGCGGCGCGTGCCGACTCGGCGCGGGCTGCGAGGAACGCGCCGACCTCGCCGACGAGGTCGGCGTAGACCGGCTCGGGGTCGGGGACGCGGGGGGCGAGACGGATGTGGGTGGCCACGACCGACGCGCCGTGCCGGGCGGCGACCGCGAGATAGTCCGGGTCGGCGAACCCGCTGATGTCGTTGCCGACGACGGCGCCGGCCCAGCATGCGGCGTCGAGCACCGACGACCGCCACGTGTCGATCGAGAGCGGGACGGGCACACGGGCGTGGAGGGCCTCGACGGTCGGGATGGTGCGGTCGAGCTCCTCGGCTTCGCTCACCTCGGGTCCCGGACCGGCCTTCACGCCGCCCACGTCGAGCACGGCGGCGCCCTCGACCACCAGCTGGTCGGCGCGGGTCAGCAGGGCGTCGAGCGCGAAGGTGGCGCCCCGGTCGAAGAAGGAGTCGGGGGTGCGGTTCAAGACGCCCATGACGAGCGTCCGGGCGCGCAGGTCGTGGAGCTGGTCCCCGAGCCGGAACGTGAGCGTCACGTCGTCGGAGCCTATGCGTCGCTTCGCTGGATCCGACCGGCCGTCGGTGCCGCCCGTCACCCCGTGGGCGGCGGCACCGTCGTCGTGTCGGGCGGCGCTGCGGTGGTGGTCGTCGTCGTCGTGGCCGTGGTGGTGGGCACGAGGACCTGTTCGCCATCGTGGAGCCTGGCGGCCAGGTTGAGCCGGTCCAGGTCGGCGGCGGGAAGGGCGCCACCGACCGCGTCGACGGCGTCGATGACCCGCGAGCCGACGGGCAGCTCGATGACGCCCGGTTTGGTCACGGCCCCGGCGACCTGCACGATCACGTGGGGTGCGGAGGCGCTCGACGCCGCGGGCGTCGGCGGGGAATTCGACCGCCCGAGCGCCTCGTGGGAGATCAGCGTGGCACTGACGATGACGACGACCGCGGCGATCGCCACCTTCGCGTCGTTGCCGAGCCCGGGCGGGCGCCGCCCGGTGGGGCGCCGACGGTGGGGTGGGCGGTCCGGCCCCCAGAACTGGGGGTCGGGCGGGTCGTGGAGCGCGCCCGGGGCGCGGCGGGACGGCGGGAATCTCCTGGGTCGAACACGGCGACCTCCGGCGTTGGGTGGTGAACCGGAGGAAGTGCCGCGGGGAAGAGGCCCGCACGGTATCAGCCGAGTACGAAGTTCACGAGACGCCCGGCCACGACGACGACCCGGCGGACGGGTCGGTCGGCGAGGAGCTCGGCCACGCGTGGCTCGGCGCGCGCTGCGGCTTCGACGGCGGCGTCGGGCGCGTCGGCGGACACGCGGATCCGCCCGCGGGGCCGGCCGTCGACCTGGATGACGATCTCGACGGTGTCGTCGACGAGTTCCGCCGGGTCCGCTTCGGGGAACGGCGCGTAGGCGAGCGTGTCTGGGTGGCCGAGGCGTGACCAGAGCTCCTCGGCGACGTGCGGCGTCAACGGGGCGAGCAGGAGGACGAGCGGCTCGACGACCTCGCGTGGAGCGTCGCCCGAGTCGGCCACCACCTGGGTCAGGCGGTTGTTCAACTCGGACAGCCGGGCAATCGCCGTGTTGAACTTCAGCTCGGTCATGTCGTCGCGCACCGCGGCGATCGTGCGGTGCAGGACCCGGCGGGTGTCGGCGTCAGCGGCGCCGTCGGTGACGTGGACCGCCCCGGTCTCCTCGTCGACGACGTTGCGCCACACCCGCTGCAGGAACCGGTGCATCCCGATGATGTCCGCGGTGCTCCACGGCCGGCTGGCGTCGAGCGGTCCCATGAACATCTCGTAGAGCCGCAGGGTGTCGGCGCCGTAGTCCCGGTAGATGTCGTCGGGGGTGACGACGTTGCGCAGGCTCTTGCCCATCTTCCCGAACTCGCGGGTGACGGGCTGGCCGTCGGCCCAGAAGCCGTCGTTGCGCTCTTCGACGGTCGACGCCTCGACGTAGAAGCCCCGCGTGTCGCGGAACGCGGGGGCCTGGATGTAGCCCTGGTTGAACAGCCGGTGGAACGGCTCCACGGTGGACACGTACCCGAGGTCGTAGAGGATCTTGTGCCAGAACCGCGCGTACAGCAGATGCAGCACGGCGTGCTCGACCCCGCCGACGTACAGGTCGACGCCGCCGCTCGCCCCGCCGGCCATCCAGTAGCGGTCGACGTCCGGGTCCACGAGCCGGTTCTCGTTCGCCGGGTCGAGGTAGCGCAGGTAGTACCAGCACGACCCCGCCCATTGCGGCATCGTGTTCGTCTCGCGCTGGTAGTGCTGCCTGCCGTCGCCGAGGTCCAGGGTGACGTCGACCCACTGCTCGGCGCGGGCCAGCGGCGGCTCGGGCGGGGTCTCGGGGCCGGCGTCGACGCGTGGCTCGAACTCGTCGAGCTCCGGAAGCTCGACCGGGAGCATCGACTCAGGGAGCCCGCGGGGCAGCCCGTCGGCCCCGTACACGATCGGGAACGGCTCACCCCAGTAGCGCTGACGGCTGAACAGCCAGTCGCGCAGCTTGTAGGTCGTCGCGCCGCGACCGACGTCGTGCTCCTCGAGCCACTCGATGATCTGCGTTTTCGCGTCCTCGATGGTCAACCCGTCGAGGAACCCGCTGTTGATCGCCGGCCCGTCGCCGGTGTACGCCTCACCGTCGAAGGTGTCGGGGGGCTGGACCGTCCGGATGATCGGCAGCCCGAAGGCGGCGGCGAAGTCCCAGTCCCGTTGGTCCTCGCCGGGAACCGCCATGATGGCGCCCGTCCCGTAGCCCATCAGCACGTAGTCGGCGATGAAGACAGGGAGCAGCGTGTCGTTGACCGGGTTGCGGGCGTACGCGCCGGTGAACACCCCGGTCTTCTCGCGGTCCTCGGCCTGCCGTTCGACGTCGGTTCGGCGCGCCACCCGCTCCCGGTAGACGTGGACGGCCGCAGCGGGGTGGCTCACCTCGTCGGGGCCGCCCCACCAGGTGGGTGGCACGTCGGGCGCGCCGGGCGGCGGCTCGGTCCAGGTCCGGGGGGTGAGGGCGTCGACGAGCGGGTGCTCGGGCGCCAGCACCAGATAGGTCGCGCCGAACACGGTGTCGGGGCGGGTCGTGAAGACCTCGATTGCGGCGTCGCCCGGCTCGGCGCGGAACCGGATCGACGCGCCCGTGCTCTTGCCGATCCAGTTGCGCTGCATCACTTTGATCGGCTCGGGCCACGTGAGCAGATCGAGGTCGGCGATCAGCCGATCGGCGTACTTCGTGATGCGCAGCATCCATTGCTCGAGCGGACGTTGGTAGACGGGGTGGTTGCCCCGCTCGCTGCGACCCTCGGCGTTGACTTCCTCGTTGGCGAGCACGGTGCCGAGCGCCGGACACCAGTTGACCGGCGCCGTCTCCCGGTAGGCGAGCCGATACGAGTCGGCGACTTGGCGTCGGGTCCGCTCGTCGAGGTCACGCCAGGCGGCGCCGGTCGGGTTGGCCGGGCCGATCGGTTCTCTCGTCCCCGCCTCGAACTCGTCGACCAGCGCGGCGATCGGCCGGGCACGATCCGCGTCGTCGTCGTACCAGCTGTTGAAGATCTGCAGGAAGATCCACTGCGTCCACCGGTAGTAGTGAACGTCGGTGGTCGCCACTCCGCGGCGGGGGTCGTGCCCGAGGCCGAGCGCCCGCAGCTGGCGGCGCATGTTCGCGATGTTCTGCTCCGTCGTGACCCGCGGGTGCTGGCCGGTCTGGACCGCGTACTGCTCCGCCGGCAGCCCGAACGCGTCATAGCCCATGGCGTGGAGCACGTTGCGTCCCGCCATTCGCTGGAACCGGGCGAAGACGTCGGTCCCGATGTAGCCGAGCGGATGACCGACGTGCAGGCCCGCCCCGCTCGGGTAGGGGAACATGTCGAGCACGTAGAGCTTCGCCCGGTCCTTGACCTGCTCGAACCCGTCGCTGAGCGGGCCTGTCGGGTTCGGCACCCAGAACGTCCGGTGGTGCTCCCAGTAGTCCTGCCATTTCTCCTCGAGCGCCTGGGCGAGGCGCGCGTCATAGCGATGGGGCGGAACACCGCCAGGAGTTCGCGTCGCGTCGTCGGTCACGGCACCGGTGAGCGTAGCGACGCCGACTCACGCCGCCTCGACCAATCGGGCGGACGCCACGACGTCGCTCGACGATCTCCGCTCGGTGACGTCGCTGCTAGCGTTCTTTCGTACCCTGGGCCTGTAGCTCAGTCCGGTAGAGCGCCTCCATGGCATGGAGGAAGTCAGGGGTTCAAGTCCCCTCAGGTCCACTGTGTCATGTGTCGAGACATCGGAGACCGATGTGTCGAGACATCGTAGACGTCAGCTTCGGGCTTGGGGTTGGTAGTCGCGGGTGGGGTCGACGGTGAGCTGGCGGAGGAGTTCGCCGGTGTTGGTGTCGAGGATGCGGATGTCGCGTCCGGCGACGAGCATGGCGATGGTCTCGTGGGTGTGTCGTCGGCCGATGCCGATGTGGTGGAGGCGGCCGGCGTGGCGGACGGTGAGCTTTGCCGTCGCGGTCGATGGTGTCGTGTCGGAGCCGGTAGCCGTCGACGGGGCTGGCGGGTGGGGTGGGGTGGGCTGTGGTTCGGGCGTTGAACGCGTCGAGGGGTGTGCGTCGGTTCAGGGAGCGGTGGGATCGGACGGTGTTGTAGTAGTCGACGAAGACGTTCACCCTCCGAGTGCAAGAGATTCGCGTTCCGCAGCAAGGGGATCGGCCCTCGCGTTGACAACGCCGACCGCTCCACGTTGACCGCGGCTCGGGCTGCTCGGGTGGGCGCGGCGTGGGGCTGTCCACGACACTGCGAGGGAGACGAGAATAGGCGTCCATGGTCGGCGTGCGTACCGCGACGGTGATTTTCACTGATCTCGTCGAATCGACAGCGCGGTCGACTCGGCTTGGACCGCGTCGTGCTGACGAGCTGCGACGTGAGCATTTCGATCTGGTGCGGCAAGCTCTTGATACTCATCGTGGCGTCGAGATCAAGACCCTCGGCGACGGAGTATTGGGCGTGTTCGACAGCGTCGTTGACGGTGTGAACGCTGCGGTGGAACTGCAACAAACGTTGGACCTGACGAACCGAGCGAACCCTGACGCGCTTGAGTTGCGCGTGGGTCTAAGCGTCGGTGAGGTGAGCATGGACACCGACGACGTCTTCGGCGCAACCGTCGTGGAAGCGAGCCGATTATGCGGTGACGCGAAGCCCCGTCAGATCTTGTGCACGGCGATCGTACGCATCCTTGCGCAAGATCACATCACACACGTGTTCCGAGACGCCGGCACGCGGCAACTGAAAGGCCTGGCGAGTCCGACATCGGTAGTAGAGGTAACCTGGGTACCGCTGGTCGAGTCGGGCATCGTCGCCGACTTCGCGCACATCGATGACGCGAGCATCGACGAGGCCGTCGCGTGTTTGGAGTTCCAGCAGCAGTCCCCGTTCATGGCAGAAGGACGGCAGCGCGTCCAGGAACTACTAGCGCCTCAACCAGGTCAGACGTTGCTCGACGTTGGCTGCGGCGCGGGTCACGACGTGAACGAGCTGGGCCGCCTCGTTGGCCTCAACGGGCTCGTCATCGGCATCGACAAGAGCGAGGCCCTCATCGAAGCAGCTCGGCGTCGAGCAGCTGTCGAGGAGGCGCGCAACGTCGACTTCCGCGTCGGAGACGCTCATCAGCTTCAGCTTCCCGATAGGAGCGTTGACGGTGCCCGCAGCGACCGAGTCTTTCAGTACCTGGCCGATCCGCCGCGTGCCTTGCGCGAGCTGGTGCGTGTGACACGTCCGGCCGGCATGATCGTCGTTGCCGACACGGACTGGGGAGTGTCGGTGCATGACTGCGACGACCTTGAACTCTCGGAGCGCGTCGACCGCGCCTGGACGCAAACGCGCCCAAGCGGCCAGATCGGTCGTCGACTCTACGGGTTGTTCGTGCGCGCGGGCCTCGAGAACGTACAGGTCGTCCCACACACGACCGCCATTACGGACCTGTCTTCCGACTGGCTTTCCTACTACCGGGACACGCTCATCCCTGGCCAAGCCGCACAAGCCGTCGAAGCTGGCGCGGTCACCGCCGAAGAAGCCAGCCGGTGGATCGCACTCCAAAACGCCGCGGACGCGGCCGGCCATTTCTTTCGATTCCTCGCGATATTCATCGTCGCAGGGCGCGTCCCAGTAACACGGCCCGAACGCTGACGTGACCAGTAGCCAATTCTTCGGAGGAGCGGCCCGCCCGACATCTAGTCGAGCCGCTCGAAGAGTCGGGGGTTCGAGAACAGTTCCTTCAGGTCCACTGCTCTTGGGCAGCTGACGCCTTTGTAGATCGCAGTGGAGCCAGTGAGAGTGCTTGCATGACACGTTCGACTTCGTCGAATGCGCGCTGGGCGACCCCGCCGATCGGTGCTCCGAGCATTGGCACCGGCAATCAAGTGGGTGAGCCAACATCGCACGAGCAGCGCCGGGGCCGAGTACTGCGGAGAGAATGCATTGTGCCAATGGGTTGGTCCGCTGCCAGGTTTGTTGCGGCTGATCAGTTCGCTGACAGGTCGATGGGAGGGTGGCGTCGTCGGCCACGTCGGTTTAGTCCGACAAGGGTTGCGCCAAGTGAGATCGCGGCCGCCGCTAGAACCATGAGCTCGCGGGCGGTTGATGTGCCGGTGAAAGCCAGCACGCCACTGGTGCTACCCGTGGTCGATGGGCTATTCGAGGCGCTCGGTGGTGCGACGGTAGTCGTGGCGAAGGTTAGGAGCGCCCGGGCGCCTTCGGTGTAGTCCGAGAGGTCCGCTACCCCGATGCTGCAGGCACCGGGCGCGGTTCTGCAGTCGAGCGTGGTGACCGTCGGTGTGATCGGAACCGGCCCTGGGCCGGGGGGTCCGCTGGGCGAAGAACCGGGGATCTGCAGCTGAGTGTGAACGGGGAACTGTGTTGAGAAGCTGCCGTTGGCGTCGGCTTGGACGATGCGGCTGATGGAGACGTCGCAGTCGGAAGGACTGGTCGCCCCAGCTCGACATTGGCTCATGCCGATGCTGGCATTGGGCGAGAACCCTGCGCCCGAGACCGTGACAGCTTGTCCGTTCACCAGTCCGGTGGAGGGACTGACCGTCACTGCCGGTGGCGGTGGCCTTGGGGCGTTGGGATCGAAGCTGATGTCAGCGCCGCTGCTCGCGAGGACATCGTCATAGGAGTAGGCGGCGATCAGACAGGCGCTCGGTGCGCAGTCGACCCGTTGGGGGTTGCCGGGGATGAAGCGTCGAGCGGTCAGCGTCGTGGTAAAAGACCCGGTGGCGTCGGTCACGGCTCCGCTTTGGAAGAAGAAGCAGGTGTAGTTCGTGAATGTAGAGGTTCTGGTGCACTCGTCGAGGGTGAGCGTTTCGTTGGCTCCATAGCCGTGGCCGGCAACCGTGACAGCTTGGCGAGCACCAAGGCCTGTGTTCGGTGTCACCGTGAACACCGGCTTGGTAGGGAGCGCGACGTTGGCGAACTCGAGCAGGACCTGGTTTTGGGCTAGGGGGTCGTTGCCCGATTGCGCCCGCAGCACACACGGTGTGCTTAGACAGTCGGTCAGCGCGCCACCCAGGCTCCCGACCTCGCGTTGGACCGTAAACGCCGTCGTGAAGCCGCCCGCAGTGTTGGCCACCACGAAACCGAGGTTGGCGTTGCACCCAGTGCTGTTTTGCACACACTGAGAGACGAATACGGGCTGGTTGGCGTCGAACCCTGAGCCCGAGACGCTCACCACCTGGCGGTGAACCAACCCCGTGGCGGGAGACACGGTCAGCGCGGGTGGCGGCGGGGGCGGCACATTCGCGAAGTGCAGCGCCATGCCGGCCTTCTCGCCGCCGATGTTGTTTGTGTTCGCGGCCCCGATCGTGCAGCCCTCCGGGACACAATTGACAATGCCCGAGCCGATCTGCAGCTCGCGTCGCACCGTGAAGGCCACCGACCATGCGCCCGACACATCTGCGCTCGTGGTCCTGACCGTCGAGAGGTCACAGCCGCTCTCATCGGTGGCTCCGACCCGGCACTCAACGATCCCGATCGAAGCGCCCGGCGTGAAGCCGTTGCCGGCCACCGTGACCACCTGATCGTGCAGCAGCCCGCTGTCGGGCGTGACCATCACCGCCGGAATCGCCGAAGCTGACGCGGGCGGCGTCGCACCCCCGACCGCCGGTGGCGTGGTCGTCCCGGTGGTCGGCGGGACCGTGCTCGGACTCGTGGTGCTGGGCGACGGCGACGAGTCCGCCCCTCCGGCCTGAGGGTTCGAGGTGCTGGTCGTGGTCGTCGTCGTGCTCGTCGTGGCGGTGGGGCTCGCCGCCGCCGCGACCGCGGTCCCAGCAGCGCCCAATGCTGCGATCGCCGCCACTGTCATGCCCAAACGGATCAGTGAGCGGTGCAGCACACCCTCTCCTCCCCGCCGTTGTGCGGCGGGAAGCATCGTAACCTCACTGAGCCAGTACCCCTGCCCTTGCCTGGTTCTCGGGCCACCTTCTGACCCGGTTGCAGGGGGAGCGCCAACTGCCACTTTGGGATGAGCCAACTGCGCGGCGAAACGGGCGGTTCGTAGCCGAAGACTCCGGTTTCGAATAGCGTCCTGTCAAGGGCGCAGATTCCCGGCGCAATCGACTGGAACCGCGCCGAGGTTGAGTCCGTGCGCCGCACGACAACCCGGACACTGCAGCATGTCGGCCATGCCGACCCCCGATACCCCAAGCCCCCAAAACAGACTGGGCTTGCCCCAGTCGGGAGCCTAGATGCCTGTCCGCTGTCTTTCCACAGAGTGTGCAGAACCGCGCGAGATTCACCGCGCGTGATGCCCCACCACACTCTGCTAGCTCTTCTGGGCCAACGGCGTTATGTCTTCAAGGAAGCGGGGGTTCGAAAACACTCTCATTAGCTCCACGCACCCTCAGGTCCACGCCGTCATCGGTCGACCCACAGCACCATCCGCGGACCGCGAGAGAGCGCTCAGTCGGGTGTCGTCGTTCCTTCCTCCTCGGCCAGTCGGAGGGTCGCGTCCAGCACGTACCGCACGACGGCTTCATAGCTCATCGACGCGCCTCGAGCGGCCGCGTCGCGGTACGCGGTGGCCGGCAGCTGCGCCTGGAGGATCGCGATGGCCGCGGCGCGCTCGTCACGGTCGGTGCCGCTCAGCGACAATGTGTGCAGCGGCCCCTCCGTTACCACGCCGGCCAGCACGGCGGCCTCGGCGGCGTGTCCCAGCTCCGCGAGTGTCGGGACAGCGGCACGGTTCAGCATGCTGACCAGGCCGGGACGGTCGCCGATGTTGTGGGCACGGGTGGTCGCCTCGTGCAGCGCGAGGAATGCACCGACGCGGTCACCGGCGCGCGCTCGTAGCAACGCGACGTTCGCGAGGGTCGGAACCATGAGGACGGTCCCGGCCCCCGCGTGCATGAGCTCGATCGCCTCCTCGCCGTCCTCCCGGGCCCGTTGCGGGTCACTCGTCCGATATACGTACGCGGTCGAGCCGAGCGCCTGGGCGACGGCGGAGGGGCTGCCGCTCTCGCGCGCCAGACTCACAGCAAGCTCGGCCTCCGAGCGGGCGAGCTCAGCATCGCCGGCGAAGACGGCGAAGGTCGAGCACCCGCCGTGCACCGCCGCCCGCAACGCCGGCCTTGCGTCGGCGCTGACCACGGTGGCCTCCCGCCAGGTCTGGAGCGCGTCCTCAAGCTCGCCGGCGAACGCGTGGCGCAGCGCCGTCGCGACGTGACCCAAGACATGCGGCCAGGCCGGGGTCGGTCCTCGCCGAAGCGACGCGCGGGCCCGGTCGGACATGGCGCTGAGGTCGCCGCGCGAGAACGCCGCCATCGCGGCGATGCCGAGCACGGCGCTGGCGAGCCCATCGTCGACGGGGTCGAGGCGGCCCAGCGCCCGCTCGGCCCAGGTGCCGATCTTGCGCGGACCGTCGGCCGTCGGGAACGCCGCGAGCACCCCGATGATCCGCAGCCCGAGCTCCGCGTCGGCCGCGCTGTCGGAATCGAGGGCCCAGCTGACGGCCGTGCGCAGGTTGTCGAGCTCGGCTTCGAATTGGCTCGCCCACGAGACCTCGTCCGGCCCGCCGAGGCCTTCGCAGGCTCGCTGGGCGAACTCGCCGTAGTACGCCGCGTGTCGGCGTCGCCAGACGTCCGCGTCGCGCGCCTCCTCCATCCGCCAGCGTGAGTACTCGCGCAGCGTCTCGAGGAGCTGGTAGCGCACGCTGCCGGTCGCGGCGTCATCCACGCTCAGCATGGACTTGGCGACGAGCTCTGCGAGCCCGTCGAGCACGTCCCAGTCCTCGAGTCCGTTCCCCGTCACGATCGCCTCGGCGGCCGTCGGATCGAAGCCGCCGGCAAAGATGCCGATGCGATCGAACACCAGCTGCTCACGAGGCCGCAGGAGCGAGTACGACCACTCGACGGTCGCGAGCAAGGTCTGCTGACGACCCACCGCGGCGTGTCGTCCTCCAGTGAGGAGCCGGAACCGCTCGTCGAGCCTCGCCGCGATGTCCTCGGGGTTCATGGACGCGATGCGCGCGGCCGCAAGTTCGATCGCGAGCGGGACCCCGTCCAGCCGACAGCAGATTTCGGCGACATGGGCCGCGTTCTCGGCTGCGAGTTCGAAGGCCGGGCGCGCCGCCTGGGCGCGTTCGACGAACAGCCGCACAGCGTCGCTCGCGGCGACGTCGTCCAGCGGCGACGCGGCATCCGGGAGCGAAAGCGAACGCAGCGCCCACATCTGCTCACCCGGGACACCGAGGCCCTCGCGACTCGTGACGATCACCTGCACGCTCGGGCACTCACGCAGGATCGAGATCACCAGTCTCCCCACGGGCTCGAGCAGGTGTTCGCAGTTGTCGAGCACGAGCAAGAGGCGCTTGGGGCGGAGGAACTCGGTGGTGCTGTCGGCGAGCGACAGGCCCGGCCGTGCCTGCACAGCGAGCGCCGCGGCCACGATCTCCGTGATCGCGTCGGCGTCGTCTGCCGCACCGAGCTCGGCGAACCAGGCCCCGTCCGCGAACGCGGGCACGACCTCGGCGGCGACCTGCGCCGCCAGCCGAGTCTTCCCGACACCGCCGACGCCCACGATCGTCAGGAGCCGGGCGCGGGGCAGCAGCGCCGTGAGGTCCGCGAGCTCGTCGTCGCGGCCGACGAACGACGTGAGCTGGGTGGGCAGATTGGAAGGAAACGCCTCCAGCGAGCGCAGCGGGGGAAAGTCCGCCTCCAGCCCCGGCGCGCAGACCTGGAAGACGCGTTCCGGCCGAGTCAGGTCGCGGAGCTGGTGCTCCCCGAGGTCGTCGACACTGATGTCGGCCGCCTCGCTGTCTCGCACCAGGTCCGCCGTAGCGCGCGACACGAGAACCTGCCCTCCGTGCGCGATCGCCATCACTCGTGCGCCGCGATTCAGCGCAGGTCCGAAGTAGTCCCCGTCCCGGGACTGGGCCGAGCCGGTGTTGAGACCCATCCGGACCCGGATCGCCACCCCCTCCGGCCACGTCTCCGCGCCCATCGATCGCTGGGCCTCGACGGCTGCCGAGACCGCGGCCTCGGCGACGCCGAACACGGCATGCACCCCGTCACCGGTGGTCTTAACGACGCGCCCTCCGTGTGCTTCGATCGCCTGACGCAACAGCGCGTCGTGGCGGGCGAGAGCCCCACGCATCTCCTCCGCGTGGCTCTCCCAGAGCCGCGTGGAGCCCTCGAGATCGGTGAAGAGAAAGGTGACCGTCCCGGTCGGCAGCTCCGCCACCAGCACCCCCTACGGCCACACCAGTAAATCAGGCGAAGGGTACGGAGAATCGTTCGACCAGACCCGTGAAGAGGTCAGGGTTCGAGAACAGTCCCCTCAGGTCCACAGCGTCGTCGGGTCTTCCGATCCCGTCCGGCATCACCGGCTACGACACCTGATGGCGAGGATGGGCAGCGACGTGTCGGAGCGCAAGCACCGTCGGGCCCGGGGACCGCGGTACCCCGCGTGTGATCGTGAGGCCCGATGGTGAGTCGCTCCATGCGACTGGCTCGCCGTCGATGGTCGTGATGGTGGTTGTCGGCGTCGCGCGGACGTCGGGCAGAGTGACCGGGTCGGTCGTGTGGTGCACGAAGGCGTAGACCCAGTCGTCACGCGTGGTGTAGCGAACGAGATCGTGCTCGACGGTCATGGTGCCTGGTGTGACCCACGGCCGAGTCGCGAAGACGGCGCCGCCGTTGTGTGCGATCCATTCGGCAAGCCACCCGAGTCGGGTGAGCTGCTCCTCGGGGATCTGGGCGTCGATGCCGCGCGGGCCGATGTTGAGGAGCAGGTTGCCGCCCTTGGCCGTGATGTCGGTCAGCATCCAGAGCAGCTCGCCATGGCCGAGGAAGTGCTCGGGACGCGAGCATGCGTTGTGGCCAAAGCTGTGATCCATGCCGCGGACGCACTCCCAGGGCGTGCGTTGGACGTCGTCGAAGACCACGTACTCGGGGGTGCGCACGTCGAAATGGGGCGGGATCGGAGGCACGACGCCGCGGTCTCGCCGGGCCTGATGCCGCACCAGGGCGTCGATCGCTCGCCGCACCAGCGGCGAGCGAGCTGTGGCGAGCAGGCTGCTCCAGGGCATCCACCGGTCGTTGACGACGCCGTCGGGCACCTGCTCGTAGTAGTACCGGAAGAGCGGCCACAGCTGTCGGCCGGCACCCGGCCATGCGATGTCGTTCCACAGGACGCTCGGCCGGTACCGGCGGATGAGCTCACGGACCTGCGCGTCGGCATACGCGGGATACGCACCACGCGGGATTGCGTCGATCATCTCGGCGAACGTTCCGATCGGCCGGTCGTTGAACGTCGAGTCGAGGCCACCCGAGTAGTAGATCCCGAAGCGCATCCCGGCCGCGCGTACCGCCTCGCCTAGCTCGCCGACCACGTCGCGGGGACTGTGCCAACCCGGGCGTTGCGGGTTGGGGACCTCCGTCGGCCACATGCAGTAGCCGTCCATGTGCTTGGCCACGAAGACGACGTATCGAGCGCCGGTCTCGGCGAAGCGCGCCGCCCACGCCTCGGGATCCCACCCCGCGAGGCCGGCAACCCAATCGTCCGCGAACCGCTCGTACGGACGATCGCCGTACACCTCGCGATGGTGCCGAGCGACCGGACTGTTGGGGAACCGCAGCGAGTTCTCGTACCACTCGGCGTACGGCGAATCGGCCAGCGCGTCGTGTCGGCCCGACTGCACGAGCTGGCCGATGTCGACATCGACGGGAGCGAACGCCGGCACCGACGCGGGAGTCCAGTGCACGAAGATCCCGAGCTTTGCGTCCAACCACCAGGCCGGCACCCGATGGGCACGCAGCGCCCGGAGCTGCCGGTCTCGCACCAAACTCGAGCTCCTCAGCCGTCCAGAACCGCGGCGCACGGTACCGCCACTCGAACTCGTGCTGCATCGACCCGCCCTCGTGACGACGCTCCTTCCTCGGGCGGTCGTCGTGGCGTGAGGGTCCCTCGCCCGTCAAGCCGTCCTGATCTGCTTCGTTGCTCGACGGTCGGGCGGCGGGTGACTGGGAAATTCGCCGCGCCGCCGAGGGCGCGTCGACGAGGCTGGCCGCGGCCCATGGACTGCGCTCGTGGTTGATCGCCTGTACTCGGATCCCGAGCTCGCCGAGCTGTACGACGCGCTGTGTCGTGGTCGACCGGACTTCGCCTTCTACCTGCCGCTGGTCCTGTCGTCGCACTCGGTGCTCGACGTCGGCTGCGGGACGGGCGAGCTGCTGCGCCTGGCCCGCGAGGCGGGGCACCGCGGGCCCCTCTGTGGCCTCGACCCCGCGCCCGCGATGCTCGACCAGGCGCGTCCGGCGCGACGACATCGACTGGATCGTCGGTGACCTCGGCTCGCTCGGCGGGCAGCATGAGTTCTCCCTCGTCGTCATGACGGGCCATGCGTTCCAGGTGCTCGTCGAGGATGACGAGCTCCGGTCGTCGCTCGCGGCGATCCGGTCAGCCCTCACGGGTGATGGGCGCTTCGTGTTCGAGACCCGCAACCCATCGGTCCGCGAGTGGGAGCGCTGGAGCCCGGAGCATGCGGTCGAGTTCGTCACCGAGGACGGGACGGTCGTGCGCAAGGCGGACGACGTGCAGCACCCGGTCGATGGCGCCATCGTCCGGTTCACGCAGACGTTCATGAGCGCTCGGTGGGCGCGACCACGAGTCAGCCACAGCACGCTGCGGTTCTTGGACACGGAGGCGCTGGCCTCCTTCCTCTCCGAGACGGGTCTGGTGATCGAGGAGCAGTTCGGGGACTGGGCCCGGCAGCCCCTGAGCAGTCGGAGCCCGGAGATCATCACGATCGCCCGGCGAGGGTGACGCCGCGGCGCGGCCCGCGAGACGCGAGAGTTCGAGTGCATGGTGCCGCGGCCGACGTTCGAGGAGCTGCTCGCGGAGGGCGCGGCCGTGCCCGCCGAGGGCTGGGACTTCTCCTGGTTCGATGGCCGAGCGACCGAGGAGCGCCCGTCGTGGGGGTACGCGCGCTTGATCGCTCGGCGCTTGGTGACCGCGGGGACGGCGTTGGACATCCAGACCGGCGGCGGCGAGGTGATCGCGCACGTCCCGAACCCGCCGGCGGTGTTCGTCGCCACGGAGTCCTGGCCCCCCAACCTGGACGTGGCGCGCCGCAACCTGTACCGCATCGGCGCGTCGGTGGTCGCCGCCGCCGACGACGCGGGGCTGCCGTTCGCGACGGGGTCCTTCGACCTCGTGGTGAGCCGCCACCCGACGGTCACGGTCTGGGACGAGATCGGACGCGTCCTGCGTCCAGGCGGCTCCTACCTGTCACAGCAGGTCGGTGTCGGATCACTCCGCGAGCTGACCGACTTCCTCATGGGTCCGCAGCCCGTGAGCGACGCCCGCAGCGTGACGCGGGCAGCTGGAGGCGCCGAGCACGCCGGGCTGGTGGTCGTCGACCTGCGGGAGGCGTCCCTCCGCACCGTGTTCCACGACGTCGCCGCGGTCACGTACTTCTTGCGCAAGGTGCCCTGGATCGTCCCCGGGTTCACCGTCGACCGGTACCGGGCTCGCCTCGCGGCGCTCCACGACCGCATCCAGCGCGACGGCCCCTTCGTGGCCCACGCCCAGCGCTTCCTGATCGAGGCGCACCGGCCCGGCTGAGCCCGTGGCATTGCTCTCCGTGGCGCCCCGGGGTGGAACCGGTCCGTGGTGTCATCATGGCCGCGATGCCGATCAAGCTGCTCGGGCTGCGAACCGTCATCTATCCGGCGCCCGACCTCGCGGCGGCCACCGCCTGGTGGTCGTCGCTGCTCGGGTCGGCCCCGTATTTCGAGGAGCCGTTCTACGTCGGGTTCAACGTCGCCGGGTATGAGCTGGGGCTGCTCCCGACGGCGGACCCGGCCGACGGTGCGCTCACCTACTGGGGTGTGGCGGACGTTGTGGGGGCGGTCGACGCCGCGGTCGCGGCCGGTGCCACGGTGCACACGCCGGCGAGCGAGGTCGGTGACGACATCGTCACCGCGACGGTCGTGGCGCCGCACGGCGCGGTCGTCGGCTTCATCTTCAACCCGCACTTCACGGGGTCGTGAGCACGATCGTGGCCGGCGTCGACGGACCCGAGCGCCCGAGGGGATGAGGCGGTGATCGAGGGCCTCACGGATCCACGCCGCAGCGAGCCGCCGTACGTGCTCGACGAGCGCCCCATGCTGGAGGCCTGGCTCGAGTTCCACCGCACGACGCTGCTGCTCAAGTGTGAGGGGCTGGACGACGCGGCCCGCAAGCGCCGGCCGGTGACGACGTCGAAGCTGTCGCTGCACGGCCTGGTCCGCCACATGGCGGAGGTTGAGCGCAACTGGTTCCGCCGGACGCTGCTGCGCGACCACGCGGCCCCCTGCATCTGGATCGACCCGCAAGTCGAGGACAGCGAGCTCGTCCCCCTGGACCAGGCCGACTGGCACGCCGACGTGGCCGCCTGGGAAGCGGAGTGCGCCGCCAGCCGCCGGGCCGCGGCCGCGCACGACCTCGACGACACGGGCGTCCGAGACGGGCAGCCCTGCACGCTGCGGTGGATCTACGTCCACATGATCGAGGAGTACGCCCGCCACAACGGCCACGCCGACCTGCTGCGCGAGCTGCTCGACGGGCAGGTGGGCTGGTAGCGACCCGCGGGTGCGACCCTCGCCAGAGCCGCGGTCGTCAGTCGACGCCGGTGTGCCAGGCGGTCAGGTCGTCGGCCGGGTGCTCCCCGAGGACGTTCGCCGGCTGCGGCGCGCCGAAGAGGTAGCCCTGCGCGTAGTCGCAGCCGAGGGTGCGCAGCTCGGCGAGCTGAGACGGCGACTCGAGACCCTCGGCGATCGCGGCCAGACCGAGGGAGTGGGCCAGGCCGACCACAGCGCCGACGATCGTCGTGTCGTTGGGGTCGGTGCCGAGCCCGTCGACGAATCCCTGGTCGATCTTCAGCGCCTCGACGGGGAACGCCTTCAGGTGGCCGAGGGACGAGTAGCCCGTGCCGAAGTCGTCGACCGCGAGGTGCACCCCAAGATCCCGCAGCGACTGCAGGGCGTTGATCGACGTCTCGGCATGGCTGAGCGCCCCTTCGGTCAGCTCGAGCCACACCGTCTGCGGATCGATCCCCGTCGACGCGAGGATCCGGTCGACCTGATCCGCCAGCGACGCCTCGTTCAGCTGGCGGGGCGCCACGTTGACGCTCACGGTCAACGGCGGCCCGTCGGTGCGCCGCTGCGCCTGCCAGCAGGCCGTCTGGCGGCACGCCTCCTGGAGGATCCACGCGCCGATGGGCACGATGAGGCCGGTGTCCTCGGCGAGGGTGATGAAGCCGTGCGGGTCGACGAGCCCGCGGATGGGATGCATCCAGCGGATCAGAGCCTCGAAGCCGCTGACGCGCCCCGTGACGAGGTCAACGATCGGCTGGTAGTAGACGCGGAGCTCGTCGCGCTCCACGACGTGGTGCAGGTCGGCTTCGAGCTCGAGCTCCTCCACGGATCGCTGGTGGGTGTTGCGGTCGAAGCACTCGATCCGGGCGCGGCCCTGACCCTTGGCGCCGTACATCGCGGCGTCGGCGTCGCGCAGCAGCGTCTCGGGCGACGCGGCGCCGGGCTCGGAGACCACCACCCCGATGCTCGCTGTCACGAAGATCTCGCGGCGCGCGATGACGCTGGGCCGCGAGATCGTGGCCTCGATTCGCTCGGCCAGCTGTCCGACGATCGCCTCATCGGTGACGTCCTCGCACAGCACCACGAACTCGTCGCCGCCGAAGCGGGCGACCGTGTCCTCGGGTCGCAGCGTCTCGAGCAGCCGCTCGCTGATCGCTTTGAGGAGCTCGTCGCCGGTGGCGTGCCCGAGGCTGTCGTTGACCACCTTGAAGCGATCGAGGTCGAGGAAGATGACGCCGACCTTCGTGTCGCGACGTCGGGCTCGGGCCAGGGCGCGGGCCAGCCGGTCGACGAACAGCACCCGGTTGGGCAGTCCGGTCAGCGGGTCATGGATCGCGGCGTGGGCGAGCCGCTCGGCGTTCGCCTTGCGCTCGGTGATGTCCTCGAGCTGGCCGATCATGTAGCGCGGCTGGCCGTCGGCGCTTCGGACCATCGAGACGCTGAGCGAGACCCACAGGACGTGGCCGTCGGCGTGGAGGTACCGCTTGTCGATCTGGTAGCCGGGGATCTCGCCGGCGGCGACGCGCAGCATCTGGCGCCGGCTGGCCTCGCGGTCGTCGGGATGGGTGATCTCCTCGACGGTCATGCCCCGCAGCTGCTGGGGCTCGTAGCCGAGCATGTCGGCCAGCGCCCGGTTGACGCGGAAGAGTCGACCGTCGTGGTCGGTGAGGCCCATCCCGATCGGCGCGTCCTCGAAGGCGCCGCGGAAGCGCGCCTCGGCCTCTCGGAGCTCGTCTTGGGCGCGCATCCGCTCGCTGATGTCGCGCAGGTTGACCACGACACCGTTGACGCCGGGGTCGGCGACGAGGTTCATGACGCTCGCGTCGAACCAGCGCCACCCGCCGGTCCGCTCGCGGAGACGCACCTCGATGCGCACGGCTGTCCCGGTGGCGTTCTGCGCGTCGCCGAGGGCTCGGATGGCCGGCTCGAGGTCGTCGGGATGCGCGAGCTGCATCGCCGGGAGGCCCACCGCCTCGGTGGCCGCGTACCCGAGGAGGCGCTCGAACGCCGGGCTGAGGTACTGGAGGGTCCCGCTGCCGTCGACCACCATGATCACGTCGGAGGCGTGCTGCACGAGCGCCTTGAAGCGCTCGTCGCTGCGCCGCAGCTCGGCTTCGGCCTTCTCCTTGTCACCGGTGCTGCGCCCGAGGAGCGCGATAGTGAACGCGAGGCCGAGCGCGGCGAGTGCGGCGAGACCGTGCACGAGGGGCTGGCCGACGAGCGACGGCGAGACGTTCACCGCGATGGCGAGCTCGCCGACCCCGAGGCCGAGCACGCTCCAGACGATGCTCGGCATCGTGGCCTTGGATCCCGACGCGCGTATGTTGTCGGCGACGCCGAACATGAGGCCGACCGCGAGGGTCGGGCCCCAGCCGATGGCGTAGATCACCACGGTGGTCGCGCTGAGCTGCACCCCGGCGCGCAGGAACAGCTTCCAGCCGACCTCGGGGCCCGGCCACACGGCGTACGCCAGCGCGGTCGCGAGCTGGGCGCCGATGAGCAGCCCGATCAGGATCCACACGGGGACGTCGGCGACCAGGCCGGCCTGTCGACCGAGCAGCAGCGCGGGCGCCACGACGATGACCGCGACCTGGCTGGGGCCCAGCAGCCGGGCGCGCAGGCGGTCGGGCCATCGCCCGGTCGGCGCGTGGAACGCCATGCGGGACCATCGACAGGTTCCGGGACCCCCTTGACGGGGGCCTGGCCCGGGCGGGCCGGCGTCCCGCCAGAATCGGGTGATGCCGCCGGCCTCGGCGAGGGCCCCCGCCGCCACAACGACGCCGCCCCCGCGGGCGGTCCGCCCGGGGGGTCGGGCGTGACCGCCTACGCCGCGTTGCTGCGCGGCGTGAACGTCGGGGGTCGCAACAAGGTCCCCATGGCGTCGCTGCGCCGCAGTGTCGAGGCGCTCGGCTTCGGCGAGGTCACGACGCACCTGCAGAGCGGCAACGTCGTGTTCCGCGGCGCGTCACAGCCCGAGTCCCGGCTGGCGACCACCCTCGAGACGGCGATCCGGCGCACGTTCGGGCTCGACATCACCGTGCTCGTGCGCACCCGCGAGCAGCTGGCCCGGATCGAGCGCGCGAATCCGTTCCTGGCCCGGCGACGCGACCCCGCGACCTTGCATGTCACGTTCCTCGCGGGTCGACCGTCCGCGGCCTCGACACGCGCCCTCGCCACCAGCAACGGGCCCGACGAGCTCGCGGTGCACGGCCGGGAGGTCTATCTGCGGTGCCCGAACGGCTACGGGCGCACGAAGCTGACGAACACCTGGATCGAGCAGCGCCTCTCGACTCGCGCCACGACCCGGAACTGGCGCACCGTGGTCGCCGTGACCGAGCTCGTGGCGGGTTGAGCGCGCCGGCCGCGCGGTGACGCGCCGACGACACGGGGCTAGGTTGCGCTCGCCGCCGGGCCGGATCCGGCGACGCCCCGAGCCGGGAGGACCTGGGCATGCCCCAGCGATGGCGCCGTCGATGGCCGGTCCTCCTGGCGCCCGTGCTCCTCGTCTCGGTGCTGTCCCTCGCCACCGCCGGCGCCGCGGGTGTGGCGGCGACGAGTGACGTGCATCACCTCCCGGTGGGCGGCACCCCGTCGTCGCAGCCGGCGGTGGGGACCGTCGAGTCGTGTCAGACGTCGTTCCCGTCGACCGGCGGCGCGCAGTCCACCGGCCCGTGGTTCAACGGCGACGGGACCTTCGATCTGACGAAGAAGCCCGTGGTCGAGGGCAGCGTCTCGTGGACCAACGCCACCACGTCCGTGACCCGGCAGGGCTCGAAGCGCGTCATCACCAGCAACGACCTGCCGACCGACGCCACGACCGGGGTGTTCCCGATTGCGACCAGCGACCCCGCGTCGCAGTACGACCGCAACCCGAACGCGATCCGGGCACAGCAGATCAGCCTGTCGTTGCCGGCGACGCCGAGGGTGGCGTCGAAGCCGACGTGCACGTCGCTCGGCCCGATCGGCATCATGTTGAACGGGGTCCTGCTGTTCAACGCCCTCGACGCGGAGGGCCGCGACGCCCTCGCGTACGAGATCCAGGACTCGTGCCGCGGTCATCCGATGATGGCCGGGGCGTACCACTACCACTCGTTGTCGCCGTGCCTCGCCAGCCGGCTCGATACGGGCACGGGCCACTCCCAGCTCCTCGGCTACGCGATGGACGGGTTCGGCATCTACGGGCCGCGCGGCGACCACGGCCAGACCCTCACCGACGCGGATCTCGACGCCTGCCACGGCCGCACCGACACGATCGTGTGGAACGGCCGGAAGGTGAAGATGTACCACTACGTGATGACCGCCGAGTACCCGTACTCGATCGGCTGCTTCCGCGGGACGCCGATCGCGTCGAGCACCGCCGACCGTCCCGCGGGTGGCGGCGGCCCGGGGGCGGGCGGTCCGGGCGGGGGTGGTCCGGGAGCGGGCGGCCCGTCGGGCCCCCCGCCCGGGGGCTGACGTCCGGGCTCGCAGCGGGCGACGCGGGCTCGGCGCGGCCACCGCCGGGGCTCGCCGCACGGCTCGACGCGTTCGGCCGGCGACGTGTACCGGCAGCCGAAGAACGGGCGGTGGCACTCGTCGGTGTGGAACAGCTTGGCGCACATGATCGAGCCGCGGACCCGGCGGTACACGACGGCGCAGCGCGCCGAGTGGGGCGCGGCGGCGTAGATCCAGGAGTCGGAACACGCGCCCGACGCGAGCGCGGGGCCGAAGCTGCGGGCCGGGTTGAGGCTGGAGCCGAAGACGGGGGCCTCGACGGTGACGAGGAACGCCGGGAAGGTCGCGGCGAGTGGGTCGCGCCGTCGAAGGTGATCGCCGACAACCCGACCAGCACGATGACGGCGGTGGCGAGGAACTCGGCGGTCCACTCGGCGGCGCCGCGCACGGCGCCATCCTCGGCCGGGCGGGGGACGCGACCCACGCCCCCGGTCGTTCCCGCCGGTGCGGCGGGCGCGCCGGCTCGGCCCGGGCGGCGCCCGGGGCACGGCGCGGCGGCGCCTGCCACAATCGGGGGGTGGCCGGCCGGGGGGCGCTCCCGGCCACGCCCCCCAGGCCGAGGAGACCTCGGCCGGCCCGTCGCCCGTGCTCGGGTGCGACGCCGCGCGCCGCCCGCCGTGCCGTGGGAGGCGCTGCTACGAGAGGACGTCCTTGCGGCGGAAGTACCACCAGCCGATCCCGCCGAACACCAGCACGTAGGGGATCTGGAGCAGCGTCCCGCGCAGCATGTCGCCCGTCGGCCCCGGCCCGGTGAACAGGTTCGTCCACGCGTCGTAGTAGTGGGTGGGGAACCCGTAGCGCATGGACCCGAGCGACGTGATGGCGTCAAGGATCTGGGAGATGGCGTAGAGCCCGAACCCGGCGAACACCGCCGCGGCGGGCGAGTCGGTCATCGTCGACACCATGAACGCGAGCGCGCCGACGCCGGCGAGCCCCCAGAACACGTACCCGGTCGCGATGGCGAGGTTCCCGATGATCCGGGAGGCCGACATGTGGAACGTGGGAGCGAGCAGCCCCGCGTGGGCGGCGCCGAGGTTGAGCCCACTCCAGCCGAACGCGATCCCGCCGGCGATGAGCGCCGCGACGACCGTGACGACGGTGACGACGAGGGCGAGCAGGGTCGCCGACTCGAGCTTGGCGACGAGCAGGCGCCCGCGCCCGACGGGGCGGGTCAGCATGGCGCGCAGGTTGCCCCAGCTGGCCTCGGAGGCGATCGCGTCCCCGGCGAAGAGCGCGACGAGGAACACGAGCAGGAACCGGCTCATGAACCGGAGCGCGGCGACGGGGAGGAACAGCCCGGTGTGGGTCGCCAGGTAGATGAACCCGTCGTCCCCGGCGCCCGGCGACGGCGGGTTCGCCTTGATGGCGACCGCGAAGATGATCGGGATGAGGATCGTGATGCCGATCGCGGCGTAGGTCCGCGTCCGGCGCCACTGCTTCGTCATCTCGGTGCCGAAGAGGGCGGCCATCAGCGGTTCTCGTGGGCGAGGAGCCCGAGGAACGCGTCCTCGAGGCGGTGCGTCGATTCGACGGTGTCGACGCCGACCCCGGCGTGCACCGAGCGCGGCGACGAGCTCGGAGCGGGCGACGCCGTCGAGCTCGACGAGCAGGCCGGGCGGTTGGGGCTTCACCGCGCGGACACCGGCTTGGGCGGTGAGGACCTGTCGGGCGCGTTCGACGTCGTCGATCCCGAAGTAGACCGACGCCGTCGAGGCCGTGAGCTCGGCGATCGTGCCCGCGGCGACGAGCCGGCCTCGGTCCATCACGACGACGTGGCTGCACACCTGCTCGACCTCGGCGAGGAGGTGGCTCGAGAGCAGCACCGTGACGCCCCGGTCGGAGAGGCGGGCGATGAGCTCGCGGATCTCGCGCATCTCGCCGGGGTCGAGCCCGTTCGTCGGCTCGTCGAGCACGAGCAGCTCGGGTCGGCCGAGCAGCGCCCGGGCGACGCCGAGACGCTGGCGCATCCCCTGGGAGTACGTCTTGACCTTGCGGTGGACGGCGTCGCCGAGCCCGGCGATGGCGAGCGCCTCGTCGACGTTCGCGGTGGCGAAGTCGCCGCCCGCCTCCCGCCAGTGCACCTCGAGGTTGCGCATACCGGACAGGAACGGGACGAAGTCGGCGTGCTCGATCATCGTGCCGACCCGGGCGAGTACCGGGTTGCTCGGCGTCATCGGGACCCCGAGGAGCCGCGCCGAGCCTCGCGTGGGACGCAGCAGCCCGACGAGGACCCGCAACGTGGTGGTCTTCCCCGCGCCGTTCGGTCCGAGCAGCCCGCAGACCTGCCCGTGGTCGACGTGGAAGCTGAGGTCGTCGACCGCCCGCACCGCGCCGAACTCCTTCGTGAGCTCGAGGATCTCGATCGCCGGTCCGGCCGGTGCGTCGTCGGGCATGCGGGCGAGGCTACCCGGGACCCCCGGGCCGCCCCGCACCGCCCAGGCCAAGAAACGGTGAAGCACCGAGCGCGAATCGTGGGGACCGGTCGGCGGGGACGCTTCCTAGACTCGCCGGGTGATCGGGGTGATCGACTACCGGGCCGGCAACGCGCCGAGCGTCGGCTACGCGCTGGACCATCTCGGCCTCGAGCATCGCCTGGTCCGCGACGCCGCGGCGCTGCGACGCGCCGACCGGCTCGTGCTGCCCGGCGTGGGGGCCGCCCGGGCGACGCTCGACTCCCTGTACGCCGCCGGCCTCGTCGACGCGCTCACCGAGCGGGTGCTGCACGACGGGGTGCCGTTCCTCGGGATCTGCATCGGGTTGCAGGTCCTCTTCGAGCACACCGAGGAGGGCGACGTCGACGGGCTCGGCTGGGTCCCCGGCGTCGTGCGCCGCTTCCCCGATTCGGTGCGGGTCCCCCAGATCGGCTGGAACGAGGTGACGACGACCCGCGCCCATCCCGTCACCGATGGGCTCCCCTCCCCCGCCCACTGCTACTTCGTGAACTCGTACTTCTGCGAGCCCGCGGACCCCGACGTGGTGCTGGGCGTCACCGAGTACGCGACGCCGTTCTGCTCCGTCGCGGCGCGGGACAACATCGTCGCCACCCAGTTCCACGCCGAGAAGAGCGGACCGGTCGGCTTGGGGCTCCTCGAGCGGTTCGCCCGCTGGGAGCACGGGTGCTGACCAAGCGGCTCATCGCCTGCTTCGACGTCATCGCCGGGCGGGTCACGAAGGCGCAGCAGTTCCAGGACAACGTGGACGTCGCGCCGGCCGAGACGCTCGCCGCCCGGCTCTACGCCGACCAGATCGACGAGATCGTCTTCTACGACATCACCGCGAGCGCCGAGCGCCGCAAGATCGACGTCGAGACGGTGCGGCGGGTGGCCCGCCACGTGTTCGTGCCGTTCACCGTCGGCGGCGGGATCCGGTCGGTGGACGACATGTTCGAGGTGCTCAAGGCAGGCGCGGAGAAGATCAGCGTCGATTCGATGGCGGTGCGCGACCCGGAGATCATCCGGGCGGGCGCCGAGGCGTTCGGGCGCCAGTGCATCGTGCTGAGCACCCAGGTGAAGCGGGTGGGGCGCCGGCACGGGATCCGCAGCGGCTACGAGGTGTTCATCGACGGCGCCCGCCAGGCGACGGGACGGGACGCGCTCGACTGGGTGCGCGAGGGCGAGCAGCTCGGCGCCGGCGAGATCGTCGTGAACAGCATCGACCGGGACGGGACGGCGAGCGGCTACGACCTCGACATCACCGCGGCCGTCGCCGACGCGGTGAACGTGCCCGTGATCGCGTCGGGGGGCGCGGGGAACGTGGAGCACATCCGGGCCGCGTTCGTCGACGGCGGCGCGCAGGGCGCGATCATCAGCTCGATCCTGTACTCGCCGCGCCTGGCGAACGTGGCGGTCGCGGACCTCAAGGCGGACCTGGCGGCCGCGGGGGTGGCGGTGCGCCCGTTCCTGGCGGGTTAAGGCTCGGCCGCGACCGGGAGGTCGCGGTCCCAGTCGAGCTGCGGCGCGTCGGCCCAGAGCCGGTCGAGGTCGTAGTAGCGGCGGGTCTCGTCGAGGAACACGTGCACGACCACGTCGCCGTAGTCGAGCAGCACCCAGGTGGCGTGGTCGCGCCCCTCGACGCCGATGGGGCGGCCCCCGTCGAGCGCGGCGACCGCGGCGTCGACCTCGTCGACGATGGTGCGCACCTGCCGGGTGTTCGACGCGCTCGACGAGCACGAAGCAGTCGATGATCGAGATGATCTCGGCGACGTGGAGCACGACGATGTCGGTGCCCTTCTTGTCGGCCGCCGCCTCAGCCGCGGCGGCCGCACGACGCCACGCCCGCGGGTCGGGGCTCCTCAACAGGCGATCCCAGCCGGGTGCTGCGGGCGGGACGCCAGTGACATCACGGCGCAGTGTAGAGGCCCCGGGCCCGGATCTCCCGGATCACGGCGACGGGCGTGAGCCCGTCCACGGGACGACCGGCGGCGAGGCGGCCGCGGATGTCGCTCGACGACACGTCGAGGCGCGGGATCGACAGCCGCTCGTAGCGCCAGCCGCCCCCCGGCGGCTCGGCGTGCGCGTCACCGGCCCGCTCGACGACGACGATCGTGGCGAGGTGGCGGGTCTCGTCGAGGCGCTTCCAGGTCGCCATGTTGGCGACGGCGTCGGCGCCGAGCAGCAAGAAGAACTCGCGGCCGGGCGCGGCGAGGGCTTCGAGGGTGTCGGCGGTGACCGACGGGCCGGTGCGCTCCACCTCGACGGGGCTCACCTCGATCCCGTCGAGGTCGGCGACCGCGGCCTGGGCGAGCGCGAGCCGCTCCCGGGGCGACGCGACCACCTGCCCGCGCTTCTGCCAGGGGTCGCCGGCGACGACGAGCAGCACCCGGTCGAGGTGCAGCGCCCAACGGGCGTCGCCCGCGGCGACGAGGTGCCCGACGTGCACCGGATCGAACGTGCCGCCGAGCACGCCGATGCGCTCCCCCACCGCCGTCAGTGTAGGAGGGCGCGCCCGACCGGACGCGGTCACGTGCTCGCAATCGGCCCGTCACAGTGGCGCAATAGGGTACGGGTCGTGGACGCGAGTCCCGCGCACGTGCTGGTGCGCGTCTGGTTGCCTGACCGGCCGGGCGCGTTGGGCCTCGTCGCCTCCCGGGTCGGCGCCGTCGGCGGCGACATCGTCGGCATCGACGTGCTCGAGCGCGGCGACCGGGTCGCGGTCGACGAGTTCGCCGTCGAGCTCGCCAGCTTGGACGTGATCGACCTGCTGGTGCGCGAGATCGAGGAGGTCGACGGCACCTCGGTGGAGGAGGTCCGCGTCGTCGCGTCGTTCCCGGATCCCCGACTCGACGCGTTGGAGTCCGCGGCCGCGTTGTGCGACGCGACGTCGACCGAGGACCTGGATCAGCTGCTCGTCAAGCTGCTGCGACGCGAGTTCGCCGCCGACTGGTCGGCGCTGCTCGCGCCGGGCGCGGCCACGGCGGTGGACGGGACGGGCGCCCCGAACGACGAGCTGCTCGCCGCCCTGGCCGCGGGGACGGCCGCGTCGCCGCTCGTCGCCGAGGGCAGCAGCGGACCCGACGACCTCGCGGTGGCGCGGCTCGACGCGCACGACGCCACCCTGCTCGTCGGCCGGCAGGGCCGCGGGTTCCGCCGCCGGGAGCGGGCGCAGCTGCGGGCGTTGGCCCAGGTCGCCGACCGGGCCTGGTCCCTGCTGTCGGGCTGATCAGGACTCGGCGACGGTCGTCACGAACCGTTCGAGCTGGCGGAGGTTGCGGCACTCGTACACCCCGTCGCAGTACGGGGCGTAGTCGGCCATGATCGAGTCGCCGGTGTCCCAGTAGCCGCGAGGCTCGGGGTTGAGCCAGTAGACGTGGCGGGCTCGCTCCCGCAGCGCGCCGAGCACCCAGGCCTGCGACGCGTGGTAGTTGTTGCGGGCGTCGCCCAGGAAGATCAGCGACGTCTTGTGCGTGACCTCGGTCTCGTGACGGTGGTGGAAGGTCTCGAAGGCGTGGCCGTAGTCGGAGTGGCCGTCGACCCACACCACGTCGGCGTCGGTGTTGACCCGGTGCACCGCCTCGGTGACGTCGTCGGCGTCGGTGAAGAACCGGGTGACCTCGTCGATCCCGTCGATGAACACCCACGACCGCACCTTCGAGAACTGGCTGGCCATCGTGTAGACGAACTGGAGGGTGAAGCGGGCGAAGCTGGCGACCGACCCCGAGATGTCGGCGACGACCATGATCTCGGGTCGGGACGGGTGGGGGTGGCGGAACTTCGGCTCGGCGGGCACGCCCCCGTAGGAGAGGGAGGCCCGCACGGTCTTGCGGAAGTCGAGGTGGCCGCGGTGGCGGCGCCGCTGCCGCTGCGCCAGCCGGGCGGCGAGCGACCGGGTCAGCGGGTAGATGGCGCGCTGCAGCGCGAGCATCTCCTCGCGGGAGGCGTGCATGAAGTCGACGTCCTCGGGGAGCGGCTTGCGCAGCGTGCGGGCCATGGCCTCGACGCCACGGTCGGCGACGAGGCGTCGCCGGATCTCGGATTCGATGAGCTGGCGCAGGACGCGCAGCCGACGCTGGTACTCCTCGGCTTGGAGCCGCTCGGCGAGCGGGTCGGCGGGCACGTCGCCCTCGTCCTGGGCGCGCCCGACGAGCCGGGCCGCGAGGTCGTCGAGGTCGAGCTGCCGCAACGTCCGGTACAGGTAGTAGGTGCCGCCGACGGGCCGGCCGGGCTCCATGCCGGCGAAGGCCTGCACCGCGGCGGCGGCGAGGCGCCGCAAGGCGTCGCGGTCCATGCGCAGGAGCGCGTCGAGGAGCATCTGGGCGAGCTCCTCACGGGTCATCTCGCCGCCCGCGCCGGCGCCGGCCGCGGCCTGCTCGTCCTGGCCGAGCTCGGCCCACTCGTCGGCGTGGGGGTCGTCGGCGTCGACGCCGTGCGAGTACAGCGAGAAGTACACGTCGAAGACGGTCTCGAACGCGGCCCAGTGGCGGTGGTGCTTGACGAGCGTGGCGCCCAGCGCCGTCTTGAACTCGTCGCGTTCGGCGATGTCGACGTGTTCGACGGCGCGCATGGCGTCGAGGTTCTCGGTCATCGACACCGGCAGCCCGGCGCTGCGCAGCTCGTGGATGAACCCCTGGAGGACGTCGAGCATCAGGGGGCGTCGGCGGCGGGCACGAGCTCCTTGCGGGCCTTCGCGATGTCGGACTGGTACTTCAACAGGACGTGGAGCGTGTCGCCGATCACCTCAGGGGAGATCTCGGACGTCCCGAGGTAGAGGAGGGTGCGGGCCCAGTCGATCGTCTCGCTGATCGACGGGGCCTTCTTCAGCTCGAGGTCGCGGATGGAGCGCACGACACGGGCGACCTGGTCGGCGAGCTCCTCGTCGATCTCGGGGACCCGGACCCGCACGATGTCCTTCTCGCGCTCGATGTCGGGGTAGTCGATGTGCAGGTACAGGCAGCGGCGCTTCAGCGCCTCGGAGAGCTCGCGGGTGTTGTTCGAGGTGAGCACCACGAACGGCCGCTGGCGGCCGACGATGGTGCCGAGCTCGGGGATGGACACCTGGAAGTCGGAGAGCACCTCGAGGAGCAGCGCCTCGGTCTCGATCTCGACGCGGTCGACCTCGTCGATGAGCAGCACGACGGGCTCGTCGGCCCGGATGGCCTCGAGGAGCGGGCGGGTGAGCAGGAACGGCTCGGAGAAGATGTCGGCTTCGACGTCGGCCCAGGACGTCTCGTGCTCCCGGTCGGCCTGGATGCGCAGCAGCTGCTTCTTGTAGTTCCACTCGTAGAGGGCCTTCGCCTCGTCGAGGCCCTCGTAGCACTGGAGGCGGATGAGCCGCGCGCCGGTGGAGCGGCTGAGCGCCTTCGCCAGCTCGGTCTTGCCCACCCCGGCGGGTCCTTCGACGAGGACGGGCTTCTCGAGGCGGTCGGCGAGGTAGACGACGCCGGCGATGGTGGCGTCGGCGAGGTAGTCGACGCCACGCAGGCGGTCGGTGACGTCACCGACCGATGCGAAGCGGTCGGCCACTACTCGACCACCTGGCCGTCACCCCACACCTCGTAGCGGTAGGTGGTGAGCGCCCGCAGCCCCATGGGGCCCCGGGCGTGCAGCTTCTGGGTGGAGATCCCGATCTCGGCGCCGAACCCGAAGCGCGCCCCGTCGGTGAAGCGGGTGGAGGCGTTCACGACGACGACGCCGGCGTCGACCTCGTGGGTGAAGCGGCGGGCGGCGTCGAGGTCACGGGTCACGATCGCCTCGGTGTGCCCCGTCCCGTACCGGTGGATGTGCTCGAGCGCGGCGTCGAGGGTGGGGGTGACGGCGACGGTCATGCGCAGGTCGAGGAACTCGCGGGCGAAGTCGTCGTCGGTGGCGGTGGCCATGGGCCGCAGCCGCCGGGCGGTCTCGTCGCCGAGCAGCTCGACGCCGTACTGCTCGAGGACCTCCGCGACCCGGGGCACGAACCGGTCGGCGACCGCCGCGTGGACGAGCAGCGTCTCGGCGGCGTTGCAGACCCCGGGACGGCTCGTCTTGCTGTTCACGACGATGGCGAGCGCCTGGTCGAGGTCGGCGGCGGCGTCGACGTAGACGTGGCAGTTGCCGTCGCCGTCGACGACGACGGGGACGGTGGCGTGCTCCCGGATGCTGGCGAGCAGCGCGGCCCCGCCGCGGGGGATGAGGCAGTCGACGTGGTCGGTGAGGCGCATGAGCTCGACCGCGGCGTCGTGGGACGGGTCGTCGACGAGCTGGACGGCGTCGGCGGGCAGCCCGGCCTTGGTGAGCCCGTCACGGACGGCGTCGGCGACGACCCGGTTGGTGCGCTGCGCGCTCGACGAGCCGCGCAGCAGCACGGCGTTGCCGGCCTTCACGGCGATGCCGGCGGCGTCGCTCGTGACGTTGGGCCGGTTCTCGTAGATGACGGCGACGACGCCGAGGGGGACCCGCACCTGGCGCAGCTCGAGGCCGTTGGGGCGCCGCCACCCGTCGAGGACCTCGCCGAGCGGGTCGGGCAGCGCCGCGACCTGGCGGAGCCCGTCGGCCATGCCGGCGAGGCGGGCGTCGGTGAGGCGGAGCCGGTCGAGGGGGGTGGGGTCGGTCCCGGCGGCTTCGCCGGCCGCGACGTCGGCGGCGTTGGCGTCGAGGATGTCGGGGGCCCGGTCGAGGAGCAGGTCGGCGGCGGCGCTGAGCGCGGCCTCGCGGGACGCCGACCCGGCGGTGGCGAGGACGCGGGACGCGGCGGTGGCGCGGCGACCCAGCTCGGCGACGGGGGGCACGCCCGGAGTGTACCGGCGGCCCCGGCGACGCCCCGGGGGATTGGCGTGGTGGCGCGGGCCCGCGGGAGGACCGCGAGGCCGCGCCGTTGCGGTGGTCCGCCGGCGCGGGCCTCGCGCCTCACTCCCGCCACGCGTCGGCCGTGTTGGACCCCCGATCGGTGGTCCTCCCCCCGTCGGCCGACGACGAGTGGAGGAAGTGTGTCCGACGTCACGACCGGGCGCAAGAGCACCCCGCCGGGTTCTTCTCAGGTGAGCACGACGAGGTCGTCGCGGTGGATGACCTCGTGGGGGGCGCCGTCGGGCAGGTCGGTGGTGCGCCGCCCGGCGACCTGGCGGAGGGTGGCGCTGTCGTAGCGGACCAGCCCCTTGGCGAAGGCGACGCCGTCGTCGGTGACGACCTCGACGGCGTCGTCGGCGTCGAAGCGGCCCTCGACGGTGCGGACGCCGGCGGGGAGGAGGGAGCGGTGGTCGGCGGTGAGCGCGCGGCGGGCGCCCGCGTCGACGACGACCCGGCCGGCGGCGCCGCGGGCGAACGCGATCCAGAGCTTGCGGCTGGGGAGGCGGGTGGCGCGGGGCACGACGACGGTGCCGACCGGCTCGGCTTCGATGGCGCGGCGCAGCACGCCGGGGGTGTCGGCCGCGGCGATGACGGTGCGCACCCCGGACCAGGCGGCGATCTTGGCGGCGGCGAGCTTGCTGGCCATCCCGCCGCTGCCCCGGTCGCTGCCGGCGCCGCCCGCGACGGCTTCGAGCGCGGCGTCGACCTCGAGGATCTCCTCGATGAGGGACGCCTCGCCGTCGAGACGGGGATCGGCGGTGAAGAGCCCGTGGGTGTCGGTGAGCAGGACGAGCACGTCGGCGGCGACGAGGTGCGACACGAGCGCGGCGAGGCGGTCGTTGTCGCCGTAGCGGATCTCGTCGTCGGCGACGGTGTCGTTCTCGTTCACGACCGGCACGACGTCGAGGTCGAGGAGGCACGCCAGGGTCTGGCGGGCGTGGAGGTACTGGCTGCGCTGCCCGAAGTCGTGGGGGGTGAGCAGCACCTGCCCGGTGACGAGCCCACGGTCGCGGAACTGGGCGGCGAGCCGGGCCATGAGGTGGGGCTGGCCGACCGCGGCGATGGCCTGGAGCGTGGCGATGTCGGTGGGGCGCTGCGCGAGCCCGAGGGCGGGCAGCCCGGCGGCGATCGCGCCGGAGGAGACGAGGACGACGGAGTGCCCGGCGTCGGTGGGTCTCGGCGACCTCGTCGGCGAGCTTGCCGAGGGCGGCGTCGTCGAGCTCGCCGGTCTCGCGGGTGACCGAGGAGGTCCCGACCTTCACGACGGCTCTCATCGCCCGACCGGGTCCTCGACGTACTCGAGCTCGATGGCGCCGATGCGGATGATGTCGCCGTCGCGGGCGCCGGCGCGCAGCAGCGCCCGGTCGACGCCGAGACGTCGGAACCGGTCGCGGACGTAGGCGAGCGCGTCGGTGTCGGTGAGGTCGGTGACGGCGACGACCCGCTCGGCGTCGCGGCCGGCGACGCGCCAGGCGCCGTCGCGGTCGCGGACGATCGCGAAGCCGTCGTCGGTGGGCCGGAGCACGATCGGCGCCGCGGGGGCGGGCGTGGCGGCGCGGGCGGTGTCGACGAGCCCACCGAGGGTGCGCACGAACCGGTCGAGGCCGGCCCGGGTGACCGCCGAGACGGTGAGCCCGTCGAAGGCCGCGGTGGCGACGTCGGCCTTCGTGCCGACCACGAGCCGGGGTCGGGTCAAGAGCGCGGGCTGGTAGCGGGCCAGCTCGTCGAGGAGAGTGCGCTCCTGGTCGGACGGGCTGCGGCCCTCGACGTGGGCGAGGTCGAGGAGCAGCACGAGGACCCGGGCGCGCTCGACGTGGCGGAGGAATCGGTGGCCGAGGCCGCGGCCGTCGGCGGCGCCGTCGATGAGGCCGGGGATGTCGGCGAGGACGAACTCGGTGTCGGGGGTGCGGACGACGCCGAGGTGCGGCTCGAGGGTGGTGAAGGGGTAGTCGGCGATCTTGGGACGGGCGGCGCTCACCGCGGCGATGAGCGTCGACTTCCCGGCGTTGGGGAGCCCGACGAGCGCGGCGTCGGCGACGAGGGACACCTCGAGGCGCAGCCAGCGCTCCTCGCCGTACTCGCCTTGCTCGGCGAACGAGGGGGCGCGCCGCCGGTTGGAGAGGAAGCGGGCGTTGCCCCGTCCGCCGCGCCCGCCGCGCGCCGCGACGTAGCGGTCGCCGCTGGTGACGAGGTCGGCGAGCAGCTCGCCGTCGCGGGCCCGCACGAGGGTGCCCTCGGGGACGGTGACGGTGAGGTCGGCGCCGCTCGCGCCGTGCCGGCGGCGGCCGGCACCGTGCTTCCCCGAGTCGGCGCGGCGGTGCGGGTGGTCGCGGAAGGCGAGCAGCGACGCGACGTTGCGGTCGGCGGCGACGATGACGTCGCCGCCGGCGCCCCCGTCCCCGCCGTCGGGTCCGCCGCGGGGGACGTGCGCCTCCCGACGGAACGAGACGGCACCGGCGCCGCCGTCCCCGCCGCGCAGGTTGACCTGCACCTCGTCGACGAAGGCGGACTGGGCCATGACCGCAGGATAGGGACGAGGTGGTCGCGAGCCGGGCCGAATGGCCCGGGGTGGCTCAGCCGACGAGGACGTCGACGAGCTTGCGGCCCCGGCGCGACACGAAGCGGACCACGCCGTCGGAGGTGGCGAAGAGCGTGTCGTCGCCGCCGCGCCCGACGTTCTCGCCGGGGTGGAAGCGGGTGCCGCGCTGGCGCACCAGGATGGCACCGGCCCGGACGGGTGCGCCGGCCCCGACCTTGACGCCGAGGCGCTGCGCCGCCGAGTCGCGGCCGTTGCGGGACGACGCCGCCCCCTTCTTCTTCGACATGGTGCTCTCCTACCCGGCGGCGATCTCGGTGATCTCGACGAGCGAGTACCGCTGCCGGTGCCCCCAGCGGCGGCGGCGGTTCGTCTTCGCCTGGTACGTCGCGCCGTGGATCTTCGGGGCCTTGGTCTCCTCGACGACCCGGGCCCGCACCCGGGCGGCGTCGAGCTGGCTGGGGGTGGCGAGCACCGTCGTGCCGTCGACGAGCAGCACGGGGGCGAGGTCGACCTCGCCCCCGGGGTCGACGCCGAGGCGCTCGACGTGGACCCGCTGCCCCTGCTCGACCCGGTACTGCTTGCCGCCGGTGCGCACCACCGCGTACATCACGACCTCCAACGAGAGGTCACGATGCTACTGCAGCTCCTCGAGGAGGCTCTCCTCGAGGAGGTAGCCACGTCCCTGACAGGTCGGGCAGGTCTCGCTCATCGACTCGACGAGCCCTTCCGAGACGCGTTTGCGGGTCATCTCGACGAGGCCGAGCTCGGAGATCTCGAACGCCTGGGTGCGGGTCTTGTCCCGGGCCAGCGCCCGACGGAACGCGCCGATCACCGCCTCCCGGTTGGCCTTGATCTCCATGTCGATGAAGTCGACGACGATGATCCCGCCGATGTCGCGGAGGCGCAGCTGCCGGGCGATCTCGTCGGCGGCTTCGAGGTTGTTGCGGTAGACGGTCTCCTCGAGGCTCGAGGACCCGACGTTCTTGCCGGTGTTCACGTCGATCACGGTGAACGCCTCGGTGCGCTCGACGATGAGTGACCCGCCCGACGGGAGCCACACCTTGCGGTCGAGGGCCTTGAGGAGCTGCTCGTTCACGTGGTGACGCTCGAAGAGCGGCAGCCCCTCGGCCTCGGGGTCGTAGTACTCGACGCGTTCGGCAAGCTCGGGGGTGACCGCCTCGATGTAGGCCCGCACCTCGTCGTGGAGCTGGCGGTCGTCGACGAGCACGGACCGGTACTCCTTCGTGAACTCCTCGCGGACGACGCGCAGGGGAAGCGGCGGCTCCTGGTAGAGGAGCCGGGCGGGCTTCGACCGGGCGGCGAGCGCGGAGATCTGCTCCCACTGGTCGCGCAGCCGGGCGACGTCGCGCTCGAGCTCCTCGGGGGCGGCGCCTTCCGCGGCGGTGCGGACGATCAGCCCGGCGTCGGGTGGGCGCAGCCCCTCGAGGACACGCCGGAGCCGGCGCCGCTCGTCGTCGGGGAGCCGCTTGGAGATCCCGTAGGTCTGGGGCTCGCCGGGGACCATGACCACGAACCGGCCGGCGAGGCTGACCTCTTGGGTGAGGCGCGCGCCCTTCGCGCCGATCGGGTTCTTCGTGACCTGCACGACGACGCTCTGCCCAGGCTTGAGGAGCCGCTCGATGCGGGGCTGCTTCTCCTCGATCTCGTCGGGGTCGAAGGACACGTCGCCGCGGTACAGCACGCCGTTCTTCGGGGTGCCGAAGTCGACGAACGCGGCCTCCATGCCGGGCAGGACGTTCTGGACCCGTCCGAGGTAGATGTTCCCGTCGATGGTGGCGTCGGCGTCGGTCGGGGTGCTCACCGAGTGCTCGACGAGGACCCGGCCCTCGAGCAACGCGAGGTGGGTGTGGCCGTTCGGGCGGGTGTGGATGAGCAGCTGGTAGCGGCCGGCGGGGCGTCCCTTGCGGGTGCGGCCGCGGCGGCGCTCGCGTTGCTCGTCGTCGAGGTCGTCGAGGTCGACGCCGCTGCCGACCCCGAGGTCGGCGCGCACGACGTCGTCGGTCGAGGACGGGGCGCTGCCCCCGCCGCCCCGGTTGCGGCCCCCGCGGCGGCGGCGCCGTGGGGCGCTCGGCGTCGCGGACGCGGGCGCGGGGCGGCGGTCGCCGATCTTGGGTTTGGCGGGCGGCGCGTCGGCGGACGCGTCCGCGGCCGCCGTGTCGTCGCCGGTGCGGGCCGCGCCGGCCTTGCTGCGGTTGCGGCCGCCCCGAGAGCCGCGTCGGCGACGGCGGCGCGGCGCCGTGCCGTCGCCGTCGTCGTCGCCGACGGCGGGCTCAGGTGCGGGGCGTTCGGTGCCGGTGGTGTCCGGCGCCGCGTGCGGGCCGGCCGTGAGGGAGGCGGTGGCCTCCGGGGTCTCGTCGGACATGTGTCGATCCTTTGTTCATGACGCGAGCACCTCGGGTGCTCGCGTGACCGCCCCCGCAGGGGCGGACGGGGCGCGATCGGCTGCCAGCGGCTCACACCGCGCACCGTCACGCTCGATCCATTGGTGGGTGCGCAGCACCCGGTCCTCGCCGTCACCCGGTTCGACGGCGGCGAGGGTCCGCAACGCCGCGAGGATCTCGGGCGGCCGCGCGGGACGCGGCTGCGTCGAGACCTCGACGGAGAGGCGGTGACCGTCGGGGTCGACGGTCAGATGTCGCAGGCTGGGTCGCACGTCGACCACCACCGGCTGGGCTTTGCGGGTGGTGGCGACGGGCAGCGCCGCGGCGGCGAGCACCGCCGCGGCGGCGGCCCCCAGCGTGTCGCGTCCCATCCCGGCAGGGGTGAGGTCATAGCCCACCGCGGTCACCGCTTCCTGGAGCGCCGGCGCGCGCCACGCGAGGGCGGCCGCGCCGGTGACGGCCAGGCCCGGCGGGAGGCCAGGGTTGAGCAGGTCGGGCAGCGCGGCCGGGTCGGCCGGGTCGCGCAGCTCGACGTCGAGGTACTCGGCGTCGCTCTCGTAGCCGACCCCGAGCGCCAGGCCGAAGCTGACCTTGGGGCGGGGCGCGAACCCAGCGGTGTACGCGACGGGCAGCCCGGCGATGCGCAACCCCCGCTCGAAGGCGCGGGCGACGTCGCGGTGGGAGACGAACCGGATCTTGCCCCGCTTCGCGAAGCGCAGCCGGACCGGGTGGCCGGTGTCACCGCGCACGGGTCACCGCCAAGAACCGGACGGGGACGGCACCGCCGGTCGAGAGGTCCTGCCCGGTCCCCTGGCTCCCGCCCGCCGGTGGGGTCGCCGACCCGACGACGTGCTCGAGGGCGTGGTCGGTGCACACCCCGCAGTCGTAGCAGGGTGTCCAGCGGCAGTCGGGGAGCCCATGCTCGGCGAGGGCCTGCTGCCAGTCGTCCCACAAGAAGTCGTCGTGGAGCCCGGCGGAGATGTGCCCCCAGGGCAGGACCTCCTCCCGGGTGCGGTGCCGGGTCACGTACCAGTCCGGGTCGAGGCCCTCCGCGGCCATGGCGTCGAGCCAGGCGGCGAGGTCGAAGCGTTCGCTCCACTCCTGGAACGTCGCGCCGGCCCGCCACACCCGCTCGATGACCCGACCGATGCGGCGGTCCCCGCGGCTGGCGATGCCCTCGACGAACGTGGCCGCCGGGTCGTGCCAGCGCAGCTGAGCGCCGGAGCGGCGTAGCGCCTCGCGGAGCAGCCCCACTTTGCGGCGCAGCTCGGGGATGCCGTTCTGGCCGAACCACTGGAACGGGGTGTGGGGCTTGGGGACGAACCCGCCGACGGACACGGTCGCGGTCGCGCCACGGGTGTGCTGGCGGCCGATGGCGACGACGTGGCGGGCGAGCTCGGCGATGCCGAGGGTGTCGTCGTCGGCCTCGGTCGGCAGGCCGACCATGAAGTAGAGCTTCACGCGCCGCCAGCCCTGCGAGTAGGCGGCGTCGACCGAGGCGTACAGGTCGTCTTCGGTGATCAGCTTGTTGATGACCTGGCGCAGCCGCCAGCTGCCGGCCTCGGGCGCGAACGTGAGGCCGGTGCGGCGCACCTGCTGGATCTGGCTGGCGAGCCCGACGGTGAACGCGTCGACGCGCAGCGAGGGGAGCGACAGGCTGACGCAGTCCGTCCCGTCGCCGACCACGTCGCCGACGACCGCCTCGATGCCCGAGAAGTCGGCGCTGGACAGCGACGTGAGCGCGACCTCGTCGTAGCCGGTGCGGCGCAACCCGTCGGCGACCATCGTCCGGACCTGGTCGGCGGGGCGCTCCCGCACCGGGCGGGTGATCATGCCCGCCTGGCAGAACCGGCAGCCGCGCGTGCAGCCGCGGAACACCTCGACGTTCAGGCGGTCGTGGACGACCTCGACGAGCGGGACCAGCTGATGCTTCGGGTAGGGCCACTCGGCGAGGTCGGCGACGGTGCGTTTCTCGACGTGGGCGGGGACGTCGGGGTACCGGGGGGTGATCGCGGCGAGCGTCGGCCCGTCGTACTCGACGTCGTACAGCGACGGGACGTACACGCCGCGCACGTGGGCGAGGTCGCGCAGCACGCTCGCCCGGTGGCGGGACGGCCCGTGGCGGGCGAGCACCGCGGTGATCTCGCCCGCGACCTCCTCGCCGTCGCCGAGGACGAACGCGTCGACGAAGTCGGCGAGCGGCTCCGGGTTGTAGGTGCAGTGCCCGCCGGCGATCACGAGGGGGTCGTCGTCGCGGCGCTGGTCGGCGCGCACGGCGACACCGGCCAGGTCGACGCAGTTCAGCAGGTTCGTGTACACGAGCTCGGCGGAGAGATTGAACGCGAGCACGTCGAAGGCCCGCGCGGGGCGGTGCGTCTCGAGGGAGAAGAGCGGCAGGCGCCGGGCGCGCAGCATCGCCTCGAGGTCGACCCAGGGGGCGTAGGCGCGCTCGGCCACCGCGTCGGGGCGTTCGTTCAGGATCTCGTAGAGGATCTGGAGGCCTTGGTTCGGCAGGCCGATTTCGTAGGTGTCGGGGTAGATGAGCAGCCAGGCGACCCGACCCGCCCGATGGTCGGGCTGCACGCTCCCTGACTCCATCCCGATGTACCGGGCGGGTTTCTCGACGCGGCCGAGCAGGGGCTCGATCCGGGGCCACAGGGTGGTCATGTCTCCGACCATGTTACCGGTCGGCGCGGCGTCCTGGTCAGACGAAGCGCCGGGCGTACACGTTGCAGACCGAGCGCGATGCAGGCGCAGCTCGCGAGCAGCGACGACCCACCGTAGCTCATGAACGGCAAGGGGATCCCCGTCACCGGCATGATTCCGAGCGTCATGCCGACGTTCTCGAAGATCTGGAAGGCGAAGAGGGCGAGCACGCCCGCGCAGACCAGCGTCCCGTAGAAGTCGGAGGCGATCCGGGCGGTTCGCCAGGTGCGCCAGATGACGAGCCCGAAGAGGCCGAGCAGCGTCGCGGCGCCGACGAAGCCGAGCTCCTCCCCGACGGCGGTGAAGATGAAGTCGGTCTGCTGCTCGGGCACGAACCCGAGGCGGGTCTGGGGGCCCTTGAGCAGCCCCTGGCCGTTGAATCCCCCGGTCGCGATGGTCGCCACCGACTGGTTCTGGTTGTACGCGGTCGCGGTCTGGTTCTTGCCGCCGCTCGAGAACACGGTCGTTAATCGGTCGACCTGATACTGCTGCAAGATCCCGAGGCTGATCACCGCGAAGATGAGCGTCACGCCCAGCATGGTGAGGATCACGAGGTAGCGGGCGGGGACGCCGGCGACGGCGAGCAGGCCGATGACGGCGAAGATCAGGACGATGTTGGTCCCGAGGTCGCCCTGCAGCTGCACCAGCAGGATCGGGACGAGCGCGAGGCCGACGATGACGCAGATCCGCCACGGGTCGATGTCGTGGCGGAACTCGTTCACGTAGCCGGCGAGCGCGACGACGAGCCCGAACTTGGCGAGCTCCGACGGCTGGAGCTGGAAGCCGAACGGCAGCTGGAACCACGCCTGGTGGCCCTTGACGCTCGACCCGAACGGCGAGATGACGACGAAGAGCAGGGCCACGACGGCGATGTAGGCCACGAGGGAGAAGTCGCGCAGCTTGCGGTAGTCGAACCGCAGGATCCCGATGCCGAGGACGACCCCGATCACCAGGGCGAGCAGCTGGCGCTTCACGAAGTAGGTGGGGTCGCCGGGGACGAGGGTGCGCGACGCCGAGTAGATCATGATGACGCCGAACAGCACGATGGCGCCGCAGGCCGAGAGCAGCACCCAGTCCAGGTGGGCGACGAGCTCGCGGTCGAGCAGGATCCGGTGGCGGCGTTTGGCCGGCGCGTACGGCGAGGCGTAGGAGGAGCGGGTGCGGACGGACATGGCCATGACGGTGCGGTCGCCTCAGTCGACCTGGGGTCGCACGAGCGACACCGGTCCGGGGTTGGGGTTGCCGTTCAACGTGTCGATGATGCGTCGCGCGATCGGCGCGGCGACGGTCCCGCCGAACCCGGCCTGCTCGACGTTCACGACGACGACGTACTGCGGCAGCGTCGGGTCGTTGTTCGGGTTGACGAGCCCGACGAACCAGGCGGTGTCCTCCTGGGGTGCGGGCTGCTGCGCGGTGCCGGTCTTCCCGGCGATCGGCAGCCCGGTGTAGCCGTTGAACGCCGCGGCGCCCGTCCCGTTGGTGGCGGACACGACGCCGGCGAGCCCGGGGAGGATCTGCGCCCGGATCGCGTCGGAGATGGTGATGTGGCGGACCGCCTGGGTGGGGAGCTGGCGCACGACGGTCTGCCCGTCGGGCCGCAGGACCTGGGTCGCCAGCCGCGGCGCGAAGAGGGTCCCGCCGTTGATGAACGCGGCGTACGCGTCGGCGAGCTGGATCGGCGTGACGAGCACGTCGCCCTGCCCGATCGCGATGTTGGCGCTGTCGCCGGGGAGCCAGTCGCGGGAGTACGGGTCGCCGCTGGTCCGGTTCAACAGGACCTTGAACGCCTGGTCGGGGATGCGACCCTGTCCCTCCTCGGGGAGGCCGCTCCCGGTCGTCCGACCGAACCCGAACTCGCGCGCCACGTTCTGGATGCCGTAGCCCGCGTTGTGGTTGGGGTGTCCCGTGCCGTAGCTGCAGCTCGGGGTGCCGCAGTCCCACGTGTTGTAGAACTTGAACCCGAGGCTCATGAAGTAGACGTCGCTCGAGACGGTGAGCGCCTTCGTGAGGTCGACGATGCCGTTCGCCTCTTTCCCCGCGTTGCAGAACTGCTGGTAGTTGCCCGGGCTCCCGTACTTGATGCAGCCGGTGTCGTTGAGGTCGTAGTCGGCGTTACCCGGTTGGACCTGGTTGTACTCGAGCGCCGCGATGGCGGTCATGAGCTTGAACGTCGAGCCCGGCGGGTAGAGGCCCTGCGTCGCCCGGTTGAGCAGCGAGCAGGTGGCCGGCGCCGGTGGTGACGAGGCGCTCGACGTCGGGCTCGACGTCGTGGTGGTCGTCGACGTCGGGGTGGTGCAGGGCCGGAACAGCGACGGCGGGATCCCGTTCGTGAACGCGTTCACCGGGTACGACGGATAGGAGGCCATCGCGACCACGCTCCCGTCGCGGGCGTTCAGCACGACCGCGGAGCCGCCGGTGGCGGCGAAGTTCTGGATGTGGCTGGTGATCGTCGTGTCCTGGGTGCCGCGCACGTCGGCGATGCCCTGCGCGAGCGCGTTCTCGGTCTCGGCCTGGACGTCGACGTTCATCGCCAGCTTGACGTCGTTGCCGGGCTGCGCCGGCTGGTTCAAGATGGTCTGGACGACCTGCCCGCGGCTGTCGACCTCGAGGCGACGCAGGTTGGGTTGGCCGCGCAGCTCGTTCTCGAAGACCTGCTCGACCCCGTCCTTCCCGATGATGTCCTCCGCGGTGTAGTGCTCTCCGGGGTGGGTCTTGAGGTCCTGGGCGTTCACCGATCCGAGGTAGCCGAGCAGGTTCGCGGCGAGCGTGCCGTACGGGTAGACGCACGCGGTGCGCTGCGTCGCGGTGACGCCCGGGTACCGCTCGGGACGCTCCTTGATGGCGACGAGCGTGTCGTAGGTGATGTTGGGCGCGTTCACGGGGATCGGCTCGTAGGGGGTCAGGTCGGGGTTGTTGACCTGCCTGACGAGCGCGCTCTGGGGGATGTTCAGCAGCGACGAGAGGTTCTTGATGGTGGTCTTGATCTGGCTGGTCGACAGGCCGCGGGCGATCTCGATCGACAGGACGAGGGTGTTCTCGACGACGACGCGGCCTTGGCTGTCGAGGATCGCTCCCCGCACCGACGGCTGGGTGACGACCCGGATCCGGTTCGCGGTGGTGGTGGCGACGTAGGTGGTGGACGAGGCGATCTGGAGGAACCAGAGCCGGCCGAGGAGCCCGACGAACAGCACGGCGACGATGACGCCGACGACGGTCAGTCGGAACCGGCTGATTCCCTCGGTCACGGGCTCTCCGCGGCGGTCGTGGACGGGCCCCCCGCCGGTCGGTTCCACGCCGCCGGCCGCCCCCAGGCGGCGTCGACGAGCGCCGGCCGGCTCGCGGGGTCAGGTCAAGCCTAGCGACCAGGCCACGGCCGACCCACGTCAGCCCGGGCGGCCCACCGGACGAACGGGAACACGGCGTAGGCGACGACGGCGTCGTACACCGCGGAGACGACGATCACCTGGATGTTGTGCAGCGCGAAGAGCTCGCCTCGCCCGGCGATCCCGCCGATCACGACGAAGAGGATGCTCCCGACGATGCCGCCGACCCCGCCGAGGACGGGGGCGATGGTGCGCGACTCGCGGATCATGCCGCCTTGGAAGACGCCGACGCCGTAGGCGGTCAGCGCGTACGCGAGCGCCGAGAGGCCAAGCGGCGTGGTGAGGAACAGGTCGATGGAGAGCCCACCGGCGAAGCCGAGGAGCGCGCCGGACAGCGGCCCCGACTCGTAGGCCATCGCCACCGCGGCGACGAGGAGCAGGTCGGGGACCGCGTCGAAGACGCGCAGGTGCGGGAACACCGTGGTCTGGAACACGAGCAGGGTGATGACGACCAGGATGAGTCGGATGCGGCGTTGCCCCACGAGCCGATGATCACCCGCCTGGCGGTGCTGCGGTCGGGTCGGGGAACCGGAGGACCTTCACGAAGTCGAGGTTGTCGAGGTTCACGGCGGGCGCGACCACGATCGTGGGGGCGAGGTCTTGGAGCGCCTTCGAGTAGCTGATCACGGTGCCGACGACGATGTCGGGTGGGAACGCGGCGTTCGCCGTCGCGGCGGTGAGGACGAGCTCACCCTTTTGGGCCTTGACGTTCGAGTCGGAGAGGAACCCGATGGTCAGGTTGCGGTCCCCGGCCCGGGCGACGGTGATGCCGGTCGTGTTGCTCGTCGTGAGCCGCACCCCGACGCCGAGGCTCGGGCTGTCGAGCAGGGTCACGGTGGCCGACGACCCGGCAACCTGGGTGATGGTGCCGACGAGCCCGTCCCCGGTCAGGACGGGGTAGCCGAGCTTCAGGCCCTGGTTCGAGCCCTTGTCGAGCGTCACGGTCCGCTCGAAGTTGCCGGGCGCCCCGGCGGTGACCCGGGCGACGATGCCGGTGGCGTCCTCGGCGGTGGGCAGGTCGAGGAGCTTCTCGAGCTCGGGGAGCTCGTTGCCGACGCCGCGGATCCGGCGGAGCTGCCCGCGCAGGTCGGCGATCTGGCGACGCAGGTCGTCGTTCTGGTTCTTGAGCCTCCCGTAGGTGGTGATGCCGCCGGCGACGTCGCGGAGGGGCTGGAACGCGTCGTTGACCACCGACTGGACGGGGGCGATGACGTTGTGGGCCGTGGAGCGCAGCGACGCGACGGCGCCGCTGCCGTTCCCGGAGTCGATGGTGATCAGCACGAGCGACGACACGATCACCGCGGTGAGCAGGAACCGGCCCCTCGTGTCTCGGCGATACACGGCCATGAGCGCCTCCCTGGAGCCGGAGGGCTCGGTTCAGTCTTCGGCGCCGCTGATCAGCACCTGTCGCAGCGCGTCGAACTGCTCGAGACAGCGGCCCGAGCCGATCACGACCGAGAACAGCGGGTTCTTGGCCCGCCGGACCGGCATGCCGGTCTCGGCCTGGATGGCGGCGTCGAGGCCGAGCAGCAGCGCACCGCCGCCGGCGAGGGTGATGCCGCGCTCCATCACGTCAGCGGCGAGCTCGGGTGGGGTCTTGTCGAGGGTGACCTTGATCGTGTCGATGATCGACGCGACCGGATCCTCGATGGCCTCGCGCATCTCCTGGGTGGAGACGGTGACGGTGCGGGGCAGCCCGGTGACGAGGTCCCGGCCGCGCACCTCGGCGTAGAACTCGTCTTGGAGCGGGTAGGCGCTGGCCAGCTGGTGCTTGACGTCCTCGGCGGTGCGCTCCCCGAGCGCGAGGGAGTACTCGCGCTTCATGAAGGAGATGATCGCCTCGTCGAACTCGTCGCCGGCGATCTGGCTGGCCTCGCTGGCCACGATGCCGCCCATCGAGATGACGGCGACCTCGGTGGTGCCGCCGCCGATGTCGACGATCATGTTGCCGGTCGGCTCGTGGATGGGCAGCCCGGCCCCGATGGCGGCGGCCATCGGCTCCTCGACGACCATCACGGGGCTGCGGGCCCCGGCGAACTCGGCGGCCTCCTGCACGGCCCGCCGCTCCACCCCGGTGATCCCGGACGGGATGCAGATCACCATGCGGGGCTTCGCCCAGCGGTTCCGCTGGTGGACCTTCTGGATGAAGTAGCGCAGCATCTGCTCGCAGATGTCGAAGTCGGCGATGACGCCGTCCTTCAGGGGCCGGATGGCCTGGATGTGGCCCGGGGTGCGGCCCAGCATCCGCTTGGCCTTGGCGCCGACGGCCAGCAGCGACCCGTCGCGCAGGTCGATCGTCACGATCGACGGCTCGTTGAGGACGATCCCCTGACCGCGCGCGTAGACGACGGTGTTCGCGGTGCCGAGGTCGACGGCCATGTCGCGGCCGATCACGTTGGTGTACCAGGGGGCGTTCACAGACCGTCCGTCGATTCCGCGTGGTCCGGGAGGTGGCAAGGCTACGGCCTCCTCCGATGTCGGTCCAGCCGTCCTCGTCGACGGGGCGGCCGCAACGGAGCTGCGCCGCCATTCAATCAGCCGTCAGCCGTGCCGCGGGGCATCCCCGAGGGGAGATCCGGGAAGAACAGGGCGATCTCACGGGTCGCCGAGTCGGGGCCGTCGGAGCCGTGCACGAGGTTCTCGCCGGTCTCGAGGGCGAGGTCGCCGCGGATGGTGCCCGGGTCGGCCTGGCGGGGGTCGGTGGCGCCCATGAGGCGGCGCACCACCGCCCAGGTGTCGGGACCGCCGTCGAGCACCATGGCCACGAGCGGCCCGCGGGTGATGAACGCCACCAGGCCGTCGAAGAACGACTTGCCGCGGTGCTCCTCGTAGTGCCGTTCGGCGAGCGCCCGGTCGATGCGCCGCTGATCGAGGGCCACGATCCGCAGCCCCTTGCGCTCGACGCGCCGGATGATCTCACCGACGAGGCCCCGCTCGACGGCGTCGGGCTTGCAGAGGAACAGCGTGCGTGTGCTCATGGCGGCCGGGACCCTACCGGGGCGGGCTGACCGGCTGCGCGGCGGGCGGGGCGGGTCGCGCCGCGGCGCGCGCCGCGCCGGCCACATAGAGCGAACCGGTGACCACCACCTGCGCGTCCGGTGGGGTGACGGCCCGGGCACGCGCGAGCGCGGCGGCGACGTCGCGGACGGCCTCGACCCGGTCGGCGGGCACGCCGAGCGCCCGGGCGGCGTCGGCGACGGCGTCGGCGGGATGGGCGCGGGCGACCGGCGCCTCGCAGACGATGAGCCGCTCGGCGTCGGCGGCGCCGAGGGCGTCGAGCATCTCGGCCGGGTCCTTCGGCTGGAGGAGCCCGACGACGAGGGTGCGGGCCGCGGCGGGGAACTCCTCGGCGAGGGCCTCCCGAAGGGCGTGGGCGCCGGCGACGTTGTGGGCGCCGTCGAGGAGGACGAGCGGGGCGTGGCCGACGACCTCGAGACGGCCGGGGACGTCGACGCGGCCGCACACCGACGCGACGAGCTCGGGGTCGAGGGGCCGGTCGAGCAGGGTCTCGACGGCGGTGAGCGCGGCGGCGGCGTTGTCGGCCTGGTGGGCGCCGTGGAGGGAGAGGAAGAGGTCGTCGTAGCGACCCTCGGGGGTGAACAGGTCGACGACCCGTCCGCCGTGCGCCATGCGGTTGGCGCGGACGCCGAAGTCGTCGCCGCGGACGAGCACCCGGTCGGCGCCGCGCTCGAGGAACGGCGCGCGCAGCGCAGGGTCGGGCTCACCGAGGACGAGCGTGGCGCCCGGCTTGACGATTCCCGACTTCTCCTGGGCGATGTCGAGGCGCGTCGGCCCGAGGTACTCGACGTGGTCGATGCTGACGTTCGTGACGACGGCCACCCGGCCGGTGGCGACGTTCGTCGCGTCCCAGGTGCCGCCGAGCCCGACCTCGAGGACGGCGGCGTCGACGGCGACGTCGGCGAACCAGCGGAACCCGGCACCGGTGAGGATCTCGAAGAAGCTCGGGACCTCGGGGAGGTGCGGCTCGATGGTGGCGATGAGCCCGAGCAGCTCGTCGAGGGTGCCGTCGTCGATGTCGTGGCCGTTCCACGCGATGCGCTCGTTCACCCGCTCGAGGTGGGGGCTCGTGTAGGAGCCAACCGAGAGGCCAGTCCCGACGAGCAGCGCGGTGGCGAGGCGCACCACCGACGTCTTGCCGTTCGTGCCGGTGACGTGCACGACGGGGTACTCGAGCTGCGGGGATCCGAGCAGCCGGGCCAGCGCCGCCATGCGCTCGAGCGTCGGTCGCGCGGCGCGCCGCGCCGTGCCCGCCGGCACGCCGAGCGACTCGAGGTTGACGTGGGCGTCGAGCCACGCGCGGGCACGGTCGGGCATCTCAGCTCCCGCTCGGGTCGGGGGCGAGCTCGACCTCCACCCCGGGCGGCTCCCCCTCGACCAGGACGAGCTCGCCGGTGACACGCGCCGCGGCGCGCAGGTCCTCGACCGCGGGGCGCAGCGCGTCGAGGCGGGCCGCCGTGTCCCGCACGGTCACGCGCGCGACCTCGGACCGCAGAGACCGATGCTGTTGCGTCTTGGCCTTGCGCACCGCGCCGAGCACCTCGGTCGCCACGGCGATGACCGCGGGGTCCCCGTCGGCGGCCGCCTCACGCAGCACGGCGGCCTCGGGCCACGCCGCGTGGTGCACCGAGCCAGGCCGCCACCACGACCAGACCTCCTCGGTCACGAACGGCAGGTGGGGGGCGAAGAGGCGCAGGAGCGTCTCGAGCGCGGCGAGGAGGGTGACCCGGGCCGACCGCTCGCCGCCCGCGTCGGCGGTGCCGTAGGCGCGCTGCTTGACGAGCTCGACGTAGTCGTCGCAGAAGCCCCAGAAGAACCGCTCGGTGTGGTCGAGGGCCCGCGCGTAGTCGTAGTCGGCGAACCCGTCGGTGACGTCACCGACGAGCGCGGCGAGGGTGGCCAGCAGCGAGCGGTCGACGGGCTCGGTGGCGGCGGCCCGGTCGGTCGGGTCGGCGTCGCCGCCGACACCGAGCGCGAACTTCGATGCGTTCAGGATCTTGATCGCCAGGCGGCGACCGATCTTCATCTGGCCCTCGTCGAGGGCGGTATCGGTGCCGGGATGGCCGCTCGCCGCCCAGTAGCGCACCGCGTCCGACCCGTACTGCTCGAGCAGGTTCATCGGGGTGATGACGTTGCCCTTCGACTTCGACATCTTCTTGCGGTCGGGGTCGAGCACCCAGCCGTTGATCGTGACGTGCTGCCACGGCAGGACGCCGTGCTCGAAGTGGGCGCGCACCACGGTGTCGAAGAGCCACGTCCGGATGATCTCGGGCCCTTGGGGCCGCAGGTCCATCGGGAAGGTGCGGGCGAACAGGTCGGGGTCGTCCTCCCAGCCGCACGCGAGCTGCGGTGTGAGCGACGAGGTCGCCCAGGTGTCCATCACGTCCGGGTCGCCGACGAACCCGTCGGGTTGGCCGCGCTGCGCGGCGTCGTACCCGTCGGGCACGTCGCTGGACGGGTCGACGGGCAGGCGCGCCTCGGGGGCGAGGATCGGGGTGTCCCAGTCCGCGGCGCCGGTGGCGTCGACCGGATACCAGATCGGGAACGGCACCCCGAAGAACCGCTGGCGGCTCACCAGCCAGTCGCCGTTCAGCCCCTCGACCCAGGACTCGTAGCGGACCCGCATGTGGTCGGGATGCCACGCGAGCGCCCGCCCCCGCTCGAGCAGCTCGGCACGCAGCGCGAGGTCTCGACCGCCGTTGCGGAGATACCACTGGCGGGTCGTCAGGATCTCGAGCGGCCGTTCCCCCTTCTCGTAGAACTTCACGGCGTGGGTGATCGGGCGGGGCTGGCCGGCGAGCTCGCCGGCGTCGCCGAGCAGCTCGACGATGCGGCGTTGCGCCTGGCGGATGGTCAGGCCAGCCAGCTCGGCGTACGTGGCACGTCCCGCCGGGTCGGTGATCGCGGCGGGGGGCTCGTCCTTGATGCGGCCGTCCCAGTCGATGATGGGACGGGCGGGCAGCTCGAGCTCGCGCCACCAGGTCACGTCGGTGAGGTCCCCGAAGGTGCAGATCATCGCGAGGCCGGACCCCTTCTCGGGGTCGGCGAGGGGGTGCGCGACGATCGGGACCTCGACGCCGAACAGCGGCGTGCGCGCCGGTGGTGTCGAACAGGCCCGTGTAGCGGGCGTCGTCGGGATGCGCGACGAGGGCGACGCAGGCGGCGAGCAGCTCCGGGCGGGTGGTCTCGATCACGACCGGTGTGCCGTCGCGGCGGTGGAACCGCACCGCGTGGTACGCGCCGGGCAGCTCGCGATCTTCGAGCTCCGCTTGGGCGACCGCGGTGCGGAAGTCGACGTCCCAGAGCGTCGGCGCCTCCGCCTGGTAGGCCTCCCCGCGGGTGATGGAGCGCAGGAAGGCGCGTTGGGAGCTGCGCTGGCTGGCCTTGCCGATCGTCGTGTACGTGAGCGACCAGTCGACGGAGAGCCCGAGGTGGCGCCACAGCTCTTCGAAGCGGGCCTCGTCCTCGACGACGAGGCGCTCGCAGAGCTCGACGAAGTTCCGGCGCGCGATCGCGCGGGGCGGGTCGACCGGCTCGCTCGGCGCCTCGAAACGTGGATCGTACGGAAGGCTGGGGTCGCAGCGCACCCCGAAGTAGTTCTGCACGCGCCGCTCGGTGGGCAGCCCGTTGTCGTCCCAACCCATCGGGTAGAAGACGGTCCGTCCTCGCATCCGTTGGAACCGGGCGATCGTGTCGGTCTGCACGTACCCGAACACCGACCCCATGTGCAGCGACCCCGAGACGGTCGGCGGCGGGGTGTCGATGGCGAAGATGTCGGGCCGCGGCTTCGAGCGGTCGAAGCGGTAGGCCCCGTCCGCTTCCCAGCGTTTGCTCCAGACGTCCTCGAGCCCGTCGAGGCTCGGCTTGTCCGGGACCGTCATGGAGCGAGTGTAGAGAACCGGCTTCGCGGGCCGGCCCCGTGGTGTCGCCGCGGCGACGACCGGTCAGGCCGACCGGCGGTCCGGTGTGCTGGTGATGAGCGTCGGCGTCATGTGCTCGAGGACGACGGAGCGGTCGATGACGCAGCGCGCCACATCGGTGCGGCTCGGGAGGTCGTACATGACGTCGAGGAGCACCTCTTCGAGGATGGCCCGCAAGCCCGCGGGCGCCGGTGCCGCGCTTGAGCGCCTCCTCGGACACGGCTTCGAGCGCGTCGTCGGTGAGGACGAGGTCGACGTCGTCGAACTGGAAGAACTTCTGGTACTGCTTGAGCAGCGCGTTCTTCGGCTCGATGAGGATGCGCATGAGCGCGTCCTGGTCGAGGCTGTGCACCGCGCCGACGACGGGGAGGCGGCCGACGAACTCGGGGATGAGCCCGAACTTCAGCAGGTCCTCCGGCAGGACGCCGGCGAGCAGCGCCCCGAGGTCCTTCTGGTCGGGGCGGCGGACGTCGGCACCGAAGCCGACGCCGCGGTTCCCGATGCGGCTCTCGATGATCTTGTCGATCCCGGCGAAGGCGCCGCCGCAGAGGAACAGGATGTTCGTGGTGTCGATCTGGATGAATTCCTGGTGGGGATGCTTGCGGCCGCCCTGGGGCGGCACCGAGGCGGTCGTGCCCTCGAGGATCTTCAGCAGTGCCTGCTGCACGCCCTCGCCCGACACGTCGCGGGTGATCGACGGGTTCTCGGCCTTGCGGGCGATCTTGTCGATCTCGTCGATGTAGATGATGCCGGTCTCGGCCTTCTTGACGTCGTAGTCGGCCGCCTGGATGAGCTTCAACAGGATGTTCTCGACGTCCTCGCCGACGTAGCCAGCCTCGGTGAGCGCGGTCGCGTCGGCGATGGCGAACGGGACCTTGAGCAGCCGGGCGAGGGTCTGGGCGAGGAGCGTCTTGCCGCAGCCGGTCGGTCCGATCAGCAAGATGTTCGACTTCTGCAGCTCGACGTCCGGGTCGCCGTACGCGCCGGCCTGCACCCGCTTGTAGTGGTTGTAGACGGCGACGGACAGGATCTTCTTGGCTTGGTCCTGCCCGATGACGTAGTCGTTCAGGTAGTCGTAGATCTCACGCGGCTTGGGCAGCTCGTCGAAGCGGACCTCGGAGCTCTGAGACAGCTCTTCTTCGATGATCTCGTTGCAGAGGTCGATGCACTCGTCGCAGATGTAGACGCCGGGGCCGGCGATGAGCTTCTTGACCTGCTTCTGGCTCTTCCCGCAGAAGGAGCACTTCAGCAGGTCGCCACCGTCACCGAACTTCGCCACGACGCGCTCCCCCCGGCGGTCAGCTGACCCCAGCGGCGGGTGCCACGGAGGCCAGTTCTCGGTTGGTCAGGATCTCATCGACGATTCCGTAGTCCTTCGCCTCGGTGGCGCTCATGATGAAGTCACGGTCGGTGTCGGTGCCGACCTTCTCGACCGACTGGCCGGTGTGGAAGGCGAGGATCTGGTCGAGCAGCTCACGCATCCGCGTGATCTCCTTCGCCTGGATCTCGATGTCCACGGCCTGGCCGGACGCGCCACCGTGCGGTTGGTGGATGAGGATGCGGGCGTGGGGCAACGCGAAGCGCTTCCCGCGCGTCCCGGAGGCGAGCAGCACGGCTGCGGCGGACGCCGCCTGGCCGATGCAGATGGTCTGCACCGCGGGCTTGATGTACTGCATCGTGTCGTAGATGGCCATGAGGGCGGTGATCTCGCCGCCCGGCGAGTTGATGTACAGCGAGATGTCCTTGTCAGGATCCTCGCTCTCGAGGTGGATGAGCTGGGCCATGAGCAGGTTGGCGATCGCGTCGTCGATCGGCGTGCCGAGGAAGATGATCCGCTCCTTCAGCAGCCGCGAGTACAGGTCGAAGGCCCGCTCGCCGCGGCTGGTCTGCTCCACGACGGTGGGCACCAGGTAGTTGTAGGCGGGCAGCTGGCTGCGGGTTGGCTGACTCACTCGTGCTCCTCAGCATCGGCGGACGGCGGGGTGTCGGTGGTGGTGTCGGTGGCGGCACCGTCGGGCAGGGTGAGCTCGACGGGGTCACCCGACTCGTCGACGACCGTGGCGTGGTCGACGACGAACTGGAGGGCTTTGCCGCGAGCGATGTCCGAGCGTACCGCCTCGATCACGCCCCGCCGTTCAAGATCGCGCCGCAGTTTGGCCGGCTTCTCCCCCACTCGTTCGGCGAGTCGGTCGATCTCTCGTTGCACCTCCTCGTCGGTGGCCTCGATCGCTTCTTGCTCGACGACCGAGCGCAGCGCCAGGTCGGCGCGCACCGCGTCGGTCGAGCCGTTGCGGAGGCCCGCCACGAACGTCGCCTCATCCTGGCCGGTCGCGGTGAGGTACGCGGGGACGGTGACGCCTTGGTGCTCGAGGCGGTGCGCCAGGTCGTGGAGGCGCCGCTCGGCCTCTTGGTCGATGAGCGCGTCGGGGATCGCCACGTCGACGAGATGGGCGATGGCTTCGAGGACCTTGTCGCGGACGAGCATCTGGGCCCGGACGGTGGCGACGACGGAGAGGCGGGTGCGCGCGTCGCCGCGCAGCGCGTCGAGGGTGTCGAATTCGCTGACCTCCGACGCCCACTCGTCCGTCGGGTCGGGCAGGACCTTGCGCTTCGCCTCTTTGACGAGCACCTGGAACGCGACGTCTTGGCCGGCGCGCTCCGCGAACCGCTCGGGAAGCGTGGCGTTGAACCGCAGGATGTCACCGACCCGCTTGCCGCGCAGCTCCTCGTCGAGGCGGTCCACGAGCCCGCCGGAGCCGACCTCGTAGAGGTAGTCGGTGGCGCTGAGCGCGTCGATGACCTCGTCGTGGATGTAGGCCTTGATGTCGATCTGGGCGTAGTCGCCGTCGGCGAGCGGCGCGGTCTTGTCCTCGAGGTCGGCGAAGCGGTCCCGAAGCGCGTCGATCTGGGCGTCGACCTCCTCGTCGGTGACGGCCGGGTTGGGGATCTCGACGCGGACGCCGTCGTAGTCAGCGAGGCGGGCCTCGGGTCGCACCTCGACGACCGCGTCGAACGCGACGTCGCCGCTGTCCTCCCCGTGGGTGATGTCGATCTCGGGCGCGGCGATCACGTCGATGTCCTCGGCTTCGACCGCTTGGGCGTAGTACTCGGGGAGCGAGTCGCGCAGCGCCTGCTCGCGTGCGACCTCGGTGCCGAGCCGGGCCTCGAGCAGGGCCCGGGGCGCCTTCCCGGGACGGAACCCCGGGATCCGGACCTCGCGGGCGAGCTTGCGGAAGGCGGCGTCGATCGCCCGTTCGAAGTCGGCGGCCGGGACCTCGACGCGGAGTCGGACCTTGTTGCCCTCGAGCGGTTCGACCGACGTCGTGAGGGGGGACATAGGGAGAAGGGCAGGATACCCGTGGCCCCCGGCGCCTTTACGCACCGGATATGTGCTGCGTCGGCTCAGCTGGTGGGTGTCGGGATGGACGCGTGCAGCGCCGGCGCGCCGAGGCGTCCGGTGGCGCCGCTGGCCACGACGCCGCGCACGAGCATGGCGATGAAGTCACGGGAGTCGGGGCTGAGGTAGCGGTCGTCGGCGTGCAGCCCGTAGACCTTCGTGCCCTGCACGGTGCCGTCGAGCGCCGGCTGGTAGGTGTTGTAGCTCACCCAGCTCGGGTTGATGTCGAGCTCCATCGCGCGTTGCACGCCCGCGGCGACGAGCGCCTGGGCGAGCGTGGCGGGCGTGAGGCCACCACCGGCGGCGAAGACGAGGGCGCCGTGGGCGTCGATGCCGAGCGCGGACCGCCACGTCGCCGCGCCGCTGACGCTCGCCCCCCACGCGCCGGGGCTCCCCGCCGACGCGACCGGCGCGCCACCGTCGACGAGCAGCGTGAGGTTCTGGCGGACGTACGCCGCGTCGGAGGACCCGGGGACGTCACGTCCCCACTGCCCGAGGCTGGCCTGCCCCTGGCTGTCCACGACGAGGGAGGCGTCGCCGGCGACGGGGGGCCGCCACGTGACGCCCCAGCCGACCCAGCCGCCGTGGATGTCACCCATCTTGAAGCCGGAGTTGAACGCCGCGGCGAGCGCCCCGCGTTGGGGGTTGGGGACCTGGCCGCCCCACGGGCCGGGACCGTTCGGCGGGTCGCTGGTCCCCGCGACGAGGACGGGGTGCAGCAGCTGGGGGTCCATCCAGGCGAGCCCGACGCCGTCGACCTGCCCGGCGAACGTGACCGGACGGCCGAGCGCGCTGCGACCGAGCGGTGACCAGGACACGTTGCCGCTGGGGGTCACCGCGGGGGGCAGCGCCGGCGTGCCGGGCGTCTCGATGCGGGCGTCGCCGGCGGCGTCGAGGATCCGAACCTGCACCGGCTCGGTGGTGCCGTCGACGAAGCCGACGGTGCAGGCCACCACCGATCCGGGGGCGGCCACGGTGGTCGGGCCGGTGCCGCAGCCGACCAGGGCGGGGATCGACGCATTGGCCTGGACGAGGTACGCCGCCGCGGCGTTGGGGACCACCGCGTCGCGGGCGTCGAGCGCGAGGCGGCCGTTGCGGGTCGGGCGCACCGTGACGTGGACGGGCACGCCGGCGGTGTGGACGGTGCAGCGGAACGGGCCCTGCCCGGTGGCCTGGGCGCAGCGGGTGGCGCTGACCCCGAGGGTCGGGTACGCCGCGCGCGTGGCGGGTGATCAGGCGCTGCACAGCCGCGACGTCGAGCCCGCCGCCGCCACCGCAGCCGACGAGGAGCGCCCCGACCGTCACGGCGGCGACCGTGAGGGCGGCGGCCCGCCCGCCGATCGCACCCGCTCGCATCGGCCGGTTACGTCGAGGATCGGGCCCGCGCCGCGGGGTGTGACGCGGTCACGACCCCGCCGGCGGGACGGAGGTGGGGCTGATCGCCGCGCACGGCGCCGAGTTGGTGGCGAGCGAGGGGGCGGGCAGCCGGGGAGGGGCGAGGAACGCGGGGCGCCCGCGCAGGTCGAGGCAGTCGAGGAGGTTGGCGGCGTGGCCGTCCCGGTTGGTGAGCGCCGGGAGGTTCCACTTCGTCTCGATGAACCGCAGGATCGAGGTGTGGTCGTAGACGACGCTCGACACGTGCCCCTGGCGGGCTCGGGGGGATACGACGACCGCGGGGACACGGAAGCCGTAGCGGTCGTAGCCGCCGGGCGTGTCGGTGGACGTCAGGTTGGGCGGGACCGAGTCCGGGACGGGCGCCGCGGGCGGTGGGACGTGGTCGTAGTAGCCGCCGCTCTCGTCGTAGCACCACACGAGCAGCGTCTTGGACCAGCCCGGGCCGTGCATCGCGGCGTTGATCACCCGGGACGAGAACTCCTCCCCCACCCGGATGTCCTGGGGGTTCTCCTCGGACTGCTTGCCGAAGTCCGGCTCGACGAGGCTGAAGAACGGGAGCGTCCCGGCGGCCGCGTCGGTGAAGTACTGGCCGATCGGGACCTGCTTGCTTTGGTCCGACCGGATCACGTTGGGGAACAGGTCGGTGGACGGGGTCGACGTGTAGTAGTCGCGCCAGCTGACGCTGTGGGCGTCGAGGACCTCCATGATCGAGCCGTTCGCGGGCTCCTGGGGAGGCAGCGTGTTGACGATGAGCCCGTTGGCGGTGCCCGAGAGGAGGCAGTACCGGTTCGGGTACGTCTTGGCGGGGATCGACGCGAACCACCGGTCGGCGAGCACGAAGGTGCGGGCCAGCCCGGCGTAGAACGGGAGGTCCTCGGGCGTGTAGTACCCCATCGCGACGGGGCCGGAGGCGCGGGCGAACCCGTCGTTGCGCTGTTCGTTCATCGACACGTGGGTCGGGGTCCACGAGTTGTCGGGCTCGCTGCTGAGCTGGCAGGTGCTCGGCATCCGAAAGGCGCGGATGGGACGCCCGGTGGCGTCGAGGTTGGTGGCGAGGGGCCGGCCGTGGCGGTCGACCTTCAGCCCGTCGCCGCGGCCGAGGACCCCGAGGTAGTTGTCGAACGAGTGGTTCTCCATCATGAGCACGACGACGTGCTCGATCTCGGGGATGGTGTCGACCCCGGCGGGGAGGTGCGGGTTCGGGCGCACCCCGACGCCCACGCCGGGACCCGCGCCGAGCCGAGGCAGCCGCCCGGCGGCCAGCACGACGCCGGCACCGGCGGCCGCCTGCAGCACACTGCGTCGCGAGAACCGACGCGTCCCCCACTGCTCCGGCGCCACCGAGCCGGGACGCTACTGCTCCGAGCCGCTCGGCTGGTGACGGGCGGGCGAACCGGAGGCGAAGGTCAGGGGCTGGTCGCGCTCGGCGACTCTTCGAGCGCCGCGACGCTGGGTGCGGCGGCGACGAGGGCTTGGAGGGCGGCGAGCCCGTCGGGGCGCCCTTTGAGGGTGGCGTCGAGGAAGTCGACGGTGGCGCGGCTGACGAGGTCGAAGTGCGGGTCGGTGGGGTCGCTGTACGGCGGCAGGTGCACGGCCGACACGAGCGTGAGCAGCTCTTTGGGCGCGCTGAGGTTCGCCCGATCGAAGGCGATCGACGCCGGGTACGGGTCGTACTGGTCGTGGTCGTCCATCACGTGGAGGATGGGGACGCCGGTGGCGGCGGGGAGCACGCCGGCGTCCGCGAGGTTGCCGGCCATCGCGATCACGGCTTTGACCCGCGGGTCGTGGCAGCACGGCTCGAACCCGAGGTCGTAGGCGAGCACCTCCCCGTCGGAGTGCCCGGTCACCGCGACGCGGGACGGGTCCATGAGCCCGGCGAGCGGGTCGCCGGGCGTCGCCGACCGGCGCAGCGCCTCGCCGAGCACGAAGTCGAGGTCCGTGACGTTGTTCTGCGCGTAGTCGCCGTGGCTCGCGCCGCCCGGCGCGTCGCCGTTGAGGAGCGGGATCGCCGGCGCGACCACGACGTAGCCCGCGGAGGCCCACCGGGCGAGGAGCGCGGCGTACGTCGCCGGGGTCACCGCGAACCCGTGCGCGAAGACGACGAGCGGGTAGGGGCCCTGGGCCAGGTCGGGCGGCGCGCCGGCGACCGGGGCACCGCCGGCCGGTCCGGTCGCCGGGTAGAAGACGGTCGTGGCCATCGTGCGGGTCGGCGCGCTGGGCGCACCGCCGTTGGCGGGGGTGGGTCGGGTGGTGTCGACGTACGCGTCGGTGCGGGTGCCCACCGCGAGGGTGCCGACGGGCAGCCTGGCTGGGACCGTGGTTGTCGTGGTCGGCGGCTGCGTGGACGTCGTGGTCGAGCGGGCCGAGCTGGCGTGGCGCGCACCGCCGGCGCCGCACGCGAGCAGGACGAGGAGCGCGCCGGACGCGGCGGCGCACCCGACTCGCCGGCGCGCCGCACCTCGACGGGCCGGACTACTAGTCGTCGTTCTCGAGGTCACTCGTCATTCCGCTGCGATGGAGCAGCACGAGGGCGATGACCAGCACGAGGGCGACGCCCGCGTTGACGCCGAGCTCGATCTGGGTCTGGTTGAACCTGGAGTGCTCGGTCGTGGTGGAGAGCGCGCCGACGAGGAGGATGTGTCGCACCGCAGAGATGACACCGATGATGATGAAGGGTCGGAGCTGGAAGCCGCCGCCCTCGAGATGCGCGACGAGGGTGCGGAAGATCTCGAGGATGATCACCACGAAGAGCACGCCGTTGATCGCGGTGGTGGCGTTGGTGGCGAAGTCCCCGTGGCTGTTCAACAGGTTGCTGATCGTCGTGTAGAGCGACGCGACCGCGATCCCGAGCAGCACGAGCGCCACCACGAGATAGATGAGATCCTCGAGCGACGTGAGCCCGCCGAGCAGCCACTCGGGGAGCTCTCGCGCGCGTCGGTGCTCGGGACTGCCGGTGGGCGCCGCCACGGCTCACAGTCTCGCCGCCCGGGGCCCGCTCAGCGGGGACCTCCGCCCGATTGGTCGAGGGTCGACGCGTGGCTGGTCAGCGCATGATGCCGGTGTGCCCGACGGAGTAGCGGCCGGGTTGGGGCCACACGCACAGCCCGTGCGGCTGGATCCCGACCGGGATCTTCGTGACGGCACCCGTCGTCGTGTCGAACACGTACACCACGTTGTCGTACCGGCCGCTCAGCCACAGCTCCTTGCCGTCGGCGGTGACGTTGCCCATGTCCGGGCTCCCACCCCCCGGGACCGGCCAGTTGGCGACGACCTGGTTGGTCCGCACATCGATGACGGCGACGCCGCCGGGCCCGTTGGGGTGCGTGCCCTGCAGACTCGGGAAGCCCCGGTCCGACACGTAGAGCTTCGTGTCGTCGCGGCTGAAGTACAGGCCGTGCGCCCCGGTGCCGGTCGGGATGGATCCCTTGATCGTGAAGGTGGCCGGATCGATGAGGTACACCCGTCCGGTCGTCATCTCGGCGACGTAGAACGTCTGGCCGTCGGGTGAGACGCGGATGTCCTGGGGCATGCCGTTGCTGAGGAGGTTGAGGTAGCCGACGACGACGTGGTTGACAAGGTCGATCTTCACCAGGCTGCCCTGGTACTCGCAGCTGGCGATCATGTAGCGGCCGTCGATCGTGAAGTCGGCGTGGTTGACCCCCGAGCAGTTGGGCACCGGGACCGAGGTCTGCAACGCCATCGTGTGCGGGTCGCGGAAGTCGAGGCGCTTCAGGGCCTCGGCGACGACGATCGCCGACTTGCCGTCGGGCGTGAAGTACATGTTGTACGGGTCGGGCACGTCGACGGCCTGGCCGGGCTGGCCGGTGCGCGGGTTGATCGGGGTGAGGCTGCCGGTCGGCTGACCCTCGGCGTTGTTGGTGACCCAGAGCGTCTGCAGGTCGTAGGACGGGACGACATGCTGGGGGTTGGAGCCGACCGGGAACGTGGTGAGGACCTGCTTCGTCGCCGGGTCGATGACGGTCACCGTGTTCGACGTGAGGTTCGGGACGTAGACGCGGGACAGGTCGCCGGCCGTCGCCGGGCTGAACATGTTCGCCTCGGCTTGGCTGTACAGGTTCGACGGGTTCACCACCGGCGGCATCCCCGGCACCGTCTGGACGGCGGGCTGCGCGGTCGTCGTCGACGTCGTGGACGAGGACTGGCTCAGGCTCGAGGACCCGCCGCCCCCGCAGGCCGCCAGGACGAGCAGCGCACCCGACGCCGCGACCGCACCGAGGCGGGTCCGGCGGGTCCCGACGGCGTGGCGCAGCCGCCGAGTCCTGCGGCGCGACGCCGTCGACCAGCTCACAGACACCTCGCTTCACGCTTCACGGCACGGCGGGGACGCCGCTGCCGCGCGACCGGTATCGGGCCGGTGTGCCGATCGCGGGACGGGGCTCGCCGTCGAGCCGGGCGCTCGCTTAGCTGGGCGGAGCGGTGGGGACCGTCGTGCTGGACCGGGTGCCGAGCTTCACCGGCGCCTGCGAGGAGCTCCCGCTCCGCGTGTAGGTGATCGTCACCTGGTCGCCGGGCTGGTGGGACTCGATCTGCTGGGCGAGCGCCGCCGGGTTGGCGACGGTCGTGCCGTCGACCGCGGTGATGACGTCGCCGGCCTTCAGCCCGGCCTGGTCGGCCGGCCCGCCGCTGACGACGCTCACGACCTGCGCGCCCGATGGCGACCCGCTCGCGGCGCTGGTCTCGACGCCGAGGAACGCCCCGCCCTGGGCCGGCACCTGGACCCCGCCGCCGTTCCCGCCACCGGGGCCGGTGATGGCGCCACCGGGGCCGTTGAAGAAGGGCCCGCGGCCTCCACCGGGGAAGATGCGCCCGATGTGCACCTCGTGGTCGTTGCCGCCGGGCGCGGCGAACCACCCGATCGCGAAGCCGACACCGACGAGGAGCAGCGCGGCGACGAGGACGGCGGCCCAGCGGGGCACGTGGATGGGCTCGGACGGCTTCTTCGCCTCGGTGCTCCCCGCCTCGACGGGCGGCTGCGGCTCGGTCGGCTCCGGGGTCTCGTCACTCATTCGGTTCGTCCTGTCGTCGTGTGAGCGTCGATCGTCCCAGATCGAACCTGAGACGATGCTAAGAGCAGGCACACCGCCCGGCGACGATTCCGCGAGACCACTTGGTACCGTGCCCGCGGGTCCCGGGAGGAGCCGATGACGACCTCGGGGGAGCCGGCGCTCATCGCCAGCCACTACACGCTGTCCGGCGCCCCCGTGCTGCAACCGCCCCGCTTCTCGTTCGCCGCACGCGTCGCCGCCGCGGCAGGCGGCGGGCTTCGTCGGCGTCGGCGTGGACGCCGCCGACTACGCGGCGATGCGAGCCGCCGGGACGACCACCACCGAGCTCAGGCGGGTGCTCGACGACCACGGCGTGCGCGCGCTCGAGATCGAGTTCCACTTCGACTGGGCGCTCGACGGGAAGCGGGGACGGGACAGCCGGGACCGCGAGGCGACGCTGCACGAGATGGCGTCCGCGTTTGCGCCCCATCACGTCAACGTCGGCGAGCTGAACGCTCCCGGCGCGGCACCACCCATCGCGGTCATGGCCGAGCGCTTCGGGGAGCTCTGTGACCGGTTCGCGGAGCATCGGACGCGCGGTGGCGTTCGAGTTCCTCCCGTGGAGCGCCGTTCCCGACCTCGCCACCGCGTGGGAGATCGTCCGACGCGCCGGTCGGCCGAACGGCGGTGTGCTGCTCGACGCGTGGCACTACTTCTGCGGTCGTCCCGACGCCGCGCTGCTGGGCTCGCTCCCGGGCACGATGATCACCGGCGTGCAGCTCGACGATGCCGACGCGGCCCGGGTCGGGACGCTCGCCGAGGACACCATGCTGCGCCGCCGGCTGCCGGGCGCCGGGTCGTTCGACCTGACGGGCCTCGTGTCGACGCTCGACCGGATTGGCGTCGCGGTGCCGTTCTCGGTCGAGATCCTCTCCGCCGAGCACCAGGCGCTCGACCTCGACGAGGCAGCACGTCGCGCGTTCGACTCGACGGCGGCCGTCATCGCCGCGGCGCGCTCGGGTCAGGGGCGTTCGGCGTAGACCCGGCGAACGTCAAACGGGAGGCACCGGAAGCGCCGCGAACCTCGCGAAGCAGCGCCCCGGGCTCTCGCCGCACACGCGGGCGGGCTGCTCGGCCGTCGGTCCGATGCCGTCGGCAGCACGCTCGCCGTGCCGCGCCGATTGAGGCGGCGCGAGACGACGTTCACACCACTGACGCCCGGCGGCCGGCGCGCGAGGGCACGATCGAGTGCACGGTCCGGGGCACGCCGGTCTCAGGTGGAGCTGTTCGAGGTCGGCGTCCCTCCGCCTGCACCGCCACCAGCACCGCCGCCGAAGCCGCCGCCGAAGCCTCCGAAGCCTCCGAAGCCCCCGCCGCACGAGCCGTTCACCGGTTGGGAGATGGTGACGCTCTTGGCGGTGATGGTGCCCAGGCTGTCCGCCGTGCCGTTGGCGCTCACGCAGGAACCGACCGCGAGATCACTCTCGGCGCCCTTGACCGTCTGCGTGAGGGTGGTCGAGCTCGTCAGCGTGACGGTGACCGTCCTGGTCTTCGTCTTGGACTTCTTGTTCGTCGGGCGGGTCAGCGACTTCACGGTGAGCTGCTGACCGGAGACGCTGGTGACCGAACCGAAGGCTGCCGCGATGTTGGACGGAACGGTGCTGCCGCCCGGCAGGGTGAAGGGGGTCCCGTTCGGTGAGGTGAACGGCGTTCTGCCGGGCGTCCCGTTCCCGAATCGACCGGCGCCGGCGCCCCGGCCCGCGGCGCCACCGTTCGGCATGCATCCCTTCGAGGTGGGCTGGGTGATCACGACCGTCGATGCTGAGATGCCGCTCGTGGCGCTGCCCGTCCCGACGACGCGCACGCAGTCCCCCTTGGCGATGTCAGCGGCGCTGGCCGACTTGGTCTGCAGGTAGCCCGTCGAGCTGGTGACGACGACGGTCGTGTTGTTGCCGTTTCGGGCCTGCACGGTGAGCGTCGATCCGCTGAGCCCAGCGAGCATGCCGGTCGTGAACGGCGACGGCGTGCTGCTCGACGTTTGGGCACCCGCCGGCCCGGAGGCCAGCACGAGCGCAACAAGGGTGACGATCGGGAGCGCCGCCCAGGCCGCGCGTTCGAGGCCCGACCGGGCGCGACGTGCGGTGGTGGGCTGGTGGTTCATTTTTCTGTTACCTCGCCTTTGTGTTTGGAACGGAACTGGCATGGGCTCAGCCGCCTCTCGTCACGGCGCGGCCGCCTCCGCCGAGCCCTCCGCCGCCCCCGAAGAAGCCGCCGCGGAATGGCGTGGTGGTGGACGTGCTCGAGTTCGAGGAGGAGGTGGCCGATCCGGGCAACGCCGCGGCCATGTTGGCGAGCACGACCTGCTCGCCCTTCTGCAGACCTGACGTGATCTGTGTCCACGTGTACCCGACGACGCCGACCTTCACCTTCGTCTGACGCACCGTGTTGCCGTCGAGCGTCTCGACGGTGTTCGTCGACCCGTTCGCGGTGACCGCGGACGTCGGGACCGCGAGCGTGTTCTTGGCGTGCTCGGTGGTGATCGTGACCGTGCCCGTGGACTCGTTGCCGAGCGAGGCGTTTGGGTTCTTCAACGCGACGACCACGAGGTAGGTCGTCGAGAGGGCACTGGTCGAATTGGGCGCGATCGAGATCGACGCGACCTTGCCGGCCAGCGTCTTGTGCTTGCCGTCGGGGACCACGGTGGCCGATTGGCCGACTCTGACGTGCGGGATGTTGTCGACGGAGACCGTCGTGGAGGCCTGGTAGGTGGGACTGCCCTGCACGACGATGGCGGCCGTCGTCGATCCGGCGGTCACGGTCTGACCCGGGACGAGGTTGACCGCGTCGACGGTGCCGGCGATCGGGGTCGTGAGCGTGGCCTGGGCGAGGGCCTGCTGGGCGACCGCGACGTTGGCGAGTGCTGCGTCGACTGCGGCTTGATCGGCGCTGAGGTCGGCCGCGGTGGGCGCGGCCGAGGCTGCCCCGCCGCCCGCCCCGCCGCCGCCGCCAATGCCGGATCGCGCGGAGCTCGAGCTGCCGCCCCCCCGCCCGAGCTGTTGCCGGACGGTGTGCTGGAGGGGAGGTTGGCGATGACGCTGTTGAGGTTGGATGAGGCCGTCGTCAGCTGTTGCAGTGCTGCCTGCACCGCCTGCTCGTCGGCATTCAGCGTCTGGACGGCGTTGTTGCACGCCGTCTGAGCCGACGGCGTCGAGAGGCCCCCCTGGCAGGCGGTGACTGCCGCGCTCACCGCGCCCGCTGCGGTGCTCTGGGCTTTGTCGACCGCCTGTTGCGCCGCGAGCACGGCTCGTTGCGCAGCCGCGAGCTGGGGGTTCGTCGCGGATCGCACCGCCACGAGCTCGACGTGAGATGTGCTGGCCGACGGCGTCGTCCAGCTCGTGCCGGTCGCCGTCCCCGTGCCGCCGGTCCCGGTGCCACCGGTCCCGGTGCCCGCGCCGCCTAGCCCGCCGCCGGCGCCGCCACTGCTGCTCCCGCCCTGCCCGGACAGCGCGTTCGACAACGCGAGCTGGTCCTGGGTCAGGGTGGCCATCCGCTCGTCGACGGTCTGCTGGAGCGACTGCGTGTCGAGCTGGGCCAAGGTCTGGCCGGCACTGACCTTGTCGCCGATCTTCACGCCGACGGACGCGACCGTGCCAGAGCTCGGGAAGGCGACCGTGGCTTGGAGCGTGGGCTCGATGGTCGCGACGCCGCTGAGGGCGGCGTCGACGTTCTGGGTCGAGGCGACGGCGGTTCGGTAGCCCGAACCGGACGATTGGAACGCGCCGGCGAGGGCCGCCACGATCAGAGCCACGATCACGAACGCGATCGCCGCCACCGCGCGAAGTGACGGGCGTCGGCTCGGTGGCTCGCTCACGGTGGCGACCGGTTCCAGATCCGCGAACAGCATCGCGAGCTTGGCGCTCATCGTCGAGGACGTGTCACTCATCGCGTCACTCGCTTCGTAGCGCGTCGATCGGGGCGAGGCGCGCGGCGCGCGACGCCGGGTAGACACCGAACACGACACCGATCCCGACCGCGATCACGATCGCCCCGATCGAGGCGGGGACCGACAGGATGACGCGTTGGTCGCTGAACTGGGGGATGAGGATGGCTCCGAGGATCCCGAGGGCGACCCCCAGGATTCCTCCAGCGAGCCCGAGCACCGATGCCTCGACGAGGAACTGGCGGCGGATGACGCGGGGCGCGGCGCCGATCGCCTTGCGGACGCCGATCTCGCGGATCCGTTCGCTCACCGAGACGAGCATGATGTTCATGACGCCGATGCCGCCGACGATCAGCGCGATGACCGCGATCCCGGCGAGCATGACGGTCAACGTGTTGTCAACCTGGTTGGACGCGGCGAGGATCGACTGCTGGGTGGCCACCGAGAAGTCAGCGCTGCCCGCATCCGTGATGTGGTGCGTGTTGAGCAGCAACGCGTTGGTCTCTTGGTACGCCGCGGAGAGGCTCCCCGCCGAGGTCGCCTTGACGTAGATCTGGCTCACCGAGTTCCGGGTGAGGCCGCCGACGAGATGCTGCGAATAGGTGCTCAAGGGGACGACCGCCAGGTCGTTGCTTGCCGCTTGCTCGGCGGAGCTCAGGCTCGAGAGGACGCCGACCACCTGGAGCTTGACGCCGTTGTATGTCACCGAGCTCCCGATCGGGTCGGTGCTCCCGAACAGCTGGGTGACGGTCTGGGGGCCGAGCACCACGACCGCGGCCGCGTTTCGTTCGTCGGTCTCGTTGATGAATCGGCCGAGGGCGGCGCCCCGTGATCGGGTGACCTGCCAGGTCGGCGTCGTGCCGGTCAGGGTCGTGGTCCAGTTCGCGCCGGTCGTCGGGTTGACCAGCTCGGCGGACGTCGTCGACAGGGGGCTGACGGCCTCGACGTCGGGCGCGGTCGTCTTCGAGGCAAGCGCGGTGGCGTCCGCCTTCGTCAAGGTCGTCGCCGTGCCGAAGCCGCCCCGGCCGCCGGTGCTGCTCGTCGAGCTGCCCGGGGACACAACTAGCAGGTTGGTGCCGAGCTCGTTGATCTGGTCGCGCACCGTGGCCGAGGCTCCCTGCCCAATGCCCACGGTGAGCACGACGGCGGTGATCCCGATGAGGATCCCGAGCATCGTGAGCGCCGAACGCAGGCGATGCGATCGCACCGCGTCCATCGCCGTCCAGAAGGTGTCACGCCACGTCACCGGCGACCCCCGGTGCTGACGACGCCACTGTCCAGGTCCTCGGGGTCCACCGCTTGGCCGTCTCGGATCTCGATCATCCGATGTCGCGCGCGACGCGACGTCACGCTCGTGGGTGATGAGCACGAGCGTGCGGCCGTCGGCGTTGAGCTCCTCCAGCAGCGCCAGCACGTCGGCTGCCGCATGGGAGTCGAGATTGCCGGTCGGCTCGTCGGCCAGGATCATGGCCGGCTCCGTGACCAGGGCCCGGGCGACGGCGACTCGTTGCTGCTGCCCACCCGAGAGCTCGCCGGGCCGGTGCGCCGCCCGATCCGCCAGGCTGACCCGCTCGAGCGCCGCGAGCGCACGGGCGCGCCGCTCATCCGGATCGACGCAGGAGTACACGAGCGGCAGCTCGACGTTCTGGAGCGCCGTCATGTGGGCCAGGAGGTTGAACTGCTGGAACACGAATCCAATGAGGAGGTTACGGATGCGAGCGAGCACGTCCTCGTCGAGCGACTGGGCGTCATGTCCGACGATTCGAAAGACGCCGCTCGTCGGGACGTCGAGGCACCCAAGGATGTGCATGAGAGTGGACTTGCCCGACCCTGACGGACCCACGATCGCGACGAACTCGTTCTCGTCGATTCGCAGTGAGACACCCCGGAGCGCGGCGACCTCGAGCTCGCCATTCCGATAGACCTTGCCGGCGTCGATCAGTTCGACGACCGGTGGGGTCGTCACCTCGTTCGTCTCGGCCACGGCATCACCCGCCCGCGCCGGAGGTCGTAGAACCGCCGGTGCCCCCGGACGACGTCGCAGCGCTGCCCGACGAGGTGGAACTCGTGCTGCTCGTCACTGAGGTCGAGGTCACGACGATCTGGTCGCCCTCTTTGAGACCGGACGTGATCTCGACGAAGCCGTTCGATGAGGGCCCTGTCGTCACGACCCGTGTCTGGGTGGGTCCTGACAGCGTCCCCTTCGTGGCCACGACCACCGCCGACTTCCCGTTGCTGGTCGTCACGGCGTTCGTGGGCACCAGGAGCACATTCGGGATCGCGTTCGTCGCGATCGCACCGATCACGCTCGCACCGGCGTAGAAGCCCGTCTGGGGCGCGTTGAACGTGACGGTCACCGGGTACTGCGCCACGCCCGAGCTGGCGCTCGCAACCTTCGAGACCGCGGTCACCGTCCCTGTTGCGGTCGCCCCGGTCGCCGACCGGCTCGACGAGCTCGAGTTGCCCCCGCCACCCAGCCCGAGGCGGCCGAGGAACGCGCCGATGCCTCCGCCGAAGGGGCTCGAGTTGCTGGCGGTCGTGACCGTCAGCGTCGCGCTCTGGCCCACGGCGACGTTGGCGATGTCGGCGCTCGAGACCGGGAGGCTCGCCGTGTAGCTCCCAGGCGTGATGACCTCGATCGCGGGGCTCGACGAGCTGGACGACGAGGACGATGACGACGAGCCGGCACCCGCTGCACCCGTACCGGCGCCACCGCCGGCGCCAGTCCCCGCACCCGAGCCCGCGCCGGCGCCGCCGATGCCGGTGCCCGACCCACTGCCCGACCCGATCGCCGACGAGGACTGACCGGATCCGCTCCCCGAGCCCGTGAGCGACGTGCTGCCGCTGCCGCTATTCGAGAGCTGCTCTCCCGCCGTGACGTTCACCTGGGCGACCTCACCGCTGAACGGCGCGACCAACGACGTGCCGGCGAGAGCCGTCTGCGCCTGGCCCAGCGCGTCGTAGTCCGAGGTCAGTGCAGCCTGGTCCGCCGCGAGCTGCGCCGAGGACGCCCCTGAGTCGTCGGACACCTTGGCTTGTGCGCTCGCGAGGGTCGCCTGGGCGGACGCGACCGAGGCCTGCAGCGCGGCCGAGTTCACGGTGGCGAGCACCTGGCCCGCCGTGACCATGTCGCCGGCGGCGACATTGACCGCGGTGACGGTCCCTGACGCCGTGAAATTGAGATTCGCGCTGTTCGCCGAGGCCACGGTTCCCTGCGCCGACACCGTTGTGCTCAGCGTGCCCCTCGTCACCGTGACCAGCTGCTGCGTCGAGGCCGTCGCGGGGACGACGGCACCGCCCGAGCGGGTCACCAACGCGATCAGCAGCGCGGTGACGACGACGGCCACCTCGACCGCCGCCCAGACGGGGATGCGACGCAGGCTGCTCCGCCACCGCGCCAGCCGGCCCCCTTGGCGGGGCGCGCGGACGGTTCGGCGACGGCTTCGTCGTCGCCGGGTCCGTCGCGCTGCATCGCGACCGGTACCGGCTCGGGCACCTCTGTCCCACGCCCCTTGGTAATGCTCATCGGACCTCGTTCTCCCGAACCCCAACGACATGAATTCGGTCGGAGTTCCTGCCTTCGGGATCGCCGTTACGCCTCTAGGGATCTCGCCGGAGGGGCAGAGCCTCCTGTGTTGCCACGGGCTGCACCCTGCGAACAAGCGTAAGAGTTCACCACTAAGAACTGCATAAGAGCCCCGCCTCGCCTCAGGGCGCCCGAGCGTGTAGAGCGCCGCAACTGGATGTCGTCAGCCCTGAGGCCGACCCGCACGCGGCGTCGCCGGCCATGCCGCTGCGCAGCGCGACACCGGCGGCCACGCCTCTCGGGCCTCGCCGCCCCAGACTGAGAACGCAAGCGCCGGGTCGCCCGGCTCAGCTCGCCTACGCTGGCGACGGCGTCGCCGCTCAGGACCGCCCCGCTGCCCTGATGGCGTTCGGGAGGCGAGGCGGTCTCGGGCGATGCGCACGGCGGCGAAGCCGCCGGGGCAGCGCGAGAGCGCAGGCCATCACCAAGACGGGGAGTAGCGCAGCCCGGTAGCGCACCTGCTTTGGGGGCAGGCGGTCGGGGGTTCAAATCCCCCCTCCCCGACCAGCGTCGCGGCGACGTGTCGCCAATGGATGGCGGTGCGGCACCCACGACGGCAAGACTGGTGGCGGCGTGGCCCTGCGGCGCGCACGCGGCGGTAGCTCAACGGCAGAGCCTCGCCCTTCCAAGGCGATGACGCGGGTTCGATTCCCGTCCGCCGCTCCATCAGAGCTTGACCCCATTCAGTGGACCACTTTTTCGGACAAAGTGGCCTGCTGGGTGGGTGGTAGGTGGGACGCTTCGAACTCGTTCGGGGTGAGGTAACCGAGCGAGCTGTGTCGCCGGTCGAATTGTAGAAGTGGTCGATGTAGTCTGCCATGGCGACGGCGAGCTCGAGGTTGGTGCGCCACTTCTGGCGGTCCAAGAGCTCGACCTGCATTGAGCCCCAGAACGACTCCATCGGGGCGTTGTCGTAGCAGTCGCCGACCGTGCCCATGGAGCTGACGAGCCCGAGACGCCGGACGTTCTCGGTGAAGGACCACGAGGTGAACTGGGTGCCGTGATCGGAGTGGATGACCGTCCCGGGTCTCGTCGGCCTCGAGCCGCTGGCCTTGGCTAAGGCGTCGTTGACCAAGGCGGCCTCGCAGCGCCGGTCGATGGCCCAACCGACCACTTTGCGGCTGAAGAGGTCGAGCACCACGCAGCAGTAGAGCTTGCCCTCGCGGGTGGGGTGCTCGGTGATGTCGGTCAGCCACAGCTCGTTGGGGACCGAGGCGCTGAATTGGCGCTGGACCAGGTCCTCGCACGTCGGCTGCGTTCTTCAGGTGCTTGGAGCCCTTCTTGGGACCAGGAAGGCCGCGGAGGCCCAGATCACGCATGATCCCCTTGACCAGCTTGGTGTTGACGATGAGCCCCTGTTCGATCTCGAGGGCCGCTTTGACCCGCAAGATCCCGTAGGTGCCCCGCGAGCGGGCATGGATGTCCGCGATGGCGTCGGCCAGCAAGAGGCGACGGATCTCACGGTCGTTGGGCTTTCGGAACTTGATGTCGGTTGGTGCCACCGCGGTGCGAGGCGAAGACCACGTCGCCGACGTTGAAGCAGGTGGCGACACCCGCGGGTCGCGCCTACGCCGACGGCGCGTGGCTGCCTGGTCGCCAGGCGGGATCGCGACCGAGCAGCCCGAGCAGCCGGTCCTGTACCGGCGCGTCCGGGGAGACCGCCACCGCCGCGGCGAACAGGTCGGAGGTCTGGCGCCGGGTTGTCTGACGGAGGGCGTCGGTGTAGGCCAGCGCGCACAGGTCCGCCGCCAGGCGATCGGGCGCGCCGACCGGCCGCGGGCCAGGTCCCAGGTGTGAACGACCGTGTCGTCGGCGAGGACGGCAAGCAGCTCGCGGGGACGGCGGCGGGCCCCGTCGAAGTACTCGGCGGCGGCGTCGAGCGCGCGCGGGTCGTCCAGGACCGTGCCCATCGCCCGCTCGGTCGCACGCCAGCGGGCCAGTGGGTCGACGCGTGGGCGATGTGCGCGGACGCCGAGCGGGCGCAGGAGGAGGAACTCGTGAAACCCGATGACGTGCTCGACGAGCTCGCGGGCATCCCAGTCGGTGCAGGGCGTCGGAGAGCCCCACGCGTCGTGGCGGACATGCTCGGCGGCGGCCGTGAAGCCCGTTAGGGCTCGGCGGTGGCGCACCACCTCCGCCGCGACCTCCTCGGTTTGCCATAGATCCATGTATCATGAATCTATGGCGGATGATGTGGGGTGGCGAATCGACGAGGCGGCGCGGGCCGTCGGGTTGAGCACGCGGAACCTGCGCGCCTACCAGTCGCTCGGTCTCGTCGAGGCGCCGCGCCTCGAGGGCCGGGTCGGCCGCTACGACGCGGGGCATCTGGCCCGGCTCCGAGCCGTGCGCCGCCTCCAGCAGCGGGGCTTCTCCCTGGCGGGGATCCGGGTCCTGCTCGACGCCTACGACCGCGGCGACACCCTCGCGGGAGTGGTGGGGCTGACCGCCGACGCCTTCGCCGATCCCCGTCCGTCCCGGCTGCTGCGCCTCGCGCTCGTGCCGGGACCCCTCGTGGCCGACGTCGTCGCCAACTGACCGGCGTTCGACGTCAGGCGGCCGCCGGCTGGCGGAGGCCCGGGTCCTGACAGGCGACGGGCGTCGCCGTCGGGACGGAAGCGACGCGGGCCGACGTGCGGATCGTGAACCACGCGAGCACACCGCCGATCACCGCGAGGCCACCGGCGAGGTCCATGGCGCGGCCCGAACCCGTGGGCGAGGTCGAGGCCGCCGCTCGCGGTGGCGAGACCCGCGGCCGCGGGCAGCACGGCGACCGCGAGGAGACCGGCGATCCGAGAGACGGCGTTGTTGATCGCGGAGCCGATTCCCGCGTGGCGGTCCTCGACCGCGCCGAGTACCGCGGCGGTGAGCGGCGCCACCGTGATCGTCAGCCCGAGGCCGAGCACGATCGCCGCTGGGAAGACGGTGGTCCAATAGGTCGTCCCGGCCTGCACCCGCGCGAGCAGCGCCACGCCGATGCCGACGACGATCGGTCCGATGGTCATGGGCAGTCGCGGCCCGATGCGCTGGGCGAGTGCTCCCATCCGCGCCGAGAACGCGAGCATGAGCACGGTCAGGGGCAGCAGCGACGCGCCGGCTTCCAGTGCCGAGTAGCCGAGGTCGGTCTGGAGGTGGACGACCAGCAAGAAGGTGACGGAGCCGAGTGCCCCGTAGACGACGAAGGTCACGGCGTTCGCGCCGGAGAACTGTCGGGAGCGGAACACGCTGAGCGGCACCATCGGCGCGGCGGAGCGGAGCTCGATGACGACGAAGGCGACGAGCGCGGCGAGCCCACCGAGACCGAGGACCAAGGTGGGAGCGGTCCAGCCGTGGGCGGGTCCCTCGATGAGGGCGTCGACCACCCCGGCGAGGCCGAGCGCGAGGGCGCCGCCGCCGAGGACGTCGACGTGGTGGCTGGCTTCCTCGTCGCGGGTCTCGGGGATGTGTCGGTAGGCGAGGAGCGCGGTCACGGCGACGATCGGCGGGTTGATGAGGAAGACGAGCCGCCAGGACACGCTGTCGATCAGGAAGCCGCCGAGGAACGGGCCGATCGCCGTGGTGACCCCGGCGAGGCCGCTCCACGCGCCGATCGCGGCGCCGCGATCTTCGGGACAGAACGACGCCGAGATGATCGCCAGGCTCCCCGGTACCAGCAGGGCGGCAGCCACACCTTGCAGGGCCCGCGCCGCGATGAGCGTCTCGATCGACGGCGCGGCGCCGCTGAGCACCGAGGTGACGCCGAAGGCGATGAGGCCGATGATGAAGACTCGGCGCCGCCCGAACAGGTCACCGAGCGAGCCGCCGATCACCAGCAGCGCGCCGAGCGTCAAGAGATACGCGGTGACGACCCACTGCAGATCGGACAGCCCGGCGTGAAAGTCGCGCGAGATGGCCGGGAGCGCGGCGTTGACGACGGTGCCGTCGATGAACGCGACACCCGACCCGAGCACCGCGGCGGCGATGACCCATCGGCCGGTCGCGCTGCGCATCCGCAGCCCGGGGCCGGCCCCGCCCGGCGGCGGTGTCACCGATGCGCCGGGTTCGGTGGGCGGTCCGGGACTTCGAAGGTGAGCTCATCGGAGTAGCACCAGAACCACTCCTCGCCCGGTTCGAAGGATTGGACGAGCGGGTGGCTCGAGGTGTGGAAGTGGGCGGTGGCGTGCCGGTTCGGTGAGCTGTCGCAGCAGCCGATGTGCCCGCACTCGATGCAGCGCCGCAGGTGCACCCAGGTCGAACCGATCAGCGTGCACTCGTCGCAGCCGTTCCCGCTGGCTGCGCTGTCCAGGTCGAGATCCGCGAGGTGCGAGCAGGTGGGCGCCATCGGCGTCACCGGTCCCGCGCGTGGGCGCGGGGTACGTCGAGGCGATCGGTGAGGGCCGGGTCGGCGCCGGGCCCGTAGGAGGTGACGATGGCGCCGCGGGCGCCGCAGTGTTGGCACTGCACGGCGTACACCGCCGCTTCTTCGTCTGGATCGCTGGGGCCTTCGAATCGGTAGACCCGCAGCGCCGTGATCTGCTCGATCGGGTGCGCGGTGCGGCACGCCTCGTCGTGCACGCTGCCGTCGATGAGCGCGAACGACGTGTCGAAGCCGTCGGCGGCGAGGACGCGGAGCGCGTCGAGCACCGTCGTCGGCTCATCGTTCATCCACGCGACCCTACCGTCGCCGCGAACGGGGCCACTCCAACCATCGCCGGCCGTCGTCACCGGTACATTCGCTCCGCCTGGCAGCACCCGAGCGCCCGTAGCGCAGCCGGGACGGAGCGACCGCCTTCTCGACATCCATTGGTCGCGGTGCGTGCGCCCATCGACCTGAATGGTCGGTCGCCTCCGTCGACGCTCAGGTCAGTCCTCGACCGACGGTGAACCCGTGCTCAGTCCTCGAGCTGCGGCGTTGTCCGCGCTGCGCTCGAGGTCCGGTCGACGACGTAGTAGACGGCGATGAATCCGGTGAGCGTGAGCGCGGCGGTCGGGCTGACGAACGCGATGCCGACCACCACGAGATAGCCGCCCGATCCCAGACAGAACCGGAGGATGGCGGCGCGCTGCGCGTCCGGCGGGATCGGCACCACGAGCAGCCCGTGGCGGATCGGGTACCAGAACAGGGCGAAGAACGCGAGGCTCGTCCCTTCGTAGACGAGCCCGTAGATCGCGGCCGCCAGGTGAGCGTCGCTGCCCCCGCCGCGCAGGTAGGTCGCCATCGTGGTCGTCGCGAACGGGATGAGCACGACGAAGAACAGCAGCGACAGGTTCGCAAACACGAGGAGGCGGTCGACCGTGGCGATTCCCTTGAAGAGGGCGTGGTGGTTGACCCAGATGATCCCGATCGTGGAGAAGCTGACGGCGTAGGCCGCAAAGGACGGCCACCGGTCCGACAGCTGGTGCGCCAGGCTCCCGTGGCCCGGTCCCGCCACGGCGAGGTTCAGGGCGAGCAACGTGATGGCGACCGCGAAGACCCCATCGCTGAAGGTCTCGAGCCGATCACGACCCACAGCAACCACCCGCTCGTGACGCGGGCGCCGTGGCGTCCCAGTGCGCCCCCGCGCCGTGGGCGGCTCGCACGGCCCGTGGCATGGCGGGCAGGGTACCGGCGCGTGCACGGCAGCGGACCGCTCCTCCGCGCGTCGTGGTCACACCGTGCTCGAACACGGCGGCGTGCCACCGTCCGGTGGAGATACGCTGTCGACCCACATTGCACGGTCTCGATGGTGTCACGCTGTCGGTGGTCGGGCGATGTGGGGACGCCGTGCCCGCCTTCGGGTGCGCGCAACGCCGACTGCGGGTTGCGGCGGGCGTCGCCATGGTGGCCGTAGCTCAGTTGGCTAGAGCGCCGGGTTGTGGTCCCGGAGGTCGGGGGTTCGAAACCCCTCGGTCACCCCACGTCAGCGCCGAGGAGTGCCAGCACCAGCTCCACGGCTCGCTGCTCGTCGACGCCGACAGCGACGCGCGCCGCGGACCCGTCGGGCGCCTCGACGAGCTGGCCGTGCGCCTGGACGGCGAGCAGCCGCTCCTCCACGTCCAGGACGCTGCGGTCGAGCAGCGCCAGGAGCGCCAGGGGGTCGTGCAGGAAGACGGCGCGCTCGGTCGGCAGCACACCGAGGGTTCCCTGCAGGTCGAGAAACGTCTCGACGTGCGCCCGGAGTGCCGGGGCGGCCCGCAGCAGCTGCTCGAGCTGGCCTGGCGCGAGGCGCGTCGCGAGGGTCACGTTCAGCGGCACGATGAGCGGTGACGAGCACCGTCGGAGCGTGACGCTAGCGGCGGCGGGGTCGCGGCCGAAGTTGTGCTCGACGTCGAGGTCGTGTCCCCAGTGGCGGACCGTCCCGAGCACACCGCCCATCAAGGTCAGCGGCGGCAGCTCGGTCCGGTTGGCGACCAACGCCGCCACGTTCGTGAGCGGGCCGATCGCCAGGAACGCCTCGGGCGCCGCGTCGGCGACGGCCCTGCCCAAGGCGGGGTCGTCGCCTCGGACGACGGGCGCGTCGACCAGTGACCGGGCCGTCGCGGCTCGCCGACCATGATCGCCGTCGACGGTGCTCACGCCGACGAGCTCGACGGTCGGGCTGGCCGCGGCGCACAAGAGAGTGATGGCGTCGTCGGGGTCGTCGCCGACGTCGGTGTCGATCCAAAGCCGCACCCGGGGTCACTCCGCTGGTCGTTGGAGCGCCGCCCGCAACGCGGCGGCCACGGTGCGATGCTGAAACTCGAAGCCGGTGCTGGTGAGGGCGTGGGGCACCGCCCGCTGGCTGGCGAGGAGCAACGTCTCGACGAGCTCGGTCCCGTACACGGCGCGGAGAGGGGTGAGCGGGGTCGGCAGGATGGTGGGGCGCCGCAGCAGGTGGCCAAGCACCGTCGTGAACTCGGCGTTCGTGACCGGGTCCGGTGCGGTGAGGTTCGCGGGCCCGACGACGTCGGGGTGCTCGAGCACGTGCACGATGGCGCGGGTCTCGTCGGTCAGGGAGATCCAGCTGAGGTATTGACGGCCGGAGCCGAGCCGTCCGCCGAGTCCGACCCGGAACGGGCCGAGGACCCGGCGCAGCATGCCGCCGTGCGGCCCGAGCACGATCCCCGTCCGGATGGTGCTGACCCGGATGCCCGCGGCTGCCGCCGGTGACGCCGCCGCCTCCCACTGCACGCACAGCTGGGCCGCGAAGTCGTCGCCGGCACCCGCCGTCTCGGTGAGCTCCGCGTCGGCGCGATCGCCGTAGTAGCCGACCGCGGATCCGGACACGAGCACGCTGGGTGGTGTGGTGAGCCCGGCGAGCGTCGAGGCGAGCAGGCCGGTCGAGCGGGTGCGACTCTCGACGAGCAGCTGTTTCCGCGCCGGTGTCCATCGTCGGTCCCCGATCCCCGCGCCGGCGAGATGAACCACACCGCCGATCCCCTCGAGCGCCGCCGCGTCGATGGTGCCCGACGAAGGATCCCACGCAATCCCGTCAACCCCTGGCGGAACGGCGCGGCCGCGGACAGCGGCGATCGGACGGTGGCCTGCGGCGCGCAACACCGGCATCAGTGCGGTCCCGATAAGTCCGCTTGCGCCGGTAATGAGGATCTCCATCTGCGGGCACGGTACGCCCAACGATCCGCGGGGCTCGAACCCCCATCACGGTTACGATGACGCCACCAGCGCCCCTAGCTCAACTGGTTAGAGCAAGTGACTCTTAATCACTAGGTTCGGGGTTCGAGTCCCCGGGGGCGTACGGAGAAGCGCAGGTCACAACCCTGAGCGTGACGAGATCGTGGAGGGGCTGAGAGGCAACTCCGACCGGCCGCCGAGCTAGCTGGTAGCCAAAGCCCGCTCTCGTTGTCCGGGGTCGATTTCCTGGATCTCAGGACGAGCGCTCCGGTACACGGCCCGCACCGTGGCGGGATACCACCGCTTGCCCCCTTGTGCGGTCGGTACTCCCTCGGCATCGAGATCACGCGCGATCGCTGACCAACTGCGAGTCTGCTCTCGTTCGGACACGATGCGATCCACGACGGCTTGGGGAAGAGATCGGGGGCGGCCCAGGCGAACACCCTGGGACCGCTTCACCGCGAGCGCGTCGCGGGTGCGCTGGCTGATGAGACGACGCTCAAGCTGGGCAAAGGCAGTCATTACGTTGGCCATTGCTTCACCGGCAGGCGTGGTGGTGTCAACTCCCAGATCCAGAGCGACAAGTGCCCACCCGTGGCGAGCCGACCGGTCGAGCATGTCCGCCGCGTCACGGACGCTACGGGTCAGGCGATCGAGCTTGGCGACGACCAGGGTGCTGGCATCGCCACGGTCGAGTCTGCCGAGGGCTTCGGCCAGTGCCGGACGACCCTGCAGGGCCTTACCCGAGGCCCCAGCGTCCTCGTAGACGGCGTCCAGGGTCCACCCTCGGCGCTCACACTCGGCCTTGATAGCCGTGCGTTGAGCAGTCAGCCCCAGCCCCGAGTCCGTTTGCTCAGCCGTAGAGCATCGGACGTACCCGACGACGACGGCACCGCCAAGCGGATTGCGCGTACTCCCAACCACGACACCTATAGCAATCGCTCGTTTGGTTTGATTCCGGGCGCCGAGGCTGCTGGCGAACGTCACGTCGATGCACCCTGCAGGCCGTGTTCGAATGGCTTACCTCGTCGAGGATCTCCACCGTGATCAGTCCGTGGCGTGAGCACGTCCCCCGGTGACAGCGGCCACGTCAATCTCAGACCCCGGACTCGATGGCCACCTCGGTTGAGATCGCATAGGTCGGCACGCGAACTAGACCCGTGAGGACTCGACATAAGCGAAGAGTCCAACGACTATTCGAGCGCCCGTGGCCGACCTGCTCCGCTTCGTCGAGCCGTCCGCGTTGCGCGCGGCGACGACGGGCTCGTCGACCCCGGCAGGTCAAGGCCGCAGCCGAGCGCCTCGCTGCCGACAAGGCCGCGCTCGCCACACGACGCGTCGTCGGCGCGGTGGCATGACGCCACCGCTGGTCGCCGACTTCGCCGAAATCCTGCGAGGCGCGGTTCGGTGACCCGAGCCTCACCGTCAGGGCTCAGCGACGCCGAACCGTTCGAGGAAAGCGCGCCAGCTCTCGATGCAGTCATTCGCAAGATCGAGGGCATCGACCGTGGTCGCGTCAGGCGAAGCCCAGTCGATCTCGATGGTGACGCGTGCTTCTCCGGTAGGAGTGATCTCCGTGTCCCTACCACCCCGGTGGATCGGGCAGCCGGCGATACGACACTGGAGCACGAGGCGTCACTTGGCGCTCCTGCGAAAGCTGCGTCTTGGTGGGCGCTGTCGCGAGGGCGCCCTCCTGGCCGACTCGCATCCCGGCGGGGCCTGCGCCGTCGATTGCCGCATGGGCCAGGAACTCTGTGGCCGCCGCGTCGCGCGCACCACCGCCTGGGGTGGAAGGGGGGCCTGACGCGAGTGGAGGGGCCCCTGGGGCCCCTCCACTCGGTCGAGCAGTTCGTTGCTGGTTAGGCGCCGGCCGAGATGGCGTTCAGTGCCGCCTGGATGGTGGAGGCCGCCAGCGCGGCGGGTCCACCGAAGGGCTGCAGCGCGGTCACCGTGAGCCCCGTCTGGGCGAGCGGGGTGATCGGGGTGCCCAGGTTGGGGTCGATCCCGAACGGGCTGCCGGCCTGGTTGAAGAAGGTCGTCAGCGCCGCGCCGAGGGTGTTGGGGTCCTCGGTCAACAGGATCGGCTCCGTGAAGCTGCCGGTCACCACGCTCGAGGTGATCGCGTCGGCGTAGAAGTCACCCCGAGCCAACGCCGCCGTGAACGTGCACGGCCTCCCCGCCCTTCCGCACCCGGTGTTCCAGCCGAGCCCATCCGGGTGGGCACCACCCGCGGCGAGGCTGATCGGCCCACCAGACGTCGACAGCGGTGAGAACGCACCCGGGAAGCCGCCGAGCTCGAAGCGGGCGATCTGGGTGGAGGTGTCGCTGGCGTCTTGACCCGCCAGGCGTATCACCGCGATGCCGTTCGCACCCAACGTCGAGTTGACCGCATCCGAGATCGCCACCGGGCCACCCGGCTCGATGACCTGTTGGATCCCCAGATCCAACAGACCCGTCAGGGCCTGCGAACCCAGCCCACCCGGCGGGGTGATCAAGATCGGCAGCCCAACGCTGCCAGCCCCCCAGTAGGCCATCGAGGAGACCGCCGCCGCGTCTTGGAAGCTCTGGTCCGTCGCCAAGATCGCGGTGCGCACCGCCGTGGTCGGCAACGCCGCCCCCGCCCCGTCCGTGGAGTCCTTGCCCGACGTGTTGTTGTACGGGTTCGAACCCAAACCGTTATACAGCGGCACACCCGAGATGTTCAGGGTCCGCACATACCCGGAGTTCACGAACGTCGACACGTCCTGGGCGGTGTCATCCGCCGTGGGACCCCAGATCCGCGTCACGTTCAAGGTCAACGGGTTCGCCTCCGCGTCGGTGCGAGGCACCGACCCGCCGCACTGGAACTGCTGGGTCCCCGCCAGCTTCGTGGCCACCCCATCCGAGACGGCCAGGTTCCCACCCACGATGAACACACTCGAGACACCCTCTTGAGCGATCGCCTGCTCCGTGTAGGCCGACAGCGACCCCGTCGGGGTCAACAGGACCCCGGTGCGCAGATACGCCGCCAGATAGCTCGCGGTCAGGGCGTCCGGCCAGTTCTGATCCGTCGCCAACACCACCGAGGAGCCCACATCATGCTGCGAGGCGCTCGGCGGCGCGTTGTTCGGCAGACAATTCGTGTGCGGCGTCGCCGGATACCGGAACTCCAACGCCGCCACCGCGGTCTGATCCGCGTTCGACCCGTAGATCGGGGCGTTCACCGTGATCTGACCGATCGTGAACACCACCACCTGCCCGTAATCCGTGGTGTTACCCAGACGATCCACGACCGTCCCGCCCGTACAGTTGCTGGCCGCGTTGATCCTCACGACCGCCGCCACCGGACCGATGGTGTTGTTCGTGTTCACTTCCAGGTTCGAGAACGTAAAGGTCGCTCCCGGATCCGTCGTCGACGACGTGGTCACCTGACCCGCCAACGTATTGGTGCCACCCCCACTCACCGGCACCGCGGTCACCGCACCCGTACCACCCGACGCGGTGAACGTCGGGCCACCCGCGGTCGACCACGTATCCCCCGACGGGAGCGTCAGGCACACATAGCCGGCCGCACCCGAGGTCAGCTGGCCGAACTTCGTCTCATGAATCGCCACCGGGCTGATCGGCGCGTTGATCGCATTCGGCTGCACCGACACCGGCGGCACATTCGCCGTCACGAACACATTCTCCACCGACGCGTTCGGCACCGTATTCACATTGCCCACCGTGAAGACCCCGAACGGTGACTGGTTCGGCGTACCGGTCGCCGGCGGGTACGCCGTCGCACCGTTGAGCGTCCAACCCGTCGGGGTCGGCGCCGGGATCGTCACCGGCGGCCCAACACCAAACGTGTACGACGCCTGCACATTGATGGAACCCGAATTCGTGTCCGCACCCACCTGATAGGAGATGGACGGAATCGGCAACGAACACGTCGCACCCACCGCGATCCCCGGCGTGGCATCCGAGTTCGTGAACGTCAACTTCAACACGTCGTTCAACCCCGCCATGTTCGCCGGGTCCTTCGAGTAGGTCCCCCACGTCGTGGTCACCACCGGCACCGTCGCGCCCGCATCCGAACACGACGCCCCGATCACCGCCGGCGGGGACCCACCCGCAAACGCCACAAAGTTCGCCGTCGCCGGGGACGCGTTGCTGTTCGCGCCCGCGGTCGCGGTCACCGCAGTGCCGTTCGGGCTCACCGTGATGAAGATCGAGTCCCCCTGATTCCAAACCAGCTGGGGATTCGCAGGCAGGAACGTGCCACTGTCACCCACGTTGATGACCCACGACGCCGCCGGCCCCGTGGTCCCCCCCGCGATCTGCAGCTCGGCCCCTCCGGGCAACAAGCACAAGTCGTGCGAGCCCAGGTCACAGAACGTCACCGGAGACGGCGTGCCCAACGTCAGGTCAGCGCCAGCCGGGCTCACAAACCCCGCCAACCCACCCGCCGTCGCCACCATCGCCAACACCATCGCCCCAACCACCAGGCGGCGACCCCGCACAAAGCGCTTCAACACGTTCACAGAGCCTCCCGACTCAACACGACACTGACTCCACCCCGGCCAGCCAGGACTGAAAGCACCCTATATGGAGGTAACCATATGGAGGTAACCGTCAGGAGGGGACGCTTGTGACACGCAACCCCCACCCCAGTGACGCCAATCCGCCCTCCACCCTCAGGGCTTCTGCCAACGCCCTACCCGAGCGGTTGGCCTCTGAGGCCCAGCCCGAAGGCGCAGGCGGGGTAGACGTCGTGGCTGCGGCGCCGTTGCGCTACGTCAGCGCGCCGGGCGACGAGGGCCTGCGCCTGGGTGACATGCTTGCGCTTCGACGTGATCATGTGAATCCGCTTCACCGACGCATCGACGTAGTCGCAACGCTCGCTGAGGTCCGCGGTCAGTTGATCGAGAACCCGCCGAAGACGAGGGCCGTACGCCGGTCGGTACAAGTCCACGACGTCGTCGTGCGCGCCTTGCATGTCGCGTCTACCGGGGGCAGGTCAGACTGCACGTCGCTGCGGTGATTCTGAGCCGCAACTCGCGCAGTAACGCGGGGACCCACCCACAGCTTCCGCGCCGCAACTGGGAATTACCTGATGCCGCCCGAGCCCACGGCCCATGAGGTTACCGGGATGGTTACCCGAACGGTGCCGCTCCGACCACGGCGATCCCGGCGGGCTGGTCGGTAGCCGTGTCATCCGAACAGAGCATGACCGTTCTCCGGATCTTCGCGATACGAGGAGCTGATCCTGCGAGCCTCGGTCTCGCCCAGTCCGCGCGTCATCAGGGCCTGACATTGGTGGATGGCCGAGGACGACTTACACAATCGGTTCAGTCCCGGCGCGGCTGCGCAGCAGCCGTCTTGATCCGTGGATGCCCTCGCGCCCCACGACCGAGTCGACGCCAACGCGCGTCCCTCCAGGTGATCACCCGCTGATCACAGAACACTGCGACGGTGTGCGGCTGCTGCGACTCGGCGGGTTCCGCAGCGCCACTACTCCCAGCTCTTTCGGGACTCACGGCTACCGCTGCGACCCCTGCGAAGTCGGTACTGCGACTCTTAATCACTAGGTTCGGGGTTCGAGTCCCCGGGGGCGTACGGAGAAAGCGCAGGTCACTGGAGTGTGCACGTGATGCGAACACCGAGCTTCGGTTGCCAAGCGCAGACCGTGGCACGACGAGCACCATCCGCGGCGGCAAACCACGGGGCGCTTCGGATTGACCTTCGGCGGTCGCGCGCGTCACGGAAGTCACCCATGAGCGATGATGCGCAACCGCGAGTACTGGTCGATGGAGTAGAGCTCAACATGCCGGCGAAGCCAGTCGGCTGAGGGCCAACCCCTGAGACGGGCGCTGCGATGGTCGGCGGGCTGGCCGTCCGCCGCTGCGACCCCGCGACGTGGCCGCCGAGGGGTCCGCGCGGCGAGTTGGCGAGCTGCTGCGGGACGAGGACCTTTAGCCGACGGCGGCTTGGAGTGCCGCCAGGACGTCGTCGCCGACGGCGATGGGTCCGCCGAAGACGACGCCCTCGGTGCCGACGGCGAGTGTCCTCAGGTAGCTGAAGATGTTGGGGGGCAGGGGGGCGTTGGTGTTGACGAGCAGCATCGGTCCGGCCGAGGGGATGGTGCCAAGCAACGCGCCACCCGCGAGCGCGTCGGGGTAGTTCAGCCCCGTCGCGGCGCCATAGACCTTCGTCTTGGGGAAGAACATGGTGGCCACCGCGGCGGAGGTCCCGAATTCGTCCTCGCCGTAGATCGGGGTGGCTTTCGGGTCCTGGTAGGCGGCGACGGGCCCGCCGATCACGTAGCGGGTCCCACCCGGATGAAGAGACAGGTAGGTGGCGGTCTCGACGGATTGGGTGGTGCCGTTGGTCAACAGGATCGCGCCGTGGTCGTGGATCGCGGCGGGGACCGCGGAGAGCGCGTCGGGGAAGTTCAGCCCGGTGGCCTCAAAGATCGTTGGGGGGTCACCGAGCTGGTTGGTGATCGCGACCGCGGTGGCGAACTCGTTGGGACCCGCGATCCGCTTGACCACATAGCCGGCGGTGGTGAACACCCCGTCGATGTTGGTGCTCAACGCCTGGGCGCCGCCGAGGATGTAGACGGTACCGCCGGGCTTGAGGACCCGTTGGATCTCGGTCAGGACCCGCGGATCGAGGCTCGAACTCAGGGGTGTGCCCGGCGTGATGAGCAGCGGGCCCTTGACGAAGGCAGCCAGCGGCCCACCGGCCAGCGCGTCGGCGAAGAAGTCCGAGCGGGCCAACACCACACCGCTCACAGAGCCAGGGCCAAACTCGGCAGACACCGCGAGCGTGGTGCCGATCGCGTCAGGACCAAAGACCCGAAACACCAGACCGTTCACCACCGAAACTTGGGGCGAGCTGGCCAGGGCGGTCAGCGTACCGCCGGCGGTGGACTTCTCCTGGGTGGTGAAGGTGGAGGTCCGCGGAGAGGACGGGGCCGTGACCCCCGGCCCGCCCAAGCCCAGGTCCCCATAGAGAATGGTGCAGCTGCTCCCGCCGGCGAGGGTGACCCCGGTCACCACGATCGTCGAACCTACGACCGCGACCGTCCCGCAGGGAGCGGTGGTGTAGCCGGGCGCCGAGCCGGTGAGGGACGGCGCCGACCAGCCGGCGGGCACGGTCACGTCGATCTCACCGGAGCTGAGCCCCCCCGAGGCGGCGGTGTACCTGATGTTGACCAGATTGCCCGTCGAGCCTGTGACCACCGGGTTGGGCACCGGCACGGTCATGGTCCCCGAGCCGTCGGGGGCGGCCGCCGCCGCCGGAAGAGCATCGAGGGCGACTCCCAGGCCCCCCGCCAGCAGACCGAGCACGAGCACGATCGGGACGAATCTGGCCGACTGACCTGAACGCCCGTGGCGCCGAGCCGTCCCGCTCCGCATCAGTCTGTGCGCCACCCGAAGCCCACGCCCACCAGCCATCCCGGTCCCCTCGCTGACGCCAGCATCGCGGGACGATGGCGTTCGACCCACACGCGTTCCCTCCACCCGACTGTGAACCCAAAGACCCCTCCTCGCAAGCGACACTCAGGGGCCAAAGCGCTGAGTCCGAGAAGCGGGCTCGGGACACGCGGGGCTCGGTCTGTTGGCCGACGCGATCGAATGCGCCGAGGACGAGAGCGGCGGTTAGCCGACGGCGGCTTGGAGTGCGGTGAGGACGTCGTCGCCAACGGCGACGGGTCCACCGAAGACGTAGCCCGGGGTTCCGATCGCCAGGGTGGCCAGATACCCGCTGATGGGTCCGGGCAAGGGCGCGTTGGTGTTGACGAGCAGCACGGGGCCGAGCCGTTTGCCGGTGGCCATGAAGAGCCCGCCCGCGAGCGCGTCGGGGTAGTTCAGCCCCGTCGCGGCGCCGTAGATCGCCGCGTTGGGCAAGAACGTGGTGGCCACCTGGGCGGAGGTGCCATACAGATCGGCGCCAAAGACCGGGGTCGCGCTCGGGTCGGCGCCGAAGGCGGCCTGGGGCCCGCCGATCGCATACCGGGTATCCCCCGTGTGGGCCGCCAGGTAGGCGGCCGTCTCAGGCGCCTGGACGTTGCCGTTCGTGAGCAGGATCGCGCCGCCGGTGTGGATCGTGGCGGGCACCGCCGAGAGCGCATCCGCGAAGAACAGCCCGGTGGCCTCAAAGACCGTGGAGGGGTTCCCGAGCTGGTTGGCAACTGCGACTGCGGTGGTGAACTCGTTGGCGCCCTGGTCCCTTACCACCACATAGCCGGCGCTGGTGAGCGCGGTGTCGATGTTGGGACTGAGGGCGGCAGGCCCACCCAGGATGTAGACGGTCTTGCCGGTGGGCAACACCCGTTGGATCTCGGCCAGGACCCGCGGATCGAGACTCGAGGTGAGAGGCGTGCCGGGGGTGATGAGCAGCGGCCCGCCGACCTTGGCGGCGAGCGGTCCACCGGCCAGCGCGTCGGAGAAGAAGTCCGAGCGAGCCAGGACGACCGACGAAGCGCTACCCGGGAACGCAGCCTGGGAAACCGCGATCGATGTGGCGATCGCATCGGTGCCGGAGATTCGGGACGGAAGCGGCGTACACGGGGCGATCGCCACCCCGAACGGGTTCGAGCCGACGGTGATGTCGGTCCGGTGCTTGGTCGCGACGTCAATCGTTGAAACCGTGGTGCCGCCAAAGTTGGCCACGAAGATGGTGGTGCCGTCGGGGGTGATCGCCACCCCGAACGGCCCCGAGCCGACGGGGATGTCGGTGGGGCTCACGCCCCGGGTTGCCACATCGATCGTGGACACCGAGTCGGCGAGGTCGTTCGTGACGAAGGCGGTGGTGCCGTCGGGGGTGATCGCCACCCCGACCGATTTCGTGCCGACGGGGATGTCGGTGGGGTTCTTGGTCCGAGTTGCCACATCGATCGTGGACACCGAACGGCTGAACTCGTTGGCGACGAAGGCGGTGGTGCCGTCGGGGGTGATCGCCACCCCGACCGGCCACGTGCTGGCGGGGATGTCGGTGGGGTTCCTGGTGCGGGTCGCCACGTCGATCGTCGACACCGAATCGCTGCCGAAGTTGGTGACGAAGGCGGTCTTCCCATCAGGGGTGATCGCCACCCCCGCGGGCCTCCTGCCGACGGGGATGTCGGCGCCGCTCTTGGTCCGAGTCGCCACGTCAATCGTCGACACCGAGTCGCTGGCGTAGTTCGTGACAAAGGCGGTCTTCCCGTCAGGGGTGATCGCGATGGCGGACGGAGCCGCGCCGACAGGGATGTCGGTGGGGTTCCTCGCCCGGGTCGCCACGTCAATCGTCGACACGGTGGTTCCGCCCCCGTTGGTCACGAAGGCGGTCTTCCCGTCAGGGGTGATCGCGACGGCGGACGGACCCGCGCCAACGGGGATGTCGGTGGGGTTCTTCGTCCGGGTCGCTTCATCGATCGTCGACACCGAATCGCTGCCGTAGTTGGCGACGAAGGCGGTGCCGCAGCCCCCCGCCGCGCCCGACGCGCTGACCCGGGCCCTGGCCGGCAGAGCAGCCAGGGGAGGCGCCACGGCGGCCATACCAACCAGCGTCGCCACGCCCACAATGACGCTCGCGCCCCCGGTCAAGCGTCGGCGGACCCACCGGCATTCCGCGCTCCGCTCGAGGCGCGGGCCGCGCTCACCATCGAGCCGGCGAACGCGGACGAGACGCGTCCATGCCAGCAACCAGGCCGACGAGCGGGACTCAGGCTCCATCTCGTCCCTCAAGGTACCTGCTTGAATGCGATGCGGCCGCCCTGATCGGCACCGAGCGGTGTGCAACGATCGGGCATGGTCGATGTGGCAGTCGCGGGGAGGCAACCTCCAGCGCTCACTCGCGGTGCTCATCCGTGAACGGCGATCCGTAGCTTGAAAGGCGGACGGTGGCCCCGTCCGGCCGGTTGCGGCGCGCCCTCTGTTGGCGCTGTCCCCGGTTACTCCCCGGCTGTGTACTCCTGCTGGTGACTACCTGATGATTCTCCGGCGTTCTCGAAGCTCTCGCCACTGAGGACTGTTACATGGCTGGTGGCCACCACACCCGGGCAAGCGGCGAGGTCGTCACGACTCGCTGGCCAAGACAGCCATGGCGCCGACGTGCAAGCCGTCCCCTCCATCTGGCGCCCCGCTGGCTTAGCGGACGTTCGCCAGTGCGCTCTGCAGTTCGGGTGCAGTGATCAAGTTCGAGGAATCCGGCACGATCACCCTGACGACAATTCCTCGCGAATTCACGATGAAGGCTGTCGGCGTCTCCAAGACCTGCCATTGACCTTTGTGTGCGACAAAGACCTGCGACGTCTTGAACAGGATGGTCGGAATCGTGAGTCCCATGGTGTGGGTCGCGGCCCGCGGCGTCTCGTAGCCTTTCGTCTTGAATTGGACGATGGGCGGCCATTGGAGGGCAACCGACACAATTTGGGCACTCTTGCCAAGCGCTCGCTGAAGACCATTGATTCCGGGCATGGAACGTGGGTCGTACTCAGACGTGTTGACCCAGAACACCACGGCGACGGGTTTGCCGGCGAACGAGGCCAGGCTGACCGTGCCTGACCCCGTCAGGTTCGGACCCTTCAGCGGCGGTGCCGGGTGCCCTACGAGCAGGTAGGGGTTGGGGTTCGCGAGTTGCGGCCGAGCCCTGGTGCATGACGGCTGTCTTGGGTGACAGGATGACTGAGCGCTCACCGCGGTCGCGCCAACCACACCGGCCAGCCCGACCGTGACCCCGGCGCTGCCCAACATCCAGAACGCTCGCCGCACGGTACGCATGAGCAGCCAGTCTCCCATGTCGTGAACGCCTCGAACCCGCGGAGCCCCTCGCCAGACCTCGCTAGCCGCCGCTCTCGCGCTCGGCCCACCTAATCCGCGTCGGCGAGGAGGTCGCGGCCCGCTGAACCCGATCCGGCTTCACCCAGAAACGACGCGAACCGTCGGAGAGCACGCGTGTGACACCTGATCCCTCCCCAGTGAGACCGATCCGCAGCGCCATTCGACGGCGAGTTCGACGTCGCGTACGCGTCACGCGCCGGGGCGAGGTGGGGTTGCAGGTCGGCTTGTGCGGTACATCAACGTTCCTCACGATCACGGTCGCGCATCAGTCAGTTCCTTTGCTCGCCGCCATCGCTTCGAGGATGTCGTCGCTCATGGGCAAGCCCCCGGTATGAACCCAGTCGACGCGGTCGCGCTCCAACCCGGCCAGGTCACCCCGACGGTGACGGTCGGCCGGATGCGCTCGTAGGTGAACGTGAAGTCATAGGCTGAGCCTGTCCAGCTCGCGTTGTGAATGTCGTTGCCGTCCAGGGTGGAGAACACATCGACGGACGCGTGGTTGGGCGCGTCGGGGAAGCCGGTGAACTCGACCTCGACGGTTGAGCAGCCGATCGTGATGGCCGCTCGGCCAGATGAAGGCCCCGTCGTCGTGGTTGGCGGGCCCATAGGCGCCGGGGACACTGGTGCCGGTGCGGAAGCAACGGCACACGCTCCGAGAACGAGCGGAAGGAACACGGCTAACCACCGAACGCACCTCATTGGTTCTCCTGGTGGGTGAGGGCGGCGGTCACGCGAATGAGGATTGCTTTCACTGTCTCGTCGTGCTTCGTCGGGTCAATGTCGAAGCTCGGCACGGGGGTTTGCTCCCGCCGGGTCGGCGCACGTGTTTCTGACGGCAGAACCACGCTAGGCGCCGGCAGCCCTCGATCTCGTCATCTGGTCGGTCGGTGGAGTCATGCGCCGTTTCACCACCGTTCGATCACGCCCTCGATCGGCTGTTGAGCCTCATCAGGGCACAGGGACGCTACGAGACCACCGATGGTGGACGCGAGCCCTGACACGAGGTGCCAGAGGGCGTCGGGGTCGTCGGCGAGCCTCGACCTGCCTGGGAAGCCAGTCGGCTGAGGGCCTGCCGCCAAGCGGACGCTGCACGGTCGGCGGGCTGGTCGTCCACCGATGCGGCCCGCACGAGGGCGCCGCCGAGGCGGTGGCGCGGCGGGTCGGCGAGCTGCTGCGGGACGAGAACCTCGAGCCGACCGCGGCTTGGAGGGCGGCGTCGACGCTGGTTCGGCCGACGGCGACGGGTCCACCGAAGACGTAGCCCGGGGTGGCAACCGCCAAGGAGTTGAGAGACCGATGATCGGTCCGGGGAAAGGGGCGTGTTGGGGTTGACGAGCAGCGCCGGGCCGAGGCGCCCTTCGGTGGCCATACAGACGCCGGCGACGAGCGCGTCGGGGTAGTTCAGCCCGGTCGCGGCGCCATAGACCTTCGCGTCGGGAAAGAACATGCTGGCCACCGCGGCGGAGGTTCCATATTCGTCCGGGCCCCACACCCGGGTTGCGCTCGGGTCGGCGCCTGGACCCGCCTGGGGCCCGCCGATCGCTTAGCGGGTGTCACCACCATGCGCGCCCAGGTAGGCGGCGGTCTCCGCAGTCTTGGGAGGACGTGACCTTGACGCGAGTGGAGGGGCCCCTGGGGGCCCCTCCACTCGGTCGAGCAGTTCGTTGCTGGTTAGGCGCCGGCGGAGATGGCGTTCAGCGCCGCTTGGATGGTGGAGGCCGCCAGCGCGGCGGGTCCACCGAAGGGCTGGATCGCGCTCACCGTGCTCCCCGTGCCGGCGATCGGGGTGATCGGGGTCGCCAGGTTGGGGTCGATCCCGAACGGGCTGCCGGCCTGGTTGAAGAAGCTCGTCAGCGCCGCACCGAGGGTGTTGGGGTCCTCGGTCAACAGGACCGGCTCCATCGCGTCACCCGTCACCACACTCGAGGTGATCGCGTCGGCGTAGAAGTCACCCCGAGCCAACGCCGCGATGAACGGGCACGCCAGTTCGGTCTGGTCGCCGGCTTTGGCATTGACGGTTCCGACGCTTGGTTCGCCTGCGCATTCCCCGCTGGTCCAGCCGAGCCCGTCGGGGTTGGGAGCACCCGGAGCCTGGTGGAGGTCCTGACCCGTGGGTGAGACCGCACCCGGGTAGCCGCCGAGCTCGAAGCGGGCGATCTGGGTGGAGGTGTCACTGGCGTCTTGACCCGCCAGGCGTACCACCGCGATGCCGTTCGCCCCCAACGTCGTGTTGACCGCATCCGAGATCGCCACCGGGCCACCCGGCTCGATGACCTGTTGGATCCCCAGATCCAATAACCCGTGAGGGCCTGAGAGCCCAAGGAGCCTGGCGGGGTGATCAGGATCGGCAGACCGCTGGAACCGCTGTTGTTGTAGGCCATCGGGGAGACCGCCGCCGCGTCTTGGAAGCTCTGGTCCGTCGCCAAGATCGCGGTGCGCACCGGGATGGTCGGCAACGCCGCCCCCGCCCCATCGGTCGAGTCCTTGCCCGACGTGTTGTTGTACGGGTTCGAACCCAGACCGTTATACAGCGGCACACCCGAGATGTTCAGGGTCTTCACATAGCCGGAGTTCACGAACGTCGACACGTCCTGGGCGGTGTCATCCGCCGTGGGACCCCAGATCCGAGTCACGTTCAAGGTCAACGGGTTCGCTTCCGCGTCGGTGCGAGGCACCGTCCCGCCGCACTGGAACTGCTGAGTCCCCGCCAGCTGGTTGGCCACCCCATCCGAGACGGCCAGGTTCCCACCCACGATGAACACACTCGAGACACCCTCTTGGGCGATCGCGTTCTCCGTGTAGGCCGACAGCGACCCGGTCGGGGTCAACAGGACCCCGGTGCGCAGATACGCCGCCAGGTAGCTCGCCGTCAGCGCGTCGGGCCAGTTCTGATCCGTCGCCAACACCACCGAGGAGCCCACATCATGCTGCGAGGCGCTCGGCGGGGCGTTGTTCGGCAGACAATTCGTGTGCGGCGTCGCCGGATAGCGGAACTCCAACGCCGCCACCGCCGTCTGATCCGCGTTCGACCCGAAGATCGGGGCGTTCACCGTGACCTGACCGATGGTGAACACCACCACCTGCCCGTAGTTCGTGGTGTCACCCAGACGGTTGACCTGGACCCCACCCGTGCAGGAGGTGTCGGTGCCGTTGATCTTCACGATCGCGACCACCGGACCGATCGTCGAGGACGAGTTCACCTCCAAGTTGTTGAACGTGAACACCGCGCCCGGGTCCGTCGTCGAGGACGTGGTCACCTGACCCGCCAACGTCGCCGTGCCACCACCACTCACCGGCCCCGCGGTCACCGCACCCGTACCACCCGACGCGGTGAACGTCGGGCCACCCGCGGTCGACCACGTACTCCCACCTACGAGCGTGAGGCACACATACCCGTTCGCACCCGAGGTCAACTGGCCGAACTGGGTCTCATGAATCGCCACCGGGCTGATCGGCGCGTTGATCGCGTTCGGCTGCACCGACACCGGCGGCACATTCGCCGTCACGAACACGTTCTCCACCGACGGTTCGCCACCGTGGACGAGTTCCCGTCGTCGGTGGTCCCGAACGGTGACTGGTTCGGCGTACCGGTCGACGTCGGGTACGTGACACCGGCTCCAAGCGTCCAACCCGTCGGGGTCGGCGCCGGGATCGTCACCGGCGGCCCAACACCAAACGTGTACGACGCCTGCACATTGATGTCACCCGAGTTCGTGTCCGCACCCACCTGATAGCTGATGAACGGGATCGGCAACGAACACGTCGCCGCCGCCGCGATCCCCGGCGTGGCATCCGAGTTCGTGAACGTCAACTTCAACACATCGTTCAACCCCGACATGTTCGCCGGGTCCTGAGAGTAGGTCCCCCACGTCGTGGTCACCTGCGGCACCGTCGCGTTGCATCCGAGCACGTCGCCCCGATCACCGCCGGCGGGGACGCACCCGCGAACGCCACGAAGTTCGCCGTCGCCGGCGTCGCGTTGCTGTTCGCACCCGCGATCGTGGTCACCGCAGTGCCATTCGGGCTCACCGTGATGAAAATCGCGTCCCCCTGGTTCCAAACCAGCTGGGATTCGCAGGCAGGTTCGTGCCACTGTCGCCCACGTTGATGACCCACGACGCCGCCGGCCCCGTGGTCCCCCCCACGATCTGCAGCTCGGCCCCAGCCGGCAACAAGCACAAGTCGTGCCCGCCGAAGTCACAGAACGTCACCGGCGAAGGCGCGAGACCGCCAGTCAGGTCAGCGCCGGCTGGGCTCGCAAACAACCCGCGAACCCACCCGCCGTCGCCACCATCGCCAGCACCATCGCCCCAACCACCAGGCGACGACCCCGCACAAACCGCTTCAACACGCTCACAGAGCCTCCCGACTCAACAGCCACACTGACTCCGCCCCGCCAGCCAGGACTCAAGCACCCTATACGGAGGTAACCGTCAGAAGGGGACGCTTGTGACACCCAACCCCCATCCCGGTGACGCCAATCCGCCCTCCACCCTCAGGGGCTTCTGCCCAGCGCGCTACCCGAGCGGTTGGCCTCTGAGGCCCAGCGCGTCGGCGTCGGCGGGGTAGACGTCGTGGCTGCGGCGCCGTTGCGCTACGGCGGGGCGCCGGGCGGCGGAGGGCTGAACAGAGGTGTTCGGGTCGGCACCGAAGGTGACCACGGAGACGTCGCCCAGGCCCGGGACGCTCTCATCGTCAAGGCGATCGAGATGGCACTGGCCGAGCTCGCCGTGCCCGACCCGTGGCAAGCACAGGTGCGACCAGCAGCGGCGAACGCGGTGCGAGCACTCGACGCCACCACCAAGGAGCCGGCCCGACGTCGACTGCCGGCGCTGCCTACTGCTGCGCCTTCGCATCCGCCGCGCCTTCGGTACCCGTCGCCCCCCCTGGTCTGATCCCAGCCGGTTGGGGGCGTGAGGGCGTCGTGTCAGCCGACGGCGGCCTGGAGTGCGGGGAGGACGTCGTTACCGACGGCGACGGGCCCGCCGAAGACGACGCCCGGGGTGCCGATCGCCAGCGTATTGAGATACACGCTGATCGGTAAGGGCAGTGGGGCGTTGGTGTTGACGAGCAGCACCGGGCCGAGCCGACCGCCGGTGGCCATGTACACCCCGCCGCCGAGCGCGTCGGGGAAGTCCAGCCCCGTCGCGGCGCCGTAGATCGCCGCGTGGGGCAAGAACCTGGTGGCCACCGCGGCGGAGGTCCCGAACAGGTCCGGGCCAAAGACCCCGATCGCGGTTGGGTCCGCGCCATAGGCGGCGAGAGGCCCCCCGATGGCATACCGAGTGTCGCCGATGTGGGCGGCAATGTAGGTGAGGGTCTCGGGGGCCTGGGTGGCGCCGTTGGTGAGCAGGATTGCGCCGCCGGTGTGGATGGCCGCGGGCACCGCCGAGAGCGCGTCGGCAAAGAAGAGTCCGGTGGCCTCAAAGATCGTGGACGGGTTGCCGAGCAGGTTGGCGATGAGCACCGCGGTGGCGTACTCGTTGACGCCCGGCACGCGCACCACCGTGTAGCCCAGGCCTTCAAGGGTGGTGTCGATGCTGAGACTGATCGCCGCAGGCCCACCCAAGATGTAGACGGTCTTGCCGGCGGGCAGGACCCGCAGGATCTCGGCTTTGACCCGCGAATCCATTGAACTCGCGGGCGCGCCGGGGGTGATGAGCAGCGGCGCGTTCTTGGCCGCCGCCAACGGGCCACCCGCGAGCGCATCGGAGAAGAAGTCCGAGCGGGCCAAGACCACCGCGCCGGCCGAGCCCGGAGAGGGGAACTCAGCCGACGAGATCGCGAGGGAGGTCCCGATGGCGTCAACGCCCATGATCCGGGTCGGGAGCGGGTTCCCGACGTTGAACGGCAAGCTCGTGGCCATGGTCAGCACCGGAGCAGTGCTCGTCGCGGTGAGCGTGTAGCCGGTCCCGGCATTGGTGATCTGGCAGCCCGAAAACGTGGCCACCCCATTTATGGCTGTGACCGGGTTGGTGGTGCAGCTCAGCGTGCCCCCACCCGGGTTGTTCCCGATCGCCAGAGTGACCATGGCGGTGCCGGTCGTCAGCGGGTTGCCGCCGGCGTCCTCCTCGGTGACCACCGGCTGGGCGGCCAGGTCGCCGCCCGGGGCGCCGTTGCCCGGCTGGGTCGTGAACGCCAGCTGGGCCGCCGTGCCGACCGTCACGTTGAAGGGGGTGCTGTCGACCGGTTCCAGGCCGTCGGTCGGGTCGGTGGCGGTGAGCTTGTACCCCGTCCCGACCTTGTCGATCTTGCAGCCCGAGAAGGTAGCCACCCCAGCCACGGCGTTCACGGGGGCGCACGTGAGCGTGCCCGGGCCACCGGTACCCGGGGTCCCAGCGGTGATGGCCAAGGAGATCTGCGAGGTGTCGGTCGTGACCACGGCGTTGCTGGCATCCAAGATCTGGACTACCGGCTGGGTTCCGAACGCGGTACCGCCGGTCGCGCCCGCGGGCTGTTGGAAGAAGAAGAGGTGATCGGGCGGCCCGGCGGCGCCCGCCGGCGTCACGCCGAACACACCGACCAGCGACGCGGCAGCGAGCGAAACCGTTCCAGCCAACGCGACTGCACGATGTGTTCCCGTCCTCACGCTCCGCAAACCCACGGTTGGCCCCTCCCCCGCTTCGGCCCAATTCGACGGAACGCCCTCATGGGGCGGCGTGGGGCCCTGCTCACACGAGAACCGAACGCCCCATTTAGCGCATGGATTGGCCCGCCGGGCAAGGGCCGAGGGTCCTCGTCCTACGACCGCGAGGCACGGGAGGGTGTCAACGCCCCGCCGACGGGTCTCGGCCAGCCGGGGTTGCCGGCTGACTTGCTGTCTCTAGATCTCACGGGTTCCGATCGCTCGTTCGCCATGCGGGTGGTGCTCAGGTGGGCGCCATACCGTGCCATGGTCGGGGATGGCCGCCGCCAGCACGGCCTCGACGATTCGGCCGGAAATCCGGTAGATCTCCACGAGGCGATCAGCGACGACGGTGCTGCGCGCTCGGAGGCCGCGTTCGAGGTAGCAGAGCTTCCCGCTGCTGATCTCGGAGGCTCGACTCATCCAATCGCTGCATCCAGGGCGCCGAGGACGTCGTCGCCGACGGCGAGTGGCCCGCCGAAGACGTACCCCTGGGTTCGGGGCGTGAGCGAGTTGAGGTAGGTGGCGAGGGGTGTGGGGAGAGGGGCGTGGATGTTGACGAGCAGGATCGGCCCGAGGCGCCCTTCGGTAGCCATGTAGACGCCGCCGGCGAGCGCGTCGGGGAAGTTCAAGCCGGTGGCGGCCCCGAAGAAGGCGGCGTGGGGGAAGAACGTGGTGGCGACCGCGGCGGAGGTTCCATATTCGTCCGGGCCCCACGCCCCGGTTGCGCTCGGGTCAGCGCCCAGAGCCGCCTGGGGTCCCCCGATCGCAGAGCGGGTGTCACCACCCTGCGCGCCCAGGTAGGCGGCGGGTCTCCGCAGCCTTGGGAGAGGTGACCTTGACGCGGGTGGGAGGGGCCCCCAGGGGCCCCTCCCACTCGGTCGTGCAGTTGTGTGCCGGTTAGGCGCCGGCCGAGATGGCGTTGAGCGCCGCCTGGATGGTGGAGGCCGCCGAGCGCGGCTGGTCCACCGAAGGGCTGCAGCGCGGTCACCACGCTGCCCGTGCCGGCGATCGGGGTGATCGGGGTGCCCAGGTTGGGGTCGATCCCGAACGGGCTGCCGGCCTGGTTGAAGAAGGTCGTCAGCGCCGCGCCGAGGGTGTTGGGGTCCTCGGTCAACAGGATCGGCTCCGTGAAGCTGCCGGTCACCACGCTCGAGGTGATCGCGTCGGCGTAGAAGTCACCCCGAGCCAACGCCGCGGTGAACGGGCACGCCACGCCGGTCGGCGGGTCGGCATGGACGGTTCCGCTTGTATCGTCTACTGAGCAGAGCCCGCTGGTCCAGCCGAGCCCGTCGGGGTGGGCACCACCCGCGGCGAGGCTGATCGGCCCGCCAGACGACGACAGCGGTGACTTCGCACCCGGGTAGCCGCCGAGCTCGAAGCGGGCGATCTGGGTGGAGGTGTCACTGGCGTCTTGACCCGCCAGGCGCACCACCGCGATGCCGTTCGCCCCCAACGTCGTGTTGACCGCATCCGAGATCGCCACCGGGCCACCCGGCTCGATGACCTGTTGGATCCCCAGATCCAACAGACCCGGTGAGGGCCTGAGAACCCAGCCCACCGGGCGGGGTGATCAAGATCGGCAGCCCCAGGCTGCCAGCGCCCCAGTAGCTCATCGAGGAGACCGCCGCCGCGTCTTGGAAGCTCTGGTCGGTCGCCAAGATCGCGGTGCGCACCGGGATGGTCGGCAACGCCGCCCCCGCCCCATCCGTGGAGTCCTTGCCCGACGTGTTGTTGTACGGGTTCGAACCCAGACCGTCATACAGCGGCACACCCGAGATGTTCAGGGTCCGCACATACCCGGAGTTCACGAACGTCGACACGTCCTGGGCGGTGTCATCCGCCGTGGGACCCCAGATCCGCGTCACGTTCAAGGTCAACGGGTTGGCCTCCGCGTCGGTGCGAGGCACCGTCCCGCCGCACTGGAACTGCTGAGTCCCCGCCAGCGTGTTGGCCACCCCATCCGAGACGGCCAGGTTCCCACCCACGATGAACACACTCGAGACACCCTCTTGAGCGATCGCCTGCTCCGTGTAAGCCGACAGCGACCCGGTCGGGGTCAACAACACCCCGGTGCGCAGATACGCCGCCAGATAGCTCGCCGTCAGCGCATCGGGCCAGTTCTGATCCGTCGCCAACACCACCGACGAGCCCACATCATGCTGCGAGGCGCTCGGCGGCGCGTTGTTCGGCAGACAATTCGTGTGCGGCGTCGGCTTATAGCGGAACTCCAACGCCGCCACCGCCGTCTGATCCGCGTTCGACCCGAAGATCGGGGCGTTCACCGTCACCTGACCGATCGTGAACACCACCACCTGCCCATAGAACGAGGTGTCGCCCAGACGATCCACGACCGTCCCACCCGTGCAGGAGGTGTCCGTGCCGTTGATCTTCACGACCGCCGCCACCGGACCGATCGTCCCGTTCGTGTTCACCTCAAGGTTCGAGAACGTAAAGGTCGCTCCCGGATCCGTCGTCGAGGACGTGGTCACCTGACCCGCCAACGTCGCCGTGCCACCACCACTCACCGGCACCGCGGTCGTCGCACCCGTACCACCCGACGCGGTGAACGTCGGGCCACCCGCGGTCGACCACGTATCCCCCGACGGGAGCGTCAGGCACACAAACCCGGCCGCACCCGAGGTCAACTGACCGAACTGGGTCTCATGAATCGCCACCGGGCTGATCGGCGCGTTGATCGCATTCGGCTGCACCGACACCGGCGGCACATTCGCCGTCACGAACACATTCTCCACCGACGCGTTCGCCACCGCGTCCGCGTTCCCCGACGCGGTGGCCCCGAACGGTGACTGTCCTGCCGGTGGACCGGTCGACGTCGGGTACGTGACACCGGTTCCAAGCGTCCACCCCGTCGGGGTCGGCGCCGGGATCGTCACCGCCGGCCCCGTACCAAACGTGTACGACGCCTGCACATCGATGTTCCCCGGAGCCGTGTCCGCACCCACCTGATAGCTGATGAACGGAATCGGCAACGAGCACGTCGCCGCCGCCGAGATCCCCGGCGTGGCATTCGAGTTCATGAACGTCAACTTCAACACGTCGTTCAACCCCGCCATGTTCGCCGGATCCTGGGAGTAGGTCCCCCACGTCGTGGTCACCGTCGGCACCGTCGCGCCCGAATCCGAGCACGTCGCCCCGATCACCGCCGGCGGGGACGCACCCGCAAACGCCACAAAGTTCGCCGTCGCCGGCGTCGCGTTGCTGTTCGCACCCGCGGTCGCGGTCACCGCAGTGCCGTTCGGGCTCACCGTGATGAAGATCGAGTCCCCCTGGTTCCAACGCAGGAAGGCCGGGTTGGAACCGCCATCACCCACGTTGAGGACCCACGACGCCGCCGGCCCCGTGGTCCCACCCGCGATCTGCAGCTCGGCCCCACCGGGCAACAAGCACAAATCATTCAAGCCCAGGTCACAGAACGTCACCGGCGAAGGCTGGAAACCGCCAGTCAGGTCAGCGCCAGCCGGGCTCACAAACCCCGCCAACCCACCCGCCGTCGCCACCACCGACAGCACCATCGCCCCAACCAACACGCGACGACCCGCCACAAACCGCCTCAACACGCCCACCGAGCCTCCCGACTCAACAGCCACACCAACTCCGCCCCGGCCAGCCGGGACTCAAGCACCCTATATGGAAGAAACCGTCACAAGGGGACGCTTGTGACACCCAACCCCCACCCCAGTGACGCCAATCCGCACCCCACCCTCCTAGCCCATGAACCGCGCGACTTGGGTTATCGGCACCGGTGCTGGGGGAGCACCGCGCCAGCCGAGCTGGCCGGGGGGAACCCCTGGGAGATCTGGATCGTGGGCCGAGAGGCGACCGCTTGGCCAGGTGCCGTGGCCAAACGCTGAGCGTGACGCGACACCCGCCATCCACGGTCGGTCGACGTCACCGCGCGTCGTCAGGCACGGCGATGCTCTCAGTGGACCCAGCCGAGCTGCGCCATCCGGCCATCGATGAGGCCGGTGAGCCGGTCCGCGGACCGGCCGATGCCGCCGACTGCGACCGTGTGGCGCGGGGAACGCTGGGGCGCGGTCGTCGACGAGGTGGTCCTCAGCGGGGAGCGCGGTGTCCACGGCAATGAGTCACGAGGTGCGTGGCACGGTGGGGGGATGCGGTCGCCGAGTTCGACGTGGAGCCCGGCAAGCCTGACAGACCGTCCCGCGCGACCCTGCCGGGTTGGCCACAGGTTGGCCGCAGAATGCTGCGGCACGGTGCGAGTCGTGCGCCCAAACGGCTCTACCGGCCCCGCGACCGTTGAGATCAGCGGGTCCAGTCGAACGGGCCGACGAGTGAGACGCCGAGACCGTGACTCTCAATCACTCGGTTCGGGGTTCGAGTCCCCGGGAGAGTACAAGTACCAGGCTGGTCGCGGACCTAGGCGCGGCGTCGCGCCGACACAGCGACGAGATGCGCAACGATGCGAACAGTCACACGTCCCAAGAATTGGGCGATGTCCGAGGGGTGCGCCGTTCGAATCGCCAACGGCGACCGATCGCTGGTCGCCGGGATCGATGACCTTGAAGAGGAGCCTCTGGCACTCATCGACCCACCACACCGCCAAGCACGGTCTCGCGGCCGGCCCGCGATGTCATGGCGACACTCGGCCCAGACCGTCGACCGCCGCGCACACACCGCCGTCGACCAATACGTCGGTCCCAGTGATGAACGAGGCGGCATCGGAGACCAAGAACTCGACGACCGCGGCTAGCTCCTCGGCCGTGCCTTCTCGACCCAGTGGCGTCTGTTCGAGGAGCACCGCCATGGCCGGCTGTGCACTGGCTTCCTGACGGCCTTGGGGCGTGTCGATCATGCCCGGCGAGATGGAACAGATTCGCCCACCGCTTCGCCCCCAAGGCACAGCGACGCGCCGCACGAGTCGCTGGACGCCGCGCTTCGCCCAGGCGTAGGCGACCCCTGGGTCCTCGATGCTCGGTCCCACTGCGCCGGCAAGTGCATCGAGGAACTCCGGGGTGCGAGGATCGTCGAGCGCGGCGTCGGCGGCGGCATCACCATTGCGTATCAGCAGGTGCGCTGCCATCGACGCGAAGCACACCGCGGCTGTGCCTGCTGTCACGAAGGGTGTGATGGCGTCGATGACGTTGGCGGTGCCGACGAGATCGACGTTGAGGATGGTGTGCCAGGTCGCCATCGTCGGGGACACACCCGCGGCATGAGCGACGGAGCGCAACTCACCGTGCTCGCCGACAAGCGCGAGCCGCGCGACGGCCACGCGATCGGCCACGTCGATCGCCAACGGCACGATCTCGGCCTGTGCGTCGAGCTCATCCGAGACAACCTTGAGGCTCGCGATGTCACGGTCGACCAAGACGAGGGTGTCGACGGTCTCGGCGATGCGGCGTGCGCACGCCAGTCCCATTCCTCGACCTGCTCCCGTGACGACCCCCACCGTGCCGCGCTTCATCGGCGTCCTTCGTTGGTCATCTGGGGGGCGAGCACGAAGCCGCGACCGTATGAGCAACAACGCGGGTCGATGACCGCGGTCGTCGGATCAGCCGTCAGACCCGCTGTTCGCGGTCTGGCACCCATAGCCTCCACTTCTGTCCCATACCAAGCGGTTGGGGTACCTCGACCTCGATCGTCAGGCGAAGCACCGCGGCGCGCGATGTCGCGTCGCGCCCCCGGCAGGACTCGAACCTGCGACCTCGTCATTAGAAGTGACTTGCTCTGTCCAACTGAGCTACGGAGGCAGCCTCGCAAGCGTAGCGGCCGACCCGAATCGCGCACGGCTGCTCTGACGGTCGTGCGTGCGAGCGGGACGCTCGGGGTTCAGTCTCGAAGTTCATGGTCCGACTCGAAGGGGAAACCGGGTGGGCCCGCTCGAGCAGCACGACGTCGACGTGGTGTGTGTGTCGACTGCCCCGACACGAAGTCCTGCTGCTCTATCGATTCAGAGACCTTCGCACGTTCGGTCGCCGAGCCGCTCCCATCGACCAGCCACACGCTCGTCGCGCATCAGGTCCTGCGTCCCATCACCGGTGGGTTCCGCGGTTCGTGGGTGGGTAGGTGCAGCGCGTCAGTCGCCCCGTGACGTGTGCGACACCCAGCGCAGGTGGGTCGGTTCCCGCGGGCGGCCGTCGGACTGCGGGGCGCGCGATCGGGCGGCGGCGCCGCCCAGGACAGGGTCTGAAGACGCGCCCCGGGCTTGTTGCGCGCGGCGATCAGCATGCCCCACAGGATGACGAGGACCCCATAGAGCCCGAGCGGCGCGCTGGCGCTGGCACCGAACGCCGCGACGGCAACACCGGCCGCGATCGCGAAGTCGCGCATCGACGTGCTCAACAGCACGGCGGTCGCCACGGGCCGCGGCGCCTTCCAGCCCAGCGCGACCCCCACGATCGCCGAGGCCGCCAGAAACAGGACCAACGCGGCTGCGACACCCAGGTACGCGCTCGAGAGTCGAACCTGCGAGGCCACGAGCCATACCAGCACGGTGACCAGCGCCACCGACAGCCGGGCCAGCACCAGCTCGAAGCGGGCGAGGACCGAGAGTCGTGCGCGCAGCACCAGTCCGACAGCCATCGGGGCTCCCACGATCAGCGCCAAGTGGCCCAAGAGCCCCAGCACGTTGACGGCGGCGGCGCCACTCAACCAGCGCAGCGCGATCCCGGCCCCGCCGACGGTGACGAGCGTGCTGGTCACCAACAGGCACGCCGCGACCGGCGCATTGGCGCCCGCGAGCGACGCGGCAGCCACCGAGGCGACCTCGGCCGGAGCCAATCCGACGACCAGCACCCCTCGACGCAGGGAAGCCACGGACACCAGGCGCGACACCAACCAGGACAGCGCGGGCAGGATCACCGACCCTGCGGCGAGCGCCGCGACGAGACGTCCGCCGAGAGAACGAAGGGTCCGAAACGCCGCCGGCGGGATGCTCAACGCGGTGACGAGCACCAGCACAGCCAGGCACACGTCCAGCCCGCTGTGGTCGACGACGAGTCGCGCGGGGCCGGGCACCGCTTGGCTCAGCACCGCGACACCGACGATCAGCACGAGCTCCTCGTACGCCCGGGCGGCGTGGGAGGCGACGAGGCCCACCCCGAGCGCGAGGAGGCCGAGCGCCAGCGTCGCGACCTGGTCGTTGCCGTTCGCGATCGTGAACGAGTGGTATGGGACGGTGTGGAAGTAGTCGTAGGACAGCGTCGCGGACCCTGCGGCCACGACGACGGCGACTCGGCGCCCGGACACCGAGACCAGCAGCACCGACGCGAGGATCAGCAACCCGATATCGGCGTTGGTGACCGACCCGCGTACCTGCACCAGCGCAGCCGCCGAACCGGCCGGCAAGGCCAGGGCGACGACGAGCCACGTCACACCCCACCACCCGGTGCGCGTCCACCAACGACGAAGCACCGCACCATCCTAAGAAGCCCGTCGCCCGCCACAGCGACCCGGTCCGTCGGTGCTGACGTTCGATCGCACGGGCGCGAGACGCGCGCTCGGGTATGAGAGCGTGCGCGCGTCGGGTCACCACACGGAACCGGGGAGGACCCATGAGGCTCGAGCCGCTCGCCCTCCTCATCGGCTCGTGGGAGATCGTCGGACGTAGCGACAGCGTGGACCACGACAACATCCGCGTCCGCGTCGCGATCCGACCGTTCCTCGACGGCCAGGTCCTCCAGCTCACGGGCACAACGCGCGTGAACGACGCCGAGATGGAGAGCCTGGAGCTCGTCTGGCCCGACCCGGCACGCGGCTTGGCGCACGTGTACTCCGGCAGCGGCGAACCCCTGCGGTACCGGTGGGATCGGGCCGGCGCCACGCTGACGCACGCCGGCAGCGGCGCGACGGGTACGGGAACAGCAGCGAGGACGGCGCGACGATCACCGGCCGCTGGCCGCCCGATCCCGGCCAGCCCGTCGAACCGGGTCCGCCGACGACGCCGTCATGCGCCGCGTCGGCTGACGCGGCGAGCGGTCGACCTCGTGCGCCGCGAGAGGCCCAGCTACCGGAGGGCGTAGACGGTCTGTCCGGGCCGGGTGCCGAAGTAGCCGAGGCCGCTGCCGAAGATCGCCATGCCGTCGGCGAGCGCCGCGCCGCTGCTGATCGTGCCGGTGGTCGCGAAGCGGGCGAGCAGCCGCCCCGTCGCCGGGTCGAACGCGACGAGGTCGGTGTCGACGGCGACGAACCCGACGCCGTCGCCGATCGTGATGGGTGCCCACACCCAGCCGTCGAGCTGGCGTTGCCAGCGCACCCGACCGGTGGCCGGGTCCAGCGCGGTCAGCTCGCTCGTGTGCTGCCCGCTGCGGGTCGGCGCACCGGAGGTGCGTGCCGCGGCGCCGCCGGGCCCGCCGTCGTTGCCGGCGAGGACGAGGCGTTGCCCGTCGTAGGCGCCGTTGTTGAACACGCCGCCGATGAGGGCGCTGCCGCCGCTGATGGTGCGGTGCCAGAGGATCTGCCCGGTGACGCGGTCGAGCGCCCAGAAGGCACCGGACTTCTGCCCCGCGGCGAGGAGGTGGCGGCGGGTGCCGTGCACCGTGGCGTCGAAGAGCACGGGGTTCGTGCCGAAGTCGGAGTCGTCGGATTCGGCGTGCCCGATCGTGAACACGTCGCCGGTGCTCACCTGGCGAGTCCAGCGGGGAGCACCGGTCCGGAGGTCGAGGGCGACGATGGCGTCCGAGGTCGGCCCGGCGACCGTGTAGTTGTTGCCGGTGGAGACGAACACGGTGTCGGTGGTCGGGTCAACGGACACGGACGACCACACGCCGACGCCGTCGGAGGGCGGGTCGGCGGTGGCGTGCCGCCACACGACCGCGCCGCGGCTGCGGTCGACGGCGACGACGCTGCCGTGGAAGGTCGTGGTCGGCGACGAGGCGACCTCCTCGACGGAGGCGATGCCGACGATGACGAGCGATCCCGACACGACGGGTGACGAGAAGCCGGTCGCGTACGGCTGGGCGTCGAGGTGCGCCGACCACCGCTCCTGTCCGGTGCCGGCGTCGAGGGCGTGGAGGACCGTCGCGCCGTCGAGGACGTAGACGGTGCCGTCGCTCACGGTGGGCGAGGACGTGCCGTGCACGGCCGCGTCGACCCATTGGCCGCGACCCGTGCGCTCGTCGAGCGCGGCGACGCCGCCGTCGGACACGACGTACACGTGGCCGGCCACGATCGCCACGGTGCCGTTCACCGAGCCGGGGGCGCGCCAGGTCCAGGCGACCGTCAGGTGGCGCACGGTCGCCGCGGTGACGCCCGCGTCGGGATTGTGGAACGACGATCCGACGTCGTGCGCGAGCTGGGGCCAGGCGTCGCCGGTTGGGCTCGTCGACGAGGCGGCGGAAGGCGCCACACCGATGAGGGCGGTCGCCATCACCGCGAGCGCCGCGTTCCGCGCCGATGACGCTCTCACCGCGGATCCCCCCTTGGTTCACGCCCAGTCACGCCGTCGCGGTGTGGCACCGTGTCGGTGCGCGCACCCTACTCAGCGATCTGGAGCGGACGGCTGGTGGGCACCCGGCTACGTTCCGTCCGTGTCTGGCGCGTGGGTGCTCGGGGGAACCACACGATGAGCGGCGTGGACCCGTTGGCCGCGTTCCGTCTCGACGGTCGCGTGGTGCTCGTGACCGGCGCGAGCTCGGGCCTCGGGCGGCGCTTCGCGCGGGTGCTCGACGCGGCGGGCGCGACCGTGGTGGTGACGGCGCGCCGGACGGAGCGGCTCGAGGAGCTCGCGAGCGAGCTGGGTGATGCGCACCCGATTGGCTGCGACCTGGCGGTGCCCGACGCGGCGGCCGCGCTGGTCGCGACCGTGCTGCGCGAGCACGGGCGGATCGACGTGCTGGTGAACAACGCGGGCACGGACCACATCGAGCCGGCGTTGGAGCAGCCGGCCGGCGAGTTCCAACGGGAGCTCGCGGTGAACCTGGTGGCGCCCTTCGAGCTCGCTCGCCTCACGGCACGCTCGATCGTGGAGGCCGGTCGGCGCGGGACGATCGTGAACGTGGCGTCGATCTGGGGGCTCGTCGGCGTGGGTCAGATCCCTGACGCCGGGTACGCGGCGTCGAAGGGCGGGCTCATGGGCCTCACCCGGGAGCTCGCCGCGCAGTGGGCGCGCGACGGCGTGCGGGTGAACGCGCTGGCCCCCGGCTGGTTCCGCTCCGAGATGACCGAGGCCCGCATGTTCCGGGACGAGCGCTCCGAGGCGTGGATGGTGCGGCGCACGCCGATGGGGCGCGGCGGCGACGAGCACGAGCTCGACGGCGCGCTGCTGTTCCTCGCGTCGGACGCGAGCAGCTTCGTGACCGGCACCGTGCTCGCGGTCGACGGGGGCTGGACCGCGATCTGAGACCCCGTTGCGGGTCGGTTAGGGCTGGCGGAGCTCGGCGAGGTCGGCGAGCACCTGACCAGCGAAGCCCAGCACGTCGGCCACCTCGTAGGAGCGGGCGATCGTGCCGACCGGGTCGATCAGGTACGCGAGGCGCTTGGCGAACTGCACCTTCTCGGTGCCGGGGTCTCGGACCTCGTACGCGACGCCGACCTGCTCGTCGACGTCGGAGAGCAGCCGGTACGGGAAGTCGTACTTGTCGTGGAACGCCTGGTTGGCGTCGACGCTGTCGAACGACGCGCCGAGCACGACGCAGTCCATCGCTTCGTAGTCGGCGGCCTGGTCACGCAGGCCGATGCCTTGCTTCGTTCAGCCGGGGGTGTCGGCCATCGGGTACCACCACAGCAGTACCCAGTGTCCGTGCAGGTCGGCGAGTCGCACCGGCGTCCCGTCCTGGTCGGGGAGCGTGAAGGCGGGGGCGGTCGTTCCGGGTGCCAGCATGCGAGATCCCCTTCGGTGCTGAGCGCACGCTACCGCGTGGGTCGGGGCCAGACGCGGCCCGCCGCCCGCCGGCCGAGCGGGCGGACTCGGTCGAGCGAGCGGCGGGGTTCGAGGCGGGATCGGGGTGCCTAGCCGCCGCCCCCGCTCGTCGTCGACGCCGTCGCAGGCTCGATGACGACCGCGGCCGCGGGCACCTGGCCGCCGCTGCTCGGCGTGCTGAGGTCCTGCCGGGCGGTGACCCGCTCACCCGGCGTGACGTTCTCGGCGGCGGCAACCGGGCGCTCGGGACGCCGCAGAACGCCACCCCGTCGATCCTCACGGTTGACGCCTCGCAGGACCGGGACGAGGACCTGGCCGCGGCGGTCGGTGCGGTGCACGTCGCGCGTGCGCACCACATACCCGGGCTCGGTCGCTTCGACCGCGTGGGCCATCGGCCGCAGGGTACGGATCGGCGTGTAAAGGCCCGGTAAGCCGGAGCCGCTTACCGCCGGCTTATCCCACGGTCAATACCGTCCAGGGTTGGAGCCCGACCAAGGAGTGGTGATGCCGCAGTGGCAGACGTCGCGGCGCTCCGCCGGATCCGACGGGCGCTCGGCGCCCATCGGCGCGACGTCTTGGTCCAGTTCGTGACCGAGGCGACGGTGCTGAGCGCCGTCGGCCCGGGTTGAGCACTGGCCTCGCCCTGGCCTCCCTGCTGCCGTCGATCTCGTCGCGGCAGACGTCGGTGTCGTGCTTCGCCGCCGGGTTGGCGTTCGTCGGGTCGGCGGTGGTCGGTATCGTCGCTGGGGTCGGCCCCGCGAATCGGGCGGCGCCGCTCGAGCGAGCGTCAGCATTGCGGCACGAATCGCAGGAAGGTTGAAAGTGCTCGTCGTCGAGGACGAGGCCCCACTGGCGGACGCGATCGCACGCGGGCTGCGCCGCGAGGGCATGGCGGTGGACACGGCCCACGATGGCGACCTGGCGCTCGAGAAGGCGGCGATCGTCTCCTACGACGTCATCGTCCTCGACCGGGACCTGCCCCGCGTGCACGGTGACGAGGTGTGCCAGACCCTGCGGGCGGCGGGCAGCACCGTCCAGATCCTGATGCTGACCGCGTCGGGCACGATCGAGGACCGGGTGGCCGGCCTGAACCTCGGGGCGGACGACTACCTCCCGAAGCCGTTCGCGTTCGTCGAGCTGACTGCCCGGGTGCGGGCCCTGGGCCGGCGGCGGGTCGTGGCGCCGAGCCTGGTCCTCGAGCGCGCCGGCGTGCGGGTCGACCCGGCCCGCCACGACGTGACCCGCGACGGCGAGGCCATCACGCTGACGCCGAAGGAGCTCGCGGTCCTCGAGGCGCTGCTCGCCGCGAACGGTGCGATCGTCAGCCCGGAGACCCTGTTGGACCAGGTGTGGGACGATCAGGTGGACCCGTTCACGAACGTGGTGCGGGTGACGATCATGACGTTGCGCAAGAAGCTCGGGGCGCCGCCGCTGATCGCGACGGTCGTCGGCGCGGGGTATCGGATCCCGTGACGGCTCGCCGCGGGCTCACGATCCGGCTGCGCCTGACGCTGCTCATCGGCGCGGTGCTGATCCTCGCCGGCAGCATCCTGCTCGGCCTCACCTACCTGCTGGTCCGCCACAGCGTGAACAGCAACCCGGCGGAGGTGCGCGCCGCGCTGGCGCATCGCCTCGGCGTGAACCCCGACGTGCTGCGCACGTTCCCGCGGACGCCGACGGCGTCACGCCCGCCGGGGGCCCACGCCCGCCGGGTGCTCTTCGAGGACGTGCAACGCGAGGTGACGAACGACAACCTGCACCGCATGCTCGTCGAGTCCGGCATCGCGTTCGGAGTCCTCGCCATCGGGTCGGTCGGCATCGGCTGGGTCGTCGCCGGTCGGATGCTGCGCCCGATCCACACCATCACCAGCGCGGCCCAGCAGCTCTCCGACGTGAACCTCCACGAGCGGATCGACCTGGAGGGCCCAGCCGACGAGCTGAAGGAGCTGGCCGACACGTTCGACGCCATGCTCGAGCGGCTCGATCGGGCGTTCATGAGCCAGCAGCGCTTCGTCGCCGACGCGTCGCACGAGCTGCGCACCCCGCTGGCCGTGATCCGCACCGAGGTCGACGTCGCCCTCGCCGACCCGCACGCGTCAGCCGCCGAGCTGCGGGCCATGGGCGAGGTGGTGCGCGACGCCACCCTGCGCAGCGAGGCGCTCGTCGACGGGCTGCTCATGCTGGCCCGCACGGGCGCGGTGGCCCGACCGGAGCAGGCCGTCGACCTCGCGGAGGTGTCCGCCCGCGTGGTGGACCGGCTCGCCCCGGCGGCCGACGCGCTGGAGCTCGCCCTCGACCTGAGCCTGGACCCGGCGCCGGTGCGCGGCGACCGGGTGCTGCTCGAGCGTCTGGTCGAGAACCTGGTCGAGAACGCGCTGCGCTACAACGAGCACGGCGGGTGGATCTCGGTGAGCACAGGCGTCGACGGGGAAACCGCGGCGTTGCGGATCGCGAACAGCGGCCGGTTCGTCCCACCCGAGCGGGTGGCGAGCCTCTTCGAGCGGTTCCGGCGCCTCGACGACTGGGACCACGAGCCGGGTCACCGCAGCTTCGGGCTCGGCCTCTCGATCGTGGACGCGGTGGCGCGAGCCCACGGCGGGTCCGCGACGGCCGAGGCGCAACCCGACGGTGGGCTGCTCGTCGTCGTGACGCTGCCCGCCGCGGCGGTGCCGGCCGAAGCCGCGCTCGGCGCGCCGCTGAGCAGGCCGCGTCAGGCCGCGGCCTTCTCGAGGACGTGGATGGCGCAGGCCGAGCCCAGCCCGATGACGTGGGTCAAGCCCGACCTGTGGCGCCCTCGATCTGGCGGTCGCCGGCCTCGCCGCGCAGGTGGGTGGCCACCTCGTAGAGGTTGGCGACGCCGGTGGCGCCGATGCGGGTGGCCCTTCGAGATGAGGCCGCCCGACACGTTCACGGGGATGGCGCCGTCGCGCCACGGGCCGCGCTCGTCGATGAAGTCCCCGGCCCCGCCCGGCTCGCACAGCCGCAGGTTCTCGTAGTGGATGAGCTCGGCGGTGGCGAAGCAGTCGTGCAGCTCCACCAGGTCGAGGTCCTGCGGGTCGACGCCGGACTGCTCGTAGGCCGCGGTCGGCGGCGGCTCGGGTGAGCGTGGTGACGTCGGGCTGGGCCTGTGTCGGACTCGTCGTCAGGGGTCCGACGTGAGCACCGACGCCGAGATCTTCACGGCGCGGCGGCGCTGCTCGTCGGGATCGAGGGTCTTGAGCTTGGCGTCGGAGCACGAGCACGACCGCCGCGGCGCCGTCCCCGGTGGGGCAGCACATGAGCAGCGTGTTCGGGTAGGCCACCATGTCGGCGCCCATGACCTCGTCGAGGCTGAACTCGCTTCTGGTACTGGGCCAGCGGGTTCAGCGTCGAGTGGGCGTGGTTCTTCTCGGCCACCTTGGCGAACTGCTCGAAGCCGACGCCGTCGTGCTGGCAGGCGTACTCCATGCCGGCCTGGGCGAAGACGCCCGGCATCAGCGTGGTGCCGAGGATCGCCCCTCGACGGGCATCACCGCGCCGTAGCGCCCGGACGGCTCGTAGCACGTTGCGGTCGCCGACGCGCTGGCCGGCGCTGCCGAGCAGGCCCATCTTGCCCATCTGCTCGCACGCCGACGGCCAGGCCCATGTCGGCCTCGCCGGCCTTGATGGCCAGGTAGACGCAGTCCGGACCGCGGTGGCGCCGGTGGCGCAGGCGTTGGCGACGTTGTACACGGGGATGCCGGTCTGGCCGATCTGCTTCTGGAGGCGCTGGCCGAGCATGTTCGACGCCTCCATGAGGTTCCCGGCCGCCAGCATCTCCATGTCGTGGATGGTGACGCCACCGTCGGCGAGGGCGGCCATCGACGCGTCGCTGGCCAGGTCGATGACGTCCTTGTCGGGGTAGCGGCCGAACTTGGTCATCGAGGCCCCGATGATCCAGACGTCGTTGTCGGCCATCGGGGGCTCCTCTCTCAGGCCGGCTGCGGTAAGCGAAGGCGACGGCCTCGGTGCCTTCGTCGTCGGTGCCGGCGACGATAGGTGGTGAGCCGCACGGGCATGCCGACCTGCACTTGCGCCGGGTCGGGCTCGACGTTCGACGAGGTTGGCCTTCACCACGCCGCCGCCGTCGAGCTCGACGACCGACGACACGTAGGGGATCGGCGACGCCGGGTGCGGCCCGGTGCACGATGGTGAACGACCGGACGGTGCCCGTGTCGGCGAGGCGGCGCCGCTCGAAGCCCGGCTGGCCCGACTTGGCGTCGGCGTTGCGCCGGTCGAAGTAGAGGGCGCCGCTGGCCGTCGAGGCCGACGCGACGAGGTACGGGGCCCCGTCGTCGAGCACGAGGTAGTCGACGAGCGGGATCCGAGCGCTCATCGGGCGCACGCTACACGGAGGACCGGAGATGCGAGACTGGCGGTGACGCGAGCGTGGCGGAATGGCAGACGCGCCGGGTTTAGGTCCCGGTGCCCTTCGGGGTGTGGGGGTTCGACTCCCCCCGCTCGCACGCGCCCCCTATCGGCCTTTCTTGCCCTTGCGGCGCAGACGGCGGCGCTTCGGCGCCGACTGGTCGGCGAGGATGTCGGACGCGGCCGAGTTCACGATGGCCTCGGCGGCGTCGAGCAGGGCGGCGACGTCCTCGCCCACCGGCTCGGTCTCGGGGGCCGGCTGGGGCTGGGCGAGGCTGCCGTAGTGCCAGCCGGCGTCCATGCGCCGCACGGCGTAGCCGGCGCAGTCGGCCGGGCAGCGCCAGGGGGCCTCGGGGGCCAGGTCCAGCTTGCAGCGGCGCACGACCTCACCCGACGCGTACGTGCGGCTCTCACAGTGGCGACAGTCGGCGCGCATCGGCATGACGCCATTCTGGCCGATCGCGGCGACGACGCGACCCCGCCCGACGGATCTCAGGTCGGGGAGGGGCGGCGCCGATCAACTCCAGACGAGGTGAAGGACACGATGGCACGAGACGAGGAGCGACGGGTGGGGCCGCCGCGCCCGGCCGTGGTCGCCGAGCTCGCCGACCGGCTCCCGGTGGGTCTGTTCCTCACGGACGCTGAGGGGCGCTGCACCTACGTGAACCGGCGGTGGTGCGAGCTGAGCGGCGTCACCGCGGCCCACGCGTTGGAGCACGGCATGGCCGACGCGGTGCACCCCGACGACCGCACGGCGGTCCGTCGCGCCTGGCGGCGCTTCGCGGCCGGCGAGGACGCCTTGGTGATGGAGTTCCGCTTCCGGGTCCCCGCCGCGCGGCCTCGATGGGTGCGGGTCCTCGGGCGCGCCGAGCGAGACGAGCAGGGACGGTTGCGCCGCTGCGTCGGCACCGTCACCGAGCTGACCGACCAGCGGGCCCAGGCGACGCTGCTCACCCAGCTCGTCGAGCGGATCTCGGACATGATCGTCGTGCTCAGCGCCGACGGGACGGTCCGCTGGTTCAACGAGCAGACCCAGCGGTTCCTCGGCCGGCACCGCCGGGACTGGATCGGCACCTCCGTGCTCGACCTGATCCACTCCGACGACCGTGCCGTGGTGTCGGAGCGCCTCGCCGCCGCGGTGGAGGTGAGCGCGGCTGGCACGGCGGGCGACCCGGTGCCGGCCCCGCAGCGGCTGCGGGTCCGCAGCGCCGACGGCAGCTACCGGGAGGTGGAGTGCGTCGCCACGAACCTGCTCGACGAGCCCACGGTGCGGGGCATCGTCGTCGTGGCCCGCGACCTCACCGAGCGCCACACCCTCGAGCGGCGCGTCCACGAGCTCGAGCGGGCGTTCACGACGGCGTTTCGCTTCTCCCCCGTCGGACGTGCCCTGGTCGGGCTCGACGGCCGATGGCTCGAGCTGAACGAGGCGTTCACGACGATGCTCGGCCGTCCCGCCGAGGAGCTCGTCGGCCGCGCCGGGATCGACGCCGTGCACCCCGAGGACCGGGAGCGGGTCCGCGGCGAGCTGGCGCAGCTGGCCGACCGGGTCACGGACCGGGTGACGGTCGACGTGCGGTTCCCTCGCCCGGACGGTGAGACGCTGTGGACGCGCTTCACGGTGTGGCACGTCCTCGATCCGGACGGCGCGCCCCTTTACTACGCGGCGGACGTCACCGACGTCACCGAGGTGCGGGCCGCACGCGAGGCCGAGGAGCGCGCCCACCGGCAGCTGCGCTTCCTCCTCGAGCGGTCCGCCGACGCCGTCGTGGTGCTCGACTCCACCGGCCAGATCACCTACATGAGCCCGGCGAGCCAGGAGGTCTTCGGCCGGCCCGCCCCCACCTTCCTCGGCCGGCACGTGACCGGGCTCGTGCACCCCGACGACCTCCAGCAGGTGCGGGCCCGGCTGGCGGTCGTGACCGCGCAGCCCGGCGCGACCGAGGTCGTCACCTGCCGGGTGCTGCACCACGACGGCGAGTACCGGTGGGTCGAGGCGGTCGGCCGCAACCTGCTCGACGACCCCGACCTGCCGGGGGTGGTGATCAACGTCCGGGACGTCACCGAGCGGGTCGAGACCCAGGCCAGGCTGCACGAGAGCCAGGCTCGCTTCGAGGCGCTCGTCGAGCACGCGTCCGACGTCATCACGGTGAACGACGCCGACGGGACGCTGACCTACGCGAGCCCGTCGGCGTTGGCGGTGCTCGGCTACGAGCCGGGCGACCTCGTCGGCCACGCGGCCCGCGACCTGGTGCACCCCGACGACATCGCGCGGCTCGCGCAGACCGCCGCGGTGCAGTTCGAGCGAGGCGTCCCCGAGCCCATCCAGTACCGCGCCCGGCACCGGGACGGGACCTGGCACGACGTGGAGGCGATCATCACCGACCTGCAGGACGAGCCCGCGGTCGCGGGGACGGTGACGAACGCCCGGGACGTCACCGAGCGGCGCGCCGCGGAGCGCCGGGCGACGAACCTCGTCGAGATCCTCGAGGCCACCTCGGAGCTCGTCGTGGTGTCGGACCCGGCCGGCACGATCGTGTACACGAACCGGTCGGCCCGGGCGCTGCTCGGCGCCCACGAGGGCCAGCACGTCACCGCGCTGTCGTCGGAGGCCACCGTGGAGCGGCTGCGGACCGACATCATGCCGGCGGCCCGGCAGCGGGGGAACTGGACCGGCGAGCTCGATCTGATCGACGCGTCAGGAGCCGTGCTCCCCGTGGCCGCGACCGTGCAGGTGCTGCGCGACGAGCGGGGCAACGTGTCGCGGATCGCGACCGTCGCGCACGACATCACGGAGCTGAAGGCGGCGCAGCGCCGGCTCGAGTTCGAGGCGACGCACGACTCGCTCACCGGCCTGCCGAACCGGGCGCTGTTCCGGGAGATCGGGGAGCGGGCCATCGCGCGCGCCGGCCGCACCAACGAGGAGCTCGCCGTCTTGTTCTTGGACCTCGACGGCTTCAAGCTCGTGAACGACAGCTACGGCCACGACGTCGGTGACCTCCTGCTCGGCAGCGTGGCGCGCCGCCTGCGCGACACCGTGCGGGCGGGCGACACCCTGGCCCGGCTCGGCGGTGACGAGTTCGTCATTCTGTGCGAGCACCCTCGCGGCGAGTCGGCGATGCTCGAGCTGTCGGAGCGGATCATCGAGACCGTGTCGCAACCCGCGACCATCGAGGGCCACGAGGTGCGCGTCGGGGTGAGCATCGGGATCGCGTGCTCTCATGGTGCCGAGACGGGCGTCGTCGAGCTGATCCGCGACGCCGACGTGGCGCTATACCACGCCAAGCGCCGGGGCCGGGGGCGCGCGGAGGTCTTCGACGACCGGCGGGCCGACGCCAGCGGCGCGGCGGGTTAGCCGAGCCAGCCCTCGGCGCGACCGAGCAGGAATCGGCTGACGGCGAGGCAGCGGTCGAGCAGCTCGCAGGACACGGCGTCGCCGTCGCGGATGCGCAGGAGCGACACGCGTTGATGGGCCACGACCCGCAGGGCCCGCTCGGTCGCCTCGGTCGCCGACGGGATCGAGTCGATCGCCGACACCTCGAGGGGCAGCTCCGGCCCACCGATCCCGGCGAGATCGGTCGCGAGCACGAGGAGGTCCGGGTCCTGGGGCAGCGGTGGGAGACCCCACGTGAAGTTCAGGGGGAACTCGTAGTCGTCGGGCGGGTCCTCGCCCTCCGGGCGGGCCATCACCGCGTCCTCGAAGCCGAGCAGCACCCGCGGGTCGATCTCGAGCGACAGGTACAGGTCGACGGGCCCCTCGCAGCCCTCCTCGGGGTGCACGTCGACCTCCCAGGTCTGGCGCAGCGAGTAGGACTCCACGAAGTGGCGCTCGTCGTGCACGTGGAAGCTGTGCTCGACCGCGTGGTCCTTGAGGTCGGCGACGAACCCGGCGACGTCGATGACCGCCACGTCACACCTCCTCGTGGCTGTCGGGCCCGTCCGATGATCCCGGCGGATCGAGGTGTCCGGCCTGGTCGAGGATGGCGAGGCCCTGGGCGAGCGTACGGAACGCGGCGCCGCGATGCGAGCACGCGTCCTTCTCGACCGGGTCCAGCTCGGCGAACGTGCGACCGTCGCCGGCGTCGGGGAGAAACACGGGGTCGTAGCCGAACCCGTCCCGGCCGCGGCGGGCGCTGGTGATCGTCCCGTCCGCGGTGCCGATCGCGGCGAGCTCGCGCCCGTCGGGGAACGCGGCGACCGCGACGGTCACGAAGCGGGCCCGACGGGACTCGAGCGGCACGCCGTCGAGGCGGGAGAGGAGCAGCGTGACGTTGTCGTCGTCGGTGGCGGCCGGCCCGGCGAAGCGGGCCGAGTGGACGCCGGGGGCGCCGTCGAGGGCCTCGACCTCGAGCCCGGTGTCGTCGGCGATCGTCGCCTCCCCCGTCGCGTCGCGCACGGCGCGGGCCTTCAGCCGGGCGTTGTCCTCGAGGGTGGCACCGGTCTCCTCGACGGACGCGACGCCGACGGGTCGGGGGACGCACTCGACCCCGAGGCCGGCGCCGCGGAGGATGGCGTCGATCTCGCGGGCCTTGCCCGCGTTGGTGGTGGCGAGCACGAACCGCATCCGCCTCAGCGCGGTCGGGGCGGTGGCGGCTCGGCGACGAGGTCCTGCTGCAGGGTGAGCAGCGCACCGATGCCGGTCTCGGCGAGGCCGAGAAGGTCGTCGAGCTCGCCGCGCGAGAACGGCGCGCCCTCCGCGGTGCCTTGCACCTCGATGAACCGGCCGCTGCCGGTCATGACCACGTTCATGTCGACCTCGGCGCGGGCGTCCTCGGAGTAGTCGAGGTCGAGGCACGCCAGCGCGTCGACGACGCCGACGGACACGGCGGCGCACCCGTCGGTGAGGGGATGGCCGGTGAGCCGGCCGGTGGCGACGAGTCGGCTGCAGGCGTCGTGCAACGCGACGTACGCACCGCAGATCGACGCGGTGCGGGTCCCCCCGTCGGCTTGGAGGGCGTCGCAGTCGAGTGTGATCGTGACCTCCCCCATCGTGGCCAGGTCGGTCACGGCGCGCAGCGACCGGCCGATCAGCCGCTGGATCTCCTGGGTGCGGCCCGACTGCCGGCCCCGCTTGGCCTCGCGCTCGCTGCGCTCGGTCGTCGAGCCCGGCAGCATCGAGTACTCGGCGGTGACCCAGCCCCGTCCGGACCCGCGCAGCCAGGGCGGCACCCGATCCTCGGTCGACGCGGTGCACAGCACCCGGGTCTGGCCGAACTCGACGAGCACCGATCCGGCGGCGACTTCGGTGAAGTCCCGCGTGAACGCGATGGGGCGCAGCTCGTCGGGCTCACGACCGTCGCGGCGGGGGCTCATGCGGGCATCAGATCGTCGTGGTGCGGTGAGGCTCGGCGAGCAGCACCGGCTGGCCGTAGGCCGCGGACCCTTCGGCGACGACCGTCTGGCGGTCGAGCTGGGGCCACAGGTGGGTGAGCATGAGCCGACGCGCGCCGGCGGCTCGCGCGGCCTGCCCGGCCTCCTTGGCCGAGAGGTGGATGGGCGCCGCCTTCTCGTCGTGGAGGTACGTCGCCTCGGACAGCACGAGGTCCGCGCCGCCGGGAAACGCCTCGGCGCTCCACGCGGGTCCGGTGTCGGACGTGTAGATCAGCCGGGAGCCGTCCGCGGTGACCTCGACCGCGTAGGTGGGCGGCGGGTGGTCGGTCCGGGAGAACCGCAGCGCGAGGGACCCCACCGTGACCTCGTCGTCGGCGTCGATCACCCGCCAGGAGAACGCGTCGCCCCAGTCGCCCTCGACGAGCGCCCCCAGCCGCTCCGCCAACCCGGCGGGGGCGTACACCGGCAGACCCGTCCGGTGCAGCCCGTAGCGCAGCATGATGTGGAGGCCGTACATGTCCACCACGTGGTCGGGGTGCTCGTGGGTGAGCACCACCGCGGTGAGGTCCTGCACCGGCAGGTGCCGCTGCAGCTGGCCGAACGTGCCGTTGCCGCAGTCGAGCCACACCCGAGTGTCGCCCTCTCGGACCAGGTAGCCGCTGCACGCCCCGCCGTCGGCCCCCCCGTAGGAGCCCGAGCAGCCGAGGACGGTCAGGTCCACGACCATGCCTCCACCCGGTCGACCTCGGGGCCGAGGAACCGGGCACCGAGGCGAGCGAACTGGGCCGGATCGCCGCTGGTCACGAACCGGGGCGACGCCGAGCCGGGCGGGCGTGGCGCGCGCCGAGCTGGCGACGGACCTCGAACGCGGTCTCGTCGGCGCTCGACACCAAGACGACGTCGCGGCCCATGACGTCGCCGATGGTACGGGCCAACAGCGGGTAGTGCGTGCAACCGAGCACGAGGACGTCGACGTTCGCCGCCCGGAGCGGGGCGAGGAGCCGTTCCGCGAGCACGTGGACCTGGTCCGAGTCGATGTCGCCGGCCTCGACGAACTCCACGAAGCCGGGGCAGGCGGCGCACGTGAGCGTCAGCGTCGGGTCGAGCTGGGCGGCGACGCGCTGGTAGGCGCCCGACGCGACGGTGCCGACCGTGCCGATCACGCCGATGCGGCGGGTGTCGCTCGCCCGCCGGGCGGCGCGCAGCCCCGGCTCGATGACACCGATGACGGGGACGGGGAGCCGGTCGGCGAGGGTGTCGAGCGCGGCGGCGGCGGCGCTGTTGCAGGCGACGACGACGGCGCGGGCGCCCCGGTCGACGAGCAGGTCGCCGATCTGGAGGGCGTACTTCAGCACCTCCTCGCGTGGCTTGGGCCCGTACGGGAACCGGCCGGAGTCCCCGAAGTAGAGGACGGGCTCGCCCGGCAGGAGGTCGAGGAGGGAGCGGACGACGGTGAGACCACCGAGCCCGGAGTCGAACACGCCGATGGGCGCGTCGGTGGTCACGGCGTGGGGGTCGCGGCGCGGGCGGCGCGGGTGAGACGGTCGGCGACGGCGGCGCCGACGCCGGTGCTTCGGGGCGGGACGACCACCAGCGCGTCGAGGTCGTCGTCGTCGGCGCGTCGCAGGAGGGCGAACAGCTGCTGGGCGTACTCGTCGACGTCCGCGGGCGCGCGCAGCCACACGACGGCCCGCGACAGGCCGGACGCGGGCTGGGCCGCGAGCAGCCCGACGCGGGCGCCGGTCGCGAGGAGCTGTTCGGTCCGCTCGGCCGCGTCGACCGCGTCGACGACGATGACGTCGGCCCGCGGCGCGTAGTGCGACGGGCGGGTGCCCGGCGCGGCGCGGGTGCCGTCGTCGAGCACCGGGGGCGTGTGGCCGAGGACGGCCCGCAGCCGCTCCGGCGCGAGGCCGCCGAGGCGCAGCACGACCGGTTCGTCCTCGCTGCAGTCCACGATCGTCGACTCGACGCCGACGCGGCAGGGGCCGCCATCGAGGACGACGTCGACGTCCCCGTCGAGATCGGTGTGGACGTGCTCGGCCGTCGTGGGGCTGACGCGCCCGAACCGGTTCGCGGAGGGTGCGGCGACCCCGCCGTCGAACGCGGCGAGCAGCTGCTGCGCGACCGGCTGGTCGGGGACGCGGAGCCCCACGGTGTGGCGCCCGCCGGTGACCTCGTCGAGGACGCCTGGCCCGCGTCGCAGCACGAGGGTCAGCGGGCCGGGCCAGTAGGCCTCCGCGAGCGCGCGGGCGGTGGGGGGCAACGGCGTGGCCCACGCCCCCACCGTGGCGTCCACGGTCGGGCCGGCCGCGAGGTGCACGATCACCGGATGGTCCGCCGGACGGCCCTTCACCGCGTAGAGGTGTCGCAGCGCGGCGGCACTGCCGGCGTCGGCACCGAGGCCGTACACCGTTTCGGTCGGGAAGGCCACGAGGCCGCCCCGCCGCAGCGTCTGCACCGCGTCGTCGAGCTGCGCCGGGGTGACGCGCCGCGGGCTCACCAGTAGTTGATGCGCGCCGCGCGCTCGGCGACGACATCGAGGGGATCGGTCCACGCCCCGGACGACAGGTACTTCCAGCCGCCGTCGGGGAGCAGCACCACGACGGTGCCGGCGTCGAGGTCCGCGGCGGCGGCGACGGCGCCGGCGACCGCGGCACCGGACGAGATGCCGGCGAACACGCCGCAGTCGTTCAGGAGGCGGCGGAGCCACGTAATCGATTCGTGGGGCCGCACGATGAGCTTCCGGTCGAGGATCGCGGGATCGAAGATCGGCGGGACGAACCCGTCGTCGAGGGAGCGCAGCCCCTGCACGAGCTCGCCGGCGGGCGGCTCGACGGCGACGATACGCACCGACGGCTTCTGCTCCTTCAGGTACTTGCCGACGCCCATGAGCGTGCCGCTCGTCCCGAGCCCGGCGACGAACACGTCGACGTCGGGGCAGTCGCGCCAGATCTCGGGGCCGGTCCCCTCGTAGTGGGCGAGCGGGTTCGCGGGGTTGCCGTACTGGAAGAGGAGCCGTTGGGTGGGGTCGTCGGCCGCGAGCTTCTCGGCGAGGCGGATCGCGCCGTTGCTGCCCTCCGCCGCGGGGGAGTCCACGATGTCGGCGCCGAAGATCTCGAGCAGCTGTCGACGCTCGATCGACACGTTCTCGGGCATGACGACGCGCAGGCGGTACCCGCGCAGCTTGGCGACGAGCGCCAACCCGATCCCGGTGTTGCCCGAGGACGGCTCGAGGATCGTGTCACCCGGGTGGAGGGTGCCCTCGCGCTCCGCGAGGTCGACCATCGCGAGGGCGATGCGGTCCTTCGAGGAGCCGCCCGGGTTCTGGCCTTCCAGCTTCGCGTAGAGCCGCACGTCCGGGTTCGGGGACAGCGCGTGGATCCCGACGAGCGGCGTGTCGCCGATGATCCCGAGCACCGACTCGGCTCTCACGGCGCGCCGTCCCAACCCGCTGCGGTGACGCGGTGGGACTCGAACGGCGGGAGAACGCCCGCCACGGACCGGTCCGCTACCCGCCGGCGACGGCGGGGAGGACCGAGATGACGTCGCCGTCGGCGACCTTGGTGTCGAGCTGGTCGAGGTACCGGATGTCGTCGTCGTTGCGGTACACGTTCACGAACTTGTGGAGCTGCCCGGCGTCGTCGACCAGGTTGTCGGCGAGACCCGGATACCGGTCGATGAGCCCGTGGAACACATCACCGACGGTGGCGCCCTCCGCGGTCACCGATGCCGCACCACCCGCGTGGGGACGCAGCAGCGTGGGAAGACGAACCTCGACCGACATGCGGCCAGTCTATGAGTCGGCGACGACGACCTCGCACTCCGCCACACGCCCGTCGCGGATGCGGTACGTGCGCAGCACCGGCTCGGCGTGCCGCAGGCTGACGAGCACGTACAGCCAGTGCGGCTCCATCGCCTGCCGGACGTCGGTGTCCGACGGGTAGGCGTCGGAGTGGGTGTGCGAGTGAAACACCGCGACGAGGTCCTCTTCGCGCGACTCCGCGTCGCGCATGGCCCGGATCAGGTCCCGAGAATCGACGGTGTAGGTCCGGGCCGACGCGTCCGCGTTCGTGCAGGGGTACACGGCGGTGACGGCACCCGTCGGCTCTCCGTCGGCGCCGACCGGGCCGGCGAGCAGCCCGCAGGCCTCGTCGGGCAGTCCGTCGTAGCAGTGGGCGACGATGGTGCGGTACTGCGCACCTGACAGCACGAGCACCGGGTCGGTGAACTCGGCGTCAGGTCCCGGCACGCGCGTCCTGGATGGCCCGCCACACGCGCTCCGCGGTGAGCGGCATGTCGAGATGGCGGACGCCGAGGTGGCTCAGCGCGTCGACCACGGCGTTCTGCACGGCAGGCGTGGAGCCGATCGTCCCGGATTCGCCGATCCCCTTGGCCCCGAGGGGGTTCAGCGGGGTGGGGGTCTCGGTGTTGCTCGCCTCGAAGCTCGGCAGCTCGGCGGCGCTCGGCATGGCGTAGTCCATGAGGTTCCCGGTGAGCGGGTTGCCGTCGTCGTCGTAGACCACCTGCTCGAACAGCGCCTGCGCGGCGCCCTGCGCGATGCCGCCGTGCTGCTGGCCCGCCACGAGCAGCGGGTTCAGCACCCGCCCGCAGTCGTCGACCGCGACGTGGCGGACCAGCTCGACGCGCCCCGTCTCGGCGTCGATCTCGACGACCGCGATGTGGGCCCCGAAGGGGTAGCTGGCCTCACCCTGGTTGAAGTCGAGCTCGCTGGCCAGGGGGCCCTCCCAGCCGTCGGGTCGCCGACCGGGCTGCTCGGCGGCGCTCGCCAGCTCGGCCCAGGTGAGCGCGGTGGCGGGCACGCCGGCGACGCCGACCCGACCGCCGTCGTGGAGGACGACGTCGTCGGGGCTGGCCTCCAGCAGGTGCGCGGCGAGCTGCTTCGCCTTCTCGATGACCTGCTCGCTCGCCCGGTAGAGCGCGCTGCCGGCCGTCTGCAGCGACCGCGACCCCATCGTCCCGCTCCCGCGGGGCACCAGCGCCGTGTCCGACTGCACGACGCGCACCTGCTCCATCGGGACACCGAGTAGCTCCGCGACGATCATCGCGAACGCCGTCTCGTGGCCCTGGCCGTGCGCCGAGGTCCCGACGCGGGCGACGACGGTGCCGTCCGAGTGCACCTCGACGCCGCCGAACTCCTGGAACATCCCGCCGGCGGTGATCTCGACGTAGGCCGACACGCCGATGCCGAGCAGCCGGCCGTCGCCGTTGGCCCGGCGCGTTCGCTGCTCCTCCCGGAGCTGCTCGTAGCCGGCCACGCGGCAGACCTCGTCGAGCGCCTTCGCGTACTCGCCGACGTCGTAGTTCGCGCCGGTCGCCGTCGTGAGAGGAAACGCCTCGGGCGGGATGAAGTTGCGCTTGCGGATCTCGACGGGGTCGATGTCGAGCTCGTCGGCCGCCATGTCCACGATCCGCTCGAGGAACGCCGTCGCTTCGGGGCGTCCGGCGCCGCGGTACGCCGCGGTCGGCGTCGTGTTCGTCGCCGCGCTGACCGCGTTCAGCTCCACCTTCGGGATCGCGTACACCCCTTGCGCCATCGTGCGCGTGAGGAACGGGAGGAAGGCGCCGATGGCCGGGTAGCCGCCGGCGTCGCAGATGACCTTCACGCTGCACGCCGACGAACGTGCCGTCGCGCCGGGCACCCAGCTCGACGAGCTGGATCTGGCCTCGGCCGTGGGTCATCGCGAGCATGTTCTCGGATCGCGTCTCGGCCCACTTCACGGGGCGGTGCAACTGTCGGGCGAGCGACGCGGCGACGAGCTGCTCGCAGTACAAGCCGGTCTTGGCGCCGAACCCGCCACCGACGGCGGGAGCCACGACGCGGACCCGCTCGGGCTCGAGGCCGAGCGCGCCGGCGAGGGCGTCGCGGACCCCGAAGGGCGACTGGGTGGGGACGGTGACGAGCAGCTCCCCGTCGTCGCCCGGTTCGACGAGGATGCCGTTCGGCTCCATCGGGACCGGCGCGACCCGCTGGTTGATGAACCGGCCGTGGATCACGACGTCGGCGCCGTCGAGGACGGTGGCGTCCTCCCCGAAGTTGAACTCGATCGCCAGGTTCGACCCGTGCTCCGGGAACAGGAGGGTCGCGCCGTCCGCGAGGGCAGCTTCGGGGTCGAGGACGGTGGGGAGCGGGTCGTAGTCGACGACGACGAGCTCGGCAGCGTCGACCGCGGCAGCGCGGGTCTCGGCCACGACGACGGCCACGACGTCGCCGACGAAGCGAACGGTGCCGTCGGCGAGCGGCGGCCGACTGAACACCGGTGGGAGCATGACGAAGCCCTGGACCGGTTCGAGGCGCAGGGTCTGGCTGGTGTGCACGGCGATCACGCCCGGCATCGCGGCGGCCTCGCTCGTCTCGATCGACGTCACGCGGGCGTGGGCGATGGTCGAGCGCACGAACGCGACGTGGGCGGTACCCGCCGGCGCCAGGTCGTCGAAGTAGGTCGCCTCGCCGCGGAGGATGCGCGGGTCTTCGACCCGTGTCACCGGGTTGCCGAGGATCGAGCCGGACGGCGCCACGGCGGGGACTTTATCGAGGCGCCGGATACCGGCGAGCCAGCCCGTCGACGACGGCGTGGAACTCGCGCATCGTCGAGCGGATGATGTCCTCGACGGACTCGACCGACTCGATGCGTCCCGCGACCTGACCTCCGAACGCGAACGCGGCGTCGAGGTCGCCCTCGAAGTACAGGGAGAGGATCCCGTCGAGCGTGCCCAACGCCACCTGGTCGTCGGAGCGCTCGTGGGCTTCGCTGCGCGCGGTCGCCAGAACTCGGAACGACGGCTTGTGCCAGCGGTTCAGGAACACGGTCCCCGTCTCGGGCGTCTCGACCACGAGGTCCTTGTAGCGGTAATGGACGGGCGATTCGGCGGCGGACACCATCCGGGTGCCCATCTGCACCCCTTCGGCGCCGAGCGCGAACGCCGCGGCCATCGAACGGCCGTCACAGATGCCGCCGGCCGAGACGACGGGGACGTCGACCCGAGAACACACGAGCGGCGTCAGGACCATCGTCGCCACGTCGCGGCTCGCCTTGAAGCCACCGCCCTCCCCACCCTCGGCGACGATCCCGTCGACGCCCGCGGCCACCGCCTTCAGCGCCGCCCGCAGCGACGGGACGACGTGGAACACCGTGATCCCCGCCTCGTGGAGCGCGGCGGTGTACGTCGCCGGGTTCCCCGCGGAGGTGGTCACGAACCGAACCCCCTGGTCGTGCACGAAGTCGACGATCCCCGGGTCTCGGACGAGCATCTGGGCGATGTTCACCCCGAAGGGCTTGTCGGTGAGGTCTCGCATCTTCGCGATCTCGTCGCGCACCTGCGCGAGCTGACCCGACGACGTCTCGATGACCCCGAGGGCGCCGGCGTTCGACACCGCCGATGCCAGCTGGGCACGCGCGATGTAGCCCATCGGTGCTTGCAGGATCGGATACTCGACGCCGAGCAGCTCGGTGAGGCGGTTCCGCATCGCCGCACGGTACCGTCACACGATGCCGTCGCGATCGGACGCGAAGCCCGGTCGGACCCCGACCATTCGCAACCGCCGGGCTCGGTACAACTACGAGATCCTGGAGTCGTTCGAGTGCGGCATCATGCTCGCCGGGCCCGAGGTGAAGTCGATCCGGGAGGGGCGCGCCACCCTCCAGGACGCCTATGCACGCGTCGTTGACCACGAGGTGTGGCTCCACGGCATGCACATCGCCCCGTACGCGTTCGCGCGCGACGAACTGGACCCGGTGCGGCCCCACAAGCTGCTCCTGCACCGCCGGGAGATCGACGAGCTGACCCGCCTCACGGCCGAACGGGGCATGACGCTCGTCCCGCTCCAGCTCTTCTTCAAGGACCGGCGGGTCAAGGTCGAGCTCGGGGTCGCCCGGGGGAAGCGGACCTACGACAAGCGGCGCACCCTCGCCGAACGGGACGCCGCCCGGGACATCGAGCGGGCGATGAAGGATCGCGGGGAGGTCAGGCGAGGACGCTGACCCTCGTTCGGCACGGCCGGCGGACGACGTCCGCCCGTTCGGCAGCACCGGCGCGGCCAGTAGAGTGGTGCTGTGCCGTCACGCGCACGACGGCGCACTTGACAAGGGGGTGCGTGGCTTCGATTCCGTGGATCGAGGCGGGTGAAGCGAGCCGACGTCGCCGGATCGTCGTGAAAGAGCCGGCAAACAACAAATAAACGCCGAGGACAACCTCGCGCTCGCGGCCTAAAAGGCCGCGCGTTCGCTCCGGCCCGGCCGCTCGGCCGGAAGCGGGCGTCATGATGAGCGGCTTACCGCCAGGACGGGCCCCGTGGCCTGGCGGGACATCGCAGCGGGGCTGGGGACGCCACAACCGCCGGTGAGCGGTGGCGACCCGAGAACCCGCTCACCGGCTGCGCTCGGAGAAGCCCTGCCAACGCCAAGGAAGACCCGGGTTCGACTCCCGGCACCTCCAAAAGTGCTCGAGCTGCCCGAGCATTTCTGGAGGTGCGCCATGCCCCGCTGAGTCGTATCGCTCAGGATCTCGCGTGCCCCGGCGATCGCGTCGCTCGCCGGAACGCCAGGTGGTTGCGGCCGCGTCTCGAACGCCAGGTTCTCGGGCCCGCTGTCGGCCCCGATCGCGTTGCGACGGTGAACGGACTCTCCAGAACGAGGCGGCTGGCTACTTCCCGAGTTGCGGCGCGAGGCCGTCGACGTCCATCTCGAAGTACTCGTTGTCGGCGAACGGTCCGACCGCACCCTCGACGACCTCGCGCACCGCTGGCACTGATGCGCCTTCCCAAATACAGATGCCGAGCTTGTGATCGTGTGTGGCCGCGTGGACTGGCAACGCGACGCTCGTGGGAAGTCCCGCCTCGAGCGCTTTGGCCTCAGCGGCCTGGAAGCCCTCGGGGTCATGGATCCGATGAATGACGGTCACGAACATCGGGTCCTCAATCGATTCGTCGGAACTGCCGCTGGAGCGCGACTCCACGATGCTTAGCACGCCGTCGCACTCGGACGAGCCGAACCAGCGTGGCTGGTTCGGCCTCTTTGAGGCGTTTGAAGAGTGACTCTTAGGGGCCGTAGGAGCCATAGGAGAGGACTCGAACTCGGGCGCTGATCGTGGGCGCATCGTCACTCAGGGCGAGCAGACCCGACGGGATTCCGCGGGCTGTCGCCAAACTCGAGGGTCGAAGCACTCTCATTCGCTCCACTGCCATCCGATTCGGGCCCAATTGCTCTGCAGGGACGCGCGCGTCGGCAGCGTCGCGCTCACAGAATCCGGATCCGCGACATCGCCCTCTTCAGGTCGAAGTCGTCAGCCGGTGAACGTCGGCGAGGTGGCGATCGGGGTGGCAGCGTTGCCAGTCCCGCCTCCTCCCAGGACGGTCTGGGTCAGTGCCGTCGAGGTGCTGGAGGAGAAGCCGGATGCGCCGGAATACACGGCGGTGATCGAATTGCTGCCCGGGCTCAACGCCGAGGTCGCGAGCACCGCCTGGCCGCCGCTGTCGAGTGCGACCGCGCCGAGTGGTGTCCCGTTGTCGAAGAACTCGACGCTGCCCGTGGGCGTCGACCCGTTTCCCGCGGTCACGGTTGCAGTGAACGTGACGGGTTGACCGGTTGTCGAGGGGCTCGTGGACGACGTAACCGTCGTGGTCGTTGGTGTTGTCGTGGGTGGGACCGTCGTGGGTGGGACCGTCGTGGTCGGAGTCGTCGTGGTCGACGTCGTCGACGTCGACGTCGTCGTGGTCGGCGTCGTCGAGCAGGACGCTTGGGTGATCGTGTTGGTATCGAGGGTCACCGCACCGTTCTGTGCCAGAGCCCGACCGACGAGGGTCGCGCCAGTCGTGAGGGTGATCGAGGTCAAGGCGAGGATCGTTCCCTGGAGTGCGGCGCCTGTTCCGAGGGTGGCCGAGCTGCCGATCTGCCAGTAGACGTCACACGCGTTGGCGCCGTTCTCCAGGATCACCGAACTGGCCGAACTCGTAATCAGGGTCGAGCTGGTTTGGAAGATGAACACGGGATCCGTCTGGTCTTGGCCGTCGAGGGTGAGCATCCCGCTATTGCCGAACGCGCCATTGGCGGAGTTGTAGACACCAGGCACCAGAGTCTGCCCCGCCAGATCAGTGGCCACCTGGGTCGTCGGTCCTCGCCCCGCAGCGTCGTTGTATGCGGTGACGAGATCGTTCTTGGCCTGCTGGGTTACCGCGTCGCCGTCGTGGTTCGTCCCGGTCAACGTGACGGAACCAAGCCCGGTCTCGGTCGTGGTCGGGAACGTCCCGACGTCACCAGTGATCGTGGTCGGTCCCGTGTTGGTGATCCCAGACCCAGCCAGGACCGCAAAGCTCTCTGCCGTCCCCAATCCCACCGGGGCTTGAGCGGCGCTCGCGGTGCCTCCCCCCGTCGCCAGGCTCACCGCCACCAGCGCAGCGGCAATCAGCGTTCCGAGAAGGGCTCGGCGGTGGTGCACGGAGCTCACGGGACTGTCTCCTTGCCTTCCCAGCCCGCGAAATTACATTAACGTAAACCACACTGCGTGTCCAACACCGTACCCAGTGTGGCCGGATCCCCCGGACGCCGCGTCCTTGAAGGTCGGACGCGGCCCCCAAGTCCTCTCAGCCCCGCTCCCGATCGTGGGAGGGAGTTCACTTACAGCGCGCAGAAGGAACGAGATCGTGCAAGTTCTCGCCGAATGCGGGGTTCGAAAGCGCGCTCATTCGCTCCACGAGTGCTCGACTTGCCCCGAGCGTTCTTGGAGGTGCGCCACGCGCCGCCTCGCCGTCTCGCTCACCCATTGCCGTATCGCTACGCAGCGGACGCTCCGACCCGATCGCGGCACCGGCGGATACCCGACGGCGGGGGCATCGTTCCTTGCTGGCGATCCTCTGGCCGAGTGTCGCCACGCGGTCGTCCTGATGCCCCGGACTACGCCCCGGCTGCGACTCGGTCCCTCCGGAAGATCAAGACGGAGACGACGAAAAGCCAGATGATCGCGAGGAGGGCCCCGAAGAAACCGACCGGGCCCGCCAGCGAGACGATTCCGATCACGATCGCCACCCAGCCCAGCCAGCGCGGCAATGCAGGTCGCCTGACCGTCGCGATGCCGGCCGCGAGCAGCAAGAGCGCAATGCCGCCAAAGATGATGTAGAAGTCGTCGTTGCTCAGTACATTCAGTGTCTGCGCGGGCCCTGCGAAGTTCAGGCGAGCCGCTCGGACCAGTCCGAAGCTGATGGCCGAGTCCATCATCGACCCAGCCGCCAAGATCACTGCCCCAGCGAACGCCGCGTTCGCGAGCAAGGCACCATCCGGGCCGTCATCTCGGAGAAACTCGCGGAGCCGAACCGCGAACAAGATGAGCAGCACGGCCGCGATCACCGCCAAGAGGTTGAACACCTGGGTGCCGACGCGATGGTCCTGGAAGTACGAGACGACCTTCGCGGCGTGTGCGTCGTCGTTTGGTGTCCCGCCCCCGGAAACGAAAGACACGGCAAACAGCAGTGCCGCTCCCACGCCGCTCAATGCCAACCACCGTCGTAGCGTCATGGTCTCCCCACCCTCGGCCCGCTCGACATCCAAAGCGGGGAGGACTCTCCCACAGTTCTCGATTCGCAACAACCACGACATCAAGACGACGCTCAGAGACTCAGTCGAGACAACCCACACGGCCCCGTTCGGTGACGAACGCGCGCCTCAGATGGGATGTCGGTCACGCGGGACGTCGTAGCTGAGATCCGACGCGCCGAGGAAGTTCGGGGCGACTCGGACCCAGACGGTGCCGAGATCGACCCTGCGGAGATAGTCGCGAAAGCGTGGATCCCAGCGCCGCCCGTCGGATCCGAGGTACCGGCGGAGGAGGCGCCGACCCCGGGGCACGTCGAAGGGCAGCACGGAGGCGGCGCCACCGGCGACAACCTGTCGCGTCTCGCCCGTCTCGACGTCGCAGACGTCGATGGTCATGGCGACGGCCGAATCCGCGCGAATCCTCTCGACCAGGTTGGCCCAGGGTCCGGTGAGGATCCAGAACGCGGCGTCTTCTCAGAGGCACCAGGGGGGCCAACGGTCGGACCGTTCGTCGCTACGCGGGCGCTCAGCGGCTGCGCAAGGAACGCGTCGACATCGAAGTCCGCGGCCGTAGCGCCAGGCTCCGTCGGGCGCGACGCCGGTCAGCGTTTCGGGTCGCGCGGCTTCTCCCACACCGAGACGTGGCCGGGGCTGTCGCTCGTGAACGGCGCGCGGTCCCAGTCGGCCCACCGTTCGCGCAGGGTCAGGCCGGCAAGCTGGGCCATGAGGTCCAGCTCGGCGGGCCAGACGTAGCGATGAGGCGTGGAGAAGGTCTCCAGCCGGCCGTCGAGCATCCAGTAGTGGTGCGAGTACCGCGACTTGCCGCTCGACGTCGTACTCCTCGAATCCGAGATGCGTGGGGGTCCTCGTGAAGACCCGCATGGTCTCCCCGGGCGGGAGACAGCGAAGCGCCGGGACGTAGTTCTCGATCACGAAGACGCCACCGGGTTCCAGGTGTGCTGCCACGTTGCGGAAGCATGCGACCTGCTCGTCTTGGGTGGTCAGGTTCGTGATCGTGTTCCGCACGAGGTACGCGAGCGGGAACGTCTCACCGACGGTCGTGGTGGCGAAGTCGCCGATCGTGACAACGATGTCGTCCGACCCCGGCTTCGCCCGCAGCTGCGCGACCATCGCCGGTGACAGCTCGATCCCGCGGACGCGCACGCCGCGCTGGCTGAGCGGGCACGCGATCCGACCGGTCCCGATCCCGAGCTCGAGGGCGGAGCCTGTGCCCGCGAGGTCGGCGAGGAATCGCACCGCCGGGTCCACGACCGCGGGCTCGAGCAGCTCGGGCCAGAGGGCCTCGAACTGCGTCGCAATGCGCTCGTCAAAGTAGATCTCCGGCACGCGCGCACTGTGTCAGGCGCGCCCGGCGACCCGCCATCCAATTGCTGCCCGGACCCGCGACGCCGACGCGAGCGAGCCCGGAGCGAGCTCGCGAGCCGACACTCGACCCAGCGCTGCGCATCGTCGTGGATGAGCGGCGGGGCGCGGCCGTCGGCGGCGCGGGCCTCGTCGGTCCGGCCGAGGCGACGGAGCGGCTCGCGCTTCGAGATCCTCATTCTGGCGCCGGCCGGCTCGCGCAGCGACGGCCGGGCTACTGCGGCAGGCCGGCGAAGGCCGCGGCGTCGGGACGGTGGTCGAAGCCGCGAACGTCGATGATCTGGCCGGCTTGGAGCGTGAGCACCTGCCAGCGGTCGGCGCCGCCCTGATCCGCTTCGGCGGGCCGGCCGCGCACGCGGAGGCCGACCAAGACCTTGCCGGCGCCCGTCACCACCTCGGCGACGTCGGCGCGCACCCCGGCGTCACGCCCCCGTCGGTACCAGGCCAGCACCTCGTCGCGGTCGTGGCAGCCCGAGGTCGTGTCGCCGGGCGGCCCCCACTCGACATTGGGATGCAACAGGTCGCGCAGCGCGGCGAGGTCCGCGGTGTCGAGCGCGTGCCGGACCCGCTCGACCAGCTCGTCCGGCGTCGTGGATGGTGTCGTCATGTGCGCTCCTCGCGGCCGCCACCCACGCTCGGGCGGGAGCGTCACGGGCCGGGCGGGTCAGCGTCGACGCGTCGGCGCGTCAGTCGGCGGGTTGCAGGACCACGGCGGCGCCGGGGCGCACCGCGCCGGGCTCGCGCACCCATGCGTACCAGCGCGCGAGGTGCGGGTTGCGGGTGTGGCTGATCCGTTGGAAGTCGCCGTCGGAGAACCAGCGGGTCTGCTTGGCGCAGGGGATGGCCGGGAAGGACAGCTCGGCGAGCACCTCGTCGACGCGGAGCAGTGCACCTGGGCGCAGGGTGGACCAGTCGAGACCGGAGAGCGTCACGTTCTCACCGGCGGCGCCGGGCGCGATCGGGTGACCGTCGGCGGCGAGCCGCTCGATCACCTCGAGCGACCAGAGGCAGAGGGCCTGGAACGGGCGTCCGTGGTGGAGGCGCTCGGCCTGGTGGTCGCCGGCGAGCCCCGAGGCCGAGACCCATCCCTCCGGGACGGCGTGTTTGGGGACGCCGCCGTTCGAGGCGTTGATCTGCACGACGGCGCCCGTCGCCGTCGCCGGGCCGGCCCGCAGCGCGGCGAGCCCGCGACTGACGTCCATGAGGTGATGGCTGGCGTCGTGGGCGGCGTGGCGCAGCGCCGCGCCGGCCTGGATGCGGCGGCCGCCGCTGTGCCCGACGTGGGTCCAGGCGTCGGGGTCGGCGTGGCGGGTCACGGCCGCGAGCGCGCGGCCCTCCCGGTCGAGGTCGGCGACGACGGCATCCACCTCGAGCTGGACCGGCGCGCCGACGGGTCCGTCGCCTTCGGGGGCGGGTGGGAGCCGCGTGTCGTCGTCGTCGAGGATCTGCTCGATGGCGACGCGCAGCACCGCGGTGACGAGCGCGCTGTGCTGGCCGTACTCGAGCGCGGACCACACACCGGGCGCCGGGCGCCGGTTGACCGTGTCGGCCGGGAGGTCGGCGAGCGCGAGGCGCCACCACAGCCCGAGCGCGTCGAGCAGGGTGGCCGCGTCGTGGGGGGTCCACGCCCGGGCGTCGAATCCGCACGCGCCGCACGCCTCGGGGGTGACGTCGTCCATGCGCCCAGCATGCCGCGCCGGACGGGCGCGCCGGCGCGGTTTCTCAGGCGACGAGGCGGATGGGCAGCGACTTCGAGCGCGTTGTTGAGGTTCGATCGCTGCCGTCGCGGCTCACCGGTCAGCTCGATCGTGGAGAACGCGTCGAGGAGCTCCTCGAGGAACACACGCCCTTCGAGGCGGGCCAGGTGGACGCCGAGACAGAAGTGCTCGGCGATGCCGAACGACAGGTGCGGGTTCGGGGTCCGGCGGATGTCGAAGTGGTGGGGGTCCGGGAACACGTCCTCGTCGCGGTTCGCGGACGTGTAGATCATCCCGAGCTTGTCGCCGGCGGCGATCGGCTGGCCGTGCAGCACGCTGTCGGCCGTGGCGGTGCGCCGGAAGTAGTGGAGGGGATTCGCCCAGCGCAGGATCTCTTCGACGGCGCCGGGGACGAGCGTCCGGTCGGCGCGCAGGGCGGCGAGCTGGTCGGGGTGCTGGACGAGGGCGAGCACCCCGGAGGAGAGCATGGTGCGGGTCGTGTCGTTGCCGGCGGTGACGAGCTGCACGAAGAAGTACCCGAACTCGAGGTCCGACATGGGCTGCCCGTCGATCTCGGTGGCGAGCAGCCGCGCGCCGACGTCGGTGCCGCCGTCCCCACGCCGCCGGTTGGCGTACTCCATCCCGTAGCGGGCCATCTCCACCGACCCTTCGCTCTCGCCGCCGCCGTACCCGTCGGGGTTCAGCTCGGGGTCCTGCCCACCCGTCGTCATCTCGGCCCACTGGTTGATGCGCGCCCGGTCGGCGTCGGGGATCTCGAGCAGCTCGCCGAACACCTGTGACGGCAGCATCGCCGCGAGGTCGTGGACGAGCTCGCACTCGCGCATCTCGGCGCCTTTGGCCATGATCGTGCGGCAGATGGCGCGGACCCGGTCCTCGAGCCGGGCCATGGCCCGGGCCTTGAACTGGGGTGCGGTGTCGCGGCGCAGCGTGCTGTGCCGGGGCGGGTCCATCATCAGCAGCATGTTCTTGGTCTGCTCGAGCTGCTCGGGGGGCTGGTCCTCGAGCACGACACCGCCGACCTGGGCGGAGTAGCGCACCGGGTCGCGAGACACGGCGACGACGTCGGCGTGGCGCAGCACCGCCCAGTAGCCGGTCCCGTCGGGCATGTCCTGCCAGTGGACGGGGTCGTCACGCCGCAGCCGCTCGAACGCCTCGTGCGGCGGGCCCTCGACGTAGCCGTCCGGGTCGTAGAGGTCGATCGTGGTGAGCGTCATCGCCGCCTCCTCGCGGCCGTGACGGTAGTGGCGGGTCGGCGCCGGGTCACGAGAACGGGGTGCGGGGCCGCTCCTGGCGCTCCCCGTCGACGATGAGGTCGACCCGCTCGTTGTAGAAGCAGACGAGCCCGGCGATCTTCTGGGACTCGGGCAGCGGCGTCGGGTAGGACCAGGCCACGTCGGTCGCGCCGGGCGCCGACCAGTAACGGGCCAGGCCCTTGTACGGGCACGCCGACGTGGTCTCGCGGGGCTCGAGGAGGTCGAGGCGGACGTCGACCTTCGGGACGTAGTAGCGGACCGGCAGACCGGTCTCGAACAAGAGGGTGGGGCGCCGCGTCTCCGCGAGGGTCACGCCGTCGACCTCGACCTGCACGTGGCGGGAGCTAGCGAGGATGTCGACGCGCGTGTACGGGTTGCGGGGGTGGACGAACACCTCCTCGTCCTCTTCGAACCAGGCGTCCATCGCCCCCCACTCGAAGCGCAGCAGGTCGCGGAGCGCCTCGAGCGGCGAGTCGGGGTAGCACCAGGCGGCGTCGACGACGCGCCGGTCGTTGACCTGCACGTCGAAGTAGCGGGCGTCGCCGCGGCTCGGCGAGTGCGCGGTCCTCGCCGACGGGACGAGCAGGTCGGCGCGGACGTCGGCGCGGGGCAGGTAGTAGGCCGGGTAGTGGGGGTTCTCCCAGACGAGGCGCGGCTGGCGGGTGTCGGCGACAACCGTCCCGGCGAGGGAGGCGCGCACCCGCTTGGCGCTCACCTCGACCCGGACCTGGCCGCGCCGCTGCTCGGATGTCGTGCGCTCGTCGTGCGCGGTCGGCTCGGAGGCGCTCACCACAGCCGGGCCGTGACCATCGCGGCGGCGACGAGCACGACGCTCGTCGAGAGGGCGCGGAGCGTCACCTCGAGGGGCCGGAGCAGGGTCGGGGCGTCGAGCGTCTGGGGGGTGCCGTCGTCGAGGGTGATCGTGCCGTCGACGCGGAGCGTCCGACGGCGCAGCCGCCGCGCCGGGGTGCTGAGGGCCCGTTGCGCGTAGGACAGCGCGGCGGCGCCGGCCGCGCCGAGGACGGCGGCGACGCCGAGATGCCCAGCCTGGGCGACGTAGGCGGTGAGAACGGGGAATGCGCCCCACGCGAGCGCGAAGCCGAGGTCGGTGTGGAGCCGGCCGTGGAACCACTCGAGGTTGTAGGCCACGACGAGGAACGGCCCGATCACGATGAACGGGATGAGCGCCGGCCCGACGCGGTGCAGGCCCGCGACGCCGAGCAGCACCGCGGCGAGCACGCCGGCCGTGGCGGCGGCGACGAGCACCCGGTCCTGGATCAGGGTGTGCAGCGGGTGGCCGTGCAGCTCGTCGAGGGCGTGCGCCCCGATCCCCATCGCGGCGAGGAAGGCGAGCACGGTCGCGCCCAGCCGCACCCCGTCGACCCGCGGGGCCAGCGCGGCGCCGATCGCGACGTAGCCGAGGTGCCAGGCGGTGTATGGCGGGTGCAGCAGCGTCCACCAGTCGCGCCATCCGCCGGGACGGGCGGCGTAGAACGCGGCGCGGCCCTCGCGGTTCAGCCACCGGCCCGCACCCCCCACATCACCACGCCGCCGCCGAGGCTCATGGCCCGCACCCCGACGTCGGTGCAGCCCGCGTCGGCGAGGGCCTGCGCGTCCACGCCACCGGGTAGCGGCGGTAGTGCGCCGAGATGTTCGGTCCGAGGAACCGTCCGACCCCGAACCAGGACCGGCCGGCGACGCCGCCCGCGAGCGGGAGCACCACGCGGGTGTACAGCCACCACCAGGCGCGCCAGAACGGGTTGGTCGGCACGGCGAACTCGAGGCTGGCGATCGGCGCGCCGGGGCGCAGCACCCGGGTGAGCTCGCGCAGCGTGGCGGCCGGGTCGGCGACGTAGCGCAGCAGGTAGGTGAAGGTGAGCCCGTCGAAGGACGCGTCGGGGAACGGGAGCTGCTCGGCCCGCCCGGCCACGAGGGTCACCGGGCCGTCGAGGCCGTCGGCGCGCACGGCCGCCTGCCCGCGGCGAAGCATCGCCTCGGTGAGGTCGACGCCGACCACGGTGGCGCCGGTGCGGCGGACGAGCTGGCGGGCCACCCCGGCGGTGCCGGTCGCGACGTCGAGGACCGCGTCGCGGCGCCGCCGGTACGATGCGGTCCACCATCGCGCGGCGCCATCGGCGGTTCTGCCCGAGGGACAGCACCTCTTCGAGCGTGTCGTAGTGGTCCGGGAGCCCGGTGAAGAGCTCCTGGGCGAAGCGATTGGGATCCGCGGATGGGCCAGCGAGCATGAGCGTCTCCCCGGGTCGGGGCAGCCCGAGCGTACGACCCGACCGGTCGCGGGACCGAGTGTGACACCTGACCGCTACGACGCCGTCGTCGTCGGGTCGGGCCCGGCGGGCAGCGTCGCGGCGCTGGTGCTCGCCCGCGGCGGCGCCCGGGTCGCGCTCGTCGAGAAGGGCGCGTTCCCCGCGACAAGGCCTGCGGGGACCTCATCGGCCCCCGCGGCGTGCAGCTGCTCGACGACCTGGGCGTCACCGTGCCCGGCGCGGCCGCGTCGGCGACATGCTCGTCGTCGGGCCGCGCCGCGCCGTGCGGCTCCCCTGCCGCCCGGGCCGCACGTACCCGGGCCACGCCCTCGCGGTCCCCCGCGTCCGCTTCGACGCCGTGCTGCACGACGCGGCGGTCAGCACCGGTGCCGATCCCCACCAGAGCCGCGCCGTCGCCCCGGTCGTCGACGAGGCGGGGGTCGGCGGGCTGCGTGCTCGCCGACGGCCGGGAGCTCCGCGCCGACGCCGTGATCGGCGCCGACGGTGCGCTGAGCAGCGTCGCGGACTGGGCCGGGCTCGTCGACGCCGACCCGGGTGCTGTGGGGCTTCGCGCTGCGGGCCTACGTCGACGAGCCGGTCGCGCTCCCCCAGATCTTCTTCTGGGAGCCGTCGCCGTGGCGCGCCTTCCCCGGCTACGGGTGGGTGTTCCCCGGCCCCGACGGCCGCGCCAACGTCGGGTTGGGGATCGGGGTGCGCGGCGACCGGGCCGCGGGCGCCCACGCGGCGCGGCTGCTGCCGGCGTTCGGCGCCGACCTCGTGGCCGCGCGGCGTGCTCACCCGCCCACCCGCGGCGGACGGCGGCGCGTCGTTGGGCGGCTGGCTGAAGCTCGGCATGGTCGGCACCCGACCCGCTGCCGGGCGGGTGCTCCTCGTCGGCGACGCGGCCGGGCTCGTGAACCCGCTGCAGGGCGAGGGCATCGGCCAGGCCCTCGGCAGCGGGCACGCCGCGGCGTCGGCGCTGCTGGAGAACCCGGGCAGCGCCGCGGCCCGCTACCGCGACGTGCTCGCGGCGCGCTACGCCCCGTACGAGGCGGTGACCGCGCCGGTGCACGCCGCGATGCTGGCGCGGTCCGTGGGCGGTGTCGGCCGTGGCCCGCACCCTGACCGGCCCGGGACTCGGGCGGGCGCTCGCCGGCGGCTGGGGGCTGTTCTGGAACGACCTGCTCGCCGGCGCGGCGCCGGGGACGCCGCGGGTGCTCGCCGCCGCGGCGCAGCGCGGCTTCGGCGCCGTGACCGGCCGGGACGGCGGTGCGCCGCTGGTTCCGGACGACGTTTCCCGCCGGCCGGTAGCGGCCGGTCAGTTCAGGCCGGCGTCGAGGGGGAAGTCGGCGAAGAGGCGGGCCTTGCCCGGCTGGCGGCGCAGCACGGCACGCCACAGCGCCTCCGGCGTCGCGGTCCACGGGTCGGTCGGGTCGGCCCGCACGACGAACCAGCCGTTCGCGTCGAGCTCGGATTCGAGCTGGCCGGGACCCCAGCCGGCATAGCCGGCGAAGATCCGCAGCCGGTCGACGCGGGGCCGCACGGCGTCGGGGTCGCGTTGCAGGTCGACGGTGCCGAGGTCGTCGAAGAGCGGCGCGAAGCCGTCGGGCTCGGTCGCGTCGCCGCGTTGGGCCAGCCCGATCGCCGCGTCGGGCTGCACGGGGCCGCCGACGAACACGACCGCCGGCTCCTCGGCGAGCGCGGCCCACGCGGGCACCGTTCCGAGCACCGTCGCGCCCGTCGCCGGCCGGTTCAGCACGACGCCGAGCGCGCCGTCGGCGCTGTGCTCGAGCACGAGCACCACGGTGCGAAAGAAGTTGGGGTCCTCGAGGTCGGGCGTCGCCACCAGGAGGCGTCCCCGGAGCGGCTCGCGCACCGCCTCAGCCGTCGAGGTGGAGCATCCGGAGCGCGTTGCCCCGACAGATCTTGGCGATCGTGGCGTCGTCGAGCCCGGCGAACATCTTCTCGGCGACCTGGAGCGTGTGCGGCCACGTCGAGTCGGTGTGGGGATAGTCGGTCTCGAACGTGATGTTGTCGACGCCGACGTCGTCGAGGGACGCCAGGCCGTGCCGGTCCCGGAAGAAGCAGCCGTAGATCTGGCGGAAGTAGTAGGTGGACGGCGGGTCGGGGATCCGGTCGCGGACCCCGCCCCACGCCCGGTGCTCCTGCCATACGTCGTCGGCTCGCTCGAGGATGTAGGGGATCCAGCCGATCTGGCCCTCCGAGTACGCGAGTCGCAGCTCGGGGAAGCGCACGAGCACGCCGGAGAACAAGAAGTCGGTCATGGACGACATGGCGTTGCCGAACGACAGCGTGGCCTGCACGGCCGGCGGGCGCGTCCGCCGACGTGGCCGGCATCTTCGACGACGACCCGATGTGCATGCACACGACGGTGCTCGGTCTCGGCGCACGCCGCGAGGAAGGGGTCCCACTCGCCGGAGTGGATGCTCGGGAGCCCGAGATGCGGCGGGATCTCGCTGAAGCACACGGCGTGGACGCCCCGGGCGGCGTTGCGGCGGACCTCGGCGGCGCAGCCCTCGACGTCCCAGAGCGGCACGAGGGTGAGCGGGATGAGGTGCCCGTCGCTCGACCCGCACCACTCCTCGACCATCCAGTCGTTGTACGCGGTGACGCACGCCGCGGCGAGGTCCTTGTCGGTCGCCTCGAGGAACGTCTGGCCGCAGAACCGCGGGAAGGTCGGGAAGCACAGCGACGATTCGACGTGGTTCATGAGCATGTCCTCGACCCGGGCCTTCGGGTCGTAGCAGCCGTCGCGCATCTCGTCGTAGGTGATGGGCGAGAGGGTCATGTCGTCGCGGTCGAACCCGACGGCGGCGATGTGGCGCTTCAGCGGCACGATGAGGTCCTCGTAGAACCAGATGTCGCACGGCGGCGCGGCGTCGTCGAACTCGTGCTCGTAGACGGCGGGCCCGACCATGCGCAGGCCGGCCAGCCCGCGCCGCTCGACGCGCGGGCCCCGGTCGCGGTACTTGCCGGGCAGCCAGGTGCTCCACACGTCCGCGGGCTCGACGACGTGGTCGTCGACGCTCACGATCATCGGGATCGTCGGGGTGTCCGTCGAGGGCACGTCACCTCCGCTTCCTGGTGCCGCCCACCGGCGGGACCTGACGGGTCGTCAGAGGATACCGGGGTCGGTGACGGCCGGATCGACCCGCACCATGAGCTTGCCGGTGTTCTCGCCGGTGAAGAGCATGTTCAGCGCGCGCGGGGTCGCCTCGAGCCCGTCGACGATGTGGTCCCGCCACCGGATGCGGCCCTCCCCCACCCAGGCCACGAGCTGGAGCACCGCCTCCGCGAACCGGTCGAGGTAGTCGAGGACCAAGAAGCCCTCCATGCGGGCGCGTGTCGCGACGAGGTTCATGTAGCGGTGGATCGGCGGCGGCTCATCGGTCGCGTTGTAGGTGGCGATGGCGCCGCAGAGCGCGACGCGCGCGCCGATCGCGAGACGGGCGAGCACGGTGTCGAGGATGGCGCCGCCGACGTTGTCGAAGAACACGTTGATGCCGTCGGGGCACAGGTCGGCGAGGCGACGGCCGACGTCCTCGGTGCGGTAGTTGATCGCCGCGTCGAAGCCGAGCTCGTCGGTGATCCACGCGCACTTCTCGGCCGTCCCGGCGATCCCGATGACCCGGGCCCCCTGGATGCGCGCGATCTGCCCGGCGACCGAGCCGGTCGCGCCGGCCGCGCCCGACACGACGACCGTGTCCCCCGCCTGGGGTCGGGCGATCTCGAGCATCCCGAAGTAGGCGGTGACGCCCGTGGCGCCGTAGACGCCGAGCAGCTGGGGCAGCGGCACGCCGGCGGGGACCGCCCGGGCGATGACGTCGGTGCCGCACGTCGCGTAGTCCTGCCAGCCGAGCATCCCGAGGACCGTGGTCCCGACCGGGAAGTCGTCGTGGCGCGACTCGACGACCGTGCCGACGCCGCTGCCGCGCATGACCTCCCCGAGCGCGACGGGCGGCATGTAGCTCGGCTCGTCGCGGATCCAGACCCGGTTCGTCGGGTCGAGCGAGAGGTACGCGATCCGGACCCGGTACTGGCCGGGCTCGAGGGCCGCGAGCGGCTCCTCGCGCAGCTCGAAGGTGTCGTCGTCGACGAGGCCGACGGGTCGGTGCGCCAGGCGCAGCTGCCGGTTGACCGTCACCCGCGGATGTCTACTCGGTCCGCGCGAAGAGGCGCACCGCGAGGGTCAGCATGATCACGCCGAACCCCGCGGTGATGAGCGCGTCGGCCCAGAGGGGCACGACCCAGCTCCCGATCGTGAGGGGCGCGATCTGGGGGAGCAGCACCCGCCGGATGGCGTCGATCCCGTAGGTCGCCGGGTTGAGGCGCGTCACGACGCCGAGCCACTTCGGCAGCTCGACGAGCGGGAAGATCGCGCCGGACAGGAAGATCATGGGCTGCAGGACGAGCGCCATGACCATCTGGAAGCTCTCCATGCGCTGCATGCGGCTGGCGACGACCATCCCGAACGAGGTGAGCGCGAACGCGAGGAGCAGCAGGTAGCCGACCATCGCGAAGAAGCTGCCGACCGTCAGGGACACGCCGACGATCGGGGCGGCGAAGACGAGGATGAGGCCCTGGACCACCGCGACGGATCCGCCGCCGAGGGCCTTCCCGAACACCAGCGACGAGCGCGACACCGGGGCGACGAGCATCTCGCGCATGAACCCGAATTCGCGGTCCCACACGATCGCGATCGCGGAGAACAGCGACGAGGTGAGCACGGACATGGCGAGGATGCCGGGGAGCAGGTACTGCTGGTAGTTGACCCCGCCGGCGCGCTGCGCCCCGATGAGGTGCGAGAGTCCCGCGCCGAGCACGAAGAGGAACAGCAGCGGCTGGGCGATCCCGGTGACGATGCGGGTCGGTGTCCGCTTCAGCCGGATGAGGTCGCGCATCCAGACCATCATCACGGCGCGCAGGTTGCGGACCAGGGGCCCCTCGCGCCGCAGCGGCGCGGTCGCGGGCAGCGGGGTGGAGAGCGTGGCGTCGGCCATCAGCCTCGCCGGAACCCGCGGACCATGGCGTTGGCCCGGAACTGGTCGCCGAGGCCAGCGTCCGCGTCGCGCAGCTCGTGGCCGGTGTACTCCATGAACACGTCGTCGAGGCTGGGACGACGGACGTTGACGCTGCGCACCCCGACGCGCAGGTGCTCGAACATGCGGGGCACGAACGCCTCACCGTCGGTGACCCGGAACCGGGCGCCGTCGTCGGTGACCTCGACGTCGAGCCCGAAGCTCTCGACGAGGGCGTCACGGGTGGCGGCGTCGTCCGCGGTGGCGACGGTGACGGTGTCCTGGCCGATCGACGCCTTCAGTGCGTCCGGGGTGTCGATGGCGACGATGCGGCCCCGGTCGATGATCGCGATGCGGTCGCAGCGCTCGGCCTCGTCCATGTAGTGGGTGGTGAGGAACATGGTGGTCGCCTCCCGCCCACGGAGGTCGTCGACGTAGTTCCAGATGTGCTGGCGGGTCTGGGGGTCGAGCCCGATGGTCGGCTCGTCGAGGAACAGCACCCGGGGGGCGTGCATCAGCCCACGGGCGATCTCGAGGCGCCGCTTCATGCCCCCCGAGTAGAAGCGCACCTGCTGGTCGGCCCGCTCGCTGAGCCCCACCATGTCGAGGAGCGGGCGGGCCCGGTCCCGCACCTGCGACGGCGGGACGCCGTAGAGGACGGCGTGGAACCGGAGGTTCTCGGCGCCGGTCAGGTAGTCGTCGAGCGTGACCTCCTGGAACACGAGTCCGATGCTCGCCCGCACCGCCGCCTGCTCGAGCGCGACGTCGTGGCCGGCGACGCGAGCGACGCCGCCGGTCGGGGTGAGCAGCGTGCACAGGATCGAGATCGTGGTGGTCTTCCCGGCGCCGTTCGGGCCGAGGAACCCGAACAGCTCGCCGGGCTCGACGTCGAACGAGACGTCGTCGACCGCCGCGAAGTCACCGAAGCGCTTCACGAGGCTGTCGACCTCGACGGCCGGTGCCGCGGCGCCTGGCATCGGAGCAGTCTCCCACGGTGCTGGTCGCTCGGCGGCGCCCCGTGTCGGCCGCCGGTTAGCGTCAGCGGTGGTGGACACGCTCGAGTTCTACGGCCTGGTGCCGACCGAGGACCCGCGACGGTGGCGCCTGCCGGTGGTGCGCGGCCTCTGCTCCGGCATGGGCGGACTGTTCGGCGGCGCGGCGCTGGGCGCGTCGATCGAGGCGCTCGAGCGGATGACCGGCCGGCCGCTGGTGTGGGCCACCGCGCAGTACCTGGCGTTCGCGCGGCCGCCCGACGTCGTGGAGCTCGAGGTGTGCGAGGTGGCGCGCGGGCACCGCTCGTCGCAGGCGCGCGTGCTCGCCCGGGTCGACGGGCGGGAGATCTTCACGGTGGTGGCCGCGCTGGGGCGTCGGGAGCTGGCGTGGTCGGGGTCGTGGGCGCTGCGCCCCGACGTGCCGTCCGTCGCGGCGAGCCCCGTCCGGCCGGTGCTCGCCCAGCACGAAGGCACGCTCGGCGAGCGCCTCGACCTGCGGTTGGCGGACGCCCGGCCGATGGAAACCCTCGACGGGACGCCGGGCGACGGGCGGTGCGCCCTCTGGGTCCGGCTCCCGGGGATCCCGGCCACCGCGTCGGCGCTCGCCGTGGTGGCCGACTACGTCCCCTTCGGGATCGGCCAGGCGCTGGGTCGGCGCACCTCGGCGAACAGCCTGGACAACACGCTGCGGATGGTCCGGCCCTCCGAGACGCATCCCACCGAATGGGTGCTCGCCGACGTGCGGGTGCAGGCCGTCGCGGACGGGTTCGGGCACGGCGTCGTGCACCTGTGGGCCGAGGACGGCACGCTGCTCGCGACGGCGAGCCAGTCCGCCGTGGTGCGCGAGGCGCGCTCGGACCGCCGCCCCGCCGTCCGCGCCACCGACTCAACCGCCGCGGAGGTGGCTCGATGACCGTCCCTGCCCGTCACGGCATCACCGTCCCGTTCCCCGGGGTGGCGCTGCACGACCATCGCAGCTGGTACGAGGAGGCCGCGGCGCTCGGCTACACCGACCTGTGGTCGGCGGAGGCGGGCGCCACCGACGCGTTCACGCCGCTGGCGTTGGCCGCGGCGTGGACGCCGCAGCTGCGGCTCGGCACCGCGATCGTGCCGGTGTACACGCGCGGGGCCGCGACGCTGGCGCAGAGCGTCGCCGCGATGTGCCAGGCCGCGCCTGGCCACTTCGCGCTCGGGCTCGGCACGTCCTCCGACGTGATCGTGGAGCGCTGGAACGGCATCCCCTTCGAGCGTCCCTACCACCGGGTGCGGGACACGATCCGCTTCCTGCGCGTCGCGCTCACCGGCGAGAAGGTGACCGAGACCTACGACACGTTCGCGGTGCGGGGCTTCCGCCTCGAGGTCCCCGTCGAGGACCCGCCGCCGATCCTCGTCGCCGCGCTGCGGCCGGGGATGCTGCGCCTCGCCGGCCGGGAGGGTGACGGCGCCATCATCAACTGGCTGTCGGCGGACGATGTGCGCACCGTGGTGCCCCACGTCGGGGAGGACAAGGAGATCGTGGCCCGGGTGTTCGTCCTGCCGACCGAGGACCTCGACCTCGTGCGCCTCGTCGGCAAACGGGCGATCGCCGCGTACCTCAACGTGCCCGTCTACGCGGCGTTCCACGAGTGGCTGGGCCGCGGCGAGCTGCTCGAGCCGATGTGGCGGGCGTGGAAGGCGGGTGACCGTGCCGCCGCGGTCGAGGCGATCCCCGATTCGCTCGTCGACGAGCTGATCGTGCACGGCTCCGGGACCGAGTGCCGGGAGCACCTGGCCCGCTACGCCGAGAACGGGGTCACGACCCCGGCGCCGGCCATCTTGGGTCTCGGCGCCGACCATCTCCGCGACGCGATGCGGGCGCTGGCGCCCACGGCGGGCTGAGGACGCTCAGCCGGTCCGCACGGGCAGCGCGCGGTGGCGGATGCCGCGCCAGACGGACCCACGACAAGGCGCGGACCGTCCACCAGCCCGCGTCGACGTCCCCGAGGGACCGCGCGAAGCGCGCCGACGTCGGCGCGTCGTGATGGTTGTTGTGCAGCCCTTCCCCGGCGGTGATCAGCGCGAGGAGCCGGCCGTTCGTCGCCGAGTTCTCATGGGGGCGACGACCCACGGTGTGCCCGACCGCGTTGACCGAGCCGGACAGCCCGAGGTACGCGACGAGGTGCACGGCGGCGGCGAGCAGCCCGGTCTGCCAGCCGAGGATCAGGCACAGCAGGGTGATGCCCAGGCCGAGGCCGAGCCACGCCCGGTCGTAGAACCAGCGGTCGAGCCAGTCGGGCGGCAGGTCGCGCGCGTACTTGTCGACGGTGATGCCGTCCCGGGCGGTGCGCCGGTAGAGGGCGGCGTTGGTGAGCTGGACGCGCCAGAACCCGAGCACGAGCGGCGAGTGCGGATCGTCGGCGGTGTCGGTGGCCGCGTGATGGCGGCGGTGCACCGCCGCCCACTCGCGTGGCTTCATCCCGGTGGTGATCCAGATGACGAACCGCAGCACCTGGACGAGCGCGGGGTTGAGCGTGACCGCGCGATGCGTGATCCCGCGATGCAGATAGACGGTCGTGACGAGGATCGACACCTCGGCGAGGACCAGCCCGACCACGACGGCCAGCAGCACGTGCACTCACCCAACGTAGCCGCACCGAGGTGACGGGTCCGTTACTCGGGGGTGAATAGCGCTCAGAAGGTCGTGTCGGCCAGGAAGGCGTCGAGGACCGGGCGGGCGCCGAGCACCTCGACGGTCTCGGGCGGGACGCGGTGCAGCAGCACGACGAGCAGATCCGACGCGGGGCCGCGCAGCGCGACGTCGCCCTTGCCGTGGACCCGCTCGATCTCGAAGCGGTCCGGGGTGCGGCGGAGCAGCCACTCCCCCGGCCGGTCGGTGCAGTGGAGGTGCAGCGTCTCCCCCGAGCCGGTCGGCGGTGGCTGGGTAGGCCGGTGCGACATGAGGGCCAGCCACTCGTCGATCCCGTCGGCCGCCAGCTCCCCTTCGATCGGTGACGCCGCGCCCGCGGCCTGCTCGGCGTCGACCCGGTGCATCACCGTCTCGTGGGCCTGTCGACGCTGCCAGAACCCGACGGTCGGTGGCGGCGCGAACGTGAACGTCGGGTCGTCGGCGGGCCGGTCGAGTGCGACCACGAGGGCCCGGGCGCCGTCACGCACGAAGGCGAGCAGCGCGTCGCCGTCGGGCAGGGCCTCGTCGGCGGGCGACACCAGCTCGTCGGCGGCGATGCAGGCGGCGGCCCAGCGGTGCACGCGTCCGATGTGTCCGAGGAGCGCGGCGACGTCCCAGTCCGGGCACGACGGGACACGCGCGTCGAGGCCGGCCCGCTCGGCGGCCGCGAGCAGCGCGGCGGCCTCGTCGTGCACGGCACGCCGGTAGGTCTCGGCGTCGAGCGGCATGCGCCGAGCCTACGAGGCGCTCGGCGCGTCGAGCGGCCGAACGAGCTCGGGTCCCTTCTCGACGACCCGGTTCACGCGATCCGACACGGCGTAGAGCTCGAACCAGTCGTCGGGGGCCGGGACGAGCAGCCCGCCGAGGGTCGCGACCCGATCGCCGGTCGCGGGCGTCGGGTCGAGCCAGGCGTCCCACGCGTCCTCGGGCAGCACGACCGGCATCCGGTCGTGGATCGGCGCCACCAGCTCGTTGGCCTTCGTCGTCACGATCGAGCACGAGCGCAGCCACCCGTCGTCGCTGCCGATGGTCCCGGCCTGCCCGTCCGGGACCTTCCACACCGACCACAGGCCGGCGAAGGCCATCGGCTCCCCGTCGCGGCGGTGGATGAAGAACGGCTCCCGCCGGCCTCGGGTGGAGCCGGGCGGCGGCGGGGCCTTGCGCCACTCGTAGAACCCGTCGGCGGGGATGAGGCAGCGGCGCTTCTCGAAGGCAACCCGGAACGCCGAGGAGCGGGTGACCGTCTCGGCCCGTGCGTTGATCATGCGGTCGCCGATGCTCGGGTCCTTCGCCCAGGCGGGGACGAGCCCCCACCGCACGCGCGACAGGACCCGCCGCGTCGTGTCGCCGTCGGCGCGCTCGCGCACCACCATGACGTCCTCGCGGGCGCGACGTTGTAGTCCGGCACGGTCGCCTCGACGGTGTCCTCGGCGTGGAACCGCTCGGCGAGCAGCGTCGGCGACGACGCGGCGACGAACCGGCCGCACATCAGCGGCGACCCCGGTCGGCGACGCGGTACACGAAGCGCAGCCCAGACCACGTGCTGTTGATGGCCGCGACCTTGTTGTCGACGAGCCCGTGGTGGAGGCCGACCTCGCGGACGGTGTGCTCGCTCAGATCGGTGGGCACCCCGACGCGCGCTTCGGCCACGCGATCCAGAGGCCGCCGTGGTCCTCGAGCCCGCGCTGCATGACGGGGAACCGACGCGACAGCTCGGCGCGTCGGGTCACGAAGAACACCACGACGTCGAGGCGGCCGCGCGCCTGGGTGCGCAGCTGGGTGCGGGGTGGGAGTCGCAACGCGTCGGTGAACCCGTCCGGCGCCGACACGATCGCGACCCGGCCGCCGGCCCGGATCCCGAGCTTCTTCGCGAGTGGGGTGCCCGAGTATCCCGCCACCACGCCACGCTGCTTGGCGACCGGGGGCGCCGTCAACCGGTGCTCGGGTCGGCCGCCGGGCCCAATCGGGTCTGATAGCGCGCGAACTGGGGCGAAAGCACCGCCAGCGCCCCCACGCCGACGACGCAGAGCACGCCGCCCGAGACGACCGACACCGTCGGGGTGAACGCGGACGCGACGACACCAGCCTCGAAGTCGCCGATCCGGGGTCCGCCGGTCACGACGAGCGTGTGGATCCCCGAGAGACGACCGCGGAGGGCGTCGGGCGTCGTGGATTGCAGGATCGTGCCGCGCAGGACAGCCGAGATGACGTCGGCGCCGCCGGCCACCGCGAGGCACCCGACCGCGACGCCGAGCTCGTGGCCCGACAGCCCGAAGGCGATGATCCCGAGACCCCAGACGAGCACCGCCCAGAGCACCGCCCGGCCCTGCCGGCGGACGTGGCGGACCCACCCGCCGGTGAGCGCGCCGAGCACCGCGCCGATCGCCGCCGACGAGAAGAGCAGCCCGACGGTCTCCGAGCCGCCGCCGAAGCGGGTGGCGGCCAACACGGGGAACAAGGCGCGCGGCATCCCGAAGATCATCGCCACGAGGTCGACGTAGAACGTGGCCTGGAGGACGGGCTTGCCCCGCAGGAACGACAGGCCCTCGGCCAGCTCGTGCCAGCCGCTGCGGAGGAGGGAGCCGGTGCGCGGCGCCCGGTCCGGCACCTGGGGCCGCAGGACGAGGCAGGCGGCGATCGTCGCCCCGAAGCTCGTGACGTCCGCGGCGTAGGCCCAGGACAGCCCGACCTGGGCGATCAGCACCCCACCGAGCGCCGGCCCGGCGATGAGGCAGGTGTTCCACATGACCTGGTTGAGGCTGAGCGCCGACGCGAGCTGGTCCTTCGGGACGAGGTTCGGCGTCATCGCGGCGCGGGTCGACAGCGAGAACCCGCCGAACCCGGCGACGAGCCCCGCGCCGACGTAGACGACCGCCAGCGGCGGGTGGCCGGCCAGCGCGCCGGCGAGCAGCAGCCCCGAGGCGCCGGCCTGGCCGCACTGCGCCACGAGGAGCAGCCGGCGGCGGTCCACCCGGTCGATGAGCGGGCCGCCGAGCAGCGCGGCGAGCGCCAGCGGGACGAGCTGGACGACGCCGACGACCCCGACCGCGGCGGGAGAATGCGTCAGCGCGAAGACCTGCACGAAGACCGCGACGAGGGTGACCTGGGAGCCGGTCTCGGACACCAGCTCGCCGAGCCACAGGTACCGAAAGTCCCGGGACCGGCGCAGCGGGGTGAGGTCGATGGCGAGGCGCCGCCACCGCCCCGACCGAAATCCCGACCTGTCTACTCGCATTTTGGGCTGGGCCTTGCCTATGCTGCGAGGAAGATCGCAGCGAACGACGCAGGAGGCACGAGATGGCCCTTCGCCTGGGTGACGACGCCCCGAACTTCACCGCCGAGACCACCGACGGCACGGTGAACCTCTACGACTACCTCGGCGACGGCTGGGGGGTGCTGTTCTCGCACCCGAAGGACTACACGCCGGTGTGCACCACCGAGCTGGGTCGCGTTCGCGGCGCTCAAGCCCGAGTTCGACAAGCGCAACGTGAAGGTGATCGGACTCTCGGTCGATCCGCTCGACTCCCACAAGGGGTGGGCGAAGGACATCGAGGAGACCCAGGGGCACACGCTGAACTTCCCGCTCATCGCCGACCCGGAACGCAAGGTCGCGGAGCTCTACGACATGATCCACCCGGCGATGGCGGAGAACGTCACCGTCCGGTCGGTGTTCATCATCGGACCGGACAAGAAGGTGAAGCTCATCATCACCTACCCGCAGAGCGCCGGGCGGAACTTCGACGAGATCCTGCGTGTCATCGACTCGTTGCAACTGACCTCCAAGTACAGCGTGTCGACGCCGAGCGACTGGAAGCCGGGTGAGGACGTCATCATCGTCCCCGCGGTCTCCGACGAGGAAGCCAAGAAGAAGTTCCCGAAGGGCTGGAAGACGATCAAGCCCTACCTGCGGGTGACGCCCCAGCCCGACAAGTAGCGGGCCCGCGCCCCGGGCGCACCCGGCCGGCACGCCGCCCCCGCGGCCCCGGCGGTCGGCGTGGACGCGCGTCGATCGGGACCAGCGGGTGTGGCGGTCAGACGCGCAGGAAGCGGCCGAGCCCGATCGCGGAGCCGATCAGCCCGATCACGACCCCGAGCACGATCACGTACACCGCGATGATGCTGGCGTCCCAGGTGGTGACGTAGAACTCGCGGAAGAACCCGGTCGGGCTCGAGAACCAGTGGTCGAACCCGATCTTCAACGACGCGACGACCCCGACGGCGAGGCCGGCGCCGATGATCCCCTGGATGAGCCCCTCGGCCATGAACGGGATCCGCACGAACCAGTTCGACGCGCCGACGAGCTTCATGACCTCGATCTCACGCCGCCGCGCGAAGGTCGCGAGCCGGATGGTGTTCACGATCAGGAACAGCGACGACGCGAGCAGCACGATCGAGAGACCGAAGAAGATGAGCTTCGCGGTGTTCGTCGCGTCGAGGAGGCCGCGGAGCGCCTGCTCCGGCGTGGAGACCTGATCGACCCCGGGGTCGGTCTGGTAGCGCGTCGCGATCGTGGTGGTGAGCTCGGCCCGGGTCGGGACGATGCGGAACGACGTCGGGAGGGCGCTGGCGTCGACGTTGCGGGTCAGGTCAGGGTCCTTGCGGAAGATGCGCTTGAACTCGGTGAGCGCCGCCTTCTGGTCGACGAAGGTGAAGGACTTCACCTGGTTGTCGCCCTTGAGCGCGGTGCGCACGTCGTTGATCTGCTGGCTCGTCGCGTCGACGGTCATGAAGATCTCGAGGCGCACGCCACCCTTGATGCTCGTGGTGCCGTGGTCGACCCAGCGGCCGAGCAGCATGATCCCGCCGAAGAGCGCGAGGGACACCGCGACGGTCAGGACCCCCGCGACGGTCATCAGGAGGTTGCGCCGCAGGGAGACGAGCGTCTCGCGGGCGAAGTAGCCGAGTCGGGTCAGCACCTCCTAGCTCCCGACGCCGTAGACGCCCCGTGAGTGGTCGCGGACCATGGACCCATGGTCGAGCTCGATGACCCGTCGGCGCATGGCGTCGACGATGCGCTGGTCGTGGGTGGCCATGACGACCGTGGTGCCGGTCCGGTTGATTCGGTCGAGGATGCGCATGATGCCGACCGTCGTCGCCGGGTCGAGGTTCCCGGTCGGCTCGTCGGCGAGGAGGATCAGCGGCCGGTTCACGAACGCCCGGGCGATCGAGACGCGTTGCTGCTCCCCCCCGGACAGCTCGTTCGGGAAGCGGCCGGCCTTCTTGGCGAGCCCGACGAGGTCCAGCACCTGGGGCACCTGGGTGCGGATCACGCTGCGGGGCCGCCCGATGACCTCCATCGCGAACGCGACGTTCTCGTAGACGGTTCGGGTGGGCAGCAGCTTGAAGTCCTGGAAGATGCAGCCGATGTTGCGGCGCAGCTGGGGCACCTTCCAGTGCGACAGCCGCGAGATGTCGCGCCCCGCGACGACGATCCGGCCGTCGGTGGTGAACTCCTCACGGAGCAAGAGGCGCAGGAACGTCGACTTGCCCGACCCGGACGGCCCGACGAGGAACATGAACTCGCCCTTGCCGCAATCGACGGAGATGTCGTGGAGCGCGGTGACGTTGCCCTTGTAGGTCTTGGTGACGTTCTCGAATTGAATCATGCGCGCACGACGGTCCGGAGCCGGGGGAACGGGACCCGCGTGAGGGTACCAGCCGGGTCCTGGGACCCTGCGGCACGGGCCGACGCCCCCGAGGGCGCCGTCCCGGCCACCCGGCCAGCGCCGACACCCGGTCCGGGCCACGACCAGCTCGAGTACGGCGGTGGCGCGACGGGGGGTCGACTCGACATCGTCCCGGGTGGTGGCGGGCACGCTGGCCGGTCGGCGCGGGCGCGCTAGCTGCGCTGGGCGCGCCGCCACTGGAGATACGCCTCGATGAACTGGTCGAGGTCGCCGTCGAGGACCGCGTCGACGTTGCCGGTCTCGTGGCGAGTGCGCTCGTCCTTCACCAGCCGGTAGGGGGCGAGCGTGTAGGTCCGGATCTGATTGCCGAACGCGACGTCGCGCTTGTCGCCGGAGAGGCGCACCAGCTCGGCCTCGCGCTCTTGGCGCTGCCGCTCGGCGAGCCGGGCGGCGAGGATCTGCATGGCCCGCGCCTTGTTCTGCGCCTGGGACCGCTCGTTCTGGCACGACACGACGATCTGGGTGGGCAGGTGGGTGATCCGCACGGCGGAGTCCGTGACGTTGACGTGCTGCCCGCCGGCGCCGGAGGACCGGAAGGTGTCGATGCGCAGGTCGGCGGGGTCGATCTCGGGCTCCTCCGCCGCGGCCAGGGACGGGACGCAGTCGAGGGACGCGAAGGCGGTCTGGCGGCGGGCGTTGGCGTCGAACGGGGAGATGCGGATGAGCCGGTGCACGCCCCGCTCGCCCGTGAGCAGCCCGTACGCCCAGCGGCCCTTCACGGTGAAGGTCGCGGAGGTGATCCCGGCTTCGGTGCCGGGCTGGACGGCGTCGACCTCGACCTCGAAGCCGCGGCGCTCCGCCCAGCGGGTCAGCATCCGGAAGAGCATCTGGGTCCAGTCCTGCGCGTCGGTGCCGCCCGCGCCCGAGTGGACGTCGCAGATGGCGTCACGCTCGTCGTGGTCGCCCGTGAACAGGGCGACGAGCTCGAGGTGGTCGAGCTCGTCGCCGAGGCGGTCGAGCTCGGTCGCGATCTCACCCTCGACGGAGCTGTCGCCCTCGTCGCGGGCGAGCTCGGCCAGCGTCTCGACGTCGGAGACCTGCTGGGTCAGCTCGTCGACGAGGTGGACGTCGTCCTCGAGGCGGGCCAGCTCCATCGTGAGCTGGCGGGCCCGGTCCGGGTCGTCCCAGAGGCCGGGGGCGGACGCCTGACGCTGGAGCTCCGCGAGCTGGTCGCGCTTGGCGTCGACCCGCAGGTAGCCGCGCGCGTCCTCGACGCGACGGCGAATCGCGGCAAGGGTGTCGGTGAAGTCGCGCACGGCGAGGTCGGGAGCGGTCGTGAACCGTCAGCGGCCGTGGCAGAGCTTGTACTTCTTGCCGCTCCCGCAGTAGCACGGCTCGTTGCGACCCGGGGTCTTTTCGACCCGGACCGGCTCGAGGTTCACGCTCGGGTCGGTGGGGTCGAACACCGGGGCCGCCGCCCGATCGACGGGCAGCGCGTCCGGCATCAGCTCGGGCGCGGCGTCCGGCGGCGCGGCGGCCAGCGTGCTGCGCAGCCCCGCCGCGCCTTGCACCGGGTCCTCGGGGGCGCTGTAGCGCAGGTTGGTAGCGACCGGCGACGGCGCCTCCTCGGCGATCACCTGCAGGTGGGTGACGTAGCGGACGAAGTCCTCCTCGATGGAGGCCATCATCGCCTCGAACATGTCGTAGCCCTCGCGCTGCCACTCGGCGAGCGGGTCCTTCTGGCCCATGGCCCGCAGGTTGATGCCCTCCCGCAGGTAGTCCATCTCGTAGAGGTGCTCGCGCCAGTGCTGGTCGATCACCGAGAGCATCACCCGCCGCTCGATCTCGCGCAGGGTCTCCTTCCCGATTGACTGCTCCTTCGCCTCGTACTTGGCGAGCGCCTCGCCGAGCACGAGCTCGCGCAGCTGGTCGATGTGGAGGCAGTCGTCGAGCTGGGCGCGGGTCACGTCGCTCGGCAGGGTGCTCTGCAGGTTGCGGCTGAACTCGTCGAGATCCCAGTCCTCGGGGAACTCGCCGGGGCAGAAGGCGCCGAGCAGCCCCTCGACGATCTCCTCGATCGCCTCGAAGGTCTGGTCGCGCAGCTCCTCGCCGTCGAGGATCTGCTGGCGGCGCCGGTAGATCACCTTGCGCTGCTCGTTCATCACCTCGTCGTACTTGAGGACGTCCTTGCGGATCTCGAAGTTGCGGTCCTCGACGGTGTGCTGGGCGCGCTCGATGGCTTTGGTGACCATCTTCGCCTCGAGCGGCTGGTCGTCGGGGAACGCGCGGTCCATCACCCAGCTCATCGCCCCGGTGGCGAAGAGCCGCATGAGGTCGTCCTCGAGGGAGAGGTAGAAGCGGGTGGCGCCGGGGTCGCCCTGGCGGCCGGAGCGGCCGCGGAGCTGGTTGTCGATGCGTCGGCTCTCGTGCCGCTCGGTGCCGAGCACGTAGAGGCCGCCGGCGTCTCGGACCCGCTCGGCGTCCTCGGCGCACTCCGTGGTGTAGCGGTCGAGGAGCTGGGTGAAGCGCTCGGGGTCCTCGTCGGGTCGCTTGCCGTCGGCGAGCAGGTCGCGGCGGGCGAGCTCTTCGGGGTTGCCGCCGAGCAGGATGTCGACGCCGCGGCCGGCCATGTTCGTCGCGACCGTCACCGTGGCGGACCGGCCGGCCTGGGCGACGATGTGCGCCTCGGGCTCGTGGGCCTTGGCGTTGAGCACGGAATGCGGGATCCCGCGCCGCTCGAGGATCCGGGAGAGCACCTCGGACTTGTCGACCGAGATGGTGCCCACCAGGACCGGCTGGCCGGCCTCGTGGCAGTCCGCGATGTCGTCGGCGACGGCGTCGAACTTGCCCTCCTCGGACTTGTAGATGAGGTCGGCGTGGTCGGAGCGGACCATCGGCGCGTTCGTGGGGATCGTGACGACTTCGAGGGCGTAGGTGTGCGCGAACTCGCCGGCCTCGGTCGCCGCGGTGCCGGTCATGCCGGCGAGCTTGTCGTACATGCGGAAGTAGTTCTGGAGCGTGATCGTCGCGAGGGTCTGGTTCTCCTCCTTGATCCGCACGCCCTCCTTCGCCTCGACAGCCTGGTGGAGACCCTCGCTCCAGCGACGGCCCTCGAGGATCCGGCCGGTGAACTCGTCGACGATCTTGACCTCGCCGCCCTGGATGACGTAGTCGACGTCGCGCTTGAACAGCTCCTTGGCGCGCAGCGCGGCCTGGAGCTGGTGGACGAAGTTCTGGTTGACGTGCTCGTAGAGGTTCGTGACGCCGAGCGCTTCCTCGACGCGGCTGATGCCCTCCTCGGTCGGTGCGACGGTGCGCTTCGCCTCGTCGACCTCGTAGTCGCGTTCGGCTCGGAGGGGCCGCACGATGCGCGGCGAACTGGTAGTAGAGCTGCTGGGCGTCGTCGGCCGGCCCGGAGATGATGAGCGGGGTGCGGGCCTCGTCGACGAGGATCGAGTCGACCTCGTCGACGATCGCGAAGGAGTGGCCGCGCTGGACCTGGTCGTCGCGGCTGCCGGCCATGTTGTCGCGGAGGTAGTCGAAGCCGAACTCGTTGTTGGTGCCGTAGGTCAGGTCGGCGTGGTAGGCGCGCCGCTTCGCCGCGAAGTCGGCGATCTCGGGGACGACGACGCCGACCTCGAGGCCGAGCGCCCGGTAGATCTGGCCCATCCACTCGGCGTCTCGGCGGGCCAGGTAGTCGTTCACGGTGACGACGTGGACGCCGTACCCGGCGAGGGCGTTCAGGTAGACGGGCAGCGTCGCGACGAGCGTCTTGCCCTCGCCGGTCTTCATCTCGGCGACCCAGCCGAGGTGCAGCGCGGCGCCGCCCATCAGCTGCACGTCGAAGTGACGTTGCCCGAGGGTGCGGCGCGCGGTCTCGCGGACGAGCGCGAACGCTTCAGGGAGGACGTCGTCGAGGGCGTCGAGGCGGGCGTCACGCTCCGTGACGGGGTCGCCGGCGCGGTCGACGCGCTCGCGCAGCTCGCTGGTGAGGGCGCGGAGCTCCTCGTCGGTGCGGCGCTCCATGTCGGGCTCGTAGGCACCGACCTCGGGCACGAGCGATTCGAGTGCCTTGAGTTTGCGGCCCTCGCCGACGTGCAGCAGGCGTTCGAAGACTCCCATAGCCGCGCCGAGTGTACCGGCGAGGTCGGGGACCTTTGGCTTCGGTGCGCTCCCGGACGGTGCACGCCACGGTCCCTATGCTCCCCGCGTGCGCCGGCTGACCGTCCGCGAGCCGCTCGGGCGCGTGGACCGCCGGTGGTTCGTCGCGGCGGTGCTCTTCAGCGTCGCGGCGCTCGGCGCGGTGCTCGTCGTGACGACACCCCGGGCCCAGGCCGGTGACCCGACCGTCGACGTCGCGGCGCGCCTGTGGCTGGTGATCTGCACGGTGGCGGTGCTCGTCGTGCTCGCCGCCCAGATCCCCCGGGCGACGAAGGGGATCGTGGTGGCCCTGATCGCCGGTGCGGCGCTGATGGTCGCTGCGGCGCTGGTGCTGAGCGCCAACGACTTCGGCCCGTTCGGCGCGGCGCTGGACCAGAGCTACCGCACGGCGCTGGTCACGAAGTACGCGGCCGGGTGGGGCTGGGTCGACTACGCCTTCAAGGGGCTGCCCGTCTACTACCCGCCGCTGACGTTCTGGCTGCTCGGGCGGGCCGCGGCGCTGTTCTCGATCGCGCCGTGGAAGATGCTGAAGGTCGATCTGCTCGCGACCGCGTTCCTCGTCCCGGTGCTGACGTGGCCGCTGTGGCGCCGGGTCGTCGGCGCGGGGGCGGCGATCGGCGCGGTGCTCGGCACGCTCCTGTTGTTCCAGTCCTGGTACCGGCTGCACTCCTGGCTGGGCGTCGCGGTGTTCGTCCCGTGGTGGCTCTGGGCCGTGCTCGGCGTGGGTCGGGCACCCGCCCGCCGCCGGGTCGAGCTGGCGGTCGCCGCGGTGATCGGCGGAGCGCTGGTCTGCGTCTACTACTTCCCCTTCGTGCTGGGCGTCCTCGCCCTCGCGCCGCTGCTCGCCCTGCGGCGCGCCGCCGCGGCACGCGGGCTCGCGCTGCCGCCCCGCGACGTGAAGGCGGCGGGGGTGGTGCTGGCCGGGACGCGCTGCTGAGCGCCCCGTACTGGCTCCCGCTCGGGGTCAGCGTCTTGCGGAACGGCGCCCAGGTCGGCTTCAACCGCTACTACACGTCGGGGTTCGTCGACCTGCGGTTCCGGTTCCTGACCTTCGACGTCGTCGGGGTCGTGCTGCTGTTCGGGCTGGCGTCACTGCTCGTGACCGCCCGCCGATCCCCGGTGTCGCTGGCGCTGCTCTCGCTGCTGGCCGCGGCGTTCCTCTACTACGTCCTGGACTACGTCGGCGTGCTGGCGAACGTCCCGCTGCTGTCCACCGAGGCGAACGACGTCGTCGGACGCCATCCTGGCCGCGGGCGCGGGGATCGGCGCGGTGGCCCTGTGGCAGGCCGCCCGGGACCACGAGCTGCTCCGCGCGCGGCTCGGGCGCGGCGGCATCACCACCATCGCCGCGGTCACGGCGACGGTCGTCGGGTTCAGCCTGGCGCAGACGGCCGTCGAGGCGATCCCCTACGTCGCGCAGCAGCGCGACGCCCGCGTGCCGTCGGGCCTGCTCACCGACTTCCAGCGCGCCGCCGGTCGACCGGTGGCGAACTCGGTCGTCCTCACAGACCTCAGCGACCTGCCGGCGTTCCTCCCCGTGTACGTCTTCAGCTGGTCCGACGTGCAGACCCCGTTCAGCCCGGCGGGCAACTACCAGGACCGCACCGCCTTCCTGCGCCGGCTGTCCCAGGAGCACGACCCGCCGGCGTTCGCGATCGCGCTGCTGCACAACGTGTTCAACCGGATCGACTTTGTGGCGCTGCAGCGCGGGGCGTCCGGCGCGTACCAGTACAGCTTCTACGACGACGCGTTCCCCCGCCCGCCGGTGGAGCGCACCTTCAGCTTCGACGCGTCGCTGTTCGCCACGCCGGCGTTCCGGGAGGTCGACACAGCGAGCGTCACCGTGTTCCGCGTCGACGCGGGCGAAGGACCCGCTCCGCTCGCTGGCGAGCTGTCCGCGCCACCCGACCCGCGCCGCCTGCCAGGTGCTCGGCTCGGTGGAGCGCCGCTACGGCGGCGACGTCGACGGCGCCGTCGCGGATCTCGCGGCACGGTGGGCGTCGGCCCGAGGGCGGGACCCGGCTCCGGCGGCGAGCGGCGGTTAGCGGTCCTTCGCCTGGGTGACCTGGTGGCGCAGCTTGTCCACCACGAGGTCGAGCGCCGCCTCGGGGGCGGGCGCGGCCGCGTGCGCCGTGACCGGCGCGTGGCGGCGGTGCACGATCACCGCGCAGCGGTGCCGTCGCGCGATCCGGGGGTTGCGCTCCTCCGAGAAGTCCACCTCGGCCCACGCCACGTCGCGCACGACGCGCTCGAGCCGCCCGAGCTTGCGCTCCGCGGCGGTCCGCAGGCTCGAGGGGACATCCCGTCCGTGCACGACGACGTCCATGCGCGCCTCCCGTCAGCCGGTCGGGGTTCGCTCGCGCCGAGTGTAGGCCGCCCGCCGGGCCGGCTCCGGGGGTGGGGGCCGGCCGGCGGGGCGCCCGTGGTCAGTACCGGTAGTGGTCGGGCTTGTAGGGCCCGACGACCGGCACGCCGAGGTAGGCGGCCTGCGTCTCGGTGAGGGTGGTGAGGCGCACCCCGAGCTTGTCGAGGTGCAGCCGCGCCACCTCCTCGTCGAGGTGCTTGGGGAGCGTGTACACGTTGTGCTCGTAGAACTCCTGGTGCGTGTACAGCTCGATCTGGGCGAGCACCTGGTTCGTGAAGCTGTTCGACATCACGAAGCTCGGGTGACCCGTCGCGCAGCCGAGGTTGACGAGGCGCCCCTCGGCGAGGACGAGGATGCTGTGCCCGTCGGGGAACTGCCACTCGTCGACCTGTGGCTTCACGTTGACCCGCACGACGCCGTCCACGGCGGCAAGGCCGGCCATGTCGATCTCGTTGTCGAAGTGGCCGATGTTGGCGACGATCGCGTTGTGCTTCATCCGGGTCATGTCGGCGGCGGTGATGATGCTCGTGTTGCCCGTCGCGGTGACGAACAGGTCGGCGGTGCCGACCACGTCGTCGAGGCGGACCACCTGGTAGCCCTCCATCGCGGCTTGGAGCGCGCAGATCGGGTCGATCTCGGTGATCACGACCCGGGCACCCTGACCGCGCAGCGACTGCGCGCAGCCTTTCCCGACATCGCCGTAGCCGCACACGACGGCGACCTTCCCGGCGAGCATGACGTCGGTCGCGCGGCAGATCCCGTCGACGAGCGAGTGGCGGCAGCCGTAGAGGTTGTCGAACTTCGACTTCGTGACGGAGTCGTTGACGTTGATGGCGGGGAACAGCAGGGTGCCGGCGTCGCGCATCTGGTAGAGGCGATGAACACCGGTGGTGGTCTCCTCGGTGACGCCGAGGACCGCGTCGGCGATACGGTGCCAGCACTGGTCGTCGTCGGCGCGGACCCGGCGCAGCATGTCGAGCACGCAGCGCCACTCCTCGCCGTCGTCGTCGGTCGGCTCGGGAACCGCGCCGGCCCGCTCGTACTCGACGCCGCGGTGCACGACGAGGGTGGCGTCGCCGCCGTCGTCGAGCAGCAGGGTCGGGCCGCCGGTGCCGTCGGGCCAGCGGATCGCCTGCTCGGTGCACCACCAGTACTCCTCGAGCGTCTCGCCCTTCCAGGCGAACACCGGGATCCCCCGCGCCGCGATCGCCGCCGCGGCGTGGTCCTGGGTCGAGAAGATGTTGCACGACGCCCAGCGGACCTGCGCGCCGAGCGCGACGAGGGTCTCGATGAGCACCGCGGTCTGGACGGTCATGTGCAGCGACCCGGTGATGCGGGCGCCGGCGAGCGGCTGCTGCGCGGCGTAGCGCTCCCGCATCGCCATGAGGCCGGGCATCTCGTGCTCGGCGAGGTCGATCTCCTTGCGACCGAAGTCGGCGAGGCTCGGGTCGGCGACCTTGCTGGCGGGCCGGTCGGTCGAGCGGCTGGTGGGTGCGGTGGTGGTCATGCGACTCCTCCGGAGCCTCGGGCGCGTGGACGCGCCGCAGCGGTGTTCGGGGAGTCGGCCCGGATCACCGGGTGACAGCTGCGGACAGCCCGACCGGACGTCAGGCTAGTCGTCGGCGGGGCCCATGGCCGCCTTCAGTTGGGTGATGGCGTCGATCGGGCCGGGGTCGACGTCGTGGTCGAGCGCGAGGTAGCACGACACCCAGTCGCCGAGGTACATGAGGTCGAGGAGCTCGGCGAGGCGGCCTTGCCCTTCGGCGGTGACCTCGATGACCTGCTGGACGGCCTCTTCGATGAGCTCCGTGGTCCGGTCGATGCGAGCGGCGAGGCGGTCGTGCTCGAAGCCGTGACGGAGGGACACGAGGGTGAGGAGCTGGCGGGTGACGTCGCCGTGCTGGCCCCAGCCGCAGATCTCGTTGTGGTCCAGCTCGGGGTACGCGGCGTCGAACGCCGGAGCTTTGGCGTTCTCGTTGATGTCGCACTTCCAGCGGTAGGCGGCGACCGCGCCGAGCGCGCCGCCGCCGTAGATGAGCGGGATGCTGGTGCCGATGCGGCGGGCGATCTCGCGGGCCGGGTTCGCCGACCCTTCGACGTTCGGGGCGCACTCGTCGCGCCGCTGCTTCAGCTGGGCTTGGGCCTCGACGAGGAGGGCATGGCCTTGGGGGAGGAGCCCGAGGTGGAAGAGGGTCACGAAGAGGGGCGCCACGAGCGCGCCGATGGCGGCGCGGGGCATGCCGTAGTCGGGCCGGCAGGGGACGTGGAGGGCGTGGCGGGCCGCGGCGAGGGCGGCGAGGTCGCCGCCGGCGGTGACGGCGACCAGCCGGCGCGCCGGCGTCGAGCGCGCCCTCGGCCATGGCCAGGGTCTCCTCGGTGTTGCCCGAGTAGGACAGCGCGAAGGCGAGGGTGCGGGGCCCGACGAACGCGGGGGTGCGGATCTGCTTGAGGACGATGACGGGGACGGGCAGCGACGGACGCGACGGCGCGGAGGACGTCGCCGGCGATCCCGGAGCCGCCCATCCCGAGCACGACGACGTGGTCGATGCCGCTCGGATCGGGCAGCGTCGCCCGGTCGAGGACCATGCTGGCCTGCTCGTGGGCGGCGGCGAGCTGCTCGGGGAGCCCGCGCACGCGGTCGAGGAACCCGAGGGTGTCGGGCGACACCGCCTACGCCTCGAAGGTCGGCTGGATGCCCTCGGCCGAGGCTTTGGCGAGGAGGCGCTCGTGCTCCGCGTCGTCGACGGTCTCGGCTTCGTCGATCAGCATGATCGGGATGTCGTCGCGGACCGCGTAGCGGCGCCGCAACCGAGGGTTGTACAGCGCCGATTCGTCGGCGAAGTACAAGAGGGGGCCCTTGTCCTCGGGGCAGGCGAGGATCTCCAGCAGCTTCGGGTCGAGGGTCACGGCGCTCAGTCTGCCTCGCGGGCCACGAGCGCGAGAACCTCGGCGGTGCGCTCGCCGCACGCCGCGGCGTCGGACGCCTCGACGTTGAGGCGCAGCAGCGGCTCGGTGTTGCTGGGCCGCAAGTTGAACCACCAGTCGCCGTGGTCGACGGTGAGGCCGTCGAGGCGGTCCTGGGGTGCGCCGGCGTGCGCCGCGGCGACCGCCTCGAGGACCGCGGCCGGGTCACGGACGCGCTGGTTGATCTCGCCGGACTGCACGTAGCGCTCGTAGGGGCGGCGCAGCGTCGAGAGGGGCACACCGCTGCGGGCCAGCGCCTCGAGCACGACGAGCGCGGCGATGATGCCGGAGTCAGCGCGGAAGTTGTCGCGGAAGTAGTAGTGCCCGGAGTGCTCGCCCCCGAAGCGGGCGCCGGTGTCGGCCATGACCGCCTTGATGAACGAGTGCCCGACGCGGGTGCGCACCGGGGTGCCGCCGAGCTCACGGACGATCTCGGGGACCGCCTTCGAGCAGATGAGGTTGTGCACGACGGTCCGGTCGGGGCGGGGCGCGTCGGCGGGGAGGCGCCGGAGGATCGACGCGGCGACGATCGCCGTGGTGAGCGACCCGGAGAGCGGGTCGGCGTGGTCGTCGACGAGGAACACCCGGTCGGCGTCGCCGTCGAAGGCGAGGCCGACGTCCGCGCCGCGGTCGCGGACGAGCTGCTGCAGGTCGACGAGGTTCTCCGGCTGGATCGGGTTGGCCGGGTGGTTCGGGAAGGTGCCGTCGAGCTCCCCGTAGAGCAGCTCGACGCTGACGGGCAGCCCGGCGAAGACGGCGGGCACGACGAGCCCGCCGAGCCCGTTGGCCGTGTCGGCGACGATGCGCTGGCCGGTGAGCGCGTCGACGTCGACGAAGGACCGCACGTGGTCGACGAACGCGGGGAGCAGGTCCTGGTGCTCGACGCGTCCCGGCTGCGCGGCCGGGTGGCGCGCACCAGCGACGAGGTCGCGGATGGTGGTGAGCCCGGTCTGCTCCCCGACGGGCGCGGCGCGGGCCAGGCAGAGCTTGATGCCGTTGTACTCGGCCGGGTTGTGGCTGGCGGTGAACATCGCCGCGGGGGCGTCGAGATGACCGGACGCGAAGTAGACGAGGTCGGTCGACGCCAGGCCGAGGTCGACGACGTCGGCGCCGGCGGTGGTCGCGCCGTGGATGAACGCGTCGACGAGCGGCGGGGACGACGGACGCGCGTCTCGGCCGACGAGCACCCGGGGCGCGGCCGTGAACGTGACGAACGCGTCGCCGACCCCCTCGGCGATCGACTCGTCGAGCTGGTCGGGGTAGACGCCGCGGATGTCGTAGGCCTTGAAGATCGCGTCGAGCGACGCCGGCCGTGGGCTCACGCGTCGGTCAACCTACCCGGCGCCGCGGTCGGTTCCGGAAGTCGTCGGCGACGGCCCCACCAGACGAGGAGGCCGACGCCGACGAGGCCGAGGAGGGTGAGGAAGCGCCCGAGCCACTCGGCGTTCGTCGTGGCGTAGGTGAGGTGCACGGCGTGGCTGGTGGGCACGACGACCATGAAGTTCGGGGTGGCACGGTAGGGGCCCTCCGCGCCGGCGGCCTGCCAGTTCGGGAAGTAGGAGGTCTTGACGAGCACGGGGACGCCGGTGCGCGACACGTGGAACGAGATGCTGGAGTCGGTCTGGCGGAGGTCGGTGACCGTGACGGGGGGCAGCGGCTGCCGGGTGAGCTGGCGGGCGGGGGTCGCCTGGGCGTGCTGCCAGCTGGCGGGCCCGGCGGCGACGAGGACGCGGTTGAGCGCCGACGGGTCGTTGAACCAGGGCACGGCGATGCAGTCCTGCCAGTCGTGCAGGGTCACCTCGTTCGCGGCGACGCCGTTGGCGACGACCTCGTTCGTGCAGGTGGTCTGCTCGGCGGCGGACGGCGGGTCGACGACGACGGGCTGGTAGGCGAGCGGCGAGACGGTCGGGGCGTTCGCGACCTGGTAGATGGCCCACGTGTCGGGGTAGATGCCGCCCTTCCCGGTGGGGCTGGTCGCGACGAGTTTGAGGCGCGGGTCGGCGTTCGCCGCCTCGCGCGACAGGGTGGAGTGGGCCGCGAAGTAGCGGACGCCGAGCATCTGGAGGTAGCGGACGCCGAGCGAGAAGTCGCTGATCGTGCGGTACGGCACGCCCCGCACCGGGTTCGACGCGTTGCCAGGCCCGTCGAGGGTGGCGACAGCCATGAACACGTACGGGGTGGTGGCCGACGACTCGTAGTAGAGGCCCTCCATCGTCGCGAACCGCCCGTTGGTCCAGTACGGGAGCAACATGAGCGCGAGCGGCGTCCCGTACACGTTGATGCCGGGGCCGCCTTCGAAGAGGGTGCGGCCGGCCTGCGGGAGCCGACCGATGGTGTCCATGAGCGTCCGGTACTCGGGGTAGTCCTTCTTGAGGCCGGGGCCCTGGCCGGCGAGGTCCTGGTAGCCGCTCTCGTTCCACTTGATCCAGTAGGGCAGGAAGTCCTTCGACGCGTTGATGTTGATGAGCGTCCCGACGGTGAGCACGACGGTGAGCGCGACGGCGGTGCCGATCCCGATCATGCGGGGCGTGACCGACGACCAGGGGCGCGGGGCGCCGTCGAGGAGGTCGTCGCCGGCCGGGACGTCCGCGCGGTGGGCCCGGACGCGCGCCGCGAGCCACGCGGCGCCGCGGACGAGCTCGGCGACGCCGAGGCCCATGAGCAAGAACACGCACAGGTACCAGAACGGCAGGACCCGCAGGTTCCAGGCCGGGGTGGCCTGCACGCTGGCCCACACGACGAACATGAGCCCGGTGATCGCGGTGAGGAGGACGACGACGAGCGTGGAGCGGCGGCGTGCGATGACGCCGCCGACGAGGGCGATGGTGATGAGCGTGGCGGCGCCCCACTGCCAGGGGAGCGCCCCGCGGATCCCGAACAGGTACGACCACGGGAACAGGAACGATCCGTACTGGGTGATCGCCGCGTAGCGCATGTCGGTCGTGTACTGGAGGGTGGCGGCGAGCGGCACGCTCCACACCGCGGTGAGGAGGGCGCCGACGGTGCCGATCGCGGCGGCGCGGGCGAGCGTCTCGCGGGGCCAGCAGGCGACGAGGACGACGGCGACGCCGATGGCGGCGAACACCACGGAGGCGACACCGCCGGGGTCGCCGGTGGCGACGGTGAGCAGCGCCGGGCCGAGGGCGAGGACCGCGCCGGCGGCCACGCCCAGGCCCCGTCTTCGTCCCCGCGACCAGGGCTTCGGGGTCGTGCCGACGAGGATGACGAGGCCGCCGACCACGGCGAACACCGCGACGACGAGGTGGCTCATCGCGGTGGCCGCGAACAGCACGGCGGGCAGCCACGGGGCGCGGCGGGTGCGCAACGACCACGCGAGCGCGCCGAGGAAGCAGAGGGCGAGCGCGAGGGCGATGGTGTAGGAGAACTCGCCGGCGAGGTTGCTGGCGAGGGTGCCGCCCATGATGTGCTGGTCGAACGCGACGGTGTTGCGGTCGAACGTCGAGGCGCCGGGGTCGCCGTTGAAGAACACGAACCCGGTCGCGGCGACGGCGAACGCCGCGGGGGTCGGCTCGGGGCGCGCAGGCCGCGGGCGAAGGCGTACGCGCCGACGGGCAGGAGCATCGGCCCGAGCGCGGTGACGAGCTTGAACGCGACGTTGTAGGGGATGACGAGGTTGACCCCGACGATCAGCAGCGCCGGGAGCGGGAAGTAGAACTGCCCGGCGGGGAACCCGGCGTAGTAGTCGGGTGACCAGCCGGACAGCCGCCAGGGCAGGAGGTGGTCGCGGAGGAAGGCGGGCCACCAGACGTGCGCGCCGGTGTCGCCGCCGGCGGGGGTGGTGTTGCGCAGCAGCAGCCGGGGGTCGAGCTGCACGAAGATGAAGGCGACGCACGCCGCGACGACGAGCAGCCCGACCCACAGCTCGAGGCGGCCCCACCAGGGGGGCGGCGACGGCGGCGGCTCGTCCGGTCGCTCGGCCGCGACGGGCGCGTCCAGCACCGACGTCGACGCGGCCATTTGCTTAGCCTGCCAGGACGCCGACCCGCCCCGGCGGCGGGGGGCTCTAGCGGGCCCGGGCGAGCTCGAGCACGTGGCTCAGGGGCACGTGGCTGTCACCCGCGGTCCAGATCTTGGCCTCGCAGCGACCGCAGCGGCGGAACGTGAGGTCCTGACCGGAGACCCGCATGCGGATCTCGACGAGGGAACCTTTGGCACATGTCGGACATTGCATCGATGACCTCCCAGCCAGCCTGCCTTCGACCGCGTATCGGCACGGGGGCCGAATACCTTGAATCGGTCGAATCGGCTGTGGACAGAGCGGGGGTCGGCGACCGGGATCAGAGGAGGATCTGGAGGACGGCGAGGAGGTTGAAGCCGGCGTGGAGGAGGAAGGACTGGGACAGGTCGCCGGTCCGCAGGGCCCGGTCGCCGGAGACGATGCCGAGGAGGAAGAGGGCGGGCACGGCGAACCCGGCGCCGGGGTCGAGGGCGACGTGCACGAGGGCGAACACGAGGGCGGAGACGCTGACCGCGGTGGCCGGGTTGGTGCGGCGCAGGAGGGCGCGGAGCAGGGCGCCCCGGAAGAGGAGCTCCTCGCCGAGGGGGGCGACGACGAGCACGGCGACGATGAACAGGACGGCCTGGTAGCCGTGCGCCGATTGGAAGACCCGCACGACGGCTTGGGAGGAGTGCCCGAGGTGGCCGACGTCGACGATGGGGTTCAGCATGATCCCGGTGAGGAACGCCAGCGCGAGCCCGACGAGGAACCAGCCGCTGTCCCGGGGTGAGACCCGCAGCCCGAAGTCGGCGCGGAGGCTGCCCACCCCGCGGCGGGCGGCGAAGCGCAGGTAGACGACCGCGGTGGTGGTCTGGACGAGGAGCGCCACGAGCGAGGCCGGCACCTGGGCGCTCGTGGGGAGCTTGCCGTGGCTGACGAACGGCGTCTCGGCGATGCTGGCTGCGAGGAGAGAGAGGAGGAAGGCGACGAAGGCGTCGGGGATCCCCCAGCCGACGTGTGGCGCCTCGGCGGACCCGCGGGGCCCGGCGGCCCGTCCGTCCATGCTGCGGGACGCTATCGGTCGGTCTGCGCCGTGCCGCGCACGGCGCCCTGATGGCGCTTCGGATTCCGGATCCGGCGGCTGGGCCGTACCATGGACGGGCGGAGGGCCGCGCGCCGCCCGTCCGCCCGCCTGAGGAGCCTTGATGAGCCGCCCCCCCTCCGACATGCCCCCGGGTCGTCGTCCCGCGGGCGGCCCCGACCGTCGACCGGACGGCCGTTCGACCCCGAACCCGCCGCCGTCGTGGGCCCGGATGCTGCCGTGGCTCGTGATCCTCGCCCTCGTCGCGGTGGTCGCGGCCACGAGCGTGTTCTCGTCGTCGTCGAGCTCGGCGAAGGGCCTGACGTTCAGCCAGTTCGTGTCGGCGGTGGACAAGGGCGAGGTCAAGAAGGTCACGTTCAACCGCTCGAACGGTGACATCTCGGGCGACTTCAACGGCACGGTCGACGGCGCGAAGAGCTTCACGAGCAACGGGCCGGCGAACGACCTGCAGTCCAACCTGGTGCAGACGTTGCAGTCGCGCGGGGTCGACCTCGTGTACACGTCGAGCAGCCCGAGCCTGCTGTCCACCTATCTGCCGATCATCATCTTCGTGCTGTTGCTGGTCGGCCTCTTCTACTGGATGAGTCGCCGCGCGCAGGGCCAGATGGGCGCGGTCATGAACATCGGTCGCAGCCGGGCGAAGGTGTACTCGACGGAGAAGCCGAAGACGACGTTCGCCGACGTCGCCGGCTACGGGGTCGTGAAGGCCGAGGTCGCCGAGGTCGTGGACTTCTTGAAGTACCCGCAGAAGTTCAAGCAGATCGGGGCGCGGATCCCGAAGGGGGTGCTGCTCGTCGGCCCGCCGGGCACAGGCAAGACGCTGATCGCCCGGGCGGTGGCCGGCGAGGCCGGCGTCCCGTTCGTGTCGGTGACGGGCTCGGACTTCATGGAGATGTTCGTCGGGGTGGGCGCGGCGCGGGTCCGGGACCTGTTCCAGACGGCCCGCAAGCAGGCGCCGGCCATCATCTTCGTCGACGAGCTCGACTCGATCGGCCGCAAGCGCGGCGCCGGCCTCGGCGGCGGTCACGACGAGCGGGAGCAGACGTTGAACCAGATGCTCGCCGAGATGGACGGCTTCGAGGCCACCGAGGGTGTGGTGATGATGGCGGCGACGAACCGGCCGGACGTGCTCGACCCGGCGTTGCTGCGCCCGGGCCGCTTCGACCGTCAGATCGTGGTGCCGCTGCCCACCCAGGAGGAGCGCGTCGCGATCTTGAAGGTGCACCTGCGCGACAAGCGGGTGTCGCCCGACCTCGACGTGAACGTCGTGGCGCGGGGCACGCCGGGGATGGCGGGCGCGGATCTCAACAACCTGGTGAACGAGGCCGCGTTGTACGCGGTGCGGCGCGGCGCGTCGGAGATCCACGCCGAAGACATCGAGGCGGCCCGTGACCGGGTGCTGATGGGGTTGAAGCGCGACTCGATGGCGTTGAGCGAGGAGGAGAAGGAGGTCATCGCCTACCACGAGGGTGGCCACGCGGTGCTCGCCTACGTGCTGGAGCACGCCGACCCGATCCACAAGGTGACGATCCTGCCGACCGGGATGGCGCTGGGTGTGACCCAGCAGCTCCCGGAGGAGGAGCAGCACATCTACAAGCGGGAGTACATCGCCGACTCGATCGTCGTGGCGCTCGGCGGCCGCACCGCCGAGGAGCTCGTGTTCGGGCATGTGTCGACCGGCGCGCAGAACGACCTGGTGCGCATCACCGAGCTGGCCCGCAAGATGGTGCGGGAGTGGGGCATGAGCGAGCGGATCGGGCCGATGGCGTGGGGCTCGCAAGGCCCGGTGTTCCTCGGTGAGGACCTGGTGCACACCCGCGACTACTCGGACGAGACGGCGCGGGTGATCGACGAGGAGGTCGAGCGGATCCTGCGGCAGGAGGAGAGCCGGGCCCGGCGCATCCTGCGGCTGCACCGCCGGGGCCTCGACGCGCTCGCCCACGCCCTGCTCGAGCACGAGACGGTCGACGGCGACGAGGTGTCGCGGATCGTCGACTACGCGATGGGCCGCAAGGTGGGCGGCTATCGCAAGGTGCAGCGGGCCGACGGGACGGTCATGGAGGTCAAGCCGCCGGCGGAGAACGGGGGGCGGCGGCGTCGGACCAGCCGTGCCCCGGCCCGGTCGCGGCGGGGCGCCTGATTCAGGCCGGCGGGTCGTCGAGCGCGCCGAGCGTCGGCTCGGGCGACGATCCGGGGTCGCGGAGCTCGGCGACGGCGGCCCACAGGTCGGTGGCGGTCGTCGCGCCGATGAACGCGCGGCGCACGACGCCGGCGGCGTCGGCCAGCAGGATCATCGGGATGGCCGAGATCTCGTAGCGGTCGTGGAGGTCGCGGCGGGCGACGAAGTCGAGCTCGCAGGTGGCGACGGTCGCCGATTCGAGCACCGCGACTTTTGGGCCGAGCCCTTGGCACGAGTCGCAGGTGTCGGAGGAGAAGTAGGCGACGAGCCACTCGGCGTCGGGCCGCTCGAAGTCGTGGCGGTCGAGCTGGCGCGGGACCGGATACGGGTCCCGGGGTGGGCTCTCAGGCGGGCGGCGGCGCAGCCGGGCGGCGACCGCGACCGCGACGACGAGGATGCCGGCGGCGATGAGCAGCGTCACCCGAGGTCCGGCACCCCGATGCCGGCGATGATGCTCGGGCCGAGGACGAGCCGGCCGCCGACGATGGGCCCGGTGGCCGAGAGGACGAGCATCTGGGCGGGCCCGATGCTGGCGTCGAGGGGGAACACGGCCCGCTGGCGCGCCGCGACGGTCGTGGACGTGACCCGGTGCAGCGAGACGGCGCCGCTGCCCGCGGTGAGCAGCGTCACGCGCACGCGATGGCTGGTGGGGTTCGAGCGCGACGAGCTGCGCCGGGTCGGCGGTGTCGAGACGCCCGGTGGCGAACACCCAGCGGCGGGCGGTGACGGTGGCGCCGAGGGTCGCGGCGATGCCCGTGACCGGCGCGGGGGTCGACCAGGTCTCGGTGAGGGTGGGCAGGATCGGACCGGCGCGTGCGCCGCGCACGGCGATGGCGTACCCGCCGCTCGGTGGGACCTGCTGGCCGATCCGGTTGGCGGTGATGCCCATCGACGGGACGGTGAGGTGCGTGGCGGGCAGCGTGGCGTGCTGGTCGAGCGTGTAGGAGATGGTGCTCTTGGTTCCGGCGTTCGCGAAGTTGGCGATGGACAGCGTCGCGGCGGTGCCGGACTGGGCGTCGAGCGTCGGGAAGCGCCATGTGGTGGCGGGCGCCGCCGCGCCGAGCGTGGTGGTCAGCCCGGCGGGGCCGTTCGTGCCGTCGGTGTCGATGGACTGTTCGGCGACGAGGCGTCCGATGCGGGCGTGGACGTGGAAGGCGAGCGCGTCGTGGTCGGGCACGATGACGTGGAGGGCGAGCGACACTCGGGAGCGGCGGGGCACCTCCACGGCTTGGGCCTGGCCGGGCGCCTCGACGCCGGTGGTGGTGAGGAACGTCACGTCGACGATGGCGTCGTCGCCGAACGGGTTGAAGAGCGTGAGCCAGTCCTCGGCGCCGACGCCGGTGTTGCCGCCGGCGAAGTACCAGTCGGTGCCCGCCTGGCGGGTGCACGGTCCGATGGTGGTCTGCGGGCCGCGGCTGAGCTGGTGCTCCACGACGCCGCCGCTGCCGGGCATCTCGACGATCACGCCGGGCTCGGGTGCGGTGAGCAGCGTGGAGAGGAGGATGCGCCGCTGCCCGAACGCGGCGACCGAGACTCGACGGGTGCGGGGCGCGGCGCTGCTGCCCGACAGCACGGTGAGGGTCGCGGTCACGGCGTGCGGGGCGACGTTGGCGACGATGACCGTCTCGTCCGCCCGCCCGCCGGCGACCGCGGTGCCCTCCGCGCAGAACCAGGTCGACGCGATCGCGTCGGCGGGCGGGAGGCTCGGACCGGCGTCGACGGGCGGCGGCCGCGGGCAGGGAGGGGTGGAAGGTGTGCCCGAGCTGGCCGGCGGCGACGAGCCCGATCGCGCCGGCGGCGACGGCGACGAGCGCGACGACGCGGCGGCCCGGCGGGGTGCCGCGGGGGCTCACGCCCGCTCCCAGAACTCGACGTCGCTGTCGATCGGCGGGCCGCGCAGCGCCGTTCCTCGCGCTCGCGGCGGGCTCGCTCCCGCGCCGCCGCCCGTTCCTCGTCGCGGGTGGAGCGGCGACGCCCGCGCCACCACCAGAGCAGGACGAGGAGCCACAGCACGCCCTCGAGGCCGACGAGCTCGTAGACGCGGCCCTGCCCGGTGTGGGTGATCGTCACGCGGGCGTGCACGGGGAGCTGGAACTGGTTCGTGACGCCGAACGCAGGCTCGTGGGTCGAGCGGGTGGCCCCCGGCTTGGGCGTGCCACCCGGCGTCGTACGGCCTCGAACCACAGCACGGTGCCGGGTCCGGCGTCGGCCGTCCCGAGCGGGCGGAGGCCGGCCAGGCTGGTGCCCGCGGCGGCGCGCGCCGGGTCGGCGACCGCGGCCGGGATCGAGCCGCGACGGCTCGGGACGACCGTGCGTCCCGGGAACCAGGCCTGGTTCTGGTACAGCTCGATGCCGGCGTCGCTGCCGAGGCGGGCGAGATCGAGCTGGCCGCGGAGCGCGGCGTCGAGCGCGGGCAGCGGCCGGCCGGCGATCCCGCCGGGTCCGTCCCGGCGGGTGAGCACGACGTAGCGCACACCGAGCGGCGCGAGCACCCGGCCGAGCCGGTTCGTGCGGCCGGTGACGGCGGCGGCGATGGCGTCGGCGACGGGGTCGCGGGCGTGGACGAGCGGGGCGCGCAGCAGCTCGCGTCCGTCACCGGGGCCGTCGCGGGTGAGCGTGTACGACAGGCCCGGCGTGACCGGCGCCGGGTCGAGCGGCAGCACGGCGGGGTCCCCGACCCAGAGGATCCGGAACTGGCCCTGGGCCTGCGCGTCGCTCGTGAACGAGAGGGCGGTGCGCCCACGACGAGCTCGGCGTGTGCCACCGGCCGTCGGCGGCGTCGCCGACGAGCCCGAGGCCGGCGAGGGTCACCCCGGCGACGGCGACGACGACGGTGAGGCCGCGCAGCCCGAGCCGTCGCGGGGGACGGCTCGCGACCGCGAGCCCGGCGGCGACGGCGAGCCCGAGCGCGCCGAGGGACAGGACCCCTTCGGGCGCGGGGACGGCGAGGCCGGGCGCGAACCGGGCGGGCAGCTCGACGGCGGCCCACGCGACGAGGGTGAGCACCCACGCGCGGGTCGCCCACACGAGCCGCGGGCCGGTGGCGAGGAGCAGCCCCGTCGCCGCCGCGGCGAGCAGCCCGAACATCGCGACCCCGCCGCCGGCTGGGCCGGTCTCGAAGCGGACCAGGTTGAGGATCGAGACGTTGGGATGGAGGCTGAACCCGAACGCGGCGGGGTCGTGGAGGCCATGCGCGGCGGTCGTCGTCCAGGGGACGAGCAGCACCGCGGCGCCGACCCCGGCGAGGAGGGCCACGCCGACGCTGCGCAGCGCGGCGCCGAGCCCGCCGGCGACGACCGACGGCGACGACGAACGCGGCGGCGGCGAGCACCACGACGACCGCGGCCGGGGGGAACCAGGCGCTGGCCACGCGCGGTGACGATGGCGAGCCCGAGCAGCGGGCGGCGCCCGAGCGCCCCGCGCGGCGTCGAAGCGGGCGGCGCGCACGAGCAGCAGCACGAGATGCGGGGCCAGCGCGTACAGGACGAGCGGGCCGAGGCGCCCGGCGGCGATCGCGTTGCGCGGCACGGGGTTCACGCCGTAGGCGAGCGCGGCGACGACCGCCCCGGTGGCGTCGGCGCCGACGTGGCGGGCGAGCCGCACGCACCGTCGGCCCCGACGGGGATGGCGAGCACGACGAGCGAGCGTGAGGCCGAGGCCGACACTGCCGACGAGCACCGTGCCGAGCCCGGCCATCAGCGCGAGCGCGGGTGGTGCCGCGGCGGTCGAGCCGAGCGCCGTGTAGCGCCACGCCGACGTGAACGAGCCGCGGCGAGGGCGTGGATCGCCGGGCCAGCGCGGCGAAGTCGCCGACGGCCGGCACCCCGGAGGAGAAGAAGTCGCGGGAGCCGATGATGACGACGAGGAGGAACGCGATGAGCCCGAGCGACGCGGGATGGGTCAGGCGTGGAGGACGGACTCGAGGTTGTCGCGGACCCGGTCCTCGAGGGACTCGATGCGCTCGTCGGCGTGATGCTGGCTCAGGAACGCGCCGACACGCGGCGGTCGAGCCGACCTGCAGCTCGCGAAGCTCGCTGTCGGGGATGGTGCGCGCCGCTTGCGCGCGGCGGCGAGCCAGCCGGCGTCGACCGGGGTGCAGGAGGTTCCACCGCCACGCGCCGAGCATCGCCAGCGCCTGGCGACGGCGGGGCGTCGGCGCGAACGACGACGGCCTCGAGCACGGCCAGCCCGATCGGCGAGGGGGACGACGCGCAGCAGCGACCGGCGGGAGTAGGAGGTGAGCACCACCCGCACCCGCCGGCGGGCCAGCGTCGCGTGCGCTCGGGACGTCCTCGGCGCCGCCGCAACGTCGCGGCCTTCGACGTGCGCGGCGCGGGCGTCGGGGGCGACGACCACGCGGGCGCCGGCCAGCCACGCCCGCCAGCACAGGTCCAGGTCCTCGGACCCGGGGAACGTGTCGGGGTCGAAGCCGCCGAGCGCCTCGAAGAGGTCGGTGCGCACGAGCATCGCCGCGCTCGAGACGTAGAACACGTCCCGCACCGCGTCGTGCTGCTCCTGGTCGAGCTCCCCGGGCTCGATCCCGGTGTGCGAGCCGCCGAGCCGGTCGATGCTGCGCCCGACGTCGAGGAGGACCTCGGGGTCGTCGGCCGAGACGAGCTTGGGCCCGACGATCCCCGGCGTTGGACCGGTAGGCCTCCTCGACGAGGATCCGCACCGCGTCGGGCGCGAGGACGACGTCGTCGTGGCAGCAGAGCACGAACGTTGCGCCGCGCACGAGGCGCAGCGCCTCGTCGGCGGCGCCGCCGAACCCCGGGTTCGCGTCGGCGCTGCGGTGCACGAACGCGTCGGGCAGCACGGCGGCGACCCGGGCGGTCGGGTCGACCATCGACCCGGCGTCGACGACGAGGACCGAGACCGACGGATAGTCCTGATGGCCGAGCGCGCCGAGCGCCGGCTCGAGGAACGCGCCCGGGTTGCGGGTGACGACGACCGCCACGACGGACGGTGCGGCGTCGTCCGCCTCCTGCTCGTCGGGCGGGCGGAGGAGACCGTCGGCGTCGTCGGGCAGGCTCATCGGCGGGGCTGAGGATATGGCCGCACCGGCCCCACCCGGGCCATCGTCGACGCGGGCTGGTGTCGCGGAGCGCTGCCCCGGCTGCTTGCAGGAGTTAGCAACCGTGCGTATTCTGGCTAGCGACGGTGTTCGTTCGGTTGGAAGGAGCCCCCGATGGGCAACGACCCGGTTCGTGATCTTCGTCAACGGGCCGAGGACGCGGCGTACACCGCGGTCGGCGTCGGCGTGCTCGGCTTCCAGCAGGCCCAGGTGCGACGCCGGGCGGTGCAGAAGCGGCTCGCGACCGCCGGCCAGGACGCCCGCGTCCAGGCCGTGACCCTGACCGGGATGCCCGGACGGCGATCGGGGCGCTCGGCGCGGAGCTGAAGTCCCGGGTCGAGCCGGTCGTCACACGTCTCGGTGAGCAGGTCGAGCCGTGGGTGGCCGACGTCCGCGCCCGCGTCGAGCCCGTCCTCTCGAGCTTCGGTGTCGCCGCCCCGTGCGCCGCGGACGGCCGCGACGGGACCGCGCCGCCCACCGGCACCCCGTCCGTCTGATCCACCGCACGTCGGCGGGCCGGGCCCGCCGTCGCGTCGCGTAACGTCACAGGGTGCTCGCCGCGCTGGCCGGAGGGGTAGGGGCGGCTCGGTTCCTGTGCGGGCTGGTCGACGTGGTCGACCCCGTGTCGGTGACCGCGGTCGTCAACACCGGCGACGACGACGAGTTCCACGGGCTGTGGGTCTGCCCCGACCTCGACAGCGTCACCTACGCCCTCGCCGGGGCGAACAACCCGGACACCGGGTGGGGCCTGGCGGGTGAGACGTTCCACACGGTCGACGCGCTGGACCGCTACGGCGCACCGACCTGGTTCCGCCTCGGCGACCGCGACCTGGCCACGCACCTGTACCGCAGTGAGCGTCGCCGCGCGGGTGCGCCCCTCGAGCGTCATCACCGCCGAGATCACCGAGGCGTGGGGGCTCGCGACCCGGCTGGTGCCGATGAGCGACGACCGGGTCGCGACCCGGATCACCGCGCGCGGCGAGGACGGCGCCCCCGTGGAGCTCGCGATGCAGGAGTGGTTCGTCCGGGAGCACGCCGAGCCGCCGGTGCTCGGCGTGCAATTCGCGGGCGCCGAGGTGGCGCGTCCCGCGCCGGGGGTGCTCGAGACCCTCGCCGACGCCGACGCCATCCTGATCTGCCCGAGCAACCCGGTCATCTCGATCGGGCCGATCCTCGCCGTGCCCGGGATCCGCGAGGCGCTCGCGGCGCGCCGCGACCGGGTCGTGGCCGTCAGCCCGATCGTCGGCGGCCGTCCGGTGAAGGGCCCCGCCGACCGGCTCATGGCCCCGCTCGACATCGAGGTGTCGAGCGTCGGCGTGGCCCGCGCCTACCGCGACGTGTCGCGCGACGATGGTCATCGACCAGGTCGACGCGGGTGACCGGCAGCGCATCGAGGCGCTCGGGGTCAAGGTCGTCGTGACCGACACGCTGATGCGCGACGCGTGGGTCGCCGCCGCGCTGGCACGCGACACGCTCGCGGCCGTGGCGTGACCCTCACCGTCATCCCGATCGACGGCCTGCCCGAGGTGCGGCGCGGCGACGAGCTGGCCGTCCTCGTGCACACCGCGGCCGACGAGCAGGGCACCCCGCTCACCGCCGGGGACTGCGTGGTCGTGACCCAGAAGGTGGTGTCGAAGGCGGAGGGGCGGCTCGTCGCGCTCGACCCTGACGATCAGGCGGCCCGGCGCCGCCTCGTGGAGGCCGAGTCGGTCCGCGTCCTGCGCCGGCGGGGCGAGCTCATCATCAGCGAGACCCGGCACGGCTTCGTCTGCGCCAACGCCGGGGTGGACCTCTCGAACGTGGAGGCCGGCTGGGCGGCGCTGCTGCCCCTGGACGCCGACCGGTCGGCCCGTCACATCCGGGACGCGCTCCGGGCCCGTGCGGGCGTCGACGTCGCGGTCATCATCTCGGACACGTTCGGTCGGGCGTGGCGGCACGGGCTGACCGACGTCGCGATCGGTGTCGCCGGTCTCGCCGCCGTGCTGGACCTGCGCGGCGAGGCGGACGGGCTCGGCCGGGCCCTGCAGGTGACGGAGGTGGCGGTCGCCGACGAGGTGGCGGGCGCCGCCGAGCTCGTCATGGGCAAGACGGCGCGGGTCGCGGCGGCGATCGTGCGGGGCCTGGACCCGACGTGGCGGCGGGACGGGTCCGTGCGCGAGCTGGTGCGGGCCCCGGCCGACGACCTGTTCCGCTGATGCCGGCGGTCCCGGCGTTCGTCGAGGCCCGCCGCTCGATCCGGGCGTTCCGCCCCGAGCGCGTCGACCCCGCGCTGCTCGACACGCTGGTGACGGCGGCGTGCCTCGCTCCGGCGCCGCATCATTCCCGACCGTGGCGCTGGGTGGTCCTCGCCGACCGGGCCCGACAGGCCGCGCTCGCCGACGGGATGGGCGCCCGATGGCGCGCCGACCTCGCCGGTGACGGCCTCCCCCCGGAGCGGATCGACGCGCTCGTCGCCGGCTCCCGCGACCGGCTGCTCGCGGCACCCGCCGCGGTGCTCGGCTGCCTCACCGACGACGGCCTCGACCGCTACCCCGATGAACGTCGCCAACGAGCCGAGTGGGGCATGGCGCTCCTCGCGCTCGGCGCCGCGGTCGAGAACCTCATGCTCACCGCGACCGACCTCGGGGTGGCGTCGTGCTGGGTCGCGGCGCCCATCTTCTGCCCCGAGGAGGCGGGCGCGGCGCTCGGGCTCGATGCGGCGTGGCAGCCCCACGCGTTGGTGCTCGTCGGCTACCCGGATCCCGCCTACGTGGCGCGACCCCGCCCGCCGGTCGACCTCGCGGCCGACGCGTGCCCGGTGGGTCAGCGACCGCGACGCTGCGCGCGGAACCACTCCACCGTCCGGGTGACGCCGTCCTCGAGTGTCGTCCACGGCCGCCAGCCCAGCTGGGTGGCCGCGGCGGACGCGTCGAGCGCCGAGCGGCGCAGCTCCCCGGCGTGCGCCGGCATCATGCGCGGCGGGCCGTCGAAGCCGGCGGCGCCCGCCACGACGTCGTAGAGGTCGAGCACCGACGTCTCGATGCCCGTCCCGATGTTCAACACCTTGCCGTCGGCCCGGTCGGCGCCCCGCACGAACGCGTCGACGACGTCGTCGACGAACACGTAGTCGCGGGTCTGCTCGCCGTCCCCGAAGATCGGCGGGGCCTCCCCGTCGAGCAGCTTGGCGCTGAAGATGGCCACGACCCCCGCCTCGCCGTGCGGGTCCTGGCGGGGCCCGTAGACGTTGGCGAGCGCCAGGACGGTCGACGACAGGCCGTGCACCTCCCGGTAGTAGTGGAGGTAGTCGGTGACCGACTTCTTCGCGACGCCGTACGGCGAGATCGGGTGCTGGGGGTGGCTCTCCGGTGTCGGGATGGTCTTCGGGATGCCGTAGAGCGTGCCCCCCGACCCGGCGAACACCACCTTGCGCGTCCCGGCGGCGAGCGCCCCCTGCAGGACGTGCAGCGACCCGACGATGTTCACGATCGCGTCGCGCCCCGGGTCCGCGACGGACGCGGTCACGCTGGCCTGCGCCGCGAGGTGGTAGACGACCTCGGGCTTGCGGTGGGCCATGAGCTCCTCGACGCCGCCGGCGCCGATGTCGAGACGGTGGAACGTGCATCGCCGGTGTCGTTGGGCGCGGGCGTCGGCCAGGTTGGGCAGCGTGCCCTTCGAGAGGTCGTCGACGACGTCGACGTCGCAGTCCTCGGCGAGGAGCCGGTCGACGAGCGTCGAGCCGAGGAACCCGGCGCCGCCGGTGACGAGGACCCTCACGTCGGGGCCACCGTGTCGGGCGCCGGCGATCGCTGCCCGACCAGCGACGCGCCGGCGTCGAGCGTGACGTGGGGTCCGAGGATCGACTCGGCGTCGACCGTCGCGCCCGCGCCGACCACCGCGCCGGCGCCGACGATCGAGCGTCGCACGGTCGCGTTCGGCCCGATCGTGGCGTCGTCGTGCACGACGGCGTCGACGACGGACGCGCCGCCCGCGACCCGCACACCGGCGCCGAGCACCGATCCGACGACGCGGGCGCTCGGATCCACCTGGGTGCGCTCCCCCACGAGCGCTGGCGCGGCGACGCCGGCGGGGGCCGGACCCGGGCCTTGCACCCAGACACCGGGAGCGACCTCCCGTGCGCCGGGGGCGGGGACCGCCCCGAGCCGGCCGGCCAGCAGGTCGGCGTGCGCCTGGAGGTACTGCGCGACGGCGCCGACGTCGATCCAGTAGGCGTGGCTCGGCATGGCGTAGAGCGCGCCGGCGGTCGCGAGCATGCCAGGGAACGTGTCGCGCTCGATCGAGACGGGCCGCTCGGGCGCGATCCGATCGAGGACGCTCGCCTCGAGCACGTAGGTGCCGGCGTTGATCCATCGGGTCGGCTCGGTGCCGGGCGGCGGCTTCTCAACGAACGCGCGCACCCGCCCGTCGGGGTCGGTGGGCACGACACCGAACCGGGAGGGGTCGTCGACGGCGGCGAGGTGGATCGTCGCCTCGGCCCGCCGGTCGGCGTGGAACGCGAGGAGGTCGCCGAGGTCGAGGGCGGTGAGCACGTCGCCGTTGCACACCACGAAGCGCTCGCGGACGCCGAGCTGCTCGGCGGCGAAGCGCACCGCGCCGGCGGTGCCGAGCGGCGTCGGCTCGGGCGCGTAGCGCAGCGCCACCTGTCGACCGGCGCCGTCGGTGAACCGGCCGTCCGGGTAGCGCTCGACGAAGGCGTCCGGGAGATAGCCGAGCGACAGGCCGACCTCGTCGACGCCGTAGGCGGCGAGCCAGCCGAGCTGGCGGTCGAGGAAGACCTCGTTCGCCACCGGCAGCAGCGGCTTGGGGGTCTCGTAGGTGAGCGGTCGGAGCCGGGTGCCCTCGCCACCGACCAGCACGACGGCTCTCATCGCGACGGGCCGCCACGACGGGCACGGCGCGCGCGGGCCATGGCGGAGGCTACCCGGGGGGCACGCGCCGGGCCGGCCGCGTCGGCGGCGGTCTACGACGCGTCGGTGGCGACGCGGTACGACTCGTAGGTGAGCGCGACGCCGGTGCGCAGGTCGACCTGGGGCGTCCAGCCGAGCACCTCGCGGGCCTGGGTGATGTCGGGGCAGCGGCGGGTCGGGTCGTCGACCGGCAGGTCGACGAAGCGCAGCGTCGACGCCGAGCCGGTGACGTCGAGCACGAGCTCGGCCAGCTCCAGGATCGTGTGCTCGTCGGGGTTGCCGATGTTCATCGGTCCCACCCAGTCGGAGGCGAGCAGCGCCAAGATCCCCCGCACCTCGTCGGACACGTAGCAGAACGACCGGGTCTGGCTGCCGGTCCCGTACACGGTGAGCGGCTCCCCCGCCATCGCCTGCGCGAGGAAGTTCGACACCACCCGCCCGTCACCGGGCGCCAGCCCGGGCCCGAAGCAGTTGAAGATCCGCACGATCTTCGTGTCGACCCCGTGCGTGCGGTGATACGCCATCGTGAGCGCCTCGGCGTAGCGCTTCGCCTCGTCGTACACGGCGCGGGGACCGACGGGGTTCACGTGACCCCAGTAGCTCTCCCGCTGGGGATGCTCGAGCGGGTCGCCGTAGATCTCGCTCGTCGACGCGAGGAGGAACCGGGCGTGGTGCTCACGGGCGAGCTCGAGGGCGTGGCGCGTCCCCTCGGAACCGACGCGGCAGGGTCTCGACCGGGCGGGCCAGGTACTCGGGGACGCTCGCCGCGCTGGCCAGGTGCAGCACGGCGTCGACCGGGCCCGTGACCGCCAGCCCGGTGACGACGTCGTGCTCGAGGAGCGTGAAGCCCGGTGCGTCGAGCAGATCCGCGACCTGGTCGCGGCTGCCGGTCGAGAGGTCGTCGACGGCGACGACCTCGTGGCCGGCGCCGCGCAGGGCCCGGCACACGTGCCCGCCGACGAACCCGGCGCCGCCCGTCACCACGGTTCGGGGCATCAGCGTCCGATGCCCCGGTACGTGAAACCCAGGTGGCGCATGGCGGCCGGGTCCAAGACGTTGCGCGCGTCCACGATGGCCCGACCGGGCAGGACGGTCGCGACCCGCTCGTAGTCGAGCCAGCGAAACTCGTCCCACTCGGTGAGCACGCAGAGCACATCCGCGCCCGCGCAGGCCTCGTAGGGGTCGGCCAGCACCTCGAGGCCGGGGAGCAGCCCGCGGGCGGCTTCCCCGCCGGCGGGGTCGTAGCCCCGCACCGTGGCGCCCTCACCGAGGAGCCGCCGAGCGATGTCGATCGCCGGCGAGTCACGCAGGTCGTTGGTGTTGGCCTTGAAGGTGAGGCCCCACGCGGCGACGGTGCGGCCGGCGAGGTCCCCGCCGACCGCGTCGCGCACCTTGCCGACCACCCGGTCTCGCTGCTCCCGGTTCGTGGCGATGACGGCGGCGAGCATCGGGAAGTCGTCGCCGACGCGCGCCGCGGTGCGGGCGAGCGCCGCCGTGTCCTTCGGGAAGCACGACCCGCCCCACCCCGGGCCGGGATGCAGGAACTCGAAGCCGATCCGCGGGTCGTAGCCCATGCCGAGCGTCACCTCGCGCACGTCGGCGTTCACGGCCTCGCACAGGTTGGCGATGGCGTTCACGAACGACACCTTCGCGGCGAGGAAGGCGTTCGACGCGTACTTGACCATCTCCGCGGACGCGGTGCTGGTGACGAGGACCGGGCCTTGGACGTCCCGGTACAGATCCGAGACGCGGACGGCGACGGTCGGGTCGTCGGCGCCGATCACCACCCGCGCCGGCGACAGGAAGTCGCGCACCGCGGTGCCCTCGCGCAGGAACTCAGGATTGGAGGCCACGCCGACCTCAGGGACCGCACCCGAGGCGCGCAGCAGCCGCCCGACGTGGCCGCTCGACCCGACGGGCATCGTCGACTTGTTGACGAGGACCGCGCCGGGCGGGAGGACCGGCGCGACCTCGCGGACGACGGCGTCGACGACCGACAGGTCCGCGTCGCCGCCCTCCCCCTCCGGGGTCGGGACGCACAGGAACACGAACTCGGCGTCGACGGCGGCCGCGGCGGCGCCGACCACGAAGCGGAGGTGTCGGGTCGCGAGGCCTTCGGCGACGAGCCCGGGGAGGCCCTCCTCGAGGACGTCGACGTCCCCTTTGGTCAGGCGCCGAATCTTGTCGGCGTCGATGTCGCCGACGATCACGTCGTGGCCCAGGTGGGCCAGGCACGCGCCCGTGGTCAGCCCGACGTACCCGGCGCCGACGACGCCGACCCGGCTCACGCGGGGCGCCTCACCGGCACGTTCCCGCCGGCGCGGCCGGCCCGAACTGCGCCGGGTCCACGCCGGCGCCGCTCCCGGTGGCGTAGGTGTCGCCCGCGTTGTCTTGCCCGTTCGGTCCGGTGGCCTGGGGCGTGCCGAGGTTCCTTCCGGTGGTCACCGACCCGCCACCGCTCGGCAGCGTGATCGCGGTGAAGTCCTTGCCGAGGACCACTTCGACGCCGACGCCGGTGAGCGACGGGTCCTCGATCAGCTGGGTGTTCGGCGAGAGGTACTCGAGGAGCAGCTCGCCCTGGGTGATCGAGCCCGGCTTGTACCGCACCTGCGTGGTCGAGACCGTCTCGGAGACGTGGCCGATCCCGCCGGACTCGAACCCGGCCTTCCCGACGAAGTCGGCGAGCGTCGAGCTGGCCAGCGCGGCATCGCCCGTCCCGTCCGCGACCCGCACCCGCACCTGCTTGGGGGTCACCGTGCTCACCGACCCGCTCGTGTCCGTCCCGCTGAAGTCGCGCAGGCGCGCCAGGACCGTCTGGTCCTGCGGCTCCTGCACGTACAGCACGTCCTGGGCTTGCTGCATCGGGCCGGTCTGCCAGGGCAGGGTGTCGAACTCGAGGTGGCTCGTGTCGTTCGGGTTGACGGTGCGGAAGTCGTCGACGAGCGACAGCACGTCGTTCTTGGAGAGGTTCTGATCGAAGATCAGGTAGCCCAGCACTCGGTTCACGATCTGGAGTCCCGTGGCAGGATCCTGGAGGCTGCGGGCCACCGCGATGCCGGCCAGCTCGCGGATGAACTGCTGCTGGCGGGCGATGCGCCCGATGTCCGCGGTCGGGTCGGCGAGGATCCACTGCTTCGAGAGCGTGCTGAAGAACTCGAGCGTCCTCGAGCGCGCGTAGGCGAGCGCCTGCGCCCCGTTCAGCTGGATGCAGCCCGGCAGGACGCCGAGGCCGCTCTCCTCGTCGCGTGCCGCGTACGGGAAGTACACCGGCACCGTGCCGATCGCGTTCACGATCCCTTGGAACGCCTGGAAGTCAACCAGGATGTAGTGGTTGATCGAGATGCCGAAGTCGGCCTGCAACGTCTTGATCGTCGTGTCCGCGCCCGCACCGAGCGCGGCGTCGATCTTGCCCATCCCGATCCCGGGGATGTTCACCCACAGATCGCGGGGGAACGACACGATCAAGAGGCGCTTCTGGTTCGGCTCGACGTGGACCACCATCATGGTGTCCGAGTTCACCCGGTTCTCGACGCTTTGACTCCCGCCCACGTCCGAGCAGGTGCCTGGCCCCGGTCGAGCGGCGCGCGGTGTCGCGCAGCCGAGGATCAGGTAGTTCGCGCCGCCGCTGGGCGCCGGCGCCACGTTGACCTTCACCCGCCGGACGCTCCCGACCTTGCTGCTGATCACCGCGTTGACGGTGACCACGCCGCCGACCATGACGGCCACGGCGACGCCGAGGGCGATGAGGTAGCGGCCCGACAGGGCGCGCAGAACGGTGCGAGACATCTTCATGTGGGCGCTCAGTGTACTGAGCAGGCCTCGCTGCTCCTCAGCGGGGGCCTACCCTCAGCGTCGTGACGTCGGCCCCCGTGCGCGTGCGGCGGCGTCGCCGCGCGCCGCGGCCGGGACGCTCGACCTGGGCCCGACGGCGGCGGGCCGTCGGGTGACGTCGGTGTGGGTCAACGGGGCCCTCCTGCCGAGTGACCGCGCCCACGTCTCGGCCCTCGACCACGGGATCCTCGTCGGGGACGGTGTCTTCGAGACCCTCGGCGTGTACCGGGGTGTGCCGTTCGCATGGCGGCGCCACGACGTCCGGCTGCGCCGCTCGGCGGACGGGCTGGGCCTCGCCGTCCCGGATGGCAGCCGGCTGCGCGAGGCGGCCGACGCGGTGCTCCGGGCGAACGGGATCGAGGACGGCCGGCTGCGGATCACGGTGACGGGTGGCCCGTCACCGCTCGGATCGGAGCGGGGCGATGCGCCGCCGACGGTGATCGTCGCGGCGGCGCCGGCCCGGACGCGCCGCGACGCTGAGGCGGTGGTGGTGGTGCCGTGGCCGCGCAACGAGCGGGGCGCGACCGCGGGCCTGAAGACGATCTCCTACGCCGACAACGTCCGCGCGTTGGCGTTCGCCCACGCGCGAGGCGCCACCGAGGCGGTGTTCGCCAACACCCGGGGGGAGCTCTGCGAGGCGACCGGCTCGAACGTGTTCGTCGTCGTCGACGGCGTGGTGTGCACACCACCCGAGTCGTCGGGGTGTCTCCTCGGGGTGCACGCGCGCGCTCGTGCTGGAGCTCGGCGCGTCGGTCGGCGTGCCGGTCGAGGAGCGGACCCTGCCCATCACGACGCTCGGTGCCGCCGAGGAGGCGTTCTTGACGTCGAGCACCCGCGAGGTGAACGCGATCGCCGCGGTGGACGAGACGCGCCTGCCGGCAGTGCCGGGTGCACGGACCCGCGCGCTGGCCGCGGCGTTCAGCGAGCTGGTGGCGTCGAACCTCGATCCGTGATCGGCCGGAGGTGCACCACGTCGCCGACCGCGACGACGAGCGGTGGCGCGTCGGTCGGCTGCACGACGAGGCGACCCGACGCGTCGACGTCGGTCGCGACGCCCTCGACCGCCCCGGACTCGAGCTCGACGCGGACCGCGCGACCCACGGTGGACAGACGCGCCCGGTAGTCGGCCGGCACCTCGTCGAGCGCGTCGAGCCGCACCGCGAGGAGCGAGAGGAACGCGTCGAGCAGCGCCCCGCGGTCCACGGGCCGTCCCGCCTCGTGGGCGCACGACGTGGCGGTCGTCGCGAGCTCGGGCGGGAAGTCGACGGCCGCGACGTTGCAGCCGATCCCGACGATGACGTGGCGCACCGACCCGGCGTGGACGTCCGCCTCGGCGAGCAGGCCCGCGAGCTTGCGGTCGCCGACGACGAGGTCGTTCGGCCACTTCAACGCAGTGTCGACGCCGGCGACCTGGCCCACCGCCGCCTGGAGGGCGAGCGCCGCCGCCATCGTGAGGCGATGCACGTCGTCGGCGACCGCGGGCGGCGCCAGGAGCAGCGACACGAGCAGCGACGACCCGGCCGGTGCCGTCCAGGTGCGTCCGCGCCGACCCCGGCCGGCGGTCTGATGGTCGGCCACGACGACCAAGCCGGGTGCCGCACCCGCCCGGGCAGCGTCGAGCGTGTATCGGTTCGTCGAATCGATGTCGTCGAAGCGACGGATGCGCCACCGCGCATCTCGGCTGGCGGGCGGATCGCCCATCACCCGTAGGATACGGCGACCTGTTGACCGGACGTCTCGAGACCCAGTGCCTGCCAAGATCCTGATCGCCAACCGCGGCGAGATCGCCGTGCGGGTGATGCGGACCTGCCGAGAGCTCGGGGTGGGCACCGTTGCGGTGTACTCCGACCTGGACCGCGACGCGGCCCACGTCCGCTACGCCGACGAGGCGTACGCCCTCGGTGGCCAGACCGCGGCCGAGAGCTACCTGAACACGGCGCGCATCCTCGAGATCGCCGAGCGGTCCGGCGTCGACGCGTTGCACCCGGGGTACGGGTTCTTCGCCGAGAACGCCGACTTCGCGCGGGCGGTGACCGACGCCGGCGTGACTTGGATCGGGCCGCCACCCGCGGCGATCGAGGTGATGGGCGACAAGATCTCGTCGCGACTCGCCGCCGCGGCGGCGGGCGTCGAGTCGGTCCCCGGCACGACGCAGGCCATCGAGGACGTCGACGAGATCGTCGCGTTCGGCGAGCAGCACGGCTGGCCGGTCGCGATCAAGGCCGCGTACGGCGGCGGCGGGAAGGGCCTGAAGGTCGTGCGCGACGCCGACGGGGCCCGCTCGGCGTTCGAATCGGCGACGCGGGAGGCCACCGCCTACTTCGGTCGACCCGAGGCGTACCTCGAGCGGTACCTCACCCGGCCGCGCCACATCGAGATTCAGGTGTTCTGCGACATCCACGGCCACGCGGTGTGGCTCGGGGAGCGGGACTGCTCGACGCAGCGCCGCCACCAGAAGCTCGTCGAGGAGGCCCCCGCCGCGGGGCTCGACGACGCGACCCGAACGGCCATGGGCGAGGCCGCGGTGAAGGTGGCGCGCGGCTGCGGCTACGTGAACGCCGGCACGGTCGAGATGCTGTACCAGGACGGCGGGTTCTGGTTCCTCGAGATGAACACCCGCCTCCAGGTGGAGCACTGCGTCACCGAGCTCGTCACCGGCCTCGACCTCGTCCACGAGCAGCTCCGCGTCGCCGACGGCGAGCCGTTGTCGTTCAGCCAGGCGTCGATCCGCCGCGACGGGCACGCCATCGAGTGCCGGATCAACGCCGAGGATCCGGCCCGCGGGTTCCTCCCGTCACCGGGGCTGATCACCCGCCTCCGGGTCCCGGGCGGGCCGGGGGTGCGCTGGGACGGCGGCTACGAGGAGGGCGACACGATCTCGCAGTACTTCGACAACCTCGTCGGCAAGCTCGTCGTCTGGGGTCCCGACCGGGACGCCGCCCGGCGTCGCATGCTCCGCGCGCTCGGCGAGCTGCACGTCGGCGGGGTGCGCACGACCGTGCCGGCCCACGAGGTGCTGCTCGCGCACCCCGATTTCGCCGCGGCGCGCCACTCGACGAAGTGGGTGGAAGAGGAGCTCGACGCGTCGGTCTTCGCGGCGGCGCCCGCGCCGGCGGACGAGTCGACGGAGGCGGCGGGCCCGGGCGAGCCGGAGCTCACCGAGCGGACGGTCCCGGTCGAGGTCGATGGGAAGCGGTTCTCGGTGCGGCTGTGGCTGCCCGACGAGCCAGCGGCCGCGTCGGCCGCGAGCCGGCGTGCGCCGCGTCCGAAGCCGGCCGGCCAGTCGGGCGCGGCGGGGAACGGCACGATCGCCGCGCCGATGCAGGGGACGATCGTGCGGCTCTTGGTGCAGGTGGGCGAGGAGGTCACGGCCGGTCAGGCCGTGCTGGTCCTCGAGGCGATGAAGATGGAGAACCACCTCAACGCCGAGCTGGGCGGCACGGTGAAGGAGATCCGGGTCCAGCCCGGCGACACCGTCGGGACCGGTGACGTGCTCGTCGTGATCGGCTGACCCTCCGACGTGCGCCGCGGGGCGGTCAGGACGCGGCTTCGGCGAGTGACTCCGACAGCGTCGGGTGCACGAGCAGTGCGTCGACGATGTCGGTGACCTTCAACCCGTTCGCGACGGCGACGGCCACGATGCCGATCAGCTCGGCCGCGTTGCTCCCGACGATGGAGCCGCCGAGCACCACGCCGCGCGCCGGGTCGGAGATGATCTTCACGAACCCGCGCGGGTCGCCCTTGATGAGCGCCTTGGCGTTGGCCGTGAACGGCACCTTCGTCACCCGGATCTTGCGACCCGAGGAGAACGCCTCCGCCTCGGCCAAGCCGACGTCGGCGATCTCGGGCTCGGTGAACACGGCCGACGCGGCCTTGTCGTAGTCGAGGTGGCGGTGCGGGAAGTTGTGCAGCCCCATGGCGTGCTCGGCGATCTTGCGGCCCTGCATGGCGGCGACCGACGAGAGCGGCAGTCGGCCGGCGACGTCGCCGGCGGCGTAGATGTGCCCGACGTTGGTGAGGCAGTTGTGGTTCACGGGGATGTAGCCGGCGTCGTCGATCTCCAGGCCGGCCTCCTCGAGGCCCAGGCCCTCGCTGTTCGGCACGGACCCGACGGCCAGCACGGCGTGGGAGCCGTCGATCGACGCGCCCGTCCTCGCACGTGACCTGCACGGTGTCGCCCGTGCGGGTCACGCCGCACGCCCGGGCACCCTTGAGGAGCGTGACACCGCGCGCGAGGAACGCCTCCTCGAGGACGGCGGCGACCTCGGCGTCCTTGATGGGCAGCACCTGCTGGCGGGACACGAGCAGACACACCTTCGAGCCCAACGAGGCGAACATGTGGGTGAACTCGACACCGGTGACGCCCGACCCGATGATGATGGCGTGCTCGGGGATCTCGGCGGGCGGGTACGACTCGCGGGTGGTGAGCACCCGCTCGCCGTCGACGGTGACGAAGTCGGGGATCCGGGGGCGCGACCCGGTCGCCACGAGCACGATGTCGGCCTCGAGCTCCTCGAGCCCGTCGGCGGTGTCGACGACGATCGTGTGCGGGTCCTTGAAGCGCGCGACTCCGATCAGCAGCCGCACGCCTTGGGAGGTCAGGAGGGTGCACAGCTGATCGTGCAGGTGCGTCTGGATGTCCGACACACGTTCGCGCAGCGCGTCGATGTCGAGCGTCCCCTGGGCGCTGGAGCCCCATCACCGGGGCACGGGTCAGCTCAGCGAGCTCGCCGCCCGTCGCGATGAGCGCCTTCGAGGGGATGCAGTCCCAGAGATGCGCGGCGCCGCCGATGACGTCGCGCTCGATGAGCGTCACGTCGGCGCCGAGCGACGCGGCGACCGTGGCGCACGTGTTCCCCGCGGGGCCGGCGCCGATGATCACCATGCGGGTCGTGGGCATGCGGCCAGGGTAGGCGTCGGGTCTCGGCACACCTCGGACGCGGGCCCGTAACCTCCGGCGATGCCGGAGCTGCGTCATGACCCGCTGACCGGCGAGGTCGTACTCCTCGCGCCGAGCCGTTCGGCGCGTCCGCACACCACGACCCTCCCGGCGGCGGACGCCGACGTCGGCGCGTGCCCGTTTTGCCCGGGTCACGAGGCCGAGACGCCGCCCGAGGTGGCCCGGGTCGGCGGGGGTGCGCCGAACGGGCCGGGCTGGCGGATCCGGGTCTTCCCCAACCTCTACCCGGTGGTCGGCGGGCCCGACGCCGGGCCCCGGCGCGACGGGCGCGCACGAGGTCGTCGTGCTGTCACCCGACCACGGGCGGCGACTCGCCGCCTTCGAGGACGAGGCGGTGGTGGAGGTGGTCCAGGTGCTCCGCGACCGCGCCCGCGCGCTCCGCGCCGCCGGGCACGCCCACGTGCAGGTCGTCCTGAATGAAGGGCGGGCGGCGGGCGCCTCGATCGCGCACCCGCACGCGCAGATCCTGGCGTTGGACTTCGTCCCCCCGGCGGTCGAGGCGGCGGTGGCGCGCTTCGCCGAGACCGACCGGGTGCTCGAGGATCACGCGGCCGCCTCGGCCGCCGGGGGCGAGGTGCTGGTGCACGGGCAGGCGGCGGCGTGGTGCGCGCTCGGTTCGAGCACCGGGTTCGAGGTCCGGGTCGCGGCGCTCGGGGCCGGCCCGGCGTTCGCGGATGCCTCCCACACCGAGGTCCGCGACGTCGCGCTCACGTTGCGGGACGTCGCCGTGCGCCTCGCGGCCGTCCTGGCCGACCCGCCCTACAACGTCGTCGTCTACGACGCGCCGACCGGCCGGGACGCCTCATACCACTGGTGGGTGCGCGTCGTCCCCCGACGGGAGGTGCCAGCCGGCTTCGAGCTCGGGACCGGCGTGCAGATCGACTCGGTCGATCCGCTCCACGCCGCGGCCGCGCTCCGGCGAGGCGCTCGACTGACACCGGGCGTCAGCGCCCCTGGAAGGTGGCGTGGCCCGGGCCCCGGTCGAGGAACGAGCGGATCCCGGTCGCGGCGTCCTCGGTGCCGAACACCTCGAGGAAGGCGTCACGCTCGAGGTCGAGGCCGGCGGCGAGCGGCGTGTCGAGGCCCCCGTCGATCGCCCGCTTGGCGAGCGCCATCGCGGCCACCGCACCGCCCGCGAAGGCGGTCGCCCACGCGAGGGCGCTGGCCTCCACCTCGTCGTCGGGCACCACCCGGTCGACGAGCCCGATCGCCGACGCCTCGGCGGCCCGGACCTGCCGGCCGCTCCAGACCAGCTCCTTGGCTCGGGCCGGCCCGACGAGGCGTGGGAGCCGCTGGGTCGCGCCGCCGCCGGGGAGGATGCCGAGCAGCGTCTCGGGCTGGCCGAGTCGGGCCGACTCGCCCGCGACCCGCAGGTCGCACGCCATCGCGACCTCGAGCCCGCCCCCGAGCGCGTACCCGCGCACCGCGGCGATGACCGGACCGGGAATCGCGGCGAGCCCGTCGAACGCGGCGCGAAACGCCCCCGCCACGTCCGCCGGGTCGGCAGTCGCCAGCTCCTCGATGTCGGCACCGGCGGCGAAGGCCCGCTCGCTCCCGGCGACCACCACGGCCTTGACGCCCGGGTCGGTCGTCACCCGAGCCGCGGCGGCCGCCAGCTCGCCGAGCACCCCGATGGACAGGGCGTTGAGCGGCGGCCGCGTCAGGCGGATGATCGACGACGCCGTCGCCGTGGTCCTCGAGGCTGACGGCCGCGTTCGCCACCGGCGGAGCCTATTGCCGTCGCGCCGGCGTCCGCCGAGGTCCTCGCTCGCGCGGCACGTGCACGCGCCGCCGCTATCGTGCGTCCTCGTGCGCGACCGGAACGCCCCGTGCGTCGCTCGCCGTCGTCGTCGCGACGCGACCTGAGGCGCGATGGTGCTGCCGCGGCGTCGTCAGGTGTTGTTCAACCCGGGTCCGGTGAACCTGGACCCGGTGATCAAGGACAACCTGTTCAACGTCGAGCTCTGCCACCGCGAGCCGGCGTTCGACGAGCTCGCCGCCTGCATCCGAGGTCGGCTGCTCGCCGCGGCCGGGTTCCCGGCGGCGTCGTTCGAGGTCAGCCTGCTCCACGGCTCGGGAACGCTGGCGGTCGATGCCGCGCTGGCGTCGCTCGTGCGCGGCCGGGTCGTGGTGGTGCACAACGGCCTGTACTGCCAGCGCATCGCTGAGCACCCTGTCGGGGTTCGACGGCGTGGAGCTGGTGGAGCACCGCCTGGACGTCGGCGGGCCGCGTCGACCTCGACGCGCTCACGGCCGCGGTGCGGCGCAGCGAGCCCGACTGGGTCGCGGTGGTGCACCACGAGACCACGACGGGGCTGCTGAACCCGTTGGCGGGGATCATCGACGTGTGCGCCGAGACCGGCAGCCGCGCGTTCGTCGACGCGGTGCAGCTCCTTCGGCGCCCACCCGATCGATCCGCGGGCCGACGTGGTGTGCTTCAACAGCAGCAAGTGCCTGGAGTCGCTGCCGGGGATCGCGGGGGTGCTGTGGCGTTCCGACCTCGCGCTGCACCCGAGTGTCCCGGTGCTGAACGTCGGGGCGTACGCGCGTGGGATGGCCAGCACGCCGAACGTGCAGGCCTACGTGGCCCTCGACCTCGCGCTCGACCTGCTCGCCGCCGAGGATCGTCCCGGCCGCTACGAGCGACTCGCCCGGCGAGTCTGGACGGCCGGCGGCGAGCACTTCGACCTCCTCCTCGACGAGGCCGACCGATCGCATGTGCTGACCGCCTTCCGGCTGGGCCGGCACACGATCGACGAGCTGTTCGGCCGGGCGTACGAGCACGGCATGGTCATCTACCCGGGGCAGGCCGAGCTGCGCGACGAGATCTTCCGCGTCGCGAACATGGGAGCGCTGATGAGCGACGACACCATCGACGAGCTCTTCGCCGTCCTCACCGCTGAGCCCACCGCCGGCCGCGGGCGGAGACGCGGGCCGCGGCCTCAGGCCCCGGACGAGTCGAGCAGCGACGACGCCGCGGCGTGGGGGTCGACGTCGCGGGCCGCCACCCGAGCGACGAGCGCGTCGAAGGCGGGCCCGTCGCACAGAGTGGCGGCGCGCTGACCCAGCTGGTCGGTGACGATGGCGCGCACCTCGTCGCGCAGGCGCGCCTCGCGGCGGGCGACCAGCTCGTCACCGTGCTCGAGATGCGCGCGGTGCGCGGCGATGGCGGCCCAGAGGTCGTCGATCCCGCGGCCCTCGGTGGCCACGGTCTGCACGACCGGGGGTGTCCAGTCACGGGCGCCGGACATGGCGAGCATGTTGTCGAGATCGCGGATCGTCTCGTCTCGGCCGGGCCGGTCGGCCTTGTTCACGACGAGCACGTCAGCGATCTCGAGCAGGCCGGCCTTGTTGGCCTGCACGGCGTCGCCCCAGCCCGGGTTGACGACGACGACCGTGGTGTCGGCGGCGCCGGCGACCTCGACCTCGACCTGGCCGACGCCGACGGTCTCGATGATGATCCACGGCGTCCCGATCGCGTCGAGGACCCGCACCGCCTGCGGGGTGGCCGAGCGCGAGGCCGCCGAGGTGGCCGCGGCTGGCCATGGAGCGGATGAACACCCCGGGGTCGGTGGCGTGGCCCTGCATCCGGATCCGGTCGCCGAGGATGGCGCCGCCGGTGAACGGGCTGGTCGGGTCGACGGCGAGCACGCCGACCTCGTCACCCTGCCCAGCGGATGCGGGTGAGGAGCCGGTCGGTGAGGGTGGACTTGCCGGCGCCGGGTGCGCCCGTGATCCCGATCGTCCAGGCACCACCGGTGTGGGGGTAGAGGCGGGCGAGCGCCTCCGCGGCCGCGGGGCCGCCCGCCTCGACGAGGGAGAGGAGGCGAGCCAGGGCCACCCGGTCGCCGGCCCGTGCCGCGGTCGACGAGCGCGGCCGACGCCGCGACGGTCACCTCACGCGGCGTCGACGGCCTCGACGGCGGAGACGCCGGGGACGCGGTCCTTGATGATCCGCTCCACACCTACCTTCAGGGTCATCGTCGAGATCGGGCACGTGCCGCACGCGCCGACGAGCTCGACGTGGACCACGCCGCTGTCGTCGACGTCACGGAACACGATGTCGCCCCCGTCGGCCTGCAGCGCGGGTCGGATGGCGTCGATCGCCTGCACCACGTCCGCCTCCACGAGCGCGTCCACCGCCGTCAGGCTCCCGGGTCTTCCCGGTCGGCGTCGTCCTCGCCGTGGACGTCGGCGCCGAGCGCGCGCAGGCGGCCGGGAAGGTCGGCGTAGCCGCGCGCCACCGGGTAGGTGTCGACGACGGTGGTCTCGCCGTCGGCGGCGAGACCGGCGAGGAGGAGCGCGGCGCCGGCCCGGACGTCGGGGGCACGCACCGGTGCGCCCGACAGGCGCGGCACGCCGCGCACGACGGCGTGACGCCCCTCCGTGCGGACGTCGGCGCCCATGCGGTTCAGCTCGCCGACGAACACGAACCGGTTGTCGAAGACGTTCTCGGTGACGATCGCGGTGCCGCGCGCCGTCGTCAGCGCCGCGACGGCGAGCGGCATGAAGTCGGTCGCGAATCCCGGGAACGGGAGCGTCTGCACGTCGGTCGGGTCGCGGCGACCCTCGGCACCCGCCGCGATGCCGTCCGGGGCGGGCCCGACCGTCACGCCCATCGCGGTGAGCTTCCGGGCCACCGTCTCGAGGTGCGCGAGCGGGACACCCTCGACGACGATGTCGCCGCCGGCGATCGCGCACGCGAAGAGCAGCGTGCCCGCCTCGATGCGGTCCCCGATGATGGTGTGCTCCGTCGCGGTGAGCTCGGGGACGCCGTCGACCCGCAGCGTCGACGTCCCGGCACCGTCGATCTGCGCGCCCATCTCGCCGAGGAACGCGCAGAGGTCGACGACCTCGGGTTCGCGTGCCGCGTTCTCGATGACGGTCTCGCCCTTCGCCAGCACCGCGGCGGTGAGGACGGTCTCCGTGGCGCCGACGCTCGGGAAGTCCAGCATGACCGGCGCGCCCCGGCGAGCGCGTTCGCACGCGTGCCTCGATGAACCCGTTACGCACGTCGAGCTCGGCGCCCATCGCGGTCAGCGCCGCGAAGTGCATGTCGAGCTTCCGGCTGCCGATGTTGTCCCCGCCGGGCATCGCGACGCGGGCCCGCCCGTAGCGGGCGAGGAGCGGGCCGAGCACGTTGATCGACGCGCGCATCCGCCGCACGTGCTCGTAGGGGGCTTCGGGGACCAGGTCGGCGAGCGGCGTCGATGCGGACGACGTCGCCGTCTCGATGGACGGTCGCGCCGATCGCCTCGAGGAGCTCGACCATGACGTCGAGGTCGGCGACGGGCGTCATGTTGCGCAGCGTCGTGACCCCGGGCGCGAGCAGCGCGGCGGCCATCTGCTTGCAGCCGGCGTTCTTGGTCATGCCCGACACCCGGACGGTGCCGGTCAGGGCAGCACCGGGCCGCACGACGTAGCGTTCCATCCGCGCATGGTACGCGGTCGGCCGTGGCGACGTCGGGCTTCAGGCGCCCCGGTAGACGGGGGGCCGCTGCTCCACGAACGCGGCGATGGCCTCGGCCATGTCGGCCGAGCGGAGGCACGTCGCCTGCGCCTCGGCTTCGACGAGCAGCCCGTCGGGGATGCTGCACCCCGACACCGCGGCGTGCACCGCGCGTTTCGTGCCGCGCACCGCGAGCGGCGGCTGGGCGGCGATCGTGTCGGCGAGCGCACGCGCCGTGCCCTCGACGTCGTCGTCGGCGACGAGGACGTCGGCGAGGCCGATCCGTGCGGCCTCGTCGGCGTCGATCCGCGCGCCCGTGAGGATGAGCTGCAGTGCCTTCGACGGGCCGACGAGGCGAGGCAGGCGCTGCGTCCCGCCGAGGTCGGGGAGGATCCCGTACTGCAGCTCGAGCAGCCCGAGCGTCGTGCCGGTGCCGAGGACGCGGAGGTCGCACGCCAGCGCGAGTTGGAGTCCGGCGCCGAAGGCGTAGCCCTTCACCGCGGCGATCGTCGGGTAGGGCGCCGCCTCGAGCCACGTGAACGAGTCCTGGACGGCGAGGATCCCGGCGATCGTCGGGTCGGGGTGGCGGTCGCCGTGGTCCTCGAGGACGGCCGCGCCCGTCCCCTCGGTGAACACGGACGTGTCGATGCCGCTCGAGAAGGCTCGGCCCTCGCCGATGACGACGACGGCGCGCAGGTCGGCGTCGTCACCGACGCGGCGCCCGAGCTCGCCGAGCTCCCGCCACATCTGGGCGGTGAAGGCGTTGAGCTTCTCGGGGCGGGCGAGGTGCAGCCACCCGACGTGGTCGTGGCGCTCGAACCGCAGCGTGTCGTAGCTCGGGTCGGCCACGACCGGCGACCCTACCCGCGGGCGCCGACCACCGGGACGGCCACCGTGGCCTCGATGCGCACGACGTCGACGGCGGTGGGGAACCCGGAGATCTCGCGAGGCCCGACGGGCACCGCGGCGGCCCACGGCGGGACGGCCTCGGCGAGCTCGGCGGTCGCGAGCAGCTCGCGCGGCTCCGCCGCGTCGCAGAGCCGCGCCGCGAGGTTGACGGGCCCGCCGATGTAGTCGTCGCCCTCGAACATGATCACCGCGCCGGCGGCGAGACCGGCGCGCAGCGGCAGGCGGACGCCGATCTCGTCGGCCCGGCCCGCGAGGTGCAGGATCGACTCGACGGCCGGCTCGCGCGACGTGCTGACGAACATGGCGCCGTCACCCAGCCACTTCGCGACGCGCACGCCGTAGGTCGGTCCGATCTCGCGCACCACCGAGCGGAACCGGGTCAAGACGTCGACGGCGCGCTCGTCGCCGTGCCGGTTGGTGAAATGCGTGAACCCGCAGAGGTCGACGAAGGCGAAGGTGCGGGGGACTCGCATGGGCCCAGTCTCGCAGGCCGACCCGCTGGATCACGAACAATTCTCGCCGTTTTACGTGCCGTTTACGCTGCGTTCCCGTGGTTCGGATGGGGTGGAGGGAGCGATTGCACCCATGTGACTGAAGTCTCGGCGACCTCGGCGAGCACGTCGTCGACGCTGCGGCCGCTGGACTTCAGCGGCCGGTAGCCGTGGTCGGCCGACTCCAGCCAGTGCAGCGTGACGGGTCCGCTCACGCGCCGGGCGGCGCGGGTGAGCTCGGCGCGCGGTGCCAGCGCGTCGCGCGTCCCCGAGCAGAAGCAGACCGGCATGGTCAGAGCCCCGAAGTGGGCGTCGCGGCGACGGTCGGGCCGCCCCGCGGGGTGCAGCGGGTAGCCGAGCAGCAGGAGGCCGAGCGCCGGGACGGGGTCGTCGGCCTCGGCGGCGACGAGCGACGCGACCCGCCCGCCCATCGAGCGACCGCCGAGGACGAGCCGCTCCGGGGCCAGCCCGGCCTGGCGGGCCAGCTCGGCGGCGGCGTCGCGGGTGGCGGCGGCGAGCGCCGCGGGTCGGTCGGGGGCCCGGCGGCCCGCGACCCGGTACGGGTAGTCGAAGCGCAGCGACGGGATGCCCGCGGCCGCGAGCGCGTCGGCGACCACGACGAGGGCCGGCGCGCGACGGTCCGCGCCGGCACCGTGCGCGAGGAGCACGGCCCGGTCGGCGCCTCGTCGGGGCCCTTGGAAGTCCATGCGGCGACTCTGCCCGCTCAGACGTCGACGACGTGGTCTCGCAGGAACGCGTCGACGCGCCGGTAGACGTCCTCGACGGTGGCGGGACGCGACCAGCCGTGTCCCTCGCCGTCGTAGACGTGCGCGTCGACCGTCCCGCCGGCGGCGCGGACCGCGGCGACGAGCGCGTCGGCCTGCTCGACGGGCACGACGCGGTCGTCGCGGCCGTGCAGCACGAGCAGCGGGACGCGGAGCGCCGCGGCGTGCGTCGCGGGTGAACGCTCCCGGTAGCGGTCGGCGTCGTGGGGCAGCACGCCGACGAGGCGGTCGAGGTAGCGGGACTCGAAGCGGTGCGTCGTCGCGGCCAGGCCCGCGAGGTCGGTGACGCCGTACTGGCTGATCACGGCGCGCACGAGGTCGGGATGCCGGACGCACACGAGCAGCGCGGTGCAGCGCGCCGGCGCTGCCGCCGCTCACCACGACGCGGGCGGGGTCGCACCAGCCACGCTCCCCCGCGGCGCGGATCCCGGCGGCGACGTCGTCGACGTCGCGCCGGCCCCACTCCCCCGCGAGCGCCTGGGCGTACGCGCGGCCGTAGCCCGTCGATCCGGTCGGGTTGGGGGTGAGGACCGCCCAGCCGCGGCTGGTGAAGAACGGGCGGGCGGCGCGCCACGCCACGGTCGACTGCCCGGTCGGGCCGCCGTGCACGTCGACGAGCAGCGGCGGACGCGTCCCCGGGCCGGGCGGCGGACGGGTCGGCCGCCAGAGCAGCCCGGGCACCGCCGTCCCCTCGGCCCCGGGCCACGTCACCGCCTCCGGCTCCTCGAGGCCGACGGTCTCGAAGCCGCCGACAGGGCCACGGGCGACGAGACGACGGCCCGCCGCGCCGAGCACGGTCACGGTGCTCGGCGTGCGGGCACCGGAGCGCACCGCGGCGATCCCGGCCGGGCCCCAGTCGAGGCCGTGGTGCCAGCCGGCGGCGCGCGCCGTGACGCCGTCGGGGCCGACGACGACGAGCCGGCCGAAGCCGGCCTCGTTGCGGACGAGCGCGACCGCCGCGCCGTCGGGCGACCAGGCGTAGGACCGCTGCCCCGGACCCCACGGCGGCTCGGCCTGCTCGCAGGCCTCGGGCAGCACCGGGCGGGCGTCGTGGCCGTCCGGTGCGACGGTCCACACGTTCCACCAGCCGTCGCGGTCCGTGACGAAGCCGAGCCGGCGGCCGTCGGGCGACCAGCGCGGGCTGGCCGACCGCCTCGTGGTCGCCGCCCGCCACGATCAGCGGCGCGCGCCCGTCGCGGCCGGCGACGACGATTCGCGACCCGTCCCACGGCATGTTCGGCAGGTCCCACTCGTGCCAGGCCACGAGCCGCCCGTCCGGCGAGCAGGCCGGATCCCACGCGTAGTCGGCCGTGCTGAGGATCGTCGGGTCGTCGTCGCCGTCGAGCCCGGCGACGGTGACCTCGCAGCGGACGTCGCCGTCGCGGACGAACGCCACCCAGCCCGGCGTCGGCGGCGCAGCGGGCGCGGCCGCTCGCCCCTCCCCCGACAGGACCCGGCGGTGGGCGCCGTCGCCCTCGAGCAGCACCAGCCGGCCGTCGGCGGCGGCCACCACCAGCCGGTCGGGTCCCACCCAGGCGAAGGCCCCGCCGCCGTACGCGCCGACCGGGGCAACGGGCGTGTCGGCGGTCACCACGACGGCCGGCGCGGTGCCGTCGGCGGGGCCGACGAGGACGTCGGCCCGCCCGTCGAACGCGTCCACCCAGCCGAGACGACGGCCGTCGGGTGACCAGCGGGGCTCGGCGACCGTGTGGGAGCGGGCCAGCATCGCAGGCGAGATCGGCACGGGCCCCACGGGAGTTGCACGGTATTCGGCCGATAGGCTCGCCCCCTCATGCCCGCCCCGGAGCGCCTGCGCGTCGCGTATCTCGTCTACCGGGGCAACCCCCACTGCGGCGGGCAGGGCGTCTACACCCGGGAGCTGGTCCGCGAGCTCACCGACCTCGGCCACGAGGTGACGGTCCTGTCGGGGCCGCCGTACCCGGATCTCGCCGACCCGACCCGGCTGGAGCGCGTCCCGAGCCTGGACCTCTACCGGCCCACGAACCCCTTCCGGGTCCCCTGGCCCCACGAGCTGCGGACCACGATCGACGCCCGCGAGTTCGCCGTCATGTGCGCCGCAGGGTTCCCGGAGCCGTACACGTTCAGCCTGCGGGCCCGCCGGCTGCTGGCGGGCCGGCGCGGCCACTTCGACCTGGTCCACGACAACCAGTGCCTCGGCCGTGGCCTGGTGGCGATGATGGACACGGACGGCTGGCCGGTGCTCGCCACCCTCCACCACCCGATCACCGTCGACCGGGACCTCGACCTGGCCCACGCCTCCGGGCCGTGGCGGCGGGCGACGCTGCGCCGCTGGTACGGGTTCCTCGGCATGCAGATGGAGGTGGCGCGCCGCATCCCGCGGCTCGTCACCGTATCGGAGTCGTCCAAGGGTGACATCGCCGAGCAGATGGGCGTCGAGCGGGCCCGCCTCCACGTCGTGCCGGTCGGGGTCGACCCGACCGTGTTCGGCCCCCGACCGGCCGTCGCGCGGGTCCCGGGGCGGATCATGACGACGGCGAGCGCCGACGTGCCCATGAAGGGGCTCGTGCATCTCCTCGACGCCGTCGCCAAGCTGCGCACCGAGCGCGACGACGCGCACCTGGTGGTGATCGGCCGCCCGAAGCCCAAGAGCAAGATCCCCCAGCGCATCGAGCAGCTCGGGCTCGGCCGCGCGGTGACATTCGAGAGCAACCTGACCACCGAGGACATCGTCCAGCGCTACGCCCAGGCGCAGGTCGCGTGCGTCCCGTCGCTCTACGAAGGCTTCTCGCTCCCGGCGGTCGAGGCGATGGCCTGCGCCGTCCCCGTGGTGGGCACCACCGGCGGCGCGGTGCCCGAGGTGATCGGCCGGGACGGCGACACCGGCCTGCTCGTCCCGCCGGGCGACCCGTCGGCCCTCGCCACCGCGCTCGCCCGCGCCCTCGACGACGCCGCGCTGAGCGACCGGATCGGCGCGGCGGGCCGCGCCCGGGTCCTCGACCGGTTCACGTGGCGGCGCACCGCCGAGGGCACCGTCGATCAGTACCGGGCGCTCCTCGACGAGCACCCCGCGTCGTGCTGACCGTCGACTTCGACCGGCTCGGGGTCCGCCCGGGCTCCCGGGTGCTCGACCTGGGATGCGGCGGCGGCCGCCACGCCTTCACCGCGTGGCGGCGCGGCGCCGTCGTCGTGGCGTTGGACCGCTCCGACGCCGAGCTGAAGGACGTGCGCGCGGTGGTCGGCGGCATGCTCGCCGCCGGAGAGCTGCCCGACGGCGCGCCCGGCGGGGTCCTCAACGGCGACGCTCTCGCCCTCGCCGTCCCCGACGGCGTGTTCGACGCGGTGATCGCGTCCGAGGTGCTCGAGCACGTCGGCGACGACACCGGCGCGCTCCGCGAGCTGGTGCGGGTGCTGCGCCCCGGGGGGCGGCTCGCGGTGACGGTCCCGACCCGCTGGCCCGAACGGGTCTGCTGGGCGCTCGACCACCGCTATCACGACACCCCGGGCGGTCACGTGCGCATCTACCACCAGCATGAGCTCGAGACGAAGCTCGAGGCAGCAGGCTGCTGGCTGCGCGGCTCGCACCACGCACACGCGCTGCACTCGCCGTACTGGTGGCTGAAGTGCGCGACCGGCGTCCACCGTGTCGACCCGCCGTGGGCGGTGCGCCGCTATCACGACCTGCTCGTCCGCCAGATCGCCGGCCGCGCCCCCGTGATGGCGAGGGTCGAGCAGGCGCTGAACCCGGTGCTCGGCAAGAGCCTCGTCGTCTACGCGCAGCGGTACGAGCCGTGAGCCCGCGCCCCCCGCTCCCGTCGGTCGCGGGGACGGTCACCGCCGTCGACCTCCGCGCGACGGTCGAGGCGATCGCCGCCCTCCAGCTCCCCGACGGCAACATCCCCTGGAGCCCCGGGGACCACACCGACCCGTGGAACCTCGTCGAGGCGGCCATGGCCCTCGACGTCGGCTACCACCACGCGGCGGCCGAGCGGGCCTACGAGTGGCTGCGCGGGATGCAACGGCCCGACGGCTGCTGGCACGCCTACTACATCGGCCGCGCCGTGAAGGACCCGGCGCTCGACACGAACGTGACGTGCTACATCGCCACCGGGGTCTGGCACCACTACGTCGCGACGGGCGACACCGCGTTCCTCGAGGAGTTCTGGCCGGTGGTCGAGCCGGCGATCGACTTCGCGCTCGGCTGGCAGACCGAGACCGGCGAGGTCGCGTGGCGCGGCGACCAGCCGGCCGACGGAGCGCTGCTCACCGGCTCGTCGAGCATCCATGCCAGCGTCCGCTGCGCCATCGCGATCGCCGAGCGGCTCGGCCACGAGCGCCCCGACTGGGAGCTGTCGCTCGGCGCGCTGGCCATCGCCGTCGCGCACCGACCCGACGCGTTCCTCGACAAGGCCCGCTGGGCGATGGACTGGTACTACCCGATCCTCGGGGGGGTGCTGCGCGGCGACGCCGCGCAGGCCCGCATCGCGGCGTTCTGGGACCGCTTCGTCGTCGACGGGCGGGGGGTGCGCTGCGTCTCGGACCGGCCGTGGGTGACGGCCGCCGAGACCTGCGAGCTGGTCCTGGCGCTCGACGCCATCGGCCTCGACCGCAAGGCCCGCGAGCTGTTCGGCTGGGTGCAGTTCCTCCGCGCCGACGGTGGCGGCTACTGGACGGGCGCGAACTTCGACGGTGGGCGCTTCGGTGAGCCCGGCGAGCTGTTCCCCGTCGAGCAGCCGAGCTGGAACTCCGCCGCGGTGGTGCTCGCCGCCAACGCGCTCGGCGGCACCGGACCGACCGCTGGCCTGTTCCGCGGGGAGGGCCTCCCGGTGGGGCTGACCGCTGACGAGCTGATCGAGGCCGGCGCCGAGATCGAGCGCGAGCTCGCGCCGCGGCGTCACCGCACCGACTGATCAGCGGCGCAGGACCCGCAGCGACCCGGTGGTCGACGCGGGGACGAAGCCGTCGGTGACGGCGCGCCGCCAGACCTCGAACGGGGCCTGCCCGCCGTCGGCGGGGTCTTCGAACACGTCGTGGAAGACGAGCAGCCCGTCGGCGGCGACGTGGGGTGCCCAGGTCTCGTAGTCGGCGAGCGCGACGTCGAAGGCGTGACCGCCGTCGATGAACACCAGGCCGAGGGGTGTCGCCCAGTACCGACCGACGGTCGGCGAGTCGCCGATCACCGCGACGACGACGTCCTCGAGCCCCGCCGCGGCGATGGTGCGCCGGAACCACGGGAGGGTGTCGAGGCGCCCGGTGTCGGGGTCGACGAGCCGCTCGTCGTGCCACACCCAGCCCGGCTGGTTCTCCTCCGAGCCGCGATGGTGGTCGACGCTGAACAGCACGGTCCCGCCGGCGCGGGCGGCGGCGCCGAGGTAGATCGCCGACTTGCCGCAGTAGCTGCCGATCTCGAGCAGCGGCCCGACCGGGGCGGCGGCGCAGCCGGCGTCGTGGAGTCGGAGCCCCTCGTCGTCGGGCATGAACCCGATCGCGGCGCGGGCGTGCTCGAGCAGCTCGGGGTCCACGGGGTTCAGATCACCGGAGCTTCGGTGTAGCGGCCGAAGATCTCCGCGAGGGCGCCCATGACCTCCCCGAGCGTCGCCTCGGCTCGCACCGCGTCGAGCAGCGCGGGCATCAGGTTGACGGTCGGCTCGACGGCGTCGGCGCGCAACCGGGTGAGGGTGTCGCCGACGCAGCGGTCGTCGCGCTCGGCCTTCGCCGCCGCGAGACGCTTGAGCTGTCGCTCCTCCACGTCGGCGCCGATGCGCAGCAGCTCGGGCGGCGCCTCGTCGTTGCCCTCGAGGAAGTCGGTGACCCCGACGGTGACGTCACGGCCGTCGCCGCGCCGTCGCTCCTGGTCGTAGGCGACGTCGCCGATCTCACGCTGGAACCAGCCGTTCTCGATGCCGGTCAGGACACCGTCGAGGATCGACCCGTCCCCGAGCGACGCGATCGTCGTGATCACGTCCTCGGCGCGACGCTCGACCTCGTCGGTCAGCGCCTCGACGTACCACGACCCGCCGAGCGGATCGGCGACGTTCGCGACGCGGGTCTCGTGGGCGAGGACCTGCTGGGTGCGCAGCGCGAGCCGCGCCGACTTCTCGGTCGGGAGGGCCAGCGTCTCGTCCATCGCGTTGGTGTGCAGGCTCTGCGAGCCGCCGAGCACCGCGGCGAGCGCCTCGACCGCGGTGCGCACGAGGTTCACCTCCGGCTGCTGCGCGGTGAGCGACACGCCGGCCGTCTGGGCGTGGAACCGCAGCCGGCACGACGCGTCCTCGGTGGCGTGGTACCGGTCGCGCATGTGGCGGGCCCAAAGGCGCCGCGCCGCCCGGTACTTCGCGATCTCCTCGAAGAAGTCGAGGTGGGCGTTGAAGAAGAACGACAGGCGGGGCGCGAACGCGTCGACGGGCAGCCCGGCCGCGACCGCGGCCTCGACGTACGCGAACCCGTTGGCGAGCGTGAACCCGAGCTCCTGCACCGCGGTGGAGCCCGCCTCGCGGATGTGGTACCCGGACACCGACAGGGGATGCCAGCGGGGCATCTCGGCGGCGCAGAACCGGACGGTGTCGCTGACCAGCCGCATGGACGGCCGGGGCGGGAACACGAACTCCTTCTGGGCTTGGTACTCCTTCAAGATGTCGTTCTGGAGCGTGCCGCCGAGCTCGGCGCGGGCGACCCCGCTGGCCTCGGCGGCGGCGACGTACATGGCGAGCAGCACCGCGGCGGGTGCGTTGATCGTCATCGAGGTCGTCACGTGGCGCAGGTCGATGCCGGCGTAGAGGTCGCGGACATCGGTGAGCGTGTCGATCGCGACGCCGCAACGACCGACCTCCCCGAGGGCGAGCGGGTCGTCGGAGTCGCGGCCCATGAGGGTCGGCAGGTCGTAGGCGGTCGAGAGCCCGTCACCGCCCGAGGCGAGCAGCTCGCGGAACCGCTGGTTCGTGTCGGGCGCGGAGCCGAACCCGGCGAACATGCGCATCGTCCAGAGCTTCGAGCGGTACATCGAGGCGTACGGCCCCCGCGTGTACGGCCAGGCGCCGGGTAGCTGGTCGTCGGGCCCGTAGACGGGCTCGACGGGGATGCCGGAGAGGGTCTCGAAGTGCTCGGCGCGCGCGGCGCGGCGTCGTACGCCGCCCGCCAGCGCTCGCGCGGTGAGCTCCACCACTCCCACGGTACCCGGCTCGGCGAGGCTGCTACCGTCCGCGCGCCACCAGGAGGTACGCCCATGAGCGCCGGAGCGGTCGTCGCCGAGCTGATCAAGGCCAACGAGCAGCGGGACATCGACGCGGTCTGCGCCGTGCTCACCGACGACGTCGAGTACGAGAACGTCGGCATGGGGGTCTGCACCGGACCGGACGAGGTGCGGGCCCTCCTCGGCCCGTTCTTCGCGGGCGCGGAGCGGATGGCGTGGGACGTGCTCGCCCAGATCGAGTCCGACGGCACGGTGATGAACGAGCGGGTCGATCACTTCTTCCTGCCGGGCGGCAAGCAGGTCGACGTGCGCGTCGCCGGCTACTTCGAGGTGGTCGACGGCAAGGTGCGCCGCTGGCGGGACTACTTCGACACCGGGGCGCTGCTGAGCGCCCTGGCCGGCTGACCCGGCCGGGCCGCGGCCGTCAGGCCGGCGGGTCGGGCGCGGCGCGGCGGAACTGGCCCGTGCCCGCGGTGACGCCACCGTCGACGGGGAAGGCGACGCCGGTCACGAACGACGCGTCGTCGCTGAGCAGGAAGGCGACGGCCGCGGCGATCTCCGCCGGCTCCCCGAATCGGCCCATCGGGATGTGGCTGCGCATCTCCTCGTAGAGGGTCGGGGCGTGACGCTCGAGGGGCCGGGTCATGCCGGTGCCGCGGATCCCGCCCGGGCACACCGCGTTGATGCGGATGCCCTCGGGGGCGAGGTCCAGCGCGACGCTGCGCACCAGGTTCACCACCGCGCCCTTCGACGCGTTGTAGGCGAACAGGCCGGGGTCGCCGAACAGCCCCGACACCGAGCCGGTGACGACGACCCGGCCGGCGCCCGCGTCGCGCAGCGCGGGGAGCGCGGCGCGCAGCCCGAGCACGACGCCGCGCACGTTGACCGCGAGGACCCGGTCGAAGGCGTCCATCGACTCCGACGTCGACGGCCCCGCGGGACGCGACCCCGGCGTTTAGGACGAGGCCGTCGAGGCGGCCGAAGCGGCGCTGGGCCTCCTCGACCATCGCGGCGTTGCCGGCCTCGGTGGTCACGTCGGCGGTCACGGCGGCGACGTCGTCGGCGAGCCCGTCGAGGGCGTCGGCGTTCGCGTCGGCGGCGACGACCGACCAGCCGTCGCGGGCCAGCCGCTCGGCGGTGGCGCGCCCGATCCCCGACGCGGCGCCCGTCACCACGGCGACCCGGTCCCCCACGCCGGGAACCTACCGCGGCCGGGCGATTCGCCGGCCGGAGCCGCCGCCGCCGGGTCCGGGTACCCTCGAGGCCCCATCGCCCGACCCGAGGAAAGCGCCTGATGGAGCAGCGAGAGGCCCCGGACCGCAACCTGGCCATGGACCTGGCCCGGGTCACCGAGGCGGCGGCGCTCGCGGCGGGCCGCTGGGTGGGGCGGGGCGACAAGGAGGCCGCCGACCAGGCGGCCGTCGACGCCATGCGGCTCGTGCTCAACACCGTCCCGATGGAGGGTGTCGTCGTCATCGGCGAGGGCGAGAAGGACGAGGCCCCGATGCTCTTCAACGGGGAGACGATCGGCGCCGGCGGCCCGGCGACCGACATCGCGGTCGACCCGATCGACGGGACCACCCTGACGTCGTTGGGCCGCAACCACGCCGTGTCGGTGATCGCGCTCGCGCCGCGGGGCACGATGTTCGACCCCGGGCCGTGCTTCTACATGGAGAAGGTGGCGGTGGGCGCGGAGGCGGTCGAGCTGATCGACCTCGACGCCCCGGTGAAGACCAACCTCGAGGCCGTCGCGAAGGCCCGGGGCGAGCAGGTCAAGGACGTGACCGCGGTGATCCTGGACCGGGACCGCCACGCCGACCTGATCCGCGAGTGCCGCGAGGCCGGGGCCCGCATCCGGCTCATCCCGGACGGCGATGTCATGGGGGCGCTCGCGACCGGCTGGCCGGACACGGGCTACGACATCTTGTTCGGGATCGGCGGGACCCCGGAGGGGGTCATCGCGGCGTGCGCGTTGAAGGCGCTCGGCGGCGAGATCCAAGGGCGGCTCTACCCACGCAACGACGAGGAGCGGCGCGCCGCGCAGGACCGGGGCTACGACCTCGGCCGGATCCTCACCACCGACGACCTGGTCGGCGGCGAGGACGTGTTCTTCGCCGCCACCGGGATCACCGACGGCGATCTGCTGCGCGGCGTCCGCTACCGGGGCGACGGCGCGACGACCGAGACGCTCGTCATGCGGTCCAAGAGCGGCACGATCCGGCGCATCCAGGCCAACCACATGTGGCACAAGCTGATGCGCTACTCGTCGCTGCAGTACTGACGGTCACGGCTGGCGGAGGTACGGCCAGTCGCTCGTCGCCGTGCCGGTCACGTCGTACAGGGAGCGGCCGAGCACGCTGTCGCGTTGCACGGCGAGCGCGAACCCGTCGAGGTCCCCGGGCGTGCTCGACGCCGCCTCCCCGCCGATAGGCGCGACCGCGGCGTGCGGGTCGTGGAGGTCGGCGCGCAGCCGGGTGACGCTCTGGTCGGTGTAGGTGAACGCGTCGCGGTACGGGCCGGTGCGCAGCGTCCAGTAGGTCATGGGCAGCCACACGTCGATCGAGGGGGCCAGCGCCCGGTACGGGAACGCGGGCCACAGGTTCGGGTTCACCGCTTCGAGCAGCACGGCCGGGTAGACGATCGCGCCGACCGGTCGGCGCCCGGCCCGGGAGCGGACGTGACGGGCGAGCGCCACGAGGCGGCGGTTGCGGTCGGTGACGTTGGCGACCTGCGCGGACTCGATGTCGAGGGCGACGCCGTCGAAGCGCTGCCCGCCGGCACGGAAGGCGAGGATGGCGTCGAGGCGCGCCGCGTCGCGGGTCGGGTCGACGAGCTGCGGGTAGTACCAGGCGACGACGGCGAGCCCGTCGGCGTGGGCCCGTCGCAGCATCGTCGCGAGCAGCGGCGGGTCGGCGAGGAGGCCCGCGGCGCGCGGGTCGTCGATCGTCGCCTGCAGGTAGAGGGTGTGGACGCCGAGCTTGGCGACGTCGTCGAGGGTGGCGGGGACGACGGGCGGCGGGCCGAGGACCGGGACGAAGGCGGGCACGTAGTCGAACACCGACACCCAGGTGCCGAGCCCCTGGTACGGCGCGGTGTCGACCGGCGGCGGCGTCGCGGGGGACGAGCAGGCGGCCACCCCGACGCCGCCGACGACGAGGAGCGCGACGAGGACGGCTCGGCGGTGTCGGCGGACCGGCCGGTGCGTGCCCGCCCCCGACGCGGGGCGGCTCAGGGGGTGGTGACGCCGGCGACGTCCAGGCGCAGCTCGGCGCGGGCGAGGGCGGCGAGCGCCTCCTCGTCGGTCGCGTCGGCGGCGAGGGCGGCCTGCGCCCGGTCGCGGGCGGCTTCGGCGCGCGCCACGTCGATCTGCTCCGGGAGCTCGGCGACGTCGGAGAGCACGATGACCCGGTTGTGGCTGACCTCGACGAACCCGCCGTGGACGGCGATGACCTGCTCGGCCTGGTCGGGCAGCAGCGCCCGGACCTTCGCGATCGCCGAGGGAGCCGAGGAGCGGCACGTGGCCGGGCAGGAACGCGATCTCGCCGTCGGCGGTGCGGCACACCACCATCTCGGCGTCGCCTTCGTACAGCACCCGCTCGGGTGAGACGACCTGCACCTTGAGCGTCGGGTTGGCGTCGGCCACCCGCTAGCCCTCCTCGAGGGTCTTGGCCTTCGCGAGGACGCTCTCGACCCCGCCGACGTTGAAGAACGCCTGCTCGGGGACCTCGTCGAGCTCGCCGTTCGCGACCGCCTCGAAGCTCTGCACGGTCTCGTCGACCGGGACGTAGATGCCCTTCAAGCCGGTGAACACCTCGCCGACGAAGAACGGCTGGGACAGGAACCGCTGGATCTTGCGGGCCCGGGACACGGTGAGCTTGTCCTCCTCGGACAGCTCGTCGATTCCGAGGATGGCGATGATGTCCTGGAGCTCCTTGTAGCGCTGGAGGATCTCCTGCACCCGCAGCGCGACGGCGTAGTGCCGGTCACCGACGATCTCGGGCGTGAGGATGTTCGACGTCGACGCCAGCGGGTCCACCGCCGGGTAGATGCCGAGCGCGGCGATCTGGCGGCTCAGCTCGGTCGTCGCGTCGAGGTGCGTGAACGTGGTGAACGGCGCCGGGTCGGTGTAGTCGTCGGCGGGGACGTACACCGCCTGCAGCGAGGTGATGGAGTGGCCGCGGGTCGACGTGATCCGCTCCTGCAGCTCCCCCATCTCGTCGGCGAGGGTCGGCTGGTACCCGACGGCGGAGGGCATGCGCCCGAGGAGCGTCGACACCTCCGAGCCGGCCTGGACGAACCGGAAGATGTTGTCGATGAACAGCAGCACGTCCTGGTTCTTCACGTCACGGAAGTACTCGGCGATGGTCAACGCCGACAACGCGACGCGGAGCCGCACCCCCGGCGGCTCGTCCATCTGGCCGTACACGAGCGCCGCCTTGTCGATGACGCCGGACTCCTGCATCTCGAGCCACAGGTCGGTGCCCTCGCGGGTCCGCTCCCCGACCCCGGCGAAGACCGAGACGCCACCGTGCTGGGTGGCGACGCGGTTGATCATCTCGAGGATGATCACCGTCTTGCCGACCCCCGCGCCGCCGAACAACCCGATCTTGCCGCCCTGGACGTACGGCTCGAGGAGGTCGATGACCTTGATGCCGGTCTCGAACATGATCGAGCGCGGCTCGAGCTGGTCGAACGCCGGCGAGTCGCGGCGGATCTCCCAGTGGTCCTCGATGCCGGTCAGCTGGTCGGCGGTGGTGTCGAGCGGCTCGCCGATGACGTTGAACACGTGACCGAGGACGCCCTCCCCGACCGGCATCCGGATCCCGACACCCGTGTTGCGGACCAGCGTCCCGCGGGTGAGCCCGTCGGTCGGCTTCATGCAGATGGCCCGCACCCGGCCCTCCCCGATCTGCTGGGCCACCTCGGCGACGACGGTGATCTTCTCGCCCTCGAGCTCGAAGTCGAGCTCGAGGGCGGTGTTGATCTCGGGCAGCGCGTCGGGGGGAACTCGACGTCGACGACCGGCCCGGCGATGGCGACGATGCGGCCGTCCTTCAGCTCGGTGCCCGGCTCGGCGGTCGTGGTCATGGGACTCCTTCGGGGTTAGGTGGGGACGAGGAACCGGTCGGGCTCGGGCTCGAGCTCGGTGCCGCGCAGCGCCTCGGCACCGCCGACGATGTCCATGATCTCGGTCGTGATGGCGTCCTGACGGGCCCGGTTCATGACGCGGGTGAGCCCGATGATCAGCTCGTCGGCGTTGTCGGTCGCGGCCTTCATCGCCCGCTGCCGCGCCGCGTGCTCGGACGCGGCGGCGTTGAGCAGCGCGGCGTACAGGCGGGCCTCGACGTAGCGGGGCAGGAGCTGCTCGAGGATCGCCTCGGCGGACGGCTCGAACTCGTACGACGGCGGGACCTCGCCGGTGCTGCGGTGCGGGACGTCGTCGCCGCCGAGGAGCTCCGCCTCGAGGGGCATGAGCGGCCGGACCAGCACCTCCTGGCTGCCGACCGACACGAACCGGGTGTAGATGACCTCGACGAGGTCGTACTCGCCGTCGAGGAACGGCTGCTCGACCGCGCGGGCGACGGTGCGGGCGTCCTCGTAGGTCGGCTGGTCCGAGAACCCGGTGAACGCCGCGTCGATCCGGTAGTTGCGGAACCGGAAGTAGCTCTCGGCCTTGCGTCCGACCACGATGAGCGCGTAGTCGCGTCGCTGGACGGCGTGGTCGCGCATCGAGCCCTCCGCGGCGCGGATGACGCTCGAGTTGTACCCGCCGCACAGCCCACGGTCGGCGGTGAGCACGACGTGGGCCACCTTGCGGATCTCAGGTCGGGGCGTCGAGCAGCGGGCTGTCGGTCGAGGCGCTCGCCGCGGCGAGGTCGCGCACCACCTGGGTGATCATCTCGGAGTACGGCACGGCGGCCTGCACACGCGCCTGGGCGCGCACGATCCGGCTGGCGGCGATGAGCTCCATCGCGCGGGTGATCTTCTTCGTCGACTGGATGCTGCGAATCCGTCGACGGAGGATCCGCTCCTGGCCTCCGGCCATGGTGGCGCGCCGTCCCCTGCTACTCGGTCCGGAGGGTCTTGTCGGACTCGGGCTCGCCGGGCGCCTCGGCGTCGGTCGCCGTCGGGTCGGCGCCGGTCGCGCCGGGCAGCGCCGCGAGGAACTCGAGCTTGAAGCCCTCGATCGCGTTGCGGACGTCGTCGCCCTCGGGCATCGCGCCCGACTGGCGGATCTCGGCGAGCAGCCCGGCGTGGCGGCCCCGGAACCAGTCGAGCAGGTCCCGCTCGAAGCGGCGGATCTCGTCGACCGGCACGTCGTCGACGAGCCCGCTCGTCCCCGCGAAGATCACGACGACCTGCTCCTCGACGGGCATCGGCGAGTTCAGCGGCTGCTTCAGCAGCTCGACGAGGCGCTGCCCCCGGTCGAGCTGGGCGCGCGACACGGCGTCGAGCTCGGACCCGAACGTGGCGAACGCCTCGAGGTCCCGGAACTGCGCCAGGTCGATCTTCAAGGTCCCCGACACGGTCTTCATCGCCTTGATCTGCGCGGCGCCACCGACCCGGGACACCGAGATCCCCACGTCGATCGCCGGCCGGACCCCGGCCTTGAAGAGGTCGTCGACCAGGTAGATCTGCCCGTCGGTGATCGAGATCACGTTCGTCGGGATGTAGGCGGACACGTCGCCGGCCTTCGTCTCGATGACCGGCAGCGCGGTCATCGACCCGCCGCCCTCGCGGTCGTTGAGCTTCGCGGCCCGCTCGAGCAGCCGGCTGTGCAGGTAGAAGACGTCGCCCGGGTACGCCTCACGGCCGGGCGGACGGCGCAGCAGCAGCGAGATCTGGCGGTACGCCTCGGCCTGCTTGGACAGGTCGTCGTAGACGATGAGCGCGGCCTCCCCGTGCTCCATCCAGTGCTGGCCCATCGCGCAGCCCGCGTAGGGGGCCAGGTACTTGAACACCGCTTGCTCGGCGGCGGGGGCGTTCACGACGACCGTGTACTCCATCGCCCCGTGCGATTCGAGGGTGGCGACGGTCTGCGCGACGGAGGAGCCCTTCTGGCCCACCGCGACGTAGATGCACTTCACGCCGGAGCCCTGCTGGTTCAGGATCGTGTCGATCGCGACGGTCGTCTTGCCGGTCTTGCGGTCGCCGATGATGAGCTCGCGCTGGCCCCGCCCGATCGGGGTCATGGCGTCGATCGCCTTGATGCCGGTCTGGAGGGGCTCGTTCACCGGCTTGCGGTAGACGATGCCCGGCGCCTGCACCTCGAGGCGACGGTAGATGTCCGTCGCGATGGGGCCCTTGCCGTCGATCGCCTGACCGAGCGGGTTCACGACCCGTCCGATGAGCGAGTCGCCGACGGGGACGGAGAGGATCCGCCCCGTCGCCTGCACGGGCGCGCCCTCCTCGACGTCGAAGTCGTCGCCGAGCACCACCGTGCCGATGGCGTCCTCGTCGAGGTTCAGCGCCAACCCGAGCTTGCCGCCGGCGAACTCGAGGAGCTCGTTCACGGCGGTGTCGGGCAGGCCGGCGACGCGGGCGATGCCGTCACCGACCTCCAGGACACGCCCCACCTGGGCGCGTGCCATCGACGGTTCGAACGACTCGACGTGCTTGCGCAGCGCGGCCGCGATCTCGTCGGCGTTGATGGTCAGCTCGGCCATCAGAGCTGCTCCTTCAGCTGTTCCAGACGATGACGGATGGTGCCGTCGATGACGACGTCGCCGACTCGGGCGACGATCCCCCCGAGGACGGTTGGGTCCACGATCACTTTCACCTCGACGATCTTGCCGGTGGCCCGGCCGAGTGCCTCCGCGAGTCGTTGCTGCTGCCCGGCGTCGAGCGGAGCGCGCTGCGCACCTCGGCGAAGTCGCGTTGACGCTCGCTGGCCGCGAGCTCGACGAACCGGTCGATGATCACGGGGAGGTCGCCGGCGTGCCCGGCGGCGACCACCATCGAGACGAGCGCCGTGCTGGCCGCCAGCCCCCGTCCGCCCATCAGCTCGTCGATGACGGCCAGGCGCCGGTCGACGGGGAGGTGCGGGTCGGTGAGCGCGGCACGCAGCGTGTCCGAGCCCTCGAAGGTGCGCGCGAAGCGGAACAGGTCGTCCTCGATGTTGGCGAGGGTCCCTTCGCCTCGGGCCGCGGCGAGCAGCGCGTCGGCGTACGCCTCGTTGCGCTCGCGGGTCACCGGCGCCGACTGCCGTTGCCGTTGCCCACCGAGTTGATGTAGCTCTCGATGAGGTTCATCTGGGTGTCGCGGTCGAGGTTGTGCTCGACGATCTTCTCCGCGAGGTCGACCGACAGCGACGCGACGTGGGAGCGCAGCTCGGTCAGCGCCCGACTGCTCGCCAGCTGGGAGTCCTCCTGGGCGCGCTGGCGCACCTCGGCGGCGTCCGCCTCGGCGCGGGCGATGAGGTCGCGGCGCACCCCTTCGGCGGCCTGCCGGGCCTCCTCGATGATCCGGGTGGCCTCGCCGCGCGCCTCGGCGACCTGACGCTGGTAGCGCTCCAAGGTGGCCTCGGCCTCGACGCGGGCCTGCTCGGCCCGGTCGAGGTCGGCACGGATCTTGTCCTCCCGGGCCTGGAGCCCCTTCCTCAGCACCGGGAACGCGAACTTGGCGAGGATCACGAACGCGATCGCGAACGCGATGACCGTCCAGATGATCTCTTTCGCGTCGGGGAGGATCGGGTTCTTGGCCGTGACGGTCGTCGTCGCGCCCAGCAGCAGCGGGATCATGGTGGGGCCTAACCGCTCTTGGCGAGGAAGAAGAGGACGAACCCGAACAGCGCCAGCGCCTCGGCGAAGGCCACGCCGAGGAACATGGTGGTCCGGATCGGGCCCTGCATCTCGGGCTGGCGGGCCATGGCCTGGATGGCCGAGCCCACGACGTACCCGATGCCGATGCCCGGCCCGATGGCCGCGGCGCCGTACGCGATGCCGGCGCCGATGGACTGGAGGCCGGCCTTGAGATCGGGCTGCGCCTGCGTGGCCTGCGCGAGGAACGTGTGCAGAAGCATGCTTTCTGTGTCTCCTAGTGCTCGGGAGTGCGGGATTCCGCGATGTACACCGCGGTGAGGATCGTGAAGATGTACGCCTGCAGGACGACGACGAGGACCTCGAAGAGGATGACGGCGACGTTCAGCGCGACGAGGAACGGCAGCAGCGGCGCCTCGGGGATGCTGGTCGTCCAACACGCGGCGGCGAGGAGCGCCACCGCGGTGAGCAGGATGTGGCCCGCCATCATGTTGGCGAGGAGTCGCACGCTGAGCGAGAAGGGCCGCACCATGAACTTCGAGATGAACTCGATGGGCACGACGAGCACCAACATGGCCTTCGGGACGCCGGGCGGCACGATCGAGCCCTTGAAGTAGCGAAACGGGCCCTGCACGGCGATGCCGACCACGATCATGATGATGTAGGACTGGATCGCCAGGTACAGCGGGACGGCCATCCGCGACGTCGGCGGGAACTGGATGATCGGGACGATCTCCCAGATGTTCAGGAACAAGATGAAGAAGAACAGGGTGGCCATGAACGACGACCACTTGGCGGCGTCGGGCCCGATGACGTCCCGCACGATCCCCCGGTCGACGAACTCCCAGCCCATCTCGCAGACGTTCTGCAGCCGGCCCGGCACGAGCTGCATGTTGCGGGTCCCGACGATGAACAGCGTGGTGAGGATGGCGACCGACAGTAGGATCAGCAGCACCGTCTTGTTGATCCCGAACGGGGTATTGCCGAGGAAGAAGAACTTCCAGCGGAACAGCTCGTCGATGGGCGGGAAGTTGAAGCCGCCGAGCACCGGGATGGTCACGGGTCGCCTCGCCTTCTACTTCCGTGCCGGCTTGAGACCGGGGGCGGCCAGGGAGAAGCTCACGAAGCGCAGCTCCCAGGTGAGCAGCGCGAGGTGCGTGACCGCGAGGGTCACGACCAGGACGGGGATGTTGAGCCACGACACCTGCTGGAGGGCGAGCACGACACCGAGCAGCACGACGAGGCGCAGCACGTACCCGCCGAGGACCGCGCCCATCACCACGGACTGACCGCGGAGGGCGGCCCAGGCCATGACCCGGGCGGCAGCGAGGAAGTTGGCGGCGACCAGCACGAGGCCGATCGCCGCGCTGACCGCGCCGGGCGCACCCCAGCCCAGCCCACAGGCGAGCACGACGACGGGGGCGATGAGCGCGGCGCGGCGGGCCAGGTCGCGGGCGATGTCGCCCTCGTAGGCGGCCGTTACGGCTGACGTCTCGCCCACGGCTTCCCTTCGTCGTGGCGCGCCGCACGCGCCTGGAACTCGTAATAGGTCTTCACGAACACCCCGGCGACGCCGACGACGGCCAAGCCAATCAGAAATGCCGGCCCGGTGCCCAGACGCCCGTCGAGGAACCACCCGATCAGGCCCAAGATGACCGGTGGCCCGATCATGTCGATGGCCTGGCTGAGTCCGTCGCCGAGTCCGCTCTGCCACGGCGGCGGCCGGTGCCGTCGGTCCACCTGGGGGGCTCCCTCGCAGGACAATCGCCGCCCGGCCACGCTGCCGGGCGCTTGTGAATTCTTTCTCAAAGTACCGGACGTCCGTTGGGGGGTCAACTTCGGCGCTGGATGGTCACCGTGGGTGGCCGGCGGTCCGTCGACGCTCCTGGAGATCGACCACGTCCTCCCCCTCGCCGCCCGGCTTCCGTCGGCGCCACCGCGACGAGTCAGCGGCGTCGGGATCCGGGGAGCGCCACCGCAGCCCGGGGTGGAAGTAGGTGAAGAGGAGGAGCGCGAGCCCGCCGAGCGCGAGCGGCACGAGCGCGTTGCCCCGGTTCGTGTAGGTGGGGATGAGCGCCACGGCCGAGAGCAGCGCGGTCCAGAGCCACAGGATCACCACGGCGCGGCGCGGGCCGTGCCCGAGGCGCATGAGGCGATGGTGGAGGTGCTCCCGGTCGGCGACGAGGAAGGATCGTCGGGCCACGATGCGGCGGACGAACGAGAACCCGGTGTCGAGGACGGGGACGGCGAGGATCACGATCGGGATGAGCAGCGGCGCGAAGAAGAAGTAGGTCTGGCCGCTGAACTCGTCCGCGGTGCGACCTCCGACGGTGATGGTGGTGACGGCCATGAGCACGCCGAGGAACATGGCGCCGGCGTCGCCCATGAAGATGCGGGCGGGACTGAAGTTGTGGGGCAGGAACCCGGCGCACACCGCGACAGCGATCACGGCCACGAGCGGGCCGATGTTGGACCCCTCGAGCAGGCCCGCCTTGAAGAGCCGGTCGGCGTACAGGAACAGCGCGGTGCCGGCGATGAGCACGATCCCGGCGGCGAGGCCGTCGAGCCCGTCGATCAGGTTGATGGCGTTGGCGAACACGACCACCACCACGACGGTGACGAGCGGCGCGAGGTCGGGTGACAGGACGATGTACTGGTAGCTGGCGAACGGGACCCGGAAGTAGAGCATCGTCACGCCGAAGAGCGACAGGAGGCTCCCGCTCAGCACCTGCCCGGCCACTTTCGCGGGCGGTGACACCTCGCGCAGGTCGTCGAGCATCCCGGTGAGGAACATGACGCCGGCGCCGAGCAGCAGCCCGAGCGGCTCCGACGAATCGGCGAACATCTCCCGGAACTGGCTCAGCTGCGACGCGACCGCCATCGCCACGAGGAACCCGGCGAACATGGCGGCGCCACCGAGGGACGGCATCGGCTCGGTGTGGACGCTGCGGCTTCCCGGCATGGACACGGCGCCGATGCGCGGTGCGAGTCGCCGCATGAAGAACGCGACGATGAACGTCGTGCTGGCGCCCGCGGCCCCGACAATCGAGTAGCCGAGCACGGCGGCTCAGCCCAGGTCGGGATACGGCGTGAACTTCGAGCAGAGGCGGGCGCTGGCCTCGCGCACCTCGCCCGCGATCTGAGGATCGTCGACGCCACGCAACGTGCGGGCGATCAGCGAGGCGACCTCGGCCATCTCGGGCTCCCCCATCCCCGCGGTGGTGACCGCCGCGGTGCCGAGTCGGAGCCCACTGGTGACGAACGGCTTCTCGGGGTCGTTGGGGATCGCGTTCTTGTTGCAGGTGATGCCGGCGACGTCGAGCGACTCCTGCGCGACCTTCCCGGTGACCCCGAACGGGCGCAGGTCCACGAGCAGCAGGTGGTTCTCGGTCCCGCCGGACACGATCCGAAAGCCCTCGTCGGTCAACGCCTCGGCGAGCGCCTGCGCGTTGCGGACGATCTGCGCGGCGTAGTCCCGGAAGGAGGGTTGGGACGCCTCGAGGAACGCCACCGCCTTCGCCGCGATGACGTGCATGAGGGGTCCGCCCTGCAGGCCGGGGAACACCGCCTTGTCGACCGCCGCCCGGTAGGACCCGCGGGCGAGGATGCCGCCGGCGCGTGGACCGCGCAGCGTCTTGTGGGTCGTGAACGTGACCACGTCGGCATACGGGACCGGTGAGGGGTGCGCACCACCGGCGATGAGCCCGGCGATGTGCGCCGCGTCGACGAGGAGCAGCGCCCCGACATCGTCGGCGATCGACCGGAACGCCGCGAAGTCGATTTGGCGCGGGTACGCGGTGGCGCCGGCGACGATGAGCTTCGGGCGCTCCGCGGCGGCGATGGTGGCGATGGCGTCGTAGTCGAGCGTCTCGGTCTCGTCGTCGACGCCGTAGGCCACGAAGCGGTAGAGCCGGCCGCTGAAGTTGACCGGCGAGCCGTGGGTCAGGTGGCCGCCCTGGTCGAGGCGCATCCCCATCACGACGTCGCCGGGCTCGAGGAGCGCGAGGTAGGCGGCGAGGTTGGCGTTCGCCCCGGAGTGGGGCTGGACGTTGGCGTGCTCGGCCCCGAAGAGCTCGCAGGCTCGCTGCCGGGCGATCTCCTCGGCGTCGTCGACGACGTAGTTGCCCCCGTAGTAGCGCTTGCCCGGATAGCCCTCCGAGTACTTGTTCGTCAGCACCGAGCCCTGGGCGGCCAGCACCGCCCGCGAGGTGAAGTTCTCGGAGGCGATCAGCTGGATGGTGGTGTTCTGGCGCTCCAGCTCGCGGCGGACGACGTCGGCGATCGCGGGGTCGGTGGCCTCGAGCGCCGACGCGTCGAACACGGCGCCCAGCGTATCGGGCAAGGCCTGCCGGGGCCGTGGGGACTCGACGGCGGACGCCAGCCACGCGGTGAGATGCCGTGGATCAGGTGCAGCGAGCGCGAGACTCGATCGGTGGTGCCCCGATCCAGGTCCGCCACACCTCGGGCGGCGGCGGCGGTCCGGGTCGTCCGTCACTACGGGCCCGCGACGGGCTTCGCGGGCGGGATGGCGGCTGTCCTCGAGGCGGTCCAGGAGCTCCCGTGGCGCCGCTACCGCGTCGAGCTCGTCCCGACCTGGACGCCCACCGCGCGGTGCTGGGGCGCGGCGCTGGTGACACGGGCGCTGTGGACTCTGCTGCGTCGCGGCGGCGAGCGGCCGGTCGTGCACGTCCACCTCTCCGTCGGCGGGTCCTTCGTCCGCGAAGGAGCGGTGGTGGTGGTCGCCCGCGCCCGGCGGTTCCCCGTCGTCGTGTCGCTGCACGGTGGCGAGCTGCCGGACTTCGCGGCTCGCCATCCCCGCCTGGTCCGGTTCGTGCTGGGCCGCGCCGACGCGGTCGTGGCGCTCGGTCCCGAGAGCGCGCGGCAGGCGGCGGCGTGGGTGCCCGCCGGCCATCGCATCGTGGTCGTCCCGAACCCGGTCGAGCTCGGTGGGACGACCCCCGCCGGCGACGGGGAGGAGCGTGTCGTGTTCGCCGGCGAGCTGTCGCGCCTGAAGGGCGTCGACGTGCTGCTCGCGGCCTGGCCGGCGGTCCGGGCGCGACGACCCACCGCCCGGCTGATCCTCGCCGGCCCGCCCGGCGACGTCGACGTCGCCGTGACGCCGACGGGTGACGGCATCGACGTCTCGGGGACCGTGACCCGTGAGGAGGTCCGTCAGCTCCTGGCGGCTGGCCGGGTCGCCGTGCTCCCATCGCTCGTGGAGGTCCTGCCGATGTTCCTGCTCGAGGCGATGGCCGCGGCCCGCCCGGTCGTCGCGACCCCGGTCGGCGACGTCGCGTGGCTCGTCGGCACGGACGCCGAGCTCGTGCCCGTCGGCGACCCTGACGCGCTGGCGGGCGCGATCACCCGGGTGCTCGAGGACCACGACGCCGCGACGGCGGCGGGCGCACGGCTGCGGGACCGGGCCGAGCACACCTTCGCGCCCGGGCGGGTCGCCCAGCAGCTCGAGGCGTTGTACGACGTCGTGACGAACGGGGAGGACCGATGAGCCAGACCGGGGCCCCCCCGTCCGGATCCGACGTCACCGTCGTCATCCCGGCCTACAACGCGGGCACGATGATCGACACCGCGCTGGCCTCCATCGCCGGGCAGACCGTCCTCCCGCAGGCCGTCATCGTGGTCGACGACGGCTCGAGCGACGACACCGCCGACCGGGCGGCGCGGTGGACCGATCGACTGCCGATCGAGGTGCGGCGCCTCGACCCGAATGGGGGCATCGGCGCGGCCAGCGCGGCCGCCGTGGCACAGGTGCGCACCCAGCTGGTCGCGCACCTCGACGCCGACGACGCGCTGCTCCCTGATCACCTCGAGGTGTTGCTGGCCACCTACGGCCGTCACGGTGGGATCGTGACCACCCAGGAGCTGGCGTGGATGCCGGCGGTCGCGATACGCACGACGCCGGCGCCCGGACGCGCCGTCGCCCCGCCCGGCCGGCAGCTGCGCGCCATCATCGACGACAACTTCGTGTTCGCCGGGACGCTCTTCGCCCGCGTCGACTACGAGCAGGCCGGCGGTTACCGCGATCTCCGCAACGGGGAGGACTGGGACCTGTGGATCCGCATGATCCGCAACGGGGTCGTGGTCACGCGCACGGACCACCCGACGTACCTCTACCGAATCCGGCCGGACAGCCTCTCCTACGGTCATCGCAGCGCCGGGGCCAACGTCGAGATCATGCAGCGGGTCGTCGACGAGGCGACGGACGAGCGGGAGCGGCGGTGGGCGCGGCGGGGATTGCGCCGCCGGCGGGCGGCGCTCGCGATCGCGCAGGCCATCGCCCACGGGCGAGACGGTGATCGCCGCGCCGCGCGGCGGGACGCGGCCCGCGCGCTGTCGTACCGGAGTCGGGTGATCCCCGCGCTGGCGTTGCTCGCCGCGCCCCGGACGGCGTCCACCCTCCGGGACCGCCGGGCGTCGGCCCGCGTCGCGGGCTGATCAGTCGTCGAGCGCCACGAGGCCGCCCGCGCCGGGGGCATAGCGATGTCCGCACTCGCAGGTCAGGTCGTCGGCGAGGCGTCGCCCGCATGAGCACACCCAGCCGATCCGGCGGGCGGGGGTGCCGGCAACGAGGGCATGCGCGTCGACGTCGCCGGTCACGGTCGCGCCCGCCGCGACCAACGCCGATCGGCCGATCGTCACCCCGCAGACGATCGTGACGTTGGCACCCAGGCTGGCGCCCGGCTCGACGACGGTCGGCACGAACGCGGCGGGTGATCGAAACACGCCGGCGCGTGGGAGCGGGTCGTTCGTGAAGGTGACGGCGGGACCGACGAAGACGTCGTCACCGATCGTCACGCCGTCCCAGACCAGGACCCCGTTCTTGAGGACCACTCGGTCGCCGATGGACGCGCCGCCTTCGACGAAGACGCTGTCGCACACGTTGCAGTCGGCGCCGATCACCGCGCCCGGCATGACGTGCGCGAACGCCCAGACCTGGGTGCGCGCGCCGATGGCGTCGCTCTCGCACAGCGCGGCCGGGTGCACGAACACGGTCTCGTCACGCGGGCATGGCGCGCCACCGCACGGCGAAGGGAGTCGCAAACGCGCTCCTGCTGGCCCGGGGTGATCCCCGGGGAGAGCGGCAGGGAGAGCACCGTCCGGGAGGCCGCCTCGGCCGCCGGGTAGCTCCCGTCGGGCTGCTCGAGCCGGGCGAAGGCCGGCTGGAGGTGGACCGGCCGCTCGTAGTGCACCCCCGCGTGGACGCCGTCGTCCCGCAGGTCGGCCAGGACCGCGTCGCGTGCCGAGACGCGCACCACGTACAGGTGCCACACATGGTCGTTGCCCGGGGCGGTCCGCGGGCGCACGACCCCGTCCATGCCGTCGAGGAGCGCGTCGTAGCGCCGCGCCGCGGCCCGCCGATCCTCGTTCCAGGTCGCCAGGTGGCGCAGCTTGGCGCGCAGCACCACTGCTTGGAGGGTGTCCAGCCGCGAGTTGACGCCGACGACCTGGTGCTGGCAGTGCTCGAGGCCGTGGTTGCTCACGGCGCGCGCCCGCGCCGCCAGCTCGGCGTCGTGGGTGACGATGGCGCCGCCGTCCCCGTAGGCGCCGAGGTTCTTGCCGGGATAGAAGCTGGTGGCCGCGGCGCGACCGACCGTGGCCATGCCGTGACCGTCCTGCGTCGCACCGTGGGCCTGCGCGCCGTCCTCGATGATCGCGACGTCGGGCCCGCTGACCGCCCGGATCTCGTCCAGGGGGGCCAGCTGGCCGTAGAGGTGCACCGGGATGACCGCGCGGGTGCGGGCGGTGAGGCGCGCCGCGACGGCTCGCGGGTCGAGCAGCAGGTAGTCCGCGTCGCAGTCGGCCAGGACGAGCTCGGCGCCGCATCGCAGCACCGCTTCGGCCGTCGCGACGAACGTGTTCGCCGGGACGATGACCTCGTCGCCGGTACCGATGCCGGCGGCCCGCAGGCTGATCTCGATGGCGTCGGTGCCGCTCGCGACGCCGACGCAGTGGCGGGCGCCGACGAAGGCGGCGAACTCCTGCTCGAACGCGTCGACGTCGGGGCCGAGGATGTACTCGCTCCGTTCGAACACGCGGCGCAGACCCGCGGCGACGTCGTCGGCGACGATGGCGTGCTGCCACGCCAGGTCGACCAGCGGGATGGTGACGCCCGTCATCCGGAACGGCTGACGGCCGGCGGGCGATGGGCCGGGGAACGCGCGAGCTCGTGCACCCGTCGCCGGACGGGCGCGGGCAACGACTTGCGCAGCCCCTGCGCGGCCGCGAGCCGCGCCCGCGCGCCGCGGCCGCCGCGAGCCACGGGGGGCGGCGCGCGATCGGATGCTGCGCGGCGTCGACGCACCAGTCGGCGAGCTCGTGCCCGAGCGTGCGGACGCTGAGGTGCTCGACGGCGTAACGCCGACCGAAGGCGCCGAGCGTGGCGCGGGTCGTCGGGTCGTCCACGAGCGGAGCGAGCGCCGCCTCGAGTCCCACGTTGCCCGGGTCGCCGTCGCCGATTCCGTAGAAGTCGGCGAGTCGGAGCGCGTCGGCGGTCTCGGGGGTGATGGCACGCGCGAAGCCGTGCTCGCCGACCACGACGGTCGGCGTCGCGAACGCCATCGCGCGGCCGGCCGAGGTCCCCATGCCGACGACGACGTCGGCGGCGGCGTAGGCGGCGCGGGGATCGGGCCAGGCGCCGGCGAGGCGCACCACCGCCCGACCGACGGCGGCGTTCACCCGTCTCGCCCGCTCGGCGATCGCGGGACGGAGCTCACCGTCACCCACGATCGTGAGGTCGACGTCCCCAAGGCGGGCGAGACGCTCCACCACGTCGACCGTCCGCTCGATCCCCTCCCCCTTCAGCTCCCGCGCGAGGCGCGAGACGATCACGACGTGGCACGTGTCGGGCGCCAGGCCGACGGTCCGGGCGAAGCCGTCGGGCTCGACGCCGGGGGCGTCCGGGCGGTCGTGGTCGGTGTCGATGGGCGCGGCCTGCGTGTAGCTGCCGCCGGGGCGTCGCGCCCGGTCGGCCGCGGCCAGCTCGGCGGTCACGAAGGTGGTGGGCATGCCCGCCGGCAGGAGGGGCGGTGGGGTCACCGACGTGACGCTGGCGAGCATCGGGATGCGCTGGCGGACACCGGCGACGAAGTACGCCGTGTAGATGGACTTCCAGTCCCACGCGTGCACGAGGTCCGGCCGCTCCGCACGGCAGGCGTCGCCGATGGCTCGGGCGCTGGCCGGACGGATTCCCACGCCACCCGGGGGTCCGAGCCGGAGTGGGAGCCCGAGCTCGCGGACGCGGCACTCGAGCGGGCCGGGTGACGCGAGGAGAGTGAGGTCCCAGCCCTGCTCGTCGCGGAGGGCGCCGGCGAAGTCGACGGCGGTCACGGTGCTCCCGCCGATGGCCAGGTCGTACATCACGACGAGGATCCTCATCGCGGCGACCGGTCGACGAGGGCGGCCGAGAGGTGATCCACGACCCACGCCTGCGCGTCCGGCTCGAGGGTGTGGAAGAGCGGGAGGATGAGCGACGAGCGCACGAGACGCTCCGTGACCGGCAGCGACGCCCCGGCGTCACGGTAGGCGGGCTCGAGGTGCGCGGCCATCACGCCGCGGCGCGTCGAGATCCCGTCGTCGAGCAGGCGGGCCATGACCGCGTCCCGGTCGACCTCGTCAGGCAGCATGACGGAGAAGGACTGGTAGTTCGTCGTCCCCCACGGCGGGTCGTGGGGGACCCCGATGGCCGGGTGCGGGCGGAGCAGGTCCTGGTAGCGGGCTGCTTGCTCGCGTCGACGCGCCACCATCGGACCGAGCTTGGCGAGCTGCACGAGGCCGACGGCCGCCTGCAGGTCGGTCAGGCGATAGTTGAACCCCACCTCGAGGTAGGACTCGGTGACGGGGACGTCGCTGCGGTGCCGCTCGGCGGCGCTGACCGACATGCCGTGCTCGCGGCAGGGCCCGCGCCCGAGACGACCAGTCCTCCCGACGCGACACGAGCATGCCGCCCTCGCCCGTGGTGACCAGCTTGCGGGGATGGAACGAGAACGTCACGAGATCGGAATCGGTGCCGATCAGGTGGCCGTGATAGGTGGACCCGATGGCGCACGCCGCGTCCTCCACGATCAGGATGCCGCGCGGGTCGCAGAGCGCGTGCAGCGCGGCGAGGTCCGCGGGGAAACCGACCTGGTGCACGACGATCACCGCCCGCGTCGCGGGGGTGAGCGCCGCCTCGACCGTCTCGACCGTCACGTTCTGGGTGCAGGCGTCCACGTCGGCGAACACGGGGCGGGCGCCGACGTAGGTGGGTGCGTTCGCGGTGGCGATGAACGAGAGGGACGGCACGACGACGTCGTCGCCGGCGCCGACCCCGCCGACGCGGATCGCGAGGTGCAGCGCCGCGGTGCACGAGGAGACGGCGACCGCCGTCCGCGCGCCGATCGTTTGGACGAACGCCTGCTCGAACGCCTCGACCCGGGGCCCTTGGGCGATCCACCCGGAGCGCAGCGCGGCCGCGGCCGCGTGCTCCTCCTCCTCCCCGAGCCAGGGCTGCATGACGGGGATGCGGGGGGCGGTCACGCCGCGGGTGGATTGGCGATCGCGGTGCGCTCCGAGCGCCACCAGGCGACGAGCCGTCGCAGCCCTTCCTCCAGGTCGACCTCGGCCTCGAACCCGAGGAGCGCTCGCGCCCGGTCGGTGTGCGCCAGTCGGCGCTGCACCCGGTTGACCGACCGCTCGGGCCCGAACTCGGGTACGAGGTCCGCGTCCATGACGCGCAGCAGGGTTGCGGCGAGCTGGGCGAGGCTGGTCTCCGCCCCGGTGCCGATGTTGCACACGACGTCGGTGACCGGCGCGACCGCGGCGCAGAGGTTGGCTCGGGCGACGTCGTCGACGTAGACGAAGTCCATCGTCTGGTCGCCGGTCCCGAGGATGACCGGCGGGAGGCCTTCGGCGATCCGCTCCATCCAGCGGACCAGCACCTCGGTGTACACACCGTGGATGTCCATGCGGGGTCCGTAGACGTTGAAGTAGCGCAGCGCGACGTACCGCAGGCCGTACATGTCGTTGAAGCTGCGGAACAGCGCCTCGTCGAACGCCTTCGCCGCGCCGTAGAGCGTCCGGTTGGCGTACGGATGGTGGTCTTCGCCCGTCGGGAAGACCTCGGCCTGCCCGTAGACCGACGCCGACGACGCGAGCACCACACACTCGACGTCGGCCTGCGCGGCGGCCTCGGCGACGTTGAACGTGCCGTCGACCATCGTCTCGAGCGCCAGCCGGGGGTCTTCCGCACATTGGGTGATGCGGATGGCCGCCTCGTGGAACACGACGTCGACGCCCTGCACCGCGGCGCGCACCGCTTCGGGGACGCGGATGTCGCCCTCGATGACGTCGATGGTCCGCCGCTGCCGGGCCGCGGCGAGGTTCTCCCAGCGGCCGCGGTCGAAGGTGTCGAGCACCCGGATCTCCGCGACCGCGGTGTCGCAGAGCCGATCGATGATCGTGGAGCCGATGAGGCCGGCACCGCCGGTGACGAGCACCCGCTTGCCGTCCAACACGTTCGTCATGTCCGGGCCGGGCTCTCGAGCGGCGCCAGCGCGCCCTGCGACCCACGGCTCTTCGCGGCGGCTTCGAGGACCTCCAGGACGCGGACGCCCGACCAGCCGTCGGTGAGCGGCGGGCGCCGTTCCCGGATCGCCCCGGCGAACTCGGCGACCACGAACTCGAGCGCCTCCACCGTCTCGGGCAGCGCCGGGCTCATCATGTCGCCCCGCCGGTAGTTGACCATGAGGTCGCGTCGACCCGTCTCGCTGTCAGCCTGTATCTCGATGCCTCGATCGAACACGGACAGCCGCTGGTAGGGCCGCATGTCGTCCCAGAGGACCATGCGATTCGTCCCCGACAGGATCAGCTGACGGATCTTCGCCGGGCTGATCCAGCTGACCGTGATGTGGGCGATCGCGCCGTTCAGCAGCGGCAGCGTCAGGTAGCCGATGCAGCAGCGACCGGCACCGATCGGGTCGGCGCCGTACGCACCGACGGCACGCGGCCGACACGACGCCGGGAACACGAAGTCGAAGATCGACAGGTCGTGGGGGGCGAGGTCCCAGAAGACGTCGACGTCGGACTGGACGATCCCGAGGTTCACGCGGATGGACTCGGCGTACTGGATCTCGCCGATCCGACCCTCCTGCACGTATCGGCGGATGGTCTGGACGGCGGGCGTGTAGCAGAAGGTGTGGTCGCTCATCAGGACCCGGTCGGCCCGCTCGGCCGCCTCGACGAGGGTGATCCCGTCGGCGACGCTGGTGGCGAGCGGCTTCTCCATCAGGAGGTGGCGCCCGGCGTCGAGGCACGCCAACGCGATCGGCAGATGGCTGGCGGGGGGCGTCGCGACGGCGACGGCCTCGACCTCGGGGTCGTCGAGCACCTCGTCGAGGTCGGCGGACACCCGGACGTCGCTCCGGCGCCCGAGGACCCGCCGCGCCCGCTCGGTGTCGAGGTCGCACACGTGGACGAGCTCGGTGGCGGGACTCGTCGTGAAGTTCCGCATGAGGTTAGGACCCCAGTAGCCGGCACCGACGACGGCGACGCCGACGGGAGCGGACGTCACGACCTTCGCCTGCCGCGCCGACCCATGGAATTCAGGATACGACCGGGCCCTGGCGGTCCGGAGGTTTACCCGATCGGCGGTGCGAGCGGTGCGAGCGGCTGGCCGCCGCCGCCGACGGTCGACGGTGAGTTGTTCGTGATCACCCGCAGCTGTGCGTGGATCGCGGCGAGGTCGGTGCGAGCCGCACCGAGGAGCGGGTCGGCGCTGGGCTCGGCGTAGAGGGTGAACTGCGTGCTGCAGTCGACGAGGTAGGCGCCGTACTGCTGCAGTGCGCGTGCGATGGCGAGCCCGGCGGGTGAGAGCCCGAGCGAGTTGAGGTTGACCGAGGAGGGGATGGCGACCAGCGTGCCCATCGGCAGCGCACCGGTGTAGGTCCCGGCCGCGCCGCTGTCTTGGGAGATCGCCGGCCAGACCGGTCCGAGGGCCATCGTGGAGCGGGGCATCGCGAAGGCGAGGGCGTGGCGGATCGTCCCGCTCTGGATCTCCCAGGTGCGGATGAGGCCGCCGATGGCGCTGACCCCGGCGGCGCGGGTCCCGCCCTGGCCGACGCCGAGGCCGGTGATGTCGTTGCGGACGTGGTAGCTGGCGCTCCAGGAGGTGCCCGAGCCCGAGGTCAGCCAGGTCTCGTCGACGAAGTGGCCGGTCGGGTCGACGATGTTCATGTTCTGGTCCCCGGGGTTCGGCGACGAGGGCGTCGCGCCGACGGGGATCTGGTAGGTGAGGGTGCCCGAGGGTGTGCTCACCGTGGCCATCGGCGAGGAGGCCGTGGCCTGGTAGACGGGCTGGGACCATGAGCCGGCGTTGATGTTGGCGGCGCCGCCCACGAGGTCCTGGTTCCGGGCGTCGGCGGGGGCCGCGAACTGGGCCCCGGAGCCGACCGGCATGTTCCAGGGTGAGTTCGACGCGAACGGCCACTGGAAGGCGTTCCGACGGCTGGCCGGCGCCGTGGTCGGGGTGGTGGTGGGCGCCGGCGGCGCCGTCGTGGGCGTCGGCACGGCGCTGGGGGTGGTCGCGGCGGGGGCCGTGGTCGGCGAGACGACCGGAGCCCCAGGTTGGGTCACAGCCGGGGCGGACGCCGGGGCGAGCGAGCAGGACGTCGCCGCCAGCAGCGAGGCGGCGACCGCCACCAGGCCGAGGGTCCGCGGGTGCCGCCAGCCGGCCCGGGGCGGGCTGATGGGCGCCGCACCGCTGTCGTCACAATGGCCGTTCCCAGTTGTCCGCATGCCCGAGATATCGACGCTGCGCGCGAGACCTGAAGAGAAATCCCACGGAGAGTGGTCGCTCAGGGCGCCGGAAAGCCGCCAAACGGCGTGAATCGGCCGGTTTCAGGGGTCTGGGCCCCGGGTTGGGGGAGCGCGGGTGCGCCGGGCTGGTGCAATCGTCGGGCCCGCCCCCCGCCGGTGGGCACCAGCGGGTGAGCGATCGGGGGCCTCGGTCCTGCGCCGCCTTCCGGGGTGGCGCGGCGACAGTGGGCGGGCCTCCGCGAGCTGACCGTCCCGTCTCCGAGACACCCTGGCATTCGAATGAGCGACCGTCACAGCAACGCGGCGTGCCGTCGGGAGCCGGTCGTCGTCGTGTTCGGCACACGTCCGGAGGCGATCAAGCTCGCGACGGTGCTGCATCGACTCGGCGACGCCGCCCACCCGGTGCATTCCGGGCAGCACTTCTCGCCGGAGCTGGCGACGTTCCTGCACCGGGAGCTCGAGCTCCCCGAGCCGCACGCCCAGTTCGCGACGGGTGGTGGGAGCCGCGGCCAGCAGATCGGACGGGGCACCGCCCTGCTCGACGAACACTTCGCCGAGCTCGACCACCCGGTCGTCGTCGTGCAGGGCGACACGAACACCGCGCTGGCCGCAGCCCTGGCCGCCAACGCGCGAGATCTCGCGCTGGTCCACATCGAGGCCGGCCTGCGCAGCCACGACCGGTCGATGCCGGAGGAGCACAACCGGGTGCTGATCGACCATCTGGCCGATCTGCTCTGCGCCCCAACCGACGGGGCGAGCGCCAACCTGCGCAGCGAGGGGATCGACGCCGACCGAATTGTCGTGACGGGCAACACGGTGGTCGACGCCGTCCAGTGGCTCGCGCCCGATGCGGAGGAACGCCGGCGGCTCGCCGCGCGCCACGACATCACGCGGGACGGCTTCGTGCTCGCGACGTTCCACCGACCGGAGAACGCCGACCGCCCCGAGCAGTTGGCGACGATCCTCGAGGCGCTCGGCGCGCTGCCGATGCCGGTGGTGTTCCCGATCCATCCCCGGACCCAAGCGAGCGTGGAGCGCTTCGGCCTGGTCTCGCGGCTCGAGGCGCTGCGGACGGTCCCCCCGCTCGGCTACCGGGAGTTCCTCGCCCTCATGAGCGACGCGGCGCTGGTGATCTCCGATTCGGGTGGCATCCAGGAGGAGGCGAGCGTCCTGAAGCGTCCCGTGATCGTCGTGCGGCAGTCGACCGAACGCCCGGAGATCCTCGGCACGTTCGCGACGTTGACCGCCCACGTCGAGGACCTCGCGGTCGTCGCGGGGCCCTGGTTGGAGGATCCCACGGCGTCCCGTCATCGCCTGGCCGCGATCGCCACGCCGTACGGTGACGGCCACGCGACGGAGCGGACGGTGCAGGCGATCGAGGGGCTCGTGGCCGTCGACCGCTCAGCCTGGCCGTCGCACCCCGACGTGAGCTGACCTCGGCGCCGGGCGCGGCTCATTCCTGACGGGGCGGCGGGTACCAGCCGATGGGCGGCAGCGACGGCGGCGAGCCGTCGAGCTCGGGCGGCAAGGCGTAGAAGGTGGGGCCGCCGTCGAGCTCCGCGACCCACCGGATGCGCCGCGGCGGCCGCTTACGCCCGAGCGCGAACAGCACGTAGGCGAGGTAGACGACCTGGCTGACCGAGGTCACGACCGCAGCGGCGATGATCCCGTAGGAGCCGACGAAGAGGAACAGGCCGATCACGGTCGCGAGGGCCGCCCAGAACAACGCGGCGGACTGCGCGCCGGGCCGCCCGTCGGCGAGGAGCTTGGCCGCGGCGATGGTGCCGATGTTGGCGGCGCACTGACCGCCGAGCAGGATCCACACCGGCAGCACCGAGGCACGGAAGCCGGGGCCGAAGAGCGCGGGAATCACCCACGGCACGGCGGCGGCGACGGCGGCGCTGGACAGCACCGAGGCCGCAAGGCCGAGGAGGATGGCCCGCCAGATCATCGCCCGATGGTTCGTGGTGATGTGCAGGAGCCGCGGGAGCAGGACCGTGCCGATCCCCTCGGCCAGCGGACCCGTCACCGACGACGCGGTGGCGGCCACCGCGTAGACGCCCAGCTTGCTGGGGTTCACCAGCCCGACGAGCAGGAACTGGTCGAGACGCTGGACCACGAGGTTCGAGACGAGGCCCAGCACCTGTCTGGACCCATAGCGCAGCTGGCGTTTCATCACGCTGAACCGGAACCCGCGGCCGGGCCAGGCGTGCAGGGCGATCATCACGGCGACGAACCACACGACGTTGGATCCGAGCGACGCCGCGAGCGCGTTCGTCAGCGTGAGGCGCCCCACGATGGCGAGGACGACGACGGCGACCGTGTTGATCACCAGTGGCAGGCGCAGCCACAGGTTGAACGCGACCATCGAGCCCTCCGCGGTCAGCAGCTCGATGGCCGTGACGATCGGCGCGAACGCCAGGTTGACGACGAGGAAGGCGCGTAGCCAGCCGACCGTGAGCGGGAGGTGGCCGGACAGATAGGAGGGGATGAGGAACCACACCGCGGCGACGAACAGCCCGCCGCCGACGAGCGAGAAGACCCAGGCCGACATCACGAGATGTCGCCGGTCGTGCTCCTTCGCGTAGTAGACGGCCGCGACGGGCAGCCCGAAGCACAGGATCCAGCTGAAGAGATCCGCGGGGACGGACACAGCGGCGAGCTCGCCACGACCGAAGGTGCCGAGGTTGCGGGCCAGGAGCGGGCCGGTGATCAGCGCCAGCGAGTACGCGAAGACACCCGCGCCGGCGGTCATCAGCGAATTGAAGGTGAAGCTCCGTTTGCTGAGCCGGGCCCGCGTCTTCGGCGGGGGGGAGGGGACAAGGTCGGCCCCCTGGAACGTCACTGCGGCGACGAGAGCGCCGGGGCGGCGCGCGGGGTGTCGGTGGCGGCCGTCAGACGCCGTCGGCGCGTCTCAGCGACGACCCACGCCACGCAGACGATCAGATACCAGGGGATCGCGGTGTTGGTGAGGATGTTCTCGCTGAAGAGCTGCAGGAACACGCTGAGGGCCGTCGCCGCGGCGGCGACGGCCACGCCGCGCGGCAGCCCGGTGGTGAGGCGCCGGCCACCCTCGAGGAGGTCGCTCCAGAGCGCGACGAGGAACACGACGAAGAGGAGGAACCCGACGACGCCGCCCTCGACGAGGGCCTGCAGGAACGAGTTGTGTGGCGGCGCCGCCTCCGGAAGGCTGCGCTCGACCATGTCGGGCCCGATCCCGGTGACCGGGTTCTGTCCGAGCAGGGGGAAGACCTTCTGCCAGTACAGGATCCGCCAGGAGAACGAGTTCGGTTCGACCTTGGTGACCGTCGTGGTGCCCGACGACGTGGAGCCGGCAAGATCGGCCAGCCGGGTCGACACGGACGGGACCGCGAGCATGACGACGACGATCCCGACGAGCAACGCGGCGATGAGCCCGCGGCTCTGGGCGACGCCGATGAACAGCAGCCCGACCAGGTACGCGATCCAGGCCCCGCGCGCGTAGGTGAACAGGATCAGCGGCGCCGTGCCGACGATGACCCCGATGAGCGCGCGGCGCCACCACCCGCGGAAGTACGGGAGGAGGGCGAAGGCGAGCAGCGCCACGATGACGAGGTAGGCCGCGAAGGTGTTCGCCTCGGCGAAGGTCCCCTTGAGGCGACCCACGTCGACCTGGTTGAAGCCGCCGCTCGGCTTGCTGTGGGGGAGCTGCACGACGTAGGAGACGATGAACGGGACGATCAGCGACGCGAAGATGGCGGCCAGAAACGGCTTCAGTCGCTCGGGATGGGTGGCGAAGATCTGCTCGAGGACGACGAGCATGAGCGCGACCGACAACACCTTGGACGCGGCTTGGAGGCTGACCGTTCGGTCGCCGGCGCCGAGCGCGCTGATGACGAACGCGCCGGAGAACGCGAGGAGCGCCTTGGCGCTCCTCGACATCGGGACGAGCGCGTCGACGCGCCATTGCACCAAGAGCCAGACCACCGCCGAGAGCAGGAAGACCGCGCCCACGAGGGTCGTGGGAGCGAGCGACGACCCGGCCTTGAAGTTGTCGAGCGCCGCCCGGATCACGAACAGGGCGAGCACCATCCACCAGAACCGGTTGACCGCCAGCAGGGTGAGGGCCGCACCGCCCGCCAACCCGAGCGTGACGACGGTCGCGGAGCTGCCGAAACCGGAGCCGAACGCGACGACGGCGGCGAGCGCGGCGATGAAGACCATCGCGAGCGCGAGCACGACCCGGGGAAGCGGTCCTCGAGGGTTCGCGACGCCGGTCAGGTCAGCCGAAGGCTCCGCGATGACACCTCGCGACACGACCGCGATGATATCCTGACCGTCGCCAACCTCCTGTCGTTCGGACGCGCGCGCGAATGGAAATCGCTTCGTTTCTTCGCTTTCGCCCGTCTTGGCGGCAGGTTGTTTTCGTTTCGGTTGTGACGCTCGTCGCGGCGGGTGCTGCCGGGTACCTAGCGCACCGCTCACCCGCCACGTACAACGGCAAGGCGATCGTGCTCATGGCCCAGCTGTTCCCGCCGAACACCCCGAACTACTCGATCTCGCCCTTCGTCGACGACTTCCAGACCGTCTTGACGACGCCGAAGGTGGTGGATCCGACGTCGAAGCTCACCGGGGAGTCCGCGAAGAAGATCATGAGCGGCCTGAACTCGAACGCCGTGGGCAGCACCCTCGACGTCGAGGTCGACTACTCGTCGATGAAGCCCGACGCCGCGGTCGGCGTGGTGAAGGACGCCTCGCGGCTGGCCCTCGAGCTCCTCGCAAACGACCGGCTCACCGCGGACCAGCGAGCCGCCAGGCAGGCCAATGCGGACTTCGACACGGCGACGGCGGCGCTTGCCGCCTACCAGGCGGCCCACGGGGCCACCAACACCGTCCAGTCCAACAACCTGACCGCGAACGTCGCCCGGACCCAGGAACGGGCCGCCACCGCCTCGAACCAGGTGAGCGACGACCAGCTCCAGGTGCTGGCCGCGCAGGCCAGCCAGACGCTGTCGGTGGAGGGACCGACCAAGCAGTCCCGTCTGACCAGCGAGATCCAGTCGGCGGCGAGCACGGCGGTCATCGCGGCCGCGGTCACCACGCTGCTCCTGCTCGCCTTCAGCTGGCGACGCCGCCCCCGTATCCGCTGGCGCGCCGACGCGGGGCGCGGACCCGCACCAGCTGACGATGACGGCGGGGCGCGTGGTCGGCGGCGTCGCGGTGCCGCGGATCGATCTGGGTGGGATGCCCTGCGACCTGATCGACCGCGTCGGCGTCGAACGGGTGCTGTCGGCGGCGATGGGCGGGGCCGAGCCCCAACCGCTGCTCGTCGCGTCAGCGAACCTCGACAAGATCTATCGCTTCGGTCACGGACGACCCGCCGAGGGGTTCTTCACCCGCTCGCCGCTGCGCGACCACTGGCTCGTGCTGCTCGACGGCGCGCCGCTCGCCGCCCAGGTCACACGGCTGACCGGTGTGGCGTGGCCGCGCCTCGCCGGCTCGGATCTGCTGCCGTGGCTGCTCGACACCGCGTCGACGCTCGGCCTGCGCGTCGGGTTCCTCGGTGGCGCGGCGAGCACCCACGCGGCGGTCCGGGCGGTCGCGCCCGAGCGGTGGCCGGGCCTGACCATCGCGGGCACGTGGACCGCCACGCCGCACGATCTCGATACCCGTCCCGGCGAGCTCGCCGCGGCAGTCCGCCGGTCGGACACCGAGCTCCTCGCGGTGGCGTTGACGCCCCGCGGCGAATGGTGGCTGGACCGCCACGCCCGCGACGCGGCGATCCGCGTCGGGGTGGCGTTCGGCGCGGCGGCCGAGGTGCTGGTCGACGAGGACAAGCGCGCGCCCGACGCGTGGCAGCGCCACGGTCTCGAGTGGGCCTGGCGTCTCGCGCACGAGCCCCGGAGACTGGCCCGCCGCTATCTCCTGCAAGGACCCCGGGCCTACGTGCTGCTGCGCCGACACTCCGGCCCGGCGTCCGCCGCCGGTCAGCCGGGCTCTTCCCAGTCGTCGTAGGCGCCGCGCGAACGCGGCCCGGACGGCCCAGGGCGGATCCCAGCCGCTGACCAGGGTGCGCCCGATGGTGCCGGCGGGCCGGCGGTCCTCGGACTGGGCGTACACCGTCGTGTAGCCGGCGTCGCGGGCCGCGGCGCTCGCCCTGTCGGTCCAGTGGCGGGAGCACCCGAACGGGATGGCGAACTCGCGCGACGTCGAGCCCGAGGCGGTCGCGGAGCCGGGCCCGGGATCCGCCGAGCTCGTGCGCGGCGGCTTCGGGTGTGAGCCGCGAGAAGTCGGGGTGGCTGAGCGAGTGGCTGCCGATGTCCACGCCGCGTGCGGCGAGCGCGCCGAGCTCGTCCCAGTCGAGGAGCACCGTGTGCCCGGTGGCGTGCTGGCCATCGGCCCACTCGGTGACGACGAAGATCGTCCAGGGCACGCCGAGCTCGGCGAGGATCGGCTCGGCGTGCTCGACGACGCTGCGCAGCCCGTCGTCGAAGGTGACCGCGAGGTGTCGGCCGCCGCGCGGATCGTTGGCCAGGTCGGCGGCGGACGCGAACGTGTACCCGTCGTCGAGCATCCGCCGGAGCTGGTCGCGGAATACGGACGGGGCGACGTCGTTCAGGCCCCAGTCGGGGGTCCCAACCGAGTGGTAGCACAGGATCCGGTCGCGTTGGGCGGCTTGGCGGTGACGGGCCGCGAACGCCGCGCGCTGCACTCGCCATCCCGCGCGTTGCAGCGGCTCGCGCCGCAGACCCACCGCGCGCGCCGAGCGTCGGATCGCTTGGCGTGCGCCGTCGGCGGTGCTGCTCACGACGCCGTGGCGCGACGGGCGAGCCGTCGCCGGATCTTCGCGTACGTGGGCCAGCGCACTCGTCGGGCGACGCCGATCAACGGGTTCGACAACGCGGCGCCGACGGCGTGGAGCTCGGCGCGGCGCACGGGGCCGGGCGCGGGTCGGCGCTGGTAGACGGGGAGCCCGTCGAGCACCCCGCGGCGTCGGAACCCCACGCGGCCCAGTTCGACCGCGACGCGCGCCGCGTCGTCGTGGAGATGCCACGCGCTGGCCGGACCGTGCGAGCGGACGTCGACGTTCGCGAAGAGCCAGCCATTGGGACGCAGGGTGGCGTGGAGCCGCCGCGCGACATCGGCGACGTCCGGGACGTGCGCGAGCGTGTCGATGGCCGTGATCACGTCGTAACGCTCGGCCGGGAGGTCGGCGACGCTCAAGTCGAGGTACGTCGCGGCTTGTCCGCGGCGGTCGAGGCGGAAGCGCGCGAAGTCGAGCAGCGAGGTCGAGACGTCGCCGAGGTGCGTCTCGTAGCCCCGGGACGCGAAGAGCTGGCTGGTCACGCCGACCCCGGACCCGAAGTCGAGGTGGACGCCGGGCGCGACCTCGCGGCGGCGGAGGTACTGGGCGGCGATGACGCTGGCCGGGAACCCGTAGCCCTCGGCCTGGAGGTAGGCGTGCCAGAGCAGGTCGAAGGCCCACGACTGCGTCGTCCGGTAGAAGTCGAGGAGCCCGTCGGGGGTCCCCCGGTCATCCTCGAACCACTCCGCGACGCTGGACGCTTCCCAGTGGATGCATCGCTTCACGCACTCTTCTCGGTCGAGGCCGAAGAAGGTGGACAGGTCGTCGAGGACGCCGGCCCGGACGTCGTCCCCGGGGTGGAGGCGCAGCGCGTCGCGAAACCGGTCGAGCTCCTCGCTGGCGAGCGCGGTACGCGCCGCGCGACCGCTCGGGGTGGGTGGTGGCGGCGCGTCAGGGTCGAGCGGGTCGATGTGGAGCCCTTGGCCGACCGGCGGCGTCTTGAACACGAGCCGCCCCAGACGCTGGAGGCCCCCCATCGCTACCGCGCAGAGGACGTGGGCGCGTGTGGCGAGAGCGACGGGCCGGCGACGCGGGAGTTGTCCCGCTTGCGGCTCAGGGGACGGGCACTGCGGTGGAACAGGCGGACGAGCAGCACGCGCCCGGTGGCGAGGATGATGCTGAGGTCCAGCGCGACGCCCCAGTTCTCGACGTAGAACAGGTCGAGACGCCGGTACGCGTCGAACGACGGGTTGTCGCGCGCTTCGACCTGCCAGAGCCCGGTGACGCCCGGCGCGACGCTGAGGCGGATCATGAGCTCGTCGTCGAACTGCTGGACCTCGGACTGGAGCGCGGGCCGCGGCCCCACGATGCTCATGTCGCCGCGCAGGACGTTCCACAACTGGGGCAGCTCGTCGATGCTCAGCGCTTCGAGGAACCGGCCGACCGGAGTGCGGCGCGGGTCGTGCTCCATCTTGAAGAGCGGACCCCCCGCCCGCTCGTTCTGGTGGGCGACCTCCGCGAGCCGGCGGTCCGCGTCGGGGTACATGGTCCGCAACTTCAGCATCATGAACGGTCGGCCGTTGCGACCCACCCGCTGCTGACGGAAGAGGACCGGGCGGCCGTCCAGCACGACGATCGCGAGCATGGCGGCGGCCAGGAGCGGCAGGGTCACGAGGAGCGCGGCGACGGCGAGGATGAGGTCGATCGCCCGCTTGACCGCGAACTGCCACGGGGACAGCTCGATGTGCTCCAGGTAGAAGAAGGGCACGCGGGCGAGCGGCAGGTTGCGCACGCGCTGCGGCGCGATGCCCTGCAGGCCGCTCGAGACGTGGACGTGGACCTGCTGGTGGAGCAGGTCGCGGGTGATCTGGTTCAGCTGCCGTGACGTCACCGCGCTGGACGCGACGATCACACCGTTCGCGCCGGCCCGACGGACGGCGTCGAGCGCGTCCAGGACGCCACCGAGCAGGGGCGTGTCGGGCCACCGCGACGGGTCGTCGAGCCGCCCGACGACGCCGGCGACGCGGTAGCCGAGCTCGGGATGGGTGCGCAGCAGCCGGCTGAGGTCGGCGCCCTCGGCGTTGCCGCCGACGACGATGACGGGCCGGAGGAACTTGCCCTGCGCGCGAGCCAGCTTCAGCCACGCGTCGAAGAAGGACCGGCCGCTGGCGAGGAGCACGAACGTCATCGACGCGCCGACGGCGAGGAGCACCGTGGGCGCGGGGACGGCGGTGAGCCGCGCGGTCAGGAGCGCCGCGCCGGCGGAGACCGCGGCGGCGCGACCGACCCGGACGAGCTCGACGCTGCGCACGACAGAGACCCGCGCCAGGTACAGATGCTGGATCGCGATGGCGAGGAGGCCGGCCACGGTGGCGGCGCCGACGGCGGCGAGCCGATCGACGAGCGCCCCGGGGGCCGGCAGGAGCAGCAACGCGATCGCCCAGCCGGTGAACACCCCGACGCCGTCGACGGCGACCAGCGCCCAGCGCAGCCAGCGGCTGCCGCCGGGCGTGCCGCGCGGCACGACGTGCAGCGGCGACGCGTCCGATGCTGCGGTGGTGGTCGTCCCCTGCCGGGACGCCTTACCGGCCTGCTCGACGAGAGCCATGAGCCCGTATCGTCGGTTAAGCGACCGACCCTGAGCGCCGTCGTCCGAGGAGCACGAGGCCCACCCCCGCCCCGACGATGACCAAGCCCAGGATCGTCACCAGCGCCAGATCGCCGCCGGTGAACGCGAGCGATGCGCTCGTCGTGACCCCCCCGTCGGGTGTCGTGGAGCACACCCCCGGGGTCGTCGACGTGCACGGACTGGTCGTCGCCGTCGTGGTGACCGGGTAGTTCGGGACCGTCTGGGCCCCGGCCTCGGCCGGAATCGAGCCACACCAGTGCTCCGCCACCCAGCAAGGCGCAGACAGCGAACCAACGCAACGCGCTTCGAAGCATCTCTCTCACACCCCTTTTCGAACGCCCCAGCCCCCGGGGCGACGCCAGCCGAAGCCCAGCCTGGGCTCACGAACTCGAACCAACCGTACACGGAGCGTAGCCAGAATGCCAAAGCGTCACCACGCAACGCGTTCAGGGCGAAGGTCCTGCCACGTCGTGTGGCCAAAGTGCCAGGTGATCGGGGGGATCCGGGCCGAGGGTTCGACCAGCAGGCTCGAGACCCCGGCGGGCAGCTGGAACCGCAGGGTGACGGTGTGCTCGGTGCCGGCGGGGACGTCGAGGTACCCGGCGGCGCTGACCTTCGTGGGGCCGTCCACCCCGGCGACGAGCTGGGGGCTCAGCCCGGCGAAGGTGGGGAGGCTGGCGACCCCGGGGGCGTTCACGGCGACGATGCCCCGGTACTCGCCGGCGCTGAGCCCGAGGCCCGGGTAGGGGCCCCCGACGTAGGACGGCAGGCCGGCGGGGGCGGTGTCCTTGATGCGCAAGGTGAGCGTGGCGTCGTGGGCCCCGCCGCTGGTCGTGGTCACGGCGAGCGAGGCGTCGACGTCGACGAACTGGTCGAGCTTGTTGCCCCCGACGTTGAGGAGCCCGACCGCGAGCGAGTCGCCGTGGAGCGCCCCGTCGATCCCCGCCGCCTGCCAGGCGTGCTCCTCGACGGGGTCGCGAGCCCACGCGAGCACGTGTCGGCCCCGCCCGACGTCGGCGAGCTGGGTCAGGAGCGTCGATGAGGTCCACGGCCGGGTGGTGAGCGCGGCCACGGCGGCCTGGGCGACGCCGCCGATGGCGTCGCGGCGCACGGCTTGGGGATCGCCGATCGAGACGCCCTGGTACTGGCCGAGGAGTAGGTACTGGAGCACGTCGCCGGCGTCGAAGGTCTGGCCGGCCGCGCTGATCGGCCCTTGCGCGGCGAGGAGCGCCTGCATGGCCATCGGGTCCACGACGAGCACCCCGTCGACCGTCTGGCCGGTGGCGGCGGCCCACATCTGCGCGGCGAGCGGACCGGTCGCGTCGAAGCGGGGCGACGTGGCGAGGTTGCGCCACTCCTGGGTCGGGTTGACCCATCCCCACAGGGCCTGCAGCGCGGGCGGGACGGGCACGGCGCCGGGAGGCAGGTTCACGTCGAGGATGGGTCGGGTTGGGCTGACCGCGACGTTCCCGCCGCTGAACGTCGCGACCGACGCCGACAGGAACATGCCGGACCCGTCGCGCATCTCGGCGTTGTTGGCGGCGAGCAGGAGGTAGTGGCGTGGCCCGGCGAGCATCTGGCGGAGGCCCACCGCGGCGGCCTGCACGTTCGCGAACGAGGTCCGCAGGCTCTCGACGCGTGACAGGAACTGGGATCGGGCGTCGCCGAGGGGCGACACGAGGAAGAAGTCGGGCCCGAGCTGCAGCGGGGACAGGCCCTGTTGGGCGGTCGCGGCGATGGCCTGGATCTGGTCGAGCAGCGCGAGGCGCGCGGGTCCGTCCGCGGGTCGGCCGCGCAGCACTCGTTGGAAGGCGAGCGCGGCGTGTTGCCCGACCGCGGCGATACGGGCCGCGGCGGCGGTGAGCGCCTCCGCGGAGCGGACGTTGTCGCTGACGAGTGGGACGACGTGCCACGGCGCGAGGACGACGCTGCTGGCGTGGCCGTGCCCGGCGTTGAAGTCCTGGACGGCGCCCGCGAGGGCCTGGTTGCCGGCACCGGCGAGGAGCTCGGAGGGGCTGAGCTGCGCTCGGATCTGGCTGAGCTGGTCGAGCCCGGCTTGGGTGCGTGTGCGGGCCTGCCAGACCACGACACCCGACGCCACGAGCCAGACGACGAGTACGGCGACGACGCCCCACGCCGTCCAACGAACCCGCCGGCGAAACGCCGGTGAGCGCTCGTCGAACATGTCGTTCGATCCTAGGAGTGCCTGACGCGGGTTTCGCGTTCTGCGGCGCGGTCACCGGGGACACGGAGGGTCGCCGGTACGCTCGGCGGCGTGGACCCGGGTGAGGAGACGCTGCCGCGGGTGACGCCGTCGATGCTCGCGTCCGCCGACGTGCGCTGCCCCCGTCGGCTCCGGGCGGAGTACGAGGGCGCGTCCGGTTCGGGCGGCCCCATCCCGCGCGCGGGCTGCGCGAGGCCTTCCTCGACGCGGCGCGCGTCGCGCACGCGGAGGGGGCGCGCCGCGCTTCGACCGGTTCCACGCGCCGGCGTCGTTGGTGCCCGAGGAGCGGCGCGTGTTCGACCACGCCGGCGGGTGGTACCGCCGCTGGTACGGGTCGCGGCCGGTCACGACGTTCCTGCACGACTGCGACCACCCGACGGTCTCGCCACGGTTCGGCGTGCGCGTCGGCGGGTGGGTCGACCTCACCGTGCTCGGCGACGACGGCACGCCCGAGCTGCGCCAGCTCGATCTCTGGGGGCGACGCCGCCCGCCGGACGACCCGCTCGAGCTCGACTCGGTGTGGCTGGCGGTGCTGCGACTGGCCCGCTGGGCCGGCGACCGCCCGCTCGTCGTGTCGTGGGCCGACCTGGTCGGGGGTGAGCGGCGGGAGGTGACGGTCCGGGTCCCGGAGCGCCTGCCCGAGCTCCGGGACCGCCTCGCTGCCCGCCTCGACGCGCTGCGCGACCGAATCACCGACGACGACGCCGCACCCGGACGGGACTGCGGGTCGTGCCATCACGTGTGGCGCTGCCCCGCCCACCGCGACGGGGTGAACGTCATGGCCCGGCCGCGCGACATCCGGCCGGCGGTCCTGACCCTGACCCCGACGTCGCTCACGACCTGGTCCCGGTGCCGCCGCGGGTGGCGCGACTACTACCTCCTGTCGGTCGCGTCGAGCGACGCGTCCGCCCCGTCGGACCACGGCCGGTTCTTGCACGCCATGCTGCGGCTCCTCCACGAGCACGGGACCTGCCATGACGCCGCCCGGGTGCACGACGTGCTGGACAGCCACGACGCGCCCGCGCAGCTGCGCGAGGAGGTCGCACGCCACGTGCGCCGCTGTCCGACATCCGCGACATCGGTCGGCCACGAGCTGGAGCTGGCGCGCTTCCACGGCAAGCCGCTGCCGGTCTTCATGGCGACGGCGCGCTTCGACGCGCTGTGGGCGCACGACGGGCTCCTCGACGCGCGCGACTACAAGACCGGCCGCGTCTGGTACGAGCGGATCTCGGAGGACCCCCGCGCCCAGGTGCAGGCCTGGGTGCTCGGCCCGGAGGCCGACGCGCGGGGGCTGCGGCTGCGGCTGCGCTACGAGCACCTCGCCGGCGAGGTCGACGACGACCCGCTGCCCTGGGAGCCCGACGCCGACGAGCTCACCGACGTCGGGGCGCGCCTGCACGACACGGTCGTGGCGATGCACGCCGAGGAGGCGTGGGCCGGGGTGCACGACGAGGCGATCTGCGGGACGTGCCGGTACCGCTCGATCTGCCCCGACAGCGCCGCACCCGACACGCCGAGCTGGCCGTCGGCGAGCGACGCGACCGCGGTGGAGGACGACGTCCTCGCGGCGGCGGCCGCGGTCGACGCGTAGCCCGGTCACCGGTCCCGATAGCGTCGCCGCCCATGCCCAGCCCTCGCCGCGCGGTGATCGTCGGTGTCGGCCAGGCGGACCAGCACGTCGACGACCCGACGACCGCGCTCGAGCCGGTCGATCTGCTGGCGCGCGCCGCCCGCTCGGCCGACGCCGACGCGGGCGCCGCGGTGTTGGCCCGGGTCGACACGGTCGCGGCCGTGAGCATCGTCTCGTGGCCCTACCCCGACCCGGGCGCGCTGCTGGCGCGGCGCCTCGAGCTGCCCGCGGTGCGTCGGACGGTGACGACGACGGTTGGTGGCAACAGCCCGCAGCTCCTGATCAACACCCTGGTCCCCGAGATCGAGCGGGGCGACGCCGACGTGGTGCTGCTCGGCGGCGCGGAGTGCGTCCACACCCGCTGGCGGGCCCGTCGGGAGCCGAAGACGTGGCTGCCGTGGACGCAGGCCGACGACCCGCCGTGCCCGGTGGTGATCGGCGACGACCGCGCCGGGAGCAGCGAGTACGAGGTGGCGCACGGCGCGGCCGCGCCGACGCTCGTCTACCCGCTGTTCGAGACGGCGCTGCGCGCCGCCGCGGGCCGGGGCGTCGAGGAGCACCAGGTCGCGGTGAGCGAGCTGTGGGCCGAGTTCAGCGCGGTCGCCGCCACGAACCCGCACGCCTGGTCACGGCAGGCGTTCACCCCGACCGAGCTGCGCACCGCGACCCCCGACAACCGCGTCGTGACCTTTCCGTACCTGAAGCGGCTGTGCGCCAACATCGACGTCGACCAGTCGGCGGCGCTGCTGCTGTGCTCCGAGGAGACCGCCCGCCGGGTCGGGGTGCCCGAGGACCGGCTGGTGTTCCCCCGGGCCGGCGCGGACGCGCACGACCACTTCTTCGTCACCGAGCGCGATCGGCTCGACACCTCCCCGGCGCTCGGGATCGTCGGCCGGGCGGCGCTCGCCGCGGTCGACGCCACGGTCGACGACGTCGCCCGTTTCGACCTGTACTCGTGCTTCCCGTCGGCGGTCGAGGTGGCGATGGGTGCGCTCGGGCTGCGGGGCCGCGGATCGGGCGACGACCGGCCGGTGACCGTGACGGGCGGGCTGGGGTTCGCCGGCGGACCGGCGAACAACTACCCGACGCACGCCATCGCGGCGATGGTGGACGCGTGCCGGCAGGATCCCGGCTCACTCGGGTTCGTGAGCGCGATCGGCTGGTACATCACGAAGCACGCCGCGGGCTGCTACTCGACGACGCCACCCCGCGACGGGTTCGGGCGCGTCGATCCCGCCACGACGCAGCACGCGGTCGACGCGGGGCCGCGCCGCGACCCCGCGGGCCCGTACGCCGGGCCGGCGAGTGTCGAGGCGACCGCCGTCGTCGTCGAGCGGGACGGCACCCCGTCGCTCGGCATCGTGGCGGCCCGCACCCCGGACGGACGGCGGGCGCTGGCCAACTGCCGTGACCCCGACACGCTCACCGACATGACCCGCACCGCGTGGGAGGGCCGCTCCGTCCGCCTGCGCAGCGAGGACGGGACGAACCGGCTCGAGTAGCTCAGCTGGCGGGTCGCAGGTCGACGCGCAGGGTGAGGACCCCGTCGTCGAACTCCCACGCCGCGTCGGCGAGGAGCGAGAAGTCGAGGTAGTCGAGCTTCGCCTGCTCCACGAACCGGGCCCGCTCGGGTCCCGCGACGGGCGGCAGCGGCCGCTCGCGCACCGCGGTCGCCCGCTCGCGGAAGCGGGCGAGCATGGCGTCCACGTCGAGGGTGTCGTCGGGCATGCCGTCAACCTCCCCGGGCCACGAGGACCCGCTCCCGGCCGGCCAGGTCACATTCAACCCGAGTCTCCGCGAACCCCGCGTCCCGGGCGGCCTCGACCGCGGCCGCCGCGTGGTGGGGCGCCAGCTCGACGACGAGCGTGCCCGCCCCGGCGACGAGGTAGTCGGGCGCGTCGGCCACGATCCGCGCGATCGCCTCGAAGCCGGTCGGTCCGCTCACGAGCGCGGCCGTCGGCTCGTGGTCCGCGACCTCGGCGGGCAGGTCGGCGACCTCGGACGCGGCGACGTACGGCGGGTTGCTCACGATCAGGTGGAACTGGCCGCGCCGCGGGGCGGGCAGCGCGTCGAACCAGTCCCCCGCCGCGAGGTGAACGTGCGCCGCCGCGCTGCCGCAGCCGGCGAGGTTGGCGCGCGCCACGGCGAGCGCGTCGGCGCTGACGTCGGTGGCCCACACCTCGGCGTCGGGGAAGGTGGTGGCGACCGCGAGTGCGAGGGCTCCGGATCCGGTGCCGAGGTCGGCGACGACGAACGTCGCGGTGCTCCCCCGCCACGGGTCGTGTCGGCCACGGCGCGCGCCGAGCCGCTCCGCCTCGTCGAACGCGATCTGGGCGGTGCGCTCCGTCTCGGGGCGGGGGATGAGGACGCGGGGGTCGACGAAGAGGTCGAGGCCGAGGAACGACCAGGAGCCGAGCACGTACTGCAGGGGCTCGCCACGCGCGCGGCGCGCCACCATGGCCCGCGCCCGGCGCGCCGCCAGCGCCGGTGCCGGCTGCTCGGCGACCCAGGTGAGCGGCCCGTCGGCGCCGGCCGCCTCCTCGACGATGCGGCGCGCGTCGACGTCGGGGGACGGCCGTCCGGCCCGATCGAGCTCGGCGTGGGCCTCGTGGAGCAGCGACCGCCAGGTCGTCACTCAGGTGCGCCGAGCTGCTCGGCGCGCTCGGCCGCGGCGAGCGCGTCGGTCAGCTCGTCGAGCGGCTCCCCGCCGGCGAGCACCTGGTCGAGGGCGTGCACCGTGACGCCGACCCGGTGGTCCGTGACCCGGTTCTCCTTGAAGTTGTAGGTCCGCACCTTCTCGGAGCGCCCGCCGCCCTTCACCTGGTCGCGGCGCGTGGAGGACATCTCGGCCTCCTGGCGCTCCCGCTCGAGTTGCAGCAGCCGCGACCGCAGGATGCGCAGCGCCTTGTCCTTGTTCTGCAGCTGGCTCTTCTCGTCCTGGCAGGTCACGACGATCCCTGTCGGGACGTGCGTCACCCGCACCGCCGAGTCGGTGGTGTTCACCGACTGGCCACCCGGCCCGCTCGACCGGTAGACGTCGATCGCCAGGTCGTTGGGGTCGACCGCGACGTCGACCTCCTCGGCTTCGGGCAGCACGGCGACCGTCGCGGCGCTGGTGTGCACCCGGCCCTGGCTCTCGGTGACGGGGACCCGCTGCACCCGGTGCGGCCCGGCCTCGTGCTTCAGGCGGGCCCACGCGTCGGGCCCCTTCACGGCGAGGGTGACGTCGCGTTGGCCGCCCATCTCGGACGGCTGGGTGGCGAGGGTCTCGAAGCGCCAGCCGTGCCGTCGGGCGAGCGCCTCGTACATGCGGGCGAGCTCGGCGGCCCACAGGTTCGCCTCCTCGCCGCCTTCGGCGCCGCGGATCTCGAGGATGACGTTGCGCCCGTCGTTGGGGTCCTTCGGGACGAGCAGCTCGCGGAGACGGGCCTCCAGCCCGGCGACGGTGGCCTCCTGCTCGGCGATCTCGCCGCGCAGGTACTCGCGCATCTCGGCGTCGTCTTCGCCGGTCAGGAGGTCGCGGGCGTCGGTGAGCGCCGTCTCGGCGGCGCGGTAGTCGCGGTAGGCATCGACGATCGGGCGGAGCTCGGCGCGGCGGCGTCCCGCGTCGCGCGACGCGGCCTGGTCGCCCGCGGCGTAGATCTCGGGGAGCGCGGCCTCGAGCTTGTCGAGCTCGGTCTCGAGGTCGGCGAGGTGCTCGAACACGCGGGCCAGGGTACCGAGGCACCCCGTGCGCTCAGGTCAAGACGGCCGCCGGGCTGAACTGGCCGCCCAACATGGGCTGGGTGTCCTCGACGCCGAGCCAGCTGAGCCCGGTGGCGAGGTGCGACCGGAAGTCGATCGTCGGCACCAGGTTGTTGTTCGCGTCGAGCTTGGTCAGTGACGGCGGCTCGCCGTACCGGCCACCCTTGACGTGGGACCCGATGACGAAGTGCACGTTGGCGGTGCCGTGGTCGGTGCCGCTGCCGTTCTCGCCGGCGCGCCGCCCGAACTCCGACGTGGTGATGAGCACCACCCCGTCGGCGCTCGCGCCGAGGCCGCTGAACAGCGCCTCGATGCCCTGGTCGACGTCGCTGAGCAGCGCGGGTTGGCGCTGCGCCTCCCCTTCGTGGACGTCGAAGTCGCCGACGCCGTTCACGTAGACGACGTGCGGCGCGAGCGGCGACTTGATGAGCTGCGCGGCGAGCGTCAGCGAGTCGACGACGGTGCTGGCGGTGTAGGCGCCACCGGCCGCGGCCTTCGGGGTCGGCGTCGCTCCGGGGTTGAGGACCTGGTCGAGCCGGTCGCGCGCCTTGGTGGTGAGGCCGACGGCCCGCTCGACCTGCCCGACGAGCGGGCGGGTGTCGACGTGCGCCGGCGAGAAGCCCGCCCAGGACGCCACGAGCGAGTCGGTCGGGGCGGTCCAGCGGGGCGGGCGGGGCTGGAGGCCGGCGGCGTCGTCGATCGAGGTGGCGAAGGACTGCTGGCCGAGCAGCGCCGGTGCGGGCTGGCCGCCGAGCCCGATCCCCGCGAGCGGGTTCTCGTAGCCGACGGTGGCGTCGAGGTAGGAGCCGAGCCAGCCGGGTGACCCGTCCGGCCGCTGCGCGGTCCACCACACCTCGAGCGACTGGAAGTGCGACAGGTCGGGCGGCGTGTAGCCGAGCCCCTCGACGATCGCGACCTGCCCGGCGTGGTAGCGGGCGGCGAGGTGGGTGAGGTTCGGGTGGAGGCCGACCTCGCCGTCGAGGTCGATCGGGTTGGTGACGCCGAGGGTGGGGCGCAGCTGGTGGTAGGCGGGGTCGGCGTGGGGCACGAGGGTGTTCAGCCCGTCGTTGCCGCCCGAGAGCTCGAGCACGACGAGCGTCCGGCCCGGCGTGGTCGGGAGCGTCCTCGCGACCGGTGGCAGCGTCGCGGCGGGCGCGGCGCGCTCCCAGGTGCGCAGCACGAAGCCGGACGTGGCGAGGGCGGCGGAGCCGACGCCGACGTGTCGGAGGAAGTCGCGGCGGGACAGCGGGTCGCTCATACGACGGTGTACTCCGGGGACGTGGCGGCCAGCGCGAACCGCCGGGCAGGGTCGGGTTCGGCGGTGAGGACGTGTCGGGTGCTCGACGACACGTCGAAGATCCCGAGGCGGGCGAGGAGCGCGTCGACGTCCTTCGCGGCGGGGGGCGGGCCGGCGAGCGGGTCGAGGAGGTCGAAGGCGCCAACCAGGTCGTGCGGGCCGAGCAGCAGCGCACCGTTCGGGAACCCGCCGACGTTCGGGGGCAGGAACGGCACGTAGTCGACGCTGCGCAGCGCGTTGACGACGAGGGGGGCCCGGGTCTCGGCGGTGGTGGCGGCGGCGGCGGCGGCGGCTTGGAGCACGCCGACGAGCTTCTCGACGGGGGTGCGCACCCGGGCGCGGACCGCGTCGTCCGACGTGAACGCAGGGGTGCCGACGATCGCCTCGACGAGCGGCAGGATCTGGTAGTCGTGACCGAAGCTCGACGCGAGGCGCGACACCGTGTCGGCGCTCGGGTTGAGGCCGACGAGCTCGCGGTACAGCTTCGTCGCGATGAACTTCGGGGTCGACGGGTGGGCGAGGATCACGTCGAGCGCCTGGTCGAGGTCGAAGTCGCCTTGCCGCTTGAGCAGCGTCTTGACGCTTTCGTCGTGACGCCGCTCGAGGAACACGGCGGTCCACGGCGCGACGCCCGCGGCGGTGAGCCGTGCGCTGAACGCCAGGCCGGGGATGTTCACGATCCAGCCGCTGAACGACTTCGACGCGGCGACGACGTCGTCTTGGGTGTAGCCGGCGTCGCGGCCCATGGTGAACAGCTCCATGCACTCGCGACCGAAGTTCTCGTTGATGTTGCCGACGGTGTTGGTGATCCCGTCCAGGAAGATCAGCATCGCCGGGTCCTTCGCGACCGCGTGGAGCAGGTCGGCGAAGCTCCCCGTGGCGTGCTGGCGGACGGTGGCGTGCTGTTGACGCAGCAGGTACGGGACGCCGACCTTGCGGAGGCTGGTGGCGAAGTGGTCGTGCCAGAACCACACGAGCCGCTCCTCGATCAGCCGGGTGGAGGAGGCCATCTGGTCGACCCACCAGCCGATGAGGGGGATGACGTCGATCGGCTGGGCGGCCTTGCGGGTCGCGGGCGCGGGCAGCGCCGGCGGCACCGGGCTCGAGCCGCTCAGGTGCAAGGCGGTGCTGACGGCGTGGTCGGTGTCCGCGAGGCCCACGAGCAGGTCGGGGTGGGGCCCCATCGAGAGGCGCCGCACCACGTGAGCGACGCGTTCTCGGTCCGAGACACCCATGGCACCGACGATCGCCCGTCCCTGTGAGCCCGCTGTGAAGACGGGTTCAGGGTGGCGTCACGCGTCCCCACCCGCTGCCGGCGCGTCGTCTCCCCGAGCGCCCGGCCACCGTGCGGCGTCCGAGGGGCGGCTCAGGTGAGGAGCCGGCGGAACTCCTCGGGCTGCTCGCCGGTGGCGGTCTTGGCGGCGAGCTCGTCGAGCCAGCGATGGAAGTCGTCGCTGCCCATCCGGTCGGCCAGGGCCCGCGGGATCGCCGGGAAGGCGTAGTCGGGCGCGGGGAGCGGCGGATGGTCGCTCGCCGGCTTGCGGGCCAGCGCGGCCTCGATGACCGGCTCGAGGCGGCGGGCCTTGTCGCGCCGGGCGGCCTCGTCGCGCTCGGCGAACTCGGGGAGCACCTCGGCGCCGAACAGCTCGAGGCTCTCGCAGATGTCCTCGTGGCGGTTCTTGCCGACCTGGGCGCAGAAGATGAGCTGGTCGACGCCGCAGGCCTCGTAGCGGCGCAGGTAGTCGCGGAGCTGGTCGGGGGTGCCGATCGCGCCTCGGATGCCGAACGACCCGCCCTGCACGACCTTGGCGCCGAGCCGGTCGCCGTGGGCGCCGGCCGCGGCGACCGCCGCCGGGTCGTAGCCCTCGGCGGCCCGCCGCTGCTGGTACTCGGCCCACACGTCGGTGCGCCCGGGTTCGTGGCGCCCGAACAGGTAGTAGTGGGCGAGCGAGTACCCGAAGAAGTTGCCGCCCTCGAGACCCCGGTTGAGGGCCTCGTCCTCGTCGTGGTGGCACATGAAGGGGGTCACGCAGGCCACCGTGGGGTTCACCGCGTCGCCGATCGGGACGCACTCCTCGGCGAGCGTGCGCTCGTAGTCACCGATCCAGTGCGTCGCCTCCTCCGGGTCGATGAACGCGAAGGTGAGCGCCCCGATGCCGTGCTGCGCCGCGAGGTGGATCGTGTCGCGGCGGCTGCACGCCACCCAGACGGGCGGGTGGGGCTGCTGGAGCGGCTTGGGGACGACGTTGCGGGGCGGCATCGTGACGTACGGCCCGGCGTGACCGGTGAAGGGCGTCTCGGTCAGGCAGCGCAGCGCGACGCGCAGCCCCTCCTCCCACATGGCGCGCTTCTGCTCCGGGTCGATGAGGAACCCGCCGAGCTCGGCCTCTGACGACGATTCGCCGGTGCCGAACTCGACGCGGCCGTCGGAGACGAGGTCGAGCATCGCCACCCGCTCCGCGACGCGCGCCGGATGGTTGAACGGCGGTGGGGTCTGCACGATGCCGTGACCGAGGCGCAGCCGGCGGGTGCGTTGCGACACGGCGGCGAGGAACACCTCGGGCGCGCTGGAGTGCGAGTACTCCTCGAGGAAGTGGTGCTCCACCTCCCAGACGAAGTCGAGGCCGAGCCGGTCGGCGAGCTCGCACTGCTCGAGGGCGTTGCGGAGCAGCTCGTGCTCGGCGTCCGGGCCCCAGGGACGCGGGAGCTGATGCTCGTAGAAGAGGCCGAACTGCACGGATGCAGGGTAGAGCCGGCGCCGGTCGGGGCGCGACCCTCAGGCGGGGGACAGCCGGGCGGCGCCCGCCGCCATGCGACCCGGCCGGGCCTCGACCTCGGCGAGCTGCTCGGCGCTGAGCACGGCGCGCAGCGACGCCAGCCCGACCTCGAGCTGCGTCAGGGTCGGCTGGCGGGTCGTGAGCCGCTGCAACGCCAGCCCGGGGGTCATGAGGATCCGCACGACGCGCCGCTCCATGTGCCCGGCGGCGAAGCGGATGACCTCGTAGGCGAGGCCGGCGATGACGGGCAGCAGCAGGATCCGCGCGGAGATCATCCAGACGAGCGACGTCCGCCCGATGAACGCGTAGACGACGATGGTGACGACCATGACGGTCAGCAGGAAGTTCGTGCCGCAGCGCACGTGCTCGGTCGTGAAGCGCTGCGCCGACTCGGGGGTGAGCTCGGCGCCGCGCTCGTACGCGGCGATCGCCTTGTGCTCGGCGCCGTGGTACTGGAACACCCGCTTGATGTCGGGCAGCAGCGAGATGAGCCCGAGGTAGCCGACGAAGATCGCGAGGCGGATCGCCCCCTCGGCGACGTGGTAGGCGAAGCCGCCGATCCCGAGCGTGTCCGCGAAGCCCTGGTTCACGAACGTCGGGATGACGATGAACAGGGCGGTGAAGAACGCGAGCGCACCGCCGATGGTCCAGCCCATCGCCCGGGGTGAGATCCGCTCCTCCTCGGGCAGCTGACGGTCCGCCGACCATGCCAGGGCCCGGAACCCGAGAGCCAGCGATTCGGCGAGCGCGGCCACGCCCCGCGCGACGGGGACGCGCGACCAGCGCTCCGCCCAGGTGGGGGCGTCGTGCACGTCGAGCTCGATCTCCCCGTCGGGGGTGCGCACCGCGACCGCCCAGCTGCGTTCGCCGCGCATCATCACGCCCTCGACGACGGCTTGGCCGCCTAGGTACCGGGGCGTGGACACCGAAGGGTTAGGGCCGCTTGGCCTTGGCGTAGCGGCGTTGGAACCGCTCGACGCGCCCACCAGTGTCGACCAGCTTCTGCTTGCCCGTATAGAAGGGGTGGCACTCGGAGCACAGCTCGACCCGCAGCGACGACACGGTCGAGCGGGTGGTGAACTCGTTGCCGCACGAGCAGTGCACGGTGCAGGTCTGGTACTCGGGGTGGATGTCGGTCTTCATCGGCCCAATCTATCGTCGGGGATCAGCCCGCCCGTCCGCGTCGGTGGCGGCTATCCGGCGAGGGTGGGGGCCTTCGCGACCTCGGCGAGGAACTCGTCGTTGCTCTTCGTGGTGCGCAGCTTGTCGAGCAGCAACTCGAGGCCCTTGCCGCCGGACCCGTCGCCGTCGAGAGCGTTCAGCACACGCCGCAGCTTCCAGACCTGGTTCAGCTGGTTGCGCTCGAACAGCAGCTCTTCGTGGCGGGTGCTCGACTGCTCGACGTCGATCGCCGGGTAGATGCGCCGCTCGGCGAGGCGCCGGTCGAGGCGCAGCTCCATGTTGCCGGTGCCCTTGAACTCCTCGAAGATCACCTCGTCCATGCGGCTGCCGGTGTCGATCAGCGCGGTGGCGATGATGGTCAGCGAGCCGCCCTCCTCGATGTTGCGGGCCGCCCCGAAGAACCGCTTCGGCGGGTAGAGGGCGGTGGAATCGACACCACCGGACAGGATCCGCCCCGAGGCCGGCGCGGCCAGGTTGTGGGCCCGGGCGAGGCGGGTGATCCCGTCGAGGACGACGACGACGTCGACGCCCTGCTCGACGAGGCGCTTGGCCCGCTCGATGGCGAGCTCGGCGACCGTCGTGTGCTCCTCGGCCGGCCGGTCGAAGGTGCTCGACACGACGTCGCCGCGCACCACGTGCCGGCGCATGTCGGTGACCTCCTCGGGCCGCTCGTCGACGAGCAGCACGATCAGGTGCACCTCGGGGTTGTTGCGCTCGATGGAGTACACGAGCTGCTTGAGGATGGTGGTCTTGCCCGCCTTCGGGGGGGAGACGATGAGGCCACGCTGGCCCTTCCCGACCGGGGAGACGAGGTCGATGATGCGGCCCGTCGTCTCGAGCGGGTTGTCGGCGAGCTCCAGGCGCAGCTTCTCGTCGGGGAACAGCGCGGTGAGGTCCTCGAAGTGGGGCCGTTCCCGGGCGTCGTCGGGGCTCATCCCGTTGATCTGGTCGACGCGCAGCAGCGCCGGGTACTTCTCGTTCGAGGCCTGCGGCCGCGAGAACCCGTCGAGGTAGTCGCCCTTGCGGAGCGCGAAGCGCCGCACCTGCGACGCCGAGACGTACACGTCGCGCGCCCCGGCGAGGTAGCCGGTGGTGCGCAGGAAGCCGTAGCCCTCGTCGCGCAGCTCGAGGAGGCCGTGGACCTCGACGGGCTCGCCGGCCGGCTCCTGCTGCGAGCGGGGCTCCCGGTCGCCTTCGGGGCCGCCCCGACCGCCGCGGCGGCGACGGCGCCGCCGGCTGTTGCCGTCGCCGTAGGAGGCGCGTTCGTCGTCGTACTCGCCGTGGTTCGACGTGGTGGCCGGTGCGGACGTGGAGGTCGTGGGGGTCGGGGTGCTCTCCGGGGTGTCGGTGGTCTCACGGGTGGTGGTCGGGGGGCGCGGCGGCTGGGGTGACGGTTCGGCGGCCTCGACCGCCGGGAGGGCCTCCTCCTCGGCGATCAGCGCGGCGACCGAATCGGCGGCGAGCTCGGAGGCCCGCGCCGAGCGGATCGTGCGGCGCGGGGCGTCGGCGCCGTCCGCGGGGCCGTCCGCGTCGCCGGTGTCACCGGCGGGGCCGCCCTCGGCGGCGTCGAGGATGGCGTCGATCAACTCGGACTTGCGCATCCGCGTCGGAGCGTTCACGCCCATCGCACCGGCGATGGCGTGCAGCTCCTCGCGATCCTTCGCGTCGAGCATCGAACGGTCGAGCTCCTGCGTGCTCATTCGCCGTCGTCTCCTTGGCGGTCGGGGGACCAGTTGCGGAGGCGGCCGAGCGTCCAGGCCAGGGATGGCAATCGGGGCCCGGCTGGGCGCCGGAAGGCCGCACATCAGGGACCGCAGCGCAGTTCGGGGGGCGCACGCCGGCGAACGGCTCCGCGCGAGAAATCCGGGAGGAAGGCCGAGTGCTGCCGCACCGATCGGAGCGGCGGAACAGCATCAATATACCCGCCGCCGAGCCGCCGCGGCAACCAGGCCGCTCGGCTCAGGCGACGAGGCGTCGCATGAGCTGGTGCGCCGGGACGGGCGTCTGGTCGGCGACGCCGGCTTCGGTGTAGCGCCCACCCGGTCCGGGGGCGGTCGCGTCGACGAGCAGGTACGGGACCGGGTCGGCGACGTGGGTCCGGCGCGCGCACGGAGTGGCGTGGTCGGGGAGCAAGAGGATGCGGTGGGGCTCCCCGCGCAGCGCGTCGGTGAGGGGCCCGATGACGTCGGCGTCCCAGCGTTCGAGCGCGGTGACCTTCTCGCGGATGTCGCCTTGGTGGCCGGCCTCGTCGGTCGCCTCGACGTGCAGGAGGAAGAGGTCACGGTCGGCGAGCGACGTGAGGCACGCCGCCGTCTGGGCGGCGTAGTCGTTGTCGAACCCGGCGGTCGCGCCGGGCACGTCGACGACCTCGAGCCCGGTGAGCACGCCGAGGCCTCGGACGAGGTCGACGGCCGAGCTGAGCCGACCCTCGACCCCGAACCGCGCCGCGAACGCGGGCAGCGTCGGCGCGACCCCTTGGCCCCACAGCCAGATCTGGTTGGCGGGACAGCCGACGGCGCGGGCGGCGTCGGTGACGACGGGCCGTGACGCGGCCATGAGCGCGCGCAGGTGCGCGGCGGCCGGGCCGGTCGGGAGGGTGGCCGCCCGGCCGGTGAGGTCGTGGGGCGGCACGCAGCAGGCGTCGGCCCAGGCGAGGGCCGTGACGCAGAGATGGCGGTACTCGACGCCGGCGTGGAACCGCACGCCGTCTCGTCCCGCGCCGAGCGCGGCGTCGAGCGCGGCGACGATCGGGTGGCTCTGCGCGTCGGTGGGGTGACCGCCGGCGAAGTCGACCATCACGCCGTCGTCGACGGTGACGAGGTTGCAGCGGTAGGCGACGTCGTCGGGGCCGAGCGCGACGCCCATGGCCGCAGCCTCGATCGGCGCTCGGCCGGTGTGGTACTCGGCGGGGTCGTAGCCGAGGATGGACATGTTCCCGACGTCGCTGCCGGGCGGCAGGCCGGGCGGGATCACCGCGGCGCGGCCCACGTGCCCACGCGACGCGAGGCGGGCGAGGTGCGGCATCGCCGCCGCCTCGAGGGGGGTGCGCCCGTCGAGCTCGGGGAGCGGCTCGTCGGCGCAACCGTCCGGCACCAGCACGACGTACTTCACGACCGCATGGTAGGGCGGCGGGTGTCGCCACCCTCCGGCGCGCGCGGCTCGTCTCCGGCGCGGCCCGTCGGGCTCATCGCTCGGCGTGCGGGACGCGCCGCCGCACGTCGTCGCGCAGCGCGCCCTTCGCGACCTTGCCGCCCGAGGCGCGGGGCAGCGCGTCGAGGACGACGAGGTGCTCGGGCCAGAGCTCCTTGCCGACGCCCCGGGCGCGGAGGTGGGCCTGCAGGGCGGTGAGGTCGAGCGGCCCGGCGTCGGGGCGCAGCTCGACGTAGGCGCACACCCGCTCCCCGAACACGGGGTCGGGCATGGCGACCGCGGCCGCGACCGCGACCGCCGGGTGGGTCGACACCTCGTCCTCGACCTGGGCGGCGCTGACGTTCTTCCCGCCGCGGATGATGAAGTCGGACGCGCGGCCCGCGACGGTGAGGTACCCGTCGGGGTCGAGGGTGCAGCGGTCCCCGGTGAGCATCCAGCCGTCGGCGGTGTAGAGCGCCTCGTTGGCCGCGGGGTCGCCGTAGTAGCCGAGGCAGCACAGCGGCCCGCGGCAGGCGGCGACCCCGGGGCCGCCGCCCGCGGTGACGTCCGTGCCGTCGTCGCCGAGGAGGCGCACCTGCATCTCGGGGATGACCTGCCCGGCGGTGCGGAGGCGACGCTCGCGCGGGTCGCGGAGCGTCGTGCGGCTCAGCGCGCCGGTCTCGTTCGAGCCGTAGAACTGCAGCACGCGGCAGCCGGTGCGGTCCTCGAACTCGGCGGCGCGTCGTTCGGGGACCATCTCGCCGCCGGTGAAGAGCACCCGGAGGCTGGACAGGTCGTGGCGGGCGAGGGCCGGGGAGTTCAGGAGCATGACGAACTGCGTCGACACGGCGGCGAGGACGGTGACGCGCTCCTGCTCGATCGCCGCGAGGCACTCGTCGGCGTCGAAGCGGGGCAGCACGACGCAGGGCACGCCGAGGAGGGTCGGCGTGACGTGCGCGGTCCACAGCCCGAAGCCGAACGGGGCGGGCAGCGCGCTCAGGAACACGTCCTCGGAGGTCAGGGCGGCGGCGGCGACCGCGAGGTCGTGGAAGGCGAACCAGCGCCGTTGGTGATGCATGACGCATTTCGGGAGTCCGGTCGTGCCGGACGTCGAGTTGAGGAGCCACAGCTCGTCGAGGCCGCGGCTCGGCGGGTGGGGCTGGCCGCGGCCCGCCGGCCCGTCGGTCTCGGTGACGGGCAGCGTCGCCACCCGGGCGTCCGCCGCGCGATCCGGGGTCCGGAGCAGCAGGGACGCGCCGGTGACGCCGAGCAGGTGGTCGACCTCGCGTGGCCCGGCGCGGGGGCCGATCCCGACGATCACCGCGCCGGCCCGCTCGACGCCGAGGTAGCAGGCGTGGACCGCGGGGCCGTCCGGCAGCCACACCGCGACCCGGTCACCGGGGGCGACGCCGGCGTCGACGAGCGCGGCCGCGAGCCGGTCCCCGCGCTCGTGGTATTCACGCCACGTCATCCGGTGCTCGCCGCCGACGTAGGCGAGGAGGTCGCCGTGCTCGGCCGCGTGGGCGGCCACGATCTGCTCGAGGGTGCGCACCGGCGCGGCTCGACGCCGTGGGCGCCGGGCTCAGAGCCCGATCCGGGACGCGACCAGGCCGGGCTCGGGGTCGACGGCGTCGCTGACCTCGACCTCGGCGATCGCCCGGTTCGGGTCCTTCAACCCGTGACCGGTGACCGTGCAGACCACGATGTCCGAGGAGGTGACGAGCCCTTCGGTCGCGGCGCGCAGCACCCCGGCGACCGAGGTGGCCGACGCCGGCTCGACGAAGACCCCGACCGTGGCCGCGAGGAGCCGGTAGGCGTCGAGGATCTCGCGGTCGGACACCGCGCCGATGTGGCCGCCGGATTCGTCGCGGGCGTGCACCGCGCCCGCCCACGAGGCGGGGTTGCCGATCTGGATGGCGGTGGCGACCGTCTCGGGGTGCAGCACCGGCTCGCCGTGGACGATCGGCGCGGCGCCGGCCGCCTGCCAGCCGAGCATCCGGGGGACGCGGCGTGCCTGCCCGGTGGCCAGCCGCTCGGTGTAGCCCTGCCAGTACGCGGTGATGTTGCCGGCGTTCCCGACCGGGATCGAGTGCACCGTCGGGCTGTCGCCGAGCGTGTCGACGATCTCGAACGCGGCGGTCTTCTGGCCTGCGATGCGGGCCGGGTTGATCGAGTTCACGACCTCGACGCCGCGCCGCTCGCCGAGCTCGCGCACGATGTCGAGGGCCTGGTCGAACGTCCCGCGCACCGGCACGACCCGGGCGCCGTGGATCAGGGCCTGCGCGAGCTTCCCGAGCGCGATCTGCCCGGCGGGGAGCACCACGGCGCAGAGCAGCCCGGCCCGCGCCGCGTACGCGGCGGCCGACGCCGAGGTGTTGCCGGTCGACGCGCAGATCACGACCTTGGCGCCGCGCTCCGCCGCCTGGGAGACGGCGACGGTCATGCCCCGGTCCTTGAACGACCCGGTGGGGTTGGAGCCCTCGACCTTGAGGTAGAGGCGCGCCACCCCGGCGAGGGCCGCGAGCCGCGGCGCCTCGAGCAGCGGCGTGTTGCCCTCCAAGAGGGTGATCACCGGCGTGGCGTCGCTCACGGGCAGCTCCGACCGGAACGCCTCGATGATCCCCGGCCACGGCGCGCTCACCCGACGTCTCCCATGACCCGCAGCACCGACCCGACCCGGTGGACCGGCTCCACCTCGCGGAGGGCCTCGACCGTCGCGCGCAGGTCGCTCTCCGCGCGCCCGGTGGGTGACGAACACGAGCCGGGCGTCGGCGCCGAGCCCACGCTGCTCCATCGACTGGATCGACACGCCCTGGTCGCCGAACACCTGGGCGATGGCCGCCAGGACACCGGGACGGTCGGCGACCTCGACCAGCAGGTAGAACTGCGACTCGAGGTCGCCGATCGGACGCACCCGTGCGTCCGTGAGCCCGACGATCGTGGCGCCCTTCGCCCCCGACACCAGGTTGTGCGCCGCGTCGATCAGGTCGCCGAGGACGGCCGACGCCGACGGTCCCCCGCCGGCGCCGCGCCCGTAGAGCATGAGCTCGCCGACCGCCTCGCCCTCGATGAGCACGGCGTTGAACGAGTCCCGCACGGCGGCGAGCGGATGGTGCAGCGGGACCATCGCGGGGTGGACGCGCACCGCGACCGCGTGGTCGATCTCCTCGGCGACGGCGACGAGCTTGACGACGTAGCCGAGCAAGCGGGCCGACGCGATGTCGTCGTCGGTGATGCCGGTGATCCCCTCGGTGTGCACATCACCGATGTGGAACCGGACGCCGAACGCGATGGTCGCGATGATCGCCGCCTTCGCTGCCGCGTCGTCGCCGTTGACGTCGGCGCTCGGATCGGCTTCGGCGTAGCCGAGGCGCTGCGCCTCCGCGAGCGCGTCGGCGAACGAGGACTCGTCGTCCGCCATTCGCGTGAGGATGAAGTTCGTCGTGCCGTTGACGATCCCGGTGACGCGGTGGATCCGGTCACCGGCCAGCGACTCGCGGAGGGGTCGCATCAGCGGGATCCCGCCGGCGACGGACGCCTCGAAGAGCAGGTCGACGCCCGCCCGTGCCGCGGTCTCGAACAGCTCGGGGCCCTGCCGAGCGATCAGCTCCTTGTTCGCCGTGACGACCGGCTTGCCCGCCTCGAGGGCCTCGGTGATCAGCCGGCCCGCGGGCTCCAGCCCGCCGATGACCTCCACGACGATGTCGATGTTGGGGTCGGCGACGACCGCGGCGGCGTCCGTCGTGAAGCGGTCGGCGCTGAGCTTCACGTCGCGGCGCCGCTCGAGGTCACGGACCGCGACGCGCGTCACCTCGATCGCCACGCCGGCGCGGGCGGCGATGCGATCGGCGTTCTCGTCGAGGAGCCGCACGAGGGGCGCGCCGACGTTGCCGCACCCGAGGAGGCCGACGCGCACTGGGTCCTGCACGGGATCAGTCTCCCACCACGTCGAGGCGCACCAGATCGTCGGGTGTCTCGCGCCGGACCACGACCCGGGCGGCCCCGTCGCGGAGGAACACGACGGCCGGGCGCGGCACCTTGTTGTAGTTCGACGCCATCGAGTAGCCGTACGCACCCGTGACGGGTGTGGCGAGCAGGTCGCCCCGCTGGACCCCGGTGGGCAGCGCGGCGTCGGCCACGATCACGTCGCCCTGCTCGCAGTGCTTCCCGACGACCCGGCACCGCAGCGGCCGCGGCTCGCCGATCCGGCTGGGCAGGTACGCCTCGTACCCGGCGCCGTACAGGACGGGGCGGGGGTTGTCGCTCATCCCCCCGTCGACGGCCACGTACGTCCCGATCCCGGGGATCTCCTTGACCGTGCCGACGCGGTAGAGGGTCACGGCGCACGGCGCGACGATCGAGCGGCCCGGCTCGACGAGCAGCCGCGGCGCGGGGTCGCGGGTGGGCCAGTGCGCCGCGACCGCCTGGCGCAGCGCGTCGGCGTACGCGCCGATGTCGAGGGCCGGGTCGTCGGCGAGGTAGCGGGCGCCGAGCCCCCCGCCGAGGTTCAGCTCGGCCACCGGGACATCGAGCTGGCGGGCGACCGCGGCGAGCGCGGCGACGGCGCGGTCCCACGGGTCGAGGCGCTGGATCTGCGACCCGATGTGGCAGTGCAGCCCGCCGAAGCGCAGGGTGGAGCTCGCGGCGACGCGACGGGCGGCGTCGAGCGCGATCCCGTCCGTGACGGTGAAACCGAACTTGGAGTCCTCGGTGCCCGTCTCGATGTACTCATGGGTGTGAGCCTCGACGCCGGGGGTGGCGCGCACCAGCACCGTCGGGGTGACGTGGAGCGCGGCGCTGCGCTGCTCGAGCCGCTCGAGCTCATCGAAGGAGTCGGCGACGATCCGGCCCGCGCCGGCCCGCAGCGCCGCGTCGAGCTCGTCGTCGGACTTGTTGTTGCCGTGGACGACGAGGCGCTCCGGGGGGAACCCGGCCTGCAGGGCGACGTGCAGCTCACCGCCGGTGGCGACGTCGAGGTGGAGGCCCTCGCCAGCGACCAGGTGCGCCATCGCGGTGCACAGGAACGCCTTGGACGCGTACGCCACGGTGCCGGCACCCAGCGCGGCGACGTAGGTGCGGCACCGACGGCGCAGCTCGTCCTCGTCGTAGACGAAGAGGGGGGTGCCGTATCGGGCGGCGAGCGCCTCGACGTCGGCGTCCCGCACCGCGGGTGGGACGAGCGACGCGTCCAGCGGCGCAGCGGGCGTCACGCGTCGTCGTCCCCGAGACGCGACATCTCCCCGGGGGCGTTGACGCCGAGGAGCCCGAGCGCGTTCGCGAGACCGATGCGAGTCGCCTCCGAGAGCCACAGCCGGGCCTGGCTGAGCGCCGGGTCGTCGGTGAGCACGCGGCAGTCGCGGTAGAAGCCGTGGAACCGGGCGGCGAGATCGCGGACCCAGGTCGTGACGCGGTGCGGCGCCCGGAGGGCGGCGGCTTCGGCCACGACCTCGGGGTACCGGTCGAGGGCCCGCAGGAGGTCCAGCTCCCGCTCGTGGCGCAGCGGCGCCAGGTCGGCCTCGAGGATCGGGAGGCGGGTCACGCCGGCGACGTCGGCCCGCCGGGCGATCGAGACGGCCCGCGCGTGCGCGTACTGCACGTAGTAGACGGGATTCTCCATCGACTGGGACGTGACCACGTCGAGATCGAACGTCTGGGCGGTGTCGATGCTCTGCAGCAGGAACGTCAGACGGCACACATCGGGATCGACCTCGTCGAGGATGTCCGCCAGCGTCACGAACTCGCCCGTCCGTCTCGACATGCGCACCGGACGGCCGCCGGTCACCAGCTTCACGAGCTGGCCGAGGAGCGCCTCCGGTTCGCCCGGATGGCCGAGCGCGGCGAGCCCGGCCTGCAGCGACTTGACCTGCCCGTGGTGGTCGGCCCCCCAGATGTCGATGAGGTGCTGCCAGCCTCGAGCCAACTTGTCGCGGTGGTACGCGAGGTCGTTGCACAGATAGGTCGTCGTGGCGTCGGATCGCACGAGCACCCGGTCGCGGCTGTCGCCGTAGTCGCTGGTGCGGAGCCAGGTCGCGCCCTCGTGCTGGAACGTCATCCCCAGTCGGGCGAGGTCGTCGAGCACGCGTCCGACGTCGCCGCGCTCGTGCAGCGTCCGCTCCGAGAACCAGGTGTCGAACCGGACGCCGATGCGGTCGAGGTCGTCGTGCAGCTGCTGGACCACGTCGCGGTAGCCCCACTCCCGTGCCTGCTCCTCGGTGACGTGGTCGCCGAGCTCGGCGCGGAGCCGGTCGGCCATGTCGACCAGGTACGCCCCGAAGTAGCCGCCCTCGGGCGGCTCGCGACCCTCGTAGCGCGCGTACAGCGACTGGCCGAACGTGTCGAGCTGCGTGCCGGCGTCGTTCAGGTAGTACTCGCGGTGCACCTCGGCGCCCTGCGACGCCAGGATGTTGGCGAGGGCGTCACCGACCGCGACCCAGCGTCCCCCGCCCGCGTGCAGCGGTCCGGTGGGGTTGGCGCTGACGAACTCCAGGTTGATGCGCTGCCCGCCGAGCCCGCGACCGTGACCGAAGCGCGCCGCCTCGACGACGACGACCCGGAGGACAGCGTGCAGCGCCGCGGGCGACAGCCGGAAGTTGATGAAGCCGTGACCGGCGACGTCGGCGTCGGCGTATCCAGCCGGGAGCGTGCCGCGGAGTGCGGCGGTGATGCGCGCCGCGGCCTCGGGCGCGGGGACACCAGCCGGTTTGGCGACCTGCAACGCGACGTTGGTGGACCAGTCACCGTGGTCCCGCTGCCGGGGGGGCTCGAGCGCGACGCCACCGGCGGGTCGATCGAAGCCGGCTGCGGTGAGCGCGGCGTCCAAGGCGGCACGGAGCTGGTCGCGGATCACAAGGGTGGACCCGGTGAGACGTACCGGGGACTGCATCGTAGTGCCCGCCTCGGTGGCCGCCCCAGAGGATTCGCGTCAGACTGCCCGCGTGAGCGCGTTGCCCGACCCGCCGCGGCTGCGCGCCGTGACGGGCTCGGACGGCGACCCACTCGAGCGCGAAGGGCTGGCGCTGGCGTACGCCGCGCTCGACCACGTTCGGCGCCGTGCCGGGCTCGAGCGGCTCACGGTGGCCGTGGAGGACGCGCGGCTCGGTCGCCAGCTGCTCACCGTCCCCCGCACTGTGCTGCCGGGCCCGCTCGACTCGACGGCCGCCTGGTCCGCGACGCCGCCGAGCGGCGACGAGACCGGCGATGTCGTCGTGGTCCGGGCGCTGTGCCGCGTGGCGCTGCGCGCCGCGCTGGTCGAGGGCCCGACGACGGATCCCTTCGACGCGGTGGAGCTGGCGCTGCGCGAGCTCGGCGGTGTCGAGGCGATCGCGGTCGACCCGGAGCACGACGTCGTGCGGGTGCAGGTGGCGGCAGGGACGACAGGCGACGATCTCGCCGCGCCGGACGCTCGAGGTCGTCCGACGCCATCTCGACCGCAGCGTGGTGGTGGAGGTCGTGCGGAGCGACGGGTCGGCGGCGGCGCGGCCCGGGACGCCGATCTCGTGGGTGCCGTCCACGCCGTTCGAGCTGCTCGCGGTGCGCAGCGACCCGACCCGGGGCGAGGTGGAGGTGCACGTCGGGGGCGGCGACGTCCGAACGGTCGGGCGGGCACCGCTGGCGCGTGGTCTGCTCGGCGCCGCGGAGGCGACGCTCGACGCCTGGCACCAACGGCCCGGCGCGCCACGTCGCTCGGTCGGCTGGGCCCACGCCGTCGAGACCTCCTCGGACGCCCCGGTCGTCGTGGCGGTGGCGCTCGAGGACGCGCGGCGCGTGACCGTGGCGCACGGCATCGGCGACGGGACGACGCAGCTCGACGCGGCGGCACGCGCCACCGTCGACGCCCTGAGCCGGTGACGAGCGGCCGTCACGCCAGCCGCTGGGCGAGCTCCCGTCGGGCGTCCGCCAGCCACTCGCGGCTCGGCGTCGCCGCCACGGCCGCGGCCTCGTCGACCCCGTAGAGGCGCGCCGCGTTCCCGCCGAGGATCTTCGCCTTCACCGGGTCGGTCAACGCGGGGTACCCGTGCTCGTCGCGGAGCCGGTCGGGGATCTGGAACGCCCGGAACGCGTCGATCAGCGGCTGGGGTGCCCCGTACCAGACGGAGTCGGTGCCCCACAGGATGCGGTCCTCGCCGACCGCCAGGAGCAGCTTGCCGAGCACGTGCGCGGCCTCGGCAGGTCGTCGCATCATGAGGTACCACGTCGAACCGAGCTCGGCGTACACGTTCTGGCCGGGCGCTACGCCCGCCTCCGCCAGGCTGGTGACCAGGCGGCTCACCCCACGGTGTGGGTCCGCGGCGTGGGGACCCTCCTCGACGGGGTCGATGTCGTAGCCGGAGTGGTACACGACGAACGTCAGGTCGGGGCACGCGGCCGCGGCGGGACCGATGTCGCGTGGCGACGCGTGCTCCGGCGCGAGGTTCGCGACGGGGCCGGCGATCCCCTTGTGCGCGCAGACGATGTGTGGCCCGAGGTTCTGCACCCGCTCAAGGAAGGGTCGGCCGACCTCGTCGTCGTCCAGGTACCAGCCGCCCCCGAGCTCGGGTGGTGACCAGAGCGTGTAGACCTTCCAGCCCGCGGGGCGGAGCGCGCCCTGCCACTGCACCATCGCGTCCAGCTCGGGCTCACCGAGGTTGGGGTGCACGATCGTGTGGGTGAGGACCCGGCCGGCGCCCGCATACCGGTCGACGATGGCCCGGGCGTTCGCGATGTCGTGGTTCGTGAGCACGTTCTCGTCGGCTCGCCCGGGCGGCGATGTGAGCAGCGCGACCGCGGTGTCGCTGGCACCGAACACGCACGCGCACCACTCGGCAGCCGAGAGCCGGTCGGGGTCAACGCCGTGGCCCCAGCGATCCGGGTCGACCATGTGGAGGTATGCGAAGAGCGCCTCGGCTCCTCGCGCGGTCGCCCGACTCGGGCGGACGAGATGGGTCTGCACGTCGACCACGAATCGGCCGGCGCCGAACGCCACGGCGGCCGCGTCAGCGTCGAGCTCGGCCTCGGGTGGCACGGCGTAGAAGCCGGGACCAGCGGCGGCGTCGATCGCCCGCAGGGTGGCCGCCGTGCCGAGCGGGCTGCGCAGGTACTCCTCGGGGTCGACCCCGAGGCGAGGACCGTGGCGGTCCGCGGCCTGTGACGCCGCCACGGCGGCCCGCTGCTGATCAGACGCCAGCGGCGGCGGCGCGAACTCGTCGGACGAGCGCAGGCTGAGCAGCGGCGGCGGCTGAGCCGAGCCGGACCCCCGCCCCGTCATCGAAGCGCGTGGCCGCTCAACTGCGCCGGGCGGTCGGTCGCGTGCGGTGCGAAACGACGTTCCTGGTTCCACCCCCACGGGCCCGGAGGGTCACGGCAGCGGGTCGGGAACCGGGCGTCGCTCGATGATCGATTGGTCGTCGCCGTAGTCCCAGTTTGGGTCGGGGACGCGCCAGTTGCCGTACATGGCTTCAAGTTCCGCGTCGTGGTCGGCGTGCTTGAGCCAGCGTCGCCCGAGAAAGACGAAGGGTTCAAGCGGCTGGTCGGCCAGCTCGGAGATCAGCTCGAAGTACGCGTGCGTCTCCGGATCACACCACAAGGCGGTGTAGCGCAGGGCGCCGCCGACCGGTTCCATGCCGTGGAACTCATAGACCGTGATTCCTTTGCGGAGGCGCTGGAACGTGAGCTCGCCCCGTTCGTTTCGATGGTCCTCGACGGGGCGAAACCCCGCGGCGACCAGCGCCGGCAGCGCCGCCTCGAGCTTGGGCGCGTCGTCGACGCGGTAGGCGAGGTCGACATCTCGGAGATCGTGGGCGAGGATCGCGCCCTCACGTGCCCAGCCGAGCAGCAGACCGGCCCAGATCCAATAGGAGCCGGCAAACGGCGTCTCGGCGATGATGTCGTGCAAGCGTCGAAGGTCCCGCGCGACGCGGCGCCGCCGGAACGCCGTCACAACTGCCAGCGAGCCGAGGGACCGCTGGACGGTCAGCACGGTCGGACGAAGCCCTGGGATCCGCTTGAGACGCAGCCCGTGCACCAGCGCCCGGCGGCGAGCCTGGCGCCGTTCCGCCCAGCGCTCAACGTGATAGGAGGTCACCGCATATCCCGGGGAGTCGCCGTCACCCGACGCAGGAAGCCGTCCGCGACCGGTGCGCTCGAGATGGCGAGCTGACGCCGCGTGGCCTGCGAGCACGCGTTGATCGCTTCGACCGGCGTCCGGATCACGTCATCCACGTTCGACACAATGCGAGACTAGTTGCCGTGCACACGCCCACGGTCGATCCACGCCGACGCGCCCGCAGGCCGTCGGACACGCACCTTGGGATCGGGGTGACTCACCACTGATGCGCGTCTACGTCGACATGGTCGGAGACCTCTTCCACTATGGGCACGTCGAGTTCCTCCGTCGCGCGCGGCTTCTCGGCGACCATCTCGTCGTCGGCGTGCACTCGGACGAGACCGTGGCCCTCTATAAGCGACCGCCAGTCCAAACAATGGAAGAGCGGATGCGCGTCATCGAGGCCTGCCGGTACGTTGACGAGGTCGTCGGCGATGCGCCCCTCACCGTGTCCCGCGACTGGTTGAGTGCTCTCTCGATCGACTTCGTGGCACATGGCAACGACTTCGACACCGACGCGGCGCGCCGCTTCTACGCGTACCCGATGGAAGCGGGTATGTACCGAGTCGTGGCGTATACACCCGGGGTCTCGACCAGCGACCTCATCGAGCGCATCCGACATCGCCTCATCGTCGGTGATCTCTGAAATCGGGACCAGCGACTGCTCGCCGCCGCGAGGCCGCGTTCTCCCCTCGTGCCCGCGCCTCGGTCCCACTCACCCTGGTGACCGCCCGCTCCGCGCCCGATCGGCGAAGGCCCGCACGGCGTGGGCGTTGTCGGCGGGGGCGACGGCCACCCGAGCCGGCTTTCCGTCACGGCTGATCTTGAAGATGTCGGTCACCCCCGGATAGCGCGTCTCCAGGTGAGCGGCGGGCTGGCCGCCCACTGATTCGTGACTGCCGTTGTCGAGGACGTAGTGGAAGAGCGTTGACGGTGCGTGATCTCGCAGCGTATGGGTAGCTCCGAGGCACATGAGCAGCGAGGCGTCGCCGTTGATCACGACGACCTCTCGGTCGGTTCGAAGGGACAGGCCGAGCCCGATCGCAGGGGCGAGCCCCATGCTGCCCTGCATGTAGAACACGCAGTAGTCGTCGGCAGCAATCTCGTAGACGGCGCGGCTGATATAGCCGGTCGAAGCGATGTACACGGCGTCGCGACCGTGTCGATCGAGGATGGCGCGGATCGTGCTCGCCCTATCCCTCATTGTTCTCACCGCGTACGAGGATGTAGTTGTCCCACCCGATGAGGTCGAGCAGCCGCTCATCCACCTCTCCCATGACGCGATGCTGAGGGAGGGTGTGACGATGCCCGATGACCAGCAGCGGTTCGATGCCATATGGGATGCAGAGCGAGGTCAGCGGGTTGATGGCGTTGCCCAAACCAGCGTTCTGCATGTAGACGCATGGCTTGCCACCACCGAGGTACTCACCGGCGGCGATACCAACCGCCTCACCCTCAGACGTCGCGATGATATGACGTTCGCTGGGCAGTGCCGCGAGGTCATCGAGGAAGGTCCGAAGCCCGCTGTCCGGCACGCCGGTGAAGAAGTCGTAGCCGTCGGCCGTCAACGCGTCCAGCAGCCCGCTATCGGACGTAACGCTCTTCATTCTCACGCAGCTCGTCTACGTAGATGAGACGGAAGATCTCGTCCATACTGACCACTTGGTCGCTGGCGTCGGCCAGGCACTTCTTCGACATGACGGCTCGGAACGTGCTCTGCAGCGCCTTGGTGATCGAGCGGATTCCGTAGTTAGCGAAAATGATCAGGCGGAAGCCGGCGCCGTCGAGCTGGTTGTACGTCACCGTGGAGTAGGTCGTGGGGACACAGACCAGCGGCGTGGTCTCCGACTGGTACCAGCGGTCCGCGAACCGGAGCACCCCGTCAGGGCTGGGAGCTTTGTCGTGGATCAAGATCCCTTCAACGCCCGTCGCGGCGTACGCACGGGCTCGACTCAGGGCCGTCTCCAGCCCCAGGTCCTTGTTGAGGGCCTCGGTCCGCGCCACCACGGCGAAGCTGGGATCCAGACGCTTGTCGAGTGCCGCGTCGAGCTTTCCGCAAAACGTGCGCTCGCCCTCGAGCGTCTCCTGCATGCCGTCATAGAAGGAGCACCGCTTCGGGAACGGGTTGTCCTCGATGCACATGCCCGTGGCGCCGGCCTTCTCGAACTCTCGCACCAGCCGGATCGTGTTGATGGCGTTCCCACCGCCGGCATTGCCGTCGACGAGAACCGGGATGCTCACCCGGTCGACGATCTTTGTGATCACATCTACGTAGTCCTGGGTGCCGAGGATGTCGGCATCCGGGAGGCGGGCCGCGGCATGAACTTCGAAACTGGAGATCCAGAGTCCATCAGCGCCGCTCTCCTCGGCGATCTTCGCGCCGAGCGCGTTGTGGACGCCCATGAGGACCGCCGCGTTCGCGCCGCTCAACAGGTTCCCGATCGTGGTGGCGATGTCGGTGCGTTCCTTCACTCGGCCTTCACGCTCTGTTCATCTAACGATATCGGCCCTCGGGCAGCACCTGGCGACAACATGCTCACGCATGTGTCCCCCCAAGAATCGTTCGGCGCGCTGGTCTCGAACCCGACGGCGCGGCCACCCTCCGGTGGCAGCGCAACGGCGCGAGGCCGCGCTCGGCCGACGTCTTCGACCCGCGAGCGCACTCGCTCCGGCGGATCGACGCCGGCACCCACCTCACGGGCGCAGTGACGGGCAAGGAGTCAGCACCGGCCGACCTGGACACGCGGTGCGGCCCGTCGGGGAGGCGAGAGCTCGGGAGCACGGCGACCGCCCCGCGACGCTCCGCCTTGTCGGGGCAACCGCCGTCGTGGGGGTCGGGCGTCCTCCTGTGAGCGTGCGGTGACCAGCGACGAGCGGCGGTCGTGAGCCCGTGTGCGTGGCGGTGACTGGCAGGGCACAATTCCTTCGCATCCGTGGCCCTCGTAGCTCAGCGGATAGAGCATCGGCCTCCGGAGCCGTGTGCGCAGGTTCGAGTCCTGCCGAGGGCGCCACCAAAGTCCCTGGTCAGGGCCGAGAACCGGGACATGCGTCACTCCCTGGGCCCGGGTTGTCAACCACGTTGTCAACCGGGACCACCGCCACCCCACGAGGTGGAGGGAAGGGAGCGACCATCCATGACGGGCCATATTCGCCAGCGCGGCGCCAGCGAGACGAAGAGCGGCGTGCACGTCAGGACACCGAGTTCCATACGGCGTTCGCGACGGGAATCCGCGATCTGTTTCCCGCCTGTCCCCCCGAGCGGGCGCAGGCGATCGCCGCGCACGCGGCGCAGCGTGGCAGCGGCCGGGTTGGGCGCAGCGCCGCGGGTCGCGTCCTCGAGCCGGAAGCCATCACGTTGGCCGTGCTGGCGTCGGTGCGGCACATCGACACGAACTACGACGACCTACTCATGTCGGGCACGGCGCGGACCGAAGCTCGGGCCCTCGTCAGCGAGGAAGTCCAACGGGTCCTCAAGGAATGGCAGCACGGCGGCCGGTAGGGTCCAGCGCCATGTCGCACACGTCGAGCATGGTGCACCGTCTGAAGGTCACGCTCCGTGACATCCGACCGCCGATCTGGCGTCGGCTCGTCGTTCCGAGCAACATCTCCCTGGCCGACCTGCATGAGCACCTCCAGACGGCGATGGGATGGCTCGACTACCACCTCCACGACTTCCAGATCGGCTCGACGACGTACGGGATCGATGACGGCGAGGGCTGGGGTGATCCGCCGCAAGACGAATCCACCGTCACGTTGGCCGCCGTCGCACCCGAGGACACGTCCTTCATGTACAACTACGACTTCGGTGACAACTGGCGACACCAGGTTGCGGTCGAAGCCGTCACGCCACCCGATCCAGGGGTCGCGTACCCCATCTGCGTGGCTGGGCGGCGAGCATGCCCACCCGAGGATTGCGGCGGTGTTCCTGGATACCTCAAGCTTCTCGAAGCGCTCGCGGACCCGCACCACGAGCGTCACGGGGAACTGCGAGCGTGGGCCGGCGACGGGTTCGACTCAGAAGCTTTCGATCTCGACCGCACGAACGCGGCGCTTAGCGTCTGGCGCTCCTCGACCGAGTCGTAAACCTGTCGATGAGGTGCGCATGCCGCGTGTGGCGAGGATCGATAACGGCGTCAGCGTTGTCGTGCTCGCCTGATCGCGGTCGTTGCGAGGCCGGCGGTGGTGGCCGCGATGAGCCGCTCCCGTGAGCTTCGCCAGGTTGGACGCCGATGCAGTGTCGTGTTGGATGGACTCCCGATTGCGAGACGGTCGATGGTTCCAGCGGGGGTGGTGGCGAACGCGACCGGGACGACAAGGCCGTGGACGTTGATCTGGAACAGGTGCGGGTCGCTGTCGTCGGTGGGAAGAAGCTCGACCCCGTGTCGGAGCTGGGGAAGGGGCGACAGGGCTCGGATCCAGAGGCGTCGACGGCGGATGAACACCTGGACTTCGCCGCCGGTGTAACTCCAGTTGCGGAAGTTGGTGAGGAAGCCAGGCGCTGGCGCGTAGTAGCCGACGAGGTCAGGCCAAAGGTGCGGCTGGGTCGGCACGTCCGTGGTCAAGCTCGCCGGGTCCGGGGTCCCGAGCAGCGTCCGCAGCGCCGCTGCGGCGAGTTGGTGCGCTCCGATCAACGAGCTGGTGTTGGTGAGCGCGATGACGCCGACGCCGTCGTCGGGTGCGACCAACAACGAGGAGGCAAAGCCAGGATTGTTGCCGTCATGTCCACAGACTCGATGCGACCCGAAACGATCGAGGAAGAAGGCCAGACCCATGGCGGTGGGCAGTCGCGGGTCGACGCGGTACTGGGGGGTCATCATCTCGTGCAGCGTCTCGGTGGCCAACACGTCGGGTGCCATGCGACGTTCGGGCGCCAGCAGCCACTGGGCATAGCGGATCATGTCGTTGAGCGACGCCAGAACCGAGCCTGGCCCCATCAAGACCAGGTCGTAGTCCTTCAACCCCCGGAGCCGCCCCAGGACCCAGTGGTAGCCGGTCGCCAATCGGTCAGCCAACTCTCCGGTGCGCACGTAGTCGGCATCCGCCATCCCCAGCGGGCGCAACACACGCTGGCGCATGTACTGCGCGAACGGAACCGCGGCGACATTCTCGACCACCTCGCCGAGCACCGCGAACCCGTGGTTGGCGTACGCCCACTTCGAACCGGGCGGCACCTCAACCCGCAACGCACCGCCATACAAGGCCGCGAGATCCGCGCCCGGGGCGTTGGGCGCGCCGCTGCCCATCGCGGTCCGGCTCACCAGATCCGCCAGCCGGGGCACTTCGCCGATCCCAGCCGTGTGGGTGAGCAGGTGACGCAACGTCACTGCTGGCGCCCCGGGCGGTACAACGATCTGGAAGCTGCTCAGATAGCGGTTGGCCGGCTCGTCAAGCCCGACGAGACCTTCGTCCCGCAGCTGCATCACACCGATCCCGGTCAGCGTCTTGGAGATCGACGCGATCCGAAACACCGTCTCAGCATCCACATGACAACGGCGGTCGCGGTCGGCCAGCCCAAGACACTCGACCACGGGCTGCTCGTCACCGGCGACCAGTCCGACCGCCACGCCGCCCATCCCGTAGTCCCGGGCCAACTCAACCACAAGGGAATGAACGCTCAGCGACGACGAACCCACAACGTGAGGCTACTGACACACACGCGGGCCGATGAAGACAGTGGCTGATCGTCCCGTCGGCCGAGGCCGCCGCAGCGTGGCGAGCACGTCAGCGGGAAGTTGCTGGAGCGGTGATGAGCTTGGTTCCTCGGTGCCGGACCGCTAGTTGGGAAACCATCCCCCTGCAAGGGAGGGCGGATCGGTCGGCAGGTGTCTGCAGACGTTGTGATGAGGCTGTGCTCTACCCGTCTAGCGCTCCCGCGTGTGGGTCAGCGGTCGTTGGTCTGGCGGAGCGACGTGGAGGGCGGTCTGCTGGTGCAGAGCTTCGACGTCGGCCGGGGTGAGCCGAGCGTCGAGGAGGTCGAAGAGGATCTGCTCTTCCTTCTCGAGGTGCAGGTCGACGATCGCCCACAGCCCGTAGAGGTGCTCGCGCAGGGCCTCGGCCTGGGCGGTGCTGGGAGGACCCTGCCCCACATCGTCGATGACAGCGGTCAGCGCATCGGCTCGCTGACGGATGGCCTCGTGGTCGGCCCGCATGCTGACCGTGAACTGCTCGACACCCAAGAGCTCGTCCATGGCGGGATAGACGACCGTCTCCTCGGCCGCGAGGTGTCCCAGCAGATGATCGTGCAGGAAGCCTCGGACCCTCCCCAACGCATCGGGGGTCGCTGGCGCCGACCATGCCGAGAGCCCGGACGCCAGCCTGGCCAGCTGGGCGGCCTCCCGGCGCAGCCCGGCATGCTCGAAGCGCCAGCGCGCGCTGGCTCGCTCGTCCGTCTTATCCATGAGCACCCCCCGTCGTGATCGGGTCTCATCGGTCCCACGCGAGCATGCGCCTGCTCCTGACACCGGGATTAGAGGCGAAGGTCCCGGTCGCAACGGCTGGTGGATCTCACGATGGGCGGAATGGACCGCCAGCACCAGAGCAACCTTACCCGGCACTCCGTAACGCGCAGCTGGCGAGTTGGGATCCGGCGCGCCTCGTCGCCGCTTGCGACGGCTGACCGCTGAGGTTCGCCCGGCGAGGCTGCTTACATCTCGCCGTCTTCGGCGAGCGCGCCGCCGAGCAACCCGGCGAGACTCTCAACGTTCGCGTCCTTGTGGCGGCCGCGCTCAACTTGACTCGACGAAGCCCAAAATTGTCGCAGGTCGCTCGGGAGCACGGCGGCGACGTGGACCACTTCCTCAGGGACGAGCCCCGCGTAGGCAACCAAAGAACAGCCTCGGGTGATCGCCTCGGCATGCTCCACCTCAACTCCAGCCCAGGCAGCCGCGACCACAAGGTCAGATCCGGTACGCAACCCGGCGTGCTCTTGCCGTGTCGTCGTGGTGGAGCGGCCAGCGCGCGCACGTCCTGGGGGAGAGTGCGCAAAGACGTGGCGGCGTTCATCACTGGGTAGCCGTTCGGCGAAGCTGGACAGTACGGCTCGGATCGCACAACGCGCTTGGTCCGCGGCTGCGCCCGCGTCCTGGGCGGCACCAAGCAGCCGCACCAACGCGGGCGATGGCCTGGCCGCCTGCCAGGCTCGTCCCGCTGACGGGCGACTGCTCCCAGCGCTCAAACCGATATGTACGTAGGACTCAACGCCGCGAACCCCGGGCATGTTGCGCACCCATCGCTCCACCGCCTCCGCGTCGCTCGCGCTACCCACCTCGCCATACAAGGCCACGAAGTGATCGTCCACGACGACCTGAACCCGCGGGGTATCGAGGCGCCTTTCTCGAGCCTGCCCAGGCCCGAGCGGATCCGGCCTGATGACGCGTGGGCACGCGAACCAGCCATGCGCCTCGGGCCGTTCACCAAAGCCGCTTCGAGACCGCGGCTCTTGTCGGTCGCCGCCTTCCGCCGCTGCTCAGTCCTCGTATTTGAATGAGACCTTGACCCGCGCCCGATAGGCCCGCACCTTGCCGTCCTCGATCTGGAGGTCCAACTCAGCGATCTCGGCAATGCGCAGGTCACGCAGGCTACCCGACGCCTTTTCGACCGCGGCGGCAACTGCCTTCTCCCACGAATCGGCGCTCGTGCCGACCAGCTCGATGACCTTATACACGCTCTCAGCGGCGACCCTCTCCTCCTGTTCTCACAAACCCCGTCCGAGGCATTACTCAGACGTGGAAACACTCTTGAGCGTGGGCGGGGTTTGCTCGTGTGCGACGGTGTGGACGAGTTTGTCGAGCTGTTCGGCGAACACGATGACGAGATCATCCAACGAGATCACACCCTCCACGTGTCCGTCGCGATCCAGCACCGGCAGTCGCCGACAGCTCTTGGTGGCCATCAGGGTGGCGGCACTAAACGCGTCGTCATAGCCGTGAACCGTCGTTGGCTCCGATGACATCACCGATTCGATCGAGGCCTCAGACGAGAGACCGCCGCCGACTCCCCGCAGGGTGATGTCACGATCGGTCACGATCCCGGCCAGGGCGCCGTGGTGATCGACCACCAGCAGGGTACCGACGCCCTCATCTTCCATGCGCTGGGCCGCGTCCCGCAACGACGTCCCCGGTTCGCAGGTCACCCCGGGCCGATGCATCAACAGACGTACCTCCATCGGACCTCCCTTCTGTTTCTTCAATGAACAGCGACCGGGCGGGGAAATCCAGAGGCGAAGGTCCCGAACCAGCGGCTGTGTGGATCGTGTCCCGGCGTTCGGGTTCCGTAGCGGCCACCGAACTACAGCGTTACGTGGTGGGCGTCGAGGGACTCGAACCCTCGCTCCCGCCTTCTAAGGGCGGTTCCGGCGCTCGCGAAGCCCCTGGTCACAGCCTCGATATCTACTCTGACCTGCCCGGGACGTTGGTGAGGTAGGCCGCTGGTTGCTCGTCCGCCGGTAGATCGGGTGGGCTCAGTCCCGAGGGTTTCCCGTTCGGGTGCGTGTTCCACCGCGCCGTGGATGGTCGTCTTGCCAGCGGCCCCCTATCGAACCGCGCATGCGGTTCTCCCGCACACGGCTCTCCGACACCGTTCATCGTCAGCCATGCGCCGACCAGTAGCGAACCGTTCCGGTGAGCCGATAGATCCCGAGGCTGGTGAGCCACCCGTCGGTGAACCGGGTGGTGCAGTGACGCCCCGAGAGTCCGTGCTTGACGCTGGCCAGCGTGGCCAGCCGCTCGGCGACGTAGGCGTCGGTCGTGGTGAACTTCCGCGTGGAGTTGCCATAGCGGAAGTAGTTGCCCCAGCCGGGAAGCACGCGCTTGAGTCCTCGCCCCTTTCAGCGGTCCGTCGCGCCTTCAAGCTCCATCCCGAGCCACGCGCTGCCCTAGGGTCGGACGTCACATCGCCGGAAGGTTCGACGATGCGCTGGTGAGCACCAGTTGTGTGGTCGCTTCTCGCCCTCGGCGGCCCCACCGTGGCCACAGCACGACATTCGAGTCAAATCCCCGAGTTTCTTCTCGGACAGCCCGGCGCCTGCTGCTGTCGTGACCTCCAGTCGGAACCAATCGCGGCGGAGCTCGCAACACACTCGGACGGCTTTTCGGCCCACACGGTCCCGGGTCAGGGCGCCGCGCGCCCGGCCTGCGCGGAGGTGATCGCCCCCGTCTCGCACAGCCCGCGCAGCGTGGCCTGGATCGTCTCAAGCGGGTCCCGGAACGCGACACCCAGCTCGTCGACGGTGTGCCGGTCATCGAAGGGAACCGCGTGGGTCAGGTAGACCATGGCGTCGTGCGTGAACGGCGTTACCCGACCGGCGACCCGGTGAACGAGCTCGCTGAACCCGCCGAGCGCGACCATCGCCCCCGCGGGCATCGGGACGCGCCGGATCGTGTACCCGGTGGCCTCCTCGAGCAGCGCGATCGCCTGCCCGGTCGAGAGGAAGTGGCCGCCACACGTGTAGCGCCGTGGGCCGGCGCCGGGTGTCATCAGCGCCGCGTGCACCGCTGCGAGGTCGCGGACATCGGAGCACACCCAGTGCCCAACGTCGGGGACCATGCGGTGGCGCAGGAATAGCGGCAGCGCCCCTGACGCTTCGCCATGCCGGTCGCCGGCGGGCGGGCCAAGCACCATCACGGGATAGGTGCACACGACCGGTGCCCCCCGGGCCTGCAGCTCCCGAGCGAAGCGCTCGCTCCGAGCCTTGGACTCGCCATAGGGGCCGAGCCCCTCAACGACAGGGCTGTCGGGGCCGACCCGAAGCTCGCTCGTCGGGTAGAGAGCGCTGCCGCTCGACACGTGGACGATCGGGTCGAGCCCGAGCTCGGCAGCGACCCCGAGCACGGTGCGGGTCCCGCCGACGTTCGTCGTAGCCAACTCGCCACTGTCGGTCTGCCGCGTGGCGACAACGCCGGCCGCGTGAAGCACGGCGTCACAGCCCTCGAGAGCACGGCGCACCAATCCCTCGTCGGTGACGTCGCCGACGACGACATCCTCGAACGGGACCGCTAGCCCGCCGAGCGTCCGCGCGAGACGCTCCGGAGCGCGAACCAAGAACCGCAGCGCATGACCCGCCTCCCCCAGAGCGCGGGCGCTGTGCGCGCCGATGAACCCAGATCCGCCCGTGACGAGGATCCGCATCGCGCTCACTCGGCGTCGGTGCCAGGCGCCGGCGGCGTGATCTTCACGCCCTGGCTCGACGGCGAGCGAGCGCCGGTGGCCGACCGCTTGGCGCGTGCGGGGTTCCAGCACATCTCGCTCGCGACCACTCGGGCCGATCTGGTGCGTGCCGTGGTCGAGGGAGTCGCGTTGACTTCCGCTGGTTCTTCGAGAGTGCCGAAGAGTTCATCGGGCGCGGCTCGATCCGTTGCGCATTATGGGCGGCGGAGCCTCCTCGGATCTGTGGTGCCAGATCGTCGCCGCGTGGTCGACCGCACCATCGAACAGGTCGATGAGGCCCTGTAATGCGGGCTCCGAGGTGCCGCCGTCCTCGCGGGTGTCGCGCTCGGCGAAGTGGAACGCCCAGAGGTACGTTCGCTGGTGCCAGCGCGAAGAGAATATCGTCCCAATCCAACGAGGCGCGGCGTATCCGACGCCGCGTTCGCGAAGCTTTCGGAGCTTTCCAGCGCGCAGAGGCGCGTGTTCGGGCGCAAGCCGGGCCGCTGAACGGGGCTGCGCAACGAAGACGGGTACGACTCGCGCACACACGCGCATGCGATCCGCGGCCAGCCTTGATGCGATAAGGCGCGGCCCTCCGATCCCGGTCAGGCTCGCGGGCGGCCTCGCCGGCCTCCGAACCGGAGAGTATCCATCGGTGCGGATCGCCGCGAGGACGGCCGGCGAGGCGTCGTGGCTGAGCCCCACATCGGTGCCGATGATGTTCGAGGTGCTATTTCGCACTCGCTGGTGGCTTGCGTGCGTGCCGCCGCTCGAGCCGGGCCGGCACGGGCCCGGCCGGTTCGGGGGAGAATGGGGCCGTGACCGTGCACCGCCTCTCGGGGATCGACACGTTCTTTCTGGTCAGCGAGCGAGCCACGTCGCCGATGCACGTTGGTGGCCTCACCGTGCTCGACCCGATCGGCGTGGACGGTTTCGGGCCCGACGCCGTACGGGCGCTGCTCGCGGAGCGTCTGGCCGGCGTCCCGGCGTTCCTCCGCCGCCTCCATGAGGTCGCGTTCGGCCTCGACTACCCGGTCTGGGTCGACGACCCGGGCTTCGACCTCGACCGGCACTTCCACGTCGCGCCGGTCCCCGCGCCGGGTGGCCGCCACGAGCTTGGCGCGGTCGTAGGCGAACTCATGGGTCGCCGGCTCGACCGATCTCGCCCGCTCTGGGACGTCTGGTACCTCGAGGGGCTGGCGGCGGGTCGCGTCGCTGTGCTCACCCGCACGCACCACTCGATGGCCGACGGGGTGTCCGGCGCAGGGCTCGCCGCCGCGCTCTGCGACCTCCAGCCCGGCACGTCACCCGACCAGGGACGAACGGCACCGCCCCCGATAGCCGAGCCGCCGCCCGACGAGATCGGCCTCGCGGTCCACGCCGTTGGTCGGGCCCTGGGCACGCCGATACGCGCCGGCCGGCTCGCGTGGCAGCTCACACGCCAGGGCGTCGAGTTGGCGCGTTTCGCGGCTCGACGCGAGCCCGACCCGACCCCGCTCGGGATCCTTCCCGCGCCGTCGACACCGTTCAACGGTCACCTCGGGAGCGATCGCGCGTTCGCGTTCTCTGGTGTCTCGCTCGACGTGGTTCGCGAGGTCAAGGCCCGCCACGCGGTCACGGTCAACGACGTGGTCCTCGCCCTGACCGCTGACGCGCTCCGCGCCTACCTCCAGGACATCGGCGAACTGCCCGAGGCACCCTTGGTCGCCGCGGTTCCGGTCTCGACCCGCGACGTCGGCGACGACGAACTCGGAAACCGGGTCACGAACATGATGGTGCCCCTCGCGACGGACACCGCAGACCCGGCCGAGCGACTCCAGACCATCCACCGTGCCGCGTCACGCGCCAAGCAGCTCACCGCTGCGCTCCAGGCGCGGAAGTCCCTGGCGCTCAGCGAAGGCGCGCCGCCGGTCGCGATCCGGCTCGTCTGGCCGTTCCTCGCCACCGGCGTGGAGGCGCTGACCCTCATCCCCAGCAACTTGATCATCGCCAACGTTCCCGGCCCGACCTTCCCCCTCTACATCGCAGGCGCCCGCATCGACTCGATCATCCCGGTCTCGGCGCTGCTCCTCGGGATGGGTCTGAACGTGACCGTCATGAGCTACCAGGACGACCTCGAATTCGGCTTCGCAGCGGACCCCAGCGGCATCCCCGACTTGTGGGCGCTTGCCGACGGCGTCCCCCGAGCCCTCGACGCGCTCATCGCCGCGGAGGCCGGCCCGTCGTGACGAACCCAGGCGTCGATCCCGAGCGTTGCGCCGACCTCGTCGCGCCAGCGGGGTGTGACGTCGAAGGTGGACCGCTGGCGTCCTGTCCGCTCGCGGTGGCGCGTGACCCCGTCGTGCTCTTCGACACGATCGGCGCCGCCGCGCCGGCAAGTCGCTACGTCACGGTCTCGGTGACCACGGCGCTCGTCGCGGCTGCTGGCCGGTTGCTCGTCGGCGACGGGCGGCAGCGAGCCGCGCTCGGCACCGGCCTGGGGCGCTCGCCGACTCGGGCTCCACGATGTGACCCAGGTCCGTAGCACCGTCACCGGCTCCCGTGGTAAGGCCGGCGGAGAGCGAGGAGGACCGTAATGCGCCAGCTCAGCGGCGCCGACGACCACCACGTCTCGGTGGAGACGCCGACCCAGCCCCAGCACACGCTCAAGTGCATGATCCTCGACCCCGCGGGCGCGCACGAGCCCATCACGTTCGAGCGTCTGCGGGCCTGGGCGGCGGCTGTCCTCCCACACGTGCCGCCGTTCCGGTGGCAGCTCGCCCCGCCCCCGATGGGCCTCGGCCACCCGTTCTGGTTTGACCGGCCCGAGCTCGACATCGACTATCACGTGCGGGCGACACGCGTCGCGGCGCCGGGCGGACATGAGGAGCTCGCGACGGTGCTCGGACAGCTGCTCGGCGGCGGGCTGCTGGATCGCTCCCATCCCCTGTGGCAGCTCTGGCTCGTCGAAGGACTCGCCGACGGGCGGGTGGCGCTTGTCTGGAAGGTGCACCACTCGCTCGCGGACGGCGTCGCCAGTGTGCGCATGTTCTCGTCTGTACTCCAGCACGGTTCCGACGAGCATCCCGTCGTTCCCGAAGCGAGGCTGCCGAGCGACCCCGACCCGACCCGCCGGCGCCTCTTGCTCCCCGCGCTGCGCTCGCTCGCACCGACCACGGCTCACCTGCCGGCACTGGTGAACCGGTCGTTGCGCGCCACCCGGGTCGGCCGGGAGCGGCGCCGCGAGGGTCTGGGCGGCCCGGCCAAGGCGTTCGACTCACCGCCGACCCGCTTCAACCGCAAGTTCACCCTGCACCGCACGTCCGCGTGGGCGTCGCTGCCGATGCAGGACCTGAAAGCGGTTCGGGACGCGTTCGGATGCACGGTCAACGACGTCCTGATCGCCGTTTGCAGCGGCGCCCTCCGCAGCTATCTCGACCGCCACGGCGAGCTGCCACGCACGTCACTCAGCGCGACTATCCCCGTCTCGATCCGCAATGAGGACGAACTCGACGACTACGGTAACCGGCTCACCTCGTGGTTCGTGACGCTCGCGACCGACGTACCGGACCCGGTCGAGCGCTTGGCGGCCATTCACGCCGCGACCCAAGGCACGCGTGAATCGCAGGCGGCGCGCCATTCCGAGACGTTGGTCGACGACTGGATGGGCTACAAGGTGCTCTGGCGCCGTTGGATCGCGTTCGGGAACACTGCAGCCGGGCTCGCGAGGCGTCCGAGTTTCAACGTCATCGTCTCGAACGTACGCGGCCCGGAGCCGTTGTGGTTCGACGGCGCGCCGATCGTCGAGATCGTGTCCGTGGGCGAGCTCGCGATGGGCCTCGGGCTCAACCTCACCGGCTGGAGTTACCGGGATCGCATGGCGGTGGGCGGGTCGGCCTGCCCCGAGCACGTACCCGACCTCTCGGATCTCGTCGACGGGCTCCGCGCCGCGCTCGCCCAGCTGGTCCAGGCCGCTCGGGGCACCGCGGCATCGCTCAGCGACGCGTAGCGAGCAGCTGCTCGAGCCATCGCACGATGCCGTGGACGACGAGCAGACTGCGCAACGTGAAGAAGACGTCGAACGCGTGCTGCGCGCCGGGGATCTCCGCGTACGTGACGGGCGATCGGGCCGTCGCGCGCAGCACGTCCACGAAGCAGCGAGTCTCCTCGACCCAGAGCAGCGAGTCGTGCGTGCCATGAACGACGAGGAACGGAGGCGCGTCTGCTCGAGACGCGCGCGACGGGGCTCGCGTCGTCCCAGAGGTCGGGGTCCCGGTCGCGGGGCACCTTCATGACGGACCTCGTAAGGAAGCCACCCATGTCAGCCCACCGGCCGCGGATGCCGAAGCGATCGCAGAAGTCGTAGTTGCCGTAACACGCGACGCACCCGACGACCGAGGTGTTGACCGACTCGAACCCGGGTTGGTAGCGCGGATCGCGCGCCGAGAACGCGGCGAGCGCGGCCAGGTGCGCGCCGGAGGACTGCCCGGCCACCACGACGAAGCCGGGGTCGGTGCCGAGAGACGGCCCGTCTCGGCACACCCACGCCAGGACCCGCTTCACGTCCACGAGGTGGTCGGGGAAGCTGGCGCGTGGGCTCCGACGGTGGTTCGCGGCCACGCCGACCCACCCTCGGGACGCGAGGTGCTCGAGCAGCGGCACACCCCCGTACTCCTTGCGTTGGGTCGACCAGGCGCCGCCGGGCACGTGGACGAGCACCGGGCAGCCCGCCGGTTGATCCCGGTGCCGGTACACGTCGAGACGGTGAGCCGGGTCGTCGCCGTACACGACGTCGCGCACGATCTCGACCCGACCGTCCCGCAGCGAGAACGGATTGCCGAGCGGCTCGCGGCGGCCGACGTCCTCAGGCAAGGCGGCTCGCCGCTCGGGCGGGATCGCGTCGCGGTAGTCCGGACCTAGGGTCTCGACGAGCGCCGACTCGATAGCCGGGCCGGCCGCGTGCTTACGCCGCTGCACGACGACGAGGCCGACCCACGACGCGAGCAGCAGCCCGAGCCCGATCCCACCGGGGGGCGACCCCGCCCCGCCCCCCATGACCAGGATCGTCGCGACCACGACCTGGAGGGCGAACACCCCGATGGTCAGTTCGCCGGTGATCCAGCCGAGCGCGAAGTAACCGAGCGCGAACAGGGCCGGGCGACGCGCCGGGACCAGCGTGACAACTGCCCCCGTCGCCGCCACGACACCCAGCGCGAGGAGGAGCGCGGCAGTCACGGACGCAGCGACAGCCTCAGTGACGAGCCGCGTCGACGCGGGTGCGGGCCCAGGCGTAATCGGCTTTTCCGCTAGCAGCGCGCTGCACACGATCGACGACCACGAGCTCGCGCGGCACCTTGTAGCCGGCCAGCGAGCGCCGGCAATGCTCCTGAACATCCTCGAGGGTGAGCGACGCGTCCGAGCGCGCCTCGACGACCGCGACGACCCGTTGGCCCCAGCGCTCGTCGGGTGCCCCGAGGACGACAGCGTCCCGGATCGCGGGGTAGGCGAGGAGCACCTCCTCGACCTCCTCGGAGAACACCTTCTCGCCTCCGGTGTTGATCGACAGCGACTCGCGGCCCCGCAACACGATGGTCTCGTCCGCATCAACGGTCGCGTGGTCACCGGGCAGGGCCCAGCGCACGCCATCCGCCTCTAAGAAGGTCGCGGCCGTCTTCTCGGCGTCCTTGTAGTAGCCGATTGGTAGGTGGCCGCGGCGTGCCAAGCGCCCGACGATGCCCGATCCTGGCGTGACCCGGTGCAGGTCGTCGTCCAGCACGGCCGTGCACTCGTCGACGCTGAACCGTGCGCCCTGCGCCGTGTCGGAACCCGGGAGGCGCAGTTCGCTCGCCGCGACGCCGGTCTCCGTGGCGCCGTACCCGTCGAGGACGATCACGTTCGGGAGCACCTGGTGGACGAGGTCCTTGGTCGTGCTGGACAGCAGCGCCCCACCCGACGCGAGAACGAACAGTGAGGAGAGGTCCCAGCGTCCGGGATGGTCACGCACGAGCTCGGCGATGGGTCGCACCGTCGCATCGCCGACGAGCGTGATGACGTGCGCGCCGACGCGCGCCGCGACGTCGAGCACCGCGACAGGATCGAAGGGCCCCGGCTCCAGAAGGACCACCGTCCCTCCCGAGTAGAGGGTGGCGAAGGCCCCCCAGTGCCCGCTGACGTGCATGAGCGGCGCGGTGACGAGCTGCACGGAGGCCACCGGCAAGATGCGCTCGACGAGCTCCTCGGGGGCAGTGATCGGGCCCTCGCTGCGGGTCGGGTCGCCGCCACCCATCGACGCGAAGAAGACGTCTTCGTGGCGCCACAGCACCCCCTTGGGCATCCCGGTGGTGCCACCCGTGTACGCGATGTAGAGATCGTCCGAGCTGCGGCCTTCGAAGTCTCGGGCCGGTGACGACTCGCGGAGCGCCCCTTCGTAATCGGCCGAGCCCTCGGGAACCGCCTCGCCGCTGTCATCGTCCACGGTGATCAGGTGACGAAGTGACGCCACCCGGGGCGCAACCTCGGCGACCGCCGGCCCGAAGCGCCGGTGCGCCACGAGAGCGACCAGGTCGGCGTTGGCGAAGAGCTGTTCGAGCTCGCGCGAGACGTAGCGGTAGTTCACGTTCACCGGCACGGCGCGCAACTTGAAGGCGGCGAGCATTCCCTCGAGGTACTCAGTTCCGTTCATGAGGAGCAGCCCCACGTGATCACCCGCCGCCACGCCTGCCCCGGCGAGGAAATGCGCGAGACGGTTCGCTCGCTCGTCGAGCTGCGCGTAGGTGAACTCGCGTCTCGTCCCTGCGATCACCGCCGTGCGGTCGCCGACCGCGTCCGCGACCAGTTCGAAGAGGACCGAGAGGTTGTAGGACACCAGCTCAGACGTCAGCATCGCCGGCGAGTGTGGCGTCGATGCGTTCCGCGTGGCGGCCGTCCGCCGCGGACCGATACTCGGGGTCGAGGCCCTGGAGCGCGAGGAGCTCACCGGCGGCCTCTTCCTCGGTGCCCGGACCGGCCGTGAGTAGCGACGCGGTCTGGAAGGCGAGGAGCCACCGGTCGAGCACACCGCGGAAGTGCAACGCACCGAACTCCGGGTCTTCGATCGAGCGCTCGGCGTGCGCTCGGGCTTCCTTGGCCGCCTGGCTAACAATGGCCGCGGTGGGACTCGCGGCGCCCGCGAGCAGCGCGTCCAGCCGGTCGGCGACAACGCCGAGCAGCTCCAAGCGACCCAAGTCGCGCAGCACCTGCGCGACGAGCACGTTGTGCGTGCCCTCCCACGATTCGTACACGATGCTGTCACGATACAGACGCGGCAGGATGCTGAAATCCTCGATCGTGCCGTTACCGCCGAGGACCTCAATCCCGTCGCGCACAACCGGGGCGGCGCGGATGCTGGCCACGTACTTGGTCGCGTTGACGAAGAAGCGATGGAACGCGGTCTCCTCGTCGGTCGCGCTGCCCGCGTCGATGCGGTCTTCGAGTGTGGTGAGCAGCCAGCACAGGTGCAGACAACCGAGCCCCCGGGACTTCATCGACGCCAGCGTGGCGCGCACCGCCGGGTAGGCACCAATCTCGTGCCCGAACGCGTGGCGGTGACGAGCGTAGGCGGACGCCTCCAGGTAGGCGCGGCGCATCATCCCGGTCGCCCCGACAGCCGTCAACCACCGGCTCGTGTTGAGCACGACCCCGACCGCGGTGCGAAACCCGTCCTCGAGCGGCCCAATCGGCCAGGCCAGCGCGCCGTCAAAGTCGATCTCGCCCGAGGCCAACCCCCGCGTCCCGAACTTCTCCTTGAGGCGCCGCAACGCAAAGCCGTTCAGTTCGCCCTCGACACGGCGCGGCACGACGAAACAACCCAGGCCCGCGGTTCCGGCCGATGCCCCCACCGGCCGGGCGGTCACCAAGAACTGATCTGCGTCGGCCACTGAGCAGAACCACTTCTCCCCGCTGACCAGCCACGTGCCATCCCCGACCGCGACCGCCTCGCAGGTGTTCGCACCGACGTCGCTGCCCCCCTGCACCTCGGTCAGGAACTGCGATCCGCGCTCGGCCCGCGAGTAGTCGCGCTCCAGGAGCGCCGGCAAGAACCGGTCACGCACCGCCGGGATCGCCCGGCGCCGCAGCGCTCGGGCCAACCCGATCGTGCAGGTCGCCGGGCAGGCATGCCCGGCCTCCCCCTCCAACGAGAGCATGTACAACAACGTGGCCTGCTCATACGCCCGGCTCGGCGTCCCCGAATCCGCGACCAGACCCGAATCCCAGACCACCGCGCCGGCGCGGTGATACGCCGGATCGAAGTCCACACGCTCCACCCGACGCCCGAGCGCGTCATAGCGCACCAGTTCGGGCAGATGCCCACAATGCTCATAGCGCGCTGCAGCCGGCCCCACCTCCGTGACCACTCGCCGGGCGAATCTTGACATGCGAGTCTCGAACGCCCGCCGCCGTTCGCCGCCCATCCCGCTGCGCTCGACCAGCCGCCGCAGGGGACCGTCGACGGCATATGGATCGACCGGGAACTCTGCCCGCCAAGCCGCAAGATCACGCCGTGCCGAACTCGCATCCATCCGACAAGCCTCCCAGACCTCGACCCTCTCGACGACAGCACCGAGCTCCACCCCTTCGCCAGGCCCGGGCCGCGAACGGCCCTCTATCCCAACTCCTTCACTATCGGCGCGCAGGGTCGTGCGACCGGTGCCTCCGGTCGGCACCGCACACCACAATTCACATGGAGATCAAGAGTCGCGCCCCGCGGCGCCTCCGTCGTTTCTGATGGTGCGATTACCGCATGAGGACACGGTGACGAGGTCCCATTGACGCTGGCGGGTCACAATTCGGACGTGCGGAGAACCTCAGGGCTAACTGGACACCCCGGGCGGGACGTGCCTCAGCTCAGGGAAGGGGCTGACCCATGTGCTTGGCGAAGGTGATGTCCAGGGAGTGGGGCGGGACCAGGTCGAGCCCGTCGGGGTTGTTGAGGTAGCCAGGGTCCGAGCCTGGCCGGCCGGTCACGCCGTACTGCCAGACGATGCGGTTGTCACGAGGGTCGACGACGACCACCCGGTCGTTCGCGTCGTCGTTCATGAGGAAGTCACCGTTCGCGAGCGGCCTGGCCAGAGAAGGATGGTTGAGCGGCGGGTCCCCACGACGAGGCTCATAACGCCACAACAGCGCCCCAGTGTCGGAGAAGGTCTCCAGCACGCCCGGTGAGGTGTAGCCCACGGTCACGAAAACACCAGGGCGGACCTCGTTGGTGTCAGACGGGTAGTCGACCCCCGGGGGGTGAATCGCTCTCGTGACCGTGCCGTCCAGGGCCAACTCGTCGACCCAGTCGCCGTTGATCTCAGTGACCGCGTAGTGGCCGTCGGCCATCGGAAAGGCCCCGTTGGGGCTGCCCCAGCGCGCGGGCGGGTCATGCAGGCAGGCCTGGGTGGTCTGGCCGTAGATGCGGGCGGGGACATGGGCGCCGGGCGCGATGAGCAGCACCCGGCAGTTCTTGATGTCGGCCGTCAGGATGTAGCCGTCGGGCAGGAGCTGGGCGTCATCGGGGTTCCAGAGCTGGTTGGGACCCGATCCCGACTCGCCCGGGACTCCATAGCGGTAGACGATGCGGTGGGTCGCGACGTCGATCACGGTGACGACGAAGTCGTCCTCTTGGGTGGCCACGATCTGCTTGCCATTGGGGCTAAAGAACGCGTCGTCGGGGAACCGGAAGCTCTGGCCTGGCGCCAGATCGCCTGGGCGGGGGAACTCCCACGTGATGCGGCCCTCGGGGTCCACCACCAGGAGCCGGTTGTTCTGATCGTCGGCAATGAGCACCGAGCCGGGGAGGACCGAGGGGTCGGAGCCGGGCTGCAGATCAGGGCCGCTGAGGGGCGGTCCCGCCCAAGGGCGAGTAGTGCTCGCGAGGCCGGAGTGAGCGGAGGCAGAGCAGGCAACAGCGAACACGCCGATGATCGCCAAGGCCAACGCACGCCGGATCACACGACGGCATCGTATGAGGCACGTCGCTGCTGGGGAGAGACCCGCGACGAAGCCACGCTGTTGACCTGAGAGTCGACTCCCACTCCGGCCCTGTCTCCACTGAACCCGGACCGGTCGAGTAGCACCAACACTTGGAGAAGGAACAGCGGCAGTCGAACTCCTACGGGATCTCAAGGCCCTGCTCGCCGACTTCACCGAAGCAACCGTCTCGCGCCCTTCAGCCCAAGAGGGCCTCGGCATTCTCAGCGTGTCGCATGGCCTAAGTCTGGGCCGTGGAGCGAAGGAACGCCAGGATGTGAAGGTGCTTACGGGTATCGAACTCAAGGATATCGGCGACGAGCGACAGCAGCGAATGGGAACGATGGCGGCGAAGCCGTCGCTTGAGTACACGAAATCCGCCGGAGATCGTCGCGCTCGGTGTCCATCAGGTGCGCGGTCATGTCGAGCAAACCAGCGCGATCTTCCGAGACTCCCAAGTAGGGAACGCTCGGCTGCACTGGCCGCCATTCAGCATCGCCACGCACCCGGTTCACCATCTCGGCCAACAACTGATGGTGACGACGCTCATCCTCGAGGAGCAAGCTCGCGACGTAGCGCACGTGCTCGTCTGGAGATCCTCCCGCGAGGTCTTCGTAGGCGCGCAGAGCGTCGATCTCGCGGTCGGCGTGCGATTGCAAGAGCTCAAGGAACTCGCGTTCTGATTTTGAGGGTGGCGGCCCAACTGGGCGAAACGACTGCCCCCGAAGCCGCTCCATGAGCGCCTCGAGTGGAGTGAACAGTGTCTTCATACCGCCACCTCCCACCATCCGCTAACTCCACTCATTCGTACAACACGATTATCGCCCGACATCATCCCCACAGCCGCGTGACTCTAGACACAGCCCGCGCTGATGCCCGGTGGCGCTACGGCCGCCAAACGCACCTCTCATCCCTTCTGCCTCGTTCGAGATGGCCCGCCTCGGCGTACAAGCGTCCATTGTCGCGAGGCGATGATCGACCGCCCAGAGACCAAGGTCCCACCACGAGACCGAAGCTGACCTTCGGCGAGCGCGGGTCGCATTCGAGGCGTTCGGTGGCGGTGGCCGCCGCTGGTGAGGCGTTGGGATCTGCCCATACTCGCCTTGCCCGCTGGCCGAGGTTCTGAGATGGGCCGGAACAATCGGGCGATCGAAGCCCGTGGCTTCTTTCGGAGCCTGTCGACGGCGTTGTGACGCCTGACTCCATGGAGCCTGCCGGAACGGAGCCTTTCGTCGGGTGCTCTCGACGTCTCGGGTCCTTCGGCCCTACGTCCCGCGACCATCGCCGGTGCATGCTCGCAGTACCCGCGTGGGAGGGGAGCGCGTATGCGACAAGCCGGAGGCTTGGACAGCACGTTCTTGGCGCTCGAGACGCACGATCACCCACTGCATGTGATGGCGGTGATGGCCCTCGACCCCACGACCGTGCCCGACGGCTACTCGTTCGAGGGTCTGCGGGGGTTCGTCGCCGATCGGTTGGGTGGGATCCCGCCGTTTCGCCAGAAGCTCGTCCCCGTACCGCTGGGGGTCGGCCGTCCGCGTTGGGTCGACGTCGATGTTGACGTGAACGAGCACGTGCATCGGGCGATCTTCGATGGGGGCGGTTTCTCCGAGCTCGCGCGTTTCGTCGCCGACTGGGAGCCCGTGCCCCTCGACCGTGAGGTGCCGTTGTGGAGCATGTACGTGGTCGAAGGACTCGACGATGGCATCGTCGCGGTGGTCGCGAAAGTGCACCATGCCTTGATGGACGGGGTCGGCGGCATGCAGTTCATGGCGAGCATGTTCTCGCTCACACCCACGCCAGAGCCGGTGGTGCTCGCCGGTGATGCAGAGGAAAGGACACCCCCACCGTGGGAGCGGGTCTTGCGCGCGGTTCCCGAGGTCGCGAGCCGCGCCGGTTCGCGTCTCACGTGCGTTGGTGTCGTCGACGCGCGCCGTGCTGCGCGTCCGCGACGCCGCGCCGCACGGACGAGACGCTCGCGCTCCCCTCCTCGGCACCCCACATGCGCTGGAACGATCCGCTTGGTCCCACGCGAGCGATCGCCTTCGCGTCGTTGCCTCTCGATGATGTCAAGGTCGTCGGTCGGGCAAGCGGCGCGACCGTCAACGATGTGGTGCTCGCAGTGCTCGCCGGGGCCTGCCGGTCGTATCTCGAAGCCCGAGGCGAGTTACCCGATCGTCCGCTCGTCGCCGCAGTCCCAGTATCTGTACGCCAACCGAACGAGGACGTGAACACGGTAGCCAACGCGGTGACACTCATGTTCGCGTCGCTCGGCACCGATATCGCCGATCCGCGCCTACGAGTTGAGGCCGTGCACTCAAGCACGCACGGCGCCAAGCACCTCCAGGACGCGATCGGGCCCGACGCGTTCTTGCGCTGGCTCGAGACTCCGAGCCCGGTCGTGGTCGCGGCGGCGGCGCGCCTATACATCGGGCTCCATCTCGCATCCCGAGCGCCGGCCATTGTGAACCTGTTGGTCTCGAACGTGCCCGGCCCGCCCGTGCCCCTCTATTTCGGTGGTGCGCGCCTGCTCGCGCTCTATCCCCTCGGCCCGGTGTACGACGGCGTCGGCCTCAACATCACGGTGGTGAGTAGCGCAGACACGATCGGCTTCGGGTTCGTCACCTGCCCCGACGTCATCTCCGATATCGACGCGCTCGCGACGGGGGTCGCCGACGAGTTCACGAAACTGCGCGAAACGGTCGGACCTACTCGCGACAGCGCATAGCTCACGCGACCGCTCCGAGCCGACTGTCGCGATATCTGGCGACGTCCGCATCGACGAGCGCGTCGGTGACGCAGCGTCGCGCCGCACCAGAACCGAGAAACCCGATGTGTCCGCCCTGATACCACGAGGCGTGGTCGAGACCCCAGTGGTCGACCAGCCGCGCGACTTGCGCCGGGCGCACCAGCCGGTCGGCGAGCCCCGCCCAGATGCGACGAACATCCGTCGCGGGCACTCCCAGACTGAACGGCGACGTGACCGCGTCGAGACGACAGCTCAACTGATACAGCTCTTCGAAACGGGCATGGCGAGCGAAACGAGGCGGCGCGTGCGTGCGCAACAACTCGGGAATGTCGACCACCGGCACGCCGACCACGACCCCCGCGAGGTCGGGTTCGAGCGCAGCGACGGCGGCCGCCACGTACGACCCGAGCGATATCCCGCACAGCACCACGCGCTCGTCGCGCTCTTCGATGTAGGCGAGTAACGCGCGTACGTCGGCGATCGCTTGCACCGTTCCGTGCAAGTTCACCACTGGGTCGTCGCCCGGGAACGCGAGGGTGAAACGGCCCGCGCCGCGAGGACCGTGGTGCGGAAGCACCGGAATCGCGACATTGAACCCCGCCTGATGCAACGAAGCGGCGCGGAAAGCGAACAGGTCCACCAACGCATCGCCCATCCCGGCGCCGTGCAAGCACACGATCCATGGCGCCGGATCGGGCTGCCGCAACATCCATGCGTGCACTGTGTCGTTCAACGTGTGTGCTCGGTAACGCGCCACCCCTGGAACTGCCCCATCGGGACGGTACGGGCTCGCGAACGTCGCATGCTCGATCCACACTCGTCCGACCCGACGAGACCGTTCCTCCAGCCGGGGCGCCGAGGGCCTCCCATGGAAGGCGGAAGGCTCCCCGAGCACGCCGGCAGCGTCGAGATACGCCACAAGATCGTGAGCCTCTCCCAATGTCGTCGCGAACGCGTCTTCGTCGGCCGGCGCATGGAGCTGACGGAACGTCGCGAGAAGCAACTCGTCACCCGACGCCGCGACCACCAGGCGGGCACGCCGCAACACCCCACTCGCGTCGGGCGACCGGCCGACCTCTTGGGCATACCTCCACACACGCCGCCCCGCGTCGAAACCATCGGCGCCCGCGACAGCGACGCGCCGCCTCATCCCGTCGACATACGCCCACACCGTCATAGCCACACCCTGCGCTCTCCCACGCCCGGGTTCCACGGCCAGAAGTCCCAAACAACGCTGAACGAAACACTCCCACCGTCGCGCCAAACCGAGCAGAAGCCACCACCCGGCTGCGGGCACGGAGGCCCCCGGCACTGCCTTGCCCGCCGGCCCGGCTGGTGCGCAGGGAGGTCGCCACCCGCGCCAGCACGCCACCGACCGCCCTCCGACGCCGCAACGCCCGCCACACTTACCCAAAGCACACTGAAGGCGAGCGACTCAACGGCAGAAACCACTCCCAGCCTCGCCAACCTGACTACCAGGATGGATACACCATTGCAGCTCACGCCCTAATGGGTGCAGATCAGTTGGCCGTGGTGCAGGCTGATCTGAGAGCCGCTGGTAGGTGGTAACGCACCTTCCTCCCATTTCACAGCAACTCCCCTCGCTTCCCGACGCCTACCAGGTAGGTCGATCGGGAGGTACCAGGCGCACTCTGATGGCTAACGATCACACGCGACGTGGAGGAAGCCATGGAGACGAGTTCGCCGGATTCACGGGTTCTAGCCCGGTCTGACCGGGAGACGAACGCCGGTTGCTTAGAGCGCTTGACGTACACGGTCGACGAGGTCGCCGAGATAGTCGGGCTCTCGCGCTCCAAGACCTACGACCTGATCGCACAAGGCGAGATCCCGGCGGTGCCGTTAGCGGATCGTCGCAGGCTGATCGCTCGCCAGACGGTGCAGCAGCTCCTACGCGGTGAGTCGCCGCGCCCCTGAATTCGCCGGTCACTCCGGGGCGAGGAGCATCCGGCATCACCCGTTCCTCGTGGTGCCCTCCTGCGTCACCTCGCGACGTGCACCATGACCGCCAGGTCGCCAGCAGCATCTGCCAGGAGCCCCCCGACGTTGCGCTCGACCCCGAACCACAGCAGCCGCCCGTGCGCGAGGCCAGCCGCGAGCGTCTCGGCGATCAGGAGGCCACCGCCGTAGCGGGCAGCGATCGCAGCAGCGTCGTCGAGTAGCCGTCGGGGGTCGAGGACCTGAAACAGCTCGGGGTGCGGGTGACGCAGGCTCTCTCGTCCTGCGGGCGTCAGGGCCGCGAGGACCTGGGAGATCTGTCCCGAGCCGGGAGCGTGGATGCGCTGGAGGATCCGCCAATGGCGGCTGGCCGGCAGGGCCAGCTCTTCGCTGTCGGGGAGTCCGGCCGGCCAGTCACCGCCGACGACACGCACCGCCAAGTACTCGTCGATGACGATCACGACGCGGCTCGCTCAGCTCAGGTGTCGGCGTCGTGTCCGCCCAGCAGTGGATCATTAGCCACGTCGGCGTCGAGAGCCCTCTGGAACTCCTCGGCCAGATCGCCAGTGGTGATCCGACGCAGGATCTCGCGGTCCGCTTCGCTCAACCTCGGATCGCCGGCTCGACGACGACGGCGCCGCTCTTCGAGGAGGTCCTCCCGGGTGCTCATCGCTTCCATTGTGCCTCTCGGGACCACCGACAGTGGCGCCGTTTGGCGAATGCCACCCGGATTGATCTACCGGACGAAGGTCGTGACCGGGTGATCGAGGTCGCGGCCGGGATGCTTAAGAATGGGGCGAACCGGGGGCGGGGCGAACGCGGCGTCGCGCTGCCCCTTCAAACTCCCTGGCCGTCGCGCTATCTTGACCCCGGTTGTCAACCTCGCTGTCAACCAACGGGGTCCAACCCCGCGGACGGCAGCGAAGGCAGCGGACTGAAAGTGCTGCTCAGAGGACTGCGGCGCACTCGAAACCAGTGGCTGTACCTACGGGTTTGGTCTCCGGAGCCGTGTGCGCAGGTTCGAGTCCTGCCGAGGGCGCAACGCCGAGCCCAACGGGCGAGATCAACGTGCTGACCGACGTCCGGTCAGCGAACTCGGGCCTCGCAGCGACGCCGATCATCGATCGTCGGGTCGGGTCGGGATGCCCGCGTGGAGCGTCGCGGACCGTGAGCCGCTCGGCGTTGCTGTAGCGCTCGCCGTTCTGCAGCTCGTACCGGTTGAGGGCGAAGACGCCGTCGGCGACGGTGGGGCGAGCTCGAGGATGGCGTGGGACCGGAAGCGGTGCGCCGTCGGGAAGCAGCGCTCCAGGTCGGCGGCCTGGTCGATGTGGTCGTCCTGGGGGCTCGTGAACACGAAGTCGTCGGCGAGGAGTCGGGTGACAGTGGCGCGGTCCTGCGCGAGGTACGCGTCGAAGAGGGCTTGCACGGTCCCGGTGTTCGTCACGGACAGCCTCCTCGTCGTCGAGGCGGGGTTGGTTGGTACCGTGGTTGCGGAGTCACCGGCCGAGAGGCGGACCGTCTCGGGGGCGGGGGGTCGTGTGGTCCGACCGGCCGGCGGGAGCCCGCGGTGACGATGCCCAACTTCTTGGTGATCGGTGCAGCGAAGTCCGGGACGGAGGCGCTGTGCAACTACCTGGCCCAGCACCCGGACGTGTACATGTGCCCGCACCGGGAGCCGATGTTCTTCGAGGCCGAGGGCCGGCCTGAGGTCCCGTATCGGGGGCCGGGTGACGTGGCCTGGCTCGCACCCGAGATGTGGACGTCGAGCCGCGCGGCGTACGAGGCGCTGTTCGCCGACGCGACGGAGACGGCGATCGGCGAGGGGACGGCGTCGTACCTCTACTCGGAGGACGCGCCGGCCCGGATCCGCCGCTACATCCCCGACGCGCGGCTGATCGCGATCTTGCGGAACCCGGTCGATCGGGCGTACTCGGCGTACTCGATGATGCGCGGCACGGGACGCGAGCCGATGAGCCGCTTCGCCGACGCGTTGGCGGCCGAAGATGAGCGACGCGCCGAGCAGTGGGAGCCGATCTGGCACTACGTGCGGATGGGGCTCTACGCCCGTCAGCTCGAGCGCTACTACGCGGTCTTCGACCGGTCCCAGCTCCGGGTCGTCCTCTACGACGACTTCACCGACCGGCCGGGTGACGTGCTGCGCGAGCTGTTCGGCTTCCTCGGCGTCGACGACGGGTTCGCGGCGGACACGTCGACGCGCTACAACGTCTCGCTCGTCCCGCGAAGGTCCAGGGCGCACGCGCTGACGGTCGGCCCGTTCGCGCCGCGTGCCGCGTTGAAGGCGGTGGTGCCACGGCGCCTCCGCGAGCGGGTACGCGCGCGGAACCTCGTGCGCCCCGCGCCCCTCGACCCGGCGGTCCGGGCGCAGCTCGTCGACGTGTTCCGGCCCGACGTCCTCGAGCTGCAGGGCCTGCTCGGCCGTGACCTCTCCGCCTGGCTGCGCTGAACGTCAGACGCCCGCGGCGGTCAGCACCAGGTCGGTCGCGAAGCCGGCGAGCAGCCCGAGCAGGATCCCCCAGGCGACGAGCTCCTTGTAGCCGAGCTTGCGCGCGACGTGCAGCAGCTCGATCACCACGTAGAGGATCGACCCGGCGGCGAGCGCCAGGAAGCCGAGGAACATGGTGTCGTTCTGGAACGAGTGGCCGATCAGCGTGCCGACGAACGTCGGACCGCCGCCGATGAGACCCATGAGCGCGAGAAACCCCCACGTCGGGATCTCGGCGTCGGCGGTCATCGGCCCGATGATCCCGAACCCTTCGGTGGCGTTGTGCAGCCCGAAGCCGATGATCAGCAGCAGCGCCAGGCTGACCTCACCCTTCGCCGCGGACTGGCCGATGGCGAGGCCCTCGGACAGGTTGTGGAACCCGATGCCGAGCGCGATGAACAGCGACAGCCGCTGCGCGTCGCTGAGCCGGGCGACCGGCCCGGAGCGCAGCGCAGCGGGCACCGCCGCGCCGGGTCCGACGGGGTGCCGCTGCGCGCGACGCGCCAGCCAGCGGTCGTAGTAGACGAGGCTGAGGAGACCGACGGCGAGGGCGAGCCCGAAGACGCCGGCCAGCCCGACGAAGCGGGCCCACGACCCGTGGTGGTGGGCGGCCGTGTCCAGCGCCTTGCTCACGGGGGCGATGCCGTTGGTCAAGACGTCCCAGAGCAAGAAGAGGAGGATCCCGATCGCGGTGGCGTTCAGGAAGGACCGGAACGGCACCGACGGGTCCTTCACCCGTCCGATGGGCAGCCCGAGGTAGATCGTGAGCCCGGCGACCGCCCCCAGGACGAGCAGCTCCCCCGTGGACACCAGCCTCCCCCTCTAAGGGCAGCCTCACTGAAGTAAGGGTGACCTTAGTCAGGGGGGCGGGGGTCGTCAAACCTCCGCGCCCCCCGCCGCTCCGCCCGGGTGGCGTCGCCGGTCGAGCGGCTTGCCGGGCGCTGCCGTCTGGGTTGCACTGGGCGGACCGCGAGCCGCGAGGTGACGATGGCGAAGGCAACGCTCGAGGTGCGTCCGGTGGCGGGCGCGCTGGGTGCCGAGGTGCGGGGCGTCGCGCTCGCGCACCCCCTCGACGGGGACGTCGTCCGGGCGATCCGGGACGCGTGGCTGGAGCACCTCGTGCTGTTCTTCCCGGACCAGCACCTGACCCCCGAGGCCCAGCGGACCTTCGCGGCCCAGTTCGGGGAGTTGACGTCCGCCCATCCCGTCGAGGCAGCGCTCGCGGACGATCCCGAGGTGCTGCCCGTCGACAGCGTGGGGGGCGGACGCACCGACTTCTGGCATTCCGACGTCACGTTCGTGGCGCGGCCGCCGATGGCCTCGGTCCTGTCGGCCGTCACGTTGCCGCCGGCGGGGGGCGACACGATGTGGACGAACATGCGGCTGGCCTACGACACGCTCGCCGAGCCGCTCCGTCGGCTGTGCGACGGGCTGACGGCGTTCCACTTCGTCCCGGAGTTCGCGGCCGCGGTGGCGCGCGGCGAAGGCAAGGTGTGGGAGGGCGAGCGGGTGGAGACGATGGTGCCGGTCGAGCACCCCGTCGTGCGCCAGCATCCCGAGACGGGCCGGAACGCGTTGTTCGTCAGCCCGGGGTTCACGACGGCGATCCAGGGGTTCCCGGCACGCCAGTCGGCGGATCTGCTCCGCCTCTTGTTCCGCCACTCGACGCAGCCCGAGCTCACCTGCCGCTACCACTGGGAGCCCGGCTCGGTGGCGTTCTGGGACAACCGGGCGACGATGCACTACGGCGTGCACGACTACGGGTCGGCCCGGCGGGTGATGCACCGGGTGACGCTGCAGGGCGACCCGCCGCGGGGGCCGGCCGCGGCGTCGGACGCGCCGGCGCTCGCCCGCGCCTGAGAGCTCCCGGCGCCGGCCGCGGGCGTCAGGCGGCGGGACGCTCGGCCGCCGGGGGCGGGACCCGACGCAGCACGGTGAGGCGCTCGACGGGGACGCCGAGGAGTCGGCTGAGCGTCCGGTTCGGGGTGCGGTCGACGATCTCGCCGCCCCAGCGGTCGGTGAGCGCGGCGACGCGGCGACCGACACGCGCGTTGATCTCGCCGTACCAGCGGGTGTGCCCGGCGGCGCGGCAGACGTCGTCGACGAAGTCGGCGAGGAGCCGCCCGGGGAGGTGGCGGGCGCCCACCGCCGCGTTGACGTGCGCGTGCGCGAGGGCGCGCACGGCGCGGGCGGGGCGGCGCAGCGCCCACCCGTCCCGGAACCGGCTGCGCACGAACACCGACACCTCGCCGCGTGGGGGGAGCCAGGGCGTCGCCGTCACCGCGAAGCGCGCGAGGCGCCGCGACCGCCAGGGTCGGAGCGCGCCCGCGTCGAGGCACACGAGCGCGTAGCCCCGCACCGGGCCAGTCGGCGCGTCGCGCAGGACCCCGACGACGGCGGGGCTGCGCGGGTCGAGGTAGGGGTCGAGGCAGAGCCGCTCGTAGGCGGCGAGCAGGGCCGGGGCCTGCGCGGCGAAGGGGAGCGGATGCCCGAGGGCGAGGGTGGCGCGAAACAGCGCCCGGATCTCGGCGTCGTCGTCGGGGCGGGCCGGCTCGACGGGCATCAGCTGGCCCGGCGGGCGGACGCGACGTCGAGTCGGGTGTGGAGGTCGAGGAGCGCGGCGACGCTGCGGGACCACGGGTAGCGCTCCGCCCGCCGGCGGGCCGCCGCTCGGCGGGTCTCGACGGGCGGGACGGCGAGGGCCCGGGCCGCGGCGGCGAACGCGCGGCCGTCGCACGGCGTGGCGATGCCGACAGGGGCGCGGCCGAGGAGCTCGGGGCTCGCGCCGGTGTCGGCGACGACGACCGGGGTGCCGCAGGCGAGGGCCTCGAGCGCGGAGAGCCCGAACGTCTCGTGCGGCCCGGGGGCGAGCGCGACGTCGGCCTGGGCGAGCAGCACGGCGACGCCGACGCGTTCGCGCAGATGCCCGGTGAACGTGACCGGCAGCCCGTCGGCGGCCTCGACGAGCCGGGGTCGGGACGGGCCGTCGCCGACGAGGGTGAGCCGGGCGCGCACCCCGGCGTCGAGCAGGTGGCGGAGCGCGGCAACGGCGACGTCGGGGCGCTTCTCGCGTGACAGCCGTCCGACGCACACCAGGTGGAGGTCGTCGGCGTCCGCGGTGGGACGCCCGCCCCGGGCGTCGGGATGGAAGAGGCTGAGGTCGACGCCGAGCGGCGCGTGCACGACGTTCGTCGCGCCGACCCGATCGAACTCGGCGGCGGCGAACGTCGACGCGCACACCACCGCGTCGAACACGGCGGCGAGGCGTCGGTTCCACTGGTCAACGGCGCGTCGGAGCGGCAGGCCGCGTGGCACCCGCGGGGAGAGCACGGCGTCGAGGCGCTCGTGGGAGATCAGCACCGTCGGGACGTCGCGGTCCTTCGCCCAGCCGGTGAGACGGGGCAACGTGAGCTTGTCGGAGATCTCGAGGCGGTCGGGCCGGAGCTCGTCGAGCAGGGCCCGCACCGGGCTCAGGTCGGTGATGACCCGGTAGGGCGCGCCGCCGGGCACGCGGCGGGCCGCGACGGTGTAGCGGGTCCCGTCCACGCCCTCGTCGACCGACCAGCGGGACCCGGGCACGACGAGCGTCCGCTCCAGGCCGGCGGCCACGTAGCCGCGTCCGAGCGCGTCGACCGCGGTGCGCAGCCCGCCGGTCGCGGGCCCGTAGAAGTTCGCGAGCTGCACGATGTGCACGGTCACCGCCTCCGGGCGGCGGCGCCGACGAGGCTGCGGTAGGTGCAGGGCGTCGCGTCGTGGTCGAGCGCGTCGTCGATGGCCCCGAGCGTGGCGCGCACGAGCGCCGGGCTCGCCAGGTCAGCGGGATGCAACGCCAGCCGCAGCGGACGTCGGGCCCGCACGACGCGACGCGCCCCGGCGGCCAGCACCGCGGCCGCGATCGTCTCCGACGCGGCGCCGGGCCGGTGCGAGAAGACCATCGCCTGGATCGTGGCGTCATGGTGCAGGTCGGTGACCTTCGTGTGAGACGTCGTGTACCGGTAGCCGACGTCGCGGAGCGCGGCGGTGGTCCCGGACGACGCCAGCCAGCCGGGCGGGGTGAACCCGACCGGGTCGAACCCGAGGTCCCGCAGCACCTGGCGACCCCAGGTCACCCGGCGGGTCGCCTCGGGGCAGTCGACGCCGACGAACTCGGCACAGCCGCGGGCCGCGAGCGCGTTCACGCCGCGCCGCCAGCGCGCCGTCCCCGGCACCCGGCGGTGCGTCCAGCCGTGCTGCGCGACCTCGTCACCGAGCGCGACCCGCTCGCGCAGCCACGCCACGAGGTCGACGTCGGTGCGCAGCGGCGGACCCTCCCACGGGCCCGGGATGACGAGCAGCGTCGCGGGCACCCCGCGGGCGCTGAGGTGGCGGCTCCACGTGCGCGTCGCGTCGGCCGTCGAGGGGGCCACGTCGTGGATCGACACAACCAGGGGCGCGTTCACGCGGCGCGGACCTGCCGGGTCGCGGGGCCGAGCACCGCCCGGTAGTGGTCGAGCAGCTCGTCGCCGAGCGCGGCCCATGACCGGTCGAGGACGCCGTTGCGTGCCGCGACGCCCATCGCGGCGCGGCGCACCGGGTCGCGGGCGAGCGCGGTGACGGCCGACCGCATGGCCGCCGGGTCGCGGGCGGGGAACAGGTACCCGTTCTCGCCGTGGCGGACGAGGTCGAGCGGACCACCCGCCGCGGGCGCGACGACCGGCACCCCGGCGGCGAGGGCCTCCTGCACGGCCTGGCAGAAGGTCTCGTGCTCACCCGGGTGCACGAACACGTCGAGGGACGCGACGAGCTGGGAGAGGTCCTCGCCCGTGCGGAACCCGAGGAACGCGGCGCGGGGCAGGCGACGCTCGAGGTGGGCCCGCGCGGGGCCGTCGCCGACGACGACGACGCGGGTGCGGGGCAGGTCGGCGAGGCGGCTGAGGCGGTCCACCTGCTTCTCGGCGGCGAGCCGGCCGACGTAGCCGACGATCGTCTCGCCACGCGGCGCGAGGTGGCGGCGCAGCGTCTCCGACCGGTGCTGGGGGTGGAACCGCTCGGCGTCCACCCCGCGCGCCCAGCGGGCGACCGGGCTGATCCCGTGCCGTTCGAGCTCCCACGCCGTCGCGCTCGACGGGGCGAGGGTCAGGTCGGCGTGCTGGTGGATCCAGCGCAGCCACCGCCAGAGGGTCGGGGCAACGGCACGCGCCCCGTAGCGGCGCGCGAAGCCGGCGAGGTCGGACTGGAACACGGCGACGCTGCGCAGCCCGAGGCGATGCGCGGTGACGGCCCCGGCCGCGCCGAGCGCCGCCGGGGACGCCAGGTGCACGACGTCGGGCTGGAAGGACCGCAGCGTCGCGGCGAGGCGGGGCGACGGCAGCCCGACGGGGAACGACCGGTACACCGGCAGCGCGACGGCCGGGACGCGCACGACGCGGGTGTCGCCGTAGCGGTCCTCCCCCGGGCCGGGGGCGATGACGACAGCGTCGTGCCCGCTGCGCTCGAAGTGCTCGAGGATGCGAAGCACCGAGTTCGTCACCCCGTTGACCTGGGGCAGGAAACTCTCGGTCACCACCGCGACCTTCACGTCTCCAGAGTGTGACGGATGTTCCCCGTGCTGTCTCGCGATGCGGGAGAACAACGAAGGAAGGTTCGACCCCGAACGTGACCAGTGGGTGACATCGCGGCAACCGACGCATGGCGTGGCCGCTGATGCGTCGACGGGCGGGCGGCGCGACGCGCTCCGGACGGGGTGGGTCAGGCGGCGATGGCGTCGACGAGCGGGATCGTGATGCGCAGCACGCCGCCCTCGTAGTGGGTGGCCACCTGCGCGCCGTCGAGGTCGGCGCCCAGCGCGACGTCCCGCGCGAAGCATCCCTGGGCCCGCTCGAGCTCGAGGACCTCGTCCTCCGCCACCGCGGCGAGCACCCGCTCGGCGCGGATCGCCAACACGTCGCCGTCGACGTGCACCTGGATGGAGTCGGGCTCCACGCCGGGCAGCTCGCAGCTCATCTCGACGGCGGCGCCGCGGCGGATGGCGTCGATCGGGATGCGCCTCGGCGCGCGGCCCGCGGCGAGCACCTGCTCGACGAACTGGTCGCACTCGTCATAGGGGTCGTACCGCACCAGCACGGTCATCCCTCCCTCGTGTCTGGCCGTACAACGCCGCCACCCGCCCCGCGGTTCCGCGGCTCGCACGCCGGGCCGGACGCCACGGACGGGCACCGAGGTCGGTGGCGCTGTCAGACTCGCGGCCGTGCGACACGCCCTTCGTCATCCCCGAGCTCCGCTCCGATGAACCTCGCCGGCGAGGTGGGACTCGTCACCGGCGGTGCGTCGGGCATCGGACGGGCGACCGCCGAGCGGTTCGCGGCCGAGGACATGCGGGTCTGCGTCGTCGACCGCGACGAGGACGGCGGCCGGGCGGTCGCCGACTCGGTCGGTGGCCTGTACGTCGCCGCGGACGTGGGCGACGCCGGGCAGGTCGACGCCGCGTTCGCGCGGTGCGCCGACGAGCTCGGCGGGGTGGGCGTCGCCTACCTGAACGCGGGGATCGCGATCGGTCACCCCGACATCGCGACGCTGCCCGACGACGTCTACCGCCGCATCATGCGGGTCAACGTCGACGGCGTGGTCTTCGGGGCCCGCGCCGCCGTCCGGCACATGCAACCGGTCGGCCACGGGGCGATCGTGGCGACGGCGTCGCTCGCCGGGCTGATCCCGTTCCCACCCGACCCGATCTATGACCTGACGAAGCACGCGGTCGTCGGGTTCATCCGCTCGATCGCCCCGACGCTCGCCCCGGACGGCATCACCGCCAACTGCGTGAACCCGGGGATGACCGACACGGCGATCATCACCGACGACGCCAAGGCCCTGCTGGCCGCCGCCGAGTTCCCCCTGATGCCCCCATCCCAGATCGCCGACGCGGTCGTCGCCGCGGTCACGAGCGGCGACACGGGCCACTGCTGGGTGTGCCAGCCGGGCCGCGAGGCGCTCCGGTACGAGTTCCGTGACGTGCCCGGCCCGCGCACGGCAGCGGGCCGGGGCCGGGTCCCGCCGGGCCTGCGCCCGGGCAGCGGTGACCTCGGCCGGTGGTCCAAAGAGATGCCGGGCTGAGCCGCCCAGGTTCCTATCCTGGACACGCCCCAACCGACCGGAGTCATGGTGACGAACCCCACCCCTGATGGCGGCGACACCCGCGAGCGCGTGCAGCCCGAGGTCCTCGAGGCGCCGACCGCGGACGGCGGGAACGCGCCGGCGCCGCTCGAAGGGGAGCAGGTCAGCCGGCCCACGAAGCTGATCCGCATCGCCTCGATGGTGCGGACGATGCTCGACGAGGTCCGCCGCGCGCCGCTCGACGACGCCGGGCGGCGGCGCCTCCGGGAGATCCACGAACGCTCGATCGGTGAGCTCCAGGAGGTCCTCTCGCCCGAGCTGCGCCAGGAGCTGGCCGACGTCGTGCTGCCCTTCACCGACGAGGCCCCGAGCGAGTCGGAGCTCCGTCTCGCCCAAGCGCAGCTCGTCGGATGGCTGGAGGGGCTCTTCCACGGGATCCAGGCGACGCTGTTCACCCAGCAGGCGATGGCGCAACAGCAGCTCGACCAGATGCACCGCCGAGGTGCCGGGATGCCGCCGGGCATCGGCGGGCCGGACCCCGGCCCGAGCGGCTACCTGTGAGCTGATGGCGACGGCCGAGCTCTTCGATTCCGGGTGGTCGCCGGCCTCGTGGCGGACCCGCGCCGCCGAGCAGCAGCCGGACTGGCCCGACGCGGCCGCGCTGGAGCGCGCCGGCGCCACGCTCCGCGCGTTGCCGCCGCTCGTGTTCGCCGGGGAGGCGCGCACGCTCACCGAGACGCTGGCCAACGCGCAGGACGGGCGCGCCTTCCTGCTCGTCGCCGGCGACTGCGCCGAGTCGTTCGAGGCGTTCTCAGCGGACGCGATCCGCGACAAGCTGCGCGTGATCCTGCAGATGTCGGTGGTCCTCACCTACGGCAGCGGCGTCCCGACCATCAAGGTCGGTCGGATGGCGGGGCAGTTCGCCAAGCCCCGGTCGTCGCCGACCGAGGTGCGCGACGAGATCGAGCTGCCGTCGTTTCGGGGTGACACGGTCAACGAGTTCGCGTTCGACGCCACGGGTCGCCGACCCGACCCCGAGCGTCTGGTGCGGGCCTATCACCAGTCGGCCGCGACCCTGAACCTGGTCCGGGCGTTCGCCAAGGGCGGGTTCGCCGACCTGTCCCGGGTGCACGCCTGGAACGAGGAGTTCGTCGCCGCCAGCCCCGAGGGTCGCCGCTACGACGTCCTCGCCGCCGAGATCGAGCGGGCGCTGCGCTTCATGCAGGCGTGCGGCATCGACCTCGACGCCGAGCTGGCGCTGCACCAGGTCGACGTGTGGACCGCGCATGAGGCGCTGCTCCTCGAGTACGAGGAGGCGCTCACCCGTCGGGACAGCATCACCGGCGACTGGTACGACTGCTCGGCGCACCTGCTGTGGGTCGGGGACCGGACCCGCCAGCCGCGCGGCGCCCACGTGGAGTTCCTCGCCGGGGTGCACAACCCGGTCGGCGTGAAGCTCGGCCCGTCGACCACCCCCGAGGACCTGGTGTCGCTCTGCGAGCGGCTGAACCCGCAACGCCGTCCCGGCCGGCTGGTCCTGTTCTCGCGCATGGGCGCCGACCGGGTCAGCGACGCGCTCCCCCCGCTGCTCCGCGCCGTGCGCCTCGCCGACCATCCCGTGCTGTGGGCCTGTGACCCGATGCACGGCAACACGTTCGTGCACGCCAGCGGGTACAAGACCCGCCGCTTCGACGACGTGCTCCGTGAGGTGCACGGCTTCTTCGCCGCGTGTGAAGCCGCGGACGTCTTCCCCGGCGGGCTGCACGTCGAGCTCACCGGCGACAACGTGACCGAGTGCCTCGGCGGCAGCCAAGAGGTCCTCGACGAGCACCTCGAGCGGCGCTACGAGACGATCTGTGACCCTCGCCTGAACGCCCGCCAGTCGCTCGACCTCGCGTTCGACGTCGCGGGGCTGCTCCGCCGCTAGGCGACCCGACCGCACCAAAGCCCCGCCGGGCCCGGCACCGAGCGCCAAGATGGCCCCGTGCCGGCAGCGGAGGGAGGCCTGAACGAGGGTCTCATCGAAGACCTCTACGACCGCTACCGCGCCGATCCGACGTCGGTGCCGGACGGGTGGTGGCGCTACTTCGAGTCGTCGTCGGCCGGCACCCCCGCACCGCCGGCCGCTCCGGCACCCCCCGGGCCGGCACCGGCCACCCCGGCACCGGCCGCCCCGGCGCCGGGTCCGCCACCGGTCGCGGCGCCGGCCAGCGCCGCGCCGCGCCCGCCCGCGGCGCCGGGGCGGCGAGCGTCTCCGCGGCGCCGCGGCGCGCACGGTCACGAACATGGAGGCGTCGCTGCGGGTGCCGACGGCGACCTCGGTACGGGCCGTGCCCGCGAAGCTGCTCGAGGTCAACCGTCAGATCCTGAACAACCATCTCGGGCGCGTCGGGCACGACCGGGTCAGCTTCACGCACCTCATCGCGTACGCGGTCGTGCGGGCCCTCGCCGACTTCCCGGGTCTCAACGCGAGCTACGAGGAGCGCGACGGCCAGCCGACGATCGTGCGCCACGACCACGTGAACCTGGGCCTCGCCGTCGACGTCACCCGCGACGACGGGACCCGCACGTTGCTCGTCCCCACGATCCGCGGCGCCGACGAGCTGGACTTCGCCGGCTTCTGGGCGGCCTACGAGGTGCTCATCCGCAAGGTCCGCGCGAACCAGCTGTCGCCGGACGACCTCGTCGGGACGACGGGGACGATCACGAACCCCGGCACGATCGGCACGGTCCACTCGGTGCCGCGCCTCATGCCCGGCCAGGGGTTCATCGTCGGGGTGGGCGCCATCGGGTTCCCCGCCGAGTTCGCCGGCGCCGACCCCCAGACGATCGCCGAGCTGGGCGTGAGCCCGATCACGACGCTGACGAACACCTACGACCACCGGATCATCGGCGGCGCCGAGAGCGGGGAGTTCCTCCGTCGGATCCACCGGCTGCTGCTCGGCGACGACGGCTTCTACGACGACGTGTTCCGCAGCGTCGAGGTCCCCTACGAGCCGGCCCGCTGGCTCGTCGACCAGAACCCGCTCGGCGACGACGGCGGCCGCCACGACAAGGTCGTGCACGTCCACACCCTCATCAACATGTACCGGGTGCGCGGGCACCTCCTCGCCAACCTCGACCCGCTCGGCCGGCGGGAGCCGCGCACGCACCCCGAGCTCGACATCGCGCAGTACGGCCTCTCGATCTGGGATCTCGACCGCGAGTTCCCGATCGGGAGCCTCGGCGCCGGGGGGCTGCCCGAGCGGCGGATGCCGCTGCGCGACATCCTCGGGGTGCTGCGCGACGCGTACGCCCGCACCGTCGGCGTCGAGTACATGCACATCCAGGAGCCGGCGCAGAAGGAGTGGATCCAGCAGCGCGTCGAGACGCCGACCGTCGGGTTCGACGCCACGGTGAAGCGGCGCATCTTGGGGTTGTTGAACGCCGCGGAGGCGTTCGAGCGGTTCCTCGGCACGAAGTACCTCGGGCAGAAGCGGTTCAGCCTCGAGGGCGCCGAGACGCTCATCCCGATGCTCGACACGGTGTGCAGCGCCGCCGCGGACGCCGGGATGACCGAGGTCGTGATGGGCATGGCCCACCGTGGTCGCCTGAACGTGCTGGCGAACGTGCTCGGCAAGTCCTACGCCCAGGTGTTCCGCGAGTTCGAGGGCGAGCTCGACCCGTCGAGCACCCACGGCTCCGGTGACGTGAAGTACCACCTCGGCCAGCGCGCCACGCACCACTCCCCCGCCGGCCACGAGATCGCGCTGCGGCTCGCCGCCAACCCGAGCCACCTCGAGGCCGTCGACCCGGTCGTCGAGGGCATGGCCCGGGCGCGGTCGCGGACCGGGTCGGCGACCCGGTCGGGGCGGCGCTGGCGCTGCTCGTCCACGGCGACGCCGCGTTCGCCGGGCAGGGCGTGGTCGCCGAGACCCTGAACCTGTCCGAGGTCGAGGGCTACGACGTCGGCGGCACGATCCACGTGGTGGTGAACAACCAGCTCGGGTTCACGACCGCACCCGAGTCGGGTCGTTCGGGCGTGTACGCGACCGACGTCGCCAAGATGGTGCAGGCCCCGATCTTCCACGTGAACGGCGACGACCCGGAGGCGTGCGTGCGCGTGATGGACCTCGCGTTCGCGTTCCGGCAGGCGTTCCACAAGGACGTCGTGGTCGACCTGGTCTGCTATCGCCGCTTCGGGCACAACGAGGCGGACGAGCCGGCGTTCACCCAGCCGCGCATGTACGCGCTGATCGAGACGCACCCGTCGGTCCGGGAGCGCTACACCGAGCAGCTCGTCCAGCGCGGCGACTTGAGCGCCGACGAGGTCGACGCCGCGGTCGCCGACTTCCGGGCCCGCCTCGACCGGGCGTTCGAGGAGACCCACGAGCCCCACGACGAGTCGGCCGACACCGACGCGACGTCGGGCGCGGCCGACGCCGTCTCGGGGCCGGTCACGACCGCGGTCGCCGCGCTCGGTGCTCGACCGGGTCGTCACCGCGCTCACGACCTGGCCCGAGACGTTCCACGTCAACCCGAAGCTGGCGCGGCTGCTGCTCGCCCACCGGAGCGCGTTCGACGCCGGGACGCTCGACTGGTCGCTCGGCGAGGCCGCGGCGTTCGGGTCGCTGCTCCTCGAGGGGACCCCGGTGCGGGTCGCGGGCCAGGACACCCGCCGGGGCACGTTCAGCCAGCGCCACGGGGTGCTCGTCGACGCCGACGACGAGTCCGAGTACGTCCCGTTGAACCACCTGGCCGACGACCAGGCGCCGTTCCGCCTCTACGACTCGGTGCTGTCGGAGTACGCGGCGCTCGGCTTCGAGTACGGCTACTCGGTCGCGGCGCCCGAGGTGCTCACCGCCTGGGAGGCCCAGTTCGGCGACTTCGCGAACGGCGCGCAGGTCACGATCGACGAGTTCGTCGTTGCCGCCCAGGACAAGTGGGATCAGACGTCCGGGCTGACCTTGCTGTTGCCGCACGGCTTCGAGGGGCAGGGCGCCGACCACTCGAGCGCGCGGCTCGAGCGGTTCCTCACCCTCTGCGCCGACGACAACATCCGGGTCGTGTACCCGTCGACCGCGGCGCAGTACTTCCACGTGCTGCGCCGCCAGGCCCGCACCCCGCGGCAGGTGCCGCTGGTGTGCCTCACCCCGAAGCGGTACCTGCGCCTGGCGCGCACCCGCTCACCGGTCGAGGCGTTCACCCACGACCACTTCCACCCCGTGCTCGGCGACCGCGCCACCGACCTCGACGCCGACGCGGTGCGACGGGTGCTGGTCTGCTCCGGGAAGCTCGCGCGACGAGCTGATGGACGCCCGCGACCGCGCCCACGTGCCCCTCGCCGTGGTCCGCGTGGAGGAGCTCGCGCCGTTCCCCACCGCCGACCTCGAGGCCGCGCTCGACCGCTACCCGCGCGCGACGCAGGTGTGGTGGGTGCAGGAGGAGCCGCTGAACATGGGGGCGTGGCGCTACGTCGAGGACCCGCTCAGCCGGCTGGTCGGCGCGGACGCGACGATCGACTCCGTGGCGCGGCGGCCGAGCCCGAGCCCGGCGACGGGCAGCGCCAAGATCCACGAGCTGGAGCAGCAGGCGCTGCTCGAGGCGGCGCTGACCGGCGCGTAGGTCAGCCGGCCGCGACGGGGGTGGGGGCGGTGATCGCGGCGAGCACGGCGGCGACCACCTGGTCGGCGTACCCGTCGTCGAGCGGCGCCCGGCTCACGAGGTGCCGGTAGAAGATCGGGCCGGCGAGCAGGTCGGCCACCACCTCCGGGTCGGTGTCGGCGGGCACGTCACCGCGAATCGCCGCGCGCTGGATCGCCCCGACGGTGAGGGCGCGCCGCTCGGTGAGGAAGCGCCGGTACTCGCGGGCGAGCGCCCGGGACCGTGGGAGCGCAGCGACGAGCTGGGGGACGCAGCGGCCCGCGACGGTCCGGGTGAGCAGGTGCACGAGGTGATGCGCGATGAGGGTGAGGTCGGCGGGCAGCGCCCCGGTGTCGGCGTCGGGCAGGTCGGCGTTCGTGAGCCGTGACGCGGCTTCGACGATCAGCTCTGCCTTGCCCGGGTAGCGGCGGTACACCGTGGCCTTCCCGACGCCCGCCCGGGCCGCGACCGCCTCGATGGTGAACCCGTCGTAGCCGTCGTCGGCGAACACGACGAGCGCGGCGTCGACGATCGCCTGGTCGCACACCGGGCTGCGCGGCCGACCGGGACGACCGAGCGCGGTCATCGCAGGCGCGCGGGCGTGGGCTCCCGCTGGGGCGCCGCCGTCCCGTCCCCGTCGTCGGCGGCCGGCGCCGGTGCCGGGGCGGGGGCGACCGCACCGCCGGGTGCGGCCATCTGGGGCCGGTCGGCGAACTCGGCGTCCTGGCGCTCGACGTCCTCGGCGCGCGCCCTGGCGGGCAGGAACACCAGCGTGGTGATGACCCCGATCGCGGTGACGGCCGCACCGACGTAGAGCCCGGCGTGGAAGCCGTCCATGAACGACGACTTGGCGAGCGCCACGAACGTGTGCGCCGCGCTCGGCGGGCAGCCGGCCCGCGACCTCGAGCGCGTAGCCGAGCTGCTGCTTGGCGTTGGCGACGAGGTCCGACGGGATGTGGTGACCGCGCAGCACCGCGACGACCTTCGACCCGTAGATCGAGGAGAACACGCTGCCGATGACCGCGACGCCGACCGCGCCGCCGACCTGGCGGGTCGTGTCGTTCACCGCCGAGCCGACCCCGGCCCGCGCGAGCGGCAGCGACCCCATGATCGACTCGGTCGCCGGGCTCATGGTCAACGCCATCCCGGACGCGGCCAGCGCCATCCGCCAACCGATGTCGAGGAACGGCGTGGTCTGGCTGACGCCGCCGAGCGTGACGAGCCCGACGCCGACGAACGTGAGTCCCGAGCGCGACGGTGAGCTTGGTGCCGATGCGGTCGACGACCTTGGGGCTGAGCGGTGAGATCACCATCATCGGCACGGCGAACGTGAGGAGCCGCACCCCGGTGCTCAGCGGCGAGTACCCGAGCACGAACTGCAGGTACTGGGTGAGCAGGAAGATCGACCCGAACATCGCGAGGAACGTGATCGTGATCGCCGCGCTGGCCGCGCTGAACCGCGGGTTACGCCAGAAGCGGATGTCGAGCATCGGATGGTCGACGCGTCGCTCCCACGCGAAGAACGCGGCGAGGAGCAGCCCGCCGGCGAAGAAGAAGGCGAGGATGCGCGGCGCGGTCCAGCCGCCGGTGGGTCCCTCGATCACCGCGTAGAGGAGGGCGCTCAGTGCCGCGATGGACAGCACGGCGCCGACGAGGTCCAAGCGCGGGGCGTGCGTGTCCTTCGAGTTGGGGATCAGGAAGATGCCGAACAGCAGGCCGATCACGACGACGGGCACGTTCACGAGGAAGATCGAGCCCCAGTAGAAGCGCTCGAGGAGGGCACCGCCCGTCAAGGGGCCGAGCGCCACGCCGACGCCGGCCGTCGCGGCCCAGATCCCGATCGCCTTCGGCCGCTCCGAGCTGGGGAAGACGTTCGTGATGATCGAGAGGGTCGCCGGCATGATCAACGCGCTGCCGATGCCCATGAAGGCCCGGGTGGCGATGAGCTGGTTCGCGGACCCGGCGAGCGCGGACAGCACCGACCCGGTGCCGAAGATCATCAGCCCGACCTGCAACGCGGGACGACGCCCGAACTTGTCGCCGAGGCTGCCCATCGTGAGGAGCAAGCCGGCGAACACCAGCGTGTAGGAGTCGACCATCCACTGCAGCTGGCTGTTCGTGGCGCTGAGCTGGCGGACGATGCTCGGGAGGGCCACGTTGAGGATCGAGTTGTCGAGCACGATCACCAACAGGCTGAAGCACAGCACCCCGAGGATGAGCCACCGGCGCTCGGCCGCGCGTCCCTGCGCCCGATCTGCTCGGCTCGTCGTCATGGCCACCCCCGTGAAGTCGGCGGAGATTTCGGAACGCCCGCGTTCCAATTTCGCCCGACGTTACCCACGCGGTGAGACCCCCCAGAACATGACGTCGGTCACGTCCCGGAGGCTCGGGGTCAGCCCCCCGCGGCGGTGATCGCCTCGAGCGCCGCCTCGACCGCGGCCGGCGAGGCGTTGGCCAGGGGGCCGCGCACGTCCGGGGTGGCGATGCGCCCCTGGGCGGCGAGCACACCCTTGAACACGGCCGGGTTGGGCTCGGCGAAGCAGGCCCGGGCGACGGGAAGGAGCGCCTCGTGATGGGCGCGTCCCTCGTCGACCTTGCCGGCCAGGCCGCACTCGATCATCTCGACGTAGCGGCGGGTGCAGACGTGCGCCGACGCGGCGACGGCGCCGGCCGCGCCGAGCAGCACGAGCGGGAACAGGATGGTGTCTTCGCCGCCGAGCAGGGCGAAGTCGGGCGGTGCCTCGGCCAGCACCCGCAGCGTCCCGACGTCGAGGGTGCCCATCGACTGCTTCACCCCGACGATGTTCGCGGTGTTCGCCAGGCGCAGGAGGCTCGCCGGCTCGAGGACCTGCCCGGTGCGGCTCGGGACGTTGTAGAGCACGACGGGCACGGGGCTGGCCGCGGCCACGGCCTCGAAGTGGGCGACGATCCCCGCCTGGCTGGGCCGCAGGTAGTACGGCACGACGCACAGCGCGGCGGTGGCACCCGTCCCGGCGAGCGCCTCGACGGCCGCGACGGTGGCACGCGTGCTGTTCGTGCCCGCACCCACGATGACGTGCGCGCCCCGCTCGCGGCCGACCGCGTGCAGCACTCGACGATGGCGCGCTTCTCGTCGGCTTCGAGCAGCGGCGTCTCGCCGGTGGTGCCGAGCGGCACGAGCCCGGCGACGCCCGCGTCGAGCGCGTGGACGGCGAGGCGCTCCGAGCGCGTCGAGGTCGACGGACCCGTCCGCCGCGTACGGGGTGATCAGCGGGAGGTACACGCCACGTAACGTCGGGGCGGTCACGAACGCGAAGGGTAGCCTCCCGCGGCGTGTCGGATCTGTGGCGAATCGTGCTCACCGGCGGGTTCGGGGTGGGCACCGGCGTCCTGTCCGGCATGTTCGGGATCGGCGGCGCGGTGGTGTCGACGCCGGCGATCCGCGTGCTCGGCGCCACCCCGCTCGCCGCCGTGGGCTCGACGATCCCGTCGGTGATCCCGTCCGCGTTGACCGGCGCGTGGCGCTACGGGCGGGAGCGGCTGGTCGACTGGCGCATCGTGGCGTGGACGAGCGGCGCGGGGATCCTCGCGACGGTCGGGGGCGCGCTGCTGACCGACGTCGTGCCCGGCAACGGCCATCCGCTGATGATCCTCACCGCGGGCCTCGTCGGGTTCAGCGCCTACCGGCTGAGCCGCCCGGTCGGCACCCCAGAACCCGAGGCCGTCGTCGCCACCGAGGGGATCACCGACGCCGCGCCGGGGCTCGCCCACGTGGACGACGGGCAGGACCGCCGCGCCGAGCCGTGGCGGCTCGCGGTCATCGGCGTCGCCGCCGGCGGGCTGAGCGGCCTGCTCGGCATCGGGGGCGGGGTGCTGATGGTGCCGGCGTTCACCGCCTGGGTCCGGATGCCGATCAAGTCGGCGCTCGCGACGTCGCTCGCCTGCGTCGGGGTGCTCGCCGTCCCCGGGCTGATCACCCACGCCGCGCTCGGGCACATCAACTGGCTCTACGCGCTCCCCCTCTGCGTCGGCGTCGTCCCCGGCGCGCGGTTCGGCGCCCATCTCACCATCCAGTCGTCGGACCGCACCCTGCGGCTCCTCGTCGGCGTCGTGCTCGGCGTCATCGCCGTGGCGTACGCCGCCGGCGAGACCCTCGCGCTCCTGTAGCCGGCCGGCCGGCCAGCTGCCGGGCGCGCGTGAGGACGGCGTCGAGCATCGGCTCGGTGAGGCGACCGGTGAACGTGTTCTGCTGGCTCGGGTGGTAGCAGCCGAGCACGGTGAGCCGCGAGGTCGGGACCTCGACGCCGTGCGCGAACGGGACGCGGGGGCGGGGGACGGCGACCCCGGCGTCGGCGAGCGCCCGGCACAGCGCGGCGTACGCGAACCCGCCGAGCGCCACCGCGACCCGCACGTCGGCGAGCAGCGCGAGCTCCACGCGCGAAGTAGGGGCCGCACCGGTCGCGCTCCTCGGGGGACGGCGCGTTGCCGGGCGGCGCGCAGCGCACCACCGCGGTCACGTACGCGCCGTCGAGGCGCAGCCCGTCGTCGGCCGACACCGACGTCGGCTGGTTGGCCAGCCCGGCTCGGAACAGGGCTCCGTAGAGCCAGTCGCCGGACCGGTCGCCGGTGAAGACCCGGCCGGTGCGGTTCCCGCCGTGCGCGGCGGGGGCCAGCCCGACGAGGAGGATCGGCGCGGCGGGATCGCCGAACCCGGGCACGGGCCGCCCCCAGTACGGTTCGTCGCGGTACGCGGCCCGCTTGGTGCGCGCCACGTTCTCGCGCCAGGCCACGAGCCGGGGACAGGCGCGGCACGCCACGATCTCGGCGGTCAGCTCGTCCCACGCGGTGGGCACGGCCGGACGGTACCGCCCTAACCTGCGCAGCCGTGCGCCTGCTGCTCGTCGTGAACCCCACCGCGTCGTCGATGACCCCGCGACGGCGCGTCCGGGTGCAGCACGCGCTCGGGGAGCCGCACCGCCTCGAGGTCGCCGAGACCACCGAACGCGGTCACGCCACGGACCTCGCCCGTGACGCCGCGGCGGAGGGCTTCGACGCGGTCGTCGTGGCCGCCGGGGACGGCACGCTGAACGAGGCGGCGAACGGCCTCGTCGGCACCGACACGGCGTTGGCGCCGCTGCCGGGCGGCTCGACGAACGTGTTCGCCCGCACCCTCGGGATCCCCAACGCCCTGCGGCCCGCGACCGAGCAGCTGGTCGCGAGCCTCGAGGCCCGGTCGTTCCGCCGGGTCGGGCTCGGCGACGGGAACGGACGCCGGTTCCTGTTCCACCTCGGCGCCGGGTTCGACGCCGAGGTGATCGAGCAGATGGAGCGGCACGCCTGGCTGAAGCGACGGCTCGCGCACCCGACGTTCGCCGTCGCGGCGATCACCACCTTCTACCGGGGCTTCGACCGCCGCCACGCACCGTTCCGGATCGAGGTCGGCGGCGAGCCGCTCACCGACGGCTACTACGCGATCACCTCCAACACCAGCCCCTACGCCTTCTTCGGGGTGCGGCCCCTCACCGTCACCCACGCCGCCGGTCTCGACCGCAAGCTCGCGCTCACCGCGTTTCGTCGCCTCAGCACCGGGGCGCTGCTCCCCGCCGCGCTGTCGGCGATGGCCCGGGGCCGGCACCTCGAGCGTTGCCGCGACATCGTGCAGCTCGCCGACCTCGACAGCCTCACGCTCGTCGCCCGCGACGGCCCGTTCCCGTGGCAGGTCGACGGCGACTACCTCGGCGACGTCGAGCACCTCGAGATCCGCTACGAGCCGGACTGCCTCACGCTCGTCACGCCCGTCAGCTGAGCGGCGCGTCGTCCCGGCCGAGCGCGGCGCGGGCGACGTCGGGCACATCGGTGATCACGGCATCGACCCCCGCCGCGGCCAGCATCACGATCGTCGCCCGCCGGTTGACCGTCCACACGTGCACCGCCACGCCGGCCTGGTGCGCCGCGTCGACGACCACCGCGGCCGGCCGGGTGTCGAGACCCCGCACGTCGGGGTGCAACGCCCGGTGCCCGCGCTCGGCGACGAGCGCCAGTGCGGTCAGGGGATCGAACCCTCGCAGCGTCAAGAAGCCGGTCGGGGTCGGGTCGAGCGCCCGGAACCGGTCGAGGGTGTCGAGGTTGAACGACGACACCAGCGTGTCGTCCCGGTGGCCGCGGCGGGCGAGGGTGTCGGCCACCAGCCCGGCCAGCCGCTCCCCCGGGTCGTAGTCCCGCTGCCCCGGCAGGTTCTTCAGCTCGACGTTCACCGTCAGGCCGACGCACGCGTCGAGCGCCTCGTCGAGGGTGGGGATGTCGGGTCGGGCGGCCCGCAGCGCCGCGAACCGCTGCCCGGCGAGGAGCCCGACCCGCCGGGCGGTCGGGTCGTGGTGCACCACGACGACGTCGTCGGCGCTGCGGCGGGCGTCGAGCTCGACGCCGTCGGCGCCCAGCTCCCGGGCGCGGGTGAACGCCGCCACGGTGTTCTCCGGGGCCTGTCGGCGGGCCCCGCGGTGCGCCCACACCCTCAGAACGGCGCCGCCGGGCACCGCGCGCAGCGTACGACACGCGAAACCCCAGGTCAGAGGCCTTGTGGAGAACGCTTCTCGGATCTACGCTGCGTGGCCCCGGCGGGCGAGAGCCCACGGACGGACGCACCGGAGCCGCCGGCCCGGCAGCGGAGCCCGTCCCGACACGGCCGGCCAAGACACGCGAGAGGTACGAGTGGCGCTCACCTGGATCCGCACCCACGACTGGGACGCCGAGGCTTGGCGGGGCCGGTCGGCGTGTCGGGACTCGGACCCCGACGTCTTCTTCCCGATCGGGACCACCGGCCCGGCGCTCGAGCAGATCGAGACGGCCCGCCGCATCTGCACCGCCTGCGGCGTGACCGACGAGTGCCTCGAGTTCGCGCTGGCCACCAACCAGGAGGCCGGCATCTGGGGGGGCACCACCGAGGAGGAGCGCCGCAAGCTCCGCAAAGCCTGGGTGGCCCGCCAGCGCGCCACCGCCTGATCAGCTCAGCGCGCCGACCTGCAGCCCGGCGGTCGGCTCCAGCGGCACCCGCAGGCTGACCCGCGTCCCGCCGTCGTCGCGCATCTCGATCGAGCCGCCCAGCTCGCTCGTCACCAGCCCCTGCACGATCGAGAGCCCGAGGCCCCGCGACGACTCCAACGAGAAGTCGGCCGGGAGACCGACGCCGTCGTCGACCACCTCGATGGCGAGCTCCCCGTCGCGGCGGGCCAGCTCGACACGCACGTGGCCTTCCGCCGGGCCGCTCTCGTCGGTCGGGGAACGCGTGGTCGACCGCGTTCTGCATCAGCTCGTTCAACGCGACGGCCAGCGGCGTGGCGATGTCGCCGGGGAGCTGCCCGGCGTCGCCCTCGACGTCGAAGTGCAGCCGCAGCTCGGGAGTCGACACGCTCTCCTCGACGACCCGCACGAGCGGCCCGACGATGTCCGCGAAGTTGACCACGTCCGCGGATTCGCGGGACAGCGTCTCGTGCACGATCGCGATCGAGCGGATCCGGCGCTCCGATTCCTGGATCGCCTCCTGCGCCTCGGTTGAGTGCAGCCGGCGGCCCTGCAGGCGCAGCAACGCGGCGATGGTCTGCAGGTTGTTCTTCACCCGGTGGTGGATCTCGCGGATCGTCGCGTCCTTCGACAGCAGGATCCGGTCGCGGCGCCGCAGGTCGGTGACGTCGCGCACCAAGATCATCGCCCCCGTCGAGCGGCGGTGCTCGAGGAGCGGGATGGCCTGGATGAGCACCGAGGTCTCGCCCCGCTCGATCTCCTCGGTGATCGGCACCTGCAGGCGTGACGCCGCGTCGGCCGCGTCCTGATCGAAGCCGATCTCCCCGAGCTGCAGACCGGGCGTGTAGTTGTGGATGCCCATCCGGTGCAGCGAGCTGATCGCGTTCGGGCTCGTGAACTTGATGCGCAGCTGGTCGTCGAGGAGGATCACCCCGTCGGCGACGCGCGGCGCCTCCTCGGACGCCACCTCGTCCCGGGCGAACGGGAACGACCCCTCGGTCATCATGCGGGCGAAGCGGCCGAACGTGTCGAGGTAGACGCGTTCGAGCTCGCCCTGGCGTCGACCGGACGTCGTCGGCGCCTCCCGACTCACGATGGCGATCGTGTCGCCGCGCAGCTCGAGCGGGATGCACTGGGTGCGGGCCCGCTCGGGGGAGCCGATCACCGTGGCGTCGCCGCCGACGATCTCGTGGGTCCGCCAGGCCCGCGCCACGAGCGGCCGTTCCACCTCCTGGACGACAGTGCCGACGAGTTCCGCCGGGTAGAGCGTCTGGCCGGTCACCGGCCGGACGTGCGCCAGGACCACGAACCGGTGGCCCTCGTCACCGTCGGCCGGCGCGAGCGCGAGCAGGTCGGCGAAGCACAGGTCGGCGAGCGGCTGCCAGGACGCCACGAGCCGCTGCAGATGCCGCAACGCGTCGCCGCGCAGCGCCGTGTTGCCCTGCGCGAGCTCGTAGAGCCCGACCGCCATACGGCCAGGTTACGGAGTCGCCAGCAACGCCCGGCCGATCCTCGCCAGCCCCGCCAGATCGTGCACCTCGTCGGGGAGGGCGGGGACGGTGGCGAGTACGTCGGGCACCCGGGCGAGCTCGGCCCGCAGCTCCCGCTCCCGCGCCGCGACGACGCTGTAGTCCCGGTACGTCGCCGCGGCGGTGGCGAGGACCCGGGCGGTGCGCTCCGGGTCGTCGAACGTCGCGTCGCCCACCCCGACGAGCGCCTTCGCGACGTCGGCGGGATGCTCGGCGAGGGCCGTCGCGGCCCGCTGCCCCTCCGCGGAGGTCAGGTACGGGGGCAGCACCCGGTTCAGCACCAGCGCCCCGAGCGACAGGTGCCGCTTCCCGAGCTCGTGGACGAACAGCTCGGCCTCCCGCAGCGGCGCCCCCTCGAGCGTGGTCACCACCGCGAAGCTGGTGCGCCGGTCGTGCAAGAGCCGCTCGACCGCCTCGGCGCGGGCCACGAACCCGTCGTACATGCTCTGGAAGTTCAAGAAGAACTCGGCGATGTCCTGCAGCAGCTGGCTGCCGAGCACCCGGTCGGCCAGCTGGTAGAAGGGCCGGCTGGCGACGTTCATCATCCGGGCGCCGCGCCGGCCGGTCAGCCGGTACGGGACGGTCAGCCAGCGCAGCAGCCGGCCGCCGAAGAACTCCGCCATCCGGCTGGGCGCCTCGAGGAAGTCGATGGCGTTGCGGGTCGGTGGCGTGTCCACGACGATCAGGTCGTAGCGCCCGTTGGTGTGCAGGTCGTAGAGCCGCTCCATCGCGATGTAGTCGTGGCTCTGCACGAACCGGGCGGTGATGTTCTGGTACAGGCTGTTGCCGAGCACCCGGTACGCGGTCTCCTCGTCGGGCGCGTGGCGCAGCACCAGGTCGTCCCACGAGGCCTTCGTGTCGAGCATCGCGGCGAAGAGCTCCCCGCGTGGTTCGAGCCCCGCGGCGCGCAGCGCCTCGTCGGGCACCCGACGCTCGACGTTCCCGATGGCCTCGAGACCCAACGCGTCGGCGAGGCGCCGCGCCGGGTCGATGGTCAGCACGAGCACCCGACCCCCGAGCTCGGTGGCCGCGGCGAGCGCCGCGGCGGCGGCGGTCGTCGTCTTGCCGACCCCACCCGACCCGCAGAACACGACGATCTCGCGGGACGCGAGCAGCGGCTCGAGGCTCGACGACGTCACAGGCCGAGCTCCGCCGCGAGGTGCTCGGCGACCATCCGGGTGACGCGCAGCCCGTGGTCGCGGACGAACAGGTAGGGGAGGTACACGAGTGGGACGTCGAGCACGGCCCGCAGCCGGGTGAGGTGCGTCGCGCGAGACCGGCGCATCGACACGGCGAGCCGGGTCGCCTCGAGCACCGCGCCGCTGCCGGAGCCGACCTCGGCGTCGAGGACGTCGCGGGCCGGCCCGCCGAGCAGCGCGTCGAAGACGGGCTCGTCGGCGCGGGTGAACGGCTCGGGCAACACGCGGTTCACGATGACCGACCCGAACGGGACGGTCAGCTCGGTGCGGGCCCGCTGCACCAGCTCGATCGTCTCGTTGACCGGCATCTCCTCGGGGGTGGTGACCACGTGGAGCGCGGTGGTCGCCGGGTCGGAGAGCAGCTCGAGCATCCACTCGGTCTGCTGGCGGACCGGGCCGACGGCGACGAGCTCCTGGATGGCGCGCGGCGAGTCGAGCTGGGAGACGATGTGGCCCGTCGCGGCCGCGTCGACCACGACGAGGTCCCAGTCGGCTCGACCGTCCTGCGATTCGCGGACCTCCGAGCACACCTTGCCGACGGTGAGGATCTCCCGGACGCCGGGGGCGGCGCTGGCGACGAAGTCGAGGACGCGGGCGAGCGGCCCGACCCGGGCGAGCACCGGGACGCGGAGCTGCAGCCGGAGGTACTCGCGCAGCGCGTCCTCGGTGCGCATCTGCATCGCGAAGACGCCGGGGTACACCTCGCGGGGCTGGAACCCGACCGGCGGCTGCTCGAACAGCGCGGTCAGGTTCCCCTTCGCGTCGACCTCGACGAGCAGCACCCGGCGGCCCCGCTCGGCGGCGAGCAGCGCGGTCGCCGCGGTGACCGTGCTCTTGCCGACCCCGCCCTTGCCGCTGAAGAAGAGGAGCCGGCGGTCCAAGAAGCCCGCGCCGGCGGGCGCGGTCACGAGGTCAGCCGGGCCCGAACCCGACCCGCTTCGCGGCCGCGTCGTCGGCGAGCTCGACGTAGGCGAGCCGCTCGGCGGGCACACCGATGCGCCGGCCGTGCTCGTCGGTGAGCCAGAGCACCCCGCCGTCGGTGTGCAGCGCGTCGTTCACCAGCTTCTCGAGCGCCGCGGCGTCGGTGTCGACCTCGAGGGTGAGCTCCTTCGGGCAGTGCAACACGCCGATGCGTACGTCCATGCGGGGACCTTACGTCGGGGTCGCCGGCCGGGCACCAGCCGGCCACGGCCGGGCCGGCGCTCAGGAGATGCGCAGCTCGGGATGGTGCACCCGACGGGGGGCGAGGTCGTCGAGGCGGGCCGCGAGCTCGACGAACGCTCGGGCGGCGTCACCGTCGGGCTCGGCGACGACGATGGGGCGCCCGACGTCGCCGCCGGCGCGCAGGGCGGGCACGAGGGGCACCTGCGCGAGGAGGGGGACCCCGACCTGGTCGGCGAGGACCTGTCCCCCGCCGGCGCCGAAGAGCTCATAGCGGGTGCCGTCGTCACCGGTGAACCACGACATGTTCTCCACGACGCCGATCACCGGCAGGTTCACCCGCTCGGCCATCGCCGCGCTGCGCTGCGCGACCCGCTGCGCCGCCGGCTGCGGAGTGGTCACGATCACGACCTCGGCGCGGGGCAGGAGCTGGGCCATGGACAGCGCGACGTCGCCCGTGCCGGGCGGGAGGTCGACAACCAGCGTGTCGAGCGCCGCCCAGTGCACGTCGGTGATGAACTGCTCGAGCGCCTTGTGCAGCATCGGTCCGCGCCAGATCACCGCCTGGTCGTCGCGGGCGAAGAACCCCATCGAGACGAGCTGCACGCCGTACGCCCGCGGCGGGACGATCACGTCGTCGATGAGCCCCGGCGGGTGGTCGACGCCGAGCATGCGCGGCAGCGAGAAGCCCCACACGTCCGCGTCGAGGACCCCGACCCGGTGGCCACGCGCCGCGAGCGCGACGGCCAGGTTGGCGCTCACCGACGACTTGCCCACCCCACCCTTCCCGGACGCGACCGCGAGCACCCGGGTGGTGGCGTCGGTGAACGGGTTGCGGCGCGGGGGCGCGGCGGCGGCTCGGTCGCGGCGTCGACGACCGCGAGCGGGTTCGGCGGCGGGTCGCCCCGCAGCACCCCGGCGGCGCGGGCCACCTCCCGCTCGTCCATCGCTCGCCGCTCGAAGGCGACCGCGTCCACGCCGGGCTCGGCGAGCAGCGCGGCCCGGATCCGGGCCTCGAGCTCGTCGGGCGGCCAGCTGTCCTCGGGGAGGGGGAGCGCGAGGCGGACCTGCACCCGGCCGTCGTGGCGCTCGACGCCGGCGAGCATCCCGAGCTCGACGATCGAGAATCCCAGCTCGGGATCCTCGATCCGGCGCAGCACGCCGGTGAGCAGGGCGTCGTCGGGCATGCGACCTCACGGACGGGATTTCCACTACGGGCATAGGTAGAATACCGGGCGTGGCTCACGAGCCGGCACGGCAGGCCCGCAGCGACGCCGCGGGCGCTGCCGATCAGCGCGCGCTGACCCCCGACGAGTTCAACGCCGCCGTCGTGGCGGTCACGAACGCGTTCGGCGACCCGACCCGACGCGAGATCTACCTCGCGGTCCGCGACGCCCCCGAGGGGGTCACGACCGCCGACGTGGCCGAGCGGTTCGCGCTGCACCCGAACGTGGCCCGTCACCACCTGGAGAAGCTGACCGGTGGTGGGTACCTCGACGTCGAGATCGCCCGCGCCGACGGCGAACGGCCGGCCGGCCGCCCGTCGAAGCGGTACCGGGCGACCGGCGCCACCACGCTCGCGGTGCCGCTGCGCCAGGACAGCGTCCTGGCGAGCCTGCTCGCCGGCGCGCTCGACGCCCTCGGCGCCGGCCCGGCCGAGGCGCTCGCCGACCAGGTCGGCTACGACTACGGCCGCGACCTGGCGCGGCGCATGGATCCCGGGAGCGGGCACCGCTCGGTGCGCACCGCGGTCGCCGCCGTCGCCGACGCCCTCACCGCGCACGGGTTCGCCGCCCGGGCCGAAGCCGACGGCGACGACTTCACGATCGTGTCCGAATGCTGCCCCTTCGGTGACGCGGCGACGCGCTACCCGCATGTCGTGTGCGCGCTCGACCGGGGCATGATCCGGGGGATGCTCGCCGGCCTCTACGGCGAGACCTCCCCGCACTTCGAGGCCAGCCGGCCCGAGGGCAGCGACCACTGCGTGGCGCGGGTCTGAGCTCGCCCGTGCCCCGGGCCTACCTCGACCACGCCTCCTCCTCGCCGCTGCGCCCGGCGGCGCTCGAGGCGATGCTCCCCTACCTGCGCGGCCACCCGGCCGACCCGGGCCGGGTGCACAGCGACGGGCGCGCCACCCGGGTCGCCGTCGAGGACGCCCGGGAGGCGGTCGCCGAGCTGCTCGGTGCCCGACCCCGCGAGGTCGTGTTCACCGCGACGGGCACAGAGGCGGTCAACGCCGCGGTGTACGGCGCCGTCGCCCGCGCGCCGGACGGGACGCGACCCCACGTGGTGACCACGGCGGTCGAGCACTCCGCCGTCCTCGAGGCGTGCGGACGCGCGGAGGCCGACGTGACGGTCGTCGGCGTGGACCGCCTCGGCCGCTTCGCCGCCGAGGCGGTCCTCGCGGCGGTGCGGCCCGACACCGCGCTCGTCACCGTCCAGCTCGCGAACCACGAGGTCGGCACGCTCCAGCCCGCGGTCGCGGCGCTCGCCGCCGAGGCGCGGGCCCGGGGCGTGCTGCTCCACGTCGACGCCTGCGCCGCCGCGGGCCACGTCCCCCTCGACTTCGCCGCGCTCGGCGTCGATCTCTGCTCGGTCACCGCCCACAAGCTGGGCGGCCCGAAGGGTGCCGCCGCGCTGCTCGTGCGCCGCGGCGTGCGCGTCCCCCCGTTCCTGGTCGGCGGGGCGCAGGAGCGGGCCCGGCGCGCCGGCATCGAGGACGTGCCGGCCATCGTCGGCTTCGGCGCCGCTGCCGTCGAGCTCGCCACCGACGGTCGGCTCACCCGCGAGGCGGCCGTCGCCCGGACCCAGACGGACCGGCTCGTCGCCGCGTCGTGCGCCGTGGCGGGCGTCACCCAGCTCGGTGACCCCGACCACCGCCTCCCCCACCTCGTGTGCCTCACCGTCGAGGACGTCGAGGCCGAGCCGGTGCTCCTCGGCCTCGACCAACGGGGCGTCGCCGTGCACTCGGGGTCCTCCTGCTCCTCGGAGGCGCTCGAGCCGTCCCCCGTGCTCACTGCGATGGGCGTCGACGCCGAGCGCTCCCTGCGACCGAGCGTCGGATGGAGCACCACGGACGACGACGTCAACGCGTACGCCGACGCGTTCCCGGAGGTCGTCGCCAAGATGCGCGCCCTCCGCGGTGGCTGCCTCGACACCTGACCTCGATCGATAGGGTGCACCCATGACGGACTGGTCCCACCTCGCGAACGAACTACGCGACGCGCTGGTGCTCGCCACCCCGCCGATCGCCATCACGTTCCACGACGACGCACCCGCCGGGATCGACGCCTTCGACGCGCCGATGCCCGCCCCGATGCACGACGGCCGCACCGGCCGCGTCCCGGCCGGCTGCGTCTTCTGGAACCACGCGCTCGACCGCACCTTCTCGACCGTCGCGGCGGACCACGCGAACTGCTCGGTGGGCAGCGTCACGCATGGGTTCCGGACCCTCGACGAGGTCGCCGGCAACTCCGACATCGCCACCCTGCTGGACGCCGGGTGGGTGACGATGGAGGTGGTCCCCCAGATCCCGACGGTGCACACCCGACCCGGGTCGGTCACCTACGGGCCGCTCGCCGCGACCCCGGTCGACCCGGACGTGGTGCTGCTGCGGGTGAACGGCAAGCAGCTCATGGTGCTCACCGACGCGCTGCCGGGGCTGCGCATCGAATCGAAGCCGCAGTGCCACGTCGTCGCCGTCGCGAAGGAAGCCGGCGAGGTGGCGGCGAGCGTGGGATGCGCGTTGAGCCGGGTACGCACCGGGATGGCGGCCACGGACATGACGTGCGCCATCCCCGGGAACCGCTTCGCTGAGGTCGTCGACGCGGTGGTCGCCACCGCCGCGGCCGACAGGCGCGTGGCACGCTACGCGGCCCAGGACGCCAAGCGGTTCGCCTGAGCGGCTACTTCTTCGCCGACTCGTAGTAGGGACTGTCGCCGGCGGCGTGGTCGGTGACGTCGACGACCGACGTCACCTCCGGCACCGCGTCGAGGATGGCCACCTCGATGCCCTGGGAGAGCGTGACCGCGGCGAGCCCGCAGCCCTGACAGCCCCCCGACATGCGCACGTAGGCGACGCCCTCGTCGACGGCGACCAGGTCGGCTCGGCCGCCGTGCGCCGCGATCGCCGGGTTGATCTCGACGTCGAGGACGGTGAGGACCGCCTGGGCGACCGGGCCGGAGAGGTCGGCCGTCGGCCGGTCACCCGCGCCGGTGGCGATGGGCCGGTTCGGGTTCTGCATCACCATGCCCGCGCCGGTGAAGTCGAGGGTCGCGCCCGTCAGACGCTCGACGCTGTCGGCGTCGATGACGACCGACAGGTCGTCGTGGCGTTGGACCACGTCGGCGTCGCGGGCGTCGGCGACGGGTCGCAGCTCCATCGTGTAGCGGAACGCGCCCGCGGACTCGCCGCTCACCTCGATCCAGAGGGCGAGCGCGTCCGCGTCCGCCTCGCCGGTCCGGACGGCGACGATGCGCTCGCGGGCGGCGTCGGTGACGGTGACCACCGGAGTGGCGGCATCGGTCATCGCGTCATCATACGTCGGTGCCTCGAGTCCTCCTGCTGGTGCCCACCACCACCTACCGGGCGGCGGATTTCCTCGCCGCGGCGCAGGCGTTGGGGGTGGAGGTCGTCGTGGCGTCCGACGAGGCCTCGCCGCTCGCCGCGGCGATGCACGACCGGGCGGTGACCGTGCCGCTCGACGACGCCGACGCGGCCGCGGCGGCGATCGAGGCGCTCGACGCCCGCCACCCAATCGACGCGGTCGTCGCCGTCGACGACCAAGGGGTCGTGGTGGCCGCCCGGGCCGGCGAGCGGCTCGGGTTCCCGCACAATCCGCCGGCGGCGGTGCTGCGGACCCGCGACAAGGCGGCGATGCGTGATGCCCTCGCCGCCGCCGAGGTGTCCCAGCCGCGTTACGCCCGCCTCGACGACCTCGATGACCTCCCCGACGTGGGCTGGCCACGCGTCGTGAAGCCGACGCACGGCTCGGGCAGCCGTGGGGTGCTGCGCGTCGACGACCCCGCCGCGGCGCGGGCCGCGGCGCACCGGGTCGCGGCGATCGTCGACGGTGCGCCGCTGCTCGTCGAGCAGTATGTGCCCGGCGTCGAGGTCGCGGTCGAGGGGCTGCTGCGCGGCGGGGAGCTCACCGTGCTGGCCGTCTTCGACAAGCCCGACCCCTTGGAAGGCCCGACGTTCGAGGAGACGATCTACGTCACGCCGTCGCGCCTCCCGGCGTCGACGCGCACCACCGTCGAACGCGTCGCGGGCGACGCGGCGCGCGCGCTCGGCCTGACCGAAGGTCCTGTGCACGCCGAGCTCCGCGTCGACGACACGGGCCGCGCCTGGCTGCTCGAGGTCGCGGCCCGGTCCATCGGCGGGCTCTGCGCCCGCACGCTGCGCCTCGGCGCGGGGATCAGCCTCGAGGAGGTCATCGTGCGCCACGCGCTCGGGTTGCCCCTCGACGACCTCACCCGCGAGGCGCGGGCGTCCGGGGTGATGATGCTGCCGATCCCCCGCGCCGGGTCCCTGCGCGGCGTCCACGGCCAGGACGCGGCGCGTCAGGTGCCGGGCGTCGTGGGCCTCGAGGTCACCGTCCCGCGCGGCCGGGCACTCCAGCCGCTGCCCGACGGCGACCGCTACCTCGGGTTCCTCTTCGCCCGCGGCGCGACACCCGCCGACGTCGAGGCGACGCTGCGCCGCGCGCACGCGCTCCTCGACGTCGACATCGCCTGATCGGGCCGGCGCGGGCCCCGGGTAGCCTCGGCGGGTGCGCGTCGTGTTGGTGTCGTGTTACGAGCTCGGCCATCAGCCGCTCGGCGTCGCTCAACCCGCGGCGCGGCTGCGCGCCGCCGGGCACGAGGTGCGCTGCCACGACCTGTCGGTGCAACCCTGGGAGCCCGACCTCGTCGGTTGGGCCGACCGGATCGCCTGCTCCGTGCCGATGCACACCGCGACGCGCCTGGCCCGCCAGGTCATCGACGACGTGCGCCACCGCCGCCCCGACCTGCCCGTGGCCTGCTACGGCCTGTACGCCCACGCGGTGGCCGACCGCGCGGACCGGGTCCTCGTCGGCGAGACCGACGCCGCGCTCCTCGCCTGGGTCGCGGGACACGACGACGGCCGCGTCGTGCACCTCGAGCGCGCCGACGCCGCCCCGGCGCGGCCGGCCCGCGACCTGCTCCCACCCCTCGACCAGTACACGCGGCTGGTGTGCGGCGACCGCGAGCGCCTCGTCGCCGTCGTCGAGGCCAGTCGGGGGTGCGCCCACCGGTGCCGCCACTGTCCGGTCCCGGTCGTCTACGACGGACGGATCCGGATCGTCGCGGTGGACGCCGTCGTGGACGACGTCGCCCAGCAGGTCGCAGCGGGCGCCCAGCACGTCACGTTCGCCGACCCGGACTTCTTCAACGGGGTGCACCACGCGCGCCGCGTCGTGCACGCCGTGCACGACCGGTTCCCCGACCTGACCTTCGACTGCACGGTCAAGGTGGAGCACGTCCTCGCCCACCGCGACGTGTGGCCGGAGATGGCCGACAGCGGCTGCCTCTTCGTGGTCAGCGCGTTCGAATGCGTGGACGACGCGACCCTGGCCCGCCTCGACAAGGGCCACTCCACCGTGGACGAGGCCGCGGCCGTCGCGCTGCTCCGCGCGCACGGCATCGAGGTGCGCCCGTCGTGGCTGCCCTTCACCCCGTGGACGACGCTTGAACAGCTGCGGGCCCTCGTCGACTTCGTCGCGGACCACGACCTCGTCGGCAACGTCGACCCGGTGCAGTACACGATCCGGCTGCTGCTCCCGCCGGGTTCACTGCTTCTCGAGCACCCGGACCTCGCGCCGCACCTCGGCGCCTACGACCCCGATCGGCTCAGCTACCAGTGGCGGGCCGCCGACCCGGCGATGGACCGTCTCCAAGCCGAGCTCGCCACGCTCGTCGAGACCGCGGTCGCAGCCGACACGCCGATCCCGGTCACCTACGCCCGGGTCCGCGACGCGCTCGGGTTGGATCCGGTCGCAGTCGACATCGACCGGGCGGCGCGGATCCCCCGGCTGAGCGAGCCGTGGTTCTGCTGCGCCGAGCCGACCACCGCGCAGCTGGTGCCGCTCGCGCCGTGACTCATGGGGCGAAGGCGACCTGCGCGACCTTCCAGCCCTGCGCCTCGGTCCCTTGCAGCGTGAGCGAGGCGTGGCCGCCCGGGTAGTCGAAGGTGCAGATCGGCGCCCCCGGATCGGGTCCGTCGCAGCCGCGGAACGTCCAGCCGGCGCCGGCGCCGCGGTGCGCGAACAGCGTCGACACGGTCCCCGCGGTCGCGCAGCGGGCCGCCGCGGCAGCGTCGCCGGTCTGCCAGGCGCTGACCACCGCTTGGGACGCGTCGGTCGGGGTGCTGCAGATGATCCCCACCGTCACGGACGGTCCACCCCCGTTGGCGGGGACGGTCGGCGGCGCCGTGGTCGGCGGGCGGGTCGCGACCTGGGCGCTCCCGCCGCCGCAGGCGGCGAGGCCGATCACCCCGATCGCCAGCGTGACGACGCCCGCCCGGGTCACGCCGGCCGGCTGCTCCGCAGGACGTTCAGCGCCGATCCGGCCCGGAACCACTCGATGTGCTCCTCGGACATCGTGTGCCGGCACACCACGTTCGTCTCGGCGCCGTCCGCGTGGTGCACCCGCACCGTCACCGGGCGGTCGGGGGCCAGCTCGGCGAGTCCCACGATGTCGAGCGTGTCGTCGACGAGGATCCGCTCGTAGTCGTCCGGGTTCGAGAACGTCAGCGCGAGGACCCCTTGCTTCTTCAGGTTCGTCTCGTGGATCCGGGCGAAGGAGCGGGCGATGACCGCCCGCCCGTTCATGAACCGCGGCTCCATCGCCGCGTGCTCCCGCGACGACCCCTCGCCGTAGTTCTCGTCCCCCACCGCGACCCAGGCGATCCCCGCCTCCTTGTACGCCCGCGCCAGCTCGGGCAACGGGCGGTGCGTGCCGTCGCGCACGTCGACGCCGGTGCCCGCCTCGTCGAGCGAGAACGCGTTGTTGACGCCGGTGAAGAGGTTCCCGGAGATGTTCGCCAGGTGGCCCCGGTAGCGCAGCCAGGGACCGGCCGGCGAGATGTGGTCGGTCGTGCACTTCCCGACGGCCTTGAGCAGCACCCGGAGCCCCTCGAGGTCGCGGCCGTCCCAGGCGGGGAACGGCTCGAGCAGCTGGAGCCGCTCCGAGTCGGGCCGCACGATGACCGACACGTCCCGGCCCGACGCGGGCGGGGCCACGAACCCTGACTTGCCCGGGTCGAACCCGGCGGCGGGCAGCTCGTCCGCCGACGGCGGTTCGAGGCGCACCGCGTGGCCGTCGGGCGCGGTGAGGGGCTCTCGGAGGAAGTCGTGGTCGAGGCGACCGGTGAGCGCCATCGCCACGACGGTCTCGGGCGACCCGATGAACGACAGCGTCTCGGCGTTCCCGTCGTTGCGGCGCGGGAAGTTGCGGTTGAACGACGACACGATCGTGTTGCGCTCCCCCGGCTGGATGTCGTCGCGCTGCCACTGACCGATGCACGGCCCGCACACGTTGGCGAGCACGGTGGCGCCGATCGCCTCGAGGTCGGCGAGCAGCCCGTCCCGCTCGATCGTCGCCCGGACCTGCTCCGACCCGGGGGTGACGAGCAGCGGGGCACGCACCCGCAGCCCCTCCGCCTTGGCCTGCCGCGCGACGTGCGCGGCCCGCCCGATGTCCTCGTACGACGAGTTGGTGCACGAACCGACGAGCGCGTACGAGATGTCGAGCGGGTAGCCCTCCTCGGCGGCGACGCGGGCCAGCTCGTCGAGCGGGCGGTCCAGGTCGGGGGTGTGCGGCCCGACGAGGTGCGGGCCGAGATCGTCGAGGTCGATCTCGATGACCCGGTCGTAGTAGCGCTCCGGATCGGCCTCGACCTCGGGGTCGACCCGCAGGAACTCGGCGTGCTCGTCGGCGAGCCCGGCGATCTCGTCGCGGGCCGTCGCCTTCAGGTAGAGGCTGTCGTGGTCGTCGTACGGGAACACGGAGCAGGTGGCCCCGATCTCGGCGCCCATGTTGCAGATCGTCGCCTTGCCCGTCGCGGAGATCGACGAGGTGCCGGAGCCGAAGTACTCGACGATCGCGCCGGTGCCGCCCTTGACCGTGAGGATCCCGGCCACGGCGAGGATCACGTCCTTCGCGGCCGCCCAGCCGGACAGCTTGCCGGTCAGGCGCACCCCGATCACGCGTGGCACACGGGTGTTGAACGGCCACCCGGCCATCACATCGACCGCGTCGGCACCGCCGACGCCGATGGCGACCATCCCGAGGCCGCCGGCGTTCGGGGTGTGGCTGTCGGTGCCGATCATCATCCCGCCGGGGAATGCGTACTGCTCGAGCACGACCTGGTGGATGATCCCGGAGCCCGGCTCCCAGAAGCCGATGCCGTGCTTCGCCGAGACGCTGCGAAGGAAGTCGTAGACCTCGGAGTTCGTGTCGAGCGCGGTGCTCAGGTCGGCGACCGCGCCCGTGTGCGCCTGGATGAGATGGTCGCAGTGCACCGTGGTCGGCACCGCGACCTGGTCCAGACCCGCGGTCATGAACTGCAGCAGCGCCATCTGGGCCGTGGCGTCTTGCATCGCGACCCGGTCCGGCCGGTAGTCGGCGTAGTCGGTGGCTCGCCCGAGGCCGACCGTGTCGGGGTCGTCGGCGTGCGCGATCAGCACCTTCTCGGTGAAGGTGAGGGGACGCCCCAGCCGCCGTCGGGCCACCTCGACCCGTTCCGGGAACCGGCGGTACAGCGATTCGACGAGCTCGACGGGGGTGGTGGGTCCGACCTGGGCTTCGACCATCGACGCTCCCCTGCAACCGGCTCCTCGCAGGCTACGTCGCCGGACGCCACGGCTCCGCGCCGGGCGCCGCGCCCGCGGACGGCTCAGGCGGCGGCGGCGACGCGGGCTCGCGCCCGACGGATGATCGGCGAGGGCGGCAGCAGCGCGTTCATGACCCGGGTGAGCGCGAACACGTTGGCGCGCACGGGCAGCGTGACCGGGGCAGGCCACGGCAGGCCGTAGAGGCGCCGGGCGACGCGCGGCAAGATGGCGAGCGTCGCCGTCGCGGGGATGGCCCACAACGGCCGGAGCGCCAGCGGCATCGGCGGGAAGAGGATGGTGCGCATCCCCTCCCGGGCCGCCGGGGTCATCTGGAGGCCATCCACGGCGCGCAGGTACTCCCGCAGCTCACCCATGGACCGGGGGGCCATCCCGGCCGGGAGCTCGACCATCTCGGCGACGCGCACCATCTCGGCGACGTAGCGGTCCGCGTCCTCGTCGTCGAGCCGCCCGGCATAGGCGCGGTAGGCGGCGACGAAGGAGTGGACCTCGACGGCGTGGATCCACAGGAGCAGGTCGGCGTCACTCGCCGAGTACGCGCGTCCCGTCGTGGGGTCGACACCCCGGATCCGTTCGTGCACGCGCCGCACCTTCTCGCACGCCGCCTCGGCGGTAGCACGGTCGCCGTAGGTCGTGAGGTACACGAACTCGGTGGTGCGCTGCAGCCGTCCCCACGGATCGACGCGGTAGCGGCTGTGCTGGTCGACCCCCGCCATCGCGCGCGGCTCCAGGGCCTGGACGAGGAGCGCTCGCATCCCGCCGGCGAGCATGGCCGGGTCCGCGTGCAAACGCCACGCCACGCTGTCCGGACCGAAGTAGCCGACGTCCACGTCGGCGATGCTACGAGTGCGGTCCGCGAACGGTCGCATCGCCCTCAACACGACGCGAACGACCGCAGCGGCGCATGCGGCGCGCGTCGTGGCGGGTGGCGACCGGAGAGCTCGAGGAGCCGCACGACTCGGGCACGGTGCCCGGCGAACGGTGCGAGGAGCTCGAGCATGCGCGTGTCGGTGCCGCGTCGCTCACCGGCCAGCGCCCAGGACACGAGGTGCGGCAAGTTGTAGTCCCCCACGCTGACGGCGTCGCGATCACCAAGCGCGACCTGCGCCACCTCGGCGGCTGTCCACGCGCCGACACCGGGCACCGAGGTCAGGAGCGTGGCCGCGGCCGGGTGGCCCAGCGTGGTGGCGCGTTCCAGACGGGAGGCGTGGCGGGCCACGCGACGGATCGTCTCCGCCCGGCGTCGTTCGATGCCGCAACGGTGCAACGCCCAGTACGGCACGTCCGCGAGCTGGTCCGGGTGCGGCGGCAGCACCAGCCCACCGGGGCCCGGTGCCGGCTGGGCGTATTGGCGGACGAGTCGGGCGTAGCTGCGGCCGGCCTCGACGCCCGTGACCCGCTGGGCGACGATGGCCGGGATCAACGCCTCGACGACCGCGCCGGTGCGACCCAACCGCATGCCCGGGCGTCGTCGGTGCAGGTCGCGTACGAACGGATCGTCGGGTTCGAACGCCGCGGGGTCGTCGTCGAACCCGAGGAGGGCAGGCACGCGTCCGAGGAGCTCGTCGGCCCCCCGCCCCCACGCTTCGGCCGTGACGTCGCCGCGGTGGACGTGCACCGCCAGGGTCGCCGGGCCCGCCGGGCTACGGGTCGCCCACCAGGCGCCGCCCGGCTCCAGCCGCAGGCACGGATCACGTCGGCCGGCACGCAGCCGGCCGACCGTCAGCGGAAGATCGAGCGGGCCGGGTGCTCGCAGCCGACGGGTGGGCACCGGCGCATCATGTCAGCGATCGTGCTCCTCGACGGTGACCGATCGCATGACGTCGCCCACCTGCACCGACTGCGCCACGTCCATGCCGTCCGCCACGAAGCCGAAGAGGTTGTAGGCCTTCTTCAGCTTCGACGTGCAGTCATCGATGCAGATGAAGAACTGGGAGCCGTTCGTGTCGGGGCCGGCGTTGGCCATCGCCACCGCGCCGAGGGTGTACTCACCCTTGACGGGCTCGTCCGCGAACCGGTAGCCGGGCCCGCCCCGACCGGTCCCCTCCGGGCAGCCGCCTTGGATGACGAACTCCGGGACGACGCGGTGGAACTGCAGCCCGTCGTAGTAGCCCTGGCGGGCGAGCGCCACGAAGTTGTTCACCGTCGTGGGTGCGAGACGAGGGTCGAGCTCGAGCACGATGACGCCACGATCGGAGTCGATCGTGGCCCGGTAGCCCTTCGACTCATCGATCTGCGGTTCGGGGGGAGCGGCCATCAGGTGCCTTTCAGGATTAGGGCGCCGGTGTGGTGGCCGGCGGACCGGTCAACGCGTCGGTGACCTGGGCGAGTAGTGAGCGCACCTGATCAGCGAACTGCCCGTTCGGTGCGAGCACGAGATAGTGCTGGAGGTCGTCTTGGGCTCCGGCGTAGTCCTGGTACTCGTAGGCCAGCACGATCGCACGGAAGAAGTGGGCGTCAGGGTACTGGGGGTCGAGCTCGATGGCCTGGTCCAGGTCCGATCGGGCGATGCCGTCGAGGTACGCCGCCTGGGTCGCGCTGCCGGCCTCCGCGCTCAGATAGAGCACGCGACCTTCCTGGGCCTCCGCGACCGCGTTGGTCGGCTGGAGCTTCATGATGGCGTCGTACTGCTGCAGTGCACCCGGCAGGTTGTTGTCGGCCTCGAGGTACTGGGCGAGGAGCAGCCGGCTCGTGACGTCGCTCGGGTTGCGGGCCACCGCGATCTGCAGTTGCTGCTGGCGCTGCGCGGTCGACAGCCGGGTCGACCCGGCGGCCGGGCTGTTCCCGGACGATGTCTGGCCGGGGAGCCGCGCACCGAGCGCGAACGCCAGCGCCAGCCCGGCCAGCGCGGCGAACACCGCGACCCCGACGACGACGAGCGCGCGGCGGCGCAGGTTCGTCGACGCCTTCTCCGGACGGGCGTCGATGCCGTCACGAAGGGTCCGCAGCACCGCCGCGGCGCGCGCCGTGTAGTCGTCGTGGAGGCGCCGATAGGCCTCGTCGTCGATGTCTCCCGCCTGGTGCTCGACCTCCAGGTCGTCGAGCGAGCGGAGCAAGAAGTCGCGCTCGGCCTCCAGGTCCTCGCGCGTCGCACTCGGCGCGGCCCCGCCGCCGGTCGCCTCGGTGGTGTCGCTCATCCCGCGCGCGCCCCGTGGACGAGCGCCTCGTCGGCGTCGGTGGCCTCCAGCCTCGGCTCACGACGCCACCGGACGAACGCGAACCCCAAGCCGACGATGGCCAGCGCGACCGCGACGACGGGCAGCACCCACACGAGCAATCCCAGTCCGCTGCTGGGAGGCTTCAGGAGAATCGAGTCGCCGTACCGGTCGATGTACACCTGACGGATCTCGGCATCGGACTCACCGGCCTTCGTGCGCCGGGCGAGGTCGGCGCGGATCGCTTCCGCCGAGCTCGAATCCGAATCGGCGACGGACAGCGCCTGGCAGTCAGGGCAGCGCAGCTCGGTGGCGAGCTCATGCGCCCGAGCGGCCGACGTCGTGGAACCCGACGACGGCCACGCCGCCCACACCAGCGCACCGACGACGAGCGCCGCTGCCCCGCCCCACAGCACGAGACGCCGACCGGTCACGGGTGCGCCTGCGCGGCGGCGAGCAGGGTGTCGAGGTTCCGCACCGACGCGGGACCGATCTCGGATCCCACGACCAGCCCGCCGGGCGAGATGGCGTACGTCTCGGGCTGGCCTCGCGTCCCGAAGTCCAGCGACAGGCTCGCGCCGGGATCCTCGGCGAGCGACCAGCTCATCCCCTCGGCCTCGGCGTAGGGACGCGCCGCGTCGACCGTGTCGTCCCGCAGGATTCCGAGCAGGACGACGTTCGGGTCGCCCGCGTGCTCGGCCGCGAACATCTTGAGGTCCGGGAGCTCCTGCTGGCATGGGATGCACCACGAGTTCCAGAAGTTCACCAGCACGGCCTTGCCTGCGAGGCTCGCCGACGACAGCGTCCGCCCGTCGAAGGTGTGCGCCGTGAAGGTCGGTTCGCTCTGACCGACGAGGCGGCTCATCTGCTGGTCAGCCTGCGGGTTCGTGCTGACCTGCGACGCGAGCACGACGGCGAGCGCCGCGACGACCACCGCGACGGCCAGCGCGGCCCATCGAGCGGGGTGCTTCATACGCCAACGACCTCGGGCTCCCGGGTGGGCGGCGGCTCGAACGTCGGCGCGTCCACGGACGGGGTCCGGTCCGGGCGCACCCGGCGTCGCACACGCGGCGCGAGGGCGATGAGGGTGCCGAGCGCGATGACGAGCCCACCGATCCACAGCCAGACGACCATGGCGTTGACGTCGACCCCGATCGTGATCCGCCCCTTCTCGTTCGGGGACGAGACGAGCGTGAGGTACACGTCCCGGAGCAGCCCGGTGCGAACCGAGGGCGTGCCGATCCCGTCGTTCGTGCCCGGGAAGGTCGAGATGGCCGGCGCGTAGACGCCCAGGTCACTGCCGCCTTGCCGGATCCGCAGCTCGACCGAGACCGTCTTCTTCTGCGGGGACGTCGTCGTCTTGTTCCCGAGGTAGGTGATCGTGTACCCGCTCACCGTGGCGGATCCACCACGGGAGAGGCTGACCTCGCGGCGAACGGTGAACGCGCTGAACGAGGCGAGGGCCACGGCGATGCAGACGATCCCGACGTGGACGACCAGGCCGCCGTAGAGGCGCGGGTTGGCGTCGATCATGCGTCGGGCGGCCGTGGGCCACGCCTCGGCTTCGGCGCGCCGCCGGGCGCGGGCACCGACGGCGAACTGGCGGACAATGCCCGCCAGGGCGAACGCGCCGAGGCCGAACGCCAGCACCGTCGTCACGCCGCGGGTGCCGAGCGCCACCGCGATGAGCATCGCCGCCCCGCCCGCGTACGCCGGGAGAAGCAGGCGCCGGCGCAGCACATCCGCGGCTCGCGGCCCGCCACGGCAACGCCGGCGCGACCGCCATCATGAACAGCAGCACCAGCGCGATCGGCGTCGTCATCCGGTTGAAGTACGGCTCACCGACCGAGAGCTGGTTGCCTTGCAACGCTTCGGCGAGCAGCGGGAACACGGTGCCGAGCAGCACCACGAACGCCAAGCCGGCGAACAGCAGGTTGTTGACGAGGAACGCCGACTCGCGTGAGACGGGCGAGTCGATCCGTCCCGGGGACCGCAGGCGATCCCCGCGCCAGAAGATGAGCGCGATGCTCGTCGCGGCGACGACGCCGAGGAACACGAGCAGCCACGGCCCGATGTCCGACACGGTGAACGAATGCACCGAGTTCAGGACGCCGCTGCGCGTGAGGAAGGTCGCGAGGATCGTCAAGCAGAAGGTTGACAGGACGAGGGACAGGTTCCAGACGCGCAGCATCCCCCGCCGCTCCTGCACGATCACCGAATGCAAGAACGCGGTGGCCGTCAGCCATGGGAGCAAGGCAGCGTTCTCGACCGGGTCCCACGCCCAGAACCCGCCCCAGCCGAGCACCTCGTAGCTCCACCAGGCACCGAGGATGATCCCGATCGTCAGGCAACCCCAGGCAATCAACGTGGCCCGACGGGTATCGGCGAGCCACCCCTCACCGAAGCGGCCGGTGATGAGCGCGGCGACCGCGAACGCGAACGGGATGGTGAACCCGACCAGGCCCAGGTAGAGGAGCGGCGGATGGAACGCCATCAGCGGATGGTCCTGCAGGAGCGCGTTCGGTCCCGTCCCATCCAATGGCGGGGAGCTCAGCGTGCGGAACGGATTGGCCGGGCCCAGCATCAGGGCGAAGAAGAAGAGGGCGACGGCGAGCCCGACGAGGTTGGCCCAAGCGACGAGTGGGTCGGTGGCGCGGTGACGGAACTTGTGCGCCGTGACGGCGAGGAACCCGGTGAGCACGAGGACCCAGAGCAGGATCGACCCCTCGAGGTTCGCCCAGAGTCCGGTGATGGTGAAGAGCAGCGGGGTGGCTCGGGCGTTGTTCTCGGCCACGTACTGCAGCGAGAAGTCATGGGTGAGCAACGCCCATTCCATCGCCGCGACGGCGACGATCGCGGCCGCGAGGACGGCGAACACGAAGCGGCGGCCGAGGATCAGCCATCGGTCGTCGTGTGTCCACAGCCCTCGGGCGAGGGCGCAGATGCCCAAGCCCGCTGCGCTGGCTCCCAGGGCGACGCCGAGAATGCCGAGCGACGCCTTCACTGCTTCGGTGCCGCCGGCTGCTTCACCACAGGTGGGGTGTAGTCGTTCCCGTGCTTGATCAGGATCTGATCGGAATCGAACGTTCCGTCGGTCGACCAGTGACCGACACATACGATGGGCGCGCCGTCCTTGAACAGCTGCGGCGGGTTGCCGTGCTGGATGACCTGCGCCGTCGCCTTGCCGTCGGTGATCTTGAAGTCCACGCCCGACGCGGTGGGGACCACGGACCCGTTGACGACCGCGCCGGCCATCCGAAACTGGGACGTGTCACGCCGGTTCGCGACGGCCTCCGAGACGGTGCGGAAGTACTGGATGTTCTGGGAGAGCACGACGATCAGCACCACGATCGCGATGACTGCTCCGACACACATCCCGACCGCGACGTAGGTGCGGCGGCGACGGTTCCTCATGCGTCTCGATCAAGTCGCTCGGCACGCCGGATCCGCGCACCGAGGCGGAGCCAGTACACGAGGAACGCAGCCCCGGCAGCCGACCAGCCGCCGATCACATAGCCGGCGAACTTCATCGGCCCGCCCCGACCTCGACCTGTTCGGGCGGTGCCGTCGTCCCGGCCCCGCGGACTCGCTCTTGGATGGCCTGCTCGAGCTCTTTGGCGTCGAGGTCCTCTTCCAGGGTCTCGAGCCGGTACCGCTTGTCGAGCAGGTACACGTAGAGGAGGGTGAAGGCGAGCACCCCCCACCAGAGGGTGAACGCCATCACCCCGTGGATGTGCGCATTCAGGCTCGGGGTAAACACCGTCGCCTGCTGGTGGAGGGTTCGCCACCAGTCCACCGAGAAGTGGACGATCGGCACGTCGACGAACGCGACGAGGGCCGCGATGGCGCAGCGCTTCGCTCGGGCGTCCAGCGGCGCCGGCACTCGCCGCAGTGCCAGATAGCCGACATAGAGGAAGAAGAGGACGGCGGTCGTGACCAGCCGTGCGTCCCACGCCCACCACACGCCCCACACCGGACGTCCCCAGAGCGAGCCCATCAGCAGCGTGAGACCGGTGAAGAGCACGCCGAGCTCCGCTGACGCACCCGCGAGCCGATCCCAGACGGGGCTGCGTGTCCGGCGCCACAGGTACAGCGCCGAGGCCAACGCGGTCACCCCGAACGCGAGGTAGGCGATCCACGCCGCGGGCACATGGAGGTACATGAGGCGCTGCGCGTCGCTCTGCACCGCGTCAGGAGGCGCGATCCAGAGCCCGAACAACGCCAGGACCACGAGTGCGCCCAACGTCGTGACCCCGAGCGCCTTGGCCACCCGTGGGTTCAGTAGCGTCATGACTCCTCCAGGAGCGCCCCGAAGGCCAGCATCCCCAGCCCGGTGAACAGCACGGCAAAGATGCCGAGCAGCGCCACCCAGGGCCACGCGTCGCCCGTCGCACCGCTGATGGCAGACTCCCATGCCCGAGTGGCCCCGAGCAGCACCGGGGCGACCACCGGGAGCAACAGCACCGGCAACAGTGTCTCGCGGACACGCAGTCCTGAGGCCAGAACGCCGTAGAGGGTACCGGCGGCCGCGAGTCCGATGGTCGCGGCCACCGTCGAGAGCAGGAGCGGCGCCACACCGCCGAGACCGACGTTGAAGAGGATGACGACGCCGGCGGCGAGCAGCGCCTCCAAGGCCGTCAGCTCCAGCGCAACGGCCCCAGCCTTACCGAGGAAGAGGGCCGAGCTGTCCAGACCCGAGAGGCGCAAACCGTCCCGGGCACCGTTGTCGGCCTCGATGCTGTACGCGCGTCCAACCGCGAGCAGGGTGCCGAGGAGCACGGTCACCCAGAACAACCCGGGGGCCACCGTGCTCAGCAGTCCGCGGTCGGGATCGAGAGCGAAGGCGAAGAGCAACAGCACGACCAGACCGAAGGGAAGGATTTGCTGCGCCGTCACCCGTGAGCGCGCCTCGATCCGAAGGTCCTTACCCGCGACCAGCAGCGCTTCCTGGAGCAGGCTCACGCCGAACGCCTCGACAGGCCGCCGCGGCGCGAGGCACCGCGCCCGCCCGTGCGTTCCCGGGGCGCTGCGCTGGGTGTCGGAGCGATCCCATGCGCCTGTCCGGCGGTCAAGACGACCTCGCGTGAGACCAGCGGGCGCGTGCGTTCAAGCTCGTGGGACGCCAGGACCACCGCCCGATCAGTGGCGGCGACGCCTTCGAGCACGCTGTCGAGCGCCGCTCGACCCTCGGCATCGAGGCCAGCATGCGGCTCGTCGAGCAGCAGGAGGCGCGGCTTGCGGACGAGCGCGACAGCGAGCGCCAGCCGGCGCCGCTGACCGGCCGAGAGCTTGCGATGAACTGTGTCAGCCAACGGCGTCAGTCCGAGCTGGCCGAGGACCGTCCGTTCCTCCGGGTCCTTGACCCCCGACGCGCGCGCCGCGAACCGCAGGTTCTCGCCGACGGTCAGGTCGTCGTAGCACGCGGTCTCGTGCCCGACCAAGCCGATCATCCGTCGATGGGCTCGGCGGTCGGCGTCCAGGTCCTGTCCCAGGACCTCGGCCGTGCCGGAATGCAGCGGGACGAGACCGGCGAGGAGCCGAAGCAAGGTGGTCTTGCCGGCGCCGTTCCCACCCGACAGCAGCACGACCTCCCCCTCGAGCACGTCGAGGTCCACGCCGGCTAGCGCCGGGAAGCGACCGAGTAGGCACACGGCCGAACGCAAGCGGACGACGGACTGCACAGCGTCTCCGGGGAAAGGTGGCCCTGAGCATACGAAGGGCCGCGGATGGTGGGCGAACCGCACCGGTGTATCAATGGCGGCGGCGCGACCCCCTCATAGGATGGCCCCTTGCGCCGAACCGCCGCCGCCCTCGGCCGCACGCTCATCACTCTGGGCGTTCTCATCCTGCTGTTCGCCGTTTACCTCCTCTGGGGAACCGGGATCTACACGTCGCAGCAGCAACACCACCTCCGGCAGCAGTTCCAAGCGGCGTTGCACCGAGCGGCAGCGACGACGACGACGACCAGCTCGGGGGAGACAACGACAACGACGGCGCCGCCGTCCAACGCGTCGTTGGCGGTCGGCAGTGCGGTGGCACGCATTCAGATCCCGAAGATCGGACTCGACAACATCGTCGTTGACGGCGTCGGAGTGGACGACCTGCGGAAGGGGCCGGGCCACTATCCCGCGACCCCGCTACCCGGCCAGGTGGGCAACGCGGCGATCGCCGGCCATCGGACCACCTACGGGCACCCGTTCGGGGATATCGACCAGCTCTCCTCCGGCGATGTGATCATGGTGCAGACGTTGCAGGGCTCCTTCACTTACCGGGTGTACTCCCAACAGGTCGTCGACCCCAGCGACGTGTCAGTCCTGTTACCCGATCCAGGCCGGCCCGCGACCCTGACCCTCACGACGTGCACACCGAAGTACTCGGCGGCGCAGCGCCTCGTCGTGAAGGCCGAGCTCGACCGTCAGACCAAGCCCCTGCCGGCACCCCATCACCTCCCGCCACCCGCGAAGCTGACGGATCTCGGGCTCTCTGGGGAAACTGGCTCTCTTCTCCCCGCCGTCCTCAGCGGACTCATCGTCGCTGTCGTCGGTGGCCTCTGGTGGCTGGGGTTCCACCGTCATCCCCGGTGGACCAACTGGCTGATCGGCGTCATCCCGTTTCTCGTCGCGCTCTTCTTCTTCTTCACATACCTCGAGCGCGTCCTCCCATCCAACTACTGAGCTCGGCGATCCACGACGGCGCCACACCGCGCACACCGTCGTCGTTGACGCTCAGCGACCCTCGAAACGAGGAAGGCGCTTCTCCTCGAACGCGGCGAGTCCCTCTTGAAGGTCGGCGCTGGCGAACGCCGCTGCCTCCAACCCCGCGACTTCCGCTCGGGCCTCAGGTGTGATCTGCCGTTCATCGGTGACGAGGTTCAACGCGCGCTTGTGCCCAGCGGCCGAGAGTGGCGCGAGCTCAGCGAGCTCGCCTGCGAGCTCTCGGGCCGTCGTCAGTGCGTCGACAGCTCGCCGCTGCACGAGCCCGACGCGCTCGGCCGCGTCGACGTCGAGGACGCGGCCCGTCAAGAGGACGTCGCGGGCCATCGCCTGACCGACGACGGACGCCAGACGGGCAACGTTCGCGACGGTGATGAGAACGCCGAGCCGTCCCGCAGGGATGCCGAACCGGGCGTGCTCTGCCACGACCCGGAGGTCACACGCGACCGCGAGCTGCATCCCGGCACCCAATGCGGCGCCGTTGACGGCCGCGATCACAGGAACGGGTTGGGCAATGATCGCGTCCAGCAGCCGATCGAACGCCGGTCGAAAGCTGTCGACGCCGCGGTTCTCGGACCGGTCAGCGTCAGCCTTCCGTCGACCGAGATCGGCGCCGGCACAGAAAGCCTTGTCACCGGCGCCGCCGATCACGATCACACGCAGGCCTTCGTCGCGGCCGAGACAAGCGAAGAGCTCTTCGCACAGTTCGGCGTTGAGAGCGTTCCTGCGATCCTGGCGATCGATGACGGCTACACCGACCGACCCGTCCCGCTCCCATCGGATCGGCACGTCACGACTCGTCGATCAGCGCGATGAGATCACCTTCCTGGACGGCATCCTCAGGCGCGACGTGCAGCTCGCGAACGACGCCAGGGACTTCCGTGACAACAGGGATCTCCATCTTCATTGACTCCAGGATCACGATCTCGTCGCCTTCGGCGACGAGCTGACCCTCGTCAACGACGACCTGCCAGACGTTTGCGGTGATTTCGGCCCGGATCTGGTGCACGGATCGGGCAGGTTAGTGGCGACGCCGTCGGAGCCGACGCCCTCGGGCCTCGACCTCAAACGGGCATGACGCCGTGCTTCCGCCACGGCCGAGCGATCTGCTTCTGACCAGCCAGGCTCAGCCCGCGCCAGATCGCTGCACGGGTGTCCGCAGGGTCGATGACGTCGTCGACGAGCGCGTGTCCGGCGGCGACGAACGGATCGATGTTCCGGCGGACCTCTTCGGCCAAATCGAGGCGACGCTGAGGCCGCTCATCCTCGGGCGTTGCCTCCAGCGTGCCCCGGTGAATGATGTTCACCGCACCATCCGGCCCCATCACGGCGATCTCGGCCGTCGGCCACGCAACGAGGTAGTCCGGTTCGTAGCCAAATCCGTTCATCACGAAATAGCCGGCGCCGTAGCTCTTGCGCATCACCACGCTGATCTTGGGGACCGTGGCCTCAGAGACCGCGAACAGCATCTTCGCACCATGGCGAATGATCCCTTGGCGCTCGACAGCGGAGCCGACGATGAACCCAGGCACGTCGTGCAGGAACACCAATGGGATGTTGAACGCGTCGCACAGCCAGACGAAGCGCGCCGCCTTGTCGGCAGCGTTGACGTCCAACGCGCCGCCGAGGACCATCGGCTGATTGGCCAGGATCCCAACGGGCCTGCCTCCGACCCGGGCAAGCGCGGTAGTGATGTTCTTCGCCCACTCCGGCTTGATCCAGAACGCGTGACCATCATCGACGATGGCTCGTACAACCCGGCGCACGTCATAGGCGCGACGTGGAGCCGTAGGGACGATGTTGTAGAGCTCCTCGACCCGCCGCGTCGGTGGATCGTCGGTCGGATGGACCGGAGGCTCCGCCCGATTGTTCGACGGGAAGAACGAGAGGTACTCGCGGACGACGGCCAAGCACTCTCGATCGTCGTTTACCTCTAGGTCCGCGCAGCCCGAGATCTTGGTATGAACTGCGGAGCCACCCATCTCCTCTTCGGTCACATCCTCGCCAACGGCTGCCCTGACCAGGTGTCGACCACCGAGGGCCATCGACGAAGTCCCCTTTACCATCGGGACGAAGTCGGCCAGGCCCGGGATATACGCAGTACCCGCTGCGCAATGACCGAGCATCGCCGCCACCATTGGGACCACGCCGCTCATCGTCACTTGCTCACGGAAGAGATCGCCCATCCCGGCGAACGTCGATCCACTCTGCGCCTGAATGCGCGCGCCAGCTGAATCGAGCAGCCAGACCATCGGCATGCGCTCGCGCAGAGCCAGCTCTCGCATTCGCTTGATCTTCTGCTCGCCAATCCTCCCCATCGATCCGGCAAGCACCGTGAAGTCGTAGGCGGCGACCGCCACCTGCCGGCCGTCGATGAGCCCAACACCCGTCACGGCACCGTCGGCAGCGAGAAAGCGCCCTTCGTACGTCGGGTCCATGCTGTCAGCGAGCAGGCCGTACTCGACCCAAGAACCCGGATCGATGAGCAGCTCAAGCCGCTCCCGGACCGTCAGTTTCCCCGCTTCACGTTGACGCTCGACCCGATCCCGGCCGCCCATCTCCAGCGCTTGGAGGCGACGCGCCTCCAGACCACCAACAAGCTCCGGCCACTGACGGGTCTCGCTTTGAGCGGCAGGCGTCCTTCGGGACTTCGATTCGTTGCCGGTATCCTTCACGGGCTCATCCTGGCACGCCGTCCGACAGCGACCTAAGGGTCGGCCGGCAGCCTCGATGCGGGCAACTCAAGGATCGCACTGCGGGCAACATCAACAAGCTGCTCGTCGCTCAAACGGTCCAACGATTCGTTCGAATGCTTGGCCGCAGCGTGCATTGCCAAAGCAACGGCGGTAGCGACAGCGACGGGCGCTGCTCCGATTAGGCCGCCCTGCCGGACGATCCACGCACCGCCCGCTACGGCGAGCCCGCACAGAAGAAACGGCCCGGAGTCCGCATAGATGAGCGAGGCAACCGCCAACCATGCGCTGTTCCCGGCGCGGCGATACAAACTCACCGCGAACACAAGGTGCGTCGTAACCAGGTACGCAAACGCGAGCGCCACACCGGTGGCCACGCTGCCACCAAACGATCCCACACTTCGGGCCGGCATGACCGACATTGTGGCCGCCACAGCAAGCGCTCCGGCGCTGAGAGCGCCTGCTACAGCGAGAACTGCCCTCCGCACCGTGGAGACTCCGAATCCGGCAGCAAGCACGAAGACAAGCGGCGCGGCTACGGTCGCAGCGCCCGTAAAGACTGTTGCCCCAAGCACGGCGGCAACGATCGCGACCATCGGACCACGTCCTGGTCGAAAACGCTCGACCGCCAGAGCGAGGACAAACGCAAGCGTTGCACCCGGCAACGCCTCGTCTACCGCCAGCCCCGCATGCACTCCCAGCAGCACAGCCAACCCGAGGCTGGCCGTGAGAATTCCGACGGGGAGGATGGCCGCCAATGCACGAGCCACTGACGCCTTTTGCAACATCACGACTACGCGACTAGCAGCGACTAGGGCCACGAGCGTGGCGATGCCGATCCACGCAGCGACGAAGCCGTGCTCGATGACATTGCCCATCAGGAAACCAGCCGACGCGCATGGGACTAGCAGCGTCTCCGAGCGCGTCAAGTCGCGCAACTGAGATAGCAGTGGCCGCCCATCCACCGCGGTGAGGACGACCGCCACAAGTCCGTTGTCAACGATCCAGTATGCAAGAGCAGCGCCGAGCGAGCCGGCGACTACTTCGGCGGTCTTTGGCACGCCGAGCATCTGAATGCAGATAACAACGCCCACAGCCACGAACGCCGCGATGGTCGTACAGGCCGTATTGACAGCGACCTTTCTAAGTTGGCCGTCGCGGAGGTGTTCCCAGCTGAGCCCACCCAACAGGCCACATAGCGCCACGAGCCAGAGCGGCGCACCGCCGATGAAACTACCGACGGCGGCCAGGACAATGATCATGCTCGCGCTGAGTGCTGTCTCGTCACCGAAGAGCGTCTCTTGCTGCGCCGCCCCGATAGCCAGGAGCACAAGTCCAATCACGAGCCAAAGGTGGCCGCCCGTCTGGAACCCGGAGATCGCAATCAATGCGATTGATCCCGCATCGACGCAGATAGCAATGGCCGTCATAGTGGCCAGGAGCCCGTGCAAGGGCTGAGGAACGTGCAGCCCGTCCTGCTTCTGGAGACTGCGTGGTCGAGGCATCACAACTTCCGTTCCGACGGTCCGAGGGCATTCCCATACAACTCAATCAGTTGCTCTAAGCATTCGGTGCAAGAGGGACAGCGCTTCAGATGCTCGGCAATCGCCTCACGAGCCCTCCGGGTGAGCCGCCCCCGGAGGTACCGACCAAGCCTTGCTCGAACAGCGCGGCAGCTGCCCGCGCCATGCGACGCCGTGTGTTCGATGCACGCGCTAACCAACTCTTCGCGAGCCCGATGCGCACGCTGGCGAGCTGCAACTGTCGTGATCTTCAGCGCCTCGGCTAACTCTGAGTAACTAAGGCCGTCGACGTAGCGCAGTAGCAGGACTTGCCGGCTCCTCTCCGACAGCACGCCGAACGCAGTACGCGCAGTGGCGGCGTCCAGGTTGATGAGCGCGCGCTCCTCCGGGCCGACCTCGTTCGCGGCTATGTATTCAGCGGCATCTGCGCCAACGAAGCGGCGGTGGCCTTGCTGTCGAAGTTGATTGCGCCAGAGATTTCGTACTGCAGCTAGGACGTAAGCCTTGACGTGCTCGGTGTCCTGAATGTGCTGCGCGCGACGCAACGCGTTGAGGATGGCGGTCTGCGCCAGGTCCTCAGCCTCGGCATCACTATGAACAAGGCGCCGTGCCACGCGCTTCGCGTCTCCGTGATAGCGCGCGATCAGGGCAGCGACTTCGCGGGCTTGCCGCGACTCCGCGTCGCCAGCGTTCGCCATCGAGCCCCCCGCTCCGCCTGGCCTCTTCGCACTTGGGAACCTACCGGTAGTGCCGAGGGATTGCTATGGCTCTGTTCCGGAAAAGACCACCAGTTCTATGTCACACGTCGAACGTGGCGGTGTCGCTCCAACTCATCTAGCAAGCCACCGCGGATCGCGCTTTTCGCGGAACGCGGCCAGGCCTTCAGCAGCGTCCTCAGTCATCATCGTGACCGAGAGCATCGCTTGTAGGTAGTCCAATGCTTCATCCGCGCCCATGTCGGTCGCGCGGTAGAAGGATCGGCGACCCAGGCTCAAGGTCGAAGGAGCCTTATCACCTAGCGTTTCCGCAAATTCCTCTACCGCCCCCTCCAACTCGTCAATTGCGACAACACGGTTCACGAGGCCAACGCGCAATGCCTCGTCCGCGAAGACGCGCCTCCCGGTCATCATCAGCTCGAGGGCGAGGCGCGACGGCATGACACGCAAGAGCGGGACGGTGATCATGTAAGGCCAGAGGCCGACGTTGATCTCGGGCGTACCAAACTGAGCATCCTCTGCCGCGATGACGAAATCGCACGCCATCGCGAGCCCGAAATCCACCCGCTAACGCGTAGCCACGAACTTGAGCAATCGACGGCTTACCAAGGTTCCATAAGTCCCGAAAGAGGGCAGCAAAGAGGCCGCGGGCCTCGTGCGCTTGCAGGTAGGTGTCTTTCGCATCCATCCCCGAAAGATCCGCTCCGGCCGAAAAGGCAGTGTCCCCCGCACCCGTCAAGACGACCGTTCTCACAGCGGCGTTGTCGTCAGCAATCTCGAGCGACTCTCGAATTCCCGTCAGCACATCGCTCGACAAGGCGTTACGACGATCCGGTCGGTTGATTGTGATCCGGGCGGTAGAGCCGCGCACCTCGAACAGGACGTCAGGCACGCGACGATGCTACGCAATCGCCTTGTCGCAAGTGGCGGATCGCTACTGTCTCGGACATGTGGCTGCTGATCGCAACAGTTCTTGCCGCTGCGGTCGTCATTGCGGTCACAAAGGGAAGTCTCGCCGCGCTCACCAGACTGAGAGTATCTGCCTTTTGGTTACTTGCTCTCGGCCTCGTTGTTCAAGCGGCGCTCGAGTACGTGACCTTCCCGAAGGCCCAAATCGAGACGGTTGGCTACGCCCTGCTAATGGCGTCGTACGTTTGCATCCTGGGCTTTTGCCTCGTCAACAGCACGACACGTGGCTTTGGCCTGATTGGTGTCGGCGTCGCCATGAACGCATTAGTGATAGGGCTGAATCTGGGAATGCCAACGCGCCCAATCGGCGACGACGCCCACGGCCACCGAGTCTTCGTCCCAGTCACGCAGACAGTGAAACACCGTCAAGAGAGCGACAACGACCTTCTGGGGTTCCTCGGCGACAGGATTCTATTCCCAGAGCCGTTTGACGAGCTTGTCTCCTTCGGAGATCTCGTCATTGCCGCGGGTGTGTGCGAATTGGTGTACTTCGGAACCCGAAGATCCGCGGCCGCGAAGGAGGCCATCGGCTAGCGGTGTGGTGTCGTTTGCAGAACATGCTCAAGGGCGGTCAAGACCCCGCTGTCAAAGCCCGCTGCTCTGCTCGCGAGGAGCTCCGCAAGCGCCGCCGACGAGCGCGATTCGTCGCCTTGCGTGAGCTCGTCATATGCACTCGCCACCCTGAGGATCTGACCCATGGGAAGCGAGAGGTCGTCCGCCCCTTGACGCCGAGCCCGTTCGGGTTCCAACTCGGCTGCGATGATGTCGCCTGCGTCCCCCAGCGCGCGGCTCGCGCGCAGCATCTCGGACCCGGCACGCGACACCTGCGCCGGGTCGAGTGGCTGACCAGCGTCGGGGGCCTCAAGAGAAACGGCGCCCAGATGGTGGAGCCAGGCAGCCGTTTCGAGGTCTGCGACATGTCCCTCGCCGACACCGAGTTGGCGGGCAATAGCTACCGATAGACGTGCCACGTGTTCAACATGACCATTTGGTGCCAACTCTCCAAGTTCGGGCGCGACGCCGAGTGCTTCAACCGTCTGGCGAAAGGTCCGACGCGTTCTGTCTCCCAATTCAAACGAGTACCAAGCTGCTAACAACGGAATTGAGAACAGAGCCGGACCCCACAGTCCGAGGCTCCCCTTGTTGGAGATGCCGGCATATCCAACGGCCATGAGTACTCCGCTAGACACGACGGCGAGATCAGCGCCGCGCGCTCGCCAAGACGCCAGACTTTCGCCGCGACATACGCCGATGACGTCGAGGACGACAAGCTCAAAAACCGCCGCCGCTCCGAGCGCAATCAACAGTGTCGGCGCCGCATTCGCGTGGCCACCAATCTCTGACACCCCGTGAAAGACCAATCCGCAGCCAACTCCCGCTGCGGAAACGCTGGCCCATGCGAGAGCACGCTCCTTCCGCCCTGTGAGATCCGACCGTACTGCGACGCCCAGGATCGTTGTGGCAGCGATCACTAAGAGGAATTCGCTCAGGGACGCCGCACGAACGAGCACCACGACGACAGCAAATGCCAGCGGGACAGGAAGTCGATCGATCGGTCGCAGATCGATCATGTATCCCAATACAAGCGCGGCACCGAGAACGATCACATCAGTGGTTCGCTGCGGCGCGCCCACGAGCACTGACGTCAGCGCAGCACCAGCGCCAATTGCTCCGACCCCGATCAACCGGGTGCGAGTGGTCACCGACAGTCCGCCATATACCCGAGGCGAAGCAGTTGAGCCCAGGGAAGGCTAGGCAACCTTCGGCGGATTTGAAGTTGCCGACCACCATGCGCAGGTTCCGCGGAATGGAGTGGGCAGGGTTCCAGCGGGGTTCGTGTGTTAGGACTGGCTAACGCAGACCTTTGCCCGCGCCGCCCGCTAGTACCAGTGCGGCGAGACTTGATCCGACAACCGCGAGACGGAAAAGCGTCTTCTTCATGCCAACCTCCCTCCGTGGTTTTCGGCCCTCCCGTCGGCCGCATATATTCCGAGGGGAGCGCGCTTCGCTCAGGGTGGAAGCTTCGCCATTCCGCCGGAACCCTGCCCGCTCTCTTCTCACGGCAGTGCCGCCTAGAGCGGACCGATTCCCCGGTCGTCACAAGAGCAACTCTACCAACGCCGGATTCCTGGCTCGCGGAGCTCCGCGGAACCACAAAGGAAGGTTGGGCATCCCTGTCACGAGCGCGGGTAGTCCGTATCCTGCGCTGTACCTGGGGTGACGAAGGTGATCTAGATGACTGAACATGGAATCGCGGGGCTTGACGTCCAAGCGATCGAGAACGAGGTCTCTCGCCTTCCTGAAGTCGTGGCCTGCCGCATCGTTTCCGACTCCGTGGGTCAGCCCGTCGAGGTTCATGTCCTGGCTCACTCTGGTAAACACCCGAAGCAGGTAGTGCGTGACATCCAATCGGTGGCGATGGCGTCGTTTGGCGTGGACATCGACCGGCGCATCGTTTCGGTGGTCCAGCTAGGCGACTCCGGAGAGGCGCCGGCGGCCAACGGCGGGGCTTCGATCGAGCGCCTGACGATTGGTGCGATTCAGTCACAGGTCGAGGGTCGACGGGCGACGTTCAGGATCACGCTCTCGTCGGCTGGAGCGGAGGCGACTGGGTTCGCGGAGGGCTCCACCGCTGGGGCGACGCGGCTTCGACTGGTCGCGGCGGCGACCTTGGACGCTGTGCGCCAGCTCGATGAGAGTGCTGGTGCGCTCGAGATCGATGAGGCGTCGACCACGCGGGTCGGGAGCAGGGACGTCGTCGTCGTGACCGTTATCCGAGTCGATCGTCTTGATGAGCAGGAATTCGTAGGGTCGGCCCTGGCGAACCGGGCTCCGGATGTGGCCACAGTCCATGCGGTCCTGGACGCGGTGGACCGTGCCCTGCCAGATGCGTCGGGCGGTTTCTCGACCGTTTGAGCCGTTCCAGACTTGGGGTCGTGGCCGTCCCCACTGCCGTGATGCTGTCCTTCCGTCTGGGCGGCGCGGACGGCGTCGCCGTGGAGGCGGCGAAGTGGGAGCGGGCGCTGCAGTCGTTGGATTTCGCGACTCGACGCGTGGCTGGCGGCTTTGACGACGCGGCCCGCGGTGAGGACCGGGTGGTGCCCTTCCTCGGGATCGAGGCGTCGGGCTCTCCCGCGGATCGCGACGCGCTCGCGGGCGCGCTCGCCGACGCCGACCTCGTCGTCGTCGAGAACATCTGCTCGCTGCCGGTGAATGAGCGCGCGTCGAGGGTTGCCGCCGAGGTGCTGAGGACAGTCCCCGGCCGGGTGCTCCTCCACCATCACGATCTACCGTGGGAGCGGCCCGAGTTCGCGGCCTTCACTGACCTGCCACCCGACCTGCCTGGATCAGTCCACGTGACGATCAGCGATCACGCGTGGGTGGAGCTGGCCCGCCGCGGCATCGCCGCGTACACGGTCCGCAACGCGTTCGACCCGACCCTCCCACCTGGGGATCGGGCAGGCACGCGCCGGCGCTTCAGCATCGCGGCGGAGGATGTCGTCGTCCTGCAGCCGACCCGGGCCATTCCGCGCAAGGAGATCGGGACGGGGCTGCAGCTTGGGGAGCGGCTCGCTGCGGCGCTGCCGGAGCGAACCGTGCGGTATTGGCTGACGGGTCCGGCGGAGGACGGGTACGGACCCGATCTCGAGCGCATCGTCAGGGCGGCCCAGATGCCGGTCGTGACCGGGCGGGCCGAGCATGCGGTCGACGCGTACGCCGCGGCCGACGTGGTGGCGATGCCCTCCAGCTGGGAGGGGTTCGGGAATCCGGTCGCGGAGGCCATGCTCGCGAGGCGGCCGGTGGCGTGCGCGGGGTATCCGGTGCTGACCGAGCTGCTCACGCTCGGTCTGGAGGTGCTCCCGCTCAGCGACGTCGACCGGGTCGCTCGTTTCATCCGCGAACCGGATACGAGCCTCCTCGAGCGCAACCGGGAGATTGTGGCGCGCGAGCTCTCGGTTGCCGACCTGCCCGCCCGGCTCGCCGCGGTCTTCGCGCAGGTAGGTTGGGACCGTTGGTGAAGGCGCCCTCGGACCCGATTGTCGCTCGTCGTGCGCGAATCCGACGTGTGGTTCAGATCGCCCAACGGCTCGGCTATGGGGCGCTCGGCCTCGCGGTCGTGCTCTTCGCCGTCGGGGTGAGCGACGGGTTTCCCGGCTGGTCGGTGGTCGGGACCGTGACGGCGCTGGTGGTGTCGATCTGCGTGCTTCCCGTGCCGATCGTGCTCGGCTACGGGCTGCGAGCCGCGGAGCGCGAAGACGCGGCGCGGAGCCGACCGCGGTCGGATGGCGCCGCGCAGTAGTTCGCCCGGTCGACGAGGCACCATCTACCCTCGGTGCTGTCGGGCGCCCATCGGAGGAGACCGCCGTGCGCTACCGCCCCTTCGGTTCCTCGGAGATCGTCGTCTCCGAGATCGGATTCGGGAACTGGACACTGGCCAGCGACTGGTGGGGCGCGGTCGAGGACAAGCAGGGCCTGATGCACGCCGCGCTCGACGCAGGTGTCACGTTCTTCGACACCGCGCCGGTCTACGGACAGAACGGGCTGGGCGAGACGCTGTTGGCTCCGCTGCTGCAGTCGCACCGCGACGAGATCGTGGTCACGACGAAGGGCGGCTACGACATCGACGCCCCGCGGGAGCACGCCGGGCAGTCGGAGCGCCCCCAGGACTGGCGCCCGGAGGCGATGGCCGGTCAGCTGGAGGCCTCGCTGCGGCGGCTCGGGACCGACTACGTCGACCTGTACCAGCTGCACAACGCCCGCCTCACCCCGATCTTGGACGACGACCTCTGGGCGGCGCTGGAGCGCCTGCGCGAGCAGGGCAAGGTCCGCGAGCTCGGGGTGGCGCTCGGCCCGGCGATCGGTTGGGTCGAGGAGGGCCTGCAGTCGTTGCGACGCCGCCCGATCGCGTCGCTGCAGACGGTGTTCAACATCTTGGAGCAGGAGCCGGGTCGCACGTTCGCCGCCGAGCCGACGGTGACCGACGGCCGGGTGGGGCTCATCTCGCGGGTTCCGCACGCGTCGGATGTGCTGACCGGCAAGATCGATCGTGACACCGAGTTCGCCGCCGGTGACCATCGGGCGCACCGCAACCGGGACAACATGCTCGACAACTTCGAGAAGGCCGAGACGCTCGCGTTCCTCTGGGAGGGCACGGGCCGCACCGTGGCGCAGGCGGCCATCGCCGGTATCTTGGCGAACCCGGCGTTCACGACGGTGCTGCCGACGTGCGTGACGGTCGAGGAGGTGCGGGAGTACGCCGCCGCGTCCGACCTTCCGCTCGACGCGGGCGAGCAGCGCCAGCTGGACGAGCTGTGGGCCCGGAACTTCGATCACACCGACCGGTACCAGATGCCGTTGAAGTCGAGCGCATGACGGCCCGGGCGGGCACGACGCGCCTGCCGGCGGAGCGGCGGCGCCAACAGATCCTCGACGTGGCCTGCACGGTGTTCGCGAACCGGGGGTTCCACGCGACGTCGATGGATGACATCGCCGCCGCGGCTGGGGTGACGAAGCCGGTCCTGTATCAGCACTTCCCCTCGAAGCGGGCGCTGTTCATCGACTTGCTGGGCGACCTGGGGCGCCGACTTCTCGACGAGCTCGAGCAGGCGACGAGCTCGGCGCACTCGGGACGCGAACGCGTCGAAGTCGGCTTCGCGGCCTACTTCCGGTTCGTGACACGCAACGAGTCGGCGTTCCGCGTGCTGTTCGGCGCGTCGGCCCGCAACGACGCCGACTTCGCCGACGTGATCGAGCGGCTCCTGGACGAGGTCGCGAGCGCGGTGAGCCAGCTCATCGACATCGAGGGCACGGTCGAGCAGCGGCGGGTGCTGGCCCACGCCCTGATCGGGATCGCCGAGGCGACGAGTCGCGACACGTTGACCGACGACGGCAGCGATCTCGACGGTGAGCAGCTCGCCGGCTGGGTCTCGGAGTTCGCCTGGTTCGGCTTGCGGGGCATCCGCGTCGACGAGCCGGCGTCGACCGGCCGATCGCCGGGCGCCCGCCGCTAGCGCTCAGGTGGCCGTGGCGGGTCCGCGCCGGTAACGCACGAACAGGTAGTCGTCGGCGCTCAGCACGGAGGCGAGCGTCAGCGGCGTCGGTGGTCCCGCGTCGCCGCGCAGGAGCCCGGCGCTCGACCCGCCGACCAGGCGGGGCGAGACGGTGAGGCAGAGCTCGTCGATCTCGTCCGCGGCGGCCAGCATCGCGTTCAGCGTCGGGCCGCCCTCGACCAGGACGTCGTGGTGGCCGCGCTCGGTCAGCCCGTCGAGCCCGGCGGTCACGTCGAGTTGGTCGTCGCCCGCGACGATGACGTCGCTCACCGGTGCCTGGGCGGGGACCCGTGGTGCCGCGGCGCCGACCGTGATCAGCAGCGGGGCCGGATTCGCGGCGACGAAGAAGGGGGCGTCCCAGTCGAACGCGACGTTGCGGGTGACGACGGCGATCGTGGGCAGCGCCGGCTGGCCCCGCGCCAGGCGCGCGTCGCGCAGCGCGGCGGGCAGGGCGGGTGGGCCGTACCGCTCGGCGCGCATCGTCGCCGCGCCGACGAGGATCACGTCCGCGAACGATCGGAGGATGCGGAACACGGCGTGGTCCGCCGGCCCGGCGAGTCCACCCGAGCGGCCGTCCAGCGCCGTGGCGCCGTCGAGGCTGGCGACCATGTTCAGCCGCACCCATCGGCCGCGGCGGCGCTCGGTGGGCGCGTAGACGGCGTGCAGGTCGGCGGGGCCCGGCTGCGGGTCGAGCGCGTGCAGCGCGGCGACGCCGTCCGGGACCTCCCGATCAGCCACGACGGTGCGCCTCCTGTCCGGGCGCGGCGGCCGGCCCGCTCATCGGCGCTCCACGGCTGGGCCGAGGCGGCCTAGCGAGCAGCGTCGAACTGGGGCAGCCACGGCCGGGTCGCTGCGAGCAGCTCGTCGGTCATCGCCACGACGTGCTCGTAGGGAAGCCGGCCGGCCATCGGGTCGGCCAGCATCGCCTCCAGGACGGTCGTCGGGTTCCCGTTGAGCGCGGCGTCGACGGTGAGCTCTTCCGCGCCGGCGACCCGCCGCAGCATCTCGCCGAGGATCGAGGGGACGCGGACGGCGTCGCGTGGTCGGACGGCACCGTCAGTGGCGACGCCGATGCACTCGACGACGACACCGTCCTCGAGGTTCTGGACCTGGCCGGTGTTCGGGAGGTTCATCGGCAGCGGCCGCGGGACGCCGCGCTGCAGCGAGTCGAGCAGCGGTGCGACGAGCTCGCCGGAGGGGTGCGGGCTGATCTCGTCGCCGGCCAGCAAGTCGGCCACGCCCTGCTCGTCGTCCCACTTGTCGGCGATGTGACCGGCGAGCCCGTAGTGGTGCACCGACCAGTCGCGCCCGTAGTCCGACTCGGGCGTGACGAAGCCGGGGAAGAACTCGGCGACGTGGGTGTCGGCCGACCCGGGGAGCACGCCGAAGCGCTGGAACAGCTCGAGCTTGAGGCGGTTCCCGGCGATGACGTCGGCCTTGGTCCACGCCGGGCCTGGCGTGACCTTGCGGTAGTGCATCGCGGCGGGGAGGGGGGTCAGCCAGACCGGCTCGGTGTGGGCGTCGTCGTCGTCGAGCAGCCGGCGCAGCCGCGCGAAGCCGTCGTCCCCGCCGACGGTCAGCGCCGTGACGAGCGGCAGGTGGTTGACGCCCGCCACGATGGGGTCGACGCGGCGCAGGTCCGCGTCGAGCAGCAGGCTGACGACGAACTGCAGCCCGACGACCTCGTTGCAGAGCCCGACGGTGCGGACACCGGTCTCTCGGGTCACGGCGCGGCACAGCGCCGAGAGTGGGTTCGTGACGTTGAGGAGCAGCGCGCCCGGGCTGCGACGTTCGACGGCGCGGGCGATGGCGAGCAGGACCGGCACGCTGCGCAGCGCCCGGCTGATGCCGCCCGGCCCGACGCTGTCACCGACGGGCTGGCGGATGCCGTACCGGGCGGGGATCTCGAGATCGTGGCGCATGCTCGCGAACCCGCCCACCGAGAACGCGGTGACGACGTACTCGGCGCCGTCGAGACCCGCGTCGAGATCGGTGGTGGCGCTGACGGACAGGCCGAGCCCCGGGCGGCACTTGGCGAGGTGATCGGCGACGTCCAGCATCGGCGGGAGCGAGTCAGGGTCCACGTCGACGAGGGTCACGACGGCGTCCTGGAGGGACTCGGTGTTGGCGAAGTCCGAGAGCAGCCGGGGCGTCCAGTGCGTGCTGCCGCCGCCCACGAGCGTGATGCGCGGGGTCATGCCCGGGCGACGTTAGACGGGTCGAGCCGGGGCCGTCGCTCGACGTTTAGCCCTCGGTCGGCCGGGCGACGAGATCGGCGTACTCCGGGTGGCGGCGGATGTACTCGGCGACGAACGGGCACCGCGGGGTGACCGACCAGCCGTGCGCCCGGGCGTCGTCGAGCGCGCCCGCGGCGAGGCGACTGGCGATTCCCTGTCCCTGCAGCGCGTCGTCGGTCTCGGTGTGGATGAGCACGATCCGGCCCGGCGTGAGGTGGTAGTCGACGAAGCCGGCGAGGTGATCGCCGACCCAGGCCTCGTAGCGGTGCTCGTCGCGGTTCGGGACGACGCGGACGGGCTCGGTCACGGCGTCGCGCCCGTAGGGGCGCCCACCCGGCGGCGCACTACGGGGCGACGGCCTCGAGGTCGGCGAACCCGGAGGGGTCGTGCCGGCCGATCGCGGCGTGCTCGAAGATCCCCCAGCCGGTCTGGCCGTCGAACGTCGCGCGGGCAAGGTGATCGGTGATCGAGAACGCGCCTCGTCCCACGACCGCGGGGTCGTGGTGGTCGTACACCGACCCTTCGACCCAGCCCTCCCCCTTCCACACGCCGTGCGTCCACTCGGGGTCGGCGCCGTACCCGCAGCCCACGTTGAGCGGGATCCCGACGAGGGGCTCGACCTCGAGGGTGTCGGTCTTGCCGTCACGCGTGACGAGCTCCATCGTGGCGCCGATCGGCCGGCGGGTCCCCGACTGGTAGCGGATCTCGGGCAGCGGCCAGCCGAGCTGCTCGGGGGGACGCCCGGTCGCCGCGGGGAAGACGCGGACGGCGAAGTTCGTGTTGCGCTGCCCTTGCGGGTTCTCCTCCAAGATCACGTGGAGGGCGAAGTCGTCGAAGCGCAGCGGGATCCAGTTCCACCACATGCCGCCCCACTCGCGGGGACGGCCGGCCGGCTCGGGCTCGCCGACCGGACGGATCCCCCACGACCGGTCGCGCGTCGCGGTGAAGCGGTCGGGCGTCACCGCGATCCGGTCGCCGGCGACGCGCAGCTCTCCCTCCCAGGTCCCCACCCCGGCGAACCGTGAGGCGTCGAGGAGGATGCGGTCCGCCTGGTAGCGGATGTGCTGGGGCTCGCTGATCGGCGCGTACTCGGAGTGGTAGCGGAGATCGAACCCGATCCCGTGCGCGTCCGCGTCGCAGACCAGCCGCAGGTCGTGGAACGGCTCGATCACCTCGATGCGGTACGGGCCGACCTGCTGGCTGAGCTTGTCGTCGGGCCGCGCGCCGGACATGCGGACCGCCCACTGCTGATCGCCGCGCCGCACGGTGGCGTACGCGTCGATGACTCCGAGGTTGGGGTACACGCCGAGCCCGGTGATGAAGTAGGCGTCGGCCTCGTGGTCGATCCCCTGGAAGATGCACCGGTCGTAGACGTTGCGGTCGCTCGACCCGACGTAGCGCATCGGGAGCGGCAGCTGATGGATCGGGTATTCGTCGAGGGGATCGAAGTCGAGCACGGGCACCTCGCGCGGCGTGGGGTGTCCTGACGGTATCGGATGCGCCGAGCCGGCCGCCCGGCGCAGCGGGCGCGACTCGCCGGTGCGAGCCGGGGTGGTGTGAGACTCTCCGCGTGGTCGAGCTCGTCGAGCCCACGGCTCGATACGAGGCGAGCTACCGCGCAGCGATGGACGAGTTCGTCGCGGAGGGGCGAGACGACGAGTTGGGCTCGCTCGACGAGCACCCATCGTTTGGGTCCTTCGTCGACGAGCTGCGCGACCACGCCGCGGGACGTGGTCTGCCCGCGGGGTGGGTCGCCGGGTCCGAGCTCTGGCTGGTGGACGGCGATGCGTTCCTGGGCCGGGTGCAGATCCGCCACGAGCTCACCGACGCGCTCCGCCGGTACGGCGGGCACGTCGGCTACTCGATCCGCCCGTCGGCCCGCCGGCAGGGGCACGCGACGACGGCGCTGCGCCTCGCGCTGCCCCGATGCCTCGCGCTCGGGGTGCGCGACGTCCTCGTCACGTGCGACGAGGCGAACGCCGCGTCACGCCGCGTCGATCGAGGCGAACGGCGGCGTGCTCGAGGACGTCATCCAGCTCGAGGGCCGGTCGGCGCCGACGATGCGTTTCTGGATCGACGCCACCAGCTCGGGAGGACCACCCGAACCACCCGCCTGACCGCCGCGGCGCCCACCCGCCCGAGCCGGCGACGGCGCCGACACTTAGGGGATGTGCACCCCGCTGATGGCGCGGGCGACGACGAGACGCTGGATCTCGGAGGTGCCTTCGAAGATCGTGTAGATCTTGGCGTCGCGGTGCCAGCGCTCGACCGGGTACTCGCGCACGTAGCCGTAGCCGCCGAGGATCTGGATGGCCTCCTCGGTCACGCGGACGGCGACCTCGCCGGCCTTGAGCTTGCTCATCGAGCCTTCGCCGTGCTCGAAGGGCTTGTGGGTCGCGGCCATCCAGCAGGCACGCCAGACGAGCAGTCGGGCGGCGTCGATCTCGGTGTGCATGTCGGCGAGCTTGAACGCGATGCCCTGGTTCTCGATGATCGCCCGGCCGAAGGCGTGGCGCTCCTTCGCGTAGTCGAGCGCGTACTCGTAGGCGGCCCGGGCGATGCCGAGAGCCTGGGCGCCGACGAGGGGCCGGCTCGCCTCGAAGGTGCTCATCGCGGCCTGCACCTTCGTGCTGTGGCCCTCGCGGACCCGGGCGAGGCGCGCGTCGAGCTTCTCCTTGCCGCCGAGGAGGCAGCGGCCGGGGACGCGCACGTCGTCGAGGACGACCTCGGCGGTGTGGCTGGCGCGGATGCCGTGCTTCTTGAACTTCTGGCCTTGCCGCAGCCCGGGGGTGCCGGGCGGCACGACGAAGCTCGCCTGGCCGCGGGCTTTGAGGTCGGGGTCGACGGCCGCGACGACGACGTGCACGTCGGCGATGCCGCCGTTGGTGATCCAGGTCTTCGTGCCGTTCAGCACCCACTCGTCGGTGGCCTCGTCGTAGACGGCGCGGGTGCGGAGGTTGGCGACGTCGCTGCCGGCGTCGGCTTCGCTGACCGCGAAGGCGCCGAGCTGGAGCTTCTCGGGGGTGCCGAAGCACTGCGGCACCCATTCGGCGATCTGCTCGGGGGTGCCGCTGCCGACGATCCCCGACACGGCGAGCGTGGAGCCGAAGATCGCGAGGGTGATGCCAGCGTCGCCCCAGCACATCTCCTCGCTGACCATCGGGAACGTGATCCCGGTGGGGTCACCGAACGCGTTGGCGATGAACTCCCAGGAGTAGAGGCCGATGTTGGCCGCCTCCTGGATGATGGGCCAGGGGGTCTCCTCACGCTCGTCCCACTCGTGCGCCGCGGGACGGACCACGTCCTCGGCGAAGTCGTGGACCCACTTGCGGATCTGGAGCTGGTCTTCGTTGAGCTCGAGCGAGAAGTCCGCCACGGCCGTTGCCTCCCTGGACGTCGGGCCCCGGTTCACAAGTTACTCGTCGGTAACACCGTAGCAAACGTCGGGTCGCGAGGGAAGGCTCACGTGGTGGTCGTCGTGCTCGACGTCGAGGGCGGCGGGGCGCCAGCGTTGACCTGGACGCTGCGGGTGGCCTGCTGGCCGTTGGCGCCGGTGGCGACGATCCCGAAGGTGTGGGCGTGCGGCGGGCACGCGAACGGCGCGGACCGGGACCCGTTCGGCGAGAAGGTCCCGAGGCTCGCGCCGTCGAGGGTGAGGGTCACGCTCTGGGCGCGCTGGGTCGACCAGGTGACGAGCACGGCGCCGCTGGGGAGGCAGGTCGGTGACGAGGGGCTGACCCCGAAGCCGGTGACGAGGGGAGCGGGGACGGCGCTGGTCGAGGTCGTGGTGCTGCTGGTCGTCGAGCTGCTCGTCGTGGTGCTCGCCGCGGACGTGGACGTGGACGTGGACGACGACGGGGTGGCGGTGCCGCTGCCCACGGCGAGCGCGAGGACGGCGCCGACGACGAGCCCGGCGAGCGCGGACCCGGTGAGGAGGAGGATCGGGCCGCGGTCGGGCGGCTCGGCGCCGCTCGGACCGGTGGGCGGCACCCCGCCGCCGGCGCCGCCGGACCCCGCCGGGACCGTGCGCGTGCCAGCCGCGACGGTGCGCTCACCCGCCGGGATGGTCGGCTCGCCGGTCATCGTCGCTCCCTGCGTCGGGCGCGCGGACGGTAGCGGATGGTGTCGGACGCGACGGTGCCCGCCGGGACGGGGGGTCCCGGCGGGCACGACGTCAGTGCGGATGGCTCAGGTGGTGCTGCCGGTCGTCGGCGTGGTCGACCCGCCGGCGCCGCTCTGCAGACGCTGGCAGCGCGCCGCGGGGACCTGGTAGGTGTCGACGAGTTGCGTCACCTTGGCCTTCACCTTGCTCAGGCGCGTGGTGGCCTGGGCCTGGGTGATGCGCCCCGCCTTCTCGTTGGCCTGGATCTGTTGATCCGCGACCTTCACCGAGCGTGTTGATGAGGTCCTGCGGCGTCTTGCCGTGGGCGCTGGCGACCTGCGCGAGCGTCTGGCCGCTGCACAGACCGGTGACCAGATCCCTCGGCTTCACGCCGAGCGTCTGGGCGCTGACCCGCAGCACGGCGCCAGCCACGCGGCCCCGTCGCCCGTTGTGGGTGGCGGTGCTGGGGGGTGTCGACGGGTTGGTGGTGCCGCCGGTGGTCTGCGCGGCGGCGACGCCGACGCTGCCGAGCGTGAGCAGCCCGGCGGCGGCCACGACGACGAGCAATCGCTTCATGGTTTCGCTCCTGGTTCGTTGGTGTCTGTCACCAAGGCAACCGACGCGACGTCAGGTGGGCGTAAAGCCGACGCGAGGCGCCCGCCAGGGCGGCGGCGGCCGGTCAGAATGCTGCGGATGGGCGATCACGACGACGCGGCGCGGTACGCCGCGGCGGCCGGGGAGCTGCTGGTCGGGGTGCGCGCCGACGCGGGCGAGGCGGGCCGTGCGTTGGGCGACGTGGGCGACGCGGCGCGAACCGTCTGCTCCTCGAGCTGCTCGGCCGGGAGCATCCCGGCGACGCGGTGCTCTCCGAGGAGTCGGTCGACGACCGCCGCCGCGTCGACGCCGACCGGGTGTGGATCGTCGATCCGCTCGACGGCACCCGCGAGTTCGCGGAGGCGGGCCGCACCGACTGGGCGGTCCACGTGGCGCTCTGGGAGCGGGGCGTCGGCGTGCGGGTCGGGGCGGTCGCCCTGCCCGCCCAGGACCGCGTCGTGTGCACGGCGACCCCGCCGCGGGTGCCGGCCCGCGGGTCGCGGCCGTGGCGGGTGGTGGTGAGCCGCACCCGACCGCCGGCGGTCGCGGCTGCGGTCGCGGCGACGCTCGACGCCGAGCTCGTCACGATGGGGTCGGCGGGCGCGAAGACCGCCGCGGTCATCCTCGGCGCGGTCGACGCGTACGTCCACGCCGGCGGGCAGCACGAGTGGGACTCGGCGGCGCCGACCGCGGTCGCGGTCGCGGCGGGGCTGCACGCCTCGCGTCTCGACGGCGCGCCGCTCGAGTACAACCGGCCCGAGCCGTGGCTTCCGGACCTGCTGGTGTGCCGCCCCGAGCTCGCCGCGCCGATCCTCGCCGTCACTGCCTGACCCGACCGCCGCGCGAGGCCGCGGGGGCGACGGTATCGTCGACTGAACGGATCCAGGGAGGACCGTGGAGCTCGTCACCGCCGACCACGTCCGCTTGCCCGCCACGCGGTGGGTGGCCGCCGCGCCGGCACGGGGGACGGTGGTGCTCGTCCACGGCTTCGGGTCCTGCGCCGACGAGGCCCGCGTCGTCACGCTGGCCGAGGCGCTGCGCGACCACGGCGTCGACGTGCTCGCCTACGACGCGCGAGGCCACGGCGCGTCAGGCGGCGCGACGACACTCGGCGACGACGAGCACCTCGACGTCGCCGCCGCGGTCGACACGATCGCACCGTCGGGCCAACCGGTCGTCCTCGTCGCCGCGTCGATGGGCGCGATCGCCGCGCTGCGCTACGCCGCGTCCCACCCCAGCGCCGTCGCGGGGGTCGTGACGGTGAGCTGCCCGGCCCGGTGGCGGCTGCCGCGCAACGCGCGCGGGGTCGCGACGGCACTCCTGACCCAGACGGCGTTCGGTCGTGGGATGGCGCGCCGGCACATGGGGGTGCGGATCGCGCCGCACGCCGCGCGGTCGGCACCGCCGGTCGACGTCGTCGCCACCCTGGCCACGCCCGTCGCGTTCGTGCACGGGCGCGACGACCCGTTCATCACGCCGGACGACGCCGCCCTCCTCCACGCCGCGGCCCACGACCCGCGGCGGCTCGACCTCGTCGACGGGCTCGGGCACGCGTTCGAGGCCGCGGCGATCGAGCCGGTCCTGGCGTCGCTCGACTGGTGCCTGGCGCAGGCCGAGCGCCGTCCGCCGGCCGAGTCGGCCGACGCGGTCTAGTCAGGCCGGGGTCTCCCACCACCAGGCCAGCCCCGCGAGGCCGGGTCCGGTGTGGACGACCATCACGGGACCGAACCCGCCGAGGAACGCGTCGGGCGAGTCGTCGGTGTCGCGCACCCGGCGCAGGAGCTCCGCGCCGGTGTCCGGCGCGAGCGCGTGCAGCGCGGCGGCGTGCAGCCGGGCGCCGGGCACCCGCGACCGCTGCACCATCCCGACCATCCGGTCGAGGGCGGCGTCGCGGCTGAGCGCCGGTCGGAGGCGACGCACCTTGCCGCGCCGGAACTCGAACAGCGGGTTGATCCCGAGCCGGTTCCCGGCCCAACCGGCGAGGCCCGGGACCCGGCCGCTGCGCACCAGGTGGTCCAGCGTCGGGAGCGTGGCGACGAGGCGCACCCGCTCGATCACGACGCGGGCGGTCCGCTCGACGACGTCGAGGGTGTCGCCCCGCGCCGCGGCCTGTGCCGCGGCGAGCACCACGAGCGCCTCGGCGCCGCCCGCGGTCGCGGTGTCGACGACCCGGACCGGCCCGCCGACGGCTTCCCCGGCGAGGCGGGCCGCGTGGTAGGTGGCGCTCATCGACGCGGCGATGGTGAGCACCACGACCCCGTCGCTGGCGCGCAGCCGGTCCTTGATCGCCTGCTCGAACTCGCCGGGGGTCGGCGCGGACGTCGTGACCCCCTCCTCGTCGACGAGCTCCTCGAGCGCGCGTGCGCCTTCGACCTCGGCTTCACCGCCGACCGTGAGCCACATGGGCACGACGGTCACCGCGTCGCGGTCGGCGAGCTCGGGCGGCAGCGCGGCCGCGCTGTCGGTGACGACGGCCACGCTCACGACGGCACCTTCACCTTGGGGCTCGCGAGGCGTTCGGTCACGAGCAGGGACGCGAGCACGGTGAGCAGCCCGCACGACAGCAGCACGACGCGGGACGGTTCGAGCTGGCCGACGAACGGCCAGCGGACGTCGTGGAGCAGGTCGGCGGCCACGCCGGCCCCGATCGCGGCGAGGCTCAACGCGATGCGGATCACGACGTGGAACGCGGCGAACGCGAGCACGCGGTCGGTGCCGTCGAGTCGGGACTGCAGCGCCCCCATGCCGGACGCGAGGGTGAACGCCGCGGCGGCGCCGAAGGCGAGCGCGCCGACATAGGCGATCCAGATGTTGCCCGCGAGGGAGAACACGGCGACGACCCCGCCGATCGCGGCGACGCCGACGCGCGTCTCGGTGAGCGGGTCGCGACGTCGCCGGAGCTGGAGCAGCCCGAGCCCGCCCGCCGCGCCGATGCCGAACAGGGCGATGAGCACCCCGAACTGGGTGTCGCTCGCCACGAGCACGTTCCGGACGAACACGATCCCGAGGGAGAAGAGCGCACCGAGGCCGAGGGCGACGGCGGCGGTGGCGGGCATGACCGCCCGCACGAGCGGGATCCGGAACGCGTCCCGGAACTTGATGTCGCGGCGCTCTTCGTCGGGGGCGGTCGGGTGGCCGAGCATGCGCAGACGGTAGATGTAGGAGAAGGACACGAGGAACGTGAGCGCGTCGATCCAGAACACGAGGGCGAAGGGCCGGTGCAGCACCGTGGCGATGGGCAGGGCGGCCACGGCGGCGAACGCACCCGCGCCGAACGGGATGGTGCCGTAGGAGGAGCCGAGCACGAGCCCGCTCGCCAGCGACAGGTCCTCCCCGCCGACGAGGTCGGGGATCGACGCGTCGCGTGCCGGGAGGAACACGATGCTCGCCGCCTCGACGACCGCGGCGCACAGGTAGATCCACCAGAGGTGATAGATGAGCGGCACCGACGCGATGACGACCGCCCGGAAGGCGTCCATCGCCAGCATGGTGCGCCGCCGGTCCCAGCGGCGCATCGCCCGGGTGGCGAGCGGCCCGCCGAGCGCGGCGGGCAGCAGCCGGAGGGTGAGGATCCCGCCGACCGCGGTCGGTGACCCGGTGAGCTTGAAGGCGAGCGCCATGAACGCGACGGTGCCCATCCAGTCGCCGAGCGCGGAGACGCCCTGCCCGACGAGCAGGTCGCGGAACCCGCGACGGCGCACGAGCGACGGGATGCTCACGGGCGCGTGTCGCGGTCGAAGAGGAGCCGCTGCGCGTACACGCCGAGCCCCGGGGTGCTCGGCCGGGCGTTCCCGACGACGCGTTTCACGAGCATCGGCGCGGCGATCGCGCCGCCGGCGACGGCCCCGCTGGTCCCGTTCGTGACCGCGAGCACGGGCGTGAGCGCGACCTCGGCGGCGAAGGAGCCGAGCCCGGTCTGGCGGGCGAAGCGGGACAGGACGAGCAGGACGAGGAGCAGGACCGCGCCGGGCCAGGCGTTGACGAGCAGCGCCCCGAGCGCGGGGGCGATGCCGCGCCCGCCGTGGCCGCGCAGGAACGGGGACCAGTTGTGCCCGGCGACGGCGAGCCCACCGGCGATCCCGCCGAGCAGCGGGTGGTGCCACGCGAGGGCGGGCCCGAGCGCGCCCTTGGCGACGTCGCAGATGCCGGCGCCGGCGAGCGCCGGGAACCCCGCGACGCGGTACAGGGACGTGCCCGACACGGTGCCGGTGCCCGTGTGGCGCAGGTCGACGCCGGCCCGCCACCGCGCCACGAGGTTCGAGAACGGGATCGACCCCGCGAAAAACGAGAGGAGGCACACCCCTGCCGCGAGCATCGGGTCATTCTGGCCTGCCGCCGCCCACCGCCCGGGGCCTCACCGGCCGTGGGGCGGGCCGGGGCGCCCGAGCCGCGGGCGCTCAGGGGAGACAGACCGCGGGGAGGGGATGGCGGTAGAGGCGGGCGGCGTTGCCGTGGGTGAGCAGCCGCAGCTCCTCGACCGGCAGGTCACCCCAGTACCGCTCGATGACGGCCTGGGTGTTGGGCCAGGTGCCGTCGCCGTGGGGATAGTCGACCTCCACCATGATGTTCTCGATGCCGATGGCGTAGCGCGTCGCGATCGTCGACGGGTCGTCGATCGTGCAGAACCAGAAGTTGCGGCGCAGCACGTCGGACGGGTCGCAGCCCGCCGAAGCCGTCGAGGCCGTACCCGGAGCGGTCGACGATGTTGTCGAGCCGGTCGATCAGCATCGCGACCCAGCCGATCCCGCCCTCGGACATGGCGATCTTGAGGTCGGGGTGCCGCACCGCCCACGCCGACCAGACCCACTCGGCGCACGCGGTGAGCGACAGCTGCCCGAACAGGGTGGCGCCGAGCTGCAGCGGCGGGCAGCCGCGCGGGAAGTCGGCCATGCCGGACGAGCCGACGTGGAGGCTGATCACCGTGTCGGTCTCGGCGCACGCCGCGATGATCGGCTCCCAGTAGTCGTCGAAGATCGACGGGAACCCGATGCGGTGCGGCCGCTCCGGGAGCGTCACCGAGCGGAACCCGCGGTCGGCGTTGCGGCGGATCTCGGCGGCGCCGAGCTCGGCGTCGGCGAGCCAGGTGATGCCCATCGGGATGATGCGGTCGGGGTGCGCCGAGTACCACTCCTCGTAGAACCAGTCGTTCCAGGCGCGGGTGACGGCGAGGCCGAGCTCGGGGTCCTTCGCCTGGGAGTACACGCGGCCGCAGAACCCGGTGATCATCGACGGGAAGTTGAGCGACGCCCACACCCCGTTGATGTCCATGTCGTGGATGCGGGCCTCGATGTCCCAGCAGCCGGGTCGCATCTGGTCGAAGCGGAACGGCTCGATCTTGACCGTCTCGAGCCGCCGGCCGGCGACCGCGTTCTGGCCGACCTGGAAGTGCCGCTCCCCCTCGAACTCCCAGACCTCGTGGCCGGCGTCGTCGACGATGACGCGCGGCGCCCGGTCCTGCAGCCGCGGCGGGGAGGCGACCCTCGAACATGTGGGGCGGCTCGACGAGGTGGTCGTCGACCGACACGATCGTGTAGCGGACCTCCCGCGGCTCGGGCTCGGGGAGGAACAGGTCCGGGTGGGCGGCGCTCGGGTCCACGGTGGTGGTCATGCCGGCTCCTCTCGACGGCGCCGCACCCGGAGGGGCACGTGGCGCAGTCCAGTGTGCTTGTTGCTGCGGGTCCACTCGGGCGCCCCCGCCGGCTCGAGCGCCTCGACCTGGCGGGTCAGCTCCTCGAGCGTGAGGCGCAGCTCGAGGCGGGCGAGGCTGGCCCCGAGGCAGAAGTGCAGCCCGTGTCCGAAGCCGAGGTGCGGGTTCGGGTCGCGGTGCACGTCGAAGGTCATGGAATCCGGGAAGACGCGCTCGTCCCGGTTCGCGGACGCCTCCCAGAACACGACCTTGTCGCCGGCCCGCACGGCGTGCCCGCCGAGGTCGGTGTCGGTGGTGGCGGTGCGCCGGTTGTAGGCGGCCGGGCTGGTCCAGCGGACGATCTCCTCGACCGCCCGGCTCGTGAGGGTCGGGTCGGCGTGCAGCGCCGCCCACTGGTCCGGGCGTTCGGCGAGGGCGAGGAGCCCACCGGCCGCGGCGCTGCGGGTCGTCTCGGCGCCGGCCGAGAACACCAGCGAGAAGAAGAGCTGCACCTCGCTGTCGGTGAGCTGGGGCGGGTCCTCGTCGTCGAGGCGGGCGTGCACGACGACGGAGAGCATGTCGTCGCCGGGCCGGCGTCGCTTCTCGGCGATGAGGGCACGCCCGTACTCGAACATGGCGACGTGCGCCGCGGCGACCGCGTCGGTGCTCTCGAGATAGTCGCGGTCCTTGAAGTCGAAGCTGTGGTCGACCCAGTCGCCGACCTGATGCCGATCGGCGGCGGGGACGCCCATCAGAAGCGCGATGGCCTCGAGGGGGAGCTCGCGGACGACCGCGACGGCGTCGCACTCGTCGGGGAGGTCGGCGAGCACGACGCGCAGCCGGACCCGGAGGTTGGCCTCGAGGTCGCCGACCGCCTTCGGGGTCAGCCCGACGCTGACCAGGCGGCGGATCCGCGCGTGGCGCGGGTCGTCCATCATGTTGAGGACCTCGCCGGCGATCGCCTGGTCGGGCAGGATCGTGCCGGCCCGCTCGCGGTGCCCGCCCCGCTCGCTCGAGAACGTCGCCGGGTCGTGGGTGACCTGCAACGTCTCGGCGTGGGTGGCGACCGACCAGAACCCCTCCCCGTCGGGGGTGTGCGCCGTCGGTCCGTGCCACAGCACCGGCGCGGCGCGGCGGTGAGTCGCGAACACGTCGTGGGGGAACCCGTCCGCGAAGTTGTCGAGGTCGGTGAGGTCGAACCCCGAGAGCACCTCGGCAGTCGGTGCTGCGCCCACGGTCACGACCGCACAATCTACGCGGTGGCCTGCACCGCCGACCCGGGCCGATGGCGGCTCGTCGGGCCCGGCGGTACCGTGCCCGACATGCCGACGGTCCGCTTCAACCACATGGAGCTCACCTTCGCTCCCGGCACCCTGGACGCGACGTACCGTGCGGACGTCGCCGCCTTCTACGGGGGTCTGTTCGGCTGGGCGAGCGCCGACGTCGAGGTCGTGGGTCAGGACTGCCAGTACTTACGGGTCGATGACGGCCAGTTCCTCCTCCTCGCGGAGTCGCCGAAGCCGATGCAGTCCCCCGGGTACGACCATCTGGGGCTGCTGTGCGACACCCGGGCCGAGGTCGACGAGCTGCTCGCCCAGGTGCGTGACTACGCGCAGCGGGACGACCGGGTCCGGGTGAAGGAGTACGAGGACCTCGTGACCGGCAACCTGACCGTCCACGCGTTCTACGTGAAGTACCTCCTCCCCATCTTCTTCGACGTGCAGTGCATGGAATGGCAGCCGGGAAGCGAGCCCGCCCACCGTTGGCAGTACGCCACCGCGTGACCGTGGACTTCGACCCGTTCTCCGCCGACTTCTTCGACGACCCGTACGAGACGTACCGGTGGATGCGCGACGAGGCGCCCGCCTACGAGAACACCCGGTACGGGTTCTGGGCGTTGAGCCGCTACGACGACGTGCTCGCGGCGCATCGGGACTGGAAGACGTTCAGCAGCGCGCACGGGCTCACCATCGATCAGCTCACCGACCCGGACACGCCGGTGCAGGGCACGAGCATCATCATGATGGACCCGCCGGAGCACGAGCCGATGCGCAAGCTCGTCAGCCGGGTGTTCACCCCGAAGGCGGTGCAGGCCCTCGAGCCGATGGTGCGCGACACCATCACCGCGTACCTCGCGCCGCTGCAGGACCGGTCCGACTTCGACCTCGTCGCCGACTTCGCCGCGCCGTTCCCCGTCGAGGTCATCTCGACGATGCTCGGCGTCCCGGCCGCCGACCGCCAGCAGATCCGCCACTGGACCGACGAGCTGCTGCACCGCGAGCCCGACACCCCCGGCGTCACCCAGACCGGGATGGAGGCGGCACTCTTCCAGGTCCAGTACTTCATGGACCTCGTCGCCGAGAAGCGCCGCCACCCCGGTGACGACATGATCACCCGGCTCACCGCGGTGGAGGTGACCGACGAGGACGGCACGGGGCAGCACCTCAGCGACGGGGAGATCGCCGGGTTCGCCACGCTGCTCGCCGCGGCGGGCAGCGAGACGGTCACGAAGCTGGTCGGCAACGGGGTGGTGCTCTTCCACCGGTTCCCGGACCAGTGGCGCAAGCTCCTCGACGACCGCGGGAAGGTCACGGGCGCGGTGGAGGAGGTGCTGCGCTACTGGGCGCCGTCGCAGTACCAGGGCCGCTTCTCGCACGCCCCCTCGACGTGGCACGGCACGACGATCCCCGCGGGGATGCCGGTGCTGCTCATCACCGGGGCGGCGAACCGTGACGGGCGCGCCTACGACGACCCCGACGTCTTCGACATCGACCGCCCCGCCACCCTCCCGCTCGGGCTCGGGCACGGCATCCACGCGTGCCTCGGCGCCGCGCTCGGCCCGACTCGAGAGCCGCGTCGCGTTCGAGGAGATCGCCAACCGATGGCCCCGCTACCAGGTCGACGAATTGGGGCTGCGGCGGGTACAGATGTCGAACGTCGCCGGTTACTCGAACGTGCCCGTCGCCGCCGCCGCGTAAGGAGCGCCCATGACCCTCTCGCTCGACGCCCTCCCCCGCGCCGCGCTGCTCCCCGTCGCGCTCGACACGATGCTGGCCGGGATGATCGTGACGCGGGCGCTGCTCCCCCAGGTCGTCCTCGAGACCGGTGACCTCGACGCCATGAACGAGGTCGCGATCGACGAGTGGATGGGCGCCAGCCCCGTCTACACGCGCCGGATGCGCCAGCTGATGGGCATCGAGGGGGACCGGGTCGACGCGATCATGAAGGCGCTGCAGCTCGACGTCGGGTTCGTGCACCAGTACATGCACGTCGGCTACCGGATCCTCGACGACGACCACGCCGAGTTCTGGCTCGAGCACTGCGGCGCGCTCCTCGACACCGAGCCGCACGGCGAGGAGCGCGTCGTCGGGATGTGCCACACGATCGAGGACCCGACGTTCGACGCCACCGCCCTCGCGACGAACCCTCGGGCCCGGATCCGGCCGATCCACCGGCCGCCCCGCCGGCCCGCCGACCGGCACCCGCACTGCCACTGGACCATCGCCATCGAGGACGACAACGACCCGGTCGGCGCCGTGCCGCTCACCGACGCCGTCGCCGCGTCGGCGCTCGCCGACGTGCCGAACACCATCGCCGCCGACCTCGAGCCGGGTGGGCGGCGCGACTACGCCGGCGCCTTCGACCCGACGTTCCAGCTGTCCGACCTCTCGCAGGGGACGCTCGCCGCCGTGTCCCGCGAGTTCCAGGCCCAAGCCCACCTGCTCATGTGCTCGAGCGAGCTGACCCTGCGCGACCGCGTTGGCGCCGACACGGCCCACCGCATGATCGGCGACGCCTGGGCGGGTGCCGGCTGGATCGCGAGCGAGCGGCTGCGCCGCGTGCGCCCCGCCGCGTCGCCCCTCGACGCGCTCGGCCGACACGTTCGCGCTCCAGCCGATGCTCCCACCCGGCTTCGAGCGCGACGTCGCCGTCCGGGGCGACGCCCTCCAGGTGACGCTCCGGGCGCAGGTCGACGGACTGCTCGCCGCCGACCATCCGGGCTGGTGCGGCTTGCTGGCCGACGGGGACCCCGCGGCGTGGCCGCGATGGCGCACGGCGTCGACCGGCACGCCCAGGTCAGCGACCTCGAGGTCGCCGGCGACGAGGTCCGCTTCGCGGTCACGGTCGAACCCGACGGCGCGCCCGCGGCCGAGCCGGACGCGGCGGCGCTCGTCCGGATCGGGATGGTCAGCGTCTGGGACTTCGACACCACCGACCGGATCGCCGACCCGACGCGGCACTAGCGGCCCTCGTAGACCAGGTAGCGGTTCGCGCGCTCGAGCGCGACGCACCAGCGCGTGGTCGGGCACGACACCGCGGTCAAGTTGGCGTGACGCTGGGTCAGCGACACCTGCTTCGACCACGCCCGACCGTCGAAGCGGAAGATGTTGCCGACCTCGTCGACCGCGACGCAGAACGTGGTGGTCGGACACGACACCGAGGCGCTGCCGTTCTCGTTGCCGTCGAGCGTCGTCGGCGCCGACCACCGCCCCCCGCGGTACACGGCGGCGTGCCCGAAGCTGTCGAGCGCGACGCAGACGGCGGCCGTGGGACACGACAGCGCCGCCGGCTCGTTCGGCTCGGATCCACCCTGGGGGCTCGGCAGCGGCATCGACGCTCGGGTGGTCCACGCGCCGTCGCGCTCGACGACGAAGGCGTCGGACTGGCTCAGCGCGGCGCAGAACTGGGGCGTCGGGCACGACAGGGCGAGCAGGTCGGGGGCGTGGTCGACCGCGACCGGTGCCGACCAGGTGCCGTCGTAGGTGAACGCGTCCTCGTCGTCGTCGACCGCCACGCAGCGCCTCGCCGCCGAGCACGACAGCGCGGTGAACGAGACCGTCAGGTTGGATCCCTGCAGCCGGGCCGACGTGGACCACGAGCCGTCGTACGTCGCCGTGTGGCCGGACTGGTCGATCGACGCGCAGAACGACGACGTGGGGCACGACACGACGAGCCCGCACGTCTGCTGGCCGGCACAGGCGGGGTCGAGCGCGGTCGGGGCCGACCAGCGGGTGCCGTCGAAGCGGAAGACGTTCCCGGCGGTGTCGGCCGCCGCGCACACCGTCGCGACCGGACACGACAGGGATTGCGGGTCCTGCGCGCCCGGCAGCGGCATCGGTGACGACCACGCCTCCGACCGCGCGTCCGTCACGACACGGGGGACCGACGCCGCGCCCGCCCCCGCGCAGCGAGGCCAAGGACGGCGGCGACGAGCCCGACGACGCCGACTGCACGGATGCTCATCACGGAACCAGCTGTCGAGCGGAGGGCCGGCAGCGTACCGGTCGCCGCGCCCGGGAGCCTCGGTCGTCCCCGCGCGTCTCGCGACGCCGGGGCCAGTCGGCGCGGCTGCATGCCACACTGCGGTCGTGGCTGAGGCCGGCACGATCACCGACGAGGGCGTCGCCCGGCTGCGGGCCCGCATCGGGCTCGCCGAGCCCAACCCGCAGCCGCCGCACTACCTGCGCCGGGCACGGACGCGTTCCGCCACGTCGCGCGAGGCCTACGGCGACGACAACCCGCTGTGGTGCGACCCGGCGTACGGCGCGGCGACCCGGTGGGGCGGGCCGATCGCCCCGCCGCCGCTCGTCGGCGGCGACACGCTGATCGGCGAGGACGAGGTGACCGAGGTCGCCGCCGGAGCAGCGGGAGCTGCTGCAAGGGCGACCCGCTGCGCGGCGTGCACGCGTTCTACGCGGCGAGCGCCCGGGAGTGGTGGGCGCCGCTGCGCCCGAACGGCGGGTGTGGCGGCGCAACGCCCTGGTCGGGGTGCTCGACAAGGCCGAGCGAGTTCGCGGGTCGGGCGGTGCACGAGTGGACGGCGCAGGTGTTCCGGACGACGACGGACGCGCTGCTCGTCGGCGCAGTACCGGCTCATGATCCGCACCGAGCGCGGCGAGGCCCGCGACCGACAAGAAGTACGACGAGCGCGCCGTCGTCGAGCCGTACACCGACGACGCGCTCGCGGCGATCGACGCGCAGTACGCAGCAGGAGCGCCCCGCGGCGCGAGCCGCGGTGGTGGGAGGACGTCGAGGAGGGCGACGAGCTCGGCCCGATGGTGAAGGGCCCGCTGACCGTCACCGACATGATCTGCTGGCACGTCGGCATGGGCATGGGCCTCTACGGCGTGCAGCCGCTGCGGCTCGGCTGGCAGCAACCGGCGGCGCATCCCCCGCTTCTACCAGCGCGACGACCTCGAACATCCCCGACGTGATGCAGCGCGTGCACTGGGATCCCGAGTTCGCCCGCCGGTCCGGCAACCCGACGACGTTCGACTACGGGCGGATGCGCGAGACCTGGCTGATCCACCTGCTGCACCGACTGGATGGGCGACGACGCCTGGCTGTGGAAGCTCGACTGCGAGTTCCGCCGCTTCAACTACGTCGGCGACACCCAGTGGCTGCGGGGCCGCGTGGTCCGGAAGTACCTAGCCCGGCGGGCGCCCGGCGGTCGACGTCGAGCTGACGGCCGAGAACCAGCGGGGCGAGGTGACGACGCCCGGGCACGCCACCATCCTGCTGCCCAGCCGCGAGCACGGCCCGGTGCGGCTCCCCGACCCGCCCGGACGGCGCCGCGGACCTGCAGGAGGCGCTCGACGCGATCAGCGCCCGCTTCGCGGAGCACGCCGACATGAGCGACGGCCCGGGCTCGACGGTGCGACGCGACGGCGCCGTGCTGCACTTCGACCTTCGACCGGCCGGAGCGAGCGCAACGCGCTCGACGACGCGATCGACGCCGTGCGCTGATCACCGAGCTCGAGGCGGCCGAACCGGACGAGGCGGTGCGGGCCGTCATGCTCGCCGGCGCCGGCGACGACTTCTGCGCCGGGTTCGACATCTCGCCACCGCAACGCCGACGGAGCGACCCGTCCCCGGGTCGGCAGCATCCAGCGGCGCCTGCCGGCGCAGGCGCACCGGCTGATGTCGCTGGTCTGCTCGATCCAGGTCCCGGTGGTCGCGCGCGGTGCGCGGCTGGGCCGCCGGCATCGGCCTCCATCTCGCCGTCGCCGCCGACTTCTGCGTCGCCGCCAACGACGCCCGCTTCTGGGAGCCGTTCACCGAGCGGGGCTTCACCCCCGACAGCGGCGGCACCTGGCTCGCTGCCCCGCCGCGTCGGCGACGTCACGCGCGCGGGAGCTGCTGCTGCTCGGCCGGGGCTGTCGGGCACGGAGGCGGCGGAGTGGGGCCTGATCCACGAGGCCGTCGACCCGGGCGACGCTCGACGCACCGCGGCCGACGCGCTCGCCGCCCAGCTCGCGGCCGGCCCGACGGTGGCGCTCGGGCTGACGAAGTGGCTGCTGCACACCGGAGCCGGGCTCGACCTCGACCACCACCTGCCAACGAGGCCTTCGCCATGGAGCTGTCGTCGCGGACCGAGCGACTTCCGCGAGGGCCTCGCCGCCTTCGCGAGCGCCGCGACGCCGCGCTTCGAGGGCCGATGACCGCCGTCGCGCTCGACGCGGCGTCGAGCGCCGAGGACGGCGACCGCGGTCGACGCCGTCGCGCTGGGTCGACGCGCACGTCCCGGCGACCTGGCGCGGGCCGCCGCGCCGGGGCGGGTCGGACGCCATCCGAGCGGTGCGCAGCCGCGCCGACTACGAGGCCTGGTACCCGGTGTTCGGCGCGTCCGGGCTCGTCGCCCCCACCTGGCCGCCCGACTACGGCGGGCTCGGCGTCACCGCGGCGGCGGCCCGCGGCATCGACGGCCGAGCTCGCGCCGCTCAACCTCGGGCGGCTGAACCCGCTGGGCCTGAACCTGTGCGCCCCCGCGCTGTTCGCCCACGGCACCGACGAGCAGCGCCGCCGGTTCCTGCCGCCGATCGTGCGCAACGAGGAGGTCTGGTGCCAGCTGTTCAGCGAGCCGGGCGCCGGCTCGGACCTGGCGTCGCTCGCCACCCGGGCCGACCCGCGACGGCGACGAGTGGGTGCTCACCGGCCAGAAGGTGTGGACCACCTGGGCCCACCTCTCCGACTACGCCGTGCTGCTGGCCCGCACCGACCCCGACGTCCCCAAGCGCCGCGGCATCACCTACTTCCTCCTCGACCTGCACCAACCCGGCGTCGAGGTCCGGCCGCTGCGCCACATCGGCGGCGAGGTCGACTTCAACGAGGTGTTCCTCGACGGCGCCCGCGTCCCCGACGCCCAGCGGGTCGGCGCGGTCGGCGACGGGTGGCGGGTGGCCAACGCCACCCTGTCGGGCGAGCGCCAGATGGTCTCCGGCGCCGGATCCGGCGGCGTCGACCGCATCGGCGGCTCGGGCGTCGAGCACGCCTGCTCGGCCTGGCGCCGCCGCCGGGGCCGCACCCGGACCCGGTCACGCGCCAGCGGCTCGCGGCGTGCTTCGCCGAGGAGCGGATCCGCGCCTGGACCAACCACCGGGTCCGGGCCACGCTCGAGGCCGGGCGCGGCCCCGGGCGCCGAGAGCACGTCGGCAAGGTCCACTCAGGGGAGCTGAACCAGCGCATCCAGCTGCTGGCCACCGACCTCCTCGGCGCCGACGCCGCGGCCTGGTCGACACCTGCGTCGCCGATACGCCGAGTCGCTGCCCCGACGAGGTGCACGGCATGCTCCGCAGCCGGGCCAACACCATCGAGGGCGGCACCACCGAGGTCAACCAGAACGATCCTCGGCGAGCGGGTGCTCGGCCTGCCCCGCGAGCCGGATCCGTGGCGCGACGTCGCCGTGGCGGGAGGTGCCGCGCTCGCAGCTGACGCCCTACGACCCGGCTGCGGGTCGAACGGCGACGGCCCGGTCGGCTGGCTGGTGTTCAACCGGCCCGACGTCGGGAACGCCATGGACGCGGTCGATGTTCGACGAGCTCGAGCGGGCCTGGGCGGAGCTCGACGCCGACCCGGCCGTGCGCGTCATCGTCAACACCGGCGACCGGCGCGGCGTTCCAGACCGGCCTCGACCTGGGCAGCTGCGCGACGACCCGGAGGCGCTCCGCGCGCACGTCGCGGCGCACCCGCGACGCCGAGCTGCGCTTCACCGCGTGGCAGCACGGCGTGACGAAACCGGTCATCGCCGCGGTGAACGGCGTGTGCGCCGGCGGCGGCCTGCACTTCGTCGCCGACGCCGACGTCGTCATCGCCGCGTCCGACGCCACGTTCCTCGACCCGCACGTCTCGGTGGGTCAGGTCACCGCCTACGAGGCGCATCGGGCTGGCGCGCAAGTCGCCGATGGAGGCGGTCCTGCGCATGGCGCTCGTCGGCCGGCACGAGCGGATACCGGCCGCCGCGCGCGTACGAGCTCGGGATGATCAGCCAGGTCGTCGACCCCCCCGAGCAGCTGCGCGACGAGGCCCAGGCCCTGGCCGAGACGATCGCCCGCAACTCCCCCGCCGCGATGGCCGCGACCAAGCGGGCGCTGTGGGGCGCCCTCGAGGCCGGCCTCACCGACGCCTGCCGCGCCGGCGCCCAGGAGCTCGTCGCCTCTGGGGCCACCCCGACCAGGCCGAGGGGCCCCGCGCCTTCGCCGAGAACCGCGAGGCGCGTGCCGTGGAGGTCGCGGCGCCGTGAGCTACGAGCACCTGCGCGTCGAGCGGCACGGACCGGTCGGCTGGCTGATCAACAACCGGCCGGACCAGCTGAACGCGATGAACGCCCGGATGCGCGACGAGTTCGCCGACGCCTGGATCGAGCTCGACGCCGACCCGGCCGTGCGCGTGATCGTGCACACCGGCGAGGGACGCGCCTTCCAGACCGGCGTCGACGTCACCGAGATCGCGACCGACGGCGTCGGGATGCAGCGCTACCGCGACTCCGTCGAGCACTTCGACCTCCACTTCACCGCCTGGCACCAGCACGTCGTGGAAGCCGGTCATCACCGCGGTGAACGGGATCTGCTGCGGCGGCGGGTTCCACTGGATCGCCGACGCCGACATCGTCATCGCCGCGTCGCGACGCCGCGTTCTTCGACCCGCACGTGTCGATCGGCCAGGTCGTGTCGCTCGAGGCCATCGGGCTCATGCGCAAGATGCCCGTCGAGGCGGTCATGCGGATGGCGCTCGTCGGCCGGCACGAGCGGATGTCCGCGGCCCGCGCGCTACGAGCTCGGGATGATCAGCCAGGTCGTCGACCCCCCCGAGCAGCTGCGCGACGCCGCCCAGGCCCTCGCCGAGAAGATCGCCCGCAACTCCCCCGCCGCGATGGCCGCCACCAAACGCGCCCTGTGGGGCGCCCTCGAGGCCGGCCTCACCGACGCCTGCCGCGCCGGCGCCCAGGAGCTCGTCGCCCTCTGGGGCCACCCCGACCAGGCCGAGGGGCCCCGCGCCTTCGCCGAGCACCGCGAGGCGCGCTGGGCGGATCCGACCGGACCCGTCCGCCCGCCGGGCGCGTGACGCTCGCCGACCTGCTCGACGGCGAGCCGCCCGACGTCGTCGCGGTGTACGCCGGGGACCGGCGCGTCACGCGCGCGGCGCCCTCGACGCCGCCGCGACCCAGGTGGCCGACGCCCTGCGCGGGCTCGGCGCGGCGCCGGGCAGCCCAGTGGCCGTGCTGCTCCGGGGGCCCGAGGCCGTCGCGGCCCTGTTCGGGGTGTGGCGGGCCGGGCTGGTCCACGTGCCGGTGAACCCGCGTCTCACCGACGCCGAGCTCGGACGCCTCGTCGAGCGTGTGCCCGTCGCCGCGACCCTCGCCCGCGCCGCGGACGCGTCACGCGTCGACGGGCCGGTGATCGCCGTCGAGGCGGACGGGGCCCGTGTCGTCCGCGACGACGCCCCGTCGCGTCCGCCGGCCCGCTACGGCGACGACGCGGCACTCGTGCAGCTGACGTCGGGGACCACGGGACCGCCCACCCCGGTGCTGCTCCGACACGGGCCCGTGCTGGCCCAGCTCGACCGGGTGCTCGCGACGCTGCGCGGCAGCCGGGCGGACACGGCGCGGGATCACCCCGCGATGCCGAACCTCCTCGCGGTATCGCTCTCCCTGTGGGCCGGCATCTACAACGTGTGCTTCGCGTTCCGCGCCGGCGCCCCCGTCGTGCTGCTCGACCCGTTCGACACCACCACGTTCGCCGCGCTCGTCGCGCAGCACGGCATCCGCTCGGTCGTCCTGCCCCCGGCGGCGATGACCATGCTCGCCGACGACCCGGCCGTCACGACGCTCGCCCCACTGCGGATGGTGCGCAGCATCACCGCGCCCCTGTCGCCGTTCCTCGCCCGACGGTTCCGCGACCGCTTCGACGTCGACGTCTTGAACTCCTACGGCCAGACCGAGCTCGGCGGCGAGGTCATCGGGTGGAGCGCGGCCGACGCCCGGGCCTTCGGCACCACGAAGCTCGGCGCGGTCGGCCGACCCCATCCCGGCGTCGACGTCCGGGTCGCGGACGGTGAGCTGCTCGTCCGCACCGGCACGGCGGTCGGCGCCGACGCGACCGGCCGGTCGCTGCGGGACCGGCTCGACGCCGACGGCTGGTTCCGCACCGGCGACCTGGCCCGGGTCGACGACGACGGGTTCGTGTGGATCGAGGGGCGCGTCGCCGAGATGATCAACCGCGGCGGCTTGAAGGTGTACCCGCGCGAGGTCGAGGAGGTGCTGCGCGCCCGACCCGGCGTGCGCGACGCCGCGGTGGTCGGCGCGCCCGACGACCGCCTCGGGGAGGTGCCCGTCGCCTTCGTGGTCAGCGACGCCGCCCTCGACGCCGACGCGCTCGAGGAGCACTGCCGCGCCGAGCTCGCGCCCTACAAGGTGCCGGTCCGGTTCGTCGCCCTCGACGCGCTGCCCCGCAACGAGGTCGGGAAGGTCCTGACCCGGGAGCTCGTCGCCCGCCTCCGCGCCTGACCGCCCGGCGCGTCAGGCCGGGACGCGGGCCCGCCGGCGGCTCAGCGCGGCCGCGACGAGGCGCCACCCGAGGGTCGACAGGGCGAGGAACGACAGCGCCACCACCCCGAAGACCACCGGCGTCGACCGGCTCGTCAGCGTGGCGCGCAGCACGAGCGCGATGGTGACCCCGGCAAGCACCGTCGCGCCGGCGCGCCACCAGCGATGAGAGCGCGCGGCGTACAGCCGGGTCGCGAGCGCGGCGACGACCCAGCCGACGGCGAAGGGCCACAGCACCGCGACGAACCAGCCCGCGCCGCCGTCGAGGTCGTGGCTGGTGCGGCCGAGGGCCACGAACGCCACGAGGCAGACCCCGTCCGCGGCGACGGCCCAGCGCGCCGCGACAGGGAGACGCGTCACGACGTCGAGTGTGCCTGCCGCACCCCGCCCGGGGTCGCATCGGAACCCGCGGCGAGGTCGCGCCGCGGGTGACGGCGCCGGTAGACGACGACGGTGATGAGCCCGACGGGGAGGGGCAGCCAGAACGACACGAGCCGGAACACGAGCGTGGCGAGCACGGCGTCGGACGCCCGCACTCCGGCGAGGGCGAGCGTCCCGGTGAGGCCGGCCTCGACGAAGCCGAGGCCACCGGGCGTGAAGGGCAGCAGGCCGAGCAGCTCGGCGGTGGTGAACGCGAGGAGCACCAGGGTCGGCTCGACGTGGGCGCCGATGGCCTGCAGCGCGACGAGCAGGCCGAAGTACTCGAAGAGCCAGCGGGCGACGGCCAGCGTCACCGCGAGGACCCAGTGGGAGCCGATTCGCTCACGGAGCACGTCGCGCTCGTTGACGAGCCGCGCCCCGAGGTCCTGGATCGGCGACTTGGTCCGGCGGACGCGGTTCGCGGCGCGGGCCAGCCCGTCACCGAGCGCCTCGAGCGGTCGCGACCCGTGGAGGAAGGCCACGCCGGCCGCGGCGATGACCGCGAAGACGACCGCGCCGACCCACGCGGCGTCGGCGAGGCTGCCCGGGACGCTGACACCGGCGACGATCGCCGGGAGGCTGAACAGGGGCAGCACGAACACGGCCAAGGAGATGAGCAGCGACGTGGTCGTGAGCCCGGACGCCGCCCCGGTGAGGTCGTAGTCGGCGTCGGCGAGCAGCCGGGCCTGCAGCGCGGTGCCGGTCGCGCCGCCACCCGGGGTGACGCGGTTGAACGCGTTGCCGATCAGGTAGCTCGTCGCGCCGTCGAACCACGAGACCTGCGGCAAGACGATGCGCTGCAGCGCAAAGATCGACGCGAAGCTCGCCACCTCGCACACCAGGATCACCGCGAGCCAGATCGGCTCGAACCGGTCGAGGTTCTGCCACGCCGAGAGCACCGACATGATGCTCGGGAACAGCAGGTAGAGGCAGATCGCCGTGAAGGTCAGGAAGAGGACTCGGCCGAGGGACCAGCGATGATGAAGCGTGGTGTGCTCGCGCGACGACCGCTGCACCGAGGCACCTCCCACGCTCGTCGGGTCCGTCGTCTCGACCCGACGTTATGGCACGCGACGCCCTCGGCGCGGGGCCCGGCGGCGCCTACGCCTCGGCGTCGAGCCGGCCGCGCTCCTCCAGGGAGTAGAGGAAGACGAGCGACGGCACGCAGGTCAGGGCGGCGACCACGAACACCGCCACCACCGCCGTGAGCGTGCTGCTCGGCGCCGCCGCGTCGCCGAGCGTCAGGTGCGTACCGAGCACGAACGGGTACTGCGCGACCCCCCACCCGCCGACCACCGCCGCGACCGCCACCGCGGCCAGCGGGCGCAGCGCCCGGAACGCGCCGCGCCTCAGCAGCACCAGCCCACCCAGGCCGCACACCACCGAGAGCACCACGAGCGGCAGCGCCGCGCCGACGAGCCGGTGGAACAGCCGCGGCGCGTCCGAGTCGAGCACCCAGATGCCCGCGAGCGACACGACCCCGGCAGCGACGGCGGCGGCGACGGCCCGGGCACGGAAGTACGCCTCAAGGTCGCGCAGCCCACGCCGGTCGGCCTGCACGACCAGGTACACCGCGGCGAGGTAGGCGCACACCGTGACGGCGAGCACCCCGCCGAGCACCGACGTCGGGTTCAGCCAGCTCGTGATCCGGTTCCCGTCGCCGACCGCCGGCACACGACCGGACGCGATGCCGCCGGCCACTGTGCCGAGGAAGAACGGGGTGACGAGCGACGAGATCGCGAACGTGGCGCCGAACACGCGCTGCTGCCGCAGCGTCAGGGACACCTTGGCGAACGCGAAGCCGGCGCCGCGCGCCACGATCCCGAGCGCGGTCGCGGCGAGCGGGACGCACAGGGTCTCCATGATCGACGCGAACGCCCCAGGGAACCCGGTCCAGAGCACGACGAGGCAGAAGATGAGCCACACGTGGTTCGCCTCCCACACCGGCCCGATCGACTGGTCGATGAGCGCGCGCGCGGTCGACGCCCTCGGGCTGCGCCGCCCGCCGTGAGGTCCCAGAAACCGGCGCCGAAGTCCGCGCCGCCGAACACCGCGTACAGCGCGACCCCGAGGAAGAGGATGACGCCGACGACGTCGCTCATCCGGTCACCGGTCCGCGAGCTCCGCGCCGGCCTCGTCGTCGAGACGGCGGGCCGGCCCGTACGGGACGTCGCGGTCCGACACGCCCGCGTCGGCGAGTCGCCACCGCCGCGCCATGCTGCGCAGCACCAGGATCGTCGCCGCGGTCAGCAGCCCGTAGATCACGACGGCGACGGTGAACGTCACCCAGATCCCGGAGGCGCGCGTGACCGCGTCGCTGGTGCGCAGGACCCCGAAGACGATGTAGGGCTGACGGCCGACCTCGGTCACGGTCCAGCCGGCCCACATCGTCACGAGCGACGCCGCGCCCGCCAGCGACGCCGCCCGCAGGAACCATCGGGCGCGCGTCAGCGTCGCGCCGCCGCCACCAGACGAGCGCGAACCACCCGGCCAGCGCCAGCAGCGCGGTGCCGAGACCGACCATGGTGTCCCAGGCGAGATGCACGATCGTCGCCGGTGGCCGGTATTCGACCGGGACGGCGTCGACCCCCGGCACCTTCGTGTTGGTGCTCCAGCCCGACAGGAACGACGCGACGTCGGGGATCGTGAGATGGGGGCCCTCGACGTGGCCGTTCACGAGCGACCCACCGATGGTCTCGGGCGTGTGTCGGGTCGTGTGCGGCACGAGCTCCATCGCCGCGAACTTCGTCGGCTCGTTGTTGTAGACCCAGCGGGCCGCGGAGTCCCCGACCGCGATCTGGAACGGCATCAGCACCGCGGCGACGGTGAACGGGATGAGGAACCCGAGCCGGTAGTAGCGACCCTCTCGGCCGCGCAGGATCGCGACGGCGTAGACGCCCGCCACGAGGAACCCCGCCACGATGTAGGCGGCGAGGAGCATGTGGAGGCCCTCGTGCCAGAACGCGCCGTTGAAGATCACCTTCATCGGGTCGACGCTCACGACCTTGCCGTCGCGCAGCGTGTAGCCGGCGGGGTCGTTCATCCACGAGTTCGCGGCCACGACCGACAGCGCCCCGCCGATCCCGGCGAGCACGACGGGGATCCCGGACCAGAAGTGCAGCCACGGCGGCATCCGCTTCCAGCCGTAGATGTAGATGGCGACGAAGATCGCCTCGAGGAAGAAGAAGAGCCCCTCGACGACGAACGGGATCCCGTACGCGGCACCGAAGCGGCCCATGAGCCCGGGCCAGAGCAACCCGAGCTCGAACGACAGCACGGTGCCGGTCACGGCGCCGACGGCGAACAGCACCGCCGCGACCTTCGACCACCGCTCGGCGAGGACCATCGCGTCCTGGTCCCCGCGCCGCAGCCCGCGGTAGTTGGCGATGAGCGCGATGAAGACGAACGCGACCCCGAAAGGCACGAGCACGATGTGGACGCCCAGCGTGAACGCCATCTGGGTCCGGGCGGGCAGCAGCTGGGAGGGCTGGCTCGCCGCGGCCATCATCGTGCTCAGCACCCGACCGCACCTCCGGTCCGCCGGGCCCGCCGGATCGTCCGGACCGCGCGGACCTTACCGGCGCCTCTTCCCGGCGACCGCGACCCGCCCCGTGGTCTGAACGCCCGCGACGGAGGGCGTGCCGGTCCCGGACAGCTCGGGCCCGCGTGCCACCCCGACGCGTCACCGGGGCTCTGGATCGCGGCGGGCGCGAGGTCAGCGCGCGTCGAGGTGGTCGGCCAGGATCCGCACCGCGGTGATGAGGCCCGCGATGCCGGCCTGGATCGCGGCGTCGCGGTTCATCGTGAGTGGGGCTGGTCGTGGTCCGCGGCGTCGGCGTCGAGGAACGCGGCCCCCGCCACCGCCTGATCGACCTGGTTTCTGATGTCACCCATCCCGGGAGTGTCCCGTGCCCGGCCTCGACCGTCGAGCCGGCCCTCCGAGCGCACACAAACGCATGTTCGATAGGCTGGGGGGCCGTGGAGGCGCTCCAGGGGACGCTGCTCGGCCAGGGCGACCCGACGGTCGACGCGGCCCCCGTCGAGCGCGTCGCCCTCGACGGCACGAGCTGGGTCGACCTCGGTCGCGGCTGGCTGCGCGGCGCGGACACGCTCCTCGCGGACCTCGTCGCGACCGTGCCGTGGCGCCAAGGCCGCCGCAAGATGTACGACCGCGTCCTCGACGACCCGCGCCTGTCGCGCTGGTACAACGCCGCGGACCCCCTGCCCCACTCCACGCTCGACACGATCCGCCGCGCGCTGTCGACCCGCTACCGGGTCCCGTTCGGGTCGGTCGGGCTCAACTACTACCGCAACGGTCGCGACAGCGTCGCGTTCCACCGCGACCGCGAGCTGCGCCGCCTCGACGACACGCTCGTCGCCATCGTGACCCTCGGCGCGGTCCGGCCGTTCCTCGTGCGACCCCGCGCCGGCGGCTCATCCCGCGACCTGCGACCCGCATCTGGCGACCTCCTCGTCATGGGCGGCCGCACCCAGGCCGACTGGGAGCACGCGGTCCCGAAGGTCGTCGCCGCCGGCCCCCGGGTGAGCATCTCCCTCCGGTGGTCCTCCCGCACCGGACGCCCGACCCGGCCACGCCCGCGCGGCCCCGGGTCGGTCCCCGCGGCGTAGCCGCGCGGCCCTTGCCGCCCGCGGACGATCGATCACACCGACAGGAGCCAGCAATGATCTTCGGTGCTCATGTGATCCTCTACAGCAGGGACGCGGCCGCCGATCGTGCCGTCCTCCGGGACGTCCTCGGGTTCTCGGCGGTGGACGCCGGCCACGACTGGCTGATCTTCGCCCTGCCACCCGCCGAAGTCGCGGTGCACCCGGCTGAGGACGAGGTCGGGCACGAGCTCTATCTCCTGTGTGACGACCTGCCGACGGAGATCCAGGCCCTCGCCGCGCTGGCATCTCGTGTACGCCCGTCGAGCACGCGCGATGGGGCTCGGTCACGAAGATGGCGCTGCCAGGCGGTGGCACCGTCGGCCTCTACCAGCCACGGCACCCGTTGGCCCTGGCCCGCCCGACCGAGTAGCGCGGCGTCAGGGGCCACAGCGCTCGTCGGGCGCTACCGGATGAACAGGAGCGCGTTTCGACCGCGACGATGGTCTAGCCCCGAGCGGGTCACTCGCACCCCAACCACCCCTGTTGCGGGGTCAGTTCGATTTGGGGATTCGGCCTCTTCGGTAGAGATGGCTGAAGGCCGCGACGACTTTGGGATCGAAGTCGGTGCCTGCCTTCGCCTCAATCTCAGCGATTGCTTCGTCCCGAGTGAAGTCCCGCTCCCGATACGATCGGTGGTGCGTCATCGCGTCGAACGTGTCCGCGACCGCGACGATCCTTCCCACGATCGGGATTTCCTCGCCGGCGCAGCCATCGGGGTAACCGCTACCGTCCCATCGCTCGTGGTGGGCTCGGACCCCAGCCGCGATCGGCTCCAAGCGCGGTGACAGTGACACGAGCAGCTCAGCACCGACTGCGGGATGGCGTTCGATCTCTGCCCAGTCGGCCCCGGTCAGCGGTCCCTTCTTGGACAGCACCGCGGCGGGCACGGCCATCTTGCCAAGATCGTGAAGCCACGCCGCCCAGGACACCGCCTCACGCTCAACTTCTCGCAGGCTCAACTCGGCAGCCAGCACATTGGCGATCTGGCGAACCCGATCAGCGTGCTGGGCTGTGCCCGGGTGGTAGATGCCCAGAGCCCCTTCGAGGGCATCACCCAACTGCGGGTGTGCGCGAAGCGTCGAATGCATCGTCCCTGTCCCTGGCCCGGCGCTTCCTGGCGCGGTCCGGATCTCTCTGAAGCATCGGCACCTCGGTCACCAGACTGAGCGTCTCTTGGGCCAGCCACATCGGGGACTGACCCACGAGCGCCAACCTGACCCACTCCCCCGGACTGACCTGCTACCCCTGTTGCGAGAAAATCGGCCAGAATGGCTTGCGTGAGCGAGTTTCGGATCGGGCAGGCCGCGGAGTTGCTAGGGGTGAGCGCCGACACGGTGCGTCGCCTCGCCGACGCCGGGCAGCTGGTGACTCGTCGGACGGCGGGCGGTCAGCGCGTGGTGGACGGCGTGTCACTGGCCGAGGCCGTCACCCGCCACACCGGGATGCCCGAGGCAGGCGCGATCGTCGCCCACTCGGCCCGGAACCGCTTTCCGGGAATCGTCACCCGGGTCATCAAGGATCGCGTCGCGGCGCAGGTCGAGATCCAGTCCGGGCCGCATCGGGTCGTGTCGCTCATGACGCGCGAGGCGGCGGACGAGCTGGGCCTCGAGCCGGGGATGCTCGCCGTCGCCGCGGTGAAAGCCACCCAGGTGGGCGTCGAGATCGCGGACACCCCCTGACCCCGGTACCCGAGGAGGTCCGCATGTCCGCGCGTGTCCGTCTTCGTGCCGTGCTGGCCGGTCTGGCCCTCGCGGCGACGGTGCTCGCCACGTCGGGGAGTCCGGCGACCGCGTCCGGGCCGAGTACCGGTCATGCGGCGAAGCTCAGCGGCTCGATCACCGTGTTCGCGGCGTCGTCGCTGACCGAGGCGTTCACGAAGATGGGCGCCGAGTTCGACCGTCTGCATCCTGGCATCACCGTGGCGTTCAACTTCAACGCGTCCTCCACGCTCGCGGCGCAGATCCAGCAGGAGGCGCCGGCGGACGTGTTCGCGTCGGCGGACCAGTCGAACATGTCGAAGGTCGCTGGGATGGTCACCGGCCGGTCCGTGTTCGCGGAGAACCTGTTGGAGATCGCCGTCGCGCCCGGCAACCCGAAGCACATCCGCTCCTTGGCCGATACGGTGAAGCCCGGCGTGTCGCTCGTGTTGTGCGCCCCGGTGGTCCCATGCGGAGAGTTCGCGTTGCAGGCGTATCAGAAGCAGGGGATCCCGGTTGGGAACGTGCCCACCGGTCTGAACGTGAAGGACACGCTCTCGAAGGTGACGCTCGGTGAGGCGGACGCCGCCGTCGTGTACGTCACCGACGTCTTGTCGGCGAAGGGCAGCGCGACGGGGGTGCGGATCCCGCTGTCCCAGAACGTGGTGGCCGTCTACCCGATCGGGGTCGTGAAGAGCTCAGGGAACCGGCCGGGGGCCGCGGCGTTCGAGGCGTACGTGCTGTCGAGCGCCGGGCAGAAGACGCTGCGCCAGTTTGGGTTCCTGAAGCCGTGACGGTCGCGGGTGGGCGGCGGTCCCGGCGGCGCCGCCCACCGGCTGTCGCCCTCGTCCTCGCCGGCGTCGCGCTGCTCTTCTTCGCGCTCCCGCTCGTCGGGCTGGCGCAGCGTGCTCCGTGGTCCCAGCTCTGGGGGCAGCTGCGGGCACCGGCGACGCTCGACGCGCTCCGCCTCTCGGTGGTGTGCTCGCTCGGCGCCACCGCGCTGGCCGTCGTGTTCGGGCTACCGCTCGCGTGGGTGCTCGCCCGCGTCGACTTCCCGGGGCGGGCGCTGGCGCGGGCCGTGGTGCTGCTGCCCATGGTCCTCCCACCGGTCGTCGGCGGCGTCGCGCTGTTCCTCGCGTTCGGGCGGCGGGGGCTGCTCGGCGAGTACCTCGACCAGTGGTTCGGGGTGCGGCTGCCGTTTACGACCCTCGGCGCGGTCATCGCCGAGACGTTCGTGGCGATGCCGTTCTTCGTCGTGGCCGTCGAATCTGGGCTGCGCACCTTCGACACCCGCTACGAGGAGGCCGCCGCCGCGTTGGGGGCGCGTCGGGGCACGACGTTCCGGCGGGTCACGCTGCCGCTGATCGCCCCCGCGGTGGGGGCCGGCGCGGCGCTGTGCTGGGCGCGCGCCCTCGGCGAGTTCGGGGCCACCATCACCTTCGCCGGCAACCTGCAGGGCAAGACCCAGACGATGCCGCTCGCGATCTTCCTCGCGTTCGAGAACAACCCGGCGGCGGGGATCGTGTTGAGCCTGATCCTCGTCGCGATCTCGATCGTGGTGCTGGTGGCGCTGCGCGACCGCTGGTTGCGGTTGTGAGCCTCGACGCCGAGCTCGGCGTGCGGCTCGACGGCTTCGAGCTCGCCCTCCCGCTGCACGTCGCCGACGGCGAGACCGTCGTGCTGCTCGGCCCGAACGGCGCCGGGAAGACCACCGCGCTGCGCGCCGTGGCCGGGCTGCAGGCGCTGGACACCGGTCGCGTCGTCGTCGACGGCACGCCGCTCGACGAGCCGTCGTCGGGTGCGTGGATGCCGACCGAGCGCCGGCCGATCGGGGTCGTCTTCCAGGACTACCTGCTGTTCCCGCACCTGAGCGCACGCGACAACGTGGCGTTCGGGCTGCGCGCCCGCGGGATGCCCCGCGGCGCGGCCCGGTCCCGGGCCGACGAGTGGCTCGACCGCGTCGGGCTCGCCGAGCACGCCGACGCCAAGCCGGGCCGCCTGTCGGGCGGCCAGGCGCAGCGGGTGGCGCTCGCCCGGGCGCTCGCGACGGACCCGCGGGTGCTGCTCCTCGACGAGCCGCTCGCCGCGCTCGACGCCACGACCCGTCCGACGGTGCGGCGCGACCTGCGCGTCCACCTCGGCGCCTCGCCCGCGGCGCGCGTGCTCGTCACCCACGACCCGGTCGACGCGTTCGCCCTCGCCGACCGCGTGGTCGTCCTCGAGGCGGGCCGGGTCGTGCAGGACGGCACGGTCGACGACCTCCAGGCCCGACCGCGCACCCGGTACGTCGCGGACCTGATCGGCGTCAACCTCTACCGTGCGGTCGCGGCCGGGTCGCAGGTGCGCGTCGACGACGCACACGAGCTCACCGTCGTGAACGACGCCGCGCTGGCGGGCGCGGTGTTGGTGATGATCCGACCCCAGGCGGTCGCGCTGCACCGCCGCCGCCCCGAGGGCAGTCCGCGCAACGTGTGGTCGGCGACGGTGCGCGACCTCGACCTGCTCGGCGATCGGGCCCGGGTCCAGCTGGCCGGCGACCCGGCGATCACCGCCGAGGTCACCCGCGCCGCGGTCACCGACCTCGCCCTGGCACCGGGGGCGCCCGTGTGGGCGAGCGTCAAAGCGGCCGACATCAGCCTCTTCCCCGCCTGACCCGGGGTGGTCGCTCAGCCCACCCGGTAGCGGTGGACGGCGAGCGCGGTGAAGACACCGACGATGAGCACCCACGAGAGGAGGAAGTGCTGCGCCGCGGTGGCGAGGTGGACGTGGCTCACCCGGTAGAGGGTCGGATCGCCGAGCGCGAGCCCGCGCGCGGTGTCGATCGCCGCGGTGATCGGGTTGACCTTGGCGACGGCCTGCATCCAGCCCGGCAGCCGTGACACCGGCGCGAACGCCGAGCTGGTGAACACGAGCGGCAGGACCGGGATGAACACCGCGGGCTGCACGGTCTCGGGATCCTTGATGGCCAGGCCCACCCACGCGGAGAACGCGGTGAGCGCCATCCCGAACATGACGATGACGACGATCATCGCGACCGCGGCGAGCAGCCCGTCGTGGAACCGGAACCCGAGCGCGAGGGCGCAGCCGACGAGCAGCAGCGACTGGATCCCGAGCCGGAAGCTGTCGCTCAGGGTCCGGCCGACGAGGAACGCGGAGCGGGCGATCGGCAGGGAGCGGAAGCGGTCGATCATGCCCGACTGCAGGTCGTACGCGATGCCAACGCCGGAGCCCATCGCGGCGAAGGCGAGCGCCTGGACGAGCACGGCGGGGACGACGAAGTCGCGGTAGCTGGTGCCGGCCCCGATGTTGGCGATGGCGCCGAACACGTACACGAACAGGATCAGCTGCATGAGCGGCTGGATCGTCGAGAAGATGATGAGGCCGGGGCTGCGCTGCACCTTGCGCAGGTTCCGCCGGGCGATCAGGGCGATGTCCGCCAGGACACGCTCGGGCCCGAGCGCGGCTCGCGCCTCGATCGCGGCGCGTCGCGTCTCGAGGGCGGTGACGGCCATCAGAGCCTCGGCCGTCCGCGGCCGAGCCGCGGTTCGGGGGCATCGGGTCGCGCCTCCTCGGCGAGGTGCCCGGTCAGGCTGAGGAACACGTCGTCGAGCGAGGGGCGGCGCAGCCCCAGGTCGGCGACCTCCACACCCTCGGCGTCGAGGGCACGCACCGCGTCGACGAGCGCCGACGCGCCGGACTGCACCGGGACCAGGATGGTGCCGAGCTCGAGGTCGGTGATGATCTCGGGCTGGGGGACGCTGAACGCGCGGGCCAGCGCGCCGGCGGCGTCGGGCGCCCGCGCCCGGTCCCTGACCTGCAGGTGCAGCACGTCCCCGCCGACCTTGTCCTTCAGCTGGTCGGCCGTCCCCTCGGCGATGATGCCGCCACCGTCGATCACGCTGATCTGCTCGGCCAGGTGATCCGCCTCCTCCATGTACTGGGTGGTGAGCACGATCGTCTTGCCCTCGTCGCGCAGGCCGGTGATCACGTCCCAGAGGCGCAGCCGGCTGCGCGGGTCCAACCCGGTGGTCGGCTCGTCCAGGAAGAGGACGTCGGGCGACGCGATGAGGCTCGCCCCGAGGTCGAGGCGCCGCCGCATACCTCCCGAGTAGCCGCGCACCACCCGGTCCGCGGCGTCGGCCAAGTCGAAGGCGTCGAGCAGCTCGGCGGCGCGCGCGTCGGCGTCGGCCTTCGGCATGCGGCCGAGCCGGCCGACGAGCACCAGGTTCTCGCGCCCGGTCAGGTCCTCGTCGACCGCCGCGAACTGGCCGGTGAGCCCGATCGCGGCGCGCACCTGCTGAGGCTGGGCGACGACGTCGTAGCCGGCGACGCTGGCCCGGCCCCCGTCGGGGCGCAGCAGGGTGGAGAGAATGCGGATGGTCGTCGTCTTGCCCGCCCCGTTGGGACCCAGCAGCCCGACGAGGCGGCCCTCGGGGACGACGAAGTCGACGCCGTGTAGCGCGACGAAGGACCCGAACCGCTTGACGAGTCCCTCGACGACCACTCCGGAATCGGGCATCGCCGTGCGAACCTACCGGGCCGGTCCGGCAAGGCCGCACCTCGGCTCGCCCGATCGTTCCGCGGCTAACGTTTCGCCGGCGATGGACGAGCCGCTCGGCCGCCACCTCGCGACGACGGGTCGTGTGGTCCAGGACCGCTTCGACGGCGGCCTGGCGCGGCACGGCTCGAGCCTCGCCACCTGGACGGTGCTGCGCAGCGCCGCACGCGAGGAGGGGCTGAGCCAGCGCGAGCTCGCCACCCGCGTCCGGGTCGAGGGGCCGACGCTGGTGCGCCACCTCGACCGCATGGAACAGGACGGGCTCGTGGTGCGGCGCCGCGACGAGCGTGACCGTCGCGCCGTGCGGGTATGCCTCACCGAGGCCGGGCGGACCCGCCACGCCGAGCCTCGAGTGGTCGCGGCCGAGCTCGACGGGCAACTCCGCTCGCTGCTCACCGACGACGAGACGCGTACGCTCGAGCGTCTGCTGCAGCGCATCCGCGACCGATGGCATCCCCACGCCGGCAACGGAGGCGAGCCCGCATGACGACCGAGTCCGCGCCAACCGACGGCGGCCACGCCGTCATCGAGACCGCCGAGCTCACGAAGGTGTACCCGGGCGGCGTGAAGGCGGTCGACCGGCTCAACCTCTCGCTGCACCGCGGGGAGATCTTCGGGTTGCTCGGCCCGAACGGCGCGGGGAAGACCACGACGGTCGGGATGCTCACGACGATGGTGATCCCGACGAGCGGCCAGGCGTGGGTCGGTGACGTCGACGTGCAGGTCCACCCGGCGCTCGCGAAGCAGAACCTCGGGCTCGTCACTCAGCACAACACGCTCGATCGGTCCCTGACCGTCTGGGAGAACCTCTACTTCCATGGCCTGTTCTTCGGCCTGAGCACCAAGGAGGCGCGCACCCAAGCCGACCGGCGCCTCGAGCAGTTCCGCCTCGCCGAGTGGGGCAGCACCGCGGTGCTCGCGCTCTCCGGGGGCATGGCGCAACGCCTGATGGTCGCCCGGGCGATCCTGCACGAGCCGGCGATCCTGTTCCTCGACGAGCCCACCGCCGGGCTCGACCCCCAGAGCCGCCTCGCCCTCTGGGAGATCCTCGGCGAGCTCCACGCCGCCGGGCAGACGATCCTGCTCACCACCCACTACATGGAAGAAGCCGACCAGCTCTGCAACCGGGTCGCGATCATGGACCACGGCGTGATCCTCGCCCTCGACACCCCGGCCGGCCTGAAGCGCAGCGTCGGCGCCGACACCATCGTGACCGTCCACTCCGACGGTGACCTCGAAGGCCTCGAGCGGCTCCTCGCCGACAGCATCCCCGCGGTCACGAACACCCAACGCCGCGACGGGAACATCGAGCTGCACGTCCGCGGCAGCGACGGCATCCTGCCCGTCGTCGTCAACGAAGCCGAACGGTCCGGCTACCGCGTCACCGACCTGTCCATCGCCGAGCCGACCCTCGAAACCGTGTTCATCACCCTGACCGGAAAGGACCTGCGCGAGTGACCACCACCACCACCGCACAGACCCCGTTCTCGATCGACCGGGCGCAGCGCAGCGCCGCCGAGTCGAGCACCAGCGCGTTCAAGGCGCTGCTGCGCCGCGACATCCGCGTGCTGCAGAAGAACCTGTTCAAGGAGTTCCTGCCCCGGACGCTGATCCAGCCGTTCCTGCTGGTGTTCGTGTTCACGTTCGTGTTCCCGAAGATCGGGCAGGGCATCGGGGGCCGCGGGGGCACCCCGGCGGCGTTCGCCACGCTGCTCATCGCCGGGGTCGTCGGGATCAGCATCCTGTTCCAGGGGATCCAGTCGGTCGCGCTGCCGATGGTGCAGGAGTTCGGCTACACGAAGGAGATCGAGGACCGGGTCATGGCGCCGCTGCCGGTGTCGCTCGTCGCGATGGCGAAGGTCGCGTCCGGTGCGATCCAAGGGCTGATCGCGGCCGCGATCGTCTTCCCCATCGCGGCCGTGGTGCCGGCCAGCCCGGTGCACCTCCAGGTGAACTGGCCGGTGCTCATCACGCTGGCGCCGCTGGCGTGCATCACCGGCGCGGCGCTCGGCCTCACGTTCGGCACCGTGTTCGAGCCGCGGACGGTGCCGATCATGTTCGGGGTGGTCGTCATCCCGCTGACGTTCCTCGGCGCCGTCTACTACTCCTGGGTGGCGCTGACCCCGATCAAGCTGGCCGGCGTCTCGTGGCTGAAGATCCTCGTGCTCGTCAACCCGCTCATCTACATGAACGAAGGGTTCCGGGCGGCGCTCACCAACGCCAACCACATGTCGCTCTGGGCGGTGTACGGCGCGCTGCTCAGCTTCGCCGCCCTCTTCCTCTACATGGGGATCAAGGGGTTCAAGAAGCGCGTCCTCAGCTGAGCGTCGCCGGCGTCGCGGCGCGGTCGGCCGGGTGACGCCGCCGCGGTCCCCCGCGGCGACCCGGGCGTTCTTCGCCGAGCGGGCCGCGGCGTGGGACGACCGCTTCCCCGACGACGGGCCCGCGTTCGCCGCCGCCAGCGCGGCGTTGAACCTGCGGACGGGCGGGCTCGTGCTCGACGTCGGCTGCGGGACCGGTCGGGCCGCCGGAGCCCTCGCGCGCCGTCGTGGGCAGCGCGGGGGTCGTCGTCGGGGTCGACGTGACCCCGGAGATGCTCGCGGTCGCGGTCGGCAAGGCGCAGCCGGCCGCGTTCGTGCTCGCCGACACGGACGGGCTGCCGCTCGGGGCCGGCCGGGTCGACGGGGTGCTCGCGGCGGGGCTGCTGACCCACGTCCCCGAGCCGGCGGCCACGCTGCGGGAGCTGCGCCGGGTGACCCGCGTCGGCGGCCTGCTCGCCGTGTTCCACCCCGTCGGCCGGGTGACGCTCGCCGCCCGGCACGGCCGGACGCTCACCCCCGGGGAGCTGCTCGACCCGCCGGTGCTGCGCGGCCTGCTCGACGCGACGGGTTGGGCGACCGACCAGATCGACGACGCCGCCGACCGCTACCTCGCGGTCGGCGCGCGCCATGTGACGCGACCCGACTACCGGCGGGGCGTCACGTCCAGGTCGGGCGGCGGCTCGTCGGGGATCTTCCAGCGCAGGAACTCTTTGTCGTAGAGCTCGTGGTAGGCGTTCGCGGCGTCGACCATCGCGTGGAAGCCGGCCTCGAACGCGTCCCAGTCCTCGGCGTCGATCGCCTTGGCGACGACCGCGACCTCTTCGTTGACGAACTTGTCCATGTTCTCGACGTACTTGGGCCGGAGGAACGCGCCCTTCTCCATCAGGTTGACAGCTTCCTTCAGCTGGAAGCGGGCCAGCGGACGGTTGTGCGCCTGCCCGGCGTAGTAGCACTTCCAGATCCGCGCGCCGACCTGCGGCATGATCTCAGCCATGCCCGGCATGAGCGGCCCGAGCTCGTCGAGCGTGAACGTGCCCTTGCCGGTGTCGATGACGTGTTCGTGATCCGCGCCGGGAGCCATGGTCGGGAGCCTATCGGTGGGGTCACGCGCCACGCCGGGCGCCGCGTCTAGAGGTCGCGGCCGGTGAAGCGGCGCTGGAACTGGTGTCGCCGTCGCGCCCACTCCAGCAGCATCGCGGTCCGCACCACCGCCAGGGCGAGGATGATCGTCCCGCCGACGACCGCCCCGATGGCGAAGAGGAAGAGCGCCGAGCGCGAAACCGAGGACCACGAGCAGGACCCGCAGCCACAGCATCGTGCTCGACGGGCCGGGGCGTCGCACACCCCTGTTCTACTCGACTCGTCCGCACCGGCCGTGCCGCGGGAGCATTGGTCGATGATCGAGGTGCTGCTCACCGAGCACACCTACCAGCGCTATGGCGACCGGGTCGTCGCCACGGGGCTGCCCGTCCGCCTCGCGCGGCTGCAGCCCGACGGGCAGGTCGTCGTGGACCGCGCGCCGCCCGGTGCGGCCCCGCAGCCCGAGGTGGCGTGGCTGACCGCCGAGGCGTTCTACGACGGGGTGGTCCGCGTCTTCTTCGACGTGGTCGCGGCGGCGCCGTCGGTCCGGTGGCTGCACTCCCCGGCCGCGGGGGTGGACCTGCCGTTCTACGCGGGGCTCGCCGAGCGGGGGGTGCGCGTGACGACGTCGCACGTCAACGCCATCCCGATCGCCGAGTACGTCCTGGCCGTCGTCCTCTCCCACTACCAGCAGCTGGACCGGTGGCGCGACGCCCAGGCGGCGCGGGCGTGGCGCCACCACGGGTTCCGCGAGGTGCACGGCACCACGTGGCTCGTGGTCGGGCTGGGCGCCATCGGGACGGCGGTGGCGATACACGCCGGCGCGTTCGGCGCCCGGGTCCTCGGCGTGCGCCGCCGTCCCGCGGCGACGAGCCGGTCGCCGAGGTGCTGCGACCCGAGCAGCTGCTCGAGACCGTGCCCCGCGCCGACGTCGTGGTGCTCGCCGCGCCGGCCACCCCGACGACCCGCCAGCTCGTCGACGACACGTTCCTGTCGGCGATGCGCCCCGGGTCGGTGCTGGTGAACGTGGCACACGGCGCGCTCGTCGACGAGGCCGCCCTGCTCCGCGCCCTCGCACGCGGCGTGCCCGAGACGGCGATCCTCGACGTGTTCGACACCGAGCCGCTGCCCCCGAGAGCGCGTTCTGGGACCATCCCCGCGTGGTCGTGACGCCGCACTCGTCGTCGGGCGGCGCCGGGCGCCTGGAGCGTGCCGTCGACCTGTTCCTCGACAACCTCGACCGGTACCGCGCGGGGCGCGCCGCTGCTCCACGAGGCCGACCCGGCCGACCTGCCACCCCGCCGGCCGTGACCGTCGACGCCGCCGGGCTGCGCAGCGTCGACGACGCCGCGGCCGCGGCACGGGCGCGGCTCGACGACGAGGCCTGGAACTTCGTCGCGGGCGGCGCCGGCGACGAGCGCACCGTCGACGAGAACCGCGCCGCGTTCGGCCGGTGGCAGCTGCGCCACGCGCGTCCTCACCGGGATCGGGCCGCCCGACCTGACCACGACGGTCCTCGGCATCCCCGTCGCGTGTCCGGTGCTCGTCGCTCCGTTCGCCGGCGACACCCGCCTGCACCCCGACGGCTTCCCGGCCGTCGTGCGTGCCTGCGCCGAGCACGGGACCGTCGCCGTCGTCCCCGAGCTCACTGCCGCGCCGCTCGAGGTGGTCGCCGCGGCGGCACCCGACGCCGCCCGGGTGTTCCAGCTCAGCCTCCTCGGCGACGAAGCGGACTTCGCGCGGCTGGCGGGCCGCGCCGCCGCCGCCGGCTACGCGGCGCTGTGCGTGACCGTCGACGCGCCGGTCGTCGGGATCCGGCGTCGCACCGCACCGTTCGGCGTCGCGCCGACCACCCATCTCACCCTCGGCAACTTCGGTCCGGACTCCGGAATCGACGTCGTGGAGTACTTCGGGCACACCCAGCGCCTGGACCGGCCGACCTGGACGTGGGCCCGCCTGGCGGACGCGGCCGCCGCGGCCGGGCTGCCCTTCGCGGTCAAGGGGATCCTCGGCGCGGCCGACGCCCGCGCCGCGGTCGACGCCGGCGCCGCCGCGGTGTACGTGTCCAACCACGGGGGCCGCCAGCTCGACCCGGCGCCCGCGACCCTCGACGTGCTGGCCGAGGTCGTCGCGGAGGTCGGCGACGACGTCGAGGTGCTGCTCGACGGTGGCGTCACGAGCGGCGCCGACGTCGCGACGGCCGTCGCCCTCGGCGCCCGGGCCGTGCTCGTCGGACGCGCCGCGGCGTACGGCCTCGCCGCCGCGGGGCAGGCGGGCGTCGCCCGGGTCCTCGCGCTGCTCGACCACGAGCTGCGCACCACGATGACGCTCCTCGGACGGGGCTCCCTCGCGGCGCTCGACGCCACGACGGTCTCCCCCGCACCCCGTTGACGTCGCGCGGATAGCGTCGGGCCACGAGCACCTACGACCCCTTCGACCGCCGGCCGCCCGACGAGGCGTGGCCCCTGCTGGCCCAGCTGCCGCGACGCCGGCCCTGTGGCGACGATCGTCGGTGGCATGCCGTACGTCACCCGGTACGCGGAATGCCGTGACGTGCTGCGCGACATCCAGTCGTTCTCGAACGCGTCCGGGTTCAAGGCGCCCGGCGTGGAGATCCCACCCGAGGATCGGCTCCTCGGCGAGCTCGACCCGCCGCGTCACACGCTCGTCCGCCGGGTCGTGGTCACCGCCCTCACCCCGCGGGTGGTGCACCAGGCCGAGCCGTTCATCGCCGAGACCGCGGACCGGCTCCTCGCCGCGGTCCCGGTGCCGGGGGCGAGCGACCTCGTGCCGGCGTTCACCGTCCCGCTCCCGAACCGGGTGACGGTCCACCTGCTCGGCCTCCCCGCCGAGGACGCCGACCGGCTCGCCGGCTGGGCGAAGGAGCTGATGGAGAGCGACTTCCCGGCGACGAACTGCACCGAGAACGGCGAGGGCTTCGCCGCGGCGTTCCCCGAGTTCGCCGGCTACATCGACGACCAGATCGCCCAGCGCGAGGGTGAGAGCGACGCCGACCGCGGCGTGCTCGCCCGCCTCGTCCACCTGGAGAGCGACGGGGAGCGCCTGCCCCGCCGGCAGGTGCGCGCCCTCGTGCGGAACCTCATCACCGGCGGGCTCACGACGACGAGCCAGCTGCTCGGCAACCTGCTCGTCGAGCTGCTGTCCGACCCGGCGGTGGAGTCGGCGGTACGGGCGAGCGACGCGGCGCTCGCTGGGGCGATCGAGGAGAGCCTGCGGCTGGCGCCGCCGGTGCTGTTCATCCCGCGGGGCTGCGTCCACGCGACGGCGGTCGGCGAGCGGGCGGTGCCGGTCGGCGAGCGCGTCATCGTCGGGACCGCGTCGGCGAACCGGGACGAGGCGGTGTTCCGAGACGGCGCGTCGTTCGACGTGGCCCGAGCCAACGCGGATCAGCACCTCACCTTCGGCTACGGCCAGCACGTGTGCCCCGGCGCCGCGCTGGCCCGCACCGTCGCCCGGGTCGGGCTCACGACGTTCCTCGCCCGGTTCACCGCGGGGTCGGTGCGCCTCGCCGACGGGTTCGAGTTCGAGAACGTGCCCACCTACTTCGAGGTCGGGCCGCGACGCCTGCCGATCGAGACACGCGCCGCGGGGTGAGCCCCGGCGACCCGACCGGCCTCGCGGGCCAACGGGTGCTCGTCACCGGCGCCACCGGCCGCGTCGCGTTCCCGATCGCCCGGGCGCTCGCCGCGGCGAACACGGTGTACGGCGCGGCGCGCCTCACCGACCCCGCGGCCCGGGCCCGTCTCGACGCGATCGGGGTCGTGCCCCTCCCCACCGACCTCGGGTGCGACGACCCCGCCACGCTGCCCGACGCCGACTACGTGTTCCACGCCGGCGCCGCGCTCGGCCGCGACGTCCCGTGGCGACGCGCGTTCGAGGTCAACGCCGCGGCGAGCGGCCGCCTCGTGGCCCGCTACCGCGACGCCGCCGGGTTCGTGTTCTGCTCGACGGGCTCGGTGTACGCCTACCAAGGCGCTCGGCCACTGCGAGAGGACGACCCGCCCGGCGTGCACCTCGGCGTGTACAGCCTCTCCAAGATCGCCGCCGAGTCCGTCGTCGCGTTCGCCGCCGAGGAGCACGCCGTGCCGACGACGATCATCCGGATCTTCTCCACGTACGGGCCGCTGGGCGGCGCGCCCGCGGATCGCCTCGACCGACTCGTCGCGGGCCGCGTGCTGCGCCTCCACCCCGACGCGCCGAACCGCTACGACCCGATCTACGAGGACGACTACGTCACGCTCGGCGTGCGCGCCCTCACCGCCGGGCGCGTGCCGCCGCACGTCGTGAACTGGGCGGGCAGCGAGACGGTGAGCGCCGAGGAGTACTGCGAGTACCTCGGGGAGCTCGTCGGCGTCCCGCCCCGCATCGAGTACACCGACACCGCGCCGACGCCCCTGTGGGCCGACGTGACCCGCATGCACGAGCTGCTCGGCGCCACCCAGGTGCCCTGGCGGACCGGCATGCGCCGCCTCGTCGAGGCCCGCCACCCCGAGCGGCTCACCCGATGAGCGCCGCCCGGGTCACGCGACCGCCCGTCCCGGGTCCCACCCCGGGGAGGCGGACGGGCACGAGCAGCGGGCCGACGAGATGAGCGACGCGGTCACCGACCTGCGCGACCTCGAGTCGCGGGCCACCGAGCGGCTCGATCCGCGCGCCGCCGAGTACATCAACCGCGGGTCGGACGACAACCGCACCCGGGCCGCGAACCTCGCGGCGTGGGCGCGCTGGGCGCTGCAGCCCCACGTCCTACGCGACGTGCACGACGTCGACACCGCCACCACCGTGCTCGGCACCCCCGTCGATGCGCCCATCCTCGTCGCGCCCACCGCGATGCAACAGCTCGCCGCACCGGACGCCGAGGAGGCCACCGCCCGCGGCGCGCAGCGCGCCCACACGATCATGGTCGTCTCGATGGCCGCGAGCCGCTCCGTCGAGGCCGTGGCCGCCGCCGCGCCGGGCGCGCCGCGCTGGGCGCAGATGTACCTGCTGCGCGACCGCAGCCGCACCCGCGCGCTCGCCGAGCGGGCCCGCGACGCCGGCTACCAGGCGATCGTCGCCAGCGTCGACGGCGCCGCCGTCCCGGTCGACCGTCGCTCCGCCACCGCCGCGCCGCCCGGCCTCCCGTTCCCGAACCTGGCCCCGCCCGGACGCGCCGACGCCGACCTGCTCGCCGCCCTCGCCGACTTCGACCCGAGCATCACCCCCGACGACCTGGCGTGCTTCCACGAATGGACCGGCCTCCCGGTCGTCGTCAAGGGCGTCCTGCGAGCCGACGACGCCCGCGCGTGCGTCGCCGCCGGCGCCGCGGGGATCGTCGTGTCGAACCACGGCGGCCGGCTGGTCGACGGCTGCGTGGCCACCGGCGACGTGCTGCCCGAGATCGCCGACGCGGTGGGACACGACGCCGAGGTGTACGTCGACGGCGGCATCCGGACCGGCGCCGACGTGCTGCGCGCCCGTGCGCTCGGAGCCCGCGCCGTCCTGGTCGGCCGACCCGTCGTGTGGGGCCTCGCGCTCGACGGCGCAGACGGCGTCGCCGCCGTGCTCGACCTCCTGACGCGCGACCTGCGACGCACGATGGCGTTCTGCGGCGCGGCCGAGCTCGCGGCGATCACCCGCGACCTCGTGACCCCGAGCGCACGGTGACGGCCGCCGGGGCGGCGGCGCGCGCCCTCCGGCTGGTCGCCGCCGCGCTCACCGCGTCCGCGAGCCACGCGGCCGCCGCGCCGCCGCCCCTCGCGTCGTGGACGCCCACGGTGCGGATCCCAGGCGTCGTGGACCTCGCCGGCCCACGCCTCGACGGCAGCTTCGTCGTCACCGCGTCGGGTCGCCTCTCGCTGCTGACCGGCACGACGCTGCAGCCGTTCGCCCGCGGCCCCGGCGGCTACGCCGGCCCGCGGCACGGCGAGCCGTACCTGGCGATGACCCCCGACCAGCCGGTCGACGGGGCCGACTGCGCGTTCCACCAGGACGAGGTCTACGCCCTCGACCCGTCGGCGCATCCGGGTGTCGTCCTCGTCGACCCCGACGGTCAGGCGCGGCGGGCCGTCTCGCTGCCCGTCGGGGACGTCCCGACCGGCATCGCCTTCGACACGGTCGGCCGCTTCGGGTACCGGCTGCTCGTCACCGCCCGGGGGCCGCACAGCACCGTCGTGCTGACCGTCGACTGCGACGGCGTCGCGCGCGCCCTGACCACGACCGGGCCGCGGTGGAGGGTGGCATGAGCGTCGCGCCCGCCACGTTCGGACCCTACGGCGGCGACCTCGTCGCGGCCGACGAGACGAGCGGACGGGTCGTCGCGTTCGCGCCGGACGGCCGCACCACGACCATCACCGACTCCGGTCTCCCCGCCGGGGGCGACCTCGGCGTCGAGAGCACCGGGTTCGTCCCCCCGGAATTCGGCCCGACGAGCACGGCGTACCTCGCCGACCTCGGCGTGCCCGGCAACCGGCACCCCGGGACCGACCACGTCCTCACCCTGACGGGCGCGGCGCTGCTGGGCGCGGGCGTGCGACCCGGCGACCTGCTCGTCGCCACAGAGGGCGGCGCCGCGACGATCGACGTGTCCTGCGCCCCGGTCGGGTTGGGTCCCGCCGCCGGGACCGGCGCCGCCTGCGAGACGCGCCGGGTGGCCACGGGGCCGACCGTCACCCACGCCGAGGGCCACATCGTGTTCTCGAGCTGACGGGGCGGGACGACCCCGCGGGTACCGTCACCGAGATGAGCCTCGCGATGACGGTCGCGGAGCGGGAGGCGTTCCTCGCCGGCGTGCACGTCGGCGTGCTGAGCGTCACCGACCCCGGACGTGGGCCGCTCACCGTCCCGGTCTGGTACGCCTACGAGGCCGGCGGGGTGCTCACGATCCTCACCGGGCGCACATCACGCAAGGCGGCGTTGCTCCGCCCCGGTGAGCGGGTCAGCCTCTGCGCGCAGACCGAGGCCGCGCCGTACCAGTACGTGAGCATCGAAGGTCCCGTCGTCGCCGTCGAGGACCGCGTCGACGACGCCGAGCGGCGCGCGATCGCCGAGCGCTACCTCGGCATCGAGCTCGGGGCGCGGTACCTCGAGGCGACCGCCGCGACCGCCGCGGACGAGGTGGCCGTGCGCGTCCAGCCCGAGCGGTGGTGGACCGTCGACTACGCCAAGCAGTTCGGCTGAGTCCGCCGGCGACTCAGTGCGGGAACTCGCCGGCGTTCACGAACAGCGCCTGCCCGGACACGAGCCTCGCCCGGTCGGACGCGAAGAAGGCCACGACCTCGGCGACGTCCTCGTCGGCGGGGATCTCGCCGAGCGGCATGTTCTTGGTGATCCCGGCGATCACCTCCTCGCGTGACACGCCCGTGCCCTGCGCGGTCATGTCGACGTACCCCTCGACGGGCGGCCCCCACATCCACGTCGGGACGACCGTGTTGACGCGGATCTTCGACGGGCCGAGCTCCTTCGCCAGGTAGTACATCGCGGTGGTGAGCGCACCCTTCGACGACGCGTACGCCATCTGCGGCAGCTGGGGCCAGTAGGCGGCCTGCGACCCGATGAACACGATCGCGCCGCCCCGCTCCTTCAGATGCGGGATCGCCGCCTCGCAGACCCGTAGCGTCCCGAACACATTGACGTCGAACGTCTGACGCCACGCGTCGAAGTCCGCGCCCTCGAGGCCGCCGAACACGGTGTCGAGCGCGGCGCAGTTCACGAGCGAGTCGAGGCGCCCGAACTGGTCGACCGCGGCGTCCACCAGCGCCGCGGCCGCGGCCGGGTCGCTGATGTCGGTGCGGTGCCACCCGACCCGCTCACCCGACGGGTCGAGCTCGCGGGCGATGGCCTCGAGGTTCTCCTGGCGTCGGGCGCCCATCATCACCGAGGCGCCCTCTCGCACCGCGACCGCGACGATCTCGCGGCCGAGCCCCGGCCCGACCCCCGACACCACCATCGTCGTTCCTCGCAATAGCACCACTCGCCCCCTGCTCGGTCGCGGGCGCGAGCGTGCCACCTTTCGGCGCGCCCGCCCGACCCGCGGTCAGCCCCGCGGCGGGTGTCCAGCCGTGCAGGGCCAGGCCCGGGGGTGGGCAGGCCCTCCCACGCCCACACCCCGCCGGGGATCGCGTCGGTCGCGTAGAGCGTCCGACCGTCGGCGCCGCCGAAGCAGCAGTTCGTGGTCACGCCGCGGCCCGGCAGGCGGAGCACCTCGACGGTGCGGCCGTCGGCGTCGAGCACGGTGACGCCGTGCCGTCCACCCGCAACGTAGAAGCGGCCGTCCTCGTCGACGCAGAACCCGTCACCGGTCTGGTCCACGAACCGGTCCGGACCATCGGCGCCGAGGCGGACCAGCCCGAAATGGGGTCGACCCATGAGCCCGTTCTCGACGACGACGAGCGTCCCGTCGGGCTCGAGCGCGATCCCGTTCGGGTACCAGAGGCCGTCGATGCGCCGGGTCAGCGTCCCGTCGGGCCGGTAGCCCCACACCCGCCCGAGCGCGGCGTCGGGGAGCGGCCACGGCGGCGGGTCGGTGAACCACACGGTGCCGTCGGCGTCGACGACGAGGTCGTTCGGCGCCTGCAGCCCGGCCGACGCGAGGTACGAGCACCGCGCCGTCGGGTCCGACGCGCTGCAGGCCCGGCGGCGCCGACCGGGTCGGGGGCGGGTCGTCGAACAGGCCGATCGCCGCGAGGTCGAGGCCGCCGTTCTGGGTGACGACGAACCCGCCGTCGGTCGCCGGGGCGGCACCGTTCGCGCCGCCGCCGACGTCGGCGATCGCCGTGCACGTCCCCGTCGCGGGGTCGACGCGGTACAGGGCACCGGCGGAGACGCTGGTGCAGACGAGGGTCCCGCCGGACCGCCCGGGGCCCGGGCACCACACCGGCCCCTCCGCGAACGGCGGGTCCTCGGCGACGCGCACGGGGTTCACGTCACCCTCCCGGCCGACCCGGCGCGGCGTAGGCGGCGCGCAGCTGCGCCTTGTTCACCTTGCCCATCGCGTTGCGGGGCAGCGCGTCGACGAGGTGCACGGCCTTCGGGACCTTCGGCCCGGCGAGGCGACGTCGGGCCGCGCCGCGCACGTCATCGCGGTCGAGGACGGCGCCGGGCTCGGCGACGAGGACGGCGACCACGCGCTCGCCCAGGTCGTCGTCGGGGACGCCGACGACCGCGCTCTCCTGCACGCCGGGGAGCGCGTCGAGGACGGCCTCGACCTCGATCGGGTACACGTTCTCGCCGCCGCTGATGATCAGGTCCTTCGATCGGCCGACGAGGTGCAGGTACCCGTCGGCGTCGACGCGGCCGAGGTCCCCGGTCCGAAAGAACCCGTCCGGGGAGAACAGCGACGAGGGTCGCGGGCGGCTGACCCCAGTAGCCGTCGAACACGTTGGGGCCGTGCACCGCGACCTCGCCGACCGTGCCCACCTCGACGGCGGTGCCGGTGTCGTCGGTGACGCGCACCTCGACCCCGGGGAGGGGCCGGCCGACCGTGCCGGGTCGCCGCTCCCCGGCGAGCGGGTTGGACGTGATCATGGACGTCTCCGTCATGCCGTAGCGCTCGAGGATGGCGTGCCCCGTCCGCTCCCGGAAGGCGCGGTGCGTCCCCTCGAGCAGCGGCGCCGACCCGCACGTGAACAGCCGGACGTGGCACGTCGCCGTCGCGTCGAGGGCGTCGGCCGCGAGCAGCCGCGTGTAGTAGGTCGGCACTCCCATGAACACGGTGCAGCGCGGCAGCGCGGCACGCGACCGCGTCGACGTCGAAGCGGGGCAGGAACACCATCCGGGCGCCGGACGCGAGCACGCAGTGTGTAGCGACGAACAAGCCGTGGGTGTGGAAGACCGGCAGGGCGTGCAGGAGCACGTCGCCGGGCCCGAAGCCCCACGCGTCGGCGAGCGTCGCGCCGTTCGACGCGAGGTTGCGCTGCGAGAGCATCACGCCCTTCGGCGCACCGGTCGTGCCGCTCGTGTACAGCACGGCGGCGAGGTCCTCGGGATGCTGGGCGACGTCGTCGAAGGCGTCCGGTTGGTCCGCCGCGTGGTCGGCGAGGCTCCCCCGCCCGGCGGCGTCCATCGTGAGCGCCACCGGTCCGGGTGGCGGTCGGCGCGCCGGGTCGTGGACGAGCACCACCGGTCGCGCGTCGCCGACGACGTGAGCCACCTCGGGGTCGGTCGCCGCCGGGTTGATCGGGACCAACGCGGCGCCGGCGCGGAGGCACGCCCGGTAGACGAAGAGGAACGCTGGGCTCTTGTCGACCTGGACGGCCACCCGGTCGCCCGGGGTCACGCCGAGGTCCGCGAGCGCGCCGGCGAGGCGCGCCGACGCCGCGTCGGCCTCGCCGTACGTGACCGGGGCGCACCCCGGCACCTCGAGCAGCACGGCGGACGGATCGGCGGGTCGACCCCGGTCGAAGAGCTCGCCGAGCGTGGCGGCGTCGAGCATCAGCCGGCGAGGAAGTCGAGGAGCTCCGGCATCGCGGCACGGTCCTGGACGAAGAAGAGATGGCCGCCCTCGTAGACGCGCAGGGTCGCGCCGGGGATCCGCGACGCGATCGCCTCCCCGTTCGCGGGCGGCGCGATCCCGTCGTAGCGGCCGCTCGCCACCAGCGTGGGGCAGGTGATCGCCCCGAGCCGGTCCCACACGTCGTGGCCGCGGCGGGCGTCGAGCTGCGCGGCCTCGCCCCGGCGCACCGTCTCGTCCGACGAGGGGCGCCGGGTCGCGAGCGTCTCGACGAGCTGGCGGGGCCCCGGGTGCGCGGCGAGCCACGCGGGGGTGAAGCGGGTGTCGAGCAGCGGGGCGAGCGCCGCGGCGTGGTCGGCGCCGTCCTGCCCGGCGAGCTCGTGCAGCGGGTACGACGACCCGCCGGCACCGCCGGGGGAGGTGCAGCACAACGCCAGCCGCTCGACCCGGGCGGGCCAGGTCACCGCGAGCCCCTGGGCGACCATCCCTCCGAAGCTCACCCCCACGACGCGGGCAGGTGTCCCAGCCGAGCTGGTCGAGCAGCGCCGCGGCGTCGGCCGCGTAGTCCGCCATCCGGTACGGGCCGGGCGGGACCGCCGAGCGGCCCAGGCCCCGCTGGTCGTGGGCGACGGTGTCGAAGCGCTCGGTGAACGGGTCGAGCATCGGCCCGGTCGTCGCCAACGTGGCCCCCGACCCGTTGCAGAACAGCAGCCGCGGCCCCCGGCCGCGTTCCTCGAAGTAGAGGTCGATTCCGTTGACGTGCACGGTGGGCACGCACGGGAGGGTACGGCGCCGCGCCGGGGTCGCCGCGGCCGGAGTCGCGCCGGGCGGGCGTAGGTTCGTATGCTTTCGTCGCCCCGCCGCGCGGCCGGCGCCTCGACCTGCCTGACCCATGACCCAACGCGGACAACGACTCCTCGAGGCGGCCCAGAAGCCGCTGCCCGAGGGCACCTTCGCCGTCGGCGCGGGGCTCATGGTCGCGGGCGTCACGACGTACGGGTTCCAGATCCTCGGGTTCCGCGCCCTGTCGAAGACCGACTACGCGGCGCTGAACGCGCTGTGGGTCTTCGTGTTCGTCCTCGCCCCCGGCATCTTCCTGCCGCTCGAGCAGGAGGTCGGCCGCGCCATCGCGGCGCGGCGCGTGCGCGGGATCGGTGGCGGCCCCGTGCCCGAACGGGCCGCGGCGCTCGGCCTGGCGTTCGCGGTCATCGCTCGCCGTGCTCGCCATCGCGGTCGGCGGCGTTCACCCCGATCGTCAACAGCCTCTTCGCGGGCAACGCCGGGCTGGTGGTGTGCCTCGTCATCTCGCTGTTCACGTACGGGTTCGAGTTACTCGCGCGCGGCGTCTTCGCGGGGCACGGCCGGTTCGGCGCGTACGGGGTCAGCATGGCGGCCGAAGGCACCATCCGGCTGCTGCCCGTCGTGTTCCTCGCCGCCGCGGGCGTCCCGAACCCGCTCTGGTACGGGTTGTGCCTCGCGTTCCCGCCCGCGTTGGCGACGCTCGTGGCGATGCGCGGCCAACGGGACCTGATGCCCCCCGGGCCGAACGCGCCCGTGGTCCGAGCTGTCCACGAACATGAGCTACCTGCTGTTCGGGTCGCTGTTCGCGCAGGTGCTCAGCTACGCGCCGTTCCTGGGCGCGCAGGTGCTCGCCACCTCGGGGCAGCGCAGCGCCGTCGCCGACTTCATCGTCGGGCTGTTCCTGTCCCGGATCCCGATCCTGTTGTTCCAGGCGGTGCAGGCCGCGCTGCTCCCGAAGCTCGCCGGCCTGGTGAGCGCGGGACGCAACGACGAGTTCCAGAACGGGGTGCGCAACCTCGTGCTCGTCGTCGTCGCCATTGGCGCGCTCGGCGTCCTCGGCGGCGGGACGCTCGGCCCCTTCGTCGGGAAGATCCTCTTCGGCTCGAAGTTCCACCTGCACCAGCTCGACCTCGCGCTGCTCGCCGCCGGGAGCGGGCTCTTCATCCTCGCCCTCACGCTCGCGCAGGCCCTGATCGCGCTGCTCGGCCACCGCCCGCGCCATGATCGGCTGGATGACCGGGATCATCGTGTTCACCGTCGTCACCGCCGTCGCCGGGCACAGCCTCTTCCTGCGCGTCGAGATCGGCTCGATCGCCGGCGCGGGCGCGGCCGCCGCGGTCATGGCCGGTCTGGCTGCTCCGGCAGCTGCGCGCCGGCATCCCCCAGGAGAGCCTCGCCGCGCTCGTCGAGCAGATCGAGCACGAGCCGCTCGAGATCTGACCCGCCGCCGGGCGATATCGCCGCCGCCCGTCGGGCCGCGCGGGGCATGCTGACGCCCCGCAGCGAAGGAGCCGCCCGTGCGTGGCGCCGACCCCCGACCGAGGAGCGCGTTCCAGGCGCAGCTGGCCGTCGAGGCCGACGCCGCCCAGCCCGGCCGGTACCGCGCGGACATCGCCGAGGCGTGGAACTGCCCGCTCGTCCCGCACGGCGGCCTCGTGACCGCGGTCGCGGCGAGCGCCATGCGCGCCGAGCTCGACGCGGCCGACGCAGGCGCTCCGGTCGATCACCGTGGTGTTCGCCGGGCAGGTCCATCCCGGCCCGGTCGAGATCGACGTGACCGTGCTGCGTCGCGGCCGCACCATGTCACAGGTCGCGGCGACGCTGCGCTCGACCGGCGCCGCAGCGGGCCACACGTCGGTCGCGGTGTTCGGCACCGACCGGGACGGGTTCGAGTTCACCGACCTCGCACCACCGGCCGCGCCGCGACCCCGACACCTGCCCGTCGTATCGAGACCGGCCCGACGTCGAGGTCGAGGTGCTGCACTTCAACTTCTGGGATCTCGTCGAGGGGCGAGCCGTCGACGGGCACGCCCCGTGGGAGGACTACGTCCCCACGACGTCGGAGCACTCGTCGTGGTACCGGTTCGACGAGCCGCCCTACACGCCGGAGGGGATCCTCGACCCGCTGGCGCTCGTGACCCTCTGCGACACGATGCCCGGCGCGGTCAGCGAGCGCATGGGGCGCGGGCTGCCCCGGTGGCTGCCCCCGAGCGCCGATCTCACGGTGCACGTCCTCGGCGACGCCCGCTCCGAGTGGATCCTCGCCCGCCACCGCGCCCGGCACGCCGGCGACGGGTACGCCTCGGTCGAGATCGAGCTGTGGGACCCACCGGCCCGTCTCGTCGCGTACGGCACCCAGACCATGTTCTTCACGCTTCCCCGACGGTCCCCCGCCCCCCGAGCGTCGCCGGCCGCCGTGACAGGGACAGCCATAATGAGGCGTGCTCGGACACCGCCGGGGCGCACCGCGCCTCCTCGCGGTCGTCGCGCTCGCCGCGCCGCTCCTCACCCTCCCCGTCTCGGCCGCGTCCGGCACGCCCAGCCCGACGAGCTACGTCGCGCTCGGTGACTCCTACGCGGCCGGGCCGCTGATCCCGACCCAGGAGACCACACCGAGCGGCTGCCTGCGCTCGGACCACAACTACGCGACCCTCGTCGCGGCGCGCGCTGCACGTGGCCTCGTTCCAGGACGCGACCTGCAGCGGCGCGACCACCGACGACATGACGAACCCGCAGAACGTGACGCCGGGACCGAACCCGCCGCAGTTCGACCGGCTGAGCGCCCAGACCCAGCTCGTGACCCTCGAGATCGGCGGGAACGACATCGGCTTCGACGACATCGCGACGTCGTGCTTCAGCGCCACCCCGGCAGGGACGCCGTGCCAGGACCGGTGGGTCGTCGGCGGCGACGACCTGGTCAGCGACCGGATCGTCGCGACGGGACCGAAGGTCGCGGCGGTCATCCAGGGGATCCACGCGCGCTCCCCGAACGCGGCAGGTCGTCGTCGTCGACTACCTCGCGATCCTCCCCGCGACCGGCGGCGGCTGCTTCCCGCAGCTGCCGTTCGCGACCGCCGACGTCCCGTACCTGCGGGCGAAGGAGCAGCAGCTGAACGGCATGCTCGCCCAGGAGGCGGGGGCGAACAACGCGACGTTCGTCGACGACTCCGCGTCGAGCGTCGGCCACGACGCGTGCGAGGCGCCGTGCCTGCGCTGGGTCGAGCCGGTGGTGCCGAGCTCGGCCGCGGCGCCGCTGCACCCCAACGCCGCCGGCATGGCGGGCGCCGCCGCCGCGGTGCTCGGCGAGGCGCCGCCCGCGAGCGTGTGCCCGCTCACCCCGGCCTTCACCGGGTGACGCCGTCCCCCTCGTCGCCGCGCCGAGGCTTCTGCGGATCGCGCCACATCAGCCAGAGCCGGGGACCGTCGGCGAGGTCGAAGGTCTCGGTGACGACGAACCCGTGCCGCTCGTAGAACGGCACGTTGCGCTGCTTCGACGACTCCAGGTAGGCGGGCAGCGCGTCGGCGTCGCAGCGCGCCAGCTGGTCGGCGAGCAGCGCGGAGCCGAGCCCGCGGCCCTGCTGGTCGGGGTCGGTGCCGAGCGTGGACAGGTACCAGTGCGGCGGCTCGCGTGGGTGGCGATGCTCGATCTGGTTGAAGCCCCGCAGCCGCGTCGGTACCCAGCGCGGCGACACGATCCGCAGGATGGCGGGCAGCATGCGCAGCTGGTCCGCGATCCCGAACCGCCACTTGCCGGGCGGGAGCCACAGCGCCGCGGCGCCCAGCCCGTCCGTGGTGTACACGTCGCCGACGCGCCCGTACGGCCCGTTCAGCAGCAGGTCGCGGAAGAACGCCTCGCAGCGCGCGGCGCGCCGCACGGGGTCCGGCAGGAACCACTCCATGACCGGGTCATCGGCGAACGCCCGGGCCAGCATCGCGGCGAGCGCGTCACGCTCCGAGCTCGCCGGGCGACGCACCTGCACCGTCATGACGCGAGATCGTAGGCAGCGCGCCCCGCACCGCGGAACCGCCTCGGGCGTCGCAGTACCCTCCCGGGTGAGCGGGCCGTCGGGCCGGGCCCGTCGTGGGGGTGACGATGACCTACAGCTCGGGGCGGGTCGTCCACGACGCCGACGCGCACCTCATGGAGACCCCGACGTGGCTGCGCGACCACGCCGACCCGCCGCTGCGGGACCGGATCCCGCCGCTCTCGCTACCCCGGCGGCAACGAGCTGCGCCAGACCGGCGACCCGGCTGAGCAGCAGCGCGACCTCGAGGCCGCGTTCACCCGCCTCGCCGCCCGGCACGCGTCGGCCGAGTACCGCGCCGACGAGGCCGCCGAGATCATGGCCCGCAAGAACTTCGCGGCGACCGGGTCGTTCCTCGCCGAGGACCGGCCCCGCGCCCTGGATCTGCTCGGCTTCTCGAGCCAGCTGCTGTTCAACACCTTCCACAACCGGCGGCTGCGCGACTGGGAGCACGGCACCGACCTCGACCTCGCGTACGGCGTGGCGCGGGCCCACAACCGGGGGATGGTGGAGTTCTGCTCGGTCGACCCGCGGCTCCTGCCCTCCTGCTACGTGCCGCTCGCCGACTTCGAGCGCGCCGCGGCGATGGCCGACGAGGCGATCCGGATGGGCGCGGCGGCGCTGCTCGTCGCGTCGGGCTGCCCCCGTGAGCACTCGCCGAGCCACCTCGGCCTCGACCCGGTGTGGGCCGCGGCGCAGGATGCGGGGATCCCGGTCGTGTTCCACGTCGGTGGGACCGGCGACCTGATCGACGCCGCCTACTTCCGGAACGGCCGGCCGGTGCCACCCGACTTCCACGGCGGCGAGGAGAACTTCCGCTCGGTCGACTACATGGGCATCCCCCGCCCACCCGAGCAGACGTTGGCGACGATGATCTTCGACGGGGTCTTCGACCGGTTCCCCGAGCTGCGGGTCGGGGTGATCGAGCAGGGCGCGATCTGGGTGCCGTCGTGGCTGCGCCAGCTCGAGGCGGCGTTCGACGCGTTCGTCCGCCACGAGGAGCGGCTGCGCGCCTTGACGCTGCGGCCCAGCGACTACGTGCGGCGCCAGGTGCGCGTCACCCCGTACCCGACGGAGGACGTCGGGTGGATCATCGCCAACAGCGGACCCGAGATCTGCTTGTTCTCGTCCGACTACCCGCACGTGGAGGGCGGACGCAAGCCGCTCGAGCGCTTCGAGGCGTCGCTCGGCGACGCCGACGAGACGATCCGGCGCCGCTTCTACTGCGACAACTTCCGCGACCTGATGGGCTCGGCCGCGGCGCCGCTCGCCGCCTGAGCGACGAGGGCGCGCAGGCTGCGCCGGTACGGCGGGCGGGCCACGCCCTGCTCGGTGACGATCGCGGTGACGAGCCGGGCCGGGGTGACGTCGAACGCCCGGTTCAGGGCGCGGGTGCCCGGCGGCGCGGTGCGCACCCCCGCGACGTGGGTGACCTCGTCGGGGGAGCGCTCCTCGATCGGGATGCCGGCACCGGTCGCCGTGGCGAGGTCGATCGTCGCCGTCGGCGCGGCGACGAGCATCGGCACCCGGTGGTGGTGGGCCAAGACCGCGAGGCCATACGTCCCCACCTTGTTGGCCACGTCGCCGTTGGCCGCCACGCGGTCGGCGCCGACGAGGACGAGGTCGACCTCGCCGTCCGCCATGAGTGTCCCGGCCATGGCGTCGGCGACGAGCGTGTGCTCGATCCCGAGGCGGCGCAGCTCCCACGCGGTGAGGCGCGCGCCCTGCAGCACGGGGCGGGTCTCGTCCACCCACACCCGCGGGGCGCGCCCGGCCTCGGCGGCGGCGCGCACGATCCCGAGCGCGGTGCCGTACCCGACGCAGGCGAGCGCGCCGGCGTTGCAGTGGGTCAGGACACGCGCGCCCGACGGGACGAGCGCCGCGCCGTGCGCGCCGAGCGCCCGGTTGGCGGCCACGTCCGCCGCGGCGATCGCCTCGGCTTCGACCAGCGCCGCGGCCGCGCCGCCCCGCTCCGCGGCGGCGAGCGTCCGGTCGACACCCCAGGCGAGGTTCACCGCGGTCGGGCGCGCCGCCTTCAGCCGGCCCGCGGCGCGGCGCAGCGCGGCCGACGACGGGTCCGCGGACGCGGCGAGCGCCACGCCGTACGCGCCGGTGGCGCCGAGCGCCGGGGCGCCGCGGACGACGAGCCGGCGGATGGCGTCGACGACGTCGGTCACCGACGCGCAGGTGACGTAGCGGACCCGTTCGGGCAGCGCGCGCTGGTCGAGGAGCCGCAGCCGGCCCCGCCGCCACGTCACGGTCGCCGGGATGGGGTCGGCGGGCACACCCCACGCTGCCATGTTCCCGGCCGCGCCGTGCCCGGGGGGTCAGAGGCAGGCGTCGACGCGCCGCCACACGTCCACCGCCCAGCCGTCGTCGTCGGCGTGCGACGGCGCGTCCGCCGCCAGCTCGGCTTCGAGGGCGGCGAGGCGCGCCGTCTGGTCGGGTGTCAGGTGCTGGAGGCGGGACCACGGCGGCGGGTCGCCGAGCGGTCGGCCGACGGCGACGGGCACGAACAGCGACGTGCACGGCGCGCCGAGGCAGACGTGCGCGAGGGGCCGTGCGCCGGCGAACGGGCCGGGCAGCTCGGCGACGATGCCCGCGGTCGTGACGGAGAAGTCGGGCACGTGCATGCACACGCTCCACCCCGACGGGCCGTGGTGGTCGCGGAAGTGCGCCTCGAGGCGGGCCACGGTGAGCCGCTCGTCGCGCGAGGCACGCCTGCCCGGCCCGCCACCGCGGGTCGGTCACCGTGTCGGTGGCCATCGCCGGGTCGCGGTGCGCGGCGTCGAACGCGGGGATCGACGTCCGGTTCGACACGGCGCGGGTCCGAGCGACCTGCTCGGTCGCCCATTCGCGACCCGACGTCTCCACGACCCAGGCGTCGCTCGGGTCGGCGACGAGGAACGACGACCAGTACGGATCGTCGACACCGGGGTGACCGCTGCCACCCTGCCCGTAGCGGTCGAGCAGGGTGAGGATCGCCTCGACCGCGTCCTTCGCCGTCGTGGCCCGCTCGAGCGCGAGGCGGACGAGGTCCATGCCGGTGAGCGTGGGCGCGGCGTCGTGCGGGTCGAGGGTGGTGAAGATCGCGGCGTTGCCGACCGCGACCCCCGCCTCGTTCACGCCGTGCTCGAGCCCCCACATCCACGCCGGCCGCGACGCCAGCACCCCGACGGTCCAGTCGGGCGCGGCGTCGACCTCGACGTAGGTGGCGGCCACCCGGCCCTGGTCGCGGCGGGGCGCGAGCCACTCGAGCTCCTGCGCCTCGTCGGGCGGACGGTCGGAGTTCTTGGCGAACAGGGTGCGTCCCGAGTCGGTGGCCGCGCCGAGTGCCACGAGCAGGTCGCACACGCCGCTCAACCTAACCCGAGCGTGTCGCCCGGTCGGTCGAGCGCGGCCGCGCAGTACCGTCACCGCGTGGACGTCGACGTCGTCGTCGTGGGTGCCGGCCTGGCCGGCCTCACCGCCGCCCGCGACCTGCGCGCCGCGGGGCGCGCCGTCGCCGTGCTCGAGGCCCGTGACCGCGTCGGCGGACGGGTCCTGAACGGCCACACCCGCGACGGGGTGGTCGTCGAGCTCGGCGGGCAGTGGGTCGGGCCGACGCAGGACCGCGCGCTCGCCCTCGCCGCGGCGCTCGACGCCCCGCTGTTCCCCACCTACAACGACGGGCAGAACCTCGTGTCCTATCGGGGTCGGCACCGCCGCTACCGCGGCGCGATCCCGAAGCTGCCGCCGCGTGTCCTGGCCTCGATCGGGCAGGCGCAGCTCCGTCTGGACCGGATGGCGCGCCGGGTGCCGCTCGACGAGCCGTGGACCGCGGCCGCGGCCGACGCGTGGGACGGCCAGACGGTGGAGTCGTGGCTGCGCCGCCACGTCGGCGCCCGCGGCGCGCGCGAGATGCTGCGCCTCGCGGTCCGCGCCGTTTTCGCGACCGAGGCCGCCGACCTGTCCTTGCTGCACTTCTTGTTCTACAGCCACTCGGGTGGGCTGCTCGACCGGCTCCTCAACGTCGCGGACGGCGCCCAGGAATCGCGGGTCGTCGGTGGCTCCCAGGTGCTGGCCACCGGCCTCGCGGCCGAGCTGGGCGACGCGGTGCACCTGTCGTGCCCGGTGCGGCGCATCGTCCAGGACGCGGCGGCGGGTCAGCGTCCACGCCGACGGGCTCACCGTCGACGCCGACGCGGTCGTGGTCGCGCTGCCCCCGACGCTCGCCGGCCGCATCGACTACGAGGCGTCGCTGCCGCCGTGGCGCGACCAGCTGACGCAACGGATGCCGATGGGGTCGGTCATCAAGTCGATGGCCGTCTACGACGAGCCGTTCTGGCGGGCCGACGGCCTGACCGGGCAGGTGACGAGCGACGTCGGGCCGGTGCAGCTGACGTTCGACAACTCGCCGCCCGACGGGACGCCCGGCGTGCTGCTCAGCTTCGTGGAAGGGGTGCACGCCCGGGAGCTGTCGCGCGTCTCGGCCGACGACCGGCAGGCCGCGACGCTGGACTGCCTCGCCGAGCACTTCGGGCCGCGCGCCGCGGCCCCGTCGGAGTACCTCGAGCTGGACTGGTCGGCCGAGCGCTGGAGCGGCGGCTGCTACGGCGTGCACCTCCCACCGGGCGTGCTGACCCAGTTCGGCCCAGCGCTGCGGGCGCCGTGCGGCCGGATCCACTGGGCGGGCACCGAGACGGCGTCGGTGTGGGCCGGGTACATGGACGGCGCGATCCGCTCCGGCGAGGCGGTCGCCCGCACGCTCACCACCCCGTCGGCTGCGCCGGCGACGGCAGGCTGAGGCGCTCGGCACCGCCGGCCGGATCAGCCGGCGGTCGGGATCCCGTACGGGAACGTGACGCGCAGCACGAACAGGTTGCGGGCCCCCTGCGGATAGCCGACCTGCCCGTCGACCCACGCGGCGAGCGACATCCAGGTCTGGCCGGACGGGTCGGTGAAGAACTCGGGGCCGCCGGGCCCCTCCACGTTGCCGCCCGACGACAGCCACGGTCCCGGCGCGTCGACGCACGGGCCGAGCGGGCCGGCACAGGTCGGCGTAGCCGACCGCGTAGTTGGCGCTCTGCCACTGGTTGCCGGAGTAGAAGAGGTAGAGGTGGCCGTCGACCGAGACCAGGCTCGGCCCCTCGACGATGCCGGCCTCCCAGCCCTGCGTGGCGCCGAGCAGCGGCGCGGGCGCGCCCTCCAGCGAGCGACCGTCCGGCGACAGCGGCTGTCCCATGATCGTGGCCTCGTCCTGCTTCCACACCAGGTAGGCCTGCCCGCTCGGGTCGACGTAGGGGCTCGGGTCGATCGCGCCACCCGGCGGGCAGACGAGCGGTCCCGCGCTCGCGTCGAGGAACGGTCCGCGGGGATCCGTGCCGACCGCGCTCGACAGGCACTGCTGGCCCGACGCCGTGTCGCGTGTCGTGTAGTAGAGGACGTAGCCCGACGGGCGCGGGAGCACCGACGGGGCCCACACCCAGCCCGGTGTGGACCACGAGGGCAGCTGCGGCAGCGCGTCCACGCGACCGCCGCTGCCGAAGAGCCCATGGGTCGAGAGCACCGGGCACGTTGAAGCCGTCGGTGTTCGTCGAGTACGCGTAGTACGAGTCGCCGACCCGCAGCACGAACGGGTCCGGGAAGTCGTTGCAGAACACCGCGGCGGTGCTCCCGTGGACGAACTGGTGGAGAGCGCGCACGATCCCGGGCTCACCGATCGCCGGTGGCGACTGGGACGGGACGACCGCATGGCCCGACGACTCGAAGTGGACGTTGTCACAGGCGGTCGTCTGCGAGCCGCGCACGAGGTACACGATGCCGACGACGAGCAGGGCCGCGACGGCGACCATCGCCGTGAGCCGGGCGCCGTTTCGCCGCCGCGCCGTGTCGCACGCGCCTCGACGAATCGTCTCGCCGCCGGGTCGAGCCCCGGAGGGTCACCGTCATGCTTCGCTGTACCCCGCGCGCCGTCGGGGCGAAACGTCAGGTTTCGGACGGCGGCGCCGCGGCCGGTCGGCAGTGCGCCGCGAAGGCGGCGTGGATCATCCCCGCGTTGAGCAGCGGCCCGAACTGCGCCCCACACGAGCACGACGCCCGGTACTGGTTGCTGAGTGGATCGAGCCGGATCGGCCCGAGCTCATGGTCGGACACGTCGTCCGGCTCCTGCACCACGCGGCGGTTGTCTCCTCGGCCGGGACCCCGCGTCCTAACGGTTCCGGGGCCGCGCGATTTCACGGCGCCGCGTCAGGCGGGCGCGTCGACCAGCAGCGGTGTCGCGCGCGCGTCCGGCAGGCTGTCGTAGAGGTCGGCCGTCAGGTCGTCACGGAGCGTGCGGACGGCCGGGTCGTCCCACCGGTTGTGGAACTGGTGCGGGTCCTCGTCGACTTGGTAGAGCTCGCCTTCGCTGCCGTCGTAGTGGATGCCGCACGGGGCGAGGACGCCGTCGCCGAGGACGGCCTCGAGGCCGGTCGGCTGCCCGTCGGTGCTCGGCTCGTACACGGTGCAGAGCCACCCGTCGCGGTAGATGGAGCGGAGGTGCATCCCGTGGGACGGGAACTGGCTGTCCCACTCGCAGAGCACCCGTTCGCGGCCCGTGCCGGGCGCGACCGGGCAGCGCCTCGCCCTGCATCCACGCCGCGGCGGGGACGCCCGGCGATGGCGCAGAACGTCGGGGCGAGATCGACCTGGCCGACCGGGTCGGCGACCTCGGCGGCGGGCACACCGGCCGACGGGGCGGGTCGCCACACGAGCGGGAGCCGCATGAGCGCGTCGGTGTGGAACGGGCCCTTGTAGAGGAGCCCGAAGTCGCCCTGCAGCTCGCCGTGGTCGGTGGTGAAGACCACGTCGGTGTCGTCACCGAAGCCGCGCTCGGCGACGCGGCGCAGCACGCGGCCGACCGCCTCGTCGATCAGCTCGTTCATGACGTGCACCTTGGCGTTGACCTCGCGGAGCTGGTCGTGGGTGAGGGTCCCCGGGCAGAAGCGAGCCGGGCCCGCCCTCCCGGTTCGGCCACCGGCCCTCCCACCACGCCGAGCCAGTGCGCCGGCTTGGCGGCGAGGACGTCGCGGATGGCGTCGTTCGACCCGGGATGGCCGGCGGGCAGGTCCAGGTCGCGCCAGTCGACGCGGCGCAGCTCCGACGCCGGGCGGGTCCCACGGGTGGTGCGGGTCGGGGAAGCTCATCCAGCAGAACCAGTCGTCGTCGGCGTCGAGCCCGTCGAGCCAGTCGACGACCTGATCGGCCACCCAGTCGGTGTGGTACCAGTCGCGGGGGATCGGGTTCAGCTTCGTCTCGGGGGCGCCGGTGTCCCCGCCGGCCGCGGCGCCGAGCAGCGACGCGAAGCTCGTGAGGTGCTCGGGGTGGTGCTCGGCGAGCCACCGCCCGTAGTGCGCGATGGGCAGGATCCGGGGCTCGGGGTCGCCCGGCAGCACCGCGGCGGCGACGTGCATGGCCTGCACCGAGTGCTCGAAGCCGCGCCACGGCCCGGTGTCACCGCGTGCCGCGCGGGCGTTCTCCTCCCAGCGGCGGGCGAGGTCGAAGCCGGGCTCGAAGTGGGCCTTGCCGAACAGCGCGGTGCGGTAGCCGCCCTGCTCGGCGAGGTACGCGGCGACGCTCGGCGCGTCGGTCGGGCAGCGCGACCCCGTTGGCGACGACGCCGTGGGTGCGCACGTACTGGCCGGTGAGCATCGTCGAGCGGGCCGGCATGCACACGGTGTTCTGGTTGTAGGCCCGCCGGTAGTTGACGCCGGCCGCGGCGAGCCCGTCGACGACCGGGGTGCGGGCCACCGTGTTGCCGTTGCAGCCGAGGGCGTCGTAGCGCTGCTGGTCGGTCGTGACGAACAAGATGTTGCGGCCCATCAGACGTCGCGGGGCACGCAGGCGAGCAGGACGGTGTCGCTCAGGCCGCCTTCCCGGTGCTCGTGGGCCCCCTGGTACTCGTCGGCCGACACCATGTCGAGGAACGCCTGCCGCGACGGGTACTGCACGAGCGCGATGGCGTCCCAGCCGTTCGCCGCGGCGTCACCGATCAGCACCTGGTCGACCCGACCCGACCACAGGATCTTGCCGCCCCGCTCCTCGACCATGCGGCTGACCGCGTCGCCGTAGCGGTTGTAGGACGCGACGCCGCGGCCACCCGCGTCGGCGACGTCCTTGAACTTCAAGAGGTTCAACATCACCACCGGGCCGTCGTCCCGGCCGGCCGCGGCGGCCAGCTCCTTGAACTGGTCCCGGTTCGGGGTGATGGGCACGGTCGCTCCTTCGTCGGGTCGACTGGATGCTGGCACGAACCGAGCGGCGCGGGGCGAGGCGAACGCGGGGAGCGGCGGGGTCGCCGGTACAGTCACCGCGGCGCGGCGGGCCACCGCACGGTCCCGCTCTCACGCTGCGCCACCACCGCCCTGACTGCCGAGCACCCCGCTACGCCCCCCCGCCGCACCCGTCGGGTCGCGTCGCGTCCGCCGGAAGGGTGGCCGGCTCGCGATCGCCGGCGTGGCCGTCGTCGCGCTCGCCGGCGCCGTCGGTCGGCCTGAAGGTGCTGCTGACGCCCCACGCCCCGCCGGTCGTGGCGGGCTGCGAGGTCCGCACCGGCTCGCTCACCTACGACCTGTCCCTCGACCAGGCGGCGAACGCGACGACGATCACCGCCGTCGGCGAAGCGCCTCGGGCTGCCCGACCACGCCGCGACCGTGGCGCTCGCCGCCGCGCTGCAGGAATCGCAGCTGCACAACCTCAACTACGGCGACCAGGACTCGCTCGGGCTCTTCCAGCAGCGGCCGTCCCAGGGATGGGGCACCGCGGCGCAGGTCATGACGCCGAGCTACGCCGCCACCGCGTTCTTCCAGCATCTCGCGGCGGTCCCGAACTGGCCCAAGCTGCCGGTGACCGTCGCCGCGCAGTCCGTGCAGCGCAGCGGCGCACCCACCGCATACGCGCAGTGGGAGGCCGAGGCGCGCGCGCTCGCCATCGCCCTCACCGGCGAGATCCCGACCGGGCTGCGCTGCCAGTACCCGACGCTGCCCACGGTGACGACGACCGCGTCGCTGACCGACACGATGGCCGCGGAGCTGGGCGGCACCACCCTCGGCGTCGCCCAACCCGCGGCGCGCGGCTGGACGGTCGCGACATGGCTCGTCGGCCACGCCACCGAGTTCGGCGATCCAGTCGGTCAGCTTCGACGGCGAGCAGTGGAGCGCCGCGACCGGCTCGTGGGCCCTCACCGGCATCGCCGACCCGGTGGTGCGCATCACCCAGGCACCAGCCACCAACGGCTGAGACGCCGCGGCCGATCATCGCGGCGTGACCGCCAGGGGCGCGCCGCGACGCCGCCCCGTAGAGTGCGCGCCATGACGACCATCTTCCATGACGACGACGCCGACCTCGCCGTGCTGGCAGACGCCCGCGTGGCGGTCGTCGGCTACGGCAACCAGGGGCGCTCCTGGGCGCTCAACCTGCGCGACTCGGGTCTCGACGTGTCGGTGTGCGTGCGCGCCGACGCGACCCGCGACCAGGCCCGCGCCGACGGGTTCGAACCCGCGGCGCTCGACGCGGCGAGCGACGCCGACGTGGTCTGCGTCCTCGTCCCCGACGACGTCATCCCGTCGCTTGCCGCTGACCCGCCCGGCGGACGGGCTGACCGTCGTCGCGAGCGGCTACACGCTGGCGTTCGATCGGTTCGCGCCCGACGGCGACCTGGGGATGGTGGCGCCACGCATGCTCGGTCCCGAGGTGCGCCGCTGCTACGAGGAAGGCATCGGGTTCATCACCGCGGTCGGGGTGCACCGCGACGTGACCGGCACCGCCCTGGCCCGGGTGCTCGCCCTCGCGTCGGCGGTGGGTGGGCTCCGCCAGGGCGCGATCGAGCTGACCCCCACCCAGGAGGCGATCCTCGACCTGTCGGTCGAGCAGGCCCTGTCACCCGCGCTCGGCTTGGTGCACAACGCGTTCGTGCACGTGATGACCGAGCGGGGCATCCCGCTCGAGGCGGTCATCACCGAGCTCGTCCTGTCCGGCGAGGTGGAGCGCACCATGCGCCTCGTCCGCGAGGGCGGCTACGCCGCCCAGTTCGAGTTCCACTCCCCGACGAGCCAGTACGGCCAGCTCACCCGCCGCGAGGCGTACGGCGCGGTCGACGTCACCACCACGATGCGCGCGCTGGTCGACGACATCGAGTCCGGGCGCTTCGCGGACGAGTGGGACGCCGAGCGCGACGCCGGCTACCCCCAGCTCGTGTCGCTGCGCGAGCGTCACGCCGGCCCCGCGGTGCGCGACTTCGAGGTGGCGCTGCGCCGTCAGCTCGGTGAGGGCGCCATCCGCCGGTAGGTCAGGCGCGGCGCCGCTCAGCCGAGTAGTCGCGCAGCTCGATCCCCTGGCGCTCGAGGAGCACGGCGACGGCGACGAGCAACGCCGGCCAGCGGTCGGACCAGCCGGTGGACCGCTCGATGCGCAGCTTGGTGCGCAACGTGTCGCTCAGCCCCTTCATCGGGAGCCCGACCGTGTTCGCGGCGTGGTTCGTCCCGATCGAATCGAACGCCAGGTCGAGGCGGTGCGCCGCGAGCAGGAAGCAGGTCTCGAGCGACACCCGCTCGAACGCGGTGCGGTACGTCCAGTTCGTGTACCGCACCGGGCGCGCCAGCGCGATCGTGCCGACCCGGAGGTCGCGCAGCGTCGCCGTCGTCCGTTCGGCGTACTCCGCGACCATCTCCCGCGGCTCGAGGTCCCAGTCGGGTCGCAGCTCCTCGATGACGTCCATGAGCGGCTGCGCCGGTGGCTCGACGACCGCGAGGAACGCGACGCCGCGGTCGATGTTGACGCCGAGCACGCTGGTCCGCGTCGCCGGGTCGTCGACCGGCTCGGGCGGCGGGGGCGGTGCCGGCACCGCGACGGCGGGTGCCGGGGGCGGCTCCGCCGGGGTGGGCTCGGGTGGCGGCGCCGGCGGGGCTTCGGCGTCCGGGCTCGCCTCGGCGTTGGGGTGCAGGATCCGCACCCCGGAGTGGCGGGCCGCCTCGTCGCGGCCCCTCGGGGTCGGCGCGGGCGAGACCGGGATGCTGGATCGGCGGGGGCGGGTCGAGCCGTCGGGGCCGCGCCGGGCCGAACGAGCGGGGTGCGTTCGTCCGGGGGCGGATTCGGCGGCATCAGGCCTCCCAGCACGGGCGGGCCGGCGGGTGCCGACCCGGCCGCACGTTCGCCGTGACGGCGACAACGCCACGCTAACGGCCACGGCGGGTCGGTGCGTCACCCGCCGCATCCGGCCTCAGGTCCCCCATTGGGTGCGCCGATACCTGACGTGGGCCGGGCCGAGATCGAGCGTCCGCCCCCACCGAGAGCTCCCATGCCCCGCACCCCGACCCCCCGACGCCCGACCGCCCGACTCGCGGTCGTGACCCTCGTCTTGGCCTTCGGGCTCGGCGCCGCGGCGTGCGTCGCGCCGGTCGCGAGCGGCCCGCCGCCCCCACCGAACCCCCACGCGGCCCTCGCCGTCGCGTACGCCGAGGCGCAGGTGGGCAAGCCCTACTGCTACGCCGGCACCGGTCCGGGCTGCTTCGACTGCTCAGGGCTCACGATGAAGGCCTGGGCGGCCGGCGGGCTCGCGCTCCCGCACTTCAGCGGCGCGCAGTACCAGATGTTCCCGAAGGTGCCGCTCAGCCAGCTGATCCCCGGGGATCTCGTGTTCCCCGCCGACCCCAACCAGCACGTCGGGATCTACGTCGGGAACGGGCGCATGGTCCACGCCACCACCCCCGGCGACGTCGTGAAGTACGCGACGCTCGGCCCCGTCGGGATCACCCAGGCGGTCCGACCCACCTGACCGGCCGCGCCGGCCGCCCGTGGGGCGTTTCGGTGCGGTGTTACCGTTCGGCTATGCGGCGAGAGGGATGGACCGTCGCCGCGGCTGTCGTCTTGACCGTGGGCACCGTCGGGTCGGGGGTCGCGGCCGCGAGCACGACGTCGGGGGGCCAGCCCTCCCGCTACCCGATCGCGAACCTGAACCCGGTCCCCGCCGGCGCCGAGCGGCTCCACTTCGAGGTCGGGCCGCTCACCGTGCGGCCCGGGCAGAACAGCATCAGCTTCACCCGCCGCATCCCCCAGCCGCCGGTCGACGGCTACATCGTCGGGATGCGCACGAACCTGCGCCGCGCCGACGGGACCGTCCCGCCGGTGAACGTGATCCACCTCCACCACGGGGTGTGGATCAACTTGTCGGCGAAGGACACGACCGAGCCGGGACCCGACCGCTTCTTCGCCGCCGGGGAAGAGAAGACGATCATGGCGCTGCCCGCCGGGTACGGCTACGCCTACCACACCACCGACTCGTGGATCCTGAACTGGATGCTCCACAACAACCTGGCCACCCCGGACCAGGTGTGGATCACCTACGACATCGACATCGTCCCGGCCACCTCCCCCGCGGCGGCGACGTTGAAGCCGGCGGTCCCGATCTGGATGGACGTGCAGAACGGGTCGGGCTACCCGGTGTTCGACGCCATCAAGGGCACCGGCAAGAACGGGCAGTACACCTACCCCGACGACGCCGTCGACCCGTACCCGAGCGGCATCGCCAAGAACGAGTGGGTGGTCCCTGAGGACGGGGTGCTGCTCACGACCGCGGGGCACGTGCACCCCGGCGGACTCCACGACGACCTGTGGCTCACCCGCCAGGGCGCCACCGCGCCGCGCGGGAAGGCGAAACCGGGCTCAGCGGACACGGTGCATCTCTTCGAATCGGTGGCCGACTACTTCGAGCCCGCCGGCAAGGTGTCGTGGGACTTCGCGGTGACCGGCACCCCGGCCTCGTGGCGGCCGATCGTCCACAAGGGCGACGTCTTGTCCATCAGCTCGACGTACGACACCAAGAACGCGTCCTGGTACGAGTCGATGGGGATCATGGTCGTCTGGATGGCCCCCGGCGCCACGGCCGGCGGCACCGACCCGTTCCGCCGCCCGGTCGACGCGAGCGGTGCGCTGACGCACGGGCACCTCCCCGAGAACAACCAGCACGGCGGGAAGCGCACCAGCGACTACGCCAACCTGACGACGGCGACGTCCCACATCGTCCCGTCCGGCACCGTGATCCCGATCATGGACTTCGCGTACGCGCAGGGGAACATGGCGGCCGGCAACACGACCGTCCCGGCGATCCACCAGGGTGGGACGCTCACGTTCCGCAACGACGACGCCTCGAAGGGCATCTACCACACGATCACCGCGTGCGCCGCGCCGTGCGACCTCACCTCCGGCATCGCGTACCCGCTCGCGAACGCCAAGATCCAATTCGATTCGGCGGAGCTCGGCCGCGGCGGCCCACCCGCGTCGGGCTCGACCACCTGGTCGGTGCCGCGCAACCTGCCGCCGGGCACCTACACCTACTTCTGTCGGATCCACCCGTTCATGCGGGGCGCGTTCCGGGTGCTGCCAGGCTCCTGACCGGCGGGTCGAGGCGCCGGCGACGCCGACCGCTCAGGCGCCGCTCCAGCAGGACAGGATCGTCGCCGCGACGCTGATCGCGACGTCCTTCGGCACCTGCGGCGGGCTGCCGAACTGGGCGGGGACCTTCGACACGTCGACGAGCAGCACCTTCCAGTCCTTGCGGGCCACGACCGACCCGTTCGAGGTGATGAACGCCCCCGCGGCGAGGGCCAGCCGGCCCGGCTGGCGGCCGAGCAGCGCGGCGAGCGCGTTGAAGTAGCCGGCGGTCAGCGCCGCGCTGTCCAGCTCCTTCACCTGCAGGGTGAACGACCCGTTCGAGTACACGTACGTGCAGCGGTAGGTGTGGTCCGTCCACGTCGGGGGCGTGACCTGGGTCGGGGTCACGCCCAGGTCCGACGCCAGCTCGGTCTGGGCCTCGGGCGCGCAGACCATCTTCGAGGACTTCGACGGGTTCACACCCGACGGTCGCGGCGCGACCGTCGCGACCGGCGAGTTCGGCCCCTCCGGCTTCAACGACGAGGACGACGACGACCCACACGCCGCGAGCGTGACCGCGATCGCCGCGCTGCACGCCACGAGCCAGCATCGATGCACCCGGCCACGATACTGGTGCCTCGGCGCGTCACCGCATCACGGGTTCGGGACGCGGCGTGGCATAGGTTGAGTCGGTGGCCGCGCGGATGCGACGCGACGTGTACGAGCGGGAGATGCAGCGCCTGCAGGTCGAGCTCGTCGCGATGCAGTCGTGGATCCGCGACACCGGCGCCCGTCTCGCGGTCGTGTTCGAGGGACGAGACGCCGCCGGGAAGGGTGGCGTCATCAGCCGCATCCTCCAGTATCTCAACCCGCGTCACGCCCGCGTCGTGGCGCTCCCCGCCCCCTCGACGCGGCGCCGCAGCCAGTGGTACTTCCAGCGCTACGTCGAGCGGCTCCCCTCCGCCGGCGAGATCGTCTTGTTCGACCGGTCCTGGTACAACCGGGCGGGCGTCGAGCGCGTGATGGGGTTCTGCACCGACGCCGAGTACGAGCGGTTCCTCCGCCAGTGCCCGACGTTCGAGCGGCTCCTCGTCGAGGACGGGCTGGTGCTCGTGAAGTACTGGTTCTCGGTGTCGGACGAGGAGCAGGAGCGCCGCTTCCAGGCGCGGCTCCGGGACCCGTTGAAACGCTGGAAGCTCAGCCCGCTCGACCTGGAGGCCCGGCAGCGCTACGTCGAGTACTCCCGCGCCAAGGACGCCATGTTCGAGCGCACCGACATCCCGGAGTGCCGCTGGTACACGGTCGAGGCGGACGACAAGCGCGGCGCGCGCGTCAACTGCCTCTCGCACCTGCTGAGCGTCGTCCCGTACCAGCCGGTCCCCCAGCCCATCTCCCGGCTGCCCGCCCGCCCGGGCGACGAGCACTACGTCCGCCCGTCCCAGAAGGGCTACGCCGTGGTCCCGGACCGGGCCGCCACCCTCGACTGACCCGGCGCTACACCGGGTTCGGGACCGGGCCGGCCCAGCCGGCGACGAGGCCGAGGTCGTGGCAGAGCTGCTGGCCGGGCACCACGCCGCCCGCCCACGCCGCGGCGTGCCCGTCGACGGCCAACCAGGCCACGACCGCGCCGATCACGTCGGGTGGCGCACCGCCGGACGCGTCGAACCCGAACGCGGCCATGTCCTGGGCCATGCGCTCGGTCGCGATGAACCCGGGATCGATGTTCACGAGCACGACGTCGGTGTCGGCCAGCTCGCGTTGCACCAGCCCGGCGACGCGGTGCAGCGCCCCCTTCGACATCGCGTACCCGAGCCCCCAGCCGCCCTCCCCCGGCGCGGCCGGCGGGTCGGTCCAGGCGACGCTGGACGTGATGTTGACGACGAGCCCGCCGCCGCGGGCCAGCATCCCGGGGAGGCAGGCGCGCAGCAGCACGAGCGGGGCCATCACGTTCGCTTCGAGGTGCTGGTCGAGCAGCGCGAGGGGCGTGTCCACGAACCGGTCCATGTGACCGGGGCCGATGTAGCGGCCGTTGTTCACGAGCACGTCGACGCCACCCCAGCGCTCCTGCACCGTCGCGACCGCGGCGCCGAGCGACGCCCGGTCGAGCAGGTCGGCTGGGAGCATGAGCGCCTCTCGCCCCGCGGCCCGCACCCCGTCGGCGGTGACCGTGAGGCTGCCGGGCAGCGGCGTCGTGTCCGAGCGCTGCACGGTCGACGAGTGCTCGCGTGCCTCGCCTTCGCGCACCGTCCGGGCGGTGAGCGCCACGTCGAACCCGGCGCCGGCGAGGTGCAGCGCACACGCCTTCCCGATCCCGCGGCTCGCCCCGGTCACGAACGCCACCCGTCGCGCCATTGCTCCTCCTCCCGTCCCGGGGGCTCCCGGTGCGCTCATCCTGGTCGGCGCGGCCCGGTCCCCGCGTCCGGCTCTAGCCTGCGGTCCTCCGAGGGAGGCAACGATGCAACGACGGCGAATCGTCACGGGTCACGACGCCACGGGCCGGTCGGTGTTCGTCAGCGACGAGGCGCTCGAGCCGGTGACGTTCTCGCTGCTGCCCGGCGCCGAGTTCCACCAGATGTGGGCGCGCGACGCCCCGGCGGCGCTGCCCCACGACGCGGACGCCCCGGACGGATGGCGGTACTTCCCGCCGTCGGACGGCTTCCGGTTCGGGTTCTTCACCCTCGGCCCCGACTCGGTCACCCTGCCCGAGGACCTCGACATCGGCGCGGCGTTGGGCGAGCTCGAGGCCCACCTGCCCGGCATGGGGGAGGTGATGGAGCCGGAGCATCCGGGGATGCACACCACGGACACCGTCGACTTCGACATCGTGATGAGCGGCGAGGTCTGGCTCGAGCTCGACGACGGACAGGAGGTCCGGCTCGGCCCGGGTGACTGTGTCGTGCAGAACGGCACGCGGCACGCGTGGCACAACCGGACGTCGGAGCCGGTGACCGTGGCGGTCGCGCTCGTCGGCGCCCGCCGAGCTCCCTAACCGGGGGGTCGGCGAGCCCGACCCGCCGGCGCCGGCCCCGCTCACGCTCACCGCCACGTCCGGCCTCCCGCACCGGGACCGGACGGGCCGCCCGGATCGCTCCCGCGCGGACATTCCGGGCATTCGCGCCTAGGTTGCTGCCGCCTCTCGCGTCCCGGCCCCCCGGGGTACGCGCGGCTCCCCGGGACCGGAATGCAGACCCACCGCACGCTTTGACGATCACGGCGCCGCCGCGCCCCACCACGACCACCCCTGTCCTCGCGCCGCCCGCCGCGCCCGCGGTGAAGCGACGCTGGGCCGGCCGGGTCCTCCGCACCTACGGCCTGTCGCGCCTGGTGGTGCTCGCGGCCGCGTTCGTGGCGACACTCGCGGCCAAGGACCCCGGCGCGGGGCCGTGGCCCCGGATCCCGGGCCCGCGCGTCGCGCTGCTGCAGACCCTCGCCCGCTGGGACGGGGCCTGGTACATCGACATCGCCCAGCACGGCTACCACCACTACGCGATCCCGCCGGGCGGTGACGCCGGCTACGCCTTCTTCCCCTTCTACCCGTGGCTGATCCGTCTCGTGTCCTGGTCGACGCTGAGCTCACCGCTCGTCGTCGCGCTCGGTGCTCGCCACCCTGTTCGGCGCCATCGCGGCGCTCGTCATCTGGCTCATCACCGCCGAGCTGTTCAACGAGCAGGTCGCGTTCCGGGCGGCGACGCTGTTCTGCTTCTTCCCCGGCGCGTTCGTGCTCTCGATGGCCTACACGGAGGCGCTCACGATCGCGGCCGCGGCGGGCGCGCTGCTCGCCATGCGGCAGCGCCGCTGGCTGCTGGCCGGTGGGCTCGGCGCGGTCGCGGCGATGACCCGGCCGACCGCCGCGGTGCTCGTCCTCGCCGCGGCGTGGTGCGCCTGGCAGGCGTGGCGGCGTGGCGAGGGCCGCCGGCCGTGGGTCGCGCCGGCGCTGACCGCGGCGGGCACGGCGACGATCGCCGCGTACCAGTGGGCGCTGACCGGCCATCCGCTCGAGTGGCTGCGCGTCGAGACGGTCACGTGGCACGACCACTCCGGTTTCACGGTCGACGTCGTGCACCGCCTCGTCACCTTCCTGCAGTCGGGGACGCTCGGGTTCGGGATGGGCGACCTGAACGACCTGGTGTGGTCCACCGGGTTCGTGTTCGCCGCGGTCGGCGCGTGGCTGCTGTGGCGGCGCCGCTTCCCCGCCGAGCTGATGATCTTCGGGATCGGGGCGCTGGTCTTTGCCGCGAGCTCCTTCAACGTCGGGGACCGGCCCCGCCCGCTGCTCGTCGCGTTCCCGGTCGTGATCGCCATCGCCGCGTCGGTGACCGGCTGGAAGTGGCGGGTCGTGCTGATCCTCTCGGCGGTCGCGCTGCTCGCCATGAGCCTGATGACGTTCATGACGCTCGCCGCGGTCCCGTGACCACACCCGAGCGCACCGTCGCCCGGACGGCGCCGCCGCGGCTGCGCCCGTTCCGCCTCCCGACCACCGATGCTCGCCCCGCCTCCGGCCCGGCGGGCCCGGCGCGTCTCGACCGGATCCTGCGCGGCGCGGTGCTCGGCGCGGCGCTCGCGTTCGTGGCCTGCTACCTGGCGGTGGCGTTCGCCCGGTTCAGCTACCCGTACCCGCTCGAGTGGCTCGAGGGCGGCGCGCTGCAGAACGTGCAGCGGGCCCTGCACGGCCAGGCGCTGTACGGCGCACCGTCGATCCACTTCACCGGGTTCCTCTACACGCCCCTCTACTACTACGTGTCCGCCGCGGCCGCCTGGGTCTTCGGGCTGCACCTCTCGACGCTGCGGCTCGTGTCGATCGCGTCGTCGCTCGTCGCGTTCGGTGCCGTCGGCGGGCTGGTGTGGTCCGAGACCCGCAACCGGTGGGCCGCGGTGTGCGCCGCCGGGCTGTTCGCCGCGTCGTTCCGGCTCGGCGGCGCCTGGTTCGACCTGGCCCGCGTCGACAGCCTGTTCCTCGCCCTGCTGCTCGTCGGGCTCGTCGTGGTCCGCCGGACGTCCACCTGGCGGGTCGCGGTCGTCGCCGGGCTGGTGCTCGCCGCGGCGTTCTTCGCGAAGCAGGAGGCGCTGCTCCCCGCGCTCGCGGTGCTGCCGTTCCTGTGGCGGCGGGCACCTCGCCTCGCCGTCGTCTACGCCGCGACGCTCGCCGGGACGTTCGCCGTCGGTGACCGTCGCGTTCGACCGGGCGACGGGCGGCTGGTTCAGCCAGTACACGCTGCGGCTGGCCGCGCAGCACACCCTCATCACCGGTGAGTTCGTCGGGTTCTGGACCCACGACCTGCTGCGCACCGTCGCGATCGGCCTCGTCGTCGGCGGGATCGGCCTGTGGACGCACCGGCGCGGGGAGGCCGGCTGGTTCTGGATCCCGGTCACGGGCGGGCTCGTGCTGACGAGCTACGCGGGGCGCCTGCACAGCGGCGGGTACAACAACGTGCTGCTGCCCGCCTACGCGGCGGTCGCGCTGACCGTCGGCCTCGGCCTGCACGCCCTCACCCGCCCCGGGCTGGCGGCGCGGTACCGCCGCGCCGCGCGGGTGCTCGTCGCCGCCGTCGTCGTGCTGTTCGCCACGCTCATCTACAACCCGTTCCGTCAGATCCCCTCGGCCTCGGCGACCCAGACCGGTGACCGGCTGATCGCCGCGCTCGCCACCCTGCCCCGGCCGGTGTACCTGCCGTCACAGAGCTGGCTGCTCCCCGCGGCGGTGCCCGGCGCGTCGACGACCGCCCCGTCGTCCGCGCTCGACGACATCCTCCGCGGTCACATCCGCGGGTCGAACCAGACGCTGGCCCGGGCACTGCGTCACCTCGTCTCCTCCCAAGCGTTCGCGTCGATCGTCGTGGACCGCCCCAGCGTGTTCTCGTACCTGCCGGGCCAGCTGTCCTGGTACTACTGCCGGGTCGCGTCGCTCCCGAAGGACGCGGTGCTCGAGCCGTGGACCGGGACCCGCACCGCGCCGGCGACGATCTGGATGCCGCGCACCGCGACGACCCCGTGTGCCGGCAACGACCCGGTCATCCAACCGCCGGGACCCTGACCGCCGTTCAGACCGCCGGGCCGGGAGCATCTCGGCGACGTCGTCGACGATGGGCGTCAGGTCGCGGGACCGGGCGCTCGAGTCGCGCACCCGCCACCGGGACCGGCGGTTGGGTCACGGGCCGACCGCGTGCTCGCGGCGCGCCCGCGGACCCGCGGGACGCGACGCGGAGTGCGCGACGGGCACGCGTCGGCGGGGCGACGGCGCGACGGCGGAGGGGGTGACCGGCGGCCGGCCGGCGCCGGCGGACGCCGGGACGGGCCGGGGCCGGGCGGGCGGCGCGGCGACCGGGCGGGGGACGGTCGGACGGCGCGCCGGGGTCCCGACGGGTCCCGCGCCGGGCGGGGGCGCGGGCCGTCGGGCCGTCGCTGCGGGCCGGGCGGGTGCGGCCGGCCGGGCCCGCAGCGCGGTGAGCACGGCGACGAGCGCGCACACGGACCAGACCCCGATCTGGAAGACGGGGGTGCCGCGCTCGGTGCCGGCCGTCAGCGCGTGGACGGTGGCGAACACGAAAAGCGGGAAGCTGAGGAAGTGGACCCGGCGCCACAGCCGCCGTGACAGGTGGGCGCGGAGCAGCGAGGTGAGCTCGACGGCGAGGAGGAGGTAGAGGGCGACGATCCCCCACGCGACCGCTCCCGGGTGCCAGGTGCTGGTGAACGGGATGAGCACCTGGACGACGTCGAAGGGCACGTAGCCGTCGAGGAGGATGGCGCCGACGTGGACGCCGACGAACACGACGGCGACGCCCGCGAGGTAGCGGTGCAGGTCGAGCAGCCACGCCGGGCGGGGCCGCGACCCGAGGATGCGGCTGCGCAGCGCGAGGCCCCAGAGGACCGCGGCGGCGAGCAGCCCCCACGACACGAGCCCGCCGGCGCGGGCCACGTACCACCACAGCTGGTTCGTCATGTCATCCCCTCCGGGCCGGCGACGGCCGCACCGGCGCGCCGCGGGTGGTCAGCTCGCATGGCTGGACGTGACGGTCTTCGACGACGCAGCTCGACGCCGGGCTGGCCGACACGCTCGAGGAGGGCTGGCTCGTCGATGACGTCGACGCACCCGACGTCGACGCGCTGGCGGTCGACGAGCTCGAGGCGGCGCTCGTGCTCGTGCTCGCCGCCGAGCTGGCGACCTGCCCGGCGGCCATCGCCGCGACGAGACCCGTGAACGCGGCCGCCGAGACCCCGGCGGCGACCCACCGGGCCCGCGCCGCGGCGTGGCGGCGCGGGCCCGGCGCGCCGGCGGCGGGGGGACGCCGGCGTGATCGGGGGTCGGGGGTGGGAGCCATCACCGGGCACTCTGCGCCCGGCGGGTTTGAGTCTGGCGAACCGAGCAGAAGAATTCGGTAAGAGCGGCGCGGGGGTGGCGCCCGGGTGAAGGACCCGACGACCGGTCCGGGACATCGAGGCGACGTCCGGTGCAGGGACAGGCGTCGGGCGTCGGCTGTCGGCTCGGGTGCGGTCCGGGCCCACGCCCCCCGCCGCAGTTCCTGACCCGAAGACCACGCCGAACCTGTCGTTCATCGCCCCGAACCTGTGCGACGACGGACACGACTCCCCGTGCGTCGACGGCCGAACCGGCGGGCTGGTCAGCGCCAACGCGTCCCTCAACACCTGGGTGTCGCGCCTCACGGCCTCCCCCGCCTACAAGCACAACGGGTCATCGTCATCACCTTCGACGAAGCCGAGATCGGCACCCTGAACAACGACGCGAGCGCCGGCCGCGACGAGCCCACGGCGCGGAACGTCGCGCACGCCGGCGGGAGCGGCCCCGGGCGGCGGACAGGTCGGCGCGCGCATCTTGTCGCCGACGGTGAAGCCGAACCGCACCGACGCCACGCCGGACAACCACTACGCCCTTCCGTGCGGGCTCGAGGACGCGTTCGGGCTGTCGCACCTCGGCGACGCCGGCCAGCCGGGGCTGGCGTGCGTCGCGCAGGGGGTCCTGGCCGGCCGCTACCCCGCGGGGTGGACCACGACCCGCCCGATCACCTGCCGGTCGCGGAGCGCCTCGAGCGCGGCGGGGACGTCCGCCAGCCCGACCTCCCGCGACACGAGCGGGTGCAGCGTCCCGTCCGCGAGGAGCCCCATCAGCTCGTCGTGGACGGCGCGCCGCACCGCGTTCGCCTCCCCGTGGCTGTAGGCGCCGACGTAGAGGCCGAGCACCGAGTAGTTGCCGAGCAGCACGCGGTTGGCGGCGATGTCTTGCACCTCACCACCGGCGAAGCCCACGAGGAGGATCTTGCCTTCCGCGGCGACGCAGCGCTGCGAGGCACGGAACGCGTCGCCGCCCACCGGGTCGAAGATGACGTCGGCGCCGCGCCCGTCGGTCGCGGCCCGCACCGCCTCGGCGACGTCGCCGCGCGCGTCGATCCCGACCGCGGCGCCCAGGTCGCGGCACACGGCCACGCGCTCGTCGGTGCCCGCGGTCGCCAGCACCCGCGCGCCGGCGAGCACCCCGAGCTGGATGGCCGCCGAGCCGGTCCCGCCCGCGCCGGCGTGGACGAGCAGCGTCTGGCCGGGCTGCAGCCCGGCGCGGCGGTGCAGCCCGAGATGAGCGGTCGTGTGCGAGATGTGCGTCGCTGCGGCCGGCACGTCACCGACCGCGTCGGGCACCGGGTAGGCGCCGTCCGCCGGGAGGATCGTGACCTCGGCGAGCGCACCGTCGGGCAGCGTGGGGACCCCGACGACGCGGGTGCCGACCCGGTCGCGGTCGCCGTCGGGCCCGACGGCGACGATCACCCCGGCGGCCTCGAGCCCGGGCGTGAACGGCAGTGGGGGCCGCAGCTGGTAGCGGCCCCGCCCGAGGAGCACGTCTTGGAGTCCGAGCGTGGCCGCGCCGACCCGCACCGCGATCTGGCCCGGTCCGGGCGTCGGGGCGGGCACGTCGTCGAGGGTGAGCGCGGTCGACGGCTCGCCGTGCTGGTGAACTCGCAGGGCGCGCGACTAGTCGACCGGCCGATCCCCGAACGCGCCGTCCGCGGCCAGCGCCGCGATTCGCGCGTCGTCGTAGCCGAGCACCCCGCGCAGGACCGCGCCGGTGTGCTCCCCGAGGGTCGGCGGCGGGGTCGTCGTCGTCACCCGCTGGCCGTCGAAGCGGAACGGGCCAGCGAGCACCCGCTGGGCGCCCAGCCCGGGCACGTCGAGGTCGACGATCGCGTGCCGATGCTCGAGCTGGGGGTGCGCGAGCGTGTCGTCGATGTGCTGCACCCGCGACGCGGGGATGCCGATCTCGGCGAGCGTGTCGAGCCACGCGGCGCTGCTGCGGGTGCGGAACGCTCGCCGTACGAGCGTCAGGTACTCGTCGAGATGCTCCTGGCGTCCTTCCCGGGTGGCGAAGCGGGGGTCCGTGGTGAGCGCGCCGCAGCCGGGCACGGCGCCGAGCAGCTCGGCGAGGCGACCCTGGAAGTGCAGCGAGGTCTGCACGAGGATCGGGACGTCGTCGCCGCCGGCGACGGCGAGGGTGGTCGGCGGCGCGAGCGTGCGCTCCCGGTCGGCGACGAGCAGCCAGCCGAGCAGCGCCTCGACCATGCTCACGTCGAGGTGGGTGCCGCGCCCGTGGCGGCCGCGGGCGACGAGCGCCGCGAGGATCCCCTGCGCCGCGGTCGCGCCGGCGAGGAGGTCGGCGAGGGGGAGCGGGACGGGCAGCCCGAACCCGCCCGGTGGGCCGGTGAGCTCGAGCACGCCGCCGAAGGCCTGCACCGCCCCGTCGGTCGCGGTCAGCTGCGAGTACGGGCCGTCGGGCCCGAACCCGGTGATGGTGCAGTACACGAGACCCGGGTTCCGGGGGCGCAGGTCCTCGTCGCGGATCGCCAGCCGCTCGGTGACGCCGGGCCGGAAGTTCTCGAGCAGCACGTCGCTGACCGCGGCGAGGTCGCGCAGCGTCGCGCCGCCGGCCGCGGTCTTCAGGTCGAGGACGATGGCCCGCCGGTCGCGGTGCAACGCCAGGTAGAACGACGACGGGGGCTCGCCGGCGTGCAGCCCGGTGCCGGCACGGGTCGGGTCGCCCCGCGGCGGCTCGACCCGCACGACGTCGGCGCCGAGGTCGGCGAGGGTGCGCGCCGCCACCGGCCCCGACAAGAAGGTGGTGAGGTCGAGCACGCGGAGGCCGGCCAGCGGACGGGCCGGGTCGTCCGACGCCGGGCCGGGGGTCACGGCCGGAGTCTCCCCGGCGGGCCCCCTCCGACGCCACCGTCGGGAAAGGTCGGGGGCCGGTCTCCGTTGGCCCCTCCGTGGACCGTCGAGCGCCGGGATCGGGGAACCCGGAGCGGTCCGGCGCCGTGATTTCACAGGTGAGCTTCAGCCGCGGCGACCATGATCGACCCGGTGCGGCTCGGCGGCGAGGACCGAGCAGACTGGGTGCGACACGAGGGAGACGAGCCCGATGACCTGGTGGGACGACGACGAGGAGACACCACCGCCGCCGCCGCCCGCACCTGTGGGGCCGGATCCGACGCTCCCGCCCCGCTATGAGCCGACCGCCGTGTGGGTGCCCCCCGAGCATCCCGCCGGCTGGGGCGGGGTGGGCGGCCCACCCACCGCGCCGGGCGGCGGCGGGTACGGCATGTGGCCGCCGCCACCGCCGGGCAGCCCGCCGGGCGGCCGGGGCCGCCGGCCGCGCCGCCACGGCGCCTTCGGCGCGGTCGTCGCCGCGACGGCGCTCGCGCTGGCCGCCGGGGGGATCCTCGCCTACGCGTCGAACGGCACTCCGAACCCGTTCGCGAGCTCCTCGACGGCGTCGACGGCGGTCCGGTCGGTCAGCCAGGCGAAGGTGGACCCCACCGCGATCGCGAACGCCGCGGACCCCGCGATCGTCGACGTCACCTCGACCCTCGTCGACCAGAGCGGCGAGGCGGCCGGCACCGGGATGATCCTCACCTCGACCGGTGAGATCCTCACCAACAACCACGTGATCCAGGGCTCCAACTCGATCACGGTCAAGATCTCGAACGGTGACCGCACCTACCCGGCGCAGGTCGTCGGCACCGACGTCGTCGACGACGTCGCCGTCCTCCAGGCCGAGGGCGCCTCGGGCCTGCCGACCATCAACGTCGGCAGCTCGTCACAGGTGTCGGTCGGCGACGCGGTCGTCGCCATCGGCAACGCGTTCAACAAGCAGGGGTCGCCCACCGTGACGGAGGGGTCGGTCACCGGCCTGAACCGCTCGATCACCGTGCGCAGCGACCTGAACGAGACCGAGCAGCTGAGCGACCTCATCGAGACCGACGCGCAGCTCGAGCCGGGCAACTCGGGGGGCCCGCTCTTCGACGCTACCGGCCACGTCATCGGCATGAACACCGCCGCGGCGCAGGGCAACATCCCCCAATCGGGCACCAACGACGGCTACGCCATCCCGGTGAACGACGCGCTCGAGGATCGTGCACCAGATCGAGAGCGGCAAGAGCAGCGGCAACGTCAGCGTCGGCAAGGAGGGCTTCCTCGGCGTCGACGTCTCCACCTCGGGTGGAGGGGGTGGCGGCGGGTTCGGCGACGGCGGCGTCGGTGGCGGCGGGTTCGGTGGTGGCAGGAACGCCACCAGCGGCGGCGTGCAGATCACCGGCGTGCAGTCGGGCAGCCCGGCCGACAACGCCGGGCTCGTCCAGGGCGACGTGATCGCCTCGGTCGACGGGCAGACCGTGACGTCGGCGAACCAGCTGACCCAGATCATCTCGACGAAGCAGCCGGGCCAGTCGGTCCGGATCGTGTACCTCGACACCTCCGGTGACCAGCAGACCGTCACCGTGCGGCTCGGCACCCGCAGCTCGGCGGCCTGACCCGGCGCGAGGTGCGGGCGACGACGCCGCGCGTCGTCAGCCGCTGCGGAGACGTTCGATGACCGGCGCGGTGGCGTCGGCGTCGCGGGTCACGTAGTACGTGAAGCCCCACCGCTCCCGCGCGTGGTGCAGCTGCTCGACGATCTGGGACACCGACCCGACCAGCAGGTAGGGCGTCGCGAGGAGCACCGCCGGGTCGACGCCGGTGAACGCCGCGATCGGCGCCACGGCCTGCTCCCGGTCGTCGGTGACGGCGACGTGCTGCACCAGCACGTTCAGCTCGAGCTCCGGGAGTCGTGCGCCGGCCGCGGCGCGCACGACCGCGACCTTGGCGTCGACGCTGGCCTCGTCCCATTCGACGTCGTGGCGCTGCCCGTCGGGCAGAGTGCGACTCAGCCCGGTGAACCCCACGATGTCCGCCTCGGTCGCGGCGAGGCGCAGGACACGGTCGCCGTTGCCGCCGACGAGCAGCCGGGGCCGGCGGACCGGGAACAGGTGATGGTCGGTGAGCCGGTAGTGGCGGCCGTCGGCGGTGACGGTCGCGCCGTCGAAGAGGCGCCGGAGGATCCGCACCGACTCCTCGAGGCGGGCGACCCGCACCGCGGGCGGGTCGAACGGCAGGCCGACCTCGGCGTACTCGGGCGCGGCGTGCCCGGCGCCGAGCCCGAGCTCGAGGCGCCCGCCGCTCAGGAGGTCGAGGGTGGCCGCCTCCCGCGCCAGCAGCGCCGGGTGGCGGAAGTCGTTGTTCAGCACGAGCGTGCCGACGTGGACCCGCGTCGTCGCCTCGGCCAGCACCGTGAGCGCGGTGAGCGGGGCGAGCAGCCCGTCGAGGAGATGGTCGGCGACCAGGACGGTGTCGAAGCCCTGCTCCTCGGCGCGTCGACCGGCCGCCGCCCACGCCGCGCGGGACGCGGCGCCCAGCACCTGGAGCCCGAACCGGAACCGACGCTCGCCCGCCACGCCGACGAGTGTGCCGCGACCGGCGAGGACGAGGCTGGCCGACGGGCGGCCGGCCGGGTCAAGATCGCGCGCTGTGCCACCGGCGCCATCACCCGGGACCGGTGCCGTCGCCCCGGCGCGGTCGGCGCGGGGCGGAGCCGGCCGGTGAGCGCCCCGCGGCTGCGCCGGTACGGGCTCGCACCGTTCCGTGTCGCCGTGCTGCACGGCGGTCCGGGCGCGCCGGGCTACCTCGCCCCGGTGGCCCTCCGCCTCGCCGCCCGGCGCGGCGTGCTCGAGCCGCTGCAGCGGGCGCCGACCCTCACGGGGCAGCTCGACGAGCTGGCCGAGCTGCTCGCCGAGGGCGAGGCGCAGTGGCCGGTCACGCTGGTCGGCCATTCCTTCGGGGCGATCCTCGGCTACCTCTTCGCCGCGCAGCATCCCGAGCAGGTCCGGCGCCTCGTGCTCGTGGCCAGCGCCCCGTTCGACGAGGCGTCGGGCGCGGCGACGCTCGCCACCCGGCTGGCGCGCCCTCGACCCGGCGGCGCGCGACACCGCCGCGGCCGCCCGGGCCGTCCTCGACGATCCCGACGTGTCGGCGCCCGCCCGCGCCACGGCGATGGCGACCGTCGACCGGCTCTTCGCCCGCGGGACGCCTGGGACCCGGTGACGTTGGACGCCGGGGCGCTCGAGGACCTGCCCGAGGTCTACGCCAACGTGTGGCGGGCGGTGCGCGCCCTGCGCGAGCGGCGAGCTCGTGTCGCTCGGCACACGGATCCGCTGCCCGGTCCTCGGCCTGCACGGTGACCACGACCCGCACCCCGCCGCCGGGGTGCACGACCCCCTCGCACCCGTCCTCACCGACGTCCGCTGGGTGCTGCTCGAGCGGTGCGGGCACATCCCGTGGTTGGAGCGCCACGCCGCCGAGCCGTTCTACGCGGCGCTCGAGGCCGAGCTGCGCCGGGACGAGGCGACCTGACCCCAGCACGCGGGGCGAAAAACCCCGGGGTGGTGGTGGGCGTGGCCTGCCAGCATGCGCCGTGGCCGACGACCTCGACCCGACCGCGAACACCACGATCCGGCGCAAGCCCGAGCGCGGCCGCTCCGACCGCGCCACGGTCCACGCCATCCTCGACGAGGCGTTCGTCGCGCACGTCGGGATCGCGGTCGACGGGCAGCCGTTCGTGCTCCCGATGGCGTGCGGCCGTGACGGCGACCGGCTCGTGCTCCACGGGTCCGTCGCCAGCCGGCTGCTGCGCGCCCTGGACCACGGCCTCCCGGTCTGCGTGACCGTGACGCTCGTCGACGGGCTCGTGCTCGCCCACGCGCACCGCAACCACTCACTCAACTACCGGTCGGTCGTCGTGCTCGGCGCGGCGACCCGCCTCCGCGGCGACGCGGCGAAGACGGCGCTCGAGCGCATCGTCGAGCACATCGTGCCCGGACGCGCCCGCGAGGCCCGCCCGGCCACCGACCAGGACCTGCGCGACACGATGGTCCTCACCGTCCCGATCGAGGAGGCATCGGCCAAGGTCCGCACCGGGGGGCCGACCGCGCCGAGCGCGGAGGACCGCGCCGTGCCCCGGTGGGCGGGCGTGGTCCCGCTGCACCTCCACGCCGGGGTCCCCGTGCCGTCCGACGACAGCCGCGGGCTGGCACCGCCGCGCTCGGTGTCCCCGTGGACGCGGCCGGGGCGAACCGACCCGGCGGCCGTCAGCCCCGAGGGAGCCGGTCCGACAGGTCGACGGTGACCGACGTCCCGGGGTCGGCGGCGTGGTGCGCCGCGACGAGGCGGTAGCGGGTCGGCTCGACGACGAGGTCGTCGCGTGTGTCGTCCCACGACGCCAGGTGGTCGAGCGGCACGCGGCAGCGCGCCGTGACCGTCGCGCCGGCGGGCACGGGGACGGACTGGAAGCCGACGAGCCAGCGGGTCGGACGCTCCACGGCGGAGCTCGGCGCCTCGGCGTAGAGCTGCACGACGTCGACGCCGTCGCGGTCGCCGCGGTTCGTGACGTCGAGCGCGACGTCGACGTGCTCGGCCGCGAGGGTCGCGGTGGCCGGCCCGTGCTCGTACTCGCCGTACGACAGACCGAACCCGAGCGGGAACGCGGCCGGCCGGCCCACGTGGTCGAGGTGCTGCTGGCCGTGCCAGCGCCCGTACTCGACGTGGTGGGCGTGACGGTCGAACGGCGGCAGGTCGGCCTCGTCGACCGGGAAGGCGCACGGGAGCCGCCCCGACGGGTTGACCCGGCCGAGGAGGACGTCGGCGAGCGCGTGGCCCCCCTCCATCCCGGCGTACCAGGCGACGAGGATCGCGGGGACCGCGGCCCGCCAGCGTTCGGTGACGACCGCGCTCCCGGTGACGAGCACGGCGACGGTGCGGGGCTGCGCGGCGGCGACGGCGAGGAGCAGCGCCTCGTCGTGGTCGCGCAGCGTCAGGCGCTCCCGGTCCCCGCCACCGGCGCGCTCGAGGCGGGCGCCGAGCGCCCCGGACAGCTCGGCGGCCTCCGGCGCGTCGGGGTCGAGGGGCGGGAACATCGCGAACAGCTCGGGGGTGTCGGCCGGGTTGAGGTACTCGCCCTCGTCGGCGGCGGTGTACCCGACGACCACGACGGCCGCGTCGGCGTCCGCCGCGACGGCGGCGGCGCGGGCCGGGTCGGTCCCGTCGTCGTGCACGACCGTCTCGTCGAGCGCGGCCCGGAGGCCGGCGAGCGGGGTGACGACCTCGGGGGGGCGTACGTCGCTCGATCCGGCGTCGCCGGTGTTCACCCGGTCGGCGAGGGCACCGATGACGGCGAGGCGGCGCAGCCCGTCCGGGTCGAGGGGCAGGACGGGCGCACCGTCGACGGGCTCGTTGCACAGCAGCACGGCGGCGCGCTGCGCGACCTCGCGGGCGAGGGCCCGGTGGGCCGGCCCGGCGACGTCGTCGCGCGGCGCCGGGCGGGTCGAGGCGGCGAAGCGCAGCATCGTCGTGAGGAGCCGCCGTGCCGCGGCGTCGACGACGTCGACGGGCACGGCACCGGACTCCACGAGGGCGGGCAAGTGGCGGGCGTAGTGCATGCGGAACGGCATCTCGACGTCCTGGCCGGCGAGCGCGGCCCGCTCGGCGTCGCGCATGCCGAAGAGCCAGTCGGTGATGACGAACCCGTCGAAGCCCCAGCGGTCGCGGAGGATCTCGGTGAGCAGCACCCGGTTCTGGCCGCACCACTCGCCGTTCACCGAGTTGTAGGCGCTCATCACGCACGCCGCGCCTTCGGCGACGCAGCGCCGGAACTGGCGGAGGTACACCTCGTGCAGGACGCGGGGGGTCGCGGTGACGTCGAGCTGGAAGCGGGCATTCTCGTAGTTGTTCAACGCGAAGTGCTTGACGCATGACATGACGTGGCGTTGCAGCCCGCGGATGGCGGCGGCGCCGAGCTCGCCGACGTGGATCGGGTCCTCGCCGTAGGTCTCCTGGGCGCGGCCCCACGCCGGGTGGTGCAGCAGGTTGACGCAGACGCTGCCGATGAGGTTGGCGCCCTGCGCCCGCGCCTCGGCGCCCATGACCGCGCCGACCCGCTGCTCGAGCGCGACGTCCCAGGTGGCACCCCGGGCCATCGAGACGGGGAAGCACGTCGAGTGGCCGACGGTCACGCCGCGGGGCCCGTCGCTGAAGCGGATCCCGGGCAGGCCGAGCCGGTCGACCGAGCCGCCGACGTAGGGGGTGCGGCCGTACCCGCCGCGCAGCATCGCGACGAGGCCCGGCCAGAACTCGTCGTCGCCCGACATCATCGCCAGGCGTTCCTCGAGCGTCAGCGCCGCCAGCAGCTCCTCGACGCGGCCCGCGAGGTCGGCGCCGACCGCCCCGCCGAGGCCGCCGAACGCCACGTCCGCGGCGTCGCGACCGTCCGGCGCGGTCATCCCGGCGGGGCGCCCATCAGCTCGACGCGCACCCCGTCGGGGTCGGCGACGAAGACCAGCTCGACGCCGGGGTTGGAGCGCGTGTCGTCGAGCACGGTGCCCCCGCACGCGGCGAGGCGGGCCGCGGCCTCGTCGACGTCGTCGACGAAGAAAGCCAGGTGGGTGAGCCCGAGCAGGTTGCGCCGCGGCGACGGCGTCCCACCCGCGGGCGGGTCGACGAAGGCGAGCAGCTCGACCTGGAGGGTGCCGTGGCTGATGAACTGCGAGCGGATCCGGGCCCGACCGTCGACCTCGAGGCTGCGGTCCAGGCCGGGCTGCGCCGCGCTGTCGAGGTCGTAGCCGCCGCCCCGGGTGAACCCGAGCCCCTCGCAGTAGAAGCGCAGCGACCGGTCGAGGTCCGACACGCACAACCCGAGGTGCGACGGGCGGGGATCGGACGCTGGCATCACGCCTCCGGTGTCGCGGGCAGGCCGGGCGGCGCCGGCGACGCCGGCAAGGTAGCGCGGGCCGGCCCGGGCCCGACACGGCGGCTCACCGGCGGCGTCAGGTGAGCCGGAACCGGCGCAGCACCGCGACCTTCACGGGGTCCATGACGAACATGAACGCGGCGGCGATGCCGAGCACCAGCGCCGACGTAGGGCAGCGGCGAGCGGGGTCATGAGGACGCCCCGCCAGGCGAGGAGCGGACACGACGATGACGTCGGACGTCGTCGCGGCGAGCAGCCATGGGCGCCGGTCGGCTGCTCCAGAACCGGCCGCGCTCCCGCACGACGTAGACGGTGGCCTGCCCCGAGAACACGAGCATCAAGAAGATGAGGGTCTGCGCCTGGGCCAGCCCGAGGTGGAAGACCCCGCGGGCCAGCCACAGGTCGAGGAACGACTCGACGAGGACGACGCCGGCGAGGGCCAACGCCGCGCCGACGAGCGCGCCGACCCGCCACCGGGCCGGCTCCGACGGACGCCCGCACCCGGTCGACGGCGAGGCTACATGGTCACGAAGTCGTTGGCGAGGAGGAGCAGCACGATGAGCAGCGGGGTGGTGACGAAGTTGCGGGTGATGCACGAACGCGAGGGTGAGGAACACGCGCGACCTGGGCGGTCTTGATGATCTTGTTGAGCGTCCAGGTCATCATCCGCTGGTAGATGCGGCGGCTGACCGACGACGGCGGTCACGGTGTCGACGAGACCGGGTTCGGTGAGCACCATGCTGGCCGCCGACTTCGGCCACGTCGACGGCGCTGTCGACGGCGATGCCGACCTCGGCCTGCTTCAGCGCGGGGGCGTCGTTGACGCCGTCGCCGGTCATGCCGACCACCTGGCCGGCGGCCTGCAGGGACTTCACGAGCGTGTACTTGTCCTCGGGGAACACCGCGGCGAACACCGAGCAGCGCGCTCGGCCAGCTCGGGGTCGTCGGCGCAGCTCCGCACCGGTGCACACGGTCGGCTCGATCCCGACCTGGCGCGGCGACGGACCGCGCCGTGGCGGGGGTGTCGCCCGTGACCATCTTCACGTCGATGCCGAGGGCCCGGAGCTCGCTCGATCGAGCTGCGCCGAGTCGGGGCGGGGCCGGTCGGCCAGCGCGACGAGGCCCCGGCCAGGGCGAGGTGCGTCGGTCCGGGCCGGCGGCGACGGCGAGGACCCGGGCGCCGGTGGCCGCCAGCCGGTCGACGTCGGCGTCGAAGGTCGGCGGGGTCGACGCGCACAGCGACGGCGACGACCGGGCGGCATGCCCTTCACGATGCGCAGCACCTGGCCGTCGTGTTCGACGGTCGCCTCGGTGCGCTTCGTGGACGGGTCGAAGGGCATGAATCGACCGTCGCCGGCCCGTCGGCGCCGTCGGCGGCGGCGCGGAGCAGCGCGAGGTCGATCGGGTCCTGGCCGGACTTCGTCGGACGCCAGGGCGGCGAGCTCGACGAGCTCGGCGTCGGCGATGGGCGGGTAGGCGTGCCGTCGCTTCGAGGGTCAGCTGGTTGAGGGTGAGCGTGCCGGTCTTGTCGGTGCAGAGCACGTCCATCGACGCCGCCTCCTGGACGGCGGAGAGGCGGGTGACGAGCACGCCGTGGCCGGTGTGGCGCTCGTCGGCGCCGCGGCTCAGCTCGAGGGCGCCGATCGCCTGGGCGACGGTGAACGTGGTCGGCAGCGCGACGGGCACCGACGCGATGAGGATGATGAGCGCGAACGGCGCGGTGTCCGAGAGCCTGGCGCCGACGATCGGCGGCGTAGGTGAACATGACGGCCACGAGCGCGACGTCGATGATCACGAGGTAGCGCACGATCCGGAAGATGACCGCCTCGAGGTGCGTCGCCGGCTTCGCCTCGCCGACGAGGAGCGACGTGCGGCCGAAGCAGCTCGCGGCGCCGGTCGCGGCGACCCGCCGGTCGCCTCGCCGCGGGTCACGACCGTGGCGCCGTAGGCCTGGTCGCCGGGGCCGGCGTCGATCGGGCACCGACTCGCCGGTGAGCGACGACTGGTCGACGCTGACGTGCCCGTCGAGCACGTCGACGTCGGCGGCGACACGTCCCCGACCCGGATCCGCACGACGTCGCCGGGGACGAGCTCGCGTGCCTCGACGAGCTGCGCCCACGTGCCGTCGCGTCGGACGCGGGCGTTGACGGCGAGGCGGCGGCGCAGCAGCTCGAGCGCGTCGTCGGCCCGGACCTGCTGGAGCAGCCGATGACCGAGTTCACGGACGAGCAGCGTCGTGATGATCGCGCGCCTCGAGGTCCTTGCCCGAGCACCAGGGTCAGGACGATCGTGCCCTCGAGCATCCACGGCAGGGGGCCCCAGAACCGTCGGGCGAGCTGCCGCCAGAACGGTCGCCGCCGCTCGGGGACCTCGTTCGGGCCGACCTCGTCGAGGAGGCGGGCCGCCGCCGCGCTCGTCAGGCCGACCGGCTCCGGGTCCGGCGGCGGCGCCGTCAGCACCGGTTGGGTCATCGCACGCTCCTCCGGTCCCATTGGACCGCCCCACGACTGAGAGGTCCAATGGAAAGAACCTCTCTATCGGATAGGTTTCGGCTATGGAGCTGCGGCAGCTCGAGTACGTGGTCGGCGTGGTCGACGAGGGGTCGTTCACGCGGGCGGCCGCCGCCCTCCACGTGGCCCAGCCGTCGCTCTCCCAGGGCGTCGCCCGCCTCGAAGCCGAGCTGGGGGTCCCGCTGTTCCACCGGCTGGGGCGACGGGTCGCCCTGACCGCCGCCGGGGAGGCGTTCGTGGGCCCGGCACGGCACGTGCTGCGCGACGTGGCGGTGCTCGGGGCGTCGGTGCGGGCGGTGACGGGCCTCGACGCCGGCCGGCTGGACCTCGTGTCGCTCCCGACCCTCGCCGCGGACCCGTTGGCGCCGATCATCGGGGCGTTCCGGCAGGCCCATCCCGGGGTGGCCGTGCGCGTCACGGAGCCGGAGCGGGCCGACGCGGTGATCGAGCGGGTGCGCGACGGCCGCGCCGAGGTCGGCCTGGCCGAGCTGCCCGTCGTCGGCACCGATGTGGTCGCGACCCCGCTGCTCGACCAGGAGCTGGTGGCGATCCTCGGGCCGGGCGACACCCGCCAGGAGATCGCGGTGGCGGACCTCGCCGGCGTGCCGCTCCTCACGACCCCCGCCGGGACCTCCACGCGCCGGCTGCTGACCGAGGCGTTCGCCACGGCCCGCATCGAGCCGCGCATCGCCGTGGAGACCGAGCAGCGCGAGGCCATCATCCCCCTCGTCGTCGCGGGCGCGGGGGTGGCCGTGGTGCCGCGCGGCGTCGCCCGCGCCGCGCGGCGTCAGGGCGCGTCGGTCGCCCGGCTGGTGCCGCCGCTCCGCCGCACCATCGGGATCATCGTGCGGGCGGCGCCGCTGTCACCCGCGGCCCGCCAGTTCCGGGACCTGGCGCTCGAGCTCGGCGCCCGGGACGACGGGGCGCCGGACGCACCCTGACCGGGCGGGCGCGGCAGCGCGTGGTGGAATGCCGGGCCGAGTGGCGGGCCGAGCGACGCAGCGGAGGTGAGACGTGGGCACAGCGGGCCCTCCCGGCGAGGGAGCGGAGCCGGACGCGCCACCGCTGCACCGTCGCGCCTGGCCCTGGTTCTACGGCACGCTCGTCGTCATCATCGTCGCCGCCATCATCGGCGCGACCCTGCTGCGCCCCTCGAGCACCCCGGGCCAGAAGCCGCCACTCGCCCCGGACCCGAAGAGTGGTGCGCCGGGCGACCACTGGTACACCGCGTTCGGGGTGAACATCTGCGGGGAGTGGCTCATGAACCCGCCGACGTTCGAGACCGCCGCGTCGAACCCGAACGTCCGGGTGGGGCTGAACACCCACGGCGACGGGTACGTCCACGTCCACCCGGACGACCCCTCGGAGGCGGGCAGCCACGCCACGCTCGGCCTGTTCTTCGCCTACGGGGGCTGGCAGCTGTCGAGCACCTCGATCGACGCCTGGACCGGCCCGAGCGCCGAGCCGACGAAGCGGTCGTGGCACAACGGGGAGACGTGCCCGGTCGGCACCCTGGACGCCCTCGAGCCGGGGACGCTGCGCTGGTCGGTGGACTGCCGGGCGATGCGCGGCAACCCGGCCGACTACAAGCTCGGCAACCATCAGGTCGTCTCGATCGCGTTCGGTCCCGCCGGCCCGCCGATCCCCGCGGCGCCGAGCTCGGCGAACCCGCCGGCCTACGACGGGTTCGCGTCGCCCGCCGCGGCGACGAGCGCCTGCCAGCCGGCCAGCACCGGCTAGCGCGCGTCACCGCGCGCCGAGCCGCTGCACCACGGTGTTCACGATCGTGGGGCCCGCGGTGATCTCGCGGTTGGCGCTCAGGAACTCGAAGACCGCGACGGCGCGCCCGACCCGCACGGCGACGATGTCGGCGACGAGCGCGACGACCTGCCCCGCGCCGTTCGCGCCTTGCACGGTGCCCTCGTAGCCGGCGTTCTCGTCGCCGAGCCCGACGAGCTGCGCGGTGAGCGGCGCGATGGTCGCCGTCCCCGACGCGCCGACCGCGTCGGTGAGCACGAGCTGGAAGCAGCCGCTCGCGCTGCCGGCCTGATACGCCGCGAGGTAGCGGTGGGCCGCCGCGGCGCTGGGGAAGGCGTAGACGCTGTCGTCGGCCTGGGTGGTGTTCCCCGACTGCGGGTCGCTGAACTGCGGCGACGACGCATGGGGCGCGTGGCGGCGGGCGGTGCGCTCGGCCGCGGCCAGGGTCTGGCAGGCGGCGCCGCTCGGGAACGGGGCCGCCGCCGTGCTGCGCGGCGTCGAGACCCACGTGGACGGGACGTCGCGCGCGGTGACGACCCCGGCGCGCAGGATGGCTGCGGTCGTGGTCGGCCGGGCTGCCCCGGCCGCCGGACCGGCGAGCAGCGCCGCGACGAGGATCCCGAGCAGGGGCGGCGTCACGGGGCGCACAGAACGACCGCGCAGGACGAGTGTCAGGGCCGGTACGCGGCAGCCTGACGTCCCACGACGCTGACCAGGTTGCCGATCGCGATGTTCACGTCGGCGAGGTGCAGCCCCCAGGTCGGCCCGATCGTGTCCGCGACCCGCCGTCGGAGGTCGGTCGTGGTGCCGATGTCGTTGATCTGGAGCCAGGACGCGCCGCCGCGTCCTCACAGCTCGCCGTGTAGAGCTGCGGGTACGACACGAAGGCGGTCGGCAGGGTGGTCCCGAGGTTCGTCTGCGGGCCGATCGGCCCGGGAAACGCCCGGGTCGGGAAGTAGGGCTGCAGCGGACCGGTGCCGCCGGCCAGCGCGGCCGGGTTGGTGCAAAGCACCTGCGTGGCCGCGGCCGCGGCGCCGCTGCCGCTCAACGAGCTGACGCCCTGGCCGACGCGTCCGAACAGGCTGTCCGTCGGCGGGGTGTGGTCGAAGCTCGAGTAGGCGATGATGCAGCCGGTCTGCGTGGCACGCCGACATGCGGGCAGGTGCTGGAAGTCGCCGCCGACGTCCTGGCCGACCGGCACGGTGACGTTCCCGCCGAGGAGCACCGCCGAGACGACGAGGTGCCGCAGCGCCGGGTTCGGGTCGATCACGTTGCGCAGCAGCGCGATGAGCAGCGCCGCACCCTGCGAGTGGCCGATGAAGACGATCCCCCGACCGTGGTTGTCGTGGGCCAGGTAGTCCTGCCAGGCCGACAGCATGCTCTGGTAGGCGATCATGGCACCGGAGCCCAGCGCCGCCGCGCCCCCGATGGCGGCGAGGGTCAGCTGCCGGTACATCGGCGCGTACACCTGGCACACCTGCGAGAACCGGGCGGCCTGCGCCTGCGCGACCGCGGTCTCTTCGGGATCGATGGTCAGGTCGGCGTTCGTGGTGGGCTGGGCGCTGACGGTGGGGTACACGTAGAAGCAATCCACGCGCGGATGGCTGGCCGGCGCGGCGCGCTGGACCGTGCGCGTCCCGTCGGGATGCACGACCGTCGCGGCCAGGCTCCCGGAGCAGGGGTTGTGGGCCAGACCCGGCCGGCAGAGCCAGACCGTCGAGGAGGGCGACGACGCGGGTGCGCCGGTCGCGGTCGACGTCGCGGCGAGCGACAGCGTGGCCGCGAGGACGACGGCCGTGACGCCGCGCACCGTGCGGCGGCGTCGGGCCCCGTTGCGTCGGCTCGCTCTCCCCACCGTGGCCCCCGTTCCCCGTGCCCCGACACCGTGTCGGCGCTGGTCCGTCGGCCATCCCTAGCACGCGGGCGGGCGCACTCGCGGCCGCCGGGATCGTCGATCGTGGGACCGGACGCGCCGGGCCGCGCCCCAGTGGCGAGCGTCAGGCGGTGGCCTCGAGTCGCCGGGTCGCGTCGGGTGCGGCCCCGCGGCGCTCCATCGCGTCGCGCACCGCGGCCCACGCCGTGGTGAGCAGGTCATCGCCGTCGTCGGGCGCCGACGCGGGTCGGGCCAGCTGGGCGGCGACGTCGCGGACGTGCTGCGCCGCGATCGGGCCCAGCTCGGCCGCCTGGCACCACTGCGAGAAGAACGTCTGCCAGCGCTCGTCGGTGACGCCGGCCAGGGCCTGACCGATGCCGCACGGGTCACGCACGATCGGCTGCCCCGCCGGCGGCTGGTCCTGGCCGGGCCCCGTGCTGGTTCCTCGCTCGCTCACGTCACCACCCGAGTCGGCGCGCACCCAGCGGCACGGTACGCCACGGGCCGTGAGGCCAGGGTAAGGACAGGCGGGGCTCAGCCGGCGCGGTCGTGACGAAACCGTCGCGCGACGGCGTCGACCGTAACGAACCCGGCCATCACGACGGCGCCCCCGAGCGCCGCGAGACCACCCGCGATCCACGCCAACTCACGGTTGAGGTCGCTGGCCACCTTTTCGAAGGGATCGTTCATCTCGAACCGTCCTGTTGCTCTTGGTCCAAGCGTACCGATCGGCCGAGCGCATCCCGGGCATCCCGGCGCATCGAGTGTTCACCGGGGCCGCTCCCGCCGCGCGGCGTTTGTGGTTTATCGTCCCGCCGAGCATGACTGTGCTGCCATCGCCGGCCCCGACGACCGACGCTGCGCAGCCCGCACCGTCGGGCGGCGGCCGCTGGCGTCGCTACGCGCTGCTCGCGGTCACCACCGCGTCCGGCTCGGCAATCGTCGGCCTGTACCGCCACTCGCCGGTCACGGTCCTCGTCGTGGGCATCGCGACGGCCGGGTGCGCCGCCCTCGCGATCCTGGAGCGACGATCCCCTCGCCTCGGGCCGCGGCCTGTCGTCGCGGCGATCGTCGTCGTGTTCGCCGTCGCCGTCGCGCTGCCCCCCAAGACCTCGAACGACCTGTGGTCGTACACGATGTACGGGCGCATGGTCAGCGTGTACGGCGACAGCCCGTACAACCACCTGCCCGTCGAGTTCCGCTCCGATCCCTTCTATCCGCGCATCAGCCCGATCTGGCAGCACCGGGGCTCCGTGTACGGGCCGGTGTTCGTCGGCTACGCGGCCGGCGGGCACGTTCCTGGCCGGCAACTCGGTGCTGCTGGACCGCCTGTTCTTCCAGCTCGAGCGCGGCCCTCGCCGCCGCGGCGGTCCTGTGGCTGGTCTGGCGCCGGACCCGCAGCGTCGCGGCGCTCGTCTGGCTCGGCCTGTGCCCGCTGCTGGGACCGATCATCGTGAACGGCGGCCACAACGACATCGCGATCGGGCTCGCCATCCTGGTCGCGGCGATGCTCGCCGGACGCGACCGCGGATGGCTCGCGGGGATCCTCATCGGCCTGGCGACGCTCATCAAGTTCACCAGCCTCCTGGCCCTCGTCGGTCTGGTGCTCTGGGCGTGGCGTCGCGGGAAGCGACGACTCGCGGCGACCGCGACCGCGGGCACGGCGCTGACCGTCGTGCTCCTGTACCTCCCGTTCCTCGGCGGCGCGTCGCGGGTCCTGGGTGGCTCCGACAAGACCCTTACCCCGGCGTCACCGTGGAACCCGTTGGGCGCCGTGCTGCTCGGCCACGACGCGGGACGCAACGTCCCGAACCCGCTCCACATCACGCCGACGATGTACGGCATCTTCTACGCGTCGCTCGCCGGCCTCGTCGTGCTGACCCTCGTCGTCGGCTGGCACGTCAGCCGCGGCCGACGCATCGAGGCGTCGATCGGCGCGACCACCGCGGCGTACACCGTCGGCGCCGAGTACAGCTATCCCTGGTACTCGCTGTGGGCGTTGCCCGTCCTCGACTGACCACGAGCCCACCCCGCTGGCCTGGGCCATGTGGGCGAACGCGATCGTGATGCTCGCCGCGCTGAAGCTGCCGACCCATCCGAGCACCTCGTTGGTCGACACGGTGCTCGGCGGGCTGATCACCTACGCCGCGCCGGTCGTCGTGCTCGCCGCGTTCGTCGTCGCGGGCACGAAGTACGCCCTGCAGCCCCCCGAACACGGCCGACGTCGCGTGACACGCGCGGCGTCGCGTCGAAGCCGCTTGGAGCGCTGACCAGCCGATCGCTACAGTCGAACGCATCGGCCGAACCAGCAAGGACTTCCGTCAGCTTCGGCATCGTCGGGTACGGCCACTTCGGTGCGTTCCTGGCACGGTCCCTCGCCGGTCCCCGCCGCCGGGTCGTCGTCACCGACGTGGCCCGCGACCGGCTCCCCCCCACCACGACGCGGCTGCGCCCCGGCTCGCTCGACGACGTTCGCGGCGTGTGACGTCGTGCTGCTCGCCGTCCCGGCCGCCGCGCTCCCGGCGACGCTCGACGCGCTCCGCCCGCGCCTCCCCGGTCGGACGGTCGTCATGGACGTCGTGTCCACGAAGGCCGCGCGCCACCGCGCTGCTCCCTGAGCTGCTCCCCGACCACCCGAACCTGCTCGCCACCCATCCACTCTTCGGGCCCCCGTCGATGCGACGGATGCGCTCCGGGCAGCGCCTCGTCGTCACGTACACCCGCGGGGAGCGCGCCCAGGCGTTCCTCGGCTGGCTGCACCGGCGCTACGGGCTCGAGATCCTCCACGTCGACGCCGACGACCACGACCGGGCCATGGCGTACATGCAGGCCCTGCCATTCTTCATCGCCCGCGCGCTCGTGTCGCTCCAGGTCGACCACCTGCCGAACGTCCCGCACCGCGACCAGCTGTCGCTGCCGTCGTTCGAGCAGCTCGAGCGGATCGCCGAGATCGAGCACCTCCACACCGACGACATGTTCGAGACCTGCCAGCAGAGCAACCCCTATGCGCAGGCCGCCCGCCAGCAGCTCATCGATGCCCTGACCCGCCTCCACCACGACCTGGCGCAGCGGACACCTGGGCGACACCGCGGCGACACCGGCCGACCCCTCGCACCTGCGCGCCGACGCGCCGATCGACCCGGTCGTCCCGCTCCCCGCGACGGACTGACCGTGTCGACCCGTTGGCCGCCCCCGCTGCTGCGGTTCCCGAACCCGGTGAACGAGCTCGTCGCCCGGACGGTGGCGTGCACCGTGCTCGTGGTGGCCATCGCCGCGGCGGCGACCGCCAACCGGTGGCTCGTCGCGGTGCTCGCCACCGGGTTCGTGCTGCGGGTCAGCACCGCGAGCCGCATCGACCCGATCGCCGTCGTCGCGTCACGGGTGATCGCGCCGCGCCTCGGACCCCCGCGCTGGACGCCCGGCCCGCCGAAGCGCTTCGCGCAGGCGATCGGCGCGACGCTCACCGTCCCGGCCGCGGTGCTGGCCTTCGCCGGCGCGACGACCCCGGCGGTGGTGCTCGTCGCGGTCGTGGCGCTCGCCGCGGCGATGGAGGGGATCGTCGGGTTCTGCGTCGGCTGCTGGGTGTTCGCCCGGCTGATGAACCTCGGCGTCATCCCCACCACGGTGTGCGAGGAGTGCGCCGACCTGTCCCGGCGCGCCGCGGCGTAGCGGTCCGGTCAGCCGCTGGGGCGGGGCGGGTTCGGCCCGAGCTCGGCCGCCGGGTCGTAGGTCCCGTCGGCTCGACGCACCAGGTGCCGGTACACGCCCTTCGACATCAGCGACGGGTCGGCGTCGGCCCGGCGGGTGAACACCTCGACGACGCACGGCGCGCCGTCGGGGTCGTCGGGCGCCGCGAGGTAGGCCCATTCGGCCAGGTGGCAGGCCAGCGGCAGGTTGGTGTCGGCGAGGGCGCGCGCCCGGGCGGACAGCGCGTCGACCCCGCCGGCGAGGGCGGCCACCTCGGCGCCGATCTCCTCCCCGGCGGCGGGCAGCAGGTCGGCGGCGTACCCGTCGAACCAGCCGCCGTAGCGGCGGATGACGTTGCGGGCGATGAACTCGGGCCGGTCGTAGGTGGGCTGGAGGTGCTCGAGCGCCGCGAGGTGCTCGGGCACGTGGATCGACCGGACGATCTGGTCGTGGCGCCACCCCTGGTTGAGCCCGGCGAGGGTCTGGTCGACGACGGCGTGGAGGAACTCGGCCTGCTCGAGGAACCCGGTGCGGATGCGGTCGGCGCCGCGGATCGGCTCGCCGTGCCCCGGCAACAGCAGCTCGGCGCCGAGGGCGGCCATCGCCTCGTCGGCGGCGGCCCATTCCTCGGGGTAGCGCTGCACCTTGTTCGGGTTCCCGCAGTTGGGCATGGTCAGGCAGAAGAAGTCACCGGACGCGAGCGTGCGCCGGCCGGGAATCCACACCCAGGTGTGGTCGTCGGTCTCGCCCATGCCGTGACGGCAGCGGAACAGCTCCCCGCCGATGCGCAGCTCGAGCTCGTCGCGGTAGGTGACGTCGGGCCAGACGAAGTCGTCCGCGCTCGCCGGCCACCACGGCAGGCCCGGGAGCTGCCACTGGCGCTGGTTGACGATCGCGTTGAGCCGCGGGGTGCGCAGGTAGGTGTCGAAGCGGCGACGGACGTTCTCGTGCGCGACGACCTGGGGCCGCTCCCCGGCCTCGAGGAACCGGGTGAGCCCGAAGCAGTGGTCGAGATGCCCGTGGGTGAAGATCACGGTGTGCAGCGGCGCGTCGAAGCGGTCCCGCACCGCGCCGTAGACGGCGTCGGCGTCGCGGGCGAGCCCGCAGTCGACCATGACGAGCCCGTCGTCGGTCTCGAGCACGTAGACGTTCACGAGCGACGGCTGGATGATGTGGACCCGCGGCGCGACCTCGACGGCCTGCACCGTCTGGCGCTGGACCTGCGCCGCGGCGTCGGACGGACGCGCGCCCGCGGCGACGAGGTCGAGCACGTGCGGCGCGAACGGAGTGTCGGGATCGGCCACCGCGGCCTTTCTCGCAGGGACACGCGGAAGGGCTGTTACCTTACCGGCACGTCACCGGCCGGAGTCCGATGAAGCTCGACGCGATCACGATGGGCCGTTCGATGCGGGCCGTCCCGGACCTGACACGCGACGTCGAGGCCACGGGCTTCGACGGCCTGTGGTTCACCGAGAGCGGCCGCACCGCGTACACCGGTTGCACCGCGGCGGCGCTGACCGCCGAGCACCTCGACATCGGCACCGCGGTCGCGCTCGCGTTCCCGCGAAGCCCGATGGTGACGGCCGCGGTCGCGTGGGAGCTCGCCGACACGACCGAGGGCCGCTTCATCCTCGGGCTCGGCACCCAGGTCAAGGCCCACATCGAGCGTCGCTACGGGATGGCGTTCGACCATCCCGGCTCGCGCCTCCGCGAGTACGTGCTCGCCCTGCGAGCCATCTTCCGGGCGTTCCAGGGCGACGCCCCCCTCGACTTCCACGGCGACTACTGGCACCTGAACCTGCTGCCGGCCACGTGGAGCCCCGGCCCGATCGCGCACCCCGACGTGCCGGTGTACGTGGCCGCGGTCCGACCGTGGATGGCCCGGATGGCCGGCGAGGTCGCCGACGGGATCCACGTCCACCCGTTCCACTCGCCCCGGTACCTCACCGAGGTCGTCCTCCCCGCAGTACGGGAGGGCACCACGGCGGCGGGCCGCGACGCGTCCGCGGTCACGACCGTCTGCCCGGTGATGGTGAACGTCGGCGACACGGACGCCGAACTCACGGCGGCCCGCGAGGCCCACCGCCTCCGCGTCGCGTTCTACGGGTCGACCCGCACCTATCACGGCGTGTTCGACCTGCACGGCTGGGAGGGCACGGCCGACCGGCTCCACGAGCTCCAGCGCGCCGGGGACCTCACCGGCATGGCCGCCACGATCACCGACGAGATGCTCGACGCGTACACGGTCACGGCAACGTGGGACGACCTGGCCGACACGCTCGTCGCCCGCTACCGCGGCGTGGCCGACCGGCTGGTCATGTACGGGTCGACCGACGGGTGGACGCCCGGCGGGGCGACGTTCGAGCGGTGGCGGGCCGTCGCCGCGGCCATGGCCCGGGCCGCGTCGACGACGCGCTGATCCGTCACCGGTCCGCGCGGCGCACCGGTCCCGTGTCGGCTCGGTGGACCCGCGCCGGCCGGTACGGTGGGCGCCCGCCACCCGAACGGAGGTCCCGATGCTGCTGGACGGTGTGAACCACGTCGCCATCCTCACCCGGGACGCGGACCGGCTCCACGCCTTCTACCGTGACGTGTTCGACGCCACCGTGTCGGGCGACTCGACCGAGGGGCCCGGCGTGCGCCTGTCGTTCGTGGACATCGGGCCGGTCGCGCAGCTCAACGTGTTCCAGGTCGACGACAACCACGAGGCCGAGCACCAGACCCCGATGTTCGGGCGCGGCCGGATCGACCATCTCGGCCTGCAGGCCGCGTCGACGGCAGCGTTCGACACGATCCGCCAGCGGCTCATCGACGTGGGCGCGACCGACGGGTTCGTCACCGACTTCGGGCCGATCCTCAGCCTGTTCTTCACCGACCCCGACGGCCTCGAGGGCGAGGTGTGCGTCCCGAACCCCGCGGGCCGGCCGGGGGTCCACAACCCGCCGGGCACCCCGGCCGCCGGGTACGCGCGAGTCGAGGGTCAGTCCCGCCCGTAGCGCTCCATGAACTCGAGGGTCTGGGACAGGTCGGGCGGCCACCACGTCGGGGACACCGACCCCTGGATGGTCGACGGGTCGACGGGCCGCCGCTCGTTGCTGGCCTGGTAGACCGCGAAGCACAGCTGCAGGGTCTTCACCGCGAGGTCGCCGCTCATCTCCGGGTCGGTGCGCCCCTCGAGCAGCGCGTCGACGAAGTGGTGCGACGAGTTGCGGAACCCGGAGAACCAGTTGGCGTCGATCGTCGAGTGCTCGGTGGTCGTCCCGTCGGCGTGCCGGACGAGGAGCGGGGCGAGGTCGAGCATCTCGCCGGTGGCGCGGGTGACCCAGATGAACCCGTCCGTGCCCTGGATCTCGAAGAACTCGTCGGCGCCGTAGTAGCGGCTGCGGATCGCCATGTGGGGCGCGTAGGTGACCTCCATCATCCCGAGCAGGGTGTCGCGCTCGTACTCGAAGATCGCCGCGGTCGGCGCCTCGAAGAACACCGGGGCCTGCCGCACGACGGCCTGCACGCTGCGGATGTCCTGGTCGAAGAGCCATAGCGCCGTGGCGTACTTGTGCGCGACGTCGTCGAAGAGGTGCCCGCCCGGGCTCTGGGCGTTGAACCGCCACACGTAGCCCTGCGGCTCGAGGTTGGCCTGGAACTCGGTGTCGGTCGTGCCGACCACGGTCTTGACCCGCAGCATCGTCGGCGCGCCGATCGCGCCCGCGGCGACCAGCTCCTTGGCCTTCACGAGCGGCGGGTAGTGGAAGAAGCACTCGCTCACCCGGAAGGTGACCCCGGCCTTCGCCGCCGCGTCGGTCATCGCGACGCCGTCCGCGACCGAGTTGGCGAGCGGCTTCTGGCACGAGACGTGCTTCCCCGCGGCGATCGCGGCGAGCACGTGGTCCTTGTGCAGATAGGTGGGGGTGAGCACCTCGACGGCGTCGACGTCGTCGTCGGCGAGCAGGTCCTCGAGGCGCGCGTACACCTTCGGCACGCCCCACTCGCGGGCCATCGCGTTCGCCTTGTCCTCGCGTGGGTCGCAGAGCGCGACGACGTCGCAGCGATCGTGGTCCAGGTACCCGGCGACGTTGAGGGGCGCGATGTTGCCCACCCCGATGATCCCCATCCGAACCCGGTCCACCCGACCCCCTACAGTCGACGTGCACGAAGGCACCGGTCTAGTGGACCGCCGCCGCGGCCGGCACCCGCCCGGCCGGTCCGGCGGTGCCGGCCGGAAAGGGGAGCGATGAAGGCCACCCGCATCCTGCACGCCTCGGTGAACGTGCAGGGGACGCTCGACGCGACGAGCGACTTCTACGCCTCGCTGCTGTCCCTGCCCACCGCGGCGCGCCCCACGATCCCCGGCATCGACGGCCGCTGGTTCACCGTCGGGGACGCCCAGCTGCACCTCGTCGACGCCCCGTGCGCCGGCTCGCCGGCCATCGACCCGACCGGCCCGCACCTCTGCGTCGGGGTCGAGGACCTCGACGCGGCGATCGCCGAGCTCGACCACCGGGCGATCCCGTACCGCACCGGGCGGCAGGGCGACGTGGTCCAGGTGTGGATCGTGGACCCGTCCGGGTTCACGATCGAGCTCCAAGCCGACCCCGGCACCTCCACCAGGCAGGTCTGACGGTGCCGGACTTCAACCGGCAGATCATCGACGAGTTCCACGCCAACGACGGCCGCGTCGGCGGCCCGTTCGAAGGCGCCACGCTCCTGCTGCTGCACCACACCGGCGCGAAGACCGGCACGACGCGCGTGAACCCGCTCGCCTACGCTGCCGGTCGGTGACGACTTCGCCGTGTTCGCGTCGAAGGCCGGCGCGCCGACGAACCCCGACTGGTACCACAACCTGCTCGCCCACCCGTCGGTGACCGTCGAGGTCGGCACCGAGACGATCCCAGTCCGGGCCCGGGTCGCCGACCCGGACGAGCGGGAGCGGATCTGGACCCGCCAGAAGGAACAGAACCCGGGCTTCGCCGCCTACGAGCAGAAGACGACCCGCCAGATCCCGGTCGTGATCCTCGAGCGGGTCTGAGCCCCGGTTCAGTTCTCGGCGGGGTCGTCGAGCGGGTCGGCGGTCTCGAGCAGCAGCCGGGACCGCGACAGGTCGTCGTCGAGGACGAGCACCCGGGCACCTTGGTAGAGCACCATGTGGGGCAGCCACCCGCCGCCGTCGCCGTAGTCGGCGACCGCCCGGATCCCGTTGCTCTCGAGCATCGAGATGACGACATCGGCTTCGAAGCGGGTCGGGAACCGCGCCAGCTCGACGACGTGACCGTCGGGGCGCGGGTCGCCAGGCATGCCTGCACCGTACCGACCGGTTGGGCGCGCGGGCTTCTAGCCTGGGCCCGTGCTCGGCCTCCCCGACGCGATCACCGTGTGCCTCTTCGACCTCGACGGCGTCCTGACCCCGACGGCGGCGGTGCACGAGGCGGCGTGGCAGCAGATGTTCGACGCGTTCCTGCACGACTGGTCGGCGCGCCACGGCGAGCCGTTCCGGGCGTTCGACACGACCGACTACGAGCGCTACGTCGACGGCAAGCCCCGCGCCGACGGGGTGCGGTCGTTTCTGACCTCGCGGGGCATCACGCTGCCCGACGGGAGCCCGGACGACCCGCCGACCGCCGAGACGGTGGATGGGCTCGGGAACCGCAAGAACGCCCTGGTGCTCGAACGGCTCCGCACCGACGGGGTCGCGCCGTACCCGGGATCGCTCCGCTACGTCGACGCCGTCCGGGCCGCCGGGCTGGCCCGGGCGGTGGTGTCGTCGAGCACGAACGCGACCGACGTGCTCGCCGCCGCCGGCCTGAGCGACGACTTCGACACGGTGATCGACGGGCACGCGGTGAGCGCGCAGGGCCTCGCCGGCAAGCCTGCCCCCGACACGTTCCTCGCCGCCGCCCAGCGGCTCGGCGTCGCCCCGGCGGCCGCCGCGGTGTTCGAGGACGCCCTCGCCGGGATGCAGGCGGGCCGGGCCGGCCACTTCGGGTTCGTGGTCGGCGTCGACCGCCTCCACCAGGCGGCCGCCTTGAAGCAGGCGGGCGCTGACGTCGTGGTCGAGGATCTCGCCGACCTGCTCCCGTCGTGATCCGCCACGCGGCGTTCTCGCCCGAGCCGTGGCGCATCCGCGAGCAGTACCTCGAGCTCGACCTGCTGGCGCAGACCGAGTCCGTGTTCGCGCTCGGCAACGGGCACCTCGGGCTGCGCGGCAACCTCGAGGAGGGCGAACCCGCCGGCATGCCGGGCACCTACCTCAACTCGGTGTTCGAGCGGCGACCGCTCCCCTACGCCGAGGCCGGCTACGGGTACCCGGAGGCGGGCCAGACGCTCATCAACGTGACCGACGGCAAGCTGCTGCGCCTCCTCGTCGACGACGAGCCCTTCGACGTCCGCTACGGCGAGCTCCTCTCCCACGAGCGGATCCTCGACCTGCAGACCGGACTGCTGCACCGCGAGGCTGAGTGGCGCTCACCGGCCGGGCAGGTGGTGCGGGTGCGCACGACCCGGCTCGTGTCGTTCACGCAGCGGTCGATCGCCGCCATCCACTACGAGGTCGAGGCGGTCGACGATTCGACACGCATCGTGGTCCAGTCCGAGCTCGTCGCGAACGAGCCGCTGCCCGACATCGCCAACGATCCGCGGGTCGCCGCGGCGTTGCAGGCACCGCTGGAGAGCCAGGACTACGCGTGCGACCACCTCGCCGCCGTGCTCGTGCACCGCACCGCGGCGAGCGGTCTCGGGGTCGCGGTGGCGATGAACCACACCGTCGACGGACCGGACGGCACCGAGTCGTCGTCGACCGTCGACCCGGACATCGCGGGGCCTCGATCACGACGGTCCTCGAGCCGGGTCAGCGCCTCGGGATCGTCAAGCTCCTCGCGTACGGCTGGTCGGCGACCCGGTCGCGGCAGGCGCTGCGCGACCAGGTGAACGCCGCGCTCACCGCGGCGCGCCACACCGGCTGGGACGGGCTCGTCCAGGAGCAGCGCGCCTACCTCGACGCGTTCTGGGCGGGCGCCGACATCGAGCTCGACGGCGACCCCGAGATCCAGACGTCGGTGCGCTTCGGGCTGTTCCACGTGCTGCAGGCCGGTGCCCGGGCCGAGCGACGCGCCATCCCCGCGAAGGGCCTGACCGGCACCGGCTACGACGGGCACGCCTTCTGGGACACCGAGACGTTCGTGCTCCCCGTCCTCACGTACACGATGCCCTCGACCGCGGCGGACGCGCTGCGCTGGCGGCACTCGACCCTGCCCGCGGCGCGGCAGCGGGCCCATACGCTCGGGCTGCGCGGCGCGACGTTCCCGTGGCGCACCATCACCGGCGAGGAGTGCTCGAGCTACTGGCCGGCCGGCACCGCGGCGTTCCACGTCAACGCCGACATCGCCGACGCCGTGCTGCGCTACGTCGACGCCACCGCCGACGACGCCTTCGAGGCCGAGATCGGCGTCGAACTGCTCGTCGAGACCGCCCGGCTGTGGATGAGCCTCGGCCATCACGACCGGGCCGGGCAGTTCCGCATCGACGGGGTGACCGGCCCGGACGAGTACACCGCGATCCACGACAACAACGTGTACACGAACCTCCTCGCCCAGCAGAACTTGCGCGCCGCGGCCGAGACGGTCGAGCGCCACCCCGACCAGGCCGGCGCGCTCGGGTTGCGCGACGACGAGGTCGGCGAGTGGCGTGCCGCGGCCGCCGCCATGTTCATCCCCGACGACGAGCACCTCGGCGTGAACCCCCAGTCGGAGGGCTTCACCGAGCATCAGGTGTGGGACTTCGCGAACACGAAGCCGGACCAGTACCCGCTGCTGCTGTCGTTCCCCTACTTCGACCTGTACCGCAAGCAGGTCGTGAAGCAGGCCGACCTGGTCTTGGCCATGCACCTGCGCGGCGACGCGTTCGACGACGAGCGCAAGGTCCGCAACTTCGCGTTCTACGAGCGGCTCACCGTCCGCGACTCGTCGCTCTCGGCGGCGACGCAGGCGGTCATCGCCGCCGAGTGCGGCCACCTCGACCTGGCCTACGACTACACCGCCGAGGCGGCCCTCATCGATCTCGACGACGTCGAGCACAACACCCGCGACGGGCTGCACATCGCGGCGCTCGCCGGCGGGTGGACCGCGCTGGTGGCCGGCTTCGGGGGGATGCGGGCCCGCGACGCCGCGCTGCACTTCGCGCCCCGGCTCCCCCCGGGTTGACCCGCCTCGCCTTCCGGATCTGGTACCGCGGCCGGCGGATCACCGTCAGCGCGACCCCGACCGAAGCGACCTACGAGCTCGGGGACGGCGCGCCGATCACCCTGACGCACCACGGGGACCCGTTCACGCTCGACGGCCCGGTGCGGCGTCCGATCCCACCCGCCCCGGTCCGGCCCCGGCCGACCCAGCCGCCCGGCCGGGCCCCCGCGCGGCGCCAGCCCGCCGCGTAGCCCCCACGTCGCGGGATCCGACCCGAGTCGGCGGTCCCGTCGTGGGACGATCGGGTGCTGTGCGACCCGGCCGCCCGTCCGTCACCGCTCGCGGCGTCGCGCTGACCCGGTCGCGCATGGACCGGCCGAGCAGCCCGACCGGCGACCCTGCGGCCGAGGATCGGCTCTACGCCGGTCTCCAGCCGGTGCACGTGGTCGGCTTCCGGTTCGCGACCCGCGGCCGCAACCGCATCGAGGCCCGCACCCGGTTCTTCGACCGGGCGGTCCTCGACGCGCTCACCGCCGGGGTGCCCCAGATCGTGCTGGTCGGCGCCGGCTACGACGGCCGCGCGCTGCGGTTCCGTCATCCCGGCGTCCACTACTTCGAGGTCGACCATCCGGCCACACAGGCCGACAAGCGCCGACGGGTCGAGACCCTCGGGGTGCCCCTCGACGGGCTCACGTTCGTCGAGGTCGACCTCATGGCCGCCCGCGCCGCCCCGGCGCTCGCCACCGCCGGCCACCGGGCCGACGAGCCCAGCCTGTTCGTCTGCGAGGGCCTCCTCCTCTATCTCACCCCCGAGGTCGTCACCGAGCTCCTCACCGACCTGCGGTCCCGGGCCGCGCCCGGCAGCCGCCTGGCGATCAGCACCCGCGAGCGCCTCCCCGGCCGGGGTGGACCGCCGCCGGCGCGTGACCTGCTCCGCCGCGTCGGCCTCACGATGATCGGGGAGCCGCGCCGCTCCGCGTACGAGCTCGGGAGCGTCGGCCGCCTCCTCGAGCAGACCGGCTGGACCGTCGAGCACGAGGTGCACCGCGACGAGCCCCGCCGCCGCGGGCCGGGCCGCCGCGGGATCCTGCTCGTCGCCGTGCCGCGTTAGCAGCCAGCGGGTCAGCCGACGCTCGTCGCGCGGGCCGCGGTCTTCAGGTTCGCGGCGTCGGGGGCGAGCAGGAACCCGGCGTGCCGCGCCCGGTCGGTCGCGACGTCGAACGCGGCGACGTACGCCGCGTGGTTCGGGTAGAGGGCGGTCACGGTCGCGTCGTCGAACGGCGTCGTCGTGCCGAAGAGCGAGCAGAACCTCCCGCCGGTGTTCGCCTGGCCGGTCAGCGCCGCGGTCGGCGTGTCGACGAGCGGGGTGCGGATCCCGGCCAGGGCGTTGCCGTGCGGGTCACGGTGGATGGTGATCGGCGGTCCGGCGGTGACGTCGAGGCGCGACGCTCGCGGCGGCGGCGTGCCACGGCTCACCCAGGCTTGGAGGTCGTGCACCGCCGTGCTGAGCACCAGGTAGGCGGGCCCCTGGTTGACGTCGGTGCTGCAGTCGAGCGGCCCGCCGTTCGCGGCGGCGACGTCGAGGAGGCTCTGCTCGGCGTGCCCGTCGCCGGTGTCGGTGAACCCGATCCCTGCGGTGTACGCGTCGGCGTGAGCGGTGCCGGCAACCTCCCAGACCCGCACGTCGGTGGTGTCGGGCTGCTGGGCGGCCACGTAGCCCTCCAGGAGGTCGGTCTCGGTCTCGAACACGAGCACGGGGACACCGACGTCGGTGCGGATGATCGTCCCGTCCGGGACGGTGATCGTCGGCTGGGGCGCCTGGGACAGCGCCTCACCGTTCGACCAGCGGCTGTGGACGAGGAACCCGTCGAAGACGTGGTCGAGGGGCTGGATCCCGTCGATGTAGGTGACGAGCCGGAACGCGGACTGCGACTCGCCGGCGGCGAGCACGTGGTGGACCGCGAGACCGCCGAGCGGGTCCGGTCGCAGGTGTCCGCGCGCCGCGACGCCCGCTTGGGAGAAGATGTCGTAGGAGTAGCTGTCGCCGGGATGCGACAGCGACCCGTACCGGGCGGGGTCCGCGCCGCGCAGCCCGCCGGCGGCGAGCCCGGCGACGGTCCCGGTGCCGCCCTGCACGCCGACGGCTTGCGCGGTGACGCCGACGTACGCGGCGCCGTCGCGGATCAGCGACGTGTGCGCCGAGATCCAGTCGGGTCCCGAGTCGACCCCGGCGCTGTCGTTCAGCCACTCCACGACGACGGTGCCGTCGAAACGCTTCGGGTTGGACGGCCGGTACACGACGATCCGCGTCCGGTACGGCGCCGACGACGCGGGCTGGACCCGCCAGCGGCCGTCGGCGGTGAGCGGCGCCGTTGCGCTGAACGCCCGGGCGGTGCCGCTCAGGAAGTACTCCTGCGCCGTGTAGCCGACGGTGGACAGGTCGAAGCTGGTGCTCAGCAGGCTGATCCCGTTCCCGCCGGTGACAGGGCCGGTGATCGTCGGCGCCGCGACGGTCGGGGTGGCGGCCGTCCGCCGGGGCGGGACCGCGGCGGCCGGCGCCACGGCGCCGGCGGTGACGAGACCGGCGCCGAGGCCGACGGCGAAGGCCCGGACGCGCCAGCGCGTCCGGCGGCGGGGGTGGGGCGGGTGGGTCAGGGCTCGACCGACGTGGGCGGCATGAACTGGGCGACGACGATCTGGCGGAGCTCGTCGACGGCGCGCAGGACGGCGTCGAGCTTGCCGGCGAGCCACGACACGGCGTCGTTCGTCGGGTCGGCGTCGCCCCGCTCGGCGCGCAGGGCGTCGTGGCAGCCGCGGAGCAGCCGCAGGGAGTCCCGCTCCTCGGCGATGTAGCGACCGAGCAGCTCCCCGGTGCGGATGTCGATGGAGTGGTCGGTGAAGAACTTGTCGAAGATGTCGGGCCCGTCGCCGTTGTCGAGGCGCAGCACGCCGGTGGCCTCGAACTTCTCGAGGTCGGAGCGGTCCGACCGCGCGGCGGCCAGCTGCCGCTCGAAGGACGCGTCGTCGTCCGGTCGCAGCTCGTAGCCGAGCTCGTTGATTTGCTTGGCGAAGCTCATCCCGTGCTCCCCCTCGCGGGCGGCCACGGTGCGCAGCACGCCGCGCACCGCGTCGTTCGGGGTGACGTCGGCCCAGGCGGACAGGTAGGCGTACGCCCGGGTCTCGTTGAGCGACACGGCGTTCAGGAGCCCGAGATAGGAGGGCTTGTCGGACATGCGGGTACCTCCGGCTGGCGGTGCGGGTCGGTGCACTCTCCCAGCGTCACGGGTCGCCCGCAACCAGCCCGGCGGCGCGGTGCGCCTCAGGTCAGGCGCGGGTCGCGGCGGTCTCCCGGTCGGTCAGCGCCTCGCGCAGCACCGCGGCCGCGTCGCGGATCATGCCGCGGGACGCGGAGACGACGGCCTGCATCCCGAACGCGCCGTGGATGAGCCCCTCGTAGCAGCGCTCGGTGACCGAGACGCCGTCGGCGCGCAGACGCGCCGCGTAGGCCAGGCCGCCGTCGCGCAGCGGGTCGTACTCGCAGGTGATGATGTGCGCCGGCGCGACGCGGGACAGGTCGGTGGCGAAGATCGGGTCGAAGCGCGGGTCCTGCGCGTCGCCGTCGGGACCGAGGTAGTGGCCCATGAACCAGACGATGTCGCGTAGCGTCAGCAGGTAGCCCTCGGCGTTGTCCTGCACCGACGCTTGGTCCTCGGTGACGCCGACCCCCGGGTAGATGAGCAGCTGGCAGCGAAGCGTCGGGCCACCGCGCTCGCCGGCGAGCATGGCGGTCGCCGCGGCGAGGGTGCCGCCGGCGCTGTCGCCCGCGACGGCGAGGCGGCTCGGGTCGCCGCCGAACGTGCCGGCGTGGGCGTGCACCCACTCCAGCGCCGCCCAGCAGTCCTCGACCGCTGCCGGGAACCGATGCTCGGGTGCGCGCCGGTAGTCGACCGACGTCACGATCGCGCCGCTCGCACTCGCCAGGTCGCGGCACACCCCGTCGTGGGTCGCGATGCTGCCGATGACGAACCCGCCACCGTGGAAGTAGACGACGACGGGGAGCGACGTCCCGCCGCCGGGCGGCATGTACACGCGGATGGGGATCTCACCGCCGGGTCCGGGTGCCCGGCGGTCGGTGGTCGTGACGGCCGGGTCGCCGGGGCCGCTGCACGCGACCATCCCTTCGTCGGCCAGGGCGCGGGCCTCATCCGGGGTCTGCTCGTCGAGCTCGCCGATGACGGGCGCGAGGTCATCGAGCAGCTTGCGGGTCTCCGGGTCCATCGGCATGCGTCCTCCCCCGGGGGCACCGTAGCGGCTGCCCCCGCGCCGGCCGGAGCGGCCGCCGCCCGGGCGCGGGCTACTGCTCGGCGAGGATGGCCGCGAGCTCCGCGACGGGATCGCGGGTCACGGGTCCGGTGGTGCGCACCTCGGCCCGCAGGATCGTCCCGTTGAACGGGAACGGCGCGGTGTAGCCGTCCCCGACGGCCGGGCCCCATTCGTACCCGCACGTGAGCCCGATCCCGACCCCGTTGAACGACGCGGGCGTGAACCGGGGGATGTCGGCCTCGGCGAGGGTGGTGCCGTCGCAGGACAGCACGGCGTGGCCGCCCAACCCGTCGTCCTTGTCGAACGCGAGCTCGAGGACGTGACGGCCGGCGGGCAGCGGGTCGTCGGCCTCGACGACGTGGCGCTCCTTGCCGTACAGGTTGTGGACGTAGCGCGGCCGGCCGTCGAGCAGATGCAGCGACCAGCCGCCCAGGACGCAGCCGACGGCGAGCAGCACCCCCTCCGGCACCGTCGACGCGGCGACGTCGATTTCGACGCGGATCGCGTGGGACCGGTTGTGCACGTCCACCGCGACGCGCTCCGGGACCTGGGACCCGCCAGCGAAGTAGCGGAAGGTGTCACGGGGTCGCAGCCGCGACGGGCGGGGGTGCGCCAACGTCTCCAGCACCCGGTTGTCGAGCGGCAGCACCTGGTTGCGGGCCGCCTCCTCCCACCATCGCGCCACCATCGCCTCCACGCGCGCCGGCTCGTCTGCGGCGAGGTCCGACGTCTCGGACACGTCGTCGGCGACGTGGTACAGCTCCCACACGTCGTCGTCGAACGACGCGTTCGGGTTCAGCCCGTCGCCGTACATCGCGCCGACCGGATGGAACGTGACCGCCTTCCACCCGTCGTGGTAGAGCGCCCGCGACCCGAACATCTCGAAGTGCTGCGTGAGGTGCCGGCCGGGCTCGTCGGCGCTGTCGCGGGCGAGGAGGTAGGCGAAGCTGGTCCCGTCGATCGCGGTCTGGGGGACGTAGTCCAGCTCGGCGGGTGCGTCGACCCCGACGAGGTCGAGGACCGTCGGCACGACGTCGATGGCGTGCGCGAACTGGTGGCGGACCGTGCCAGCCGACCCCGCGAAGCGGGCGGGCCACGACACGATGCACGGGTCGGCGACGCCCCCCTCGTGGACCTCGCGCTTCCAGCGCTTGAACGGCGTGTTGCCCGCCATCGTCCAACCCCACGGGTAGTTGTTGTGGGTCGACGGGCCGCCCAGCTCGTCGATGCGGGCCCGCATCTCCCCCCGGCCGGCCGGGTCGAGGTTCGCGAGCCGCCCGTCGTTGATCGACCCGTCGCGCCCACCCTCGGCGCTCGCCCCGTTGTCCGAGACGAGCAGCACGAGCGTGTCGTCGAGGTCCCCGACGTCGTCGAGGAACGCGAGGAGCCGACCCACCTGCGCGTCCGTGTAGGAGAGGAACGCCGCGAAGCACTCCATGAACCGGGCGGCGAGTGCCTGGTTCGGCCCGTCGAGCTCCTCCCACGCCGGCACCCACGACGGGCGGGGCGAGCAGCGCGTCCCCGCGGGGAGGATCCCCCGCTCGAGCTGGCGGGCGAAGACCCGCTCCCGCAGCGCGTCCCACCCGTCGTCGAACGCCCCCCGGTACTGCTCGATCCACGGTCGGGGGGCGTGGTGCGGCGAGTGGCACGCACCGGTGCAGAAGTAGAGGAAGAACCGACGGTCGACGTCCACGGCCCGCAGGTCCCCGAGGTAGCCGATGGCCTGGTCGGCCAGGTCGGCGCTCAGGTGGTACCCGTCCTCGATCGACCGGGGCGGCACCACGGAGTGGTTGTCGTGGTACAGGTTCGGGACGAACTGGTGGGTCTCACCGCCGTGGAACCCGTACCAGCGGTCGAAGCCCCGCCCGAGCGGCCACGTCCAGCGCGGCGCCCCCATGTGGGTCTCGTCGTCCGGGGTGAGATGCCACTTCCCGACCGCGTACGTCGCGTAGCCGCAGGCCCGCAGGATCTCGGAGAGGAACCCGTTCTCGCGCGGCGGCGTCCCCGAGTACCCCGGGTACCCCATCGCCAGGTCGGCGACCCGGCCCATCCCGCTGCGGTGGTGGTTGCGGCCGGTGAGCAGGCACGCCCGGGTCGGGGAGCACAGCGCCGTCGTGTGGAAGTTCGTGAGCCGCACGCCGCTCGCCGCGAGCCCGTCGATCACCGGCGTGCGGATGTCCGAGCCGTAGCAGCCGAGCTGCGCGAACCCGACGTCGTCGAGGACGATGAGCACCACGTTCGGCGCCCCCTCGGGCGGCGCCGGGTCGGGCGGCCACCACGGCTCCGAGTCGCGCCAGTCGCGGCCGATCCGGCCCCCGAACCGTGTTGGCCCCACGTTCGCTCCTCCGTCTCGTCCCGCTGCGCGCGACTGTCGCCGACCGCGCCGCGAGCGTGCAACTGGCGGCTGCGGTGGGTCAGCGGGCGAGCTGCACCACCAGCAGCGACCCGATCGCGACCAGGCAGCCGAGATGCTCGACGCAGATCGTCCGGGCGAGGTGACGCTGCCGCTCGACGGGGTCGGTGCCCGCGCCGAGCCGGACGGCGTGCGGGACGGTGCGCAGCCCGGCAAGCAGCATCGGCGACGCGGCGAGCACGAGGGACAGCCACGCGACCCAGCCCGGCACGTCGCCGCTCGTGATCTCGAGCACGATCGCGGCGAGGGTGCCGAGCATCACCGCGGCGACGAGACGGTTCATCGGACGTGCCGCGGTCGTGACCCGGCGGTAGTAGCCGGCGATCGACGCGAGGACCGGCTCGGGCACGTCGCCCCGCCGGTGGCGCAGGACCTGCACGTCGAACATCAGATCGAACCACACCACCGCGAGCAGGAAGCCCGCCCCGGCGCTGACGTACGGCGTCATCGGCGCCGGGCTACCCGACCTGTTCCTGCAGGCTGGCGACGCCCGGGACGGTGGCGGCCGCCTGCAGCGGGGCGAGCGCGGTGGGGTCGCCTCGGACGTAGCGGTTCAGGAAGTCGAGGACGGACATGACGATGACCGGCTCCCACGGCGGCGCGGCGATCTGCGCGTCGGCGGCCTGCCGGAACGCGGTGTGCGGCGCCCCGTGCAGCGTCACGAAGAACTTGGGGGTCGGCGCGGCCGCGTAGACCTGGACGCTCGACGCGTAGGGGATCGTCTGGTCGGCGTCACCGTGGAACACGAGGAGAGGGACGTGTCGACCGGTGAAGAACTGCCCCGTCCCGAAGGGCAGCTCGAGCCCGTCGATCGACACCGCGGCCCGAATCCGCGGGTCGGCGCAGCAGCTGTTCACCGCGACGCCGAGGACGGTGGCGCCGCCGAGCGAGTGGCCGACCACGCCGACACGCCCAGCGGCGAGCAGGCCATGGAACGGGCTGCCCGCGGCGCGGTTGAGGCGCAGCATGGCGGTGAGCACGAAGCTGATGTCGCCGGGCTGGTGGGGGTAGTCGTTGATGGTGTCGCCGCCGGGTGCGCCCTGGCTGGAGAGCGGGAACGTGGGCGCGGCGACGACGTACCCGGCGGCGACCCACTGGCGCAGCAGCGGCTCGTAGGCGGCGCCGTTCGAGCCGTTGCCGTGGGCGAACATGATGAGCGGGAAGGTGCCGCGGGCCGGCGCGGCCCCGGGGTGGTCGGTCGGGCCGGGCGTGCCGCGTGCGGGATAGAGGACGAGGGTCGGCAGCGACCGGGTCGGGCTGCCCGCGAACGAGCCGTTCGCCGGCGTGGCGCGAGTGGTGTCGACGAACGGCTCGGTCCGGACCCCGACGGCGTACCGGGGGTTCGTCACCGTCGCGCCGGGAGCGGCGCCGGACGGGGCGCTGAGCAGCGCGGCCGAGAGCCCGAGGAGTGCCAGTCCCACGGCGACCCGACGCATGACCCTCATCATCGTGCATCCAGGGGCTCGGCGCCGTGCGCCCGTCCGGCGGTCCCCCGGGCAAACTGACGCCTGATGCCCGGTCCGGCCCAGCGGGTGGGCGTGCGCAGTGCGGGGGCGGTCCCGGAAGGGCGACGGTCCCGCCCACCGCGTACCGCGCACCTATCGTGACAACGTGAGACGGGACGTGTGATGCCGACCTCGACGGACGAGACGTCGCGCGTCGCCCGGCCCGCCGAGGCGGCGCCGCCGGCGGTCGACCTCGTGGTCCCGGTCCGCAACGAGGCGCGGGTGCTCGAGGCGAACGTCGGGCGGCTTCGCGACTACCTGGCGGCGAACTTCCCGTTCTCGTGGCGGATCACCATCGCCGACAGCGCGTCGGACGACGACACGGGGGCGCTCGCCGACGAGCTCGCCCGGCGGCTGCCCGGCGTGCGCGTGATCCGGGTCGACCGGGCCGGGCGTGGCCGGGCGCTGCGCTCCGCGTGGGCGACGAGCGACGCCATCGTCGTGGCGTACACCGACGTCGATCTCTCCACGGACCTCAGCGCCCTCCTCCCGCTCGTCGCGCCGTTGATCTCGGGCCATTCGGACGTCGCGATCGGCTCACGGCTGCTTCCCGGCGCGGAGGTGGCCCGCGGCCCGAAACGCGAGCTGATCTCGCGCCTCTACAACCTGATGCTGCGGGTCGTGTTCGCCAGCCGAGTCCGGGACGCACAGTGCGGGTTCAAGGCCGTCCGTGCCGACGTGGTCGGCCCGCTCTTGGACGCTGTCGCGGACCAGGGATGGTTCTTCGACACCGAGCTGCTGCTCCTCGCCGAGCACAACGGCCTCCGGATCCACGAGCTGCCGGTCGACTGGGTCGACGACACCGACAGCCGGGTGCGGGTCGTGCCGACCGCGGTGCAGGATCTGCGCGGCGCCGCGCGGATGGCGTGGCGGTTCGCGACCGGCCGCGGCCGCGTCGAGCTGGCCGGCGCGGCGACGGGCCCGCCTCGGCGATGACTTCGGGCGCCGGATCGTCCGGTTCGGTGTCATCGGCATCCTCTCCACCGCGACGTCGCTGGCCATCTTCGTCGCCGTGCGCGGCCCGCTCGGGGCGATCGCCGCGAACGCGATCGCCGTCACCGCCACCTTCCTCGGCAACACGTGGGCGAATCGTCACTTCGTCGTCGGCGGCGGCCTCGCCGGACGGCACTGGCGGGGCGCCCTCGCCGTGTGGTTCGGGTCCATCGCGGTCACGAGCGCGGCGCTCGGTCTCGTCGACGCGGCCGGCGGCGGCCTCGCCCTCCAGCTCGCGGCGCTGGCCGTGACCTGGACGGGGGCGACGGTTGCCCGGCTGGCGCTCATCCGCACCTGGATGCTGCGGGTCGCCGGCTGAAAGCACCGACGCCGCGCCGGTCGGCGGCTGCGGTTACGCGGAGCGGCGGGCGCGCAGCATGCCGACGCCGGTCGCGACGCCGCCGAGGGGCTCGAAGCGGTCGCTCTCGGCGGTGAGCTCCTCGTGCTCCTCGTCGGTGAGGTCGAGGTCGGCGGCCGCGACATTGTGCTCGAGCTGCTCGACCGAGCTGGCGCCCGGGATGGCGACGACGTTCGGCTTGCGGATCAGCCACGCCAGCGCGACCTGTGCGGGCGTCGCGTCGTGGGCCTTCGCGAGACGGCGCAGCGCCTCGATGACCGGCGTGGCCCGCTCGAGGTTCTCGGGGAGGCACAGCGGGTTGTTGCGTCGCGCCGGCCCGGCCGGCGGGTGCGCGGCGTCGTAACGACCACCGAGCACGCCCTGCTCGAGCGGGCTGTAGGCGATGACGACGCGGTCGTTGGTCTGCGCGTACTCGACGTTGCCCCGGTCGGGCTTGCGCTGCAGCAGGCTGAAGTGCACCTGGTTCGAGACGACCGGGCTCCCGAGGTCCCGCTCGGCCGACTCCCATCGCGACGGCGAGAAGTTGCTGACCCCGACGTGGGCCACGATGCCGGCGTCGACGAGCCGCCGCATCCCGGCCATGGTCGAGCGGAGCGGGACGACCGGGTTCGGCCAGTGGACCTGGTAGAGGTCGATCGTGGGCACCCCGAGGCGCAGCGCCGAGAGCCGGCCGTGCTCGTGCACCCGCGAGGCGGTCGGCCAGATCGGCAGCACCTTCGTGGCGACGAACGCCTCGTCGCGGCGCCCCTCGAGCGCCCGGCCGACGATCGCCTCGGACACGCCGTGCGCGTACACCTCGGCGGTGTCGACGAGATTGACGCCGAGGTCCAGTCCGCGGTGCACGAGCTCGACGGCCGTCGTCTCGCCGTAGGCGTTGCCGTATCCCCAGTCGTTCGAACCGAACTGCCAGCATCCGAGCCCGATCGCGGACACCCGCAGGCCGGCTGCTTCGACGTACCGCATGGTCCTCCTCACAAGCCCTGCGACGGCCGCGTGATCGCCACGCTCGCCCGATGCCGCTCGTCGGCCGCGGTCGGGGTGGTGCCCACGGGCCGACGATCCAGAATGTATCGGGTCGCGATGCCACGCCGGCCCGGCGTCCGATCCGAGCGGTCGGCGCGACGACCAGGGGGTGCGTGTGGAGTTGAGTGACGTGCTGCGAACCTGCGCGACGGTCCGCGAGTTCACCGACGAGCCCGTGACGGACGACGAGCTGTTCCGGGTGCTCGACCTCGCCCGGTTCGCGCCGAGTGGCGGCAACCGTCAAGGATGGCGGTTGATCGTCGTGACCGACCCGGCGACGCGACGGGCGCTCCGCGATCTCTATGTCTCGGTTTGGTACGAGTACCTGGCGTTGGCGGCCGCCGGGCTGGTGCCCTGGGCGCCGCTGACCGATCGCCGCGCCGAACGGCAGGCGCTCGACGGCGCAGCCGCCGTCGCCGAGGCCGCCGCGGCCGGTCCGGGTGGCTTCGCGGAGCACCTCGACGAGGTGCCCGTTCTCCTCGTGGTCCTGGCCGACCTGCGCGCCCTGGCGGCCACGGACCGCGACCTCGACCGGTACACGCTGATCGGTGGCGCATCGGTCTATCCGTTCGTGTGGAACGTCCTCCTCGCGGCGCGTGCCGCCGGGCTGGGTGGCGTGATCACGACGATGGTGACCCGCCGGGAGCGTGAGGCGCAGGAGCTGCTCGGCGTGCCCGACGAGTTCGCCGTGGCCGCGCTGCTCGCCCTCGGACATCCGGCGCACCAGGCCCGATCGCTGCGACGAGCCGAGGTGGGCGACTTCACCACGCGCGATCGCTTCGCTGGTCCCGCGTTCGGCCCGCCGGCGCTCACGTGACCGGGACGTTCGAGGAGTTCCAGCCGGCCGCCGTGGAGCGCGGGCGCCCACCGATGATGCAGACGATCGACGCGATCCCGGGACGTCGAAGCGACCGGAGCGTGGGCACGTGCGCGGTGCGCGGCCATTGATGCACCGGTAGATGAACGGGAGCCCACAACCAGGGCGACGATCCTGGGAGCCACCGCCCCTCAGGACGGCGACGCGCACGCGGCTCACCATGAGCCGCTGGGTTCGCTGGCTACCCGCGCGGGTGTGCGAGCAGTCGATCCATCACCCCAGGATCGACGCGACCCAACGCTCGCGATCGCGTCCAAGCCGACCAGTCCCTCATTCGACCCCCACGGGTCCAAGAGCGCCGGAGGGCTCAGATTCGATGCTCAACCAAGGGTAGCCCACCCCTATGTCGACGTGGCCGACCGCTGGTTCGGCGGTACTCACAGCGACGAAGTCTCGCCGTGCGGCGTCGCCCTCACCGCGCTTGAGACGCGCGCGACCTTTTCGTACACTGGCGGGCACCGAGGCCGTGTCAGTGGACCGTCCCGGCAATCAGACAAGCAAACAAGCAAGAAGGACGCGAATCCGTTGGCAACAGGCACAGTGAAGTTCTTCAACGAACAAAAGGGCTATGGCTTCATCTCCCGCGAAGGCGCGGACGACGTGTTCGTCCACTTCTCCGCGATTCAGGGTACGGGCTTCAAGACCCTCCACGAGGGTCAGCGCGTCGAGTTCGACGTCGGCCCGGGTCGCAAGGGCGACGAAGCTCAGAACGTTCGTCCGATCTAACGGACGGGGGCTGCGGTGGGCGCATCGGCCCACCGCAGCCTTCGCCGCTGCGCCGCCGGCAACCGTCGGCGAGCAGCAACCACCGCACTCGGCAGCACCGCTCAGCGAACGCCGACGCACGCCGGCTCGGCCGCGAGCGCGGCACTGAGCGCCCGGACCTTGTACTGCAGCTCGGCGTCGTGCATCAACGCCGCGACGCGCCGACCCGTGTCATCGAGCGTCTGCACGAGCGCCTGGGTCGCGACCTGGAAGGCGTGCGGATCGTCCGGGAGGGCCCGTATGGTCGGCTGAGCCGCCACGAAGGTGCGCTGCGCCTGCACGACACCCGTGCGGATGTACGTCGCGATGGCGTGCCCCTGGGCCACGTTGGGGGTCCCGGCATCGTCGATGTCGTTGACGAGCTCCTGGGTCCGCAGGATCGACGTGTCGAGGAAGTCGGACAGCTCGGTCTGCACCTCGGGCAGCGTGACGGTGACGCCGCCCGCCGGTGTCAGCAGGCTGTTGCCGGCGTTCATCAGGTGCTCGCCCCAGTCGACCAGCCGGTTGCAGACCGTCCGGCCCCAGACGCGGGGTGCCACCCGTTGGTCCGAGAGCCCCGTCGGCAACGCGGCGAGGAAGTTCACCGTGGCGTGACACGACCCGTCGGCGTCCCGCAACACGGTGGTCGCCTCCTGGTCGAGCGCGTCGGTCTCGCTCGCCTGCGCGCCACTCGCTTGGGTCAGCACCGCCTGCGGGTCGCCGGCGTGGACCGCCCGGGCGATGGCCTGCAGCGCCTTGCGCACCTCGGTCGGTGACGCGTGGGCGAGGTTCTGCAGCGCGCTCACCGACTCGGCGCGCGACGTCGGACGGAGGGCGTTGAACACGCGGATCGCCGCGCAGAAGGCGCTCGCGCTCGACGCCCCGGCCCGCGGCGCTCGGACGGCGGCCGTGAGCAGCGGGGCCGCGACGAGGGTGACCGCCACGCACGCCAGGCACCGCCGTCGGCGGCGCGGCGCCCAGCCGCGGGCCGCAGCTGCTGTCCCGCCGACGCCCGGCGCGGCGGCGACGAATCCCAGCCCGCATCGACCCAGTATCGGCCCTGACGACGGAGCCGCGGGGTCACGCCGGCTGACCACCTGGGCCGAGAGCACCGAGCGCCGGCCGGTCCGCCAACCGCCCACCCGGACCGGTGCCCGTCCGGGCCGGGGCTTCGGCGCGCACGTCGCGGACGCGCCGGTTTCGACACGATCTCGGGACGTGCGACGCGTACACTTGGGACGGTTCCCCCGGCCGGAAAGACCTTCCATGCCGCGCGCGACGACATCCGCAACGTGGCCATCGTGGCTCACGTCGATCACGGGAAGACGACCCTCGTCGACGCGATGCTGCGCCAGACGGGCGCGTTCCAAGCGCACGAGCAGCTGATCGACCGGGTCCTCGACTCGACGGATCTCGAGCGCGAGAAGGGCATCACGATCCTGGCGAAGAACACCGCCGTGCGCTACGGCGGCGTCAAGATCAACATCGTCGACACCCCCGGTCACGCCGACTTCGGTGGTGAGGTGGAGCGGGGGCTCACGATGGTGGACGGGGTGCTCCTGCTCGTGGACGCCGCCGAGGGCCCGCTGCCCCAGACCCGCTTCGTCCTGCGCAAGACCCTCGAGGCCGGCCTGCCCGTCGTCCTCGTCGTGAACAAGGTCGACCGCAGCGACGCCCGAGTCGCGGAGGTCGTGCACGAGGTCGAGGAGCTCTTCCTCGACCTCGACGCGGACGAGCACCAGATCGGGTTCCCGATCGTCTACTGCAACGCTCGCACCGGCCGGGCGTCACTCGATCCGACCGATCCGGACCTGCACCTGACCGACACGGCCAGCGAGGGTGGGCTCAAGCCCTTGCTCGAGCTGCTCCTCGAGCACATCCCCGCTCCCTGCTACGACCCCGACCACCCGATGCAGGCGCTCGTCACGAACCTCGACGCGTCGCCGTACGTCGGTCGCATCGCCCTCTGCCGGATCCGCCACGGCACCCTGCGCCGCGGGGAGCTCGTGGCCTGGTGCCGCGCCGACGGCACCATCGAGCCGGTCCGGATCACCCAGCTGTACGTCACGGAGGCACTGGACCGGGTCGACGCGGATTCCGTGGGGCCGGGCGAGGTGGCGGCGATCGCCGGACTGTCCGACGTGACGATCGGCGAGACGCTCGCCGACGTCGAGCATCCGATCGCGCTGCCGGTGATCCATGTGGACGAGCCGAGCCTCTCGGTCACGATCGGGGTCAACACGTCGCCGCTCAGCGGACGCGAGGGCCAGAAGCTCACCGCCCGGCTCGTGAAGAGCCGGCTCGACAGTGAGCTGGTCGGCAACGTCTCGCTGCGCGTCCTCGCCACGGAGCGGCCGGACGCGTGGGAGGTGCGCGGTCGAGGGGAGCTCCAGCTCGCCGTGCTCGTCGAGACCATGCGCCGCGAGGGGTTCGAGCTGACCGTCGGGCAACCCGAGGTCGTCACCCGCGAGATCGACGGGCGGCTGCACGAGCCCGTCGAGCGCGTCGCGATCGACGTCCCCGACGACCACCTGGGCGTGACCACGCAGCTGCTCGCCATGCCGCAAGGGTCGCCTCGAAGCGATGGTCAACCATGGGAGCGGCTGGGTGCGAATGGAGTACCTCGTGCCCGCCCGCGGCCTGGTGGGGTTCCGCACCGAGTTCCTGACCGAGACGAAGGGCACCGGTCTCCTGCACCACGTCTTCGACCGGTACGAGCCGTGGCAGGGCGAGCTGCGCCCGCGGCGGACCGGCAGTCTCGTCGCTGACCGCGCCGGGGCGACGACCGCCTACTCGCTGATGAACCTCCAGGAGCGCGGCGAGCTCTTCGTCGGGCCCGGCGTCGAGGTGTACGAGGGGATGATCATCGGGGAGAGCTCCCGATCCGAGGACATCGACGTGAACCCGACGCGCGAGAAGAAGCTCACCAATCATCGGGCGGCGTCCGCGGACGAGCTCGTCCGCCTCGCCCCGCCCCGAGCGATGTCGCTCGAGCAGTCCCTCGAGTTCGTGACACCCGACGAGTGCGTCGAGGTCACACCCCAGTCGGTTCGGCTGCGCAAGGTGACGCTCGACGCGAGCGTGCGGGGACGCCGACGCGGGCACGCGCGACGCGGGGCACCGACCGACGATCGGTGACGGACGCTGCGGTATCCCAGTTTCGCGGTGCCGGTTCCGTCATGCTGGTCAGCACACCAGGAGGGCACCCCGTGGCCCATGTGCTGCATACCGTCGACTACCGGGTGTGCTGCACCCGCTGTGGTGCGACCTGGACGGAGATCGACGAGGACACGACGCCGAGCGACTTGCGACCCGGTGCCCGGCATCAGCACTCCTGCCGGCACTGCGGCACGACCGTGGAAGCGCAGGTCATCGGGGACGGCGGACTCCCTGAGGTGGAGCGACCCGCTCAGCCGTCGCCGCCCGGACGAGACCGGGCGCGTAAGAGGCGCTTGTAGACCTTGCCGTTGTCGTCTCGTGGGAGCCGGTCCACGAACGCGATGGAGCGAGGGCACTTGAACCGGGCGAGGCGGGCTCGGCAGAAGGCTTGGAGCTCCTCGCTCAGCGCGGGAGACGGACTCGACCCGGGTCGGAGCTCGACGAGGGCTGTGAGCTCTTCGCCCCATTCGTCGTTCGGGACACCGAAGGCGGCGGCGTCCGCGACCGCCGGATGGGCCAGCAGCACGGCATCGACCTCGGCCGGGTAGATGTTCACGCCACCGGAGATCACGACGTTGGCGTCCCGGTCGGTGATGAACAGGTATCCGTCGTCGTCGAGGTAGCCGACGTCGCCGAGGGTGAAGTACTCGCCGCGGTAGGTGCGGTCCGTCTTGGCGCTGTCGCGGAAGTACTCGAAGCGCTCGCCCGGCAGCGAGCGCAGCCACACGAGCCCGGCCTGGTCGCGCGGCATCTCCTGGGCATCCTCGTCACCGACCTTGATGTGCCCGCGGTGGGCTGGTCGGCCGACGGTGCCGGGCCGGGCGAGCCACGTCACGGAATCGACCAAGGTGCCCGCCCCTTCGGTGGCGGCGTAGTACTCGACGAGCACCGGGCCGAACCACTCGATCATGGCGCGCTTGACCTCGACCGGGCACGGCGCGGCGCCGTGCACCACGAGCCGCAGGGAGCCGAGGTCGTGGCGGGCCCGGATGTCATCGTCGAGGCGTAGCAGTCGGTGGAACATCGTCGGCACCATGTGGGTGTGCGTGACATGGTGCTGGTCGATGAGGCGCAGCGTGTCCTCGCCATCCCACTCGTCCATCATCACGACCGTCGCGCCGTTCTGGAGCGGCGCGGCGAGCGAGATGGTGAGCGGGGCGGTGTGGTACAGCGGCCCGGTGCAGAGGTGGACGTCGCCCGCCTGATACCCGGCGAGATTCTCGACGCGGGGATGTGACTCCGGCTTCCATACGCCCTTCGGCCGACCGGTCGTCCCGGACGTGTAGAGCATCAGGGTCCCCGGCACCGGGTCGGGAAGATCGGTGTCCGGCGCAGCCTCGAGCGTGGTGTCGTAGGCCGCGAACCCGTCGATCGGGCCGCCGATGGCGAGACGCACCCGGAGGTACGAGGTCGGCAGGTCCCGCACCGCGTCGCCCAGGCGGCTGTCGACGATCAGCGCTCCGGCGTGCGAGTCCTCGACGATGTACGCGACCTCGTCGCGGGTCAGGTGCCAGTTGATCGTCGTGAACCGCAACCCCGCCCGCTGACACGCGGCCCAGGTCTCGGCGAACTCGGGCCGGTTGCGGCAGAGCAGCGCCACGCCGTCGCCCGGCTCCAGGCCGGCAGCGCGCAGCACACGCGCGAGCTGGTTCGCGCGCCGGTTGAGCTGCGCGAAGGTCCGATCTCCGTTGGCGGAGATGACCGCGAGCCGCGACGGGTCGTGCTGCGCCCAGTGGGCGACGGCCATCCCCGCCTTAGTGCAGTCCCGCTGGCGTTCGCTCGGCTCCCCCACTGCCATGACACTCGCGATCTTCGCGCTGACCGACGCGGTCTGCTGGGCTCCGCGGGCGACGCGCTGCCTATGCTGGCCGAACCCGAACCTTGGAGTGACTGATGCTGCACGTGTTCGGCTTCGAGAACGTCGGGGTCGCGGTCGGCGACCTCTACTTCGTCGACCCGCGGCCGGGCCCCGGCCAAGAAGGGGCCGAGCGCGGCGTGCGCCTCGAGGTGCGCCTCCTGGCCTCTCGACCCACGGAGGGTTCGATCTACGCGTCGCAGCCGATCCTGGTCGATCGCCCGATCTGGCGGGCCGATCTGCTCGAGTCCGTCGCCGGCGGCCCCGGCACCTGGGACCGCACCCACCACCACCCCAAGATGCGTGGCTGGGAGCCCGGCTCCCGGCAGTTCGACGCGGCGATGAGCTCCGACCCGCTCGGCTTCGTCGCCGACCGCCTCGGCGAACTCCGAATCCTGGTGGCGGGCGCAGACCTCGATCCGGGCGTCATCACCGACCGCGACGCCGAGCAGCTCCGCGCGGCCGTCCCCGAGATCATGGCGACCACGCGTGCGCTGCTCGCCGGCGTGCGCGAAGGGCGGCTCGCCCGATCCCCCGACGAGCAGCTGGAGAGCGCGCGCGTCGGCTGGCTCTGACCGCCCGTCTCGGCGGCGCGGCGTACCCTTCGCCTGCCCAACGGAGCGAGACCATGCCCGAGCACGATCAGGCGCTGTACACGACGTACCTGCAAAGGGTCCCGATGCTGCGCTCCTGCTCGCAGGAGGACATCGACCGGATCGCCGAGCTCGGCGTGACGATCACCGTGCCGCATGGGCACGACATCATCCGGGAGGGTGAAGCGGGCAGCCAGTTCTTCGTCATCACGGGGGGGACCGTGCAGGTGACGCGGGCGGGTCGGCCCGTCGCGGAGCTCGGACCGGGTGACTACTTCGGCGAGCTCGCCCTGTTCGACCCCGCACCCCGCAACGCGACCGTGACGGCGACCTCCGACACGACCGCCGTGTCCGTGTCGCGCACCTCGTTCCGCGAGCTCCTCGGCGAGATCGGCTCGCTGCGCGACGTCCTCCTCGCCGGGATGGCGACACGGCTCCACGAGCTCGACGGCCACGCCTGAGTCGTCGGGTGGGCGTTGACGAATGGACGCCCGCTACGCCGAGTATCCCGACGACTTCTTCAGCCGGGCGGACGACGCGCCCGACGACCGCTTCTACCTGCCGCCCCGGCTGGTGGAGCACCTCGATGAGCCAGCCATCGAGGCGGTCAGCGACCTCTACGACGAGCTCGGCCTGACCGGCGAGGTGCTCGACGTCTGCTCGTCGTGGGTGTCGCACTTCCGCGCTCGCCCCGAGCGTCTCGTCGTCCTCGGGATGAACGCCGAGGAGCTCGAGCGGAACCCGGATGCTCACCAACGGGTGGTCCACGACCTCAACCGAGACCCGGCGCTCCCGTTTCCCGACGCGACGTTTGACGCGGCCACTTGCTGCGTGTCGGTGGACTATCTGGTGCGGCCCCTCGAGGTGTTCGACGACGTGGCCCGCGTCCTGCGACCGGACGCGCCGTTCGTGTGCACCTTCTCGAACCGATGCTTTCCCACGAAGGCCATCCGGGGATGGCTCGCCTCGAGCGACGACGCGCACCTCGACATCGTCGCGACCTACTTCCGGCACTCGACCGGCTGGGGCAGCGTCACGGGGACGCGCCGCACACCGGCCGACCACCGCGGTGATCCGCTGTACGCGGTGTGGGCCCGCCGCGCCGGACCCTGACGGACCGGCTCGCGGCGCGAGCCCCGATGCGGCCGGCGCACTCGAGGGCGCTCCGGCGTCAGCCGGCAGTCGCGGCCGCGGCTCGCCCGGCCACCTCGTCGAGGAACGAGCGCAATCCCGGCTCCTCGGTGCTCTGGATCTGGAAGATGCACGCCCCACCGCACACGACGGTGTCGTTGTCGAACGGCGAGCCGACCGTGCTCGATCGCCCGACGCTGACCTGGGTGCGGTCCTGCTTCTTCGACGTCAAGCGGGCGCCGGCCCACACCCACGGTGCGCGCCGGGAGCCCACGACCAGGAGGCGAAACGCCTCGATGACCCGCTCGTCGGCGCACGGCACGACGCCGTCGAACGTCCAGGTGATCACGTCCCCGGCGCCGTCTCCGTCCCGCGGCACCGGCCAGGAGGGCGCCCGACGGGAGCCGAAATGAGTAGGGGTTACTCAGTCGCCGTGCCCGGCGCGGTGGCCATCCTGGTGCTCAGTCGGAGCTCGCGGTTCGACGCCGCGCCCGACGTGGTCGCGCCCCGACGGCCGATCCGGATCAACGAGGAGGACACGATGGGACTCTTTAAGGACGCGAGGCAGGCCGCCCAAGGTGCGGCCTCGATGGGTGGTGCCGGCATGAATGTCCCCCCGATGGGCGCCATGCCCGACATGGGCGCCATGCCCGACATGGCCCACGTCCAGATGGTGAACAAGATCGGGAAGTCGGGCGTGCCGGCCCCCGGCGAGATCCTCGCGCTCCGTGCCGTCGGCACACCCGACATGTCGGGCGCGGTCCAGCACGACATCGACGTCACCGTGCGGCCCGAAGGCCTCGAGCCCTACAAGACGACGATTCACCAGAGCCTGCTGCCCGGCCAGCTGAAGGGGCTGTCCGAGGGCAAGGCGGTCACGGTGAAGTACGACCCCGACAACCCGAACGACGCCCTCCTCAGCAGCTGGTAGCACCCTCCAGAAGCGTCACCCTGGCGGCGCCGGGAACGTGCCGACGAACCCGGCGCGCGCCAGCGACGGTCGCGATCGCTGACGGGACGCTGACCTACGATCGCAGCAGTGGCGGATCGTGTGGCGAGACCATCCTCTTCGGCCTCGGACGCCCGGCTCGACTTCAAGGACCCAGCGAAGCGGACGAACCTCGCGTTCGCCGTCGTGCCGATCACCAGCCTCGAGGTGATCTCGCACCAGCGGAAGGCCAGTGACACGCACGTGAAGCGCGTCGTCGAATCCGTCGACCGGGTGGGCTTCCTCGCACCCCTGGTGGTCGTCGAACGCGAGGACACGGACGGCTACCTCGTCATCGACGGCCAGCACCGCCTGCTCGCCGCCCGAGAGCTCGGCTTGCGTCGCGTCCCCGTGGTCATCGCGCCCCGCCGGGCGGCACGTCGGATGCTGACCCTCAACGTCGAGAAGGAGCCCAACATCCGCGAGCGCTCAGCGGTGGCCCTCTCGATCTACCGCGAGCTGGTCGACAGCAGCGGCACCCTCCCAGAGGATGACGAGGAAGTCGTCGACGCGACCCAGCACGCCCACTACGTCACGCTCGGACTCGCGTACGCCCAGTACGGCCGCCTCGCGGGAAGCTCCTACGAGCCGATCCTGCGCCGCTGCGACAGCTACCTGGATCGGCCCCTCGCCGAGTGCCTCCCGATTCGTGAGGAGCGCGGCCGCGAAGGTGGTCGAGGCGCATCGGCTCGTGCGCGCCGTCACCGACCAGCTCAAGGAGCTCGGGGCGTGGCACGAGTTCGTCGGCGCTCAGATCATCTCGTTCGCCAACCCGCTGCGGCGGGCGCGAAAGCAGCATTCGTTCGACGAGACGTTCGACAAGATGATCGCCAAGCTGCACGACCTCGAGCAGGACCCCAAGAAGGTGCTGCGAGCCGCGGGCTGACCAGCAGCGCGCTCGCCGCGGTGGCGCGTGCCGCTCCTCTGCCGGCGGGCCGTCCCGACTCGCGGGCCGACCTACAGTGCCCGTCATGCGGGTGCCGGAGTCGGCCCTCGAGGAGATCCGCGAGCACGGGTACACGATCGTCGAGGGGTTCCTGGCTCCCGACGAGCTGACGGCTGCCCAACAGGCCCTCTCGCTGCACTTCCCCACGCCTGAGGAGTACTTCGCCGACCCTGCGGCGCACGGGAAGTACACGGCGAGCCAGTTCGCCGGGGTCGAGGAGTTCCCGTACCGGTCGTGGAACCTGAACCGCCTGGCGTTCCACCCCGACCTCGTCGACGCCGCCGAGCGGTTCCTCGGCACCACCGAGCTCCACCTCTACAAGATCGAGCTGTGGGCGAAGTACGCCGGCGCCGTGAACTACGAGCAGCCGCTGCACCGCGACTACGGCAGCCACAGCCTCGTGGTGCCCCGAACGGACCACACCTACCAGCAGCTGACCACCTTCATCTACCTGTCCGACGTCGGCGATGGGGACGGTCCGACGCGGATCGTCCCCTACGAGGACGGTCAGGACGTCCCGTTCACGCCGCTGTACCTCGAGTTCGGCACCCTCGTCGACCGGGAGGTGGCCGCGACCGCACCGGCCGGCAGCCTCCTCGCCTACCGAACCGATGTCTTGCACCGGGGCTCCGATATCACCGCGGCGGGGCACGCGAGGTTCTCGCTGCTGGCCGACTATCAGCGGCGGGGCATGACCTGGGCGGGCAAGATGGCGTGGCCGAAGCAGGCGCCGCAGCGCTGGGCGAAGCTGATGCCGCAGTGCACCGTCCGGGAACGCGACCTCTTCGGCTTCCCGAGGCCCGGCGACCCGTACTGGAACGACCAGACGCTGCGCGACGTGGCGGCTCGCTACCCCGGGATGGACATGACGCCGTATCGCCGCGGCCTCTCCGCGGGAGGGCTCGGCCCCACCGAGCCCCCCGCCGTACAGTGACGGCATGTGCAGGAACATCACGGAACTCCGAGGCTTAGAGCCGCCGGCAACCCGAGAAGAGATCGAAGCCGCCGCGAAGCAATACGTGCGCAAAGTCACGGGCGTCGCTCGGCCCAACCCGTCGCTCGCCGACGCGATGGACCATGCGGCGCGTGACATCGCGGGGATCACCGAGCGGCTCCTCACGCTCGTGCCCGAGCGTCGTCAGCCGCCGAAGACGGTCCCGCCGCTGCGTCGCCCCGAGGTGCGCCAGCGTCTCGGACTCACACCGTTTCCTTCCTGAGCGTTCTCGCTCGTCAGCGCCGAAAGGTGGGTGACGCGCGAGACGACCGCGGCGAATGTCAGACTGCATGCGGTGGCCGCGCCCCACGAGCCCGATTCGGAACTGCCGATCAAGCTGGGTCCCTGCTCGAACGGCGAGTATCTGCCTCAACCCCTGGGAGAGGTCGAGAACGAGGCGATTCGCCGAACCCGAGCCGCGGCCGAGACGTACGCACGTCGCTTGAACGTCGACCGCCGCTCCTTCCTACGATCCCTCGGAGGCGCTGCCCTCATGCTGGCCACAATCAGCGCCTGCCATGAGGAGTCCCGGGCCGCAAGAGGCAGGTCCGTCGGTGGACGCTTCCGGCTGCTCGCCGACGCGCCGACGGAGCCAGAGGCTGCCAGCGAGGCGCTGAGCGGCAGCGAGTTCATTCTCGATGTGCAGACGCACTTCCTGGAATACGACGCCAACCACCAAGCTGGTGGCACCTTCGCATTGGCGTTCCCGCAAGCCCAATGCAGCGCCACTGATCCCCTCGGGTGCTTCTCCATCGAGCAATACCTCGAGGAGCTCTTCCTTCTCAGCGACACCTCGATGGCCGTCATCTCGGCGGTGCCGATACCCGGCGGGGCGAGTCCACTGTCCATCGATCAGATGGAGAAGGCGCAACGCACCTTCCAAGCGGTGTGCAGCGACGAGCGGCTCCTCCTCCACGGAGGAGCCTTTCCTCAACTCGAAAGCATCGCTGCGACACGCGAGGGAATGCAATCGCTCGAGGAGGCGCATCGGATCGCAGCCTGGAAGGTGTACACACATATCCCCGGCCGGTGGTGGCTCGACGATCACGAAGCAGGTGTTCCCCAGGTCGGCGACGCATTCCTCGACGCGGTCGCCGCGAGCCGATCCAAGATCTGCTGCGTCCACAAGGGGTTCGGCAACCTGTTCGGCGCTGGCGCAGTCGAGTACGCCTCACCGGTTGACGTTGGCCCGGCCGCCCGGCTCCACCCGGGCGTCACCTTCGTCGTGTACCACTCGGGCTACGAGCCCGAACACATCGAAGGTCCGTACACCGAAGAGACCGCCAACGTGGGCGTGAACCGCCTCATCACCACCTTGCGGAGCTCTGGAATTGGGGCGTCAGGGAACGTCTATGCCGAGCTCGGCTCGACCTGGCGCAACGTCATGCGCGACCCCACCCAATCGGCACACGTGCTCGGAAAGCTTCTCAAGGTGTTGGGTCCGGAGAGAGTCGTCTGGGGTACTGACTCGATCTGGTACGGAACACCGCAAGATCAGATCCAGGCGTTCCGCGCGTTCGAGATCACGCCCGAATACCAGGACCGCTTCGGCTACCCAGCGCTCACGGCCGCGGTGAAACGAAAGATCCTCGGGGCCAACGCGGCACGCATCTACCGAGTCAAGACGCAGAGACGCACGTGCCAGTTCACGGCCGAGGACATTCAGCGAGCGCGCGAAGCGATTCCCACCGCGAATCGCACACACGGCCCGACGAACGTCGCGGAGCTCCGCGCCCTCATCCGAGCGCACGGACCCGTCTAAGGCTCTCTCTCCACGGGGCTCGCCGACCCGGCCAGGACGTCGTGACCGGATCGTCGCCTCGTCGAGGCCGACGCCGCCCTGGCATCGGGTGCTGGGTTCCTGAGCCGGCGCTCCCGCTGTCGCCCGTGTCGCCGCCCCGCGTCCGCTTCCGTTTGCCTTAGCCGTGGCGCTGGGTACGCCAGAAGGGACGTGGGCGTCTGGCCGCCGGACGACGGACAGGCCCAGCTGAGACAGGTATCGCGGTGGTGGTTACCCACCGGGGATGAGGAGGGCCAAATGACCACGACCTGGCATCCGATGGAGCGGCTCCGGCTCGTGCATCCACGAGTGCGAGCCCCGAGGCTTCATCCGTTCCAAGTCATCGCCCCAACGATCGGCGTGCTCGCGCTGCTCGCCGGTCTGGTGGCCATCGGACACAGCGGCTTCCATGCCGAGCACATCTTCAGCCCGCACGACGCACTCGCAGGATTCCACTACACACCCCTCTTCGCGGTGTGCAGCATGGGCTTCGGTCTGGCGATGCTCATGGGCGCCGAGCTGGTGCGCGTTGGGGGCAGTCGCGTTCGCACGGCCGGCGACCTGGCGCTCGGTCTTGGCACGGTGCTGCTCACTGTCGGCGGAGGTGCCGCCCTCGGTCTGGGGATCGTGGTCCTCGCGGGCGCGTGGCCAGGCCAGGTGCAGCACTGGCTCGCCGTGGACCGAACCAGTGGCGTGTTGGCGGTGATCGTCGGATCGGCTGGCCTGGTTGCGGCGATCACCGCGCCGCTCACCGTTCGACGATCGCCAGCGACGGCCCTCACCGCGGCGGCGACGAGCGATGGTCCCCCGGCACCGACACCCCCGCGTACGCCGGTCACCGCCGCCGATCCGACGCGTCACGCCGAGAAGCCTGAGAAGAAGGCGAGTTGAGGCTGGTTGCCGCGCACCTTCGACCGGCGGTGGCCTAGTACGGCGGCCCCGCCCGGCAGTCAAAGGGGATCGGCGGCGGCCCACGCTGACACCGAACGAAGGCAAGGGCCGGGCACCTTGTCGATCCGGGCGTAGCCTGACGGCGTGGGTACGCACGACATGTACCACGACGGATCACGCGAGCTCCAGGATCGCTTCGACAGCCGGCGGATCGCTGACCGGCTCGAGCAGATCACGGTGCACGACACCTTCTCGGACGACGATCGTGCGTTCATCGCCCGCTGCTCGATGTTCTTCATCGCGACGGCGGACCCGGACGGGTGGCCGGACTGCTCCTACAAGGGCGGGCAGCCCGGGTTCGTGCACGTCACCGACGACTGGACGCTCGCCTTCCCGAGCTACGACGGCAACGGAATGTTTCGGACGCTCGGCAATGTGTTGCTGAACCCGCGAGTGGGCCTGCTCTTCATCGACTTCGAGCATCCCAACCGGATGAGGGTCAGTGGCACGGCGTCGCTGCACGACGACACCGATCTCCTGGCCGGGTTCGAGGGCGCCCAACTGGTCGTCAAGGTCCGGGCCGACCGGATCTTCCCCAACTGCCCGCGCTACATCCACAAGATGCAGCTCCTCGAGACCTCCGCGTTCGCTCCCCGTCCCGGTCACGTCCCACCCGTCCCTGACTGGAAGCGGATGGAGGTCTTCCGCGACTACCTGCCCGGCTCTCCCGCCTCCGGGCAGACCTAGCGGTACCGTCGGAACGATGGACGGGATCCACGACCTGGGCGGCATCGCCGGATTCGGAACCGTCGAACGCGAGGCCGACGAGCCCGTCTTTCACCATGCATGGGAGCGAGACGTCTTCCGCGTGAACGGCGCGGTGATGACCGCGGGCCTCGCCAACGGGGGAACGTTCCGTCACAGCATCGAGCGCATGGACCCCGCGCACTATCTCTCGTCCACCTACTACGAGCACTGGCTCACCGGGCTGGCCACCCTGCTGGTCGACCGCGGCATCGTCGAGCCGGCCGAGCTGGACCGTCGAGCAGGCGGCGCATTTCCGCTGTCTCGGCCCGACCGGGGCGTCGCACCGAACGAGCACGACCCCGATCGCACCACCCCACGATTCGCGGTCGGCGACCACGTCCGCGTGCGCGAATGGCACCCGCTCGGGCACACCCGCGCGCCCCGCTACGTGCAAGGCAAGCACGGCGAGGTCATTCGGCAGGACGGCGCCTCCTCGGTGCCCGACGTCGAGGCGCACAGTGACCGCCGTCGCGTCGAACCCAACTACTCCGTGCGCTTCACCTCCCAGGAGCTGTGGGGCGACGGCGCCGCCGACCACGAGACCGTCCACGTCGACCTCTGGGAGGGATACCTGGAGCCGGCGCCGTGAGCGCGCCGCATGCGGAGCATCTCCACGAGCACCATCCCGAGCCCCTGGCGCCGGTGGAAGCCAGGGTGGCAGCCATCGAGGCCGTCCTCGTCGACCGCGGGCTCTTCGACCGCGCCGCGCTCGACGAGGTCGTCCGCCATTTCGAGGACGATCTGAGTCCGCTCAACGGCGCGAAGGTCGTCGCCCACGCGTGGATCGACCCCGCGTACAAGGCACGCCTGCTCGCGGACGGCACGACCGCGATCGCGGAGCTCGGCTTCGGCGGTCCCGAGGGCGACCACATGGTCGTCGTCGAGAACACGCCGACCGTGCACAACCTGATCGTGTGCACCCTCTGCTCGTGCTATCCGTGGCCGACGCTTGGGCTCCCCCCGGTCTGGTACAAGTCACCCGCCTACCGTTCTCGTGCCGTCCGGGAGCCTCGGGCGCTGCTGGCCGAGATGGGGACCGCGCTGCCCGACACGGTCGAGATCCGCGTGTGGGACTCCAGTGCCGAGGTGCGCTACCTCGTGCTCCCCGAGCGCCCGGCGGGAACGGACGGCCTCGACGAGACGACGCTGGCCGCCCGGGTGACCCGTGACTCCATGATCGGGGTCGAACGACTGTGAGCCGGACGTTCGTCGACCACGTGGCCGCCATGTCCGGCGACGGCGCGTTGCCGCGGGCCAACGGGGAGTTCGTGTTCGACGCGCCGTGGCAAGGCCGCGCCGTGGCGCTCGCCGTCGTGCTGGTCGACCGGCTCGGCGAGGACTGGGACGCCTTCCGGCGACTGCTCATCGCGGCCATCGCCGACGACCCGCGGCGGCCCTACTACGAGAGCTGGGCGGCCGCCCTCGAGTCGTTCACGGTCGACCACGGGCTCGCCGACGCCTCCGCCCTCGACGCCGCGACGCCGACGACGCGCGCGCCGCTGTAATCGCCGGCCCCCGCAGATCGGGATCACGGCGGCACGTCGATCATCGAGCGGCGCACGCTGGCGCGCGGCGGGCACCCGTCGAGCGTGGGACCGTCGTGGCATGATCGACTGGTGGCGTCCGAACCGTGGGGCGGTGATGCGTCATCCCTCGTGGACGCGTTCCGTCGGGGCGAGCGCACCCCCGCCGAGGAACTCGAGGCGTCGCTGTCGGCCATCGAGGCGAGCGCACTCAACGCGTTCGGATACGTTGATCCCGACCGTGCCCGCGCCTTCGCCGCGACCGCCGATGTCTCGAAGCCGTTCGGTGGGGTGCCCACCGGCATCAAGGAGCTCGAGCCAGTCGAAGGCTGGCCGCACACGGAGGCATCGCTCGTGTTCGCCGACCGGCGAGCCGCGCACACCGCCGAGCACATCACCCGCCTCGTCCAACGTGGTGGCGCGATCCCCGTCGGACAAACGACCGCCAGCGAGTTCGGCGGCCTCAACGTCAGCACCAACCGGCTCCACGGGGTCACCCACAACCCGTGGCGACACGGCCGGACGGCCGGCGGCTCCTCCGGAGGGTCGGCGGCCGCCGTCGCCGGTGGACTCGTGTCCCTCGCGACGGGCGGCGACGGCGGCGGGTCGATCCGCATCCCAGCGGGCTACACCGGCCTGCTCGGGATGAAGGGAACCTTCGGTCGCATCCCGCGCAGCCCCGGCGCCTACATGCGGCCCAACACGATCGTCCTCGGCAACCTGGCCCGGTCCGTTCGGGATGCTGCCCGATACCTCGACGTGTGCGGCGGGTACGACGGCGCGGATCCGACGACGCTTCCGAAGCACCCAGGATTCGAACGCGGCCTCGGCGCCTACGACCTGGCGCGCAAGCGCGTCGCCGTCGTCCCGTCGCTCGGCGGCGTCCCGCTGGACCCAGGCGTCGAGGAGCACCTCCGATCGGAGGCCGCCGCGCTGATCGCCGAGGCGGGCATGGTCGAAGTCGACCTGCAGCTCGTCCTTCCGAACATGGCGGCCCACTGGATGATGGGCAACACGGCGACGCTCCTCGCGGATCTGGGCGACCGTTGGCCCGCGTGCGCGTCCGACATGACCCCCGACGTTGCTCTCGGGCTGTTCATGGGCCAGTCGCTGTACAACCTGCGAACCGCCGCCGTCAGCGAGTCCTTGCGGGTACAGCTCAACGAGGCCATGGCCGCCGCGTTCGACCAGGTCGACTTCCTGATCTCCGCGACCAATCCGGGTCCCGCGTTCGCGGCCGACGCCGAGCAGAGCAGCCGCGAGGAGAGCTTCATCGACTGGGCGAAGGCGAGCACTCCCGCCTTCTATCTCTTCCGGGGACTGCTGTTCGGCACCCGACTCGCCAGCGTCGTCGCTCCCGGGCTGCCCACCGCGCTCATCGACCGCGCGGCTCGGCGCTTCCCAGAGCTCGTGAACATGGGCGGGCTCACGATCATCGCGAACATCTACGGCAACCCGGCCGTCTCGATCCCCGCGGGGACCGTGGACGACCTGCCGGTCGGCATGCAGGTGCTCGCACGGCACCACGAGGACGAGCTGCTCCTCGATCTGGCCGTGGCCGTCGAGCGGTCCCGCCCGTGGCCCCTCGTCGCGCCCCGCCCAACGCTCGCGCCCGCCTGATCGAGCGCCCTCGCCGGCGGCGCGCGCCCCGGCAGACGGATGGTTGGCCAGCGATCCGTCAAGGTGCGAGCCCCATGGTCGATACTTCGGGGATGACCGAGTTCCAGCCGTCCCGACGGACATTCCTGGCGTCCGGCGTGGTCGCCGGCGGCGCGCTCCTGACCACGTCGAACGCGTTCGCATCCAACCTGCACGCCCCGGCCGCGAAGCGGCCGTCGACGCCGGGCGAGGCGCTGGCCCTGCTGCAGGCAGGCAATCAGCGGTTCCAGAAGGGCCGCAGCGCGGCGCCCCGCGTGAGCACCGTCCGCCGCGCCGAGATCGCGGAGGGGCAGGACCCCTTCGCCGTCGTGCTCGGTTGCGCCGACTCGCGGGTCCCACCCGAGCTGGTCTTCGACCAAGGCCTCGGCGACCTCTTCACCGTGCGCGTCGCTGGCAACACCGGCGCCGCGTCCGTCGTCGTCGGAAGTGTCGAATACGCAACGGCCGTGCTCGAGGCGCCCCTCGTCGTCGTGCTCGGCCATGACGACTGCGGCGCCGTCAAGGCCGCGATCGACGTGGTCACGAAGGGCAAGCAGCTTCCGGGCGAACTCAGCGGCTTCGTCGATCCCATCCTCCCGGCGGTTCAGGCCGTCGTGAACACACCGCCGGCGCAGCTGCTCGATGCCGCCGTGGCCCAGAACGTCCGCCAGACCGTGGCGGCCCTGAGTGCACAGCCGTCGCTCGCGGCGGACATCGCCTCAGGCACAGTGAGAGTCGTCGGTGCTGAGTATCGGCTGCACTCCGGCAGAGTCGATCTGATCGGCTAGTTGTCGTCGGTCGCGGCGAGTCCCGCCGCACGGCCCCGGCGCCGACCCACCCGCGCGGTCCGACAACGCCGCGCAAGACCGAGTCGAAGGAGTTCGACGTCGCGTCGGACGAAACGGACGCGCCCGGGACGCGACCACCGGCCATCTGACGATCCACCGTTCATTGCGGACCGGCGGTCGCTGTCGTAGTGTCCCGGTCCCGCTCAGGTCAGCCATCGGAGGCAACGAATGACGCAAAGTCAGCCGTCGGAAGGGATCGAGATCACCGCGACCTTCCTCATCTTCGCGTTCATCCTGTTCTTCTTTCCGCCGACCTTCGTCGTCGACGGCCAGTCGATGAAGGGCGCGTGGCGCAAACCCACGATGATCCCCGTCTCGCCCGGCAACCACACGGTGCGCGTCTTCTTCCGCTACCTGTTCATCATGGATGCGGGCGTCGGTGAGATCCAGGTGGACGTCCCGAGCGGGACCGTGCGGCGCGTCACCTACAAGGCCCCGTGGCTCGTCTTCCTCCGCGGGAGGATGAACGTCCAGTAGCCCGAGACCGCGGCGCGGCGATCGCGCCACGGGTTGAGGAACGACACGACGTAAATCTGGGACGCTGGAGCAGCGCGGCGCTGATGGCGTCTGGCCTCGCCGGCGTGGTGATGCCGGGCAGCGTCAACGCAGCGCTCGAGTTGCCCGCCGCGACGGCTCGAGGCATGGCCGAGACGCGGGCCGGTCTCGGTGGGACCTATGCCGCGCTCGGTGGATGGGCGCTCGTCAGTCGTGATCCGACGGCGCAGGCAGCGGTCGGCGTCGTCTGGCTTGGCGCCGCCGCTGCCCGGGTCGGCTCGCTCGTCGTCGACCGACCGAGCACCGACCGCGCGTTCTGGGCCTATCTGGTCGTGGAGGTCACCCTCGGCGCGGCCGCCCTGGCCGGTGCCCGGCGGGCACGCCGTGTGCACCCGGGTGCGGTCGAGTCCGAAGCCGAGTGGGGCTCAGCAGCCAGCGACCTCGTCGGCGCCTGAGCCGCCCAGCCAGGCCATCGGCATCCCCAGCGAATCGCCACCACGATTGCTCGGTGTCCGCCGCGACCCCGGCTGGGCTACAGCCGATCCAGGATCTCGGCCGCGGCACGCTCACCGGAGCGCACGGCGCCGTCGATGGCGCCGTGTGACACGGTGGACGTCTCGGTGCCCGCCCAGTGCACCCGTCCGAACGGCTCGCGTAGCAGCGACCCGTACCGGGTCAGGATCCCGGGCCCGAGGTGCGCCATCGAGCAGCCCCGCGTCCACGCCTCGGTCCACCAGCTGGTCTCGATGAACTCCACCGGAGAGGCCGCCCGCGGCCCCAAGCGGGCGGTGAGGGCGTCGACGACCGCGCGCCGGCGCTCGCGGGCGTCGAGCGCATCGAAGCGTCCGGCGACCTGGGCAAACGTGAAGCAGGCGATGACGCCCGGCGATCCGGTCGCGGGACTCGCGTCGAGCGTCACCTCGGCGGCCGTCCCTGGCGCGGCGGTCTGCCCGCTGAACCCGTCGGCGCGCCAGAACGGCTCGTCGTAGACGACGAGGGTCTTCGTCTCGATGCCGGCCGGGGCGTGCTGGTAGAGAGTCAGCCGGTCGGCGGGCAGCGCGGGATCGAACGCGATCTCCGCGGCGAGCGCCGGTGGGACCGCCACGACGGCCCGCCGGGCTGAGACGGCGTGGCCGTCCGCCTCGATCAGCACCCGGTCGCCCTGCTGCGCCACGGACCGCACGGCCGCACCCAGGCACACAGCATCGCCGAGGCCGTCGGCGACCCGGCGGGCGATCTCCCCCGCGCCGCCGACGACCATGTTCTCCTGAGCGCCACCCTCGATCGAGAACAACGTGTTGATGCTGCCGTGCCCATGGACCAAGAGCAGCAGATGAAGAAACGACACCTCGTTCAGATCCGCGGCGAACAGGCCACGAACGGCCATCTCGAAGAGGTCGCGGGCGATCGGGGTTCGGATCCTCGTCCGTTCGACGAACCACGCCACCGAGCGGGCGTCCCACTCGGCGGCCCGACGCGCCGTCCAGGGGGCGTCGAGCGGCACCCGCTGGGCGAGACGGTCGATCCTCGCCTGGGCCAGCGCGATCGTGGCCACCGCCAACGGGCTGATCTTCGGTATCAGTCCCGTGTAGCGGCGAGTCCTGGAACCGTCGATGAGCAGGTGCGCGCCATCGACCCAGGTCTTGTACGCGCCGACATCCATCTCCCGGGCCAAGCCGAAGATCGCGTCGTGATGGGGCGCGAGCCACGCACCGCCCCGATCCACCGGAGCGCCATCCGACAGGCGTTGGGTCCAGATTCGACCCCCCACCCGATCGCGTGCCTCGAGAACAGCCACCGACTTCCCGGCCTCGTGCAGTCGTCGGGCAGCAGTGAGCCCGGCGTAGCCCGCACCGACGACCGCAACGTCGACGTCGCGGCGATCCGGCAAGGCCACCGACTAGTAGCTGCGGCGCCGCGGGATCACCGCGCCGATCAACCAAAACAGCGGAATGAAGAGCCCGACGATGAACATCACCCAGTGCCCCTTCCGCAGGCAGATGATCCCGAGCGTGATCAGCAACACCAGATAGATGACCCCGACCGTGAACGTCGCACTCACCGCGGCCAGAGTCGAGATCACCGAGAGCGTCCAGATCCCATCGTCGTGCCTCCGCAGGGCGGCTGAATCACCCTGCTCGTACCGGACACAGATACTCCGACGCCCTGGTAGACGCAACCAGGGTGCCGACGCGGCACCTGCGCCGGTTGGTAGAACATCACGGACGTCGAGACTGGAGAGCGATCGATGAACCGCACCACGAGAAGCTGGCCTGCCCGACGTCGAGGCCCGACCGTCGCAGCCCTCATCGTCGTCATCACGCTGGGCCTCTCCTCGATCGCCACGACGGTAAGCGCGCAGTCGACGAACCCAACGGAGACGATCCACATCGGCGCGCTGCTCTCCATCACGGGCGGAGGATCGAGCCTGGGGAACACAAGCCAGGCCGCGCTCGAGGTCGCACGTGACCGGTGGAACCAGCTGCTCGCTCGCCAGCACCGCAACGTCCGCATCACTGTCGACGTCATCGACACCGGGCAGGACCCCGTGCGGGCGACGACCGCTTTCGACCAGCTCGCGGATCAAGGCGTTCGGATCATCATCGGGCCGCAGTCGAGCTCCGAGGTGGCTGCGATCCAGCCGCTCGCCAATGCTCGAGGTGTGCTCGTCGTCTCACAAGGCAGCACCGCCTCCTCGCTCGCGATGCCCAACGACGACGTCTTCCGGTTCGTGCCGACCGACCACGTGGAAGGACGGGCGACGACCGATCTGATGCTCAAGCAAGGAGCGCGCGTCGTCGTGCCGCTCTGGCGCGACGACCGAGGCAACCAGGGCCTCGCCGACTCGGTTCGCGCCACAGCCACGAGCAGCGGAGCACAAGTCACCGCCGGCTTCCGGTACGAGCCGGCGACCCCGGACTACGGCCCAGCACTCACCGAGATCGGCCGCGAGGTCACCACCGCCAGCGCCGAGGTCGGCGCGGCGCACGTCGCGGTGTATCTCGCCGGCTTCGAGGAGGTCGCCGACGTCCTCACTGCGGCCGCCCAGATCCCGGCGCTCGCTGCGGTTCGCTGGTACGGCGGCGACGGATCGGCGCAGGCCACGCAGTTGCTCCAGACCACATCGGCGCAGTTCGCGATCCGCACGAAGGGGTTCCCGAGCCCGCTGGTGGCGCTGCCCGCCAGCCGCGCCACGCAGGACGCCGCCCTCATCCGCCAGATCGCCAAGCAGGCACACGCGACCCCGGATGCGTTCGCTCTCGCCGCCTACGACGCGTTCGGCGTCGCCGTGCAAACCCTGCTCCGCACCGGGACGACCGCCGACGAGCCCACGCTCCGGGCCGCGTTCACCAAGGCGGCCAACGGCTACGCGGGTGTGACCGGGACCATCCAGCTCGACGCTGCCGGCGACCGCGCCTCTGCGCCGTACGCGTACTGGTCCATCTGCCCGAGCGCCCACGGGGCGCACTGGGTCCGCACCGGAACCTGGACACCAGCACCGAGCAACCCGACGGGGCCTGGCCGCGTCAACGGCGGATCGTGCCAGTAGCGACGGGCTGGCGATCACCGCGAACGGCAACGCAAGCCCCGGTTGTGCGGCGGCGCCGACTCGCGGGTCAGCAACCCGCGAGTCGCCCCAGCCGCGGCGCGCACGACATCATGGAGTCCGATGACGGATCGGTCCTCGTTCAGCGATGAGGAGTGGAAGGCCCTCGCCGAAGCACCCCTGCAGATCACCGTCGCCATCATGGCGGTGGGTCCCCACGGCCCGATCTCCATGGTGAAGGAGGCGACGGCGAGCGCACGCGAGATCGCCCGGGCGGGAACCCGCGGAGGCGCGGACCAGCTCATCGCCGAGATCGCCCAGGACGCCAACCGCCACGAGGCCCGCCACGACGCCGAGGCCCACCGGGGCCAGTCACCCGCCCAGATCGCCGAGGGCGCCATCGCCGCCGTCGAAGTCGCGGTCACAGCGCTCGCCAAGATCTGGGGGGACGAATCCGCCGCGGTCCGCCGGTGGTACGCCGACATCGCGAAGGCCGTGGCCGACGCCGCCAAGGCCATCACGCCGGCCGAACAAGCGGTACTCGATCGCCTGAACCGGCTGCTGGAGCCACCCCCGAGCTAATTACGAGCGCCGGCCAGCCGCCCGTGTCTCCTCGGCGTCCGGAGCGCTCAAGTCCGGCCAGATTTGGTCGATAGCCGGTGAATGCGGCCGGTGGGAGGCCTCCGAACGAGCGCGTCTCGAGCGCGTGTCGTCACGGCGACGATGGCATTCTTCGCCGCCCTCGGCATCTGGGCCGTCACGATGACGGGCAGCGCATCGGCGTCGGGGACCGGTCCGGTCTCGCCCATCCTCGAGTGCGTGTGGCACGTGGGCAGCACCAACTGGCTGGCTTCGTGGGGCTACAGCAACAGCTCGAGCTCCACGCAGACGATCCCGATCGGATCGAGCAACTCGTTCTCGCCCGGCTCCCAGAACCAGGGACAGCCAACGAGCTTCCGACCTGGGACCAATGACAGTGTCTTCACCGTGCCGTTCGTCGCGAGCAACCCGCCGGCCTGGACGGTCGACGGGACCACGGTGTCCTCGTCACCCAGCGACAAGAAGTGCTCCACGGATCCGGTACCCATCATCGCTGGCACGGAGGGAGCGTCCCTCGAACTCCCGTTGGCGTTCGTCGCGTTGGGCATCCTCGGTGTCGGGTTCTGCAGTTGGCGCTTCAAGCTCAACCTGATCTCTGTTCGGCGCCCGTCCTTCGCTCGTTACCGCCAGCGGAGCTAGGCCCACCACCGAACGCTGCGAACTCCCGCGGCCTCGGTGTTGGGTGCAGCGGCCAGCTCGGGTCCCGTATCGTTCCTGCCCGTGCGACTGGTAGTCCTGGGTGCGGGCTTTGGTGGCCTCGAGTTGACGACGATGCTGGCCGACGAGTTCCGCGACGATCTGGACGTCGTGCTGATCGATCAGAACGACGCGTTCGTGTTCGGCTTCTCCAAGCTCGACGTGATGTTCGGGCGCAGCCAGCCCGCAGACGTTCGGCACCCCTACCGGGACTTCATGAAGCCGGGAGCGAGGTTCGTCCAGTCGACAATTCGGTCGATCGATCCCGTCGCGAAACGCGTGGTGACAGACGCGGGCGCCTTCGACGCGGACCTCATGGTCGTGGCCCTCGGGGCAGATCTTGACCCGTCCGCCACACCGGGGCTCGTCGAAGGGGGTCACGAGTTCTACACGGTCGCTGGCGCGTTCGCGCTACGGGACGTGCTGGCGAACTTCGCGGGCGGCCGCGTCGTCGTGGCGGTGACGTCGACGCCGTTCAAGTGCCCGCCCGCCCCGAGCGAGACCGCGCTCTTGATGGACGACTTCCTCCGCGAGCGTGGTCAGCGGGAAAGCTCGGAGATCTCGCTGGTGATGCCGATGGGGGTCCCGATCCCGCCCTCGCCTGCAGCATCGGAGGCGTTGCTGGCGGCGTTCGCCGAGCGCGGGATCCGCTGGCACCCCGACCGGACCGTCCGCGAGCTCGACCCCGCGCAACACGTCGTCCGGCTGAGCGACGGCGGTGACCTGCCGTACGACCTCTTCTTAGGCGTCCCCAAGCATCGAGCACCCGCCGTCGTGCAGGAGTCCGGCATGACCGTGGACGGCTGGATCCCCGTCGACCCGCTCACCCTGGAGACGAAGTACCCGGACGTCTACGCCATCGGCGACGTGACCAGTGTGGGCACACCCAAGGCCGGCGTGTTCGCGGAAGGTCAGGCGGCCGTCGCCGCCGAGCAAATCAGCGCCCGGCTGCGAGGCGACACGGCGTCCGCGCAGTACGACGGGCACGGGATCTGCTACCTGGCGTTCGGCCACGACCAAGTCGCGAAGGTCGAGGTCACGTTCCTGAGTGGCGAGGCACCCCGCGGCGGGCTCGAGGGACCGTCCCCGGCTCTCGCCGCCGACAAGGTCGAGTTTGGCGCCAGCCGCGTCCGACGCTGGTTCGGACACTGAGCGGAACCCCGCTGAGAACCGCAGGATCGCGGCGATCAGGACGAGCAGGGCGAGTCTGACGCCGACCGACCCGATCCTGGCATTCGCCTCCGTGTCGGACAGACGGTCGTGCGCGAAGGCAACGTCGTGCCGGGTCGGCGCCAGCCCGACGTTCCTGCGGCCCGCATGCCTGAGCAGGTCGGCGGTCAGGAACGAGCGGCCCGACAGGGCCATCGCGACGAGCGGGAGCACGGAAACGGCGTCGCTCGTCCGAGCGAACCGGGTCAGGCTCGACCCTCGACGTCGTCCCGACTCGGTGCCGCGTTCCCTCGCCGCGCGCGAGCGCAGCCTCCTAGGATCGTGTGGCATCGTCGACGAGAGCGGGTGAGCGCCTGGTGACCGAGCCCTGCCGGGAAGTCGATGCCGTCATCGTCGGCGCTGGCTTCGCGGGTCTCTATGCGCATTACCGGCTGCGGGCCCTCGGGCTGAGCCTCCAGGGCTACGAGGCGGCCGCTGACGTCGGCGGGACGTGGTGGTGGAACCGATATCCGGGAGCCCGCTGCGACGTCGAGTCGATGGACTACTGCTACTCGTTCTCGCCCGAGCTCGAGCAGGAGTGGACCTGGTCGGAGCGCTACGCCACACAGCCCGAGATCCTGCGGTACGTCAACCACGTCGCGGAGCGGTTCGACTTGCGGCGCGACATCCAGTTCGAGACCCGGGTCACGGCGATGACGTGGGACGACACGCTGCAGCGCTGGCACGTCGTGACCGACCGGGGCGACCACGTCACCAGCCAGTTCTGCGTCATGGCCACCGGCTGCCTGTCAGCACCCAAAGAGCTGGACGTCGACGGCGTCGACACCTTCGAAGGCCAGGTGCTGTACACGAGTCAGTGGCCGCACGACACCGTCGACCTCAGCGGTCAACGTGTCGGCGTCGTCGGGACGGGCTCGTCGGGGATCCAGTCGATCCCCCTCATCGCCGAGCAGGCCGAGTACCTCACCGTGTTCCAGCGGACACCCAACTTCTCGATGCCCGCCAAGAACGCCCCGCTCGATCCCGACGCAGTGGAGGTACGCAAGGCGCACTCCCGCGAGCACCGGCAGGCGATGCGCAACTCGCGCGCGGGCGTGGTGGTCCCGATCCCCGAGCACTCGGCGCTGAGCGTCGACGAGGCAGCACGCACCGCGCGGTTCGACGCCGCTTGGAAGTCAGGCACGTTGTACGGCATGGTCGCCGCGTACACCGACCTCCTCGTGGACCGCGAAGCGAACGACACGGCGGCCGAATTCGTGCGCGGGCGCATCCGCGAGATCGTCGACGACCCGGACGTCGCCGAGCGCCTGTCACCACGCAGCCATCCGCTGGGCACAAAGCGCCCGTGCCTCGACACCGACTACTACGCAACCTTCAACCGAGACAACGTGACGCTCGTCGACGTCCGGGTCGACCCGATCGTCGAAGTCACACCACACGGCATCCGCACCCAGACCGGCGAGCACCCCCTCGACGTGATCGTCTTCGCCACCGGGTTCGACGCCATGACCGGCCCACTGCTCCGGGCCGGCATCGTCGGCGCGCACGGGGTGCCTCTGCACGACAAGTGGGCCAGCGGCCCCCGGACCTACCTCGGGATCGCCACCGCCGGATTCCCGAACCTCTTCATCGTCACCGGACCGGGCAGCCCGTCGGTGCTCGTCAACATGATGGTGGCGATCGAGCAGCACGTCGACTGGATCGCCGACTGCATCGCGTACCTGCGCGACGCAGGCCTGGCGTCGATCGACGCCACCGTCGACGCAGAGGACGCGTGGGTCGAGCACGTCAACGCGGTCGCCAACCGGACCCTCTTCCCGACGGCCGCCTCGTGGTGGATGGGCGCCAACGTGCCCGGCAAGCCGCGGGTCTTCATGCCCTACATCGGCGGCTTCCCGCAGTACATGGGGATCTGTGACGACGTTGCGGCAGAGAGGTACCGCGGCTTCGAGTTGAGCTCCGCCTCCGACGTCGAGGCGACGACGTCGGCCGCAGGCGCCTAACCCCGCGGCCGCCCAACTCGCGATCCGTAAGATCGCGACTCCGTTGGCTCAGACGCACTTCGCGACAGGGGACGACTGATGGCTCGGCGGCTCGACATGATCACTGCCGCTCACCATGCATTCCGTTCCGAGATCGCCGCGATCGACAGGGCCGCGCTGGGGGCGGCACGCGGCGAGGGTGGCCTCGATCCAACCATCGAGCGGTTCTGGCGGATGAACGAGGTGCTCGCCTGGCATGCCGAGGGCGAGGAGGCGGAGATCTTTCCCGCGATCGAGTCGGTCGCTCCTGATGTCGCCGCCTCCTACGAATTGGACCACCGCGGTCTCGATACCGCCTTCGGGGCGCTCCGAGCAGCTGTCACCGTCCACGATCCCCTCGAAACCGCACGAGCGACGGCCGCGTTCAAGTTCCACCTGAACCTCCACCTGAACAAGGAAGAACAGCACCTCTACGTGCTGTTCGAGGAGCGGCTCTCGGAGTCCGACCAGAACCAGGCCGTCGGAGCGATGGCCGCGACGGACCTCGAGCGAGCGAGCGGCGTTCATCGAGTGGCTGTTTCCGCTGATCGACGACGACGACCGCGAGAAGGTGCTGCGGTACTGGCAGTCAGTCATGCCGGTCGAGGGTTTCGCCCCAGCACGTCGACTTGCGAGGACCTCCACCGGCGAGGCGTTCGAGCGGGTCGCGGCGCGCATCTCCGATCTGCCCGCTGACTGACCCTCCCAGTCGCCATCCGACCGACGGCGAGTCTTCAGATCGTCTGGAGCGCGAATCGCCGTTCCGGCTCGGCCGTGGCCTCGAAGACCGCGAGTCGCCGCTGGGTACGATCGCACCGATGAGCGAGAGCCTCAAGGCCCCGGTCGGTTCCCAGGCCCCCGACTTCAACCTCCCCCGCTCCGGGGACGGCACGGTCAGCCTCTCGAGCTATCGAGGCCGACCGGTCGTGCTGGCGTTCCTCCGGGGATACGCCTGACCGTTCTGTCGGCGACACCTCACGCAGTTGCGTGATGACTACGAGCGCTTCCAGAAGGCCGGCGCCGAGGTCTTGGCGATCTCGGCTGAGTCCGCGGCGTCGTCCGAGGCGTACCTGCGGGCCCATCCCCTGCCGTATCCGACACTCATCGACGACGACCACACCGTCTTCGACGCGTACGACGCGACCAGCCGCCTGATGTCACTCGGACAGCGACCCGCGCTGTTCGTCGTCGATGCTGCCGGCGTGATCCGCTTCGGCGACGTCGGCGCCCAGCAGTGGAACATCCCGTCGAACCAGGCCGTGCTGTCCATGCTCGAGGGACTCTGAGCTGCTCGGGGGGCTGGTACCTGACGCTCTGCTGATCTCGCGCCGTCGTGCAGACCTCGCCCGCGAGTCAGCCGGTGCGTGCGACGCTCGGCAGCACGCTCGAGGAGTACCCACCGGCGAAGTCGGTGGCGGTGACCGTGCCGGTGGCCACGGGCCCACTCGTGCCGATGAGCTGACAGGTGATCGTCGCTCCGGAGTTGACCACGAGGTAGCGGTGCGTCTTCGCGCCGGGGCACACGGCGCTGACGGCAACCCCGTACCGCTCGAAGTAGCGACCTTCGAGTACCCCCTCGGAGTGATCGATACTGAGTACCGCCTTCTGCGGCGTCGCGTTGACCGTCAGGGGAACCGTGTCGAGCACTTGCACGGCGACCGGGACGCTCTGTCCGTCGACGATCGCGGTGCACTGGAAGCGGGCGAAGGCCTTCACCTGCTTGCTGGGGCAGATCTCCTTGCTGGCCGACGGGCTCGAGGGTTGGACAAGAAAGGCGTTCTTGATCGTGTTCGTGACGACGCTGGAGTTCGCGGCGATGGTCGTCGCGGCGCCGACGGGCGCCGCCGAGAGAACGATCGCCAGCCCCGCGATCGCGACGCCGATGGGCACGTACCGCGCCATGGGTGGGGAGCCTATTCACGGCAACGGGGCGGACCATCCGCGGCCCAGGAGGATCGCAGCCGCGGCCGAAGACGCTCCCCGCAGCGACGTGCGACGGATACCTCCGGGGTCCGCGAAAGGCGACTCCGAGGCGCCAGACAGCCAGTCGACGACACAGCGGGCCCTCGCTATCCCGCAGTAGTTCCAGGCTCAGAAGCAGAAGGTCCTCGGCACCTGAGGCCACCGCCGGCGAGTCCCGCCTCAGAACACTCAATCGAGGCGCTGCTGCGGCGACCGCGCCGTGCTCGGCCGCCGATGACCATCCGTGAGGCGATGACGTCGCCCGACCAGTCAACTCGGAGGCAGACGACTCGCGGTCGACCAGACCGCGAGCCAGTCGGCGGATCTCCAGGACTCCTTGAGCCCTCAAGGGAATTGCCAGCCTGCACCGCTCGAGTGGGGCGCGGCGCGGACGTTGACGACTGCATTCGGGGCTACAGTGACTGCGTCGCTCCGATTTGTGGCGCTCCAGCGTCGCGGCACTGCTCCAGACCTCGGCGGTGTGCGGAACTAGCACCCCGAGAGAGTTGTGCCGACCGACACAATCCAAGCTGGATTCGAGCTCGACAGCATCGAGCCCGTCAGGCTGCCGAGCCTCGGCCAGGCTGCGTGGCGCGCCACACCACATGTCGTCGACGGCGTGCTGCTCCCGCTCGCTCTGTTCCTCGTGGGCTACCAAATCGGCGGGATCGGACCGGCCATGGCGGCCGGGCTCGGCTGGTCGGGCTTCGCGATCATCCGCCGGATGGCGAAGAGCCGACGAGTTCCCGCGATGGCGATCCTCGGTATGGGAATGCTCATCGTTCGCTCCGCGCTGGCATTGACGACGGGTAGCGCCTTCATCTACTTCCTGCAGCCGACCATCGGCACGGCGGCAGTGGGGCTGGCGTTCCTGTGCTCGGTGCCGGCGGGCCAGCCGCTGTCACGCCGATTCGCAGGGGACTTCGTGACGCTGCCGAGCGAGGTTCTCGTTGCACCCTACGTGCATCGATTCTTCATCCGGAATTCGATGATGTGGGCGGCCGTCGGGCTCATGAACGCCATCATCGCCTACTGCCTCCTGATCACGTTGGCGACCACGACGTTTGCCGTCACCCAGACCCTCTATTCGATCGTCGTCACCGTGCTGGCCGTCGGCGTCTCGATGTTGTGGTTCCGGAACTCGATCTGCCGGTATCGCCCCGTCACCGTCGGCGTGTAGCCCGCGAACGTGCTCACGTTTCGCCCGAGTTTCGCGATCTGAGCCGCTGGGCGCCTGCCGATCCTTCGTCGGTCGTCGTGTGATACGATCGGTTTGTCCCGCTGGGTGTGACTGTCACTCGTGCCCCGGGATTGCCACATGGTTGCCGGCTTTTCGGCACGCACTGGGTGTTCCACTTTTCACCGGTTCAGCGTCTCGGGTGCCTTCACCTTGTGAGACCTGACCCATTCCACCGTGACACCAGACCGGAGTAACCCCTCTTATGCCTCCCTCGTTCACAGACCTCGGCGTCCCCGAGGCCCTCGCTGCGACGCTTGCCGGTCGCGGTTTCGAGACCCCCCTTCCCATCCAAGCCTTGACGATTCCCGATGCCCGAGCCGGCCGCGACGTTTGCGGTCAGGCTCCGACCGGATCGGGCAAGACCGTTGCCTTCGGTATCCCGCTCGTCGAGCGGGTCGGTCGCGCCGAGCCTCGGCGCCCGCGCGGCCTCGTCCTGGTCCCCACCCGCGAACTGGCGACCCAGGTCTGCGGTGAGCTCGAGTGGCTCGGCCGCACCCGTGGTGTCCGCGTCGCCACGTGTTATGGCGGCGTCGGGTTCGATCGGCAACGCCGAGCCTTGCGTCAGGGTGTCGACGTCCTGGTGGCATGTCCGGGACGCCTCGGCGATCTGATCGGTCGTGGCGACGTGGACCTCAGCGCCATCGAGGTCGTCGTCGTTGATGAGGCCGACCGCATGGCCGATATGGGCTTCCTCCCGCAGGTTCGGCGCCTGATCGACCAGACACCTGCGACCCGTCAGACGCTGCTCTTCTCGGCGACGCTCGACCAGACCGCTGACTCCCTGGTTCGCCGGTTCCAACGGAACCCGGTCGTGCACCGTGTCGCCACCGCGGCCGAGGAGCGGGGCCTCGTCACCCACCTCTTCTGGAAGGTGGCCGATCGAGAGCGGCTGGACGCCTGCGTCGACGCCATTCGTGGTTCCGGCGCCACGATCGTCTTCTGCCGCACCCGGCGACGAGCCGACCGCATCGCTCGACAACTGGCCACCGCCGGGATCCGGTCCGATGCCATCCACGGCTCGCGGTCGCAACCGCAACGCGATCGCGCCCTCGCGGCGTTCGGCAGGCGCACGATCGATGCGCTGGTGGCGACGGACGTCGCCGCCCGCGGGATCCACGTCGACGACGTCGCCTGCGTCGTCCAGTACGACCCCGCCCCGAGTGTCACCGACTACACCCACCGGGCCGGCCGAACGGCCCGGGCCGGGGCATCGGGGCTCGTGATCTCGCTCGTGGAACCCGACCAGGCCCGTGAAGCCAAGGAGATCCAGCGAGGGCTTCAGCTGCCCCTCGGCCTCACACGACCCACACGGCACGTCGCCGTCGAAACCGCCGCCCCCGAGCCCTCGGGCACGACGGCGCCCACCGCCGACCCGCCGGCGACCGAAGTGCCGGCGAGCGCCGGGACCATCCGATGGTTCAACCCACGGAAGGGCTACGGCTTCATCGCCCGCGACGGCGATGACGACGTCTTCCTCCACGCGTCAGCAATTGCGGGGGTCCCACTCCGCGAGCTGCGAAACGGACGCCGCGTGGCGTTCGAGATCCGGACCGGCGAGAAGGGCCGCCAGGCCCGAAACGTCGCCCTGGTCTAGTGCCCCGACCGCCCCGCCGTCCGCCCTCCTTGTCCGCCTCGTTCGCACACGAGCCACGCAGGCCGCCGCGTCCGTTGCTGCGACCAGATCACACAGCCTTCGTCTTGGTGTCGCCTGAAGGGGACTACGGAAAAGTGTCGTACACTAGAGATGCCGAGGTCGTGTCAATCGGACCGTCCCGGTGATACCGAAGGACGTGAAACCCGGTGGCAACAGGAACAGTTAAGTTCTTTAACGACCAAAAGGGCTACGGCTTCATCTCGCGTGAGCAGGGCGACGACGTGTTCGTCCACTTCTCGGCGATCCAAGGGTCGGGCTTCAAGACCCTCCAAGAGGGTCAGAACGTGGAATTCGATGTCGGACGCGGCCAGAAGGGCGAAGAAGCTCAGAACGTTCGCCCGATCTAGCGGCACCGCGGCCGAGCTCTGGGCCGCACACCGCTTCAACCCGCAGTCCCGGAAGGCCTGATGCCGAGTCGCAAGCAAGCGCGCGTCACCGATACCGACGATCTCGTCCAGCTCTATCTCCACCAAGCCGGGCAGTACGAGTTGCTGTCCAAGAGCGACGAGCAGGACTTGGCGCAACGCATCGAAGCCGGGGCCGCGGCCCGCCTCAAACTGGACGGCGGCGCATCACTCACGCCAGCGGAGCGACGTGCTCTGCGCCGTACCGTCCGGGCCGGAAGCGAAGCGCACCGCACCTTCGTGCAAGCCAACCTCCGCTTGGTCGTCTCGATCGCCAAGCGCTACCAACGATCTGGGCTGCCGCTCCTTGACCTGATCCAGGAGGGGAACCTCGGCCTCATCCACGCCGTCGACAAGTTCGATTGGCGCAAAGGCTTCAAGTTCTCCACCTACGCGACGTGGTGGATCCGCCAGTCCATCTCGCGAGGGATCGCCAACACCGGCCGGACGGTACGACTCCCGATTCACGCCGCAGACAACCTCTCCCGCCTGCAGCAGGTGCGCGTCGAGCTCGAGGCCCGGCTTGGCCGCCGCTCCACGATCACCGAGCTCGCCGACGAGCTCGGGATGGCGCCCGCCAAAGTGTCCGAGACGCTGCAGATCGCGGCCGAGCCGATCTCGCTGTCGCAGCCGATCGGCGAAGACGGAGACGGTGAGTTCGGCGACCGCGTGGCTGACCGGTCCGCGGCCTCGCCCTTCGAGGCGACCGCCGCCAGTCTCCTCCCAGCTGAGACGGCCAAGATGCTCCTCAAGCTCAACCACCGTGAGCGGATCGTCATCACGCTTCGCTTCGGCCTTGACCGTGGCGAGCCCCGAACCCTCGAGGAGGTCGGGGAGACGTTCCAGCTGACACGGGAGCGCATCCGCCAAATCGAGGCCAAGGCGATGGCGAAGCTTCGCCATCCAGCCTTCAACATCGACATGCGCGAGCTGGCTGACGTCTAGAGGCGGGCGCGTCGCCGTCCGGTGAGTCGCGGTCGACGTCGCGAGTCACACCAGCTCAGCAGCATTCCTGGCTTGCGGATGACGTAACGGGAACGCGGATCGAGGTCAGTTCCTTGTCGCCGTTGGTGAGCGGTCCTTGAGCCGGGTCAAGGCGACGATCAGCGTCCAGTCCTCGAACCGTGACCACTCGGGATCGAGCGCCGTTCGGCGTCGAAGCTCGGCATAGAAGTCGTCGACAGCAGCATCGATCGAACCACCGATGATCCCCGGCGCCAGGAGACCATTGCGTATCGTCGACTCACTGAACGCGCGAACGAACGCAACGTAGTGCTCGGCGTAGATCTGCTCATCGCCGGTCTCGCGGTATGCCTCGAAGTAGGGGTTGGGCACCGCGTCGACTTGGGCCACGTCGATGTGAAACGAACGAGCGAGCGGCGAGCTCGGGTGATCGAGTGGAGCTGTTGCCTCCGCAACGGTGCGCATGTACGTCGGGAACACGTAGCCGTCCAGAGCCTCTTGGCGGAGACGACCATCGTCGACCATGGCCTTGGCCACGTCGTACATCGCCCGAATGAGCTTGCGAGCGGTGGCCTTCTGTTCATGGCCATCCGGGGGCAAGCTCCCGATCATCTGCACAAAGAGGACGCCACCAGCGCCCAGGTCCGATGCCCGCATGGCGAGGAACCGAGACCAGTCGCGGTCGGCCTGCTGAGCAAGCGCCTTGCGATCCTGACCGGTGGCGTCAGATATCAGGAAGCTGCCAGGGACCCGCGCCGTCGGCTCCTCACGCAACCAGTGCGCAGCCGAAAACGACACTCCAAGCTGGGCTCGGCCCGAGGGGACCACCGGCTCATAGAACGAGGTCGCCGAGGCCATCGGGAGCACAGGTCCGCCTGGGACTCGCAGATAGCTGTCCTCTCGGTGCGAGAGGTTCCGAAAGAGGGTGTTGAAGTCGTTGGTCGGTAGGTCGTTGTGCACCGTCACCACCGTCGTGTCGGCGGCACGCGTGCGGAGCGCCCGCAACGCGCCGCCGATCGCTACGACGGAGTTGGCTCCCTCACTGCACCCATAGTCGACGATGGTGAAGGGATCGACGTCGATCGGCTCCATGCCGGTCACGAGCGCCGCCAACCTCTCCGAGCCCGACGCAGCCACACGTCGCTGATACTCGGAGTGGGAATCGTAGTAGCCGCTTCCCTTCATCCCTTCGGTGGTTTCGCTCATCAGACCCTCTCGACCGCCCATCCGAGACACCGCCGGGACGGCCACGCTACCGAGCCACGCACCTTGGGTTACCTTCGCCGCCCGCGATCTCGCCGCGGAGGCGACCTCGCGCACCGCCCGCCGCCGAGCTGTTCTGACCAGGTCCTAACGGACCGATCACCGCTTCGTCGTCCACCGACGGCACTATCCGGGGTCAGGAGGCCAAGAGGACGACATGACAGGACGGAATCGGCAACGCACCGGCCTCTGGCCCATCACGATCATCGCGGTCTGCGTGGCCCTCGTCGTCACTGCCTGTAGCTCGAGCGGATCGTCCGCGACCCCGGCTACGCAGCAGAGCAGCACGACCGCCCCGAATCGGCCCGCGTCGCCTGTGCCGTCGCAGTACCAGGTTCTCTTCGCACAGCTGAGCTCGGAACTCGACGGTTACGCGTCCGCCGTCGCCTCGATGCCAACCTTCGCGACGCCAGCCACCGCGCCGCCGGTGCCGGGCACCGAGCTACTGGTCGCCAACGGCAACCGGCTCAGCTCGCTCCTGCAACCCGGCACGATGACCGCCGTCGACCAGTCCCTCGACTCACTCCGCCGGCTCGGCGTCGGAGGCGTCACGCTCGGCATCAAGCTGCCGATGCTCCTGCCGGCCTTCGGGCCGGACAGCTCCGCGTACACCTCGTTCTACGCGACGGTCGCCGACCACGCCCGCGCTCGGGGCCTCAAGGTCTCCGTCGAACTCGGCGCTCTGTTCTGCAACACGCCGTACGCCAACTGCAACTACCCATTCCCAAGCTCGCTGTCCGGGTTCGCCGCGATGACGGCGCAGCAGGCTCAGATCGTCGTCTCACAGATCCACCCGGACTACCTCACCGTCCTCGCCGAACCGTCGACCGAGGCCGCACTGACCCAAATCGCCGACTTCAGCACCCCAAGTGGCGCCGCGTCCTACGTCCAGCAGGTCCTCTCGACACTCGGGCCGCATCCCGGGACCCTCATCGGAGCTGGCGGGTCAACGTGGGAGCCCTTGAGCTTCGACCAGGCGCTCCTCGCCCAGCCGATCGACTATCTCGACACCCACCTCTACCCGATCGGGGCGAACGAGGTGTCCGCCCTCATCGACGAGGCACAGCTCGCCCACCAGGCCGGCAAGCCGATCGTCGCTGACGAGGTCTGGCTGTACAAGACGACGACCCCCAACAGCGCGCCGACCGCGAGCACCGCGGTGATGCGGCTGGACAACTTCTCGTTCTTCGAGTCCCTCGACGCGCGCTTCCTGGCCATCACCGGACAGTGGGCCCGGAAGGCCGGCGCCGCCTACGTGTCCGCCTTCTGGGGCAGCCACTTCTTCGCCTACGTCGACTGGACCCCACAGCTCGACACGCTCTCCTATGCCCAGCTGAGCCAGCAGATGAACACCGCGTACGTCCAGGCGGCCCAGGCAGGGCAGACGACCGAGCTCGGGCGCAGCTGGCCCAGCGACGTGCGGGGCTGACGGAAGGCCTCGCGGTGGTGTCGGCGGCGCCCCCTCGTTTCGTGGCGCACGACGCCGTTCCTGGCATGCCACCCGACCCGCGGTCCTGAGGACCGCGAGTCGGGATCTGGGTCCTCACCAGCCCGGCCCGGGTCAGGTCACCGGCCGTGGGGTCGCCGGACCTCGGAGGTCGGCCTCGCGAGTTCATAACACAGGCGTGACCGGTTTGGGTGCTGGCTGGCACACCATCGAGCTGAGAGATCGAGGAAGGGAGTGCGAAATGGCAAGCACGATGAGCGGGAACAACCCGATGGGCGAGCATCGCCGATCGCGGCAGTCCATGCTGCGGATGCACTGGGGCCTGGTTGGCCTCTCCGGACTGCTCGCGGTGGTCCTGCTCGCGAACGGATCGGTGGTCATCGGCGGGATCATCGGCGTGATGGCGGTGGTCCGGACCGTGATGCTCTTCCGCTGGCACCGGGACCACAAGGCGCTCGGCCGGCAGGTCACCAGCCACGAACCGCTCAGGTAATACGACCGTAGCGACCACCACTGCCGAAGCGATCCATGTCGGCGGTGGTGGTCCTCGCTCCTCCGGCCGCCGGCTTGCAGACCGCGAGCCGCAGCGAACGCGCCACGGCGGGATCCTTGGCCGCTCACAGGCTCGAGGTGCTGCGCCAACCAGCTGGCGGCGACGTCTCAGCGTGCCGGCACGTTCGTGGCAGGCAGTCGGATCAGTTCTTGCCGCCCCCGTGGGGCTGCGCGGGCGCCGAGACCCAGGCAAACGCCTCCGCGAGAGCAAGCAACGCCGCCGGCGTCTGCGCCTTACCGAGGGCCTCCTCGATCTTGTCGAGGAGCTTGGCTTGCACACTGTCCGAGTCGGCCATCATGAAACCTCTTCTTCATCGGTCTTTCGAACGGGCTGGAGTTTGGCGGAGCATGGCTCGGTGGGCGCTATGTGACCCCACGCCCGTCAGCCTCATTGTCACAGGTCCTTGTGTGAATCGTCGTCGCAGAGCCGTGCGCCACGCGCTCGGCATCCGACCAGGATGACAGAATGGTCGTGTGGTGACCTGGGAGTACCTGATCATTGCTCTTCCAGCATTTCACGAGCCGAAGAAGGCCCTGGGGGAATCAGCTGCCGTCACCGCTCTCAATCGCGAGGGAAGGCTCGGTTGGGAAGCCGTTGGTATGACCCAACTCGGCGACGGGACCGTCGCCGTCCTCTTCAAGAGGCCGAAGGATGACGTTTCCTGAGCGTTGACCGTCTGCGAGTCCGCGTCGTTGTCCGATATCACGATGCCGTCGGTCGCCGCGACGCGCGGTCGGGTCAACCGCGAGTCACCCGCTGCTCGAATTGCCTACGACGAACCCGCGGTGCCGCTGGCGGACTCGAGCATGACGAGCGGGATCTCACGCTCCGTCTTGGTCTGATAGTTCGCGTACCCCTTGTAGGCGCTCGTCACCCGGGGCCATAGCTCGGCCCGCTCCTCAGCAGTCGCTACTCGGGCCCGCATCGATTCCCTTGGCTTGCCGGCGAACGCAACCTCGACGTCGGGGTGATCGCGCAGGTTGAGGAACCAGGCAGGGTGCTGGTCGTCGCCGCCGCGGGACGCGACGATCACGATCGCGTTGCCCTGCTGGACCGGCGACGTCAGCATGACTGTCCGCGGCTCGCCGCTCTTCCGTCCCGTTGTCGTGAGCTCGAGCACGGGCATGCCACCGGCCCGCCATCCGAGCCGTCCGGCACTGACCTTGAGCAGTGTCCGGTGAATCGTGTTCATGGCCTTGAGCTGCAAGTCGGTCGGCATGCGCCAACCATACGAGGATGCAGTTCGCGTCGCCAACGGCCTCATGAACGCACCGCTCCCAGGGACGAAGGAGACCAGAGCATGCCCGCGAAGCCGATGGCGCCGACAGGTGCAGGGGAAGACCAGACGATCGATCGAGGGGATGAGGGGCTCGTCTCGGCCCAGTCGAGGGCTGATCCGCCCCCCGGCCGAGGCTCGGCATGCTTGCGTTTCCGACGGGCCCCGCCGGCCCTCTTTCGTAGATGGACGCGGTGAGCACCAAACCGCCGACACAGCGGACCCGCGCCCGCCCGCTATTCGGCAGCCGGGGAAGGTGGCGGGTAGGCCCCCAGACGTTGAGGGCGCGGCGATACCGCAGACCGAGCCGCGATCCAGGCCGGGACCTGATCGTTGGCGGCGCTCAGCCAGCTTCCGAGAGCGGTGACGCACGCGAAGCATCCGGTCCACAGCGTGCCCCCCGATTTCGAGGGCTACCGAGTCAGCACGGTACGCCTCACGCGCGTCAGTGCCGCGGCAGCGGCGGGTTGCGGCCGGCGCGAGCGCCTTGGGTCCGTTCCTCCAGCTCGTCGAGCGTCAGCGGCTCAGGGATCACCCAGAACCGCCCGGTGCGCACCGCATCGACGACGGCGGCCGCGACATCATCAGGATCGGCGGCGTTCGCGATCCCCTGCGCGGCCAGCTCGTGACGCGCTTGCTCTTCGGGGCTGCGTTCCGGGACAGCGCCGAACCGGCGCAGCCAGTTGCGATCCCCGTCCAGGATGCGGGTCCGCACCCCGGTCGGGCACAACACCGACACTCCGACGCGGGTTGGACGAAGCGCGAGATCCTGGAACAGGGACTCGCTCAGCCCGACAACCGCGAACTTGGACGCGACGTACGGTGCGAGATGCGGTCGGGCGCGCAGCCCCGCGGCCGACGCGGTGTTGACGATATGGCCCTCGTCCTGAGCGAAGAGCAAGGGAAGGAACGCCCGGACCCCGTGGACGACGCCCCAGAGGTTCACGGCAAGCATCCACTCCCAGAGCGAGAGCGGCCCTTGCCAAGGGTCGCCGGGCGCTGCGACGCCCGCGTTATTGCACACCACGTGCGCGGCTCCAAAGTGCTCGTAGGTCTGTGCCGCGAGGGCTTCAACCGACTCGAAGAGGGACACATCGGTTGGAACGCCCAGAACCTCTGCCCCGGATCGGGCGAGGGTGCTCACCGCGGTGTTGAGGGACTCTTCCTCCACGTCGGCCAGCACGAGGCGCATGTCTTCGGCCGCGAAGGCGCGGGCGAGCGCGAGACCGATCCCACTCGCGGCCCCGGTGACCACCGCGACCCGTCCCGTGAGCTCCTCCACCCGCGCTGCTCCTCACGCCCGGCGTCGCCGTGGGTCAGGGGCGACCCGCCGATCCCGGGCGGGGTGACGCTACCGGTCTGGCATGGTGGTGGATGCAGCTTCGGCCCCGCTGGCCGGCCTGCGGTCTGCTGAACTGCGATCGAGGCTCCGAGCTTGCGCCTACCGGCTGACCCTCGCGACTCGCGGTTGCCACGATCGCGAGTCGAATGCCGGGTGTCTCCTCGAGGACCGTGGCGGCTCGACGGCCGAGCGCAACCTTCACATATCGCCCGGGGCCCGCGCACCCGCTTGGGCTCCCAGTCAGTCGCAGGGCACGACGTCTAGCAGCCGGTGCCGGCGCCGGCGCCGGCCTTCGGGTCTTCTTTCGCGTGGTTGCCGTGCTAAGCAGGAGATATGAACCGGAAAGAGTTAGCGACTGCGATCGCGGATGATCTGGGAACGGATCGACGAGCGGCCGACACATTCCTCGGATCGCTGATTGATGTGATCACCGATCGGGTCGCAAGCGGCGAGCCCGTCGTGATTAGTGGCTTCGCCAAGTTCTCCAGAGTCGAGCGTGCTGCCCGGATGGGCCGCAATCCCCAGACCGGAGAAGCGATCAAGATCGCGGCCTCCCGGAAGGCCAGAATCGTTCCTCTGAAGGCGTTCAAGGACGCGGTGCTTGCCTCGAAGAGAAAGAGGTGATCGCCGGCTCCGCGTTCTCGAGGCTCTTAGTCACCGGCTCCGAGATCGACGTCGTAGGCGTCATACACGAGCTCGGATCCACGATGACGATGCTCGAGCAGCTCGAGGATGAGATCGAGCAATCTGGTCCTCGTCCTCTCGACCCCATCGACATCGTGGAGGTCCTGCGTCGAGCGCTCCGCATCATCGAGCAGAGACCGCAGCGCTTCGTGATCTCGCCGAAGCTCTGCGATGGCGTGGGCAAGACGGGGCGCCTGGTCCATGACGTCGTCGAACAGCCCACCGTCGTCCTCGGTGATGGCGACGTGCTTCTTGAAGGCGGCTCCGAGCTGTTCGACACGGTCGGCCGCGCCGCGCGCCCAGCTCGAGGACCCGTCCTTGCGAAGGTGCGCTCACTGCGCGCTCGAGGCCGAGGATCGATTCGTACAGCTCGTCCCGCCTGACCCGGATCTGGCGAAGGATCTCGGCATTGCGCCGTTGGACGTCGCTCACGATCTCAACTTACGCGCGAGTCCATCGTCCGACCAGAGCCCGACACATGGGCAGTCGCGCATATCGGGCAGCAGCCGAGTGGGGGTTGCCCCCCATCCATGCCCGCGGTAGAAGGGTCAATACCAGGCGACGGAGCGAGAGGACTCGATAATGGCACAGGTCGAGCGCAAGCGTTTCGAACAACCGGACGAGACCCGCTCATTTCAGGACAAGGGCAAAGTCGACCTCGTGAACCTGGGTGGCGGCGTGGTCGGCCGCGCGACGTTCGAACCCGGCTGGAAGTGGTCCGCGCACGTCAAGCCGATCGCCGGCACGGCCAGTTGTCAGGCCCCACACCTCGGCTATGTCATTTCCGGACGCCAGAAGGTCGTCATGGACGATGGAACCGAACTCGAATTCGGCCCTGGCGATGTGATGTACGTTCCGCCGGGTCACGATGGCTGGACGTTGGGCGAGGAGCCTTGCGTCGTGGTCGACTTCTCAGGCATGGCCAACTACGCAAGTCCGAAGTGACGTTTGGCGTCCTCCACCGTAGACACGAACGGGACTCTCGCCAGCCAACTCAGCACCCCGAGCCGATCAGCTCCGACGGCGGCCTTGCGGGCGCTGGACAGCTAATTTCGTATCGCCCGATCGCGGGGAGGCCCCGAGCAATGTTCAAGACGATTGTCGTCGGCACTGACGGATCGGACACCGCTGCGCGCGCGGTGCTGATGGCCGGGGAGCTGGCGGCGGCAACGGATGGAGCCGTCCTGCATATCGTGAGCGTTGGCAAGGGCGTATCCCGTACTGCCGTCGCGCTGGCGGAGACGAGCATGACCGGAACCGGTGCTCTCGCAGCACAAGGGGACGATGACGCCATCAAGGGCCGCGAGGAAGTCCTCAAACGGGCTGCCGACTCGGTCGCGCATACGGCGTCGCGCATTGAGACCCATGCCCGGGTCGGAAGCCCAGCCGACGTCCTGTGCGACGTCGCCGAGAACGTCCGCGCCGACCTGATTGTCGTCGGGAATCGTGGCATGCAGGGTGGTCGTCGCGTTCTGGGAAGCGTTCCGAACAGCGTGTCGCATCGCGCACCCTGCAGCCTTCTCATCGCAGACACCGGATGAGGCTCAAGCCCGTGGCGCGTGACTCGTTCGGCCGCTCTCCGCAGGCGATCATCTTCGGATGATCGTCTCGACTCGGGGTCAGCTACACCGAGAGTCGGGAAGAAGCCGCTTCACTCGTAATCTGCGAGATCGCGAGTCGTGTCTCGCTTGCGAGACGCGTTCACCGGAACTCTGCTACTCCGCCTGGTGGCGGCCAACCGTAAAGCTGATCATGAGCGGAACCGAGACGGCGAAGACAACAAGCAACAGGATGATCACAACCAACGGCGCACCCGATGCGCCGTTGTGGATGAAGGCATACCCGATCATCCCCGCCTGGAGCACGTAGGCCGCAAGGGTCCAGAACCCCACGAGTCGAAACGCCTTCCACCCGAAGTCACTCACTCCGAGCAGCATGCCGGCGCCCGCGCCGAGCAGCAGCATGCTCGCAATCAGGACGCCGATCGGGATGCCGAGCGGGGGTCGGCTCGGAAAGTATGCGGCCATATAGATCCCGCCGATGATCGCCAGGATCAGCGATCCGATGGTGACCTGCACGACCGGGGGAAGTTCACGGCCGACGGGTGTCAGCTCCGATTCAGCTGTCTCGACACTCATTGCGTCGCCACCCGCGTCATGACCACGAGGGTTGCGACCTGCATCAGGCCCAGGATCCCAGCGGTGTAGATGAACCGCTTCATCAACGTTCCGATCAGCTCTCCGTTCGGCTTGGGTTTTCTCAGCTCAAAGAGCACGGCGATGTTCGCCGGCTCGAGCACGCCGAGCGCGATCGCCGCCATCACACCGACGATGGCGAAGGACGCCATGAGCCACAGGTGGTTCGGGCTGCCCGGTGCCAGGTTGCCCAGCTTTATCGCGAGCTGGAACCCAGCCGCGAGGGTCATGAGCACGACCGTCGGCATGAGCAGGACCATCTTCGGCATGAAGCGCGCAGAGAACTCCATCCGTGCCTGAATGGACAGGCGACCAAGGATGGGCCCAATCACGAGTCCCACGAACAGATCGACGGCCGTCCAGATCCCGCCTCCGGCGACGTGAAAGAAGTCGAGCCCCCATCTCCAGTTCTGGGAGATCGACAAGATGAGCATCACCACGAGGACACCGACGATCGGCAGTCCTCGCAGTGGCACGATCTGGATCTGCGGTGCCTCGGCTGCCGGGACGTCTGGAACCGTGGGCGTTACGACCTCGGTCGGCTGTGCCACCCCGCCCCCTCCTCCTTGCGCGGAACACGACGGCGTGCCGGTCGGCGAGGCGGAACAGTACGCGTCTTCGGGACGCTCGGCACGACTCGCGGTCTGCCAACCCGCGAGTCAGCGGCCTCAGCAAATGGGGCGATGTCCAGCCGGCTGACCGCCTAGAACAAGGCGGCGGCGCCTAACCCGACAACTCGTCCACCACGGTGAGGTCGACGAACTCAGGCGCGGCATCGAAGATCTCCGCCATGGTGGCCCTCGCGGCCTCGAGCCCCTTCTGGCGTCGCGGATCGCTCTCGCGCGCGCGAGCCTTCTCCTCGCTCTCGAAGACGACCAAGAAGTAGACCCGGCTCGGGTCGTTCTGATCCCGCATGGCCGTCGAACGCACGAGGCCCGAACCCGGTTGCTCCGCCGCCCGCAACTGGTCGATCAACCGCGGCAGGTCAGCCTCCCGACCTGGCTTCATCCGCGTCGTGAGGAGCTGTGCCCACATGCCGGTAACCCCGTTCGTCGATGGGTGCGGAACCCTAATCGCCTCGCCCGTGAGAAATGGCCGCCGCCAGAGTCGAGCGACGAGCGGTTGACGAGTAGGTTCCGCTTGGTCCAGCGGAGAACACAGCACCTGGGCTGTCAACGACCGATGAGCAGAGCCGACGACCCCAGCGTCGGCCCCAGCATCACCGAGAATGGAGGCCAACCATGCCGCCGAGTGCTGATGGGTATCCCATCGACCTCAAGGTCGACTACCCGGATCGTGAGCTCAACCGTGTCACGACCTTCTTTCAAATCTTCGTCGCCATCCCGATCGCCATCCTCCTCGCGACCGTGAACGGCGGCGGGCTCTTCGCCGGTAGCAGCCGCGGTGGCTTCGTCGCCGCCGGCGGTCTCCTGTTCATGGCGCCGCTCCTTATGATCCTCTTTCGCCAGAAGTATCCCCGTTGGTGGTTCGACTGGAACCTTGCCCTCCTCCGGTTCCACAACCGAGTGGGAGCGTTTCTCCTTCTTCTCGGCGACGAATATCCGTCGACCGACGAGGACCAAAACGTCCATCTGGACATGACGTATCCGGACGCTGCGACGCAACTCAATCGCTGGCTGCCGCTGGTGAAATGGCTGCTCGCCATCCCGCACTACGTCGCGCTGATCGGCCTCGACCTTGCGGGCCTCGTGGTCGTCATCGTGGCGTGGTTCTCCATCCTCTTCACGGGGCGCTATCCCCAGTGGGCGTTCGACTTCATCGTTGGCGTGATGCGTTGGAACAACCGGGTCCTCGGGTACGCGTTTCTCCTCGTGACGGATGAGTATCCACCTTTCAGTCTCGAGAGCTAGCGAGGGCCGCGCCCACGATCAACACCTGGCTTTCGACGACCACACCCCGAATTCGAGGTGCCGAGGGAAGGACATCTCAGTGCCACACCCGCAGCCGGGCATCTTTGCCCAGGGCACACGAGTCCACTACCACCTGGAATTCGACCTATCAGCGGGAGGGACGGCGCCCGACGTGCGCTCGGCAATCGGTCGGCTCGGTGAGCCCTCGGTCACGGTTGGTGGTTTCAACCTGGTCGTCGGCGTCGGCCCGAGGCTCTGGCAGCTCCTCCAGCCCGATGTCCCACTTGCCGATTTCCATGACTTCACCCCGATCCAGGGGACGGACCACCACAACGTGCCGGCAACGCAGCACGACCTCTGGGTCTGGACTCACGGGACCGGTCCCGATCTCGCCCTCGATGCTGCCCGAGCCATCACCCACTGCCTGAGCCCTGTCGCGACCCTGGCCGTCGACCAGCCCGGCTTCGTCTATCAGGACAGCCGCGACCTCACAGGCTTCATCGACGGAACCGCCAACCCACCCCTCGGTGATGCCCCGGGGGTCGCGCTCGTTCCCGATGGCCAGCCCGGCGCCGGGGGCGCGTTCGCAATGACCATGCGCTGGATCCACAACCTCGATGCGTTCGACGAGCTCTCCATTGAGGAACAAGAGGGCACCATCGGCCGCACGAAGCCCGACAGCATCGAGCTCGACGATGCGACGAAACCGCCGACTGCGCATATCGCACGCGTCGAATTCGAAGAGGGCGGTGAAGAGTTGCAGCTCTATCGTCGCAGCGTCCCCTATGGGACGGTCCACGAATACGGTCTCTTCTTCGTCGCGTTCTCACGAGATCCGACTCGATTCGACAAGCTGCTCGCCCGAATGTTCGGGACGGCCCCAGACGGCGTTCGGGATCGGCTCACCGACTTCACCCGACCAGTCACGGGCTCCTACTACTTCGCACCGGCGCTGCAGACGCTTGAAGGCCTCGCTGCTACGAGCTGACCGCCGCCGCGCGCTTCGACGCAGGCCAGGCTGACCGGGCCAGCCATCGCCGAGACGTTGGCCGAGCCCAGGAACTCCAGCGGCGAATCAGGTTCAAGCGATCGCGAGCCATCTGATCCGCAACGACGGGGCACGACGCGGACGGCTACTCTGCGCGTATGTGGTGTCCGGTTTGCGGAAGCGAATACCAGCCCGGCATCACTCGCTGCCCAGACTGCGACGTGAACCTGGTCGTGGAGGCTCCGGTCGGCGCTCTTCCGGCACTACCTGACCGGCCACTCTCGTCCAGCTGGCCCTTCATCGAGACATGGCGATTCCCGCAAGACCCGAGTGCCGTCTTCGAACAAGTGGTTGCGGGAATGGCGGCACTGGAATGGCGTGTGACGGCGTCGGACGCGGACGACCGCGTTGTGGGCGGCACGATCGGAAGGTCCTTCAAACACGTCGAGGCCGAGGACGTCGAGATCGACGTGATTGCCCAGCGCGACGGCGGCAGCTTGGTCCGGGTAAGAGCCCAACCGACCCTGGGTCATGACGTCGGAATGTGCCGCGCTGACGCGATGCGCCTCATTTCGGAACTTGAGGGCTCGCTGGGCCCTGCGCAACCGGGCGAGCCGTCATCCGCCTAGGTCCTGGCTCCCGCAACCCCCAGGCGCGAGCCTCTCCTCGCACCGGGGACGCGACGCAGGTCAGGTCAGATCAGGTGCGATCCGGCACGGTCACGAACTCAGCGTCACTGGATCATCAGCTTGCGGATCGTGGCCTGATCTTCGCGGGCGGGGAGTCCCCAGCCGACTTCGTAGCCGTACAGGTCGGCTGCACTTCGGCTTCCAAGATGGCCGTCCATGAGATCGAGCTGGGCTGCGGTGACGAGCCCGGGGTGAGCCTGGCCGCACGCATGGCTCAATTGGAGGAGCTCGCGTCGCAGCTGCAGGAGATAGTTCGCGCAACGTCCGGCTTTGGTTGTCGGGTCGAGGCCTCGTTGGCGCCAGCGAGATTGTGTCGTGACGCCGGTCGGGCAACGGCCGGTGTGGCAACGCTGCGCCTGAATGCACCCGATCGCCAGCATCGCCTCACGCCCGACGTTCACAGCGTCCGCGCCGAGGGCCATCGCGAGCAGCCCCGTCTCCGGAAGACCGAGCTTGCCCGATCCGATGAACACCACACGATCGGTCATGCCGTGCTCGACAAAGGTTCGGTAGACGCGAGGAAAGCCAACTTTGAAGGGAAAGGCGACATGGTCGGTGAAGACGAGTGGACCGGCGCCGGTGCCGCCCTCGCCTCCATCGATTGTCACGAAGTCGACACCTCGGTCGCCGCGTGCCATCAGTCGCGCGAGCTCATCGAAGAACGAGGTGTCACCTACTGCTGACTTGATTCCGATCGGCAGCCCTGACGCTTCGGCGAGCTGTTCGACGAAGTCGAGGAGCGAATCGGCGTCACGGAACGCGGAGTGCGTCGCCGGGCTGACGCAATCGATCCCGACTGGCACTCCTCGGATCGCTGCGATCTCTCTCGTCACCTTGACGCCCGGCAGGAGTGCACCGATCCCGGGCTTGGCTCCCTGTGAGAGCTTGACCTCGATAGCGCGCACCGCCGGCGTGCTCTCGACGGTTTCACGGAAGCGCTGCAGGCTGAATTGACCATGCTCGTCGCGGCAGCCGAAGTAGGCGGTTCCGATCTGCCAGACCAGATCGGCTCCATGCTGGTGATGAGGCGTCACGCCGCCCTCACCCGTCCCGTGCATGCATCCCGCGGCCTTGGCGCCCTTGTTGAGGGCTTCGATCGCCGCGGCGCTGAGTGAGCCATAGCTCATCCCCGACACGTTGACGATTGAGGGCATGCGGAACGCGCCCGGACGATGACGGGCCGCGCCGACGACCTTGGCGCATGGCACCCGACCGTCGGGATCGATGCCAAACGGTCCTGCGGAGCCCGTCATGGGAAACGTAACCTGCTTAACGATCAGGTAGGCGGGGGTCCCTTCCACGTCGTTGTCGGTGCCAAACCCATAGAAGTTGTTCCCGCCTTTCGCCGACGTGTAGACCCAACGACGCTGGTCCCGACTGAACGGCTTGTCCGAATCGTTGTCAGTGACGATGTACTGGCGGAGTTCCGGTCCGACGGCCTCCAGGATGTAGCGGAGGTGGCCGACGATTGGGAAATTGCGCAGGATCGCATGGCGACGCTGGAGCAGGTCCCAAGTCGCGACGCTCACCAGGAGCCCAGCGAGAGCTGCCAACAGAATCTCCCACCAGGCCATCACCCAAGTCTTGCGATCAGCCCCGGCAACGACAAGGCCCATTGGGCCTGATCGGTGACCATCATGCGGCATCGCGGATCGGTTCGGGCGCCGAGGGCCTGGTCTTCGTGACGGGTAACGCAACCGCGCCGCTCTGCACTCGCGGTTCCTACGACCGCGAGTTCCTCGCCGGCCTGCTCGCCGACCGCCAGGCCGGATAGCCATAGCCGTCCCGGCCGTTCCGTCGACGCCCTCAGGGCACCCGAGCGTCGTAGTCCTCTGAGAAGCCACCGGCGTCGTCATCGGCCCGTCGTTAGGCTCGGCACCGGTGCTCGAGATCCCAGAGACCCGCTACGCCCAGAGTGGCGATCTCAGCATCGCGTATCAGAGCGCCGGCGATGGCCCCCTGGACATCCTCTTCGTGCCCGGCTTCGTGTCCAATGTCGAGCTCATGTGGGGCGTTCCGTGGATCAACCGCGCGCTCGAGCGCCTCACGACGCTTGGTCGTGTCGTGTTCTTCGACAAGCGTGGCACCGGCCTCTCGGACCGGACGCTGGGATCAGGATCAGCCGAAGAGCGCATGGATGACCTGCGGGCGGTCGCGGATGCAGCCGATATTCACGACGCTCTGCTGATCGGGCTCTCGGAGGGTGGGCCGCTCGCGATTCTCTTCGCCACCACATATCCGGAGAGGGTGCGCGCCCTGGTCCTGTGGGGGACGTTCGCACGCCTGCTGGTGGGCCCCGACTATCCCAGCATCGTCACGCCCGAAACCGCCGACGCCTTCATCGATCAGGTGGTGAGCGAATGGGGCACCGGCCGCGCCTTGCGCAATTTCGTCGGGCACCTCCCCGACGACGAGGCAACGGATCGCACAATGGCACGGTATGAGCGTCAGACCGCGACGCCGCGCGTTGTGCGCGAGATCCTGTTTCACAACACGCGCATGGACGTACGTACCGCGCTGTCAGCCGTCCAGGTGCCAACGCTGATCGTCCATCGGATCGACGATCCCCTCGTACCGATCGACAACGCACGGGCGAACGCGGCAGCCATTTCCGGCGCCCGTCTCGTCGAGCTGCCAGGGGACTGGCACGTCAACGGACAAGTTGGGGGCGACGACGACGTCTTCGATCTGATCGGTGACTTCATCACAGGCGACGAGAGCCACGAGCCCCAGCGTGCCGATCGCTTTCTGGCAACCGTCCTCTTCACGGACATCGTGAACTCGACGACGCGAGCCCTGGCCGTCGGCGACCGCTCGTGGCGTGCTCTGCTCGAGCGCCACGACGAGACTGCCCGACGTGAGATCGAGCAGTTCGGTGGACGGTTCATCACACGTACCGGCGATGGTCTCCTCGCGACGTTCGACGGTCCGGGCCGCGGCGTCCGCGCCGCTCAAGCCATCGTCGATTCCGTCAAGCCTCTCGGCCTGGAGATCCGCGCCGGGCTGCACACCGGCGAGATCGAACGCCGCGACGGCGACGTTGCCGGCATCGGTGTGCACATCGGCTCGCGAATCTGCGGTCTCGCCAGCCCAGGTGAGGTCTTGGTATCGAACACGATCAAGGACCTCGTCATGGGATCTGATCTTGAGTTCGCAGATCGAGCCGTGCACAGCCTCAAAGGTGTGCCTGGCAGCTGGCAGCTCTGGGCGGCGTTGTAAACCGACGACCCACGCCGACGAGCCCGACGATCTGGCCACCGTCAATGTGCAGAAGCTCGCCCGTGATGAACCGCGACGCCTCGAGGAACGGATGTCGTCGAACGCATGCTTGACCCGGTCCGCGGTCGATCTGCGACACACGATGTGGCACGATCCTCGGCACACAAGCCGAGGAGCGACCGATGAAGGCAGCACGACTTGAGGAGGGAGACCTCGTCATCCGCGACGAGCCGACACCCGACCTCGAGGTGGACCACGCGCTCGTGCGGATCGCAGCGGCGGGCGTGTGCCACTCCGACCTCCACATCCGCCGGGGCGACTGGGCCGGTATCGGCGGATCGGTCCAGCTCGGCCACGAGGGGATCGGTGTCGTCGAGGCGCTCGGGCGCGGCGCGGAGCGCTACGTGGACGTGGGCGACCGGGTCATCCTCGGCCTCGGCGGCACGGGCGGTGGCTATTGGTGCGGAGCATGCGAGTACTGCCTGTCGGGCCACCCGCGGCACTGCTCCCAGTCGAAGGGTGTGATGGGCTTGTTCGCCGAGGAGTTCTCGGCCTACGTGCCGGGCCTCGTGAAGATCCCCGACAGCCTCTCTGACGAGGAGGCGCCGCTCGCGTGCGGGGGCCTCACCGCCTATGGCGCCGTGAAGAAGCTGATGGACCACAAGGTGCGCCCGGGCCGCTGGGTCGCGGTGATCGGTGCGGCCGGCGGGCTCGGGCACTACGCGGTGCAGCTTGCACAGCAGTTCGGGTACCGGGTCCTGGGCGTGGACGTCGGCGAAGAGCGGCTCGAGTTCGTCCGGTCGCTGGGCGCCGAGATGGCGGTGAGCGCCGACGAGGCGATCGACGTTGTGAAGCGCGAGCTCGGGGGCGTCGATGCCAGCCTCGTGTTCGCCGCAAGGATCGCGGGCTTCGAGCTCGGCTTCAAGCTGCTGCACCCACGCGGCTTGTTTGTCGCCGTCGGTCTACCGGCGACGAACGAGGGCAAGTTGCAGTTCAGCCCGCTTGAGTTGTTCCTCCGCGACGCGACGATCATCTACTCGGCGGTCGGAACCGTGCAGGACATGCGGGAGCTCATCGATCTCGCGGCTGCCGGCAAGGTGAAGAGCCACGTGTCTCGCACCGGTTCGCTCTCCGAGCTCGACGACATCTTCGATGAGCTGCAGGCCGGCAAGTACCTGGGGCGCGCGGTCATCACCGACCTCGGAAGCTGACGCCCAGGGCCTGGATCCGGCCTGGCCGAGCCGACGATCGAGCTGCGCTCCGCCGTTGGGGTCGATCAGAACCCTTGGAACGCGCCCATCGCCTGAAGTCGTGCCACGAACGAGGGTTCATACGCCTCGTCTGGTGACTCGCGGACCAGATGGTCAAGGGCGTCAGCGTCCGTGCCGACCAGAATGCGCCATTGGTCCTTGCGGACACCCTCGAGAATCACCGTCGCGGCCTCGGCCGCGGTCGTCGGGGCGGCGTCCCGGAACAGCTCGCCTTGGGCCTGCATGGCCTGCCGTATGTCCTCGTCGGACGCTCCCACGGTGTCGATTCCCCGTCGCCGAAGCCGCTCTCGCACTTGCTCCACCTGTTCGTCGGCGAGATTCTTCGGGTCGAGGCCGAGATAGCGGCTTGAATTCAGGACAATCGAGGTTCCGATGTAGCCGGGCATCACCACCGAGGCGCGCAGGTGGGGCGCGTTGAGCCGGAAGTCGGTGATGAGCGCCTCGGTGAGGCCCTTCACAGCGAACTTGGCTGCGCTGTATGCGGTGTGCGGGAGGTTCGGCCCGAGCGAGGCCCAGAAACCGTTGACGCTGCTCGTGTTCACGACGTGGCCCTCGTCGCTGGCGAGCAGCATCGGCAGGAACGCGCGGAGGCACGAGTAGACACCTCCCCAGCAGACGGCGAAGGTCGTGTCCCATTCGGTGCGGTCGTCGAGCACGAAGCTGCCGCCGCCCCCGATCCCCGCGTTGTTGAACAGCAGGTTGATGTGCTCCGTCTTGTGCTCGGCGCGAACGAAGTCACGAAATCGGTGCACCTGCTGCTCGTCTGCGACGTCGGCCACGAACGTCGTGACAGCGGTACCCGGAGCCGCCGTCTCGTCGGCGACGCTCTTGGTCTCGATCAGGCCGTCGTCGCTCACATCGCACGTCGAGACGTCGCACCCCGCTGCCGCGAGCTGGCAGACAAGCTCCCGGCCCATACCCGAGCCACCGCCTGTGACAACCGCGAGCCGGCCTGCAAGATCGCGCATCTGCGATCACCTCCCAGGTGAGGCTTATCTCTCGGTCGGCGGGGTGCAAGGCCGGGGACACCGTGGCATCACGTCGGCGAGACCGGCGGGACGCCGGGCCGTGACGCGCTGGGCCGATGCGCGGAGTCCTTGGTCGGTGCCGGAGACCGTCAGGAGAGTTCGTCGAGGGCTTGGGCGAGCCATCGCTTGAGGTCGTCGGAGCCGACAAACGGTGCGTTGTCCTCTTGAGCCCGCGTCAGCACGTCATCGGCCGTCGCGCCGGTTCGCAGACCGGCGTACAGATAGATGGCAGCCGAGGAACGGGGACCCGTTCGACAGGTCACGAGCGTGGGCCGGGGCAACTCGTCGATCGCAGCGACAAACTGGCGAGCGAACTCCATGTCGAGCTCTCGAGGCGGATCGGCCACGATGTTGATCGACTCAGGCACGGCCGCTTCAACCTGGGCGTACGACATGCCTCCGTCCACTTCGGCGAATTCCTCGCCGCACAGGAACAACCACGATGCCGCGTTGGCGTCGCGGCGAACGCCTCGGGATCGGAAATGAGTCCGCGGTTGTGCACGAGATCCTGTGGACGCTCGAACTCAGCCATCAGCACAACGTAATCCATGCTGAGACACCCCGCCCGAGATCTCGCACGATCGGCTGTGCTCAGGACCGACTCATGGTTGCGTGGACCGCGAGTCAACGAGTTCCGCCTGGGTGATGCCGTCCCGGTCCACACGGTGATCCCTCGCGCAGACGTGCACCCCTCCTGACAGCCGAGTTGACGGCCAAGCACGTGGACGTGGACCGGCGCCAGCAGTCAACGACGTAGGAGCAGACCTCGGTGACCAGGTGCGATGAAGGTCAGCGGACCTTGGCGGCAGGAATTGGTTACGCTTCGTGGGTATGTCGCTCTGGGACAGCGAGATCGAAGCACTCCGGCCGCAACTTCGCGAAGAGGGAGCGGCGTTTGTCGCGTCCGTCCCGTGGAACGGGACCGACGGATCGACGCTGCCGGTCGCCGAGCGCGTCGCCGCGCAACGCAACGCCCAATTGGGCGGCGACTTGTCTCCCCGTGCGGTAGATCGAACGATCGAGGGACCTGCGGGGCTGATCCGGCTTCGAACGTTCATCCATGAGCAGCCAGAAGGTGTGCTTCTACATATCCACGGCGGCGCGTGGATGGCGGGATCACCAGAGATGATGGATCAACTCCACGAGATCATCGTCGACAGGTGCAATGTCGCAGTGGTAAGCGTCGACTACCGTCTCGCGCCAGAGCACCCATACCCGGCGGGTCCTGACGACTGTGAAGCCGCGGCCTGCTGGTTGCTTGACCATGCGGCGGACGAGTTCGGCTCCGATCGACTGCTCATTGGCGGCGAGTCGGCGGGCGCGCACCTCGCTGCCGTGACGCTGCTACGCATGAGAGACAGGCATCGCGCCGCCGATCGCTTTCTGGGCGCGAACCTGGTCTTCGGCGTGTACGACCTCTCTCGGACACCTAGTCAGCGCGGTGTCGGGATCGCACCGGGAACCGACATTCTCGACGGCACCGGCTTCCCACTTGATCTCTACTTGCCGGGGATATCCGACGAGCAGCGCCGTGACCCCGACATCTCACCACTCTTCGCAAGCCTTCGTGGGATGCCTTCTGCGCTCTTCTCGGTTGGCACCAACGACCATCTCCTTGATGACACCCTGTTCATGGCGGCGCGCTGGGAGGTCGCCGGCAATCGGAGCGAACTGCTCGTGTACCCGGATACGCCACACGGATGCATCGCCCTGCCATCCGTCGCCGGGCATTTCTTCCCACGACTCTTCGACTTCGTGCGCGACTGCCTCAAGACTCCCTAACCGCCGCATCTGGCGAGAAGGAGTCGTCTGGGTCCAGTCGTTGGATCCGCATGCCCGTCCCTGCGCACCCGAGTGACTCGCAGTTCCCCGGATCGCGAGTCAGGGTCCCGTGAGACTTGACACCTTGTCGCGGGTCCGTCGCCTTGCCGGTCCCGTCAAGGGCTCGTCGGGTCTGGTCCGCCCCATATCCCGAGGACAAAGACGTAGCCGGCGGTGCCCGTGCCATTCAGAGCGAAGTTGCCGGCCCCGAGGGCGCGGTAGCTCACCGGTGCGAACTGCTGGACAAGCAGGCTGGCGAATCCGATGTCGCGCCTCTTCCCGTCGTGGGTCTTGAACGCCTTCAGGGTGAAATGCTGCTGGGAGTTCTTGATGAGGCAGTCACCGGCCCGCTTCGCATAGAAGATCGGGATCGTGCTCGAGCCGGACGCTGTCACCCACTTCCCCGAGAAGGCCCGCTCGACGCAGAACGAAGGCCCGCCGATGAACTCGACACTCGTGTTGGATGGGAAGCGCTGCCAGACGATGTGGAGATAGACGGGATACGAGCTCTGCGAGCCCGGCGATGCGGCGCCCGCCGTCGCCACCGGAGCGACGACGCACAGGACCACCGCGAGCGCCGCGGCGGTGGCGAGGCCGATGAGCCCGTCCTGTCGCGTGCCGATGAGCCGGGGCAGCTGTCGGTGCGTCGATCGCATCTCTGAATCTCCCTGTCCGTTCCTCGAGGGCTCATCGACACGCGGCGTGGCGGCCTCAAGACGTATCGGGCAAGAGCCACTGGTCGTGGTCCTTGATTGAGGATTTGGAGGCAGCAAGGCTCTCGCCGTCGCAGAGGTCGCCCCAAACCCCAGACGGAGGAGCTCGAATGTCGCAGATGCCGCTAGCGCCACCTCCTCCCGGGATGCCGCCTCCTCCGCCTCCTCCTGGGATGCCCCCGCCAGCGACGCTCGAACAGCGGCCGTTCGGTGTTGGAGGGGCGATCTCCTACGGCTGGAACAAGTAACTGGCAGAACCTCGCCGTTTGCGATCACCGGCCTGATCGTCGTAATCAACGCCGTGGCAGGTGGCGTCCTCTCTGCGATCGGGAACGCGTTCCCGCGGATCCATTTCAACTCTGGAAATACGAGGTCTGCCGGTCCTTACCGGAGCGGTGATCAGCCGTGCTTCCGTTGCGAACGAGTCCTAGGGCCGGATGCCTAGGGTGAACTCGTCGTTGTCGTGGACGACTCGGACGTCGTGGTTGTCGTGGTCGACGCCGGAGTGCTGGTCGTCGTCGTGGGAGCGACCGGCTGGTACTGCCGGTTGAAGAGAGCGGTAACCGCCTTCTCGACCAGCTCGGCGATTGCACGTTGACCCCGCGGCGTCGGGTGGAAGGGAGCCAGACTGTTGAAACTGCTCGGGTGATAGAAGGAGTAGATCGACAGGCCGTAGACCCACGGGTCCTCACTGCACCAGCGGTGATCGTGGCCAGCTTCCTGATACACCTTGCTGATGTCAGCAACGGCGACGTTGCTACTCCCGATGCTTGGGATAGATCGGAGAATGATCCCGTTCATCTGATCCACGAGCGAAGACAGGTAGCTGACCTGCTCGGGATAGAGGTAGCTGACATCGTTGCACTTCACACCTGCGCTCGGGAACGGGTTCGCGTACGTCGTGAACACGATCTTCGGAGACGGCGCACTCTTGGGTCTCGCCTTCGCCCGCTCTTCGATCCATGAGATCAGGGTGGCGAAGTTCTGCTGCAACTTTGGTATGAAGTCGAAAAAGTCCGTCTGGATTGTCTGGCCAGGGTTGCTGGGGATGCATTCCTCTTTGGCGAGATAGCTCGCGTACTTGTACGCGTTCTTGACGCACTGTTCGACGACATCCGAGAACTGAGCATCGTCGGCACCGAGGGTAACGAGCACGAGATCCGGATTGGCATCGTCGTACTCCTTGTTGAGATTGCTCTTGGTCGCCCAGTTGCCAAACTCGGCCGGGCGGCGGATCTTGCTCTTGCTGTCGATCGCCGAGCCGACAATTCCGTCAACAAATGACGCCCCCGTGCACGCGAACTGCGACAGGCTCGAATGGAAGAAGGCGGCGACATGGTTCCCATACGCATCTGGAGAGACGTGGCAGTCCGGATACGGCCCGGGCCACTTCACGTCCACGTCGCCACCGACCCACTGCTTCTTCTTGGCGTCGTACGTATAGCCATACAGCGTCCCTTCACCCGACGCGATGGAATCGCCAAGCTGGACGATGCGTTCTGGCCGGTTCAGGATCCCGCCGGTCGTGGGCGGGCTCGACCGCTCGCTTGAGTCTCTGTTAGTCGCCCTGGCGACGCTCGAGGCGGCCATTACGATCAGCGCGACGGCGGCGGCACTCGCCACGGCCTTTGAGGTGCCTATGCCAGCAGAGTACTTGCGGCGGAGAAGGCCAACAGTCGCCCAGATCGTTGGGCTGAGTCCACAGCCCGGAGTCAGGCGTCACGGTGGCCGACTCGCGTTCTTCCAGTCCGCAAGTCGTGTTGGCTGACTCGCGGTTCCACAGATCACGAGTCACCGGAGAGGGACGAGACGGCACCCGAGCGACACCTCTCGTGCCCGTTCAGTCCCGACGCCCGGCCTCGCGTTGGACATCTGAGATGCCGTCGGGGTCAAACACGCCAGGTGAGCCCGCCGCGATTGCCTCGGACGACTTCGGTGGGATGCCAAGCATCCCTCGCACATCGTCCACCGGCCGGTCGGCCAGGTCGTGGTAGTCGACCTCGAGTAGGTCTCGTCCGTAGCACTCGGCCGTCAGCTTCCCCCGGCGGATCGCGTCGGCAAGGCGCACATCCATGCCGTTCAGTTGCAGGTGACGCTCCTGCACATTCGCGTTGAACGGCCCCTGCGATTCGACGTAGCCCGTCTCGAAGAGCCCGACCATCGTCGCCAGCCACGCGAAACCCTTGGGGTCTGGGTCTGCTCGACCAACGAACGCAAACACCTCGAGCTCGCACTCCATTCGGGTGCCATAGTCGGCGAGGACGTGCACAAAGTCATGCTGGGCAAGGTACGCGGATGCGGAGCCGACCGTACCTGGGATCTGAAACCCTCGGGTCCGATACATCGTCCAGACGGCACGCCCCAGCGTTCCGTCGTCGAGCCGGGCGAACCGCTCCCATCGCGCGGCCAGTTCGGGATCGACGATCTCATCGAACGCGTCTTTGAGCGGCCGATACGTATGGAGAGGGGTTGATCGGTCGTCGTCCCAGCGATCGTCGAAGCCGCTGCGGCGCAGGTCGAATGCTGCGAGGTCGAGCGTGCCTTCGGCGTAACGGTGGGCCAGCCTCACGAAGTCGTCACTCACGCCGAGCGCCGCGGCATATCGGCCCACCCGTTGTGCCACATCCTGAGGCAGCGGCGTGAGCACGATCTCGGCGAGCACCATGTGGTGCACGATGCGGTGCCGGTACTGGGCATCGCGACCAGCCAGGAGTCGTGCGAGTTCCTCCGGTCCGAGCGGCGGGAGAGCGTGGTAATCGATATCGAAGTCCGTCACCACTTGGGTGACCGCCCGAAGAATCGCCGCCTGAGCGTTGGTGATGCCCGAACTGGGGGCTACGGCAGTCGCCATCCCGCACGCGACGGCGACAACCTCCTCGCGCCCCGGGATGGTCACGTCAGCGCTCAGGGGTGCTTCGCTCATAGCCCTTGAATTGGCGGTGTGGCGGCAGTGCAGTCTATGGGAAGGCTTCCGCCGAGCATCCGGGCAACGAGTGGCGGGCCTCGCCGAGGAACCGGCCACCGGAGCCGAACGCGACCGGGTTCCAACTTCCCTCTCGCGGTCTTCCTGATTTGCGAGTCGCTCCCATAGCTCGACGACACCCGGCCCGGCTGAGCTCGGGGGGCCGCTCAGAGCGAACGGGGAGGCGCTCCCCCGTGCTGGCGCCCGAACGTAAGGTGTCCACAATGGAGTTGTGGACGATGGGTATTCCTGAGATCGGTGCGGCCGTCGGGCAGGCCAAGCGGGCGGAGGACGCGGGTTGGGATGGCATCTCGTTCGTGGATTTCAGAACCTGGTCGGCGACTCCTTCGTCGCCATCACCGCGGCCGCGGCAGCAACGGCAACGGTTCGGTTCGCGACCGGCGTGACGAACGCGTACACACGGCACCCGTCCGCCCTCGCGAATGTCGCAGCCACGGTCCAAGAGGCGTCCGGAGGTCGCTTCGTGCTCGGCATCGGCCGAGGCGACACCGCCCTGTTCCACCTGGGTCGCCCACCCATGCCCGTGGCCCGCTTCGAGTTCCTCGTCCGCGAGCTCCAGACGTATCTGGCAGGCGAGACGCTCGACTGCAACGGTCATCCGAGCCGCCTGAAGTTCCTCGACCGCTGCCACCAGCCAAAGGTTCCGCTCGACGTCGCCGTCTCTGGGCCGCGGATGATCGAGTTCGGGAGCAGGCTGGCCGAGCGGGTCACCATCGCCGTCGGTGCCGACCCTGACCGGGTCGGCTGGGCGCTCGATCTGGGCCGCAAGGCGGCCGCGGACGCCGGTCGCGACCCTGCGGGACTGTCGTTCGGGGCGTACGTCACGGTCGGCTGCCATCCCGACGTGGCCGTCGCTCGGAGCCTGGTGGGTGGCACCGTCGCGGCGTTCGCCCACTTCTCGGCCATGCCGGGCTCGACGGGCGCGGGCCTGGCCGAGCGCGATCGGTCGGTGGTCGCCGAGGTGGGCCGTCGCTACGACAGCAACCGTCACCTGAGTAACGAAGCGGATCACGCGAAGGTGCTCAACGATGATTTCATCGATCGGTTCGCGATCGTCGGGCCTCCCGAGACGTGCGCCATCCGGTTGCGGCAGCTCGTGCACCTGGGGGTGGAGCGCTTCGTGATCGCCGGCGCCGGCTTCGGAGCCGATCGAGGGGACGCTCATCTCGCGGGCGAGCTGGTCACGAGCGAGCTCCTGCCCGCACTGCGTGAGGAGACGTGATGAGTGACTACGACGTGGTGATACGGGGCGGTGAGGTCATCGACGGGACGGGTGCGCCGGCGCGGCGGGCCGATGTCGCCATCGCCGGATCGCTGATCGCTGAGGTCGGCAGGGTCGACGGCTCAGCGCGGCGCAGCATCGATGCCGACGGGCTCGCGATCACGCCGGGTTTCGTCGACATCCACACGCACTACGACGGGCAGGCAACCTGGGATGACCGCATGATCCCGTCGTCCTGGCATGGGGTGACGACGGTGATCGCCGGGAACTGCGGCGTCGGATTCGCACCGGTGCACGACACGGACCATGACCGGCTCGTCGAGCTCATGGAGGGGGTGGAGGACATCCCCGGCAGCGCCTTGCACGAAGGTCTGCGCTGGGGCTGGCGTTCGTTCCCCGAATTCGTGGCCGCGGTCGAACCGCGATCGTTCGACGTCGATGTGGCGCTCCAGGTACCCCACGCGGCGTTGAGATTGCACGTGATGGGTGAGCGCGGGGCCGAACGTCAGCCAGCAACCGATGACGACATCGCGGAGATGGCGTGGCGAGCCCGCGAGGCGATCGAAGCCGGCGCACTCGGATTCACCACGTCCCGGACCGCCAACCATCGCAGCAGTCGGGGCGAGCTGACCCCGACGCTGACCGCCGAATCGAAAGAGCTGCTCGGCATCGCCGCGGCGATCGGGGAGAGCGGCCTCGGTGTGCTCCAGGCGGTCTCGGACTTCACGGACGTGGAGCGCGAGTTCGGCCTCTTCCGCCGAATGGCCGAAGTGTCGGGTCGACCGCTGTCGTTCACGCTGCTGGCGGTCCGGCCGGACGTCTGGCGTCGGCAGCTGGCCCTGCTCGGCGAGGCCAACGAGGCGGGCGTCACGATGCGGGGCCAGGTGGCACCCCGAGCCGTGGGGTTGCTCCTCGGGCTCGAGTGCACGCTCCACCCGCTGCTGACGAACCCGATCTATCGAGAGGTGGCCGGCACGTCCCTCACCGACCGGGTGGCCGCGATGGCCGATCCAGCGTTCAAGGCGAGAGTGCTCGACGCGGACGCATCGACCGACAGCCGGGCCGGACGCGTGCTCCAGGGCTTCGACGAGATGTTCGAGCTCGGTGACCCACCCGACTACGAGCCGGACGCGTCGCTCAGCGTCGGTGCGCGGGCTCGCCGCGAGGGCCGTGCGCCACTCGACCTCGCGTACGACCTGCTGCTGGCTGATGCGGGACGGGGGATGCTCTACCGGCCGATCCTGAACTACGAGGACGGCAGCCTCGACGCCGCAGGCGAGATGCTGGCCGACGACCACACGGTCGTTGGGCTCGGCGACGGGGGCGCCCACGTCGGGACGATCTGCGACGCGAGCTTCCCGACCACGTTGCTCGCGCTGTGGGGACGGGACCGCGACCACGGCCGTCTCCCCGTGCCCTTCCTCGTACACCGTCAGACGGCCGCCACCGCTCGGGCGGTCGGACTGCTCGATCGCGGCGTTGTGGCTCCCGGCTTCCGCGCCGACCTCAACGTCGTTGACCTGCACGGGCTCGCCGCCCGACGCCCCGAGCTGCGCTACGACCTGCCGGCGGGTGGGAAGCGGTTCGTGCAGCGCGCCGACGGGTACGCCGCCACGATCGTGGCCGGTCAGATCACGTACGAGCACGGCGAGGCCACGGAGAACCTGCCGGGTCGGCTCATTCGGGGCCCGCGCCGTGCCCCCACCTCAGGAGGCTCGCGATGAGTGCCACCAACTCGACAACGGTCGACGGCGAGCGCCTGGTGCCGCTCGAAACGGCCTGCGAGTGGCACCGGACCGACCTCGGTGCGAGCTACGTGCACCCGCTCACCGAGACCCACATCGACGAGCTCGACGCAGCGCTGCGGTTCGCGGAGGACCGCTGCGAGGATGTCCTCGACATCACGCGAGACGACTTCCCTCTGCCGACGCTTGCCGCAGAACTCTCCGACCTGACCCGGGATCTCATCGATGGGCGGGGCGTCGTCGTGATCCGTGGACTACCGGTCGACCGCTACGACAAGCGTCGGGCGTCGATGATCTACTGGGGTGTCGGCATGCACCTCGGCCGCCCATGGCCCCAGAACGCCAAGGGCCACCTGCTCGGCGATGTCACCGACCAAGGGCGCGCCCTGAACGACCCCAACGGGCGCGGGAACGAGATCGGTGCCGTCGCCTTCCCGTTCCATTCCGACGGCTCCGACCTGGTCGGGCTCTTCTGTCTCGACCCCGGCGCCAGCGGAGGCGCCAGCCGAGTGGCGAACGCCGTGGCGATCCACAACGAGCTGATCCGCACGACGCCAGACTTGGCCGCCGAGCTCTACGCGTCATTCGCGTACGACTTCCGAGGCGAACAGGCCCCCGGCGGCAAGCCCTGGTACACGATGCCCGTCTTCAGTCGACGCGGCGACCGCCTCTTCGTGCGGTACATCCGTCCCTACATCGAATCGGCTCGACGGCACCCCGATGCACCTCGCCCGTCCCCGCAGGCTCGGGCGGCAATGGACCGGCTGGACGCGATGTGCTCCGACGAGTCCTTCCACGTATCGATGATGCTGCAGCCCGGTGACATGCAGTTCGTGAACAACTATCACGTCCTCCACGCCAGAGACGCGTACGAGGATCGGCGTGCTGACGGACAGATCCGTCATCTCAAGCGCCTCTGGCTCGAGACGGACCTACTCACCGATGACGAAAAGCCCGAGCCGTTTCGACTCAACCAGACGGCGGGGAACTGGTGGTCGCGCGGGGGGCGCACCAAGAGCGACCTCGACGTGTGAACGACCAGTTCGACGCTGTCCCGGCGAAGTGACGCGCCCCCGTGGGGCACGCGCTCATGACTGGAGGCGGCGACCTATGACTCGCGGTCGCGAAGACCGCGAGTCGGGAGGGCGGTGGCCGCCCGGCATTCGAGGCTACGTTTCATCTGTGAGCCTGGCCGATTGGGGCCGCGAGAATGGGCGTTCGTGGACGCTCGGGGTTCGATGAGCCCTACGCTGCTCATGCTCGATGCAAGGGTCTGTTGTCGTTGAAGGAGACTCCATGAAGTTCGTTCAAATCGTCGAGTTTCAAACGACGCGCCTCGACGACATCTTGGCGCTCGATCAGAAATGGCGCAACGCAACAACGGGCAAACGAACCGCGACCGCGATGACTATTGCGAAGGATCGCGACAAGCCAGACACCTATGTAATGCTCATCGAGTTTCCGTCGTACGAAGCGGCTCAGCAGAACAACGACTTGCCGGAGACGCAGAGCATCGCCCAAGAGATGCAGCAGTTGTCGAGCGCCCCGGCAGTCTTCCGTAACCTCGACGTCATCGAACAACGGGACCTCTAAGGCATCGACGACACCGTCCCTAGTCGCAACGCCCGCGGCTCATCCGGTCGACCGCGACCAAGCTACCGCTACCTACAGTTCCGCGACCTAGCTGCCCGGCGGCGACTCGCCGATTCGAGGAACGCGACTCAGCTCTACCTACGACTCTTGCTGAGCTTCCTGAACCGTGAGTTCCGCGGTCGGATCGGCCTTCAGACGGTCGTCGGGAATTACAGCTCCGCTACGAATGGAGCGACCGAAAGTCCCGTCCTCGAGCCGCTTCTCCGCCCGATCGATAGCTTCGAGACGCTCACGGAGAGCCGCGGCTACGGCGTCGTCAGTCTCCTCGGTGGTGAGCGGTGCCGCCGAGTCGCTCATATCTCCAGGCTCGTTCGCTGCGGCCCGGTCGTCGCCTGCAGCCGTGACCATCCCATCAAGGAGTTGCCGCACTCGGGCCCGCTCGGCGCCCAACAGTTCTCGGGCCTCGGCATCCTTCATCAATACCTCCAGAAGCGACGAGATGGAGTGGACTGTCCACGCGAGCCGGGTCCACGACGCTTCGTTATAGCGGAGGTCGTCCAGCCCGGGTGAGGACGCGGACGTGTGGTGCTCCGGATCAGTAGCCATCCTGCACCCCCCACCCCTCAAAGAAAGAGGAAGAAGGAATTGAGTAGGGCCTACTCAGGCGTCGCGTCGCCGACCGGCGCAATCTCAGGATCTATACCGAAGAGGGGGAGTTGGGTGCGACGAATCGCTGCAGTCTTGGCTGTGTCCGTGATCGGTCTGTCTGGAGCCGCCTTGCTAGCCACGCCGGCGGGGGCGCGAGTTCCCTCTGCGTCGGAGCTGTGCAACGCGCTGACAAAGCTTCATTACACGCCGTCGTCAAATCCGACCGCGGTGGGTGGAGAGGCGAACGCGAAGAAGCTCGCCAAGGCGTTCAACAACGCTGCGAAGAAGGCGGGTGGCGACCTCAAGGTGGCGCTGAAGACGATCGCGAAGTACTTCAGTGACGCCGCCTCGGCCAACACGACGGCGCTCCAAGCGGATGCGCAGCCATTTGCATCCGCGATCTCCAAGTACGTTGCGGCAGTCGCGAACTGCGTCGCCGGCGGGAATTTGCCCGGAGGCGTCACGATTCCGACGATCCCAAGTCAATGAGGATCGACAGCTGCTAATGGCGAGCTCGGCGGTGAGCGGCTTGCGGGTCGCGCACCGCCGAGCCGTTCTTGTTCTGTGCCTCTGAGTCGCGCCGGCTCGGTGACGACGCCGGGACGGCGGGACAGCGGTGTCAGGGGCACGGTTTGGGCGGGAAGCAACTGCAGTCATCTGACCGCCACAGCACCCTCAACGCTGTGAACGGTGCGCTGCCCAATCGAAGGCTCTCGTTGGCACATTCGGTAGCTTCAGGCAGATCCAGCGATCGCCTACTGATCCAGCAGGTCTTCTACCCGGTGGCTCGCGATCTCTGGAACCGCGAGTCAGGGAGACGGAGATCAGGCGTCGTAGAAGAAGACTGGATGCAACCCAGCAAGGGTGCGAGCTCGCTCGGTCGTCGCGCGGTCGATTGCGTCAGCTGAGAGTTGATTGGCGACGTCGGTCGTACGGATGCGCTGAGCGATGTCGCGGCGGCCATAGTGGACTTGAAGGAAGTACCGCCCTTGGCCGCCGGGTTGAGCCGGAAGTCCGCGGTGCCACGCGTCCGAGACGAACAACGCGACATCGCCTGCGCGCAGTTCGAGGATGGCCGGGAGGCGACCGTCGTATGTGAGGTCTTCGTCGCTCGAAAAGGGTGCGACACGTCCGCTGCGATGGCTGCCGGGTACGACCACAGTCGGTCCGTCGCGGCGTTCGCAGTCCTGCAGCATGACATGTGTTGCTACGGCGAAGACCGGGTACGGAATGCGGTCGTCCCAGGACACATCGTCGGGACGCGGCACATGTGGACCGGCATCGCAGTGCCAGGGACCGCCGGTGAAGTCGGCTGGATTGCGCCACGCCGTGTTAGCGATGACGTGACAATCCTCGCCGAGCAGTGGCTCGACAACAGCGAGTGTTCGCGGGTGCGCGACCGCCTCCTGACAAGCGGCGCTGCGATTGAGCATTTCGTAGCGGAACTGTGCGCGGTCAGGACGAGAACGCTCGTCAGGGAGTGACTCAAAGACGCCGTCGATCTCTTCGCGCATGCGGGCGACATCTGCCGCGGTGAAGACCTGCTTGAGGACCGTGTAGCCGTCGCGCTCAAGTTCCGCACTCTCAGCCGGCGCATCGGCGGGGTCAAGCAGCCCGAGGTTCATGAAGAGGCGCTGGATCACCGCAGTACCGTACCTGCCTCAACGGCTAGGCCTCCTCCACGCACTACGAGCCGGGCAGCGCCTGATCCGAAGTCTGAGTCCGCCGGCGATATTGAAGGAGATCGCGACTCGCGATCCATGGAACCGCGAGTCTCTGGTTCGAGGCGCTCGAGCGCTGACGACCCGCGGGACTATTTCGGTGCTTTGGCCTTCTTGGCCCGCGAGGTCTTCGTGACCTTCTTCGCGGTCTTCTTTGGTGTTGGCCTTGGGGTACCACGCTGCGTGAGTTGTCTACCAGCCTGTTCAGCGCGCTTGGCTACCTTCCGTACTTCGACCTCGACAGTCCTCAACAGACGCTGCAGCTCTCTGATTTCGCGGTGAATAGCCCGGCCAATTTCGTGATCTGCTCTGGCGGCCTGCTTCCGGGCCGGAGCCTTCTTCGTTGTCTTCTTGGCTGGCGCCTTCTTTCGTGGCGCCGCCGATGGTCCGGTGGAGGTCATATGCAGTCCCTCTACTTCCGGTGTCGAGCATCTAGCGGATGCACGGGGGACTAATCGACTTCTTCCTGAATTTCGACAGACGCTGCCTAGCTGCAAGGGGTGTTTCGTAAGCTGCAGGTGCAATCGGGCATCGGACGATGCATCGGGTTCAGCCTTCGCTCCGGATTAGATCCATCAGCCAGGCCAGCGTCGTCTGCACGCAATGCAGCCCGCCTAGACCTGCCGTGACTCGCGGTCGTGGGAACCGCGACTCGCGATCCCCCAGATCGCGAGTCGGGCACCAGCTTTGGCTGAGGGCTTCTAGCCTCGGGTCCATGAGCTCCGTGCGGCCATGACCAACGGCGAAGGGTCGACTGCCAGCTTTCCCGCGACCGAGGCGGCGTGGCTGCAGGAGATCCGCGAGGCGATGGACCGGGGGGAGTACCTCACCGCTTTCGACCTAGCCACCGAGGCGCTCAACGGGCACCCCACGGCGTGCTCATTGCAGCACCAGATGATCCTGGCGCTCGCCCGAGCCGGGGCGACGGAGCAGGCGCTCGAGGCGCTCGCGTCGACGCGTATCGAGGAGCGCGCCAGCCGCGATGACCCGGCGCTGCAAGAGGACATCGCCGCGCTCCGCGCCCGCCTGGCGAAGGATCATGCGCTCGCTGTAAGCGGGGCGGAGCGGACGACTCGAGCGGCGGTCGCCGCCAGGAAGTACGAGGACATCTACCGCCGGCTGCACCGTCCCTATACCTGCATCAACGCCGCGACCATGTGGCTCCTCGCGGGCGACGAGGCACGGGCGCGCGACCTCGCCGGCCAGGCCTGGGACATGTGCCGCGCGGCCTCGCCCCAGACCGACGACGACCGGTACTGGCAGGCCGCGACCGAAGCGGAGGCCGCGATTCATCTCGGCGACCCGACCGGCTTGCGGGAGGCGCTGACGCGCGCCGCGCGCTACGGAACGGACCGGCTGGCGTCGGTCGCCGCGACCCGCAAGCAGCTGCTGCTGATCTGCTCGCGGCGTGGGATCAACCCGGCGGATCTCGACGTGCTGTCGGTCCCGATGGTGATCCACTACGGAGGTCACCGCGTCGCGCCGCCTGGCCAGACGGGACGGTTCCTGGCCGAATCTGAGCCCAAGGTGGCCGAGGCGATCCGGGCCCATCTCGACGAACAGCGCGTCGGGTTCGGCTACGGCTCGCTCGCCAGCGGCGCCGACATCCTCTTCGCCGAGGCACTGCTCGATCGACACGCCGAGCTCCACGTCGTGCTGCCGTTCGCGAAAGACGAGTTCACGGCGGTGTCCGTCGAGCCGTGCGGCGACGGCTGGCTTCGCCGCTTCGACCGGTGCCTGCAGGGAGCGACGTCGGTGACGTACGCCACGCAAGGCCAGTACCTCGCCGACGACTCGCTGTTCGACTACTGCGCCCGGGTCGCGATGGGCGAGGCGCTGATCCGTGCCGCGTTCCTCACCGCGCCGATCGCTCAGGTCGTGGTCTGGGACCGCAAGCCCGCGAAGGGAGCGGCGGGCACCGCCATCGACGTCGCGACCTGGCAGCGCGGCGGCCATGTGACCCACGTGATCCCGGTCGAAGGTACGGGCGAGGATTCCCTCGTCGAGGCAACCCACGTCAAGCCGCCGCGGGCCCTGAAGGCCATGCTCTTCGGGGACTTCCACGGCTACAGCAAGCTCACCGACACCGAGATCCCGACGTTCATGACGGGGGTCATGGGCCGACTCGGCGGGGTGCTCGACGGCTTCCACAGCGAAATCCTCCACCAGAACACCTGGGGCGACGGCCTCTATGTCGTGCTGAGCGATGTGCAAGCCGCGGCGAGGTGCAGCCTCGCCTTGCAGGCCACGATCCGCGACCTCGACCTCGACCGCCTCGGCCTGCCCCCCACGCTCGGGCTGCGCATCGGCGCCCACGTCGGGCCGGTCTTCGAAGGTTGGGACCCGGTCCTGAAGCAGCCTGCCTTCTTCGGCACCGAGGTCACGCGGACGGCGCGAATCGAGCCTCGCACCCCCGAGGGCGAGGTGTACGTGACTCACGCCTTCGCCGCGCTGCTCGCGCTCGACGAGGAAGAGAGCCTAAGTTGCGAGTACGTGGGGCACATCCCGACGGCGAAGGAGTACGGGGTGTTTCCGATGTACGTGCTGAAGCGGCACGCCTAACACCGGACGCAACCATCGCGAGTCGCGATGTGCTCAACTCGCGTCCTCGTGGTGAGGCAACCGAGCGTCGTCGAGACGTGGGGCTCGTCAGCGGACGAGCGGGCCGCGGCGCTTCGCGCTCCGAACTCGTGATCACAGTGTGCTCCCGCGTCGCGGCCTGCTTCGTACGTGTCGTGAGCTGACCCAATAGCCTCTCGGGGGCCTGATGATTGGCCAGAGGGCACGGATGGACATGCCAGAGGAGCGAGTCCCGCGGGTCGACGACGAGGTGCAGAGCACCTACGACGCTTTCATTTCGTATAGCCATGCCGCGGCTGACATCAGGATCGCCCAGAGCGTCCAAGCAGGCCTCCAGCGACTCGCCAAGCCCTGGTACAAGCGACGGGCCCTGCACGTGTTTCGTGATACGAGTGGGTTGTCCGTCAATCCGGACCTGTGGGCCGCGATCTCGGATGCGCTTGGCGATTCGCGCTTCTTCATCCTCGTCGCGTCACCTGCTTCGGCAGCATCGGAGTGGGTGGGCCGCGAGGTGCAGGAATGGCTGGCGACTCGGCCGGCCTATCGCATCCTCATCGTTGTCACCGAAGGGGACATTGAGTGGGTCAACGCGGCCAGCGACTTCGATTGGGACCGATCGACCGCATTGAATCCAGCGTTGCGCGGGGCCTTCGATCGAGAGCCGCTGTATCTCGACCTCCGCTGGGCCCACGACGAGTCGGACTTGAGCCTGCGGCTGCCGCGATACCGGAGCTGTGTCGCCGATCTCGCAGCGCCGATACACGGAAAGCCGAAGGAGGACCTTGAAAGCGACGATCTGCGCGAGCAGCACAAGCTGCGGCGCGTCGCTCGTGCCGGCGTGTCGATCCTCTCCGTCCTCTTGGTCCTAGCGATCGCCTCGACCGTCATCGCGCTCGGGCAGCGTGCACAGGCCCGGCACGCCGCTGACCTCGCCGAGGCGCGATCGCTGAGCGCCGAGGCAGAGAGCCAGATCCCCACCGGTCGAGGCGGGCTTGCGCTCCTGCTCGCCGCTGCTGGCGATCACTTCGCTGCGGGGGCGCCAACCCACGCGGCACTCCTGCAAGCCCTCGAAGCTGAGCGTGGTCTCTACCGCGACTTCGCAACGAGCTCAGGCACCGTGGGGTCGGCTGCCTTCAGCTCCAATGGCAGGCTGGTGGCCGCGGCAGACGGCGGTGTCATCCGCATTTGGGATCTCGCGTCGGGCCATGAAGTCGCACACCCCAACGCGCCGCGGTCACCGTACGGAATCGGCCCGATCGCGTTTGGCGATCGCGACCGAACGGTCGCCGCCTACCAGTACGGGACTCAGCAGAACTCGTTGCAGGTCCGGGATCTGCAAACCGGAAGCCTGCACTCGATCCCGGGTGGCAGCGTGGGCAACCAATGGGCCATCAGCTCAGCGGCACCGCGGCTGGCGTTGGTCGACGATCAAGGAAACGTCGAGATCTGGGACGGTCTTCGCGGCCAGCTGGTTCGATCCATCCCAACGCAGATCCTGTCCGCCGAAGAGCCCGCGGTCGGCGTTGCGCTGAGCGCGGACGGGGGCATCGTCGCGGTGAGCACGATCGAGGCCAACCCTTCCGCCGCCGGTGATTACCTCGACGTGATCAACGCGTGGAACGCCGACACCGGGGGCACAGTTGGCCAACCCTGCGCGGCCGACGTCGGGGGCGCATATGACGGCCAGTACCGGATGCCTCCCACGACACCTCAGCCTCTGACAACGCTCGTTGAGCCTGATGGCCGGACGCTCACGACATTGATCTCCGGCGGTACTCGTGCAATCGTCAGCCACTGCAGCGTGGCCTCTGGCATGACCAGCAGCTCGACGATCAATGTCCCGACGACACCCACTGCGCCGGTGTCAGGCTTTGCGGACGACGGGAAGGTCATCGCAACACGAGACACCGTGACGGGAGCTATTCGCGTCTTTCGCTCGCCGAGCGCCATCGAGATCCGCCCAAGCGTTGAAGAGCCGTCCCTGTCACCCTACGAAGCGGGCGTCGTCGCGTTCTCGCCTGACGGAGGCTTGATGGCGGCGCCCGACAGCGGCATTGGGGAGCTCAAGGTCTGGTCCACAAGCGGCGGGGACGCGCTGACACAACCACTGCGAAGCCCGACTGGTGTCAGCCTTGTCGCTGTTGGCCCGCACGCAGATTCGCTCCTCGTCAGCACGCCAAGCGGGGACGAAGAGGTGAGCGACGCCACGACCGGAAGGGAGAAGGTCCGAGTAACGAGCGCAGAGCTCGGGCGGGACCAATGTGGCTTCGTCACGAACCTTCTTCAGTACGTGGGAAGTGGTGACTACATCGCATCCCCAGTCCAAAGCTCGCAGAACGGCAACTGCGGCCGCCCAGCCGTGGCGTTGTGGAACGTGAAGTCAGGTGCACGGCGTCAGATCGACCTGCCCAGTCGGGCATGCAGCCACACCCTCACTGGTGTCGGACTCAGTCCGGACGACCACACGCTGGTGATCGGCTGCGCCGACGAATCCGGGGCCAGCGGGACCAGCCGTGACACGGTCGCCCGGATCGACGTCTCCTCGCCCAACCCTCGACTCATCTCCGTGAACCACGTCGATCTGCTCCCACAATCGCTCACGGTTGGACCCGGCGCCGATGTCGTGATCGCCGCTGAAGAGGATCACGCCGGAGGTGCGTTCCAGGTTCTCGTCGACTTCGACGGTGAGCTTCAACGAGAACCCCCCATCGAGGCGAACGGCAACTTCGTCGGTCCAGCAGCGTTCGCACCCGACGGCACGCAGTTCGCCACCAGCTTCTCGGACGGTCGAGTTGAACTGTGGCATGTCTCCGACCATCCCCAACCGGTGCAACTGGCCTCACCGGGACCGCTCGCCGTCACCGCTCTCGCGTTCAGCCCGGACAGTTCGCAGCTTGCCGTCGGCGACGGCACCGGCGGTGTCCGGATCTGGGACACATCGAGCAACCAGCTCCTCGGAACCATTACCCAGCAGCCCAACAGCATCGACAGCCTCGGATACACGACTGATGGACGGAGCCTTGTTGCGCTGACCGCTGGCTCGTACGACCCCGCCGGCTCGAAGGGATCGATGGTGGCGCTCACCGTCGACCCTGCCGCATGGCTCCACGCGGCGTGCTCGATTGTTCACCACAACCTCACGCAGGCCGAGTGGGATGAGTACGTCGCCACCGGCTCGTACCGGCCAACTTGCCCGTCGTGAACCGACGAATCCCGACATATGTCAAGAGTCGCGGTCGGCGCGAACCGGATCCCCTGCCGGCACCTCATTGGCGCCGAGCTGAAGCCACCACTGGGGTGACTCGCGGTCCCACAGACCGCGGTCATCAGACTCGCATGGACTCCGCGTAAAGAGTTCGAGGAGAGATGTTTGCCTCTCCAGGCGACAAGTCGTGCGGCACGTGGGCGTACACTTGTTCTGTGCCCGTCAGTCGACGTGATCGAGAGCGCATGGTGAGGCTCTCCGAGTTCCTAGTTGAGGCGGAGAGCCATACCCCCGCAACAGAGCAACAGCGGCGTTGGCTGCGTCAGATCACGCATTCGAAGCGCGTAGCGATGGGGCTTCAGCCACTAGAGGACGATGAGCATGAGCAAATCCCCGAGCTCGAGTTCTTCGAAAGAGCCCGAGAACGAGGCATGCTTCCTCGCCGTTAGCAGTCTTCTCGAGAACCTCCATGCTAGGTGGACCCTGATCGGGGCAGTCGCTGCCGCCTATTACCGATCCAAACCGCGGCCCACAACCGACATTGACTTTCTCGTAGCTTGGGACGAACGCCTGGTCTCGGGCCTGGTCAAGGCGGGCTTCGATGTCCGGCTGCTCCAGGATCAGGGAGAGCCTCATCTGATCCGTGCGCGCCGTACAGACGGTCAGGTGGATCTGATTGTCGCGACGACCGAATATCAGCAACTCGCGATCGACCGTGCCCGTGACCACGTGCTTGCCGTCGAGGATGTCTTCATCCACAAGCTCATCGCCTGGCGGCCGAGGGACCAAGACGACATCCGCTCCATACTCTCGACGGGGATCGCGTTTGACCAGGCCTATGTGATCCACTGGGCCGCTGAGTGGGGCGTCGAGGATCGCTGGCGCGACGCACTCGGCGATCACTGACCGCGAGACGGCAGATCGCCATCTCGCCCAAACGTCGAGCAGCGGGCGCGGACGCGGTCGCATGCACGGGAACCCGCGACTCGCGGTGTCCCAGGCCGCGAGTCGGCCGTCCGCGATGACTGTCACTCCCCTGCTGTACTTGTGACGCAGTGAAATGAACGGTCGCAGTTGGGCAATCCGAGGGCCCGGTGTCCTCGGACCGAGGCCGGAGCGTATTGAGAGGTCTCGAAATGCTCAGCGATCGAAGCGGCACTGACGACGGGGACTCGGCGGGATCACCGCGGTTCGAAGCCTTTCTCGACGAATGGCTTGGTGCCATCGTGCATTCTGTGCGGCCGAGGACGTGGGCCCGCTACTCGGAGTATGTCCGTCTTCACGTGGTGCCGACGCTCGGGACTCGGACGGCCATGGCTCCCCACCGCGAAGAACGACTCGACCCCATTGACGTTCCCCACTCGCGCGGAGCCAAATTGGCACGACCCGCCAGGCCTGTGCGCGCTAACCGGTGAACCGAGGGACGATGCCAACGGGTGCTGGCGAAGGCAAGGGTACGACGGGGGCAGTTGGAACGATGGGGGCAACAATCTGTTCGAATGCGCTCGCGATTACCTGATAGCCGGTTGCGTTGGCTTCGTCGCCGAATCCTTGCGGGCCGCTGATGCGGCATTCCACATCGAGCCAAGTGCAAGTGAGCGCCACGTTCTTGGGGATCGTTCCCCATGGCGAGGCGACCAGGTCTGAGAAATCTGTGACGGAGAAGCTGGTGGCGACGTCAGCCACGGGTACGCGGAAGGCCGCATAGTCAGAGGCCAGATGGGCGTTGAGGACGCCAATCCCGGCTACCGAGTTCTGGGCTCGTGTTTGTCCGGCCGGCCCATCGAGCCAGTAGATGAGGAATGGGTCGAAGTAGTTCATGGCCGCGATCGGGACCGACGGGCCCGCCGCTTGACGCAGCCCAGCCAGGATTTCGCTGAGATTGGTATCCATCGTGACGAGCGTCTGGGTGAAACACGGCTGGGGTGTGGGTGAAGAGGCACACGGGAGGACGTCGTTGCCGCCGATGTCGACGGTGATGAGGCCCACCTCACCCTGATGGGAGGCCAGGAACGCCTCGGCGGCCCCCAGCTGCGAGCCATGGGGGTACGAACAGATCCCGCCGTGGATCATGGTGGCAGTGGTTTCGCTCGAGCAGCCGACATTGGCCACGAGCAGACCCGGGATCTAGTTGCGGTAATGGACGGCCAGATCGTCCACGTACCCCTGGCCGGGCGGGGCCGCAAAGCCAGCCGCCAGAGAGTCACCGGTAGCCAGGTAGTAGACCGTCGGCGCGCTGGCCAGAGCACCTGCGGAACCGGAGCCGCCACGCGGCGGCGGCGCTTCTAGTGCCGCGCCGCCAGCAACCAATGCTGTTGCGCCGGCCAGACTGATAGCGCTCAGCCGGATCCGTAACCGTCTCGATCCCACCGATCTCCTAGCGTCATTCCGCATCGAAACACAATGCGCAGGAGTGAACAATGACGTGTCCGGCCCAGATCGTGATCCCGTCCCGGCCGTCAGCGCCCGCGCTGCGCACGCTCGCGCAGGTGACATCGGCCGGTCGGACCTAATGGGACCTCAACCCTTCGACGTCGGACCGCATCGGGGGAAAGGTATCCTCGACCCTGGGGTTGGCGCGAGCATCTGACTCGCGGTCCATCAAGCCGCGACTCAGTTACCAGCGCCTGACTCGCGATGCCCCAAACCGCGAGTCACCGGAGCTGCTCACTTCGCTCCGACGGTACTGCCAGTCCAGCCATCGGTCGGCTCATTGGGACCTTCGCCTCTGGAGGCAGAGACCACCTCCGCCTTAGCCTGAACCCATTGAAGATCTGAGAGGAGCCAGGGATATGACCCACGAAGAGACCCCGACTGGAGCGAAGGTTGCTAGCAGATCCCGGCGAGCGTGGGCGCAGTTTGGCGACGCGTTCGGCGACATCGGCCGCCAGTTTCACCAGGACTATGAGCGAGTGACCGAGACCGCGAGCGAGGGAAGCGACGAGTCGCAGAAGTCGATCGAGCGGGCCGTGAAGGCCATCCGGACCGCGGTCGAGAGCACGGCCAAGACGATCGGGACGTCGCTGCGCGATCCGAAGGTGAAGCAAGAGACCGAAGAAGCGGGGTCCGCGCTCCTGCACGCGGTTGGTGTGAGCCTTTCGGACCTTGGAGAGAAACTCCAGCGCGACGCTGATCGCGAGCGAGAACACGCCACCTGACGCATAGTCAACCCCGGAGTTGCCTGTACGTCGGCGTGTGAAGCCTGACAGTTCGCCGTGTCCTCGGTCTCAGAGGGCAGGCGCGCGGCCGGCGCGCACGGCGGCGGCTATGCGTGCTGGGGCCGCCTGAAGACGAGGCCGGTGAAACCTGTCTTCTCGTCGATCTCAAAGTGATCAGGTATCCAGGGGCGCTCGGGATCGTCAGTCCCCATCCACACGCGGGCCAATCTCTTGAGTTCATCGAGCGGCACCAAGACGGTGTGATATTCCCAGTCGGGTTCGTTCACAGTCCCAAGCCTAGATGTCAAGGCGCCGGCTGATCGCGTCGTCAGCGCCTCGGCGATCGCCAGCCCCGAGTCGGGCCAGGACTTCGAGATGCATGTCCTGGGCCGACCCGAGGACGGAGGCCAGGTGAGGATCCGGGTCCAGACAGAGTTCCTTGCTTCGGACTTCGGACGGTGTCGTTCCGACGCGGCGCGGCTGATCGCAGAGCTTGAGCGCAGCCTCGGGCCGTCAACACAGTCGGGCGGTTCGTCCAGTGGATAGCCTGCCGAGGCTTCCTGGTTGAGAGCGCGAGCGCGACGACGCCTCATCGCGTATCTGTGGGTACTGGTGGTCACGGACTCCAAAGTTCGCGGCTTCGACCCCTGGGCAGATGGGCACACGTCCCAATGGACTCGTCCGTCCTCGAGCCAGTGCCAGTAGCGGTCGCCACCGTGTGTGCATCCATCGCAAATTGCGAGCGCCTTGGGGCGCGGTTGTCTGTTCCCACAGGGCTCGAGCAGGCGCTGTTCGGATGAGTCAACGTCAACCTTTCGGACCTTTGACCTGGAAGGTCGCTGGACGCAAGATGGGCTGTGCACAACCTCTGCGCCAGTCGAGGGGCCACCGGCAGCGCCTCGGCGAGCCGTCGACGGGGAAGGGTCGCCTGATGGGGCGGTGCGTGAGGCGATGCGTATCGGTTGGTCTGCTGCTCGGCGTCAGCTATGCCGTCTGGCGGTCGGTGCAGGCCCGCAGAACCCGAGGCCGCCTCGAGATGGGCTTCCATACAAGAGGCGCTGAGCCAGCCGCGGGCATCCACATTCCGTCCCAAGTCGTGCCGCCTGGTGGCCCGGAGACCGAACCGCCGGGCGCGATGTGGGTCGAGCCCATCGACGGCATCTGCCCCGCGAGCCATCCCGTCAAGGTCACCTCTTCGAAGGCGACCTTCTACGCTCCCGGTGAACTCACCTACGAGGACGCGATCCCCGACCGTTGCTACCTGAACACGAACGCTGCCCAGGCGGATGGATACCTGCCCGGCGAAAGCTGAGACGCGCCCAATCGTCGGGTGCCGCACATATCCCGGAGCAAAGCATCGCATCACTCACGGGACTAGACATCTGGCCGTGGGCGAAAGAGGTCCCCGGGTCATCTCGCTGCGGCTCATGCGCCCAGAAGAGATGTTCGTCATGGAGCAAACCGATCTGTTCTCCGAATATCGGAACTTCTTGACCGGGGTGGAGTACTGCATCAGCGAACTGCGATGCCGTCGGTCCGGGGGCCCGGTTCGACTCGAACTGTCTCTTCCCGTTGCCGAGATCGATGAGGGCCTTCGCGATCGGATCAGCCGAACCCTCGACCGATACTGCAACCATCGAATCGCCCACAACAAACGCGAGCGCCGCGCCATCCGGCTCGACGGGCTGTCATCGTTGTTGGTCGGGGTGCCGATTGTGCTGCTCGGATTTCTGCTCGTCGTCGCGGCGTCGAGAATCGTGGGGGAAAGCGGCAACTCCAACCTGATCCTTGACACCGGCGGATGGGTCCTGGTGTGGGTGGGCCTGTGGTTCCCGCTCGACACCCTCTTGTTCACTCCGCTGTCCTACGGTCGAGAGAACCGAGTCCTCGAACTACTTCGAGGCGCCGATGTCACGATCAGGCCACACGGAACCTCCATCTCGGCCTGAGCTCCGGGGATTGCTGTGTCAACGCGCCGAACAGGCCAAGTTGGAACAGTCCCCTTAACTCCACCAGACGGGACCTGAATCCAAGGGCCACAACCAATTGGAGGCTCGGTCGACAATGGAGCCACTCGCGGACCATAGGTCCCCGAATCACTGAGCAGCGCCTGACTCGCGATCCGCCCGATCGCGAGTCACCATTCACGTCCCTGTCGTGATGACACTCGGCTCGTGGGCGGTCGACGTCGCAGTCAGCGGTCCGGTTACCTGATCAGACCGGTTGAGTCGCCCGCGATCACGCTTTTCGGACTCAGCGCGAGCCGCGCGAGACTGCAGCGGCGGTCGCCGACCATCCGGCCTGGTGCTCGCGTTGCCTGATGCGCCGACTCCTCTTGCTTCCCGCCCTCGGCCTCATCGTGCTCGGCACGCCGGTCCTCGCGCTCGACAACACTCCCCCTGGGCCGCCCACCGTCGAGAACCTCTCGGTCGGGGCGGCCGGCCAGCCCGAGCAGCCGGGATTCAGCGGCCAAGCCGAGGTCGCCTCGAGCACCGTCGGGGTCACTTGGGACGGCGACCCGAGCGCGACCTTCGCGGTCCAAGTGCGGAACGCCTCCGGCGCGTGGGTCTCAGCCGGCACGGCGAGCCAAGCCGACGCCACGCCCGACCCGGGCAGCGCCGACGCGCAGCGAGCGGCGCGCGTGGCACCCCAGCACGCTTCGGACCCAATTTGGACCGGCCCGGTGACCGCGGTGCGCGTCGCGCTTACCGCGGGCACCGCCGTGAACGTCAAGGTTGCCGCGGTCGTGACACCCGTTTCTGCACCGAGTGGATCGGCCGGCGCGCTTGAACTCGGTGCCGAGTTCGCCCCGCCCGGTGACCGGATCGGCTTTGGCGTGGCCCTGCTCGGACTCTCGGTCCTGCTCCTTGCCGTCGCCGCCGGATGGACACCCTGGCGACGGCGGTGGCGGTTCGTGGCACTCGTCGTCGGCGGCGCTGTGGTGATGGTGGCGTGCCGGCCCCTGCCGCCCCCGCCGGGCGTGCCGTCGGGCGCGGGCCAACCGCCAATTGTTTCGCGTACCGCATGGGGGGCTCAGCCGTTCCAGTGCGCCGGCGGGCCCCAAAACGCCGGCCAGGTCCTCTTCGGCGTCGTGCACCACACCGACGACATCAACAGCTACTCACCAGCCGACAGCTTCCAGATCGTCCGCAACATCCAGGCGTACCACATGTTCACGCTCGGGTACTGCGACATCGCCTACAACTTGCTCGTCGATCGCTATGGACAGATCTTCGAGGGTCGTGCCGGGGGGATCGACCAAGCGGTGCTCGGCGCGCACACCGGAGGATTCAACGCGCACTCGACGGGGGTCGCGGTCATCGGTGACTTCACCGACGCTTCGACTTTGATCCCGGAGGCGGGTTGGGACGCGCTCGTGAACCTGTTGCGGTGGAAGTTCGAGGTGCACGGAATCAGCCCCATCGCGCCGTTCACGACCACGAGCAATGGGGGCGGTTCACGTTACCCGGCGGGCACCGTCGTGACGCTCCCGGTCTCGCTGGTCGGCCACCGCGACCTGTGGCCAACGATCTGTCCGGGCGACGGGATCTGGGACCACCTCGACGAACTGCGCTCGCAGGTGGCGTACGGGCTCACCAAGGCACCGACCTAGCCGACCACAACGGCGACGACCCAACCACGACCAGCCCGCCGCCGACGCCGTGAGTTCGAAGCCCGCAGGACTCGCGGTTCGGCCAACCGCGAGTCGAAGCTCACGGTGCGAGAGCGAAGATGAACGCTGACTCGCGATCTGACCGACCGCGAGTCAGCCGCTCGTTGACATCCGCAGAGCCAACCCCGGCACACTCGGTGCCGGGCGCACGCCGGAGCCTCTGCAGCAAGACCAGCGCGTCGGCGATCCTGCGCCTAGCGGGTGAGCTTGTAGCGGGCCAAGTTCTCGACTTGCTCGACAAACTCGGGACTGCGATGAAAGCGTGGTGCGATGTCGGCGTGGCTCGCTCCCTCGTCACGCCAGCGGAGGATTCGCCGTTCGACTGGGCGCAGCCGCGACGACGACGGAAGGCTTGGAGTCCGGCTGGAGAGCTCGCTCATCTCGATCACGCGGTGAATGAATCCTGGGCTGCGACGGAAGCGCCGCGCGATGTCGCCGACGGGTACTTCCTGTTGCACGAGTCGCCGGATTCGGCGTTCGACCGGACGGAGGTGCTCGATGTCAACCACGATCCGGCCCCCACATATGTGATCAAGGGTAGTCCATCTCCGGAGAGGATCGTCAGTCAGTCGTGGATATCGGTAGTTGCCCTGGCGTATGACTACTCCGCTGGGAATCATGCGTGTCGCTCTCGTCGAGAACGTGACTTGTGGGTCGCTCCTTCAAGGAGGGTTCCATTGCAACGCTTCGGGCGACGTGATAAGCGCTCTTTCACGAAATGATGTGGAGTCATCCAAGAAGAGAACGACGGACAAGTGGGCCTAGGCTTCCTCGAGGAGCAAGGAGGCTTCAGGATGCCGGAAGGAACCCGCCTAAACCACCATCACCAGGTCACCGTGGAAGAGATCTTCCGTCATCCAGTGGGCCACAACATCGAGTGGCACGATGTCCTATCGCTGTTGGAGAAGGTCGGCACGGTCGTCGAAGAGGACAACGGTCGCTTCACTGTGACGGTCGGTGCTGAGACCGAGACGTTCGACGAACCGCGGCACCATGACGTCGATGTGCAGCAAGTCCTCGACGTGCGGCGCATGCTCCACGGGGTGGGGATCACCCCAGAGTCGTTCGGGAAGCACTAGCACGGTTAGCCAAGACCGTGGTGTGCTCGGCGTTGTCCGGCTCGCAGTTCACGACGCGGCCACTGGCTCAGACGCGACGCTGAGTCGATGAGCTCGCTTGAACCCTGGACTGCCGCCCGCAATGATCCCGGTTGACTCGACGGATCGTGCGGACTGGCGATGGCGCCGGTCCCCGTAGAGCCTCGCTCCGTTGGTCCGACTCAGATCACGAAGTATGGATGCTTAGGGCTCCACGTCTGGTCGCAGCAGGAGGTCGAGGACCTCCTCGAGCGTGGTCTCGGTATCGTCCTTGACGGATTGGAGCCGGTCATAGACGTCGGCCGCGCTCGAATGGAAGCCGGCCGGGATACCGACGTCGGCGAGGGTTTGCGCGATCTCGCGCATCTCTCCACTCCAGCGCCACGCCTTGCGCGCGCTCCCGACGCTGCCCTGGATCCGCCCTGGCAGGGCTGGTTGGGATCGTCCCCATTCAGCAACGAGCGCGTCCTCGACGCCGAGGCCGCGGGCGGCGGCGCTGAGTGCGAGCAGCAAGGCAGTGGTGCCCTTGGTCCAACCGGCGTACGTCATCTTCAGTGCCGAAGCGGCGTAGGTTCCACAGTCAAGAATGACCGGTTCGACGGGGGGTCCGAAGCAGGCAGCCAAGGCGGCGGCTCGCTGTCCGCTGAGGAACAACCGGGGTGCACCCGGACCTCCGATGATGCCGCCGTCGACGTACGTGGCGCCGCCCGTGGTCACTGATCTGTCGATAGTTCGGGCGGTGGCTGGCGAGATCGCGTTCGCGTCGACGTAGGTGCCAGCGAAGCCCAGGGAGGCCACCGACGCTGCGACCTGCGCCGCCGCGCTCGGCGGGCAGACGGCGATCAGGACGGCCACGCTGTCGCTCAATGCGGCCAGGCTGCCAACGTCTCTGAGGCCGGCCGCGTCCGCACGCGCTCGCGAGGCCGGGCTCCGACCTTCACCGGCCCATGCGACCTCCGTCGCACCGACGAGCCCGGCGGCGATTGCAGCTCCCATTTCACCGGGATGCAGGATTCCGACTACGTCAATGGCTGCATGATATTCCGGCCTCACGATGAACGCTCATGAGCGCGCTTGACCATGTTCTGATGCTGCGCCCGGTAGGTTCTCCCACCCTCTTGACGACCGGCGCGCTTCACCAGAGATGCGGCAGCCGCGACCGCGCCCGCGCAGTGTGCGGCAGGGTAATCGACGGGTCGGGCGACCGGACGTGCCCGTCGGCGTCCTAGAGACGCGTCGGGAGGCTCTGGGGGAATCGGAAGACGTCGTGCGGGTCGATTTCGCGCTTCACCGCGACGAGGCGCTGCAGGTTGTCGCCGTAGTACGCGTGCTCCCAGTCCATCAGCGCTGGGTCGATGAAGTTCTGGTACGACTCGGTCGAGGTGTACTGGCGTGTGGTCTCCCAGAACCGATTGATCCAGTCGAGGAGTCGCCGCACGCCGCTGGGCTCCTCGTCCGAGGCCCACGTCGCGCCAATCGAGAGCAGCGCGAGGGCATCGCGGTGCACGAAGGCGGTTGCCGTCGGCGACACCCGGTTGATCGCGCCGCCCCAGCTGAAGACCTTGAGGGAGGCACTGGACGGCCCGGTCGTCGAGGGCAGCTCGTGCAGCATCCGGGCGAGCGCCGCTAACCCCGCGGACTCGATCGGCTGGGGAGCGAAGAGCGATCGTTCGGTGAACGTCGATGGGCCCTCGTTGTCTGCGAGGAGGTCCTTTCCTTCCCAGTAGGTCACGTCGCGGACCTCGCGGGTCGTCGGCGGAGCGATCGCGAAGACCGGCGCGAGCAGGTCAGCGAGCTGTGTGCTGGGACCGAAGTACTGGCCGATCGCCTCGAGCGATACCGGGTCCTTTGGCCGGGTGGCGGCTCCGAAGCCGAGCCGCATCGAGAACCCGTCGGGTGCTCCCGCGAGGACGCCTTGGAACGTGTGCAAGAGCGCGGCGGCGTCGACGCTCTTCCAGGTGCAGCGGTAGACGGAGACGTCGCCCACGGGCGTGGTCCGGAAGGTGAAGGAGGTGTTGATCCCGAAGTTGCCACCCCCGCCGCCCCGGCAGGCCCAGAACAAGTCCGGGTTCTCGGTGGCGTTGCACGTCAGCACCTTCCCATCGGCGGTAACGAGCTCGGTTTCCACGAGGGCGTCCGCCGTCAGCCCGAGCTGGCGTGCGCTGAACCCGAACCCTCCGCCGAGCGTCAGCCCCGCGACCGCGACGCCGGGGCAGCGTCCTGCCGAGATGGTCACCTCGAGTGGTTGGAGAGCCGACGCGACATCACGGTTGCGGGCCGCGCCGACCACCCGAGCTGTTCCCGCTGCCGGATCCGCGGTGACGTTGGTCATGGCGTTCAGGTCGATCATCAGGCCTGAGGTCGTCGAGTAGCCCGCGTAGCTGTGGCCCCCACTTCGCGCGACGAGCGTGACCCCGTTCTCGCGGGCCCAGTGAATCGCGGTCGCTACGTCCGTCGTGTCGCCACAGCGTGCGACGCCCGCCGGCAGGTTCGTCGCGTAGCGCGTGTTCTCCGGAAGTGCTGCTGCCATGTACCCGGGCTGTCCCGGACGGATAAGCCGTCCTCGCAGCGAGCGCGCGAGCGCGTCCCAGTTCGGCCCCGAGCCGGAGCTGCACGCCGTGAGCCACCCGAGCTGGGTAGCGAGCCCGGCCGCCGCAGCCACACGTCCCGACGACTTGAGGAAGTCGCGCCGAGACAGCGGCGCTGCCAGGCGGCGGCGCGGACGTGTCGCCGCGTCATGCGTCGCTCCCAGGGCCAGCTCGCCCGTCATGCCCGGAGATGGCAGTACAGCTGCTGGGTGGTGGTTCCGGTCGAGTCCGCGGTGGTGTGCGCCGCGGCGTCGGTGGCCTGGAGCTCGGCTGGCGTCGCGACGACCTGGACGAGCTGCATCATGCCGTTGTCCTCGTGGAAGAGGATGTGGCAGTGCCAGACGAAGAGCCCGGTGAAGTCGAGGAACTGGTGTCGAATGGTGAGCGTCCCGAACGGCGGGAGCTTGGCCGTGTCGCGGTAGTGGAGCTCGTTGGACGGCACCCCGTTGACGGCGATGACCTGGAACGGGTTGACGTGGATGTGCAGCGGGTGCGGCTCGTACGTGAGGTTGACGAACTCCCACTCCTCGGTGCTGCCGAGCAGCATGGTGGCGCCCACGGAGTTCGCACCGTGGACGTACTGCCGGCCGTTGACGTAATAGCTGAACTTGTTCAACTGGCCGGTTCCCCGCGGCTCCCGCTCGGAGAGCTGGAACACGCGGCAGCGGTCCACGGGGACGTTTCGGAGGTCCTTGAAGGGAAGGAGGGTCGTGGGCAGGCCGGGTCCCGAGGGCGCGGGTGGCCCTGCGACCTGCATCCGGACGACGGTTTGCGCATGCGGCGTCATCGCGGTCGTGTAGTAGAGGCCGAAGTCGCTCCAGCTCAATGAGCGCAGCGCGTAGTGGCCGCCGACGGCAGCCTGCACGAGGACGTCGGCGCGGCCACCGGGCGGGATCTCGAGCACCTCGGTGGGCTCGGTCGCGGCGAGGGCGTTGCCATCGATGGCGATCGTGTTCAGGACATGGTGGTCGAGTTGGAGCCGGTAGAAGACCGAGCTGGCGTTGAGAATTCGCCAGCGCTGGATCTCGCCGGGCGCGATCTTCAGGATCGGCTGGTACTGGCCGTTGACGAGCGTCGCTTGGTTCGACAGCGAGCTCTTCGCGCCGTCGACGATCGCACCGTCCTGGATCTCGATCTGGCTGAGGATCAGGACTCGCTCACGGCGGCCGGCGACGCCGGGCAGCTCGTCGAGCTCGCCTCGGACGATCAGCGTCCCGAAGAGACCGCCGAAGACCTGCTGGTCCGTGAGCGGGTGGTAGTGCGCGTGGTACCAGAGCGTGCCGGCGGGATGGTCGGGCGGGACCGCGTACTCGTACTGGTAGCTCCTGCCCGGTTCGATGGCGAGGAGCACGTTGTCGGAGGGGCTGTTCGGTGAGACGTGCAGGCCATGCGTGTGGAGGTTCGTGACCTCGTTCGAGTCGTTCACCAGCTCGACGCTCAGGCGGTCGCCGGGCCGAACCTCGAGGGTCGGCCCCGGGTAGACGCTCTCGTAGGTCCAGGCCCTGGTTGGAGCCGCGCCGATTCGGGTCCGCATCTCGCGCACCCGCAGCCTCGTCGCCAAGATGCCGTTGGCGCTCACGCGTGCGGCCGGCTCCGGCCAGCCTGAGGAAGCGCCGGGCGCCACCCCGCCGATCCGATGCCCCGACGAGGAGACCAGCCGGATCGGCGCCCAGCCCGCCAGCGTCCCGAGCCCGGCCACCCCGACGGCGTTCAGAAACGAGCGGCGGCTCACCGGCCCGGGCTGTGTCGGGTAGCTCATGGTGCCGCCGCCACCGACACGACGCGCATGGTCCCCGGTGAGTGGTTCATGGTCCACCTCAGACTGATCGTGTGGTGGGGGGCGCCGCACGCGAACACGACGGTCACACCGGGTCCTCTTGGAGGACCCGCCGGCACCTCGTACGGGACGGATGCGCGTATGCCGCGCGGCGGTCGGACTCCGTCGAGTGTCACCGTGACCTGGGTGGCCGACGGAGCGTCCCACCCGATCGTGACCTGCGCCTGCGCCGGGTGTTGCGTCAAGCAGCTGAACGATGTCGGAGCGTTGAACATCGCCAGCGCAGGCCCGCCCTGCGGCGTGGTGACGGTGGGCGCCGAGGTGCTCGGCGCGGCTGCCGGCTGGGGAATGCCATTCGACGACGACGCGGCTCCGCCCGAGCAGGCGGCCAGCGTGCCTGCGGCGAGTCCGGACACGAGGAGGGCAGCCGTCCACGATGGGCAGCCGTTCCGCCCTCGGCTACGCAACAGAGGTCGGATAGCGCATCGCTCCCGCTAGGTGGCGACGCGATGATTCTAGTGGCCAGCGCGGCTTGATCACCTGATGCCCACCCTTCCGCCGTATGACGGGTACGACTCGCGGTTCCTCAGGTCGCGAGTCACTGCCCTGGTCGGGGGCAGCGCGTTTCTCCGGCGATGTGGGCGGTACGCGGGCGGTGACCCGCAGCCTGTCGGCGCCCTCCTTCTCACACTGCGGGGATCCGGTCTCGCAGCACGAGGCCCGCTCGTGCAGCGAACGGCTGTGGTCGATCGCTACGGCGTCAGCGAGCTGAGGGTGGCGAAGCCCTCGTTGAACGCGTCCACGTCGCTTGTCGGATGAGTGGCAGTCGATTTGCAGTCGGGGACCGTGAGGGCGTTGGCGGTCGTCGACGCGGCTGGGACAGTGACTTCGCCTCGAATTGACCCGGCGGTGCAGGTCGGCACGTTCAGACTCTGGAAGAGGACGGGCGCGCCCTTCTTGGGCTTTAGTACCGCCTGTCGGTGTTGCTTGACCCAGCCCACTGCGTAGCCGGCTGCGACGTTGTACGGGATGCCGGCGGCAACTCCGACGGTGACGTACCCCTGGCTGACCGCGAGCGCAGGGATCCCGAGCCGGGCTGCCGTTCGCGCCGCTCCGACCGTTCCCGAGATGGTCGTGAATCCCCCGATGTTCTGCCCGTCGTTCACACCGGACACCACCAGCTGTGGTCGACCGAGGTTCGCAAGGGCCCAGTTGACGCTGTCTGCCGGAGTGCCATCGACCGCGTAGGCGGAATATCCGCCGGTCGTCGTGGTCCTCACGCCGGTGCGGACTCCGGGTGTCGTTGTCGAATCGGTGCCGCTCTGGTTCGTAGATGGCATGGCGACCATGACGCTGGTCCCCGGGATCTTGATCAGAGCTTGAACGAGGGCGTCAAGGCCAGGCGTGGTGTTTCCGTCGTCGTTGGTCACGAGGATCTTGAGCTTCGGCGATGACGCGGCCGGTACCGCGGCCCCAGCCGCGGACGCGCCGAGCGCCGCGACGGAGAACGCGGCGACCGTGACAGCTATGGCGAAGCGACGCGCCCACCCCTTCTCGTCGGTCATGATGCCCCTCGACTCCCGCCGGATAGGTTGCGGCATGGTCGTGCAGCGCGGCATCGGGGTGCAAATCAGCGGGACTGACGGCGTGGCAGGTGCGGGAACGACCCGCCCGGTGCCCGTTCCGTGCGGTGAGCAGGTGGAGACGGCCGTGCCTCGCGATCCGGCAGACCGCGAGTCAAGCGCTCACAGCTCACGCTAGATCTGCGCTGCGTCGCGCTGCCGCTGACTGGACTTGACCGATCACCGACGCGGGTCTCCGCGGCTGCCGCACCACCGCCGCCTGCGAGCACCCGAGTCGGCCCGCGCGTGTCCCGGAGACCGGCGCTAGCCTGCGCTCATTACGCGCCCTTGATCCGAAGCCTGCCGGGCGCAGGAGAGTGGATGGCCGACGCTACCGACGTTGTCGTCGTGGGTGGAGGGATCAGCGGCGCCTCCCTGGCGATGGCGCTCGCCCGAGCCGGACTCGGCGTCGTCGTCTTGGAGGCGACGACCGAGTATCAGGACAGGGTCCGCGGCGAGAGCATGCAGGTGTGGGGAGTGAAGGAGGCGCGCGAGCCCGGGGTCGAAGCGGCGCTGCTCGAGGCTGGTGCGCACGTGACGCCCATCTGGAAGCAGTACGCGGAGGGTGTCGGGGAAGTAGCAACCTTCCCGATGGAGGCCATGGTGCCCGATATCCCAGGCTCGCTGAACCTGCGTCACCCCACGGCATGTCAAGCCATCGCTGATGCAGCGGTGAAGGCAGGCGCGACGGTTGTCCGAGGTACGCGTGACGTGCGCGTGACGGCGGGCCGAGCGCCCGAGGTGTCGTATGCGACGGAAGACGGGTCCGCTGATCTGCGGGCGTCACTCGTCGTTGGGGCTGACGGGCGAGCCTCGACGGTCCGTAAGCAGATCGGCGTCCAGCTCCAACGCCAGGAGCCGATTAGCTACATCGCAGGGCTTCTGGTCGACGGCTTGCGGGACGTGCCCGATCATGACGCGCTCGCAAGCGAAGGCGACCTGTTCTTCTTGCTGTTTCACCAGGGAGGGGGACGAGCCCGCGTCTACATTGTCCCCGGCCTTTCCGGACAGCACCGATTCTCAGGCCCCCACGGCACAGAACAGTTCCTCGCCGCGTGCACACAATCCGGATACCCGTGGGGTGAGCAGGTCGCCGCTGCGGTGCCCGCAGGGCCATGTGCCACCTATCCCGGTGACGACACGTGGACCGACAGCCCGTACGTCGACGGCGTCGTCCTGATCGGCGACGCGGCCGGTCACAACGACCCAATCATCGGACAGGGTCTCTCGATCGCCCTCCGAGACGCCCGAATCGTGCGGGACCTAGTCATCGATGGAGCCCGTTCAGCGCACGAGTTCGCCGCCTACGGAGCAGAGCGGTCTGGTCGTATGGAGCGAGTTCGCTTCATTGCCGACGTCCTCGCGGTGGCGCAAGCCGAAGACGCTGACAACCGAGCAGCGCGCCGCGCGCTCACCGGCAGGCTGATGGACGAGATGGATCCGCAGCTCTTCCCCGTGATGGTCAGCGCGTTCACCGGTCCAGAGAACCTGCCGGCCGAACTCATTGACCAACGACTGCTCGACCGCATCCGGGCTGCCTAATCCCGCGACTCGCGGTTTCGAAGACCGCGAGGCAAACGGGTGCACCATCACCCGCCGGTTGGACGATCGCTCGCGTTCGGCACCGAGGGGTTGCTCCACCGGTCCACGGCGAGCCACTCCCGCTGAGTCTGAAGCAACTCGATTGACGACACAGGTGGCGACTCGCGAGGGCAGTTCGACTTATGCTCAGCGGGGAGGGACAGAAGTGGCACTTCGAGTCGTTGGTGCGGGACTGGGTCGAACAGGCACGATGTCGCTGAAGTTCGCATTGGAAGAGTTGCTCGGCGGGCCCTGCTACCACATGCTGGAGGTACGCGAGCGCCCGGAGGATCCTGACACCTGGGGCAGGGCGTATCGGGGTCAGTTGCCTGACTGGGATGCGTTCTTCGCTGGCTATGCAGCCTCGGTCGATTGGCCAGCCGCGCCGTTTTGGCAACAGATCAGCGAGGCTTTTCCCGACGCCGTCATCCTGCTATCAGTCCGCGACGCCGACTCGTGGTGGACGAGCGCATCCCAGACGATCTTCATTGCCATGGCGACGTACTTCGCGCCCGACGCGCCTGACGATGGTTGGACGGCAATGGGCCGGGGAATGATGACGTCGTTCACGCCGAGCTGGCAAGACGAGTCCGCTGCCAAACGTGCGTACCTCGCTTACAACGACCACGTGCGAGCGACAGCACCACCAGACCGACTTCTGGAATGGCATCCCGGCGACGGGTGGGATCCCATCTGTCGTGCGCTCAAGCTGGACGTGCCAGACCACCCGTTCCCGCATGTCAATACCACGGCCGAGACACGCGCCGAGATAGGTCTCGACGCCATCTGACGCCCAATGACCGACCCTCAGAGGGCCGGCGCGCCCCAGCGCACCAGAGCGACGAAACGTCACCGAGTTGGCCGCTTGTGGGCCCCTGGGTTGCTACACGTGGTCCTTCCCGGCCCGGCGACGCGGGAGACGTGAGCGATTCGGGGCTCAGCAGACGAGGGCTTTCGCACCCCGCTTGACTCGCGGTTCGAAGGCCGCGAGTCGGAGGCGTGATGCGCCAGCGAGCGGGCGTTGCGTCCATACACAACGCATCGAGCGTCTTGGCGAAGTCGGCGTCCGGAACTTGGCGTCAGTTGCCGTGCGCGTCGTGCCAGGTGTCGTGTCGAGCCGAGTCACGCACAATTGCGGCACAGGCGGAACACTCGTACAGGATGAAGCCGGGGCCTACCGCGCCCTGCAGGTTTCCCATCCACACGGTGCCAGGTATGTTGACGCCGGCAACGATTTCGTATTGTTGTGGCATACCCACGATCTAAGTCGCCCACCCTGACGCCGTCCACCTGCCCAAAGGTCGGCCTCCTCGCCTTCGTTGAGGACCTCGAACAACTGACTACCCGTGAATGGGCGAGCGACAAGTCCGAACAAGGCCTCGACTTCGCCAAAGGTCAGCCGACTCGCGGTCCAGGAACCCGCGAGTCGCATCGGGAGTGGGTCGACCTGTCCGACTCGCGATTGCTTGACCGCGAGTCGGCGCTGGCTCTCGGGCCAGCGTGGCCGGCCGTCCGTCAGGAGCTCGGGTTGGTGTGCTCGGCCGGCGCCGGGTGCGGGTCGATCTGCGCCGAGGTGAGATGCGCCGCCTCGTGCTGGGTCTCCCGCAGCATCTTGGCCAGCGACTCGAGCAGCTTCCAGCCGATCACGCCGTTGCCCTGAACGAGGGGCCGGAAGTCCCAGAAGGTCAGCCCGAAGCAAACGAGTTCGGTCGTGGCGGTGATCGTCGCGGAGCGAGGACCCTCATCGATCAGCGCGAGCTCGCCGAAGTGGTCGCCGCGACGGAGGGTGGCGAGCTCGGTGCCGCGGGCAGTCACGACGGCCTCGCCCGAGTTGATCAGGAAGAAGGCCGCGCCTCCCGAACCCTCCATGACGACGGTCTCGCCTTCGCTGAAGCGGCGCTCCTTGAACAGGCGCGCGATCTCTTCCGCCTCTCGATGGTCGAGACCGTCAAAGAGCGCGACGCGCTGCACCGCCTCGACCGGGTCGCTCGTGGTCGGCTCAGGCTCTGGGGTCGCGTCATGGCTCTTGCCCGTGGTGACGGCCCGGCACTGCAGCAGGTAGAGCGTCCCGTCGGCGATCGCCCACTCGATGTCACGCCCGGCGCCGTAGACGCGTTCGCACGTCGCGGCGAGCCGGCCGAGCTCGGCCAGCTGCGCGTCGTCGAGGCAGAGTGCTTCGGCCTGGCTCGCCGGAATCTGCTCGGCGACGGTGCCACCGGTCTCGGTGGCGCGGATCGCCACGTCCTTCCGACCCGCTCGTCGTTCCAGCACCTGGCCGGCGTGGTCGAGGCGGAAGTTGTCCGGGATCACCTGCCCGGCGACGACCACCTCGCCGAGTCCCCAGCTCGCCTCGATGACCCGCTCGTCCGCGCCGGTGATCGGGTTCGTGGTGAACATCACGCCGGCGACGTCAGGGTTGAGCAGCGTCTGGACGACCACGCCGATGCTGGGGCGGGTGAAGAGCCCGACTCGTTGGCGATAGCTGATCGCCGAGTCGGAGTTCGCCGACCACCAGATCTCCTTCAAGGCGGGAACCACGTCGTCAGTCGTCTGAACGTTGAGGAGCGTGAGGTGCTGGCCGGCGAAGCTCGCGTCGGCACCGTCCTCGTCGGCTGCGGACGAGCGAACCGCCAACGGTGCACGCAACGACCGAACCATCTTCTCGACCTGCGCGATGACGCGCTGGTCACCGGATGCGACCGCCTCGACGACGTCGCCCGACAGGGCGACGCCGGGCGGGACTGGAAGGCCCTCCCGCAGCGCCGCGCCGAGCCCGACGGCCTTGGATCCGAAGAGGGCGGTCTCCTGGGCCTTGGCGAGCGGGACGACGCCTTTCACGCGAGGAAGGTCACCTCGCCGGCGGTGCCGTCAACCCGGACGCGCACACCATCGCCGATCCGCTCGGTCGCCTCTCGGGTCCCGACCACCCCGGGGATCCCGTACTCCCGAGCCACGATGGCCGAGTGCGACAGGAGCCCACCGCTGTCCGTCACGATCGCCCCCAGCAGCGGCAGCAGAATGTTGAATGCCTCGGTGGTCGCGACCGTCACGAGGACGTCGCCCTGAACGATCCGGTCGAACTCCGTGGGACCCGACACTCGGCGGGCCGGGCCCTCGTAGACGCCCTGGCTCGCCGCCAGCCCGCGGAGCAGGTGGTCGTCGTGCGGCGCTTCCGAGCTGCCGAACACCTCACCCAACGCGAGCCCGGTGGCGGCCATGACGCGGCCGGGCCCAGGCGGTAGACCCGACGGATCAGGCGGGGGGCTCGGCGGATCGCCGAGCACCGCCGGTGCGTCCTTGGCGCTGTGCGTGGCGCGGTACTCGGCACGAGCGGCGAGCTCGTCACTCGAGGGTCCTCCAGATCCGGTCAGCAGCGCGTCCATCTCGTCGACGGTCGCGTCGACGAGATGCGCCGGCTCGCTGATTTCGACCCTGGTCGGCGAGGCGACGCCCACCGGCGAGCACGGCCCGTCGCATCAGCCCGGACGCCCAGCTGTCGCTGTAGATACCTCGCTCGTCGCGCAGCCGATACATCAGACGGGCCTCGCCGAGGAGCTCGTCGAACTCGCCGCGGTGCGCTTCGGGGACCTGGCGCCGCACGTTCGCTATCCGCTCGTCGACGCCGGATGATGTGTCGTCCCGGGGCTCCACAGCGACGCGCATGGCCCGGAGCAGCGCGTCCGGCAGCTCGAGGGCCGCCGGCTCGGAGATGTCGAAGCCGTCGAGCGGCCGGTAGCCGACGAGGTCGAGGTAGTTGGACACCGCCGATCCCGACGCCCCACCGAGGTCGCGGAGAGCGGCCAGCACTTCGGCCGGGTCTCGGTCGGACTGCAGCAGCTTGGCCGCGGCGCTGTCCGACGCGATCGCCGAGGTGAGCTCCTCGAGCTCGTCCGAGCTGCCGGCCGATACCGGCGCCGCCCCCTGCATGAGCCCCAGCAGCTCAGCCGGGGCGAGCGCGACCCATGTCCCCACGTGCGCGAGAAAGTCGCCGGTCGGGATGACCGCGGATGCCGTGAAGCGCATGTGCTGGGTGATCATCGCCGCGTGGTGGTCGGCGCACCGGCGTAGGTACGCGACGAGCTCGTCGGCGCTCAGCGAGTCCGGGTCGATCGACTGGATCTCGCGGTGGGTCGCGATCGATGCCGGCTTGATCTGTTCGTCCCATTCGCGCAGCTGATCACGCCAGACCTTCTTCGCGAACACCTCGTCGGCCCGTGCGAACCGAGCCGGGATGTCCTCCTCCGGTGCCGGCATCATCCTGCTGTACGCGAAGCCATTCACGTACTGCATCTGGAGCCCGTCGATGACCATGCCGTAGTACTCGGCAAAGTCATGGGTGCCGCGCGCGAACGCGTCGGGGTGCATCGCCGCCCAGTAGCGAGTGACCGGTCGGGGAAAGTGCACCGGGTCAAGGCCCCAGGAACCCGGTCCCGGCGCCTCGAACGACCTCGGTTCTGTCATGACGAATGCCCCCCTCCCGCACGTTGGTACAGCGGTTGCCCCGTCGATTATGTGTCTCGAGTTCCGACCTGTCCAACCAGAGGTGCGGATGGTGGATGAACGACCGTGCGTCGGTGCGGATGGCGCGCCAGCTCCCCATGGCGGAGGTGCCGGTCGTGCGTGACCCCGCAGGATCGTCGTGGTCACGAGCTGAGCGTTGTTACCGAAGGGCCCCAGGCGGGCCGTCGTGCAGACGCGACGCGGTGGAACCAGGCCTCCTTCAACTACCTCGGCGAAAGCGCTGATGACTCGCGACCTGCGGACCCGCGAGTCCGCAAACCGGTCCTCTCGCAGGCACGCACCAGGAGCGGCCGGCACCGTCGAGGCAGCCTCAGCCGAGCTCGATGGCTGCTCCCAAGCCCGACTCGCAATTCGGATCTCGCGGTACCCTGGGCTGTCCGCTGAACGGAGGAGCACGCATGCCCGACTTCTCGGACACGATGGCCCAAAGGCTTCATGCCCTGAGGAACCACCTGGACACCCTCAAGAAGATCGGTAAGCCGGAGCCCGTCGAGGACGCCCTCGTCCGCGTCGTAGGTGAACTCGAGGTCATCCTTACGGACGTCGCGAACGAGATCGTGATCCTCGAAGGGCGGCTCGACCTCGTGGAAGGCGCCCGCTAGCGATCTGCGGCACCCTTCTCATCCTTCTGGCATCGCAGATGCTTTGATCCCTACGCGACTCGCGATCGTGGGAACCGCGAGCACGTGAGACAGCCGCCGAGGCGTGGCTGACGCTAGGAGGTCCCGACCCGCCTCCTCCCGAGCAGCGTCGACACGATGACGGCGAAGAACAGGGCGGCGCCATTGAAAACGTCGTTGATCCACGGCTGCACACCAGCGATCTGGAGCCCGGTGACTGAGAAGGCGATGAAGTAGATGGCAATCATGGTCCCAGGGACGTTGAAGCGGCCGGGCCGGATTGCCGTTGCGCCGAGGAACACGGCGGCGAGAGCTTGGAGCGTGTCGAGGACCGTGCCGATTTGCGGATTGGCGCTGCCCGTGCGAGCTACGAGCAGGACGCCGGCCAGACCCGCCAGCGTTCCAGAGACGACGAAGGCCTCCATGGTCAGCCGGTTGACGCGCAGTCCCACGAGTCGGGCCGCAGGTCGATTGGAGCCGATGCTTGTCAGGTACCGCCCAAACGGCGTGTGCTCGACGAGGTAGTACACGAAGAGCGCCACCGCGGCGAGCAGATAGCAGACGGCGGGGATCCCAAACCAGTTCTCTGATCCGAACTTCGTGAGGGTCTGCGAGATCCCCAAGCTGATGGACTGGCCGGCGGTGTACCAGCTGACGAGCCCGACCAGGATCCCGCTCATCCCGAGCGTGACGATCAAGGAGTTGACGCCAATCCTCGCGACGACCGTGCCGTTGACGAACCCGATGAAGGCACCGAAGCCGAGGCCGACGAGGATGGCGAGGAGCAGCGGAGCGTGGAAGCGAGACATCGCCGCCGCCGTCGCAACTTGGGACACACCGGCGATCGGGCCCACCGAGAAGTCGAACTCGCCACAGATGAGCGGAACGAGCGCTGCGAGGGCCAGGATTCCCAGGTACGCCTGACTGCTCCCGACCTCTTGGAAGTTCGTCAGCCGGCTGAAGGTGGCGCCCGTGCTTGCCCAGACGCTGAAGAAGATCAAGACGACCAAGAAGACGCCGGGCAGCGCGTACCGCTCCACGTAGAGCAGCAGCGACGAGGACTTCGGAGCAGCACGCGTGGCCCCGGTTCCGGGGGGTGGCTGGTCGGACGAACCGGAGCTGGCGAGCGCTTCGTCGCCGATCACGCTCGTGCCGTCCCCAATCGCGATCCGGTCTGTTCGGTTGGCGCCAGCACGAGCTCCGTGAGCCGGCGCGGATCGATGTCAGGTCCGGGAACCTCCGCGACGATGCGTCCATCGCGGAGCACGAGCACGCGGTCGGCGGCACGAGCGAGCTCTTCGAAGTCCGACGTGGCCATGATGATCGAAGTTCCACGCTCCACCGCCTGGCGGATGAGGCCGTAGAGCTCTGCCCGTGCTCGCACATCCACACCGTGAGTCGGCTCGTCGAGGAGGAGCACCCGCGGCGCCTGGCGCAGCCAGCGGGCAACGATCGCCTTCTGCTGGTTGCCGCCAGACAGGGTCATGAAGGGCTGCCGATCTGAATATGCCTTGATGAGGAAGTCCTGGATTGAGTGCCGGGCGTCCTGGGCCTCCGTCCGGTGTCGCAACCGGAGTCCGCGCCAGTACTTGCTGACCTGCGCGGCGGAGAGGTTCTCGCGCAGGCTCAAGTCGATGAAGGCGGCTTCGTCTCGCGATTCGGGAACGAGTGCCACGCCGGCGTCCATGGCGTCACCGACACCGGCGAACCGAACCTCGTGTCCGTCGAGCGCCACGGTCCCCGCAGCGATCGGGTACGCGCCGAAGAGCATCTTGAGCAGCTCGCTTCGGCCGGAGCCGAGAAGACCCGCGATCCCGAGCACCTCGCCGCGCCGCAGCGCGAGATCGACGCCAGCGAGGGGGCCGCCCGCGAGTCCACTCGCCTCGAGCACCACGTCGAGACCCGCTCGGTCGGACGCTGCCGCCGGGGCGGCTTCGAGGACGCGACCGACGATCAGCTCGATGAGACGGTCCTGGGTAAGCTCGTGAGCCGAGACGGTGCTGGCCACCCGTCCGTCCCGCAGCACCGTGACCCGATCGGTGAGGTCGAGAACCTCCTCGAGGCGGTGCGTCACGAAGAGGATCGTCTGTCCCGCCGCGGCGTAACGGCGCAACGCGTCCAGCAGCCGGTCGACCTCTCGCGCCTGCAGGGTCGACGTGGGTTCGTCGAGGACGAGAATCGATTCGCTACTCGTGGCCTGGTCCTGGAGAGCGCGGGCGATCGCGAGCATGGTCCGCTCCGCAGGCCGCAAGTCGCCCACCAGGGTCTTGGGGCGGACGTGGAGCTCGAAGCGGTCCAGGACGATCTGAGCGTGTCGTCGCAACTCCCGCCACCGCACCGCTCGGAGGGGCGACGTTGGAAAACCTCGGCCGATGGCCAGGTTCTCGGCGACGGTGAGCGCCGGAAACACGGCGGGATCCTGATGCACGAACCGCAGACCCGCGGCCCATGCCCACTTGGGTGTGATCCGGTCGGCGGCGACCTTGAGCATGCCGACCGCGATCTCCCCACCGGCGTCCGCCTCGTAGACGCCGGCGAGGATCTTGATCAGCGTGGACTTCCCGGAGCCGTTGCCGCCGACCAGTCCGTGCACACTCCCCCGGTACACGTCGATCGATACATCATCGAGCGCGACCGTCCCGGGGAAGGTCTTGGAGACGTGGCTGATCCGTGGCGCTCGGGCTGGGAAGTCACGGATCAGGAAGTCACGGGTCGGCTCCGCGGCAGGATCCCCGCGGCGAGGAACGAGGTCGGCCGGGTCGCTGTCAGCCATGCGCTGCTAGCGGACGCCCCAGGCTTGCTTGAACTCCGCCTTGAAATCGATCTTCGGGGACGGGACGAGCGCACCCGGTGGTGGCAGGTTGTGCGTCGCGTCCGTCATCGTCCAGCCGATGCCGGAGGGCCGTGTCGGCTCGTGGCGGAACACACTGTTCATCGAATCGATCGTCCCCCACCCGGACCACTCGGAATTGATCACGTTGGCCGCGGTGAACGTGCCGTTGCGGATGAGGTTCAGCTCCGGTTGGAAGCCCTCGCCCCCCATGACCTGGTACGTACCGGGGTGGCTGGCGATCGCGGGCTCGACCCCCAGCAACGACGCGAACGTGTAGGGGCTCTTGATCCAGTTGATCTCGGGGTGCTTGAGCAGTTCAGCTTGGATCTCCTGGATGACCTTCGGTGTGTTGAGATCCGCGGACACGAAGTTGAGTGTGTCCACGATCTTCGATCCATTCGAGTGACTGACCTGGTCGACGAATCCATGAGCCGTGTGCATCAGGACCGCGAACTCGGGGTCGTTCAAGAGGAGGATCCTCGCCCGGTTGTTCGAGGTGCTGATGATGTAGTTCGCCTGATCGCGCCCGTACGATTCGGCGAACTGGCCTAGCTGGTTCGCTGACAGGTTGTTGAAGTTCACGACGGTCGTGAAGAGCGGCGGGCCGGCCTTCTCGTAGGGGTCGTTGCAGTCGTATCCGTAGATTGGAACGGTAACGATGTGGCGCGCTTTCGCCTCAGCGAGAGGCGCCGCGATCGTGTTGCAGTCGATGGCGACGAGGACGATCCCATCCGCGCCCTGCGCGATGGCCTCGCGGACGAGGGGGCCGTAGTTCGCCGGGTCGAGCTTGCCGTCGAGCAAGGTCGCCTGCCACCCGATGGCAGCCGCGGCAGCCATTGCTCCGTTGCTCGGAATCGCTGCCGAGATGTTCGATTGCCCCTGGCTGATCACGAACACATGCTTGCCCTTGACGGCGGGCCGTCGCGTCGGGTCGACGTTGGTACTCGTGCCTTGGAACGCCTGCAACGTCGCCGCTTTCGCGGCCGCAAACCCGTAAGCGCGAGCGAGAGAACCCGGACCGCCGCCGTTGGAACCACCCGAACCGGTGGCGAGGCTCGGGCCAGCCGCACCAACGACCACAAGTCCCATGACGGCAATGACGATGCCGGCATACAGCGGCCAGGATCGCTTCAAGGTCGAACCATTCCACATCCGCGATCCCCTGTCATTATCGACCGCCGTATCGCCGCACGGGCCGAGCCGTCACCGCTCGCTCATGGTCGTCAGCGACTCGGTTCAGCCTCCTCGTCCAACCAGACGCCCACTGAGCATACGAACCTGTGCCTCGATGGCGTAGAGGCCTAAGTCCCGATCGGAGACACCGGGCGGAAGGAGTCAGGTCCGCGGCGGGGCGGAGCGTCGGGGGCGGTCCTCAGTGATGGGGTCGATCGGCGCCTCGCCGAGGCCCGAGGGTGGCGATGCGAGCCACAGGTGCCGGTCGATGCGTTCCTTCCACGGGGCCAATCCCGAGACTCGCGGTCAAGATGATCGCCAGTCGCATCGAAACCGCCGATTCGGCGTCTAAGAACGGCGGTCGCGAGGGCACCCGTGAGGCGCAAGCTCGGAGCGTCGATCGCGCTTCAGCAGGCCGCGAGTCCCGTGCGCGATGTCCGATCGCCACATCCGACCGAATAGCCAGCCGACCGCGGGCTGAGCGCGAGGCCTGGCTCGATCGTGCCGATGGTGCGAGGATCTCTGCCGGTGGTCACCGACCCATTCGATGCCTCGGCGGGCGTGCCCTATCAGCTCCTGGCCCAACTGCGCGGCAACTGCCCAGTTTCGCGAACTGAGTCGGGTGCCTACTTTCTGGCTCGTCACAATGATGTGCTGGCGGCAACCAAAGAGATCGGAGTGTTCCAGGCGAGCTTCCGTGCGCCGGGGGTCACGGTACCGCCCGAGGAGCAACTCATCAGCGAGATCCCTGAGCCGCGCCACGGCAAGATCCGCCGGATCATCAACTCGGCGGTGGCGCAACATCGGATCGGCCGCGTTGAGCCGTTCGCCCGGCGCCTTTGTAACGAGTTGCTGGACCCTCTCATCGCGCACGGTGGTGGCGATTTGGTGGCCGACTATGTGACACCAATTCCCGCGACAGTCATAGCGCACCTCCTGGGCGTCGATCCGGCTGATCATGCCCGCTTCGCTCAATGGTCCGATCTTGTGGTGCAGTCCGCCTACGCGACGAAGAATCGCGGAGAGGACGGAGTCGAGGGCGAGGGTCTGGCTGGGGTGGCACCCGACTTCGCGGCCTATCTCGATGCGATGATTGCCGAACGCAAGGCTTCGTCTGATCCACCGGACGATTTTGTGACGCGGCTCATCAACACGAGTGTTGATGGGGAGTCTCTCACCGACCTCGAGATGCGCACGCAGCTCGCCTTCTTGCTGATGTCTGGGAACGAGACAACGCGCCACTTGATCGCCAACATGCTCGAGACGGTATGCAGTGACGCCGCTCTCTTCGGGTGCTTGCGGATCGATCCGGGCCTGGTCCCGACCGTGGTCGAGGAGTCGCTGCGCCACGACTCGCCGATTCACGTGCTGTTGCGCGATTGCCTGGTGGAAACCACTATCGACGACGTCAGGATCCCCGCTGGCGTCAAGGTCGGCTTCGGCATCGCGTCGGCAAATCGTGACGCGAGGAACTACATCGATCCGGACGACTTCCGGCTGGACCGCCCGAACCCGAAGGACCATCTCGCCTTCGGCGGAGGCCCCCATGTCTGTCCGGGCGCCTCCCTCGCGAGACTCGAAGGCCGAATTGCGCTGGACGTCTTCCTCGATCGCGTCTCTGGAGCAAGCGTCGACGAGCCCTACCAACGCGAACCCGTCCCGGTGTTTTGGGCCAATGGACCCCGCCAACTACCGGTCAAGCTAACCGCTGCCACAGCGAGCGCCGATCGCACCCAATAGCGGACAAGCTACTCGCGATGGCGGAATGCGGCGCTCGTCGCAGTCGGCACATGTTCGGTTCGGGAAGCGCGAGTCAGCCACCGAGATCAACGACGCGGCTGCCGGCTACTCAGCGTTGTTCGCTCGATCGGCCGGTCGTGCGCTCGAATTCGCGGCCTCACGGATGCCCGACTCGCGGTTTTCCAGACCGCGAGTGACGGGGGCTGCTGACATCTCTCCGTCGGTGCTGCCAGTCGTGCGATCGGTCGGGTCGTTTGGGACCTTCGCCTCTGGTCGCGAGGCGACTCCCCCCTTAGCCTGAGCCCATTACGGCCTGAGAGGAGCCACTGGCATGAGCCACGAAGAGACCCCAACTGGAACAAAGGTTGGTAGCAGATCACGGCAGGCGTGGGCGCAGTTTGGTGACGCGTTCGGCGACATCGGCCGCCAGTTCCACCAGGACTATGAGCGAGTGACCGAGACCGCGAGCGACGGAACCGAGGAGTCTCAGAAGTCGATCGAGCGGGCGGTGAAAGCCATCCGAACCGCGATCGAGACCACGGGCAAGACGATCGGGGCGTCGCTACGCGATCCGAAGGTCAGGCAAGAGACCGAAGAAGCAGGGTCCGCGCTCATGCACGCGGTCGGCGTGAGCCTCTCGGAGCTTGGAAAGACGCTCCAGCACGACGCTGATCGCGAGCGAGAGCACGCCGCCTGACGCACAGTCAACTCGGCAGTTCTCTGTTCGCCGTGTGCCACCGAGCGCATTGCCAGTGGCCGCTCCGTGTGCTGCACGGTGAGGCGGCCGTTCCGGTCGGACGACGACTGCTACAGCAGAGGAGCCGTTGCTGCCGGCGGAGGTTCGTGCCGCCCGATCGCTGCGAGGCCGTGAGCAATGTCACGAGCAGTCTGCGACGGGCGGACGATCCTCCTGTTGCGGGCTACGACCCGCCCGCCATCGCACCCACCACGAAGAAGGGCTCGACCCCGCTGACGACGGGGTCGGGAAGCAGCGAGTCGGGTGGGTCGTGCGAGAGATCCTCTTCGCAGGCGAAGTAACGCACGAACCGCCGACGCTCATGGGTCACCTGATCGCGGATCGCCCCCCGCAACACTGGGTAGCGGGCCTCGAGCGCATCCAACACTGAGCTCTGTGTGGGCGCTCCCTCGACCTCAACCTCGACCATGCCGGCAACGCCAGCGAGGGTCCGCAGATGCGCTGGGAGCGCAACACGGATCACGAGAGCGTCTGGACCTCGACCGACAGCACGGCCGGAAGGTCACGCGCGATCGGCTCCCACGTATCGCCGGCATCGGCGGATGAGTACACCTGGCCCCCAGTGGTGCCGAAGTAGATGCCGCATGGATCGAGCGTATCGATCGAGGTTGCGTCGCGCAGGACGTTCACATAGCAGTGGCTCTGCGGGAGCCCGCGGGTGAGCGGCTCCCAGTCGTTCCCACCCGTCGTCGAACGGTAGACGCGCAGCCTCCCATCCGGCGGATAGTGCTCCGAGTCGCTCTTGATCGGGATGACGTACACCGTGTCGGGCTCATGGGCGTGCACCTCGATCGGGAAACCGAAGTCGCTGGGTAGATCGCCACTGACCTCGTACCAGCTCTCTCCAGAATTGTCGCTGCGCATCACGTCCCAATGCTTCTGCATGAACAGCACGTGCGGGCGCGCTTGGTGCAGTGCGATCCGGTGCACGCAGTGGCCGACCGCGGCGTCAGGATCCGGGATCCCGTCGGAGTGGAGCCCATTGTTCGCCGGTCTCCATTCTGCGCCGCCATCATCGCTACGGAAGACGCCTGCGGCAGAGACGGCGACGAACAGCCGGTTGGGTTCGCCTGGATCCTCGAGGATCGTGTGACAGCACATTCCACCGGCGCCGGGCTGCCACGCCGAACCGGAGCCGTGCCCACGCAGCCCGGGGAGTTCGTCCCAGCTCAGCCCCCCGTCGTTCGAGCGGAACAACGCCGCGTCCTCGACGCCCGCGAACACGGTGTCGAGGGTGGTCAAGGACGGCTCGAGGTGCCAGACCCGCGCGAACTCCCACGGGTGGGGGGTGCCGTCGTACCACTGATGAGTTCCAGTCGTCCCCTTGTAGCGGAACTCGTTGCCGACGGGAGCCCAGGTCTTCCCGCCGTCGTCCGACCGTTGGATCAGTTGGCCGAACCAGGCGGTCGACTGCGACGCATATATCCGGTCGGGATCCACGGGCGAACCCTTGACGTGGTAGAGCTCCCAGCCTCCGAATTGCGGACCATCGATGTTCCAGTGGTCACGGCGGCCATCGGACGTGAGAATGAACGCTCCCTTGCGCGTCCCGACGAGTACTCGAACTCGGCTCATCCCGGGATACCTCGCCTTCCATACCGACAGCGCGGAGCTCGACCGGGGCGCACGTTACGCCTCGCGTCCACGGTCGGGAACCCGGCGACGCGTTACACCCGGGAGCAGAGACACCGGACTCCTTGCGAGGGGCAGCGACTCGCGGTTTCCCAGACCGCGCGTCAGCGCGACGACTGTGCAGCAGCTGCTGCTGCTGCCTGGCCCGTGAAGCGAGGCACAACGGCAATCGGGGACTGCACTGGCGTGAACGTGATCGAGACGCACCGCAGCGATCCCGACCAAGCCTCGCCGACCCACGGCCACCTCCCTCCCCCTCAGATGACCAGACCACCCCGCTCGCCAAGCTCGACCACTGGGTCGTCGCGGTCATCGAACTCGAGGCGCAGGGCGCGGCTGATCGTTGCGTGCATCTCGTACAGGGAAGTTGTGTAGGTGAGCTCCAGGATCTCCTCGTCGGAGAGTTCGGTCTGTAGGGCCGCGAACGTCGCATCGGCCACCCGCCCCCCGCCAAGAACGAGGTCGTCTGTATAGGCAAGCACGGCGCGCTCCAACGGGCTGAAGCAGCGGGCGACCGACCACGACGGTATGGCCTGGATCTGCTCCTCGGTGAGGCCGACGTCGCGGCAGGACTTGCAGTGCTGCGAGAACACGAACTGGCTTCCCCTCGCCCAACCTGCGCGCGTCATACCCAATTCGCGCAACCTTGGGTCCAATCGGCGGGTCGGGTTTCGGTACAACGCAAAGCCGCGCACCGCATGGTCAAGCACGTCAGGAACGAGCGCGAACACGGTCCACCAGTTGCCAGGCGTGCCGGCCGCCGTGCCTGGGTGCTCGACCGGGTCACGCTCTCCAAACATGAGGTCATAGAGAGGCAGCACCGACTCAGCCGCGTCCCCCCGGCTCACCTGCCGCAGTCGAGGGACCATCAGGCCGACAGTACCGGGGCGCCGCCACCGCCGCCCGCGGGAACGAACGGTCGGCCGTGACTCGCGATCGCGAGTCGCCGGCGAGCTCGAGAGTAGGAGCCGAGCAGTCACGGCCTTGGCGGCTGCCTCGAGCAGTCTCATGGCGCCGCGGACCCAGCTCGGCCCTGCAAGCATCTGCCTCACGAAGATGGACGAGAATCCGGACGTCGCAGACGCCAGTCTCCTGACCGAGGCACCGGCCCAGACGCCTCGGCGGCCGCGGACCTTCCAGTCGCTGCGACATCGCAACTTCCGGCTGTTCTTCATTGGGCAGTTGATCTCCAACAGCGGCAACTGGCTGACCACGGTGGCGATGGTCCTGCTGGTTCTGCACCGCACGAACAGCGGGCTGGCGGTGGGCGCGATCACCGCCTGTCAGTTCGGCCCGATCCTGGTCCTCTCGGCTTGGGCTGGGTTGATCGCCGATCGGTCGAACAAGCGCCGACTCCTGATCGTGACCCAGACGCTCGAGATGCTCGAGTCCTGCGCCCTCGCCGCGCTCGCCTTCATTCCCCACTCGCCGACCTTCGCCTTCTACATCACCGCCGCGGCGGGTGGCTGCATGCTGGCCTTCGACAACCCGCTCCGCCGCTCATTCGTGACCGAGATGGTCGGCGTCGAAGACGTGCCGAACGCGGTCACCCTGTACAGCGCCCTGGTCAACGCATCCCGCATCGTCGGGCCGGCCCTCGCCGGCCTGCTGATCGTGGTGGCGGGCTTCGGCTGGTGCTTCACCATCGACGCCGCGTCGTACCTCTTCGTACTGGTCGCGCTCTTCATGATGCGCCCCGCCGAGCTGCGCCGGGTGCCGGTCACCCCGCGGGGGAAGGGTCAGGTCCGGGAGGGAATCCGGTACGTCGCCAGCGTTCCCGAGCTGTGGATCACCTTCACCATGCTCGCCGTCATCGGCACCATCAGCTATAACTTCAACGTCATCTTCCCGTTGTTCGTCGAGAAGGGGCTCGGCGGCGGGGACGGTGCGTACACCCTGGTGTACTCGGTATTCGGGTTCGGTGCCCTCGTCTCGGCCGTCGCCGTCGCGCGTCGCAACTACGTGCAGTTCCGCAACGTCGTGGTCGGCGCCGGCGCCTTGGCCTTGGCGCTCGGGGCCCTCGCCACGGTCCCGAGCGTCGCCGCGTCGTTTCCCGTCGTCTTCCTGGTGGGGGTCACCAGCATCATGTACATGACCTCCACCACGGCGATGGTGCAGGTACGAGCCGATCCCACGATGCACGGCCGCGTCCTGGCCTTACAGACCGTGCTGCTCATCGGGACGACCCCCATCGGCGGTCCGATTCTCGGTGCGGTGGCGGACGCGCTTGGGCCCCGCTCCATCGTCATCATCGCCGCCACCGCCCCGCTCGTCGCAGTCGGCTTCGGGGTCATCGCCGGCCGGAACCTCCTCAATCGTGAGACACCGACCTGAGAATCCGGCCCCACACGGCTGGGCGCCCCCTGCCGCCACACCGTTCCAGCGTTGGGTTCTCCGATGGCCGCTGGCCCCCTGGTGAGGCCCCGTCGACCGGCCCTACGCCGTCCGCCTGGCAGGCCCGTTGTATTGGCCAGACAGCCACCAAGAGCCTGCCAACTCCGTGCGGAGCAACTCCAAGCAGGCCTCACGGTGGTCGCAGTCCCGGCACGACAAAGGGTTCACGCGAGTCGCGCCGGCGGAGCCCAACGACCAGCAGCGCCCACATGCTTCGCATAAGTAGTTGTACCCAGAGCTCTCGTTGGCGATCCAGCACGTGGCGCCCGAGTGGCAGGCGGGGCATTCCTCGCCTGGGTGACCGAGCGGATAACTGGCTCGCAGGAACGGTCCGTGCCGAAGTGGCCGGGCCGTCGTGACGGGCTTCTCGCGGACCAAGGTTTCCATCGTCCCTCCTTGGCGTACCGAACAGCCACCACCGCTGCTCCCGTTCGGAAAGGGATACTTGGGGCTTTCGGTATGGCTTTACGCTGCGCCTCCAGGGGACGCGAGAGTAGAGACGAAAGTCCCATTTGGGAGACCGGTCGGGTACCTCGATCGTGTGGGCACCGCGATCGTGTGTCGTGCGTTCGCCTCGTGGGCTCCGACACGGCGAAGTCGCGCCGTGCTGGCTCGCAACCTCGGCGGTGGCGAGTCGAAGCCTGAGGTCGCAGTGCACGGCCCTGCGGCTGGGCGCACCGCGGATTCGTAGACTCTCGCGGTGTCGATCAGCGCGAGTCCCCTCTACGACCCAGACGTCTTCATCGAGGGTGTGCCGCACGGGCTCCTCGCCCGACTCCGCGACGACGACCCGATGCACTGGCACGGCAACAGCCTGGGTGCTGGCCGTTACGTCGTCACGAGCCATCAGTACGTCCGCCAGTTGAACCGGGACTGGGAGCACTTCTCTTCGTCGCAGCTGGCCGTTGCCGGTGGTGAAGGCCAGCACCGCCGGTCCGGTCCCGTCACCCTGCTCGAGTCTGATCCCCCGGCGCACACCCGGTTGCGTCGCTTGGTGAGCCAACGCTTCACCCCACGAGCCACGAGCAGGCTCGCAGAGACCGCTCGCACGATCGCCGCGGACCTCGTTGAACGGTTCGTCGCTCATGGAGGCGGTGATGCGGCCGACGGACTGGCGGCCCAACTACCGCTCCACGTCACCGGCGAGATGCTGGGGATACCGTACGCGGATCGAGCCGACATCTTGCGCTGGACGAGCACGACCATCGGCGCGTTGGACCCGGAGCTGTGCCCTTCTCAGGAACACGGGCGACGCGCGATGCAGCAGTTCATCGAGTACGGGCGGGAGCACATCCGTCGGCTGCGAGCCGATCCTCGCGATGACCCGCTGAGTGAACTCATCGTCGCCGACCTCGACGGCGCGACGCTCAGCGACGAGGACCTCATCGGATGGTGGCAGCTGCTCGTCACCGGAAGCACCGAGACCACCCGCAATCTCTTGAGCAACGGACTCATGCTGCTGCTCGATCATCCCGACCAGGGATCGGCCTTGGCGGCCGATCCCTCGCTGATCGATACGGCGATCGAGGAGATGCTGCGGATGGTGACCCCCGTGATGCACCACCAGCGCCGCGTGACCACGACCGTCGTGCACGAGTCGGGCGCCGTCTTCGAGCCTGGTCAGATCGTGGACTTGTGGATGATCGCCGCTAACCGCGACCACGACGTGTTCATCAACGCCGAGAGCTTCGACATCGAGCGATCGCCGAACGATCACCTGTCGTTCGGCTCGGGTGGGCCACACTTCTGCCTCGGTGCCAGCCTGGCCCGGCAGGAGGCCCACGCCTTCTTCGAGGCGCTCGCACCTCACCTCGAGCGGTTGGAACGCGCCGGTCCTGCCGCGCACCTCCGCAGCACCCACTTCAACAGTCTCAAGCACCTACCGGTCGCGAGTCGTCGCTGACGAGCGATCCAGCTCGCGCCGCAGCTGATGGAGTCAGCGCTCGGTGCTCCGACTCGCGATCCAGCCGACGGGGTCAGGCATCGTCAAGAGGCGTTGCCGTTCAGCAGCTTCTCCTTGGCGGCCGCGAACTCGGCGTCGGTGAGTTCGCCCCGATCGTGGCGATTGGCCAAGTCCTCGAGCTGTGTGATGCGGTCGCTCAGATCAGGCCGGCTCGGTGTGGGCTCGGAGCTCGTGAGCGGCACTTCATGCCCGTCGACCGACGAGCGAACGTAGGCTTGTTCCCCCTCCACGCCCATCGCTTGTGCAATCGCCGGGCGGGGATCGACCAGCGGCAGCCCGAGGATCCGTCTCCTGAGCTCTTGGAACTCGAAGTCGTACAGCGCGCCGTCTAGGTAGTAGCCCGCCAGTAGTTGCATGTCGGCTCGATGCTCGGACGGCGCGCTCTGCGCTTCCTGCGCCGCGCGGTCGAGCCTTCGGGAGTGAGGTGCCCGTACTCGGGTTCCATAGCCACTCTGGTCGGGGAACGGGGCCCTCCACCCTGGGGTCAAGGATCGTGTTCGAGTGATCGTCGGGGTCGTAGAGCACGTCAGCCGTCTCGCGCCGCCACGGCATGCGCCAACTTCCGAGAAGCTGCTTGAACTCGACCTCGAAGTCATCGGCCCCCGCGGGGTGCACTCGGAGCGAGAGCTGCCAACCCCGCTGGACGAGCTGCTCGATCGCACCCCGTTCGACCACGCGGTGCGTGGGCTCCGACGCCAGGATGTCGGCCTGCGCCTGGCGGCCGTTGAGCAAGAGCTTCTTCTCAAGTGATTGGAACAACGCCATCGCGAGCGGCTCCGCAAGCTAGGTTCCAGCGACACAGGTCACGGTCACGGAGCCCTCAGGCCCCCGTGATCTGGCGCTTCTGCGCTTCGTACTCGACGTCGCTGAGGGCACCGCGGTCATGAAGCTCGCCGAGCCTGGCGAGCTGATCGGCCAGATCATCCTGGACGGCCTGCTGCGACTCGACCGGGGTGAGGTGGCCATCTGGTGTGACCACGAAAGCGTGAGATTCACCCGTGGTCGCGTCCGATTTGATGGTCTCGAGCGCGTCCGCGGCGCCGGGAACCTTCTCTTCCAGTCGGTTGGCGACCTTCTTGAGCAACCAGCCCATCGATCTGCCCTCCTGATCTTGGTCCGAACGACGACCTCTGCCCCCGAGGACGGCTTCTGCCCTTCCAGGATCAGCCCCAGCCACGCCGGGGCACCTGAGTAGGACCTACTCAATCGGCCCGGGGTGGAACGGTGTCGGCTGGTGTCGGGTGGCTGGATCAGCGCTCCTGCGAAGAACGCCTCCGGCGAGCCGGGACGGTGGCGCCCCACCGGATGACCGGCCGGTGACGAGCAATGGTCCGGGAAGCGCGTTCCGCGTTGGCTGGCCTCACTCGAGATCTCCAAGCTCGCGAATTCCGCGGTGCGCCCAGGGCATGCCGGGCGTGGAGCCGCGCGGCGCGTTGACCCGCCGCTCGTCGTACGTCGATACTGGTCAGCGTGTCAGCCCCGCTGGCATCGAGGCACCCGATGCTCACGCTCGGGGCTCTCACGACGGCGCTCGCCCTCGTGGTCGCGTTCTGCGGGCCACCCGCACCGGCGTCGGACGCTCCGCCGCCGCTTTCGGCCTCATCGTCCTCACCGAACATCGCGTCGACCTACGGCAGCGGCATCTTCGGCACCTGGGAGGTCGACCACTTCGGCCTTCCTGCATACCGCTACACCATGGACCAGGAGACCGACCCGCGTGCTCGCCAAACGGAGCTGGCCGGGAGCACCGACGCTTGGTCCCAGGTAGGCAACGACCGTGTCGTCGCCAACGCCTACAACCACGGCTACGTGCAGCTGTGGAGTCAAGATCGCACCGCCCAGTGGATGAACCGCTACGACCCGCGCGGGGCCACTACAGCGGCGGCTATGGCTATCTCAACGTGAATGGCGACGCCATCAGCACGCTGTACGACGACCGGCCGGCCGGGGCAGCGACGACCCGACGATTTGGTGTCGGCTACTTCGGCCGTGAGACGCGGACGTCGGGGACGAACGTCAGCGACGTGGTCTACGCCCCGTTCGGCAACGATCCCGTCCTCGTCCACGACGTCACGATCGCCAACACGACGAAGCGCAGCGAGCACGTCTCGTGGTTCGAGTACTGGGACGTCAACCCCTATGTGCAGGTGGGTGGGCAGTACCGGGGGTTGGCCGCGCCGACCTGGGAGGCCGCGGCCCAGACGCTCTCCGTCGCCCAGCTGGCGGGCGCTGGCGACACCGATCCGCTCGGGATCTTCGCCGCGCAAGTGGGAGGGCCGACGAGCTCGTACGACACCACCCAGAGCGGGTTCTTCGGCTCGGGGACGCGGGCCCGCCCCGGGGCGGTCGTGGCGGACCACCTGCACGACAGCCGGGCGGGGGCCGTGCCGAACGGCGTGGAGGGGACCACCCTGTTCGCCCTCCAGACGCGGACGGTGCTCGCCCCTGGCCAGTCGAGGACCCTGCGCTACGTGTACGGCTACGCACATCCGGCGCAGATCCCCGCCCTGGTGGCGAAGTACCGCCACGCGGCGAACCCGTTCGGGACCAGCGAGCGCGCCTGGCTCTCGGCGCTGCCGAAGGCCTCGCTGGGGAGTAGCGCACCGTGGCTCGGTCGCGAGCTCATGTGGGACGCGTACCTCCTGCGTTCGGCGTCGGTCTACGACGAGGACTGTGGAGAGCACACGATCACGCAGGGCGGCTACTACCAGTACGACCTCGGGCTGAACCTCGGAACCCGTAGCTGGCTGCACTACCTGCTCCCGACGACGTACCTCGACCGGGAGCTCGCCCGCGAGACCCTCGTGTACTCGGCTCAGTTCCAACCCGAGGTGGGCAATCAGCTTCCGTACGGTTCGACGGGCCTCTGCACCGCGTTGAACCTGGGGACCTCGGACGATCTCGATTTCTGGCTGCTGCTCGCCGCGAGCCAGTACGGGCTCGCCACGCGTGACGCGGGGTTCTTCGATCGTGACGTCCGCTTCTACGGGTCACAGCAGAGCGCGACCTTGTGGCAGCACCTCAAGCTGGCCTTCGCCCATCAGCAGTCCCTGCTCGGCCCCCACGGCGAGTTCCTCGCGCTCTCCACCGGCGACTGGTCGGACTTCTCGCCGATGTACATGGGGATGACCGAGTCGACCCTCGTCGTCGCCCAGTGCGCCTACATGTACCCCCAGCTCGCCGCGCTCGCCGACCTACGGGGTGACCACACCTTCGCGGCACAGCTGCGGGCCGCCGCGGCGAACCTCCTCACGACCCTGCGGGGCCAGTGGACGGGGCTCGGGTGGTATTCGCGAGGCTACGCAGGGGCGAACCAGCTGGGTCAGGGCGCGATCTGGCTGGAACCCCAGCCGTGGGCGGTCCTGGCCGGTGCGCCGAGTCCCACCCAGAGCGCCACGCTCGTCGCGAACATCCGCCGGTTCCTCGATGGGGTCGGAGCGCCGGCGGTCATCAAGGGTCCCGATCGCATCGGCACGTCGCTCAGTCCCGCCCGAAACGACCCAGCGGTCACCGAGGTCACGACGCCCGAGGTCGGGATCGGCGACAACAACGCGGTCTGGCCGGGGGGGACCTGGTTCGATCCCGACGGCTGGCTGACGTGGGCCTACGCCAGCCTGGGCGATTCGATGCCGCAGGCGCGTCAACTCGCCTTCGACGAGTACGAACGGACGACGATGGCAAATCACGCGGCGGTCTTCCCCGATCACTGGGACGGGATCACGTCGGTCGACGACACCTGCTCCTCCTTCTATTCCAGCGACCCATCGCGGTGTGGCGGGGCCCTCGACCTCACGACCTATGAGGGTCAGGTCACCGAGCAGCCGACCTGGATGGTGATGGGTGCGATCAACCTGGCGGGCATCACACCGACCGAGACCGGCTACCGCATCGAGCCCCAGTTTCCGTTCGCGGACTTCTCGTTGCGGTTCCCCGACGTCGGGTTGGCCCGCCAGTCAGGGCTGATCCGAGGCTACGTGCGCCCCCTGCGTGGCGGAACCCTCCACATGCAGGTGGCGGTCCCTTCGCAGGCGCGCCATCCCGTCGCCTGGGTCGGCGGTTCGCCGACCCACCTCACGATCGTCGGAGGGCTCGCGGAGCTTCAACCTGCCGACCCGGGCCGGACACGTCGGCGATTGGGCGATCAGCTGGCAGACGTGAGCGCATCCGGGCGAGCGCTCCTTGTCTCCATGGAGCGGCTCGGCGTGTGACTCGCGATCTCCGAGACCGCGAGTCGCATGCGCTGGAATTGGTGGCTGGTCAACCCCGCCAGATGACCGCGTAGGTCTGGGTCGGCTCGGGCAACCCTCTGAGCGGGATCGTGCCCCGATCCTCAAATCGAAACCGCTTCCCCATGCAGAGCTCGCGGACCGCGATCGAGACCGAGATGTCGCCCGCGTGAGCCGCGTCACACAGGCGTGCGGCCAGCTGGACCGCGGCACCGAACAGGTCGTCGCTGTCGTCGGTCACGGGCTCGCCGGCGCTGATGCCGATGCTCACGTGGAGTTGCGTCGCCGCCTGCTCGTTGCGCCGATGAAGGGCAGATTGCACCGCGATGGCGAACGCGACGGCGGAGCTCACGGAGGTGAAGGAAGCCATGATGCCATCGCCAGTGTGCTTGACCTCCCGTCCGTCATGGAGCGCGAGCTCCCGCCGGACGAGCGTGTCATGGTCGTGCAACAGGGCGACGTGACCCTCGTCACCGAGCTCTTGGGTCTGAGCCACCGACCCGCACACATCGGTGAACACGATGGCCCGCATCGCCGGCGCCGTATACGCCTCACCCGGAGGATGGGCCGGCATCGCCCCGAACATCGCGTTCAGCGGCACATTGGGGTCGACCTCCACGATGGTGTCGGCGACGACGCCATGCGACTCTCGGTGCACTGCTTCGATCGCGTCCTTGCTGGGTCCCTCGGCGAGGCAGAACACGGACTGCCGATCAGGGTCGAACCAGTAGGTGTGATAGCGGACGGCGTACTTGTCCTGCGCCTCAAGGTCGAGCGTGTGCGCCGCCGCCAACTCCTCAGGCGAGAGGTCAATGGACAGGTGGCGGTCCATGAACATCGGCACGCCACAAGCATAGAGCTGGGAGGGAGCGGCGCGTTCCGATCACCCTCACTGCGTCGCAATCACGGATGAGAACGGCCCATCACCTCAGTGGTCGCATCGTGACGAGGCGCGTCACCTGGTCCCGACGTCGGTGATTCGCCACGGCGTACTCGCAGACCAGTGTTGTCGTCGAGGTTCATGGTGCGGTGGCGGCGAGGAGGTCGAGGGCCAGCGCGGCCGTCCAGGAGAACTCGGGCGCACCGAGGCCTTCACCGGTCAACGGCGAGAAGTACTCCGCACAACCGCCACCCTCGACGAGGTCGAGCGTCTGTTGACGGAGCCTCGCTGCCAACGGTGTCCGACCGGCGCCCTCGAGCGCCTCGATGATCAGCCAGTTCACGTTGATCCAGGTTGGACCCTTCCAGTAGCGGTTGGCCTCGAACTCCGGTGCCGTGACCGGGACGCTCGGGACGGGGAACCCGGGCCAGAAGTCGACCCCGCTGACCAGCAGATCGATCAGCTGCTCGATGCGGTGCTCCGACGTGACGGCGGCGAGTAGTGGCAGGAACGTGGCCACGGTCGAGACGGGAATCAGCTCTCCGCGCTCAGCCTGACGGGAGTAGTACTGACCGGCCTCGGCGTCCCAGAGTTGTTCGATCGCGATCGCGGTGGCGTCCATGCGGGCCACGAGTCGCTGATCGAGCGGCTGGCCGATCGATGTTGCGATCTGGGACAGCGCCCGGTTGGCCGCCACGAGCAGCGAGTTGAAGGCCAGGTCCTGGATGAGCGGTGCGTCGCCGGGTGGGATGCGGCGAAGTTCGAATCCGTGCCGCCTCGCGTGGCGTACCAGCGCCAGCATCCGGAGGCCATCGTCGTCGCTCGGCCGCTCACAGGCGGGGACGTACCTCGTGTCCCGGCGGACAAAGTGGACCAGACGGGTCAGCCGGAGGTGGAGCACCAGGCGCACCCACCGTGGGGCATGCATTCGTGCCAACTCGAGCATCCACGGCGGTGTCGTGTCGAGGCCGCATTCCCAGGGATGGATGAGGGTGATGAGCCCGCTCTCGGATGGGTCGCGCGCGTGGTACAGCCAGTCGTGGTAGGCGACCAACCGGGGAAGCAGGTCCTCGAGGAGCTCCCGGCGCTCTCCCGGAGGGAGGGCCTCGGAGACGCGCCACGCCGCGATCGCCGGCAGGGGCGGCTGGGTGATGCAGGACGTGTCGACGTCCTGGGGTGCGGACGGATGTGCCTTCGAGTGCCAGAGCCGCCTGCTGCCGGTGTCGGCCACCCGCGGCGAGAAGATCATGTGCGGGAGCATCCCGTTCGACCATTGAGCCCGGAAGATCGACCGGAGCTCGGCCGTGGCGCGCCGAGGATCGATGCGCGCCAGCCCGATGGCGATGAAGCAGGAATCCCAGAGCCACTGGTGCGGATACAGGTCCGCCGAGGGGCAGGTCCACCCGTCGCGGCGGTTGCGTTCGAGAACCTGCGCAGCCGTTCTCGCGAGGTTCGCTCGGGGCGATGACACCGCGGGAGGCTATCGGCAGTGCCCGGGCACGAGCCGAGCAGTCCTGTCGGAGGGCTGCTCGCGATCCTCGAGACGGCGAGTCGCCGCTCACGAGCTGGCGCTGAACGCTGGTCAGGCGACTCTTGGATCGGTGAACGCGGCCGACATGGCGTCGTGGTCGGCGTCAGCCGTGCACAGCGAGAACCAGGTCCTGGTGCGGTCGCGGTCAACGTCCGATCCCCAGCTGCTCGCCAGCGTGTCCATGAGTTGGCGGGCGGCTTGACGCTCGAACCGCCCTGCCGACTCCTCTGCGACGAGACCGGGATCGTCGCTCACCTCGACGCGCAACGTGTCACCATGCAGATCAACGTGGAGGGTGATCGAGGTCGGTGCTTGGCGGAGCGCGTCAGCCACCAGCTCCGACGTCAGGAGGATGGCGCTGGCACGGACCCGATCGCATCCCCAACCATCCAGTACGTGATCGACGAAGCGTCGTGCATCACGCGGAGCGAAGGGAGTTGGGAGGTATTGGCGACGCTCAAGCCTCGGCACCACGGTGGTGGTTGCCGTCGCGAGCTCCTGTCCGTCCGGACGACCTCTGCCGGTCGTCGCCCCACGTGGAATTGCCACCTCGGGTCCTCCAGGTCGACCTTCCGGCGCACGTCGCTCTGGACAACGGCCTGGCCGTTGTCCGATTTCGCCGTCGGTGAGACCGTTGGTCGACCAGAACGCTGCACGTCTCGTCAGCCCGACTCGCGGCGTAGCCGAGGCCGAGCCTGCGGTCCCCGAGTTCACGAATTACCTCCCGTTCTCGGACTCGCGATTCCTTGAATCGCGAGTCGCCTCGCCCCACGAGGGGCCGCGCCAGGGCGGACGGGGCGGGGCGCACCGTTGCAGGTCGCCGCCGCCCGGGTCCCCTGGCGGACACCGAGACCGCGGCTCGAAGACGGGGGCCGAGCCCGCCCGGTTGCGTCCGGCTCGGGTCGGGTTGGAGGCTGGGTCGAGTGATGGCCGATCGTGTGTCCGACGTCATCGTGATCGGAGGCGGCGTGGCGGGCGTCGGCTGCGCGCTGGAGTGCTTCGACATCCAGCTCGACACCCTGCTCGTGGAATCCGCCCCGGTCCTCGGCGGTCAGCTTCCCGAGGTGCTGCATTCGGTGCGCAACCTGGCGGCGGCGCGGTTCGCGAGCGGCGCGGACCTGCAGCGCTCGTTGCAGGAGGCGGCCGGCATCCTCGGTGATCGAGTGCGACTCGCAGCCCCAGTCACGTCCGTCGACCTCGACCGCGGATCGATCGAGACCGGTGGCGATCGTCTGCCGTTCCGATCACTCGTCGTGGCGACGGGCACCCGGGAGCAGTACCTGGCCGCGGCCCCGGATGGCGCCTTCGGGGGCGACATCACCTACCAGCTCGAGACCGACCCGGAGCACTTCACCGGCTCGGTGGCGGCCGTGATCGGCGGGGGTGACAGCGCCGCGCTCGACGCGCTCGCCCTCGCGGCCGACGGGGCGACGGTGACGCTCATCCACCGTTCGCCCGCGCTGCACGCCCGAGACGACGTCCTGGCGCAGCTCCGCGCCGAGTCGCGGATCGACGACCTGCCCGGATGGGAACTGGACACCGCACGGGGACCGGACCGGCTCGAAGCGCTGGAGCTCGTCCAGCGCGAGACCGGCGAACGGCGGACCCTGGCCGTGACACGCCTCGTGGTGAAGATCGGGCGGACCCCGAACACCGACTTCCTCGCCGGACAGCTCGAGCTGGACGGCGCCGGGGCGATCGTGGTCGACGGCGACCTGCACACCTCGCACGCCGGCGTCTTCGCGGCCGGCGACATCGTCGCCGACGCGTACCCCCGCGTCGCGGCGGCGCTCGGTCAGGGCTCGCTCGCCGCCCGGTCGGTGCTGCGCTACCTGCAGGGGCGCTCGTGAGCGCCGGAACCGAGGGTGGCGCCGGCCCCCGGCCGACACCGGCTTCCGCCCGCGGCGGTGAGCTCCCACCGGTCACGGCGGTTGTCGCCGAGTTCCGCGCGTCGATGGTCGACGCCGACCCGCGCCGACCGGACGGGCTGCTGGGAATCCTGCACGATCTCCATCAGACGAACCTCGAGCAGTGGAGCTGGGAGGACCGCGTCCGCCGCGCCGACGGTGATGATTCGGCGATCGCCGCGGCGAAGCGCGCGATCGACCGGCTCAACGCCCGCCGGCACGAGCTGGTCGAGGCGATCGACGCGGCGATCGACGTGGCCGTCACCCAACGACCCGCTGCGCCACCGTCCACCGAGAGCCCGGGCATGGCCTTCGACCGCCTGTCGGTCCTCGTCATCCGTATCCATCACACCGCGGCCGCGGCGGCCCGGGGTCACGACGCCGGGCTCCGGGTGCGCCTGCCGGTCCTCGAGACACAGCTGGCCGTGCTCGAGGAGGCGCTCGACGCGCTCCTCAGTGACATCCGGGCCGGGACCCGACGCTTCCTGCCCCACCAGAGCCTCAAGCTGTACCGGCCGTAGCGCCGCGATGGGGCGTTACACGTGCTCGCGCGCGAGCTGGTTCAGCGCGGCCGTCGGGACGGCGCAGAGCTCGTAGCCGGCGCGGTTGAAACCGTAGAGGACGTGGTCGTCGACCGCCGCGGCGTGGGCGATCCCGAGCGGGTGCGACGCGAGCGCCGTCGTGCGGGCGAGGAAGCCTCCGTCTCGTGTGCTGTGCAGCGCCAGCGCGCCGGTCCGCTCGATTCCGCAGACGAGGTCGGGCGTGATCACGACGGCGGCACCGCCGTTGCCCCAGGCGAGGTCGTCGAAGCGCCCCTCGACGACGCGGCGCCCGTCCCGTGGGTCGAGGCCCGCGAAGCCCCCACCCTGCAGCTGCTCCCAGTCGTAGTCGTCGACGCCGTCGGCCGGCTCGCTGCCCGCCGTCCACAGCAGCTGGCCGTCCCAGAGGAGCGTCGCCGGCTGGAAGCCGACGGTCACCTCCCAGATCGGCGCGTCGAGTGACGTGCCCCCGAGTGGGAAGAGCCCGACCCGGCGGACCGCGCCGACGGCCACACGGGGACCGCCGGCCGTCGACACGGCCTCCAATGCGGTGACCACGTCCCAGTCCTCGAGGCCGACGTCGACGGCGACGTCGGGTCCCGGGTCGGTGGTCAGCGGGCCCGAGACGATCACCCCGCCCGCCGCCTCGTGGCGGGGACGCGACCCGACGAGTCGATCACCCACCGCGACGGTGCGTTCGACGTCGTCGGCGAAACGCGACGTCCACGACGGTTCGAGCGATGCGACGGTCCCCGACACGGCGAGATCGGCGGCCCGAAACCCGCGGAGCAGCCCGAGATGGTTCAGGACGACCACGACCGCCGCGCCGCGGATCTCGAGGATGGCGTGGACGTCGAGGTCGTACTGGGAGAGCTCGTCGTCGTCGGGGTAGCCCGTCTGGTCGAAGACCGCCTCGGGCTGGAACGACCGCGACGCGAAGACGACGTTGCGGCCGAGGTTGTTCCAGGCGCACTGCCGTCCCAGCGCCACGACCCGCCCGATCCCGGCGGGTTGGGAGTTCTCGACCCGACTCTCGGGGTAGGAGCCGAACACGACGCCGGGCGCGCCGCGTGGGTCGCGCCCGCCACGCGACACACCGCGCGCCTCCCCGGCTTCGGGCATCACGCCAGCTCCTCGAGCGCGGCGACGACCCGTTGCGGCGTGATCGAGTCCAGGCACGGTGTGCCCAGCGGACATGTCCGGACCGGCGGGCGAAATCCTCCCTGACGCACGGCCGTGTTGTACGCCAGGTCTCGCTCCCGCTCGAGGCAGAGGTCCGCGCAGGCGTCTCCGACGACGACGCGGGCGTGGGGCCACGGGCGGAAGTACACCGGGCGGTCACGACACAGCATCACGGTCGGCGTGCCCTGCTGCACGGCGATGTGCGTCAGGCCGGTGTCGATGCCGACCACCGCTCGGCAGCTGCTCAAGACATCGACGGTCGCGCCAGGTGTCGGTACCACGATCTCCGCGAGGCCCAGATCGCGTAGTGCCGGGGTCGCGGCGGTGCGGACGACGGCCCGGGCCTCATGTCCGGACTCGCGCGCCCACGCGGCCACCGGCGCCCATCGCTCCGCCGCCCAGTGCTTGGTCGGGCCGTCGCTCTCGGTCACGAGGAGCACCGTGTCGCGGAGGTCCGAGCGTCGAGACGCACGCAGGGGAATCGGGCGGGAGAAGTCGGCGTCGATGCCGAGGTCGACGCAGATCCGGCTCAGGATGTCATTGATCAAGATCGGTCCGTAGGCCGCGTCGAACTCCGGCGATCCCCACCAGTAGTCGCGTTGCAGCGGGTGGTCACGCAGGTTGATGAAGCGGCCGCCGCAGCGAGCGGGGTCGAACGAGGCCTCGTCGACCGAGCCCGCGAGCCCGTCGATGCGTTCGGCCAAGGCGGCTTGTGCCGGTGATCGAGCGACCAGCCACGTCGGGTGGGCGCCGTCTCGGTTCTCGGCCACGAGCGCCTGGACGGCTGGCAACGAGACGACGAGGTCGCCGAGCCCCAGTGAGATCGGTGCCACGTACACACGGCTCATGAGCGAGACTCTGCTTCACGCGGTGGCGTAGGTGGTGACGTCCTCGATCGAGAGGTCCGAGAAGGCGCGGCGTCGCTCGGCGCATTTGTTGCAGCGGCCGCAGTGCTGCTCGCCCTCGGGATGGATGCACGAGAACGTGTGCTGCAGCGCAAGATCGCGACCGAGGTCCAGCACGTCGGCCTTGTTCAGCTCGGAGAACGGCGTCACGATCTCGAACGGCCAGTCCAAGCCCGTCTGCACGACCGACCCCAGCCCGGCGAAGAACGTCGGGGTGCTGTCGCTGAACGGGTTGCCCTTCAGCGTGCCGAGGGCGACCGTCGAGATGTTGTGGAGCGCGCACCACACGGCGGCCTTGGCGACGAGGAGGAGGTTCCGGCCAGGGAGGTAGACCGCGTCGTCGGGTGAGTCGGCGTCCGGGACGTCCCGGGCCAAGAGGCTCCAGTGGGCTCCATAGACGTCGGCGATCGGGAAGTCGAGCGTGACCAGTCCACGAGCTGGCAGTGTCCCCAGGAACCGGCGGAGATGCGCCTCCTCGACCGCCTCCCAGGTCAGCCCGAACCGGATGTAGATGGGTTGGACCGCGCGTTCTTGTCGGAGGAACTCGGCGACCAGGATGGCGCTGTCGAGACCACCGCTGGCGAGCACCGCGACCGTCGCGCGGTCAGTTGGCCGGCCGCCTGCGTTCAACGCTCACCGCGATAGACGCACCCGGACGTGCACGTCTCGCGCACGACCACCTGGGAGAGGTCGGGGAGTGTGTCCACCAGCTGGTCCCAGATCCACTGCGCCAGGATCTCGCTGGTGGGGTTCTCGAGCCCGTCGATCTCGTTGAGGTAGTAGTGGTCGAGGCGAGCGAGCAGCGGCACCATCGCGCAACTGATCTCCGCGAAGTCGCGGACCCACCCCGCCTCCGCCTGGACCGGGGCGGTGATGTGAACACTCAGTCGAAAGGAATGCCCGTGGAGGCGAGCGCATTTGTGGCCGGGCGGCACGTTCGGGAGCCGATGAGCCGCCTCGAAGCTGAACTCCTTGAAGATCTCCATCAGCCCGACTCCCGACTCGGTGGTCGTCGTGCGCCACGCGACCCGAGTGCGCCGGCAATACGGTCCTGTGCGGCGAACATCCCTCTCCCTAGACCTTACGGGGAGCCGGGCCCGCCGTGCACTCCACACCGGCGTGGCCGCATGAACGCCTGGGGACCAACGGTGCGACGCGAGACCATAGCGTTCGGCGATGCAGATCGACGTGCTCTTGGACCCGTTCGGCACACGCTGGTCCGACCTGCGCGACACGGCCCGTGCTGCGGCCGAGGCGGGGTTCGCGGGCGTCTGGACCTGGGATCACCTGGACGGCCGCGTGTACGACGCCCCGAACGTGCTCGAGTGCTGGACCGTGCTGACTGCGCTCGCGGTCGCCGTCCCGGACGTGATGATCGGACCGCTTGTCCTCAACGTCGCCAATCGCCGTCCTGGGGTGCTGGCCGTCATGGCGGCCACGCTCCAGGACGTCTCGGATGGCCGACTGCTGCTGGGGCTCGGAGCTGGCGGTGGCCCGGACACGCCCTATCACCGTGAGCAAGAGGCGATCGGCGGGACGGTGGCGGCCGATCCGGTCCGCCGAGCGCAGATCGAGACGTGCGTCGAGCAGGTTCGGCGCCTGTGGCGATCACCCGGGTTCCTGGAGCCTGACCCTGCACCGCCGTTCGTGATCGGCGCGTTCGGTCCGAAGATGGCGGAGCTCGCGGGTCGGGTCGGCGATGGAATCGACACGCGAGCGTCCCACCCTCATTTGGGGGAGATCGTGACCATCGCCCGCGTCGCCCACGAGCGGGCGGGTCGTGATCCCGCTCACTTCTTGGTCACCGTCTTCACGGCGCTGGACGAAGCGTGGCTGACGATCGACTCGGAGCGGCGCAGGCATCTGGACACGCTCGGCGTGAACCGCCTGATCCTGTACGTGCGTCCCGCAGACGACCGGGCTCGAATCGCCGCCGCGGGACGGATGGCCAAGCGCGTTGGCGCGTCCGAACCCGACTGACCAGGTATTCGAGTTCGAGCGAATCTGGGCCGGAGGAAGTGGACGCCCCGGCACGCCATCTCGACCCCTCGGCGGCTGGAGGGTTACGAAGTCTCCTGTGGACCCGCCTGGAGTCCGTCGTCGGTGCGACACCGAGGTGGGACCTTCGTCCCTAGTCCTCCGCCCTCGGTCCGGCGCATGGTTGGAGAGTGGAGGGGCTCGAGCGACCGACCGATGAGATGGTCCATGAGGGAGGCGCGATGAAGGAAGCGATGGGAGTCCTGACTTGGCAAGGTGTCCGACCGACGGCTCGACCCTTTGGGCATCCTGGCTTCGAGTGCCCACAGTGTGGGTCCGAACGAATGTGCTGGGTCACGAATGCCGAGTTCGAGCCCCGCTACCTGTGCGAGGCATGTGGGCGGTGCTGGCAGACGGGTCCTCACGGCACGGTTCGGGTCAGTCCAGCCGAATGCCCCGGTTGCACCCATCGGGACGCGTGCTTCGACCGACTCCGCCAGGAGATCCCAGCCTGCTGGTGGCTTCCGCCAGAGGAGTAGGAAGCACCTGGACGCGGTCAGCGCGGCCCACGCGGCGCCCGACCGCGTTCACGACGCCGATTTCGCGATCCGCCACACCGCGAGGCGCAGCGCGGTACCCGGAGTGGCGTCAGGCGCCCGTGCCGTCCGTGAGGACCCGACGATGACTCGAGGAGCTGCTCGACGACGCTTGGCGCCGTTACCCGGAGAGCTCGCCGAGGCGTGAACGCCGAGCGACCTCAGCCGAGAGGACGCCGGCGCAGCCGGCGCAGGCGAGAGCCGAGCGACCCGAGTGCGACGAATGGCGTACGGATCAGCGCCTCAGGCGTGCAGGACTTCGAGGTCGATAGCCTCAGCCCGCTGGTAGGCGCGAGCGAGGCGACTCCGTGCGTCATCGATCCGAGACTGAGTGAGGCCCTCTTCGACCAGCAGATGGCGGACCGCGTCACTTGCCTCGCACAACTCACGGTGGGCCGCCACAACCTCTGTTCGCTCGGTCACAACAGCCAATCTATCGCCTATGGCACATCGAGACATTCGCCGCGCCCCGAACCGGCGCCCCACAAGTCGGGTAGGTCCACAGCATGCAGGTGATCATCCTGGGGAGTGGTAGCCCGCTTCCCGACCGAGAGCGGGCTGGCCCGGCGACGCTCGTCCGCACGACGGTCGGGGACTTGTTGTTCGACTGCGGGCGCGGTGTCCTGATGCGCGCCGCAGCGGTGGCATCGGGCGCCGGGGCGTTCCGCGCGTTGTTCTTGACGCATCTGCACAGCGACCACATGACCGACCTCAACGACATCGTCACGACGCGGTGGGTCATGTCGTTCGAACCCAACCCCCTGCCCGTCTTCGGTCCGGTGGGCACGGCCACGCTGCTCCAGGCCACCGAGGCGATGCTCGAGCCAGACATCGGCTACCGCCTCGCCCACCACGACGACCTGCAATGGCGCCCTTCATCAACGGTGACCGAAGTCGATCGAGGCGTCATCTTCGACGAAGGCGGGGTGCGGGTGACGGCCGCCCCCACCGACCACGCCCCGGTCCGACCGACCGTCGGGTTCCGCATCGACGACGGCGAGCGGTCGGTCGTCATCGCGGGCGACACCGTGCCCTGCGCCGGGCTCGACGAACTCGCTGCTGGCGCCGACGTGCTCGTGCACACCGTGGTGCGACGCGACCTCATCGAGCCGGTGGGGTTGCCCCGACTCACGGACGTGCTCGACTACCACTCGTCGGTCCCGGATGCCGCGCAGACTGCGGCGAGAAACGGAATCCGCGAACTCGTGCTCACGCATCTCGTTCCTGCACCTGCGCCCGGCTCGGAACAGGAGTGGCTGGACCAAGCCGCCGCTCATTTCGACGGCGAGGTGAGGCTGGCCGCCGACCTGCTGACCATCGACGTGACCGCGTGACAGGAGCTCGCGTGTCCTCATTCCTGTCGTGGCGCAGCGCGGACGCCAGCGCCATCATGCTCCCGTACGGCTCGTGAGGAGACAGCCAACGTCGCAGCCGGCGGCGTGCGGATCGTCGGCACCGTTGCGTCCTCACACGAGGCGGACGACGGGGCGACCGATCGTGTCACGCTGAGCCATCGCGGTCAGGACCCTGGGCACCTCGTCGAACTCGATGACCTCCGTGGGCGTCGGCCGGAAGGTGCCAGCGTCGAGCATCGCGAGGAGATCCAGCGACGCCTCCGCGAACATCGCGCTCATGACGTGGGGTGGATAGCCGCCGAGCGTCGCGCCGACGAGTGTGACGTTGGCAACGTAGAAGTGTGGGTCGATCGCGTGCAGACCGCCGGCGTGTCCACAGAGAACATGGCGACCGTCCGGCGCCAGCAGCGCGCGCAGCTGGCCGCTCCCGTCACCCTGGACCGGATCGATGATGACATCGAGCGCGCGGTCACCGATGGCCTCTCGGACCGTGTCGCCCACGGAGACCGCGGAGTGATCGATGGTCAGCGCCGCACCGAGCGCCCGGCAGTGCTCGGCCTTTTGGGCGCTGCCGACCACGGCGACGACACGCGCTCCCCTTGCGACCGCCAGCTGCACGCAGGCGGACCCGAGGCCTCCGGCGGCGCCGGTGACCAGCACGGTCTCGCCGGCTGTCACCTGTCCACGTCGAATCACCGCGTGGTACGCCGTATGAGCAGGTATCAGGAAGGCTGCGGCCTCGATGTCGTCGAGCGCGCTCGGTGCCGGGACCACACTCGGAGCGACCGCCACCCCGACATCGGCGAAGCTCCCCCAGGGTTGGATGCACGCACCGACGACTCGGGTCCCGATGAGGTGTGCGAGCGCGGGCGTCGCCTCTCGCACAATTCCCACGCCCTCTTGTCCAGAGATGTAGGGGCGCGGGACCGGCACCGGATATGTGCCACGGGCCATCGTGACGTCGGGAAGCGCGAGTGCGGCGACGTGCATCTCGACGATCGCCCAGTCGGGCGTTACCGGGTACGGCGCCTCATCGAGCGGCACCCAACCGCCCAGGCTCATTCCCAAACGGGCAAGGCTCCGTGGGGTCGGCTCGTCGACGTCCTCCATGACGAACACGTCGATCGGCTCGCCAACCTCATGAACCCGCCACGCACGCATGTACCCCTCACCAACCGCGGATACGGCAGCAGCCCGGACGCTCCCGAACATTCAGCGGTGGCGTGAGCGGGTCCTCGCGTCGTGCCGGCACGGTTGTCACCCTGGCTCGCCCCGCGGTCTACGCACGTCTGCGCCCATCACCGTGACTCGCGGTCCGCCCTTGGCGGTTGGCGCGCCTCGCCCCCTTGGGTTGATCCGGCACTCGGCTGCGGCGTGGGACGTGGGCGCCGAGCGACGACGCGTCATTCGTCGTGCTCGCCCGTGTCGAGTAGTCCGGAGGCGGCCGCGAGCGCGATCGCCAGAGCGGCGGCCTTTTGGTACGTCGCGGCGAATTGGTGTTCGGCCACCGTCTCACCGCCCGGGAGCGGCGGGGGGCCGAGGGAGCGGATCATGGCGGTGGGATCGTCGGAGGGCCTGATGATCACCGCCGGGTGGTCCTCGGTGTTCTCGCGGCCCCAGAAGTCCCGCGCCGCAGCCGGGCGCCGACTTCGGCTCGGTCGTGTCGCCGGCTTGCGACGGCGCGGTCCGCTCATGCTGTCGCTCCATCGGTCACCAGCAGATCCTCGGTGAGGACGGTGTCGGGTCGGATACCGAGCGCCACCCGAAGCTGTTCGCTGTCGAGATCGGCAATTGAACTCGACTTCGGCAGGACGAGGGCGGCGATCCGGCGTTTGCCGGCGACAACCTCTTCGACCCGCTCGTCGACGGTGCCCGGGCAGATGAGACGGTGACAGATCACCGTGCGGGTCTGGCCGATACGCCACGCTCGGTCGCGGGCCTGGTCCTCGACGGCAGGGTTCCACCAGCGATCGAAGAGCACGACATGGCTCGCGGCGGTCAGGTTCAATCCCGTGCCGCCGGCCTTCAGTGACAGCACCAGGGCGCCGGGGCCGTCGCCGCTCTGAAAGTCCTCGACGAGACGGTCGCGCACGGTACGGGACAATCCGCCGTGGTAGCACGCCACCGGCGTTCCGGTACGGTCGGTGAGGTGCTCGGCGAGACGCACCCCCCATTCGGCGAAGTGCGTGAACACCAGGACCCGCTCCTCGGCGGCGAACACCGCTGCGACGATCTCGTCGAGGCGCGCGAGCTTGCCGGAGCGCCCGTCGAGCGGGCGATCGTCGTCTTGATACGCCGAGGGATGGTTACAGATCTGCTTGAGGGCGGTGATCGCGGCAAGGATCTGGCCTTTGCGCGGTTTCTCGCCGTCGGTGAGATCAGTGCCCAGCACCAACTTGTCGAGCACCGCTTGGTACAGGCCGATCTGTTCGGGGGTCATCGCGCAGTGATCGAGTTCGTCAATCTGTTCGGGTAGCTCCGCTGCGATCATCGGCTCGGCCTTCGTGCGTCGGAACACGAGGATCCCGTTCAGGGTCCGCAGAGCCTCCTCGGCGGCCGGTGCGGCGCCGCGCTCGACGCGAGAGCTGGGCGATGAACTGCGGCCGGGGGCCGACGAGGCCCGGATTGGTGAAGTCCAAGATGGCCCAAAGGTCACCGAGCCCGTTTTCGATGGGAGTGCCCGTCAGAGCGATCCGGCTTCGCGTCGGGATCCGCCGCAGTTGCTGCGACGTGTCGCTCGCAGGGTTCTTGATCGTTTGGGCCTCGTCGAGGACGACCCGCGACCACGAGACATCGGCAATGGCGTCGACGTCGCGTACAGCCGTTCCGTAGGTCGTGATGACGACGTCGGCTTCGGCGACCTCGGCGGCGATCTCCTCGGCGGAGGCGCGGTTGGTGCCGTGGTGCACGACGACGCGCAGGCCCGGAGCGAACCGGGCAGCCTCCGCGGCCCAGTTGCCGACCACGGCCGCTGGTGCGACCACCAATGCAGGGTCGGTACTGGTGTCGGCAAGAAGATGTGCGAGCATGGTCGGCGTCTTACCCAGGCCCATGTCGAGAGCGAGACAGCCGCCGAGCTCAGCCGAGTCGAGGAAGCCGAGCCACGCGAGTGCCTCAGCCTGGTAGTCGCGGAGATCGCCGACGAACCCCGCGGGAGGGCTAACCGATTCGGCGGACAGGTTGGCCGCGGACGTCAGCAAGGCGGCGGCCCAGCCTCCACCGCTGACCGTCGTCCCACCCGCGAGTGGCGAGCCCTCAAGACCGAGCGCGAGGCGGAGCATCTCTGCCCCCGACAGCTGGGTTGTGGTGGCCCGCTCCGCGAGCGCGACCGCGGCAGCGTCGAGATCGGCTTTATCGATCGCGACCCACCGTCCGCCGGATCGGATCAGCGGTCGCGCATCCCTGGCCAGTCGCGCGATGTCGGCGGCCGTGAGCTCGACATCGTCGAAGAGGGCCGACCATCGCACAGTGGCGAGCTGGGTCGCACCGACGGCTGACTCCGACGCCTCGTCGGCAAACACGCGCAGGGCTGGTGTGGGCCGGCGTCGTGAGAGCGCCGGCACGCGTACATCGAACCCAGCGGCGGCGAGCTGTGGGCCAGTGTCCACCATCAGCTCCCACGCCTCGTCCTGACTCAGGATCACCTGGCCGTGCCGGGTACCGCCGGGACGTCGCAGTGCCGGAAGCATCCGTTCGAGGCGCGCGATCTCGTCCTCGACACTGCCCTGATCCGAACCGCCGTTGACGATCGCCTGCTGGATCGGGATCAAGCGGCCCTCGGGTCCGGGGGCGAGCACCGTGAGGCTCCAGGCGTCACCCTCGTCGGGAGGATCGAGCCGAACGATCAAGGGCGCGCGCTCCCGCGTCACGGACCGAGCCCAACGCTCGATCCGCGCCGAGATCTCGCCGCCGAGGCGCAAAGGGGCATCGAAGGCGCTGCCGTCGAGTCGGCCGAAGAACGCTTCACCGACATCGGCCGGGGTGCGAACGCGCGGTGGCGGCGCCGGTACCTCGAGGCGACGAGCGCTGTCCCGACAGATCGCGTCGACCATGCCGGTGAGCGCGGAGCGGATCAAGGCTCGGTCGCCGACGCTCGGGTCCAGCGCGAGCACGGTCCCCGGCATGGTCCTGGCTAGCCCTGCGAGGCGGACCGGATCAATCAGAGCCGGAGTCCAGCGCACGGAATACGCACCGATGGAGTCACTCGCGCCTCCCCTGCCCCGCCGGCGCTGACGCAAGAGGGGAACCATCGCTCCGCGCGCCGTGAGCTCCACCGCCCAGATCGCGACCCGCCCCAACCAGCGCACACTGGGACCGATGCTGTCGCCCGCCTGATCGGCGCCGGCGGCGACCAGCCATCCCAACACCTCGCCGACGGGAGCGGCGAACGCAGCGGCGCTCGAACCGTGTGGCATTCGGACCGCCGCGTGGGGGGTCCAAGCCGATGCCGGCGCGCCCGCGGCGGTCAGCATCGCGATGACCGCGTCGCTGTCCACCGGGGAGATGCGCGGGCCCGCGGCCCATGCCACCACCCATCCCGGTTCCCAGGACACCTGCAACTGAACGCTCGCGGCGAGATGGGATTCATCACGGTCCTCGCCGCGCACCGCGGTCGCGATCGTCATCGGGCCCCACTCCGTCGGCAGCGGTCAGGCGGGCCCATGCCGCCGACAGCTGGCGTCGCTCGGACGTCAGGTCGGCGACAACCTGGTTCCGCTCCTCGCCGGGCAACGATCGAGCCGTGGCGAGGTGGTCCTCGGCCTCGCGAAGGAGGCGCAGCAACGAGCTGCGCCACGCCGGCCGGTCGGCCTCGAGGACCGCGAGCTGCTCCGGCGTCGCCTCGCCGTCGGCGTCCGCGCCGACGTACTGGTCAAACTGCCGCGGGCTGAGCACGATCGACGTGGACTTCGGATTCACTGATCCACCAGCCTGAAAGTCGACGCGGGGCATCGGTGGTGGGGCTTCACGTCACCAATCGATCCGGTCATGCAGCTTCGCTCTCGAAGGAACGTCGGAGGATGTCGTGAACATCCTCGAAGAAACGGGTGCAGCGCCCGCCTTGGGCACTGCATGGATCGGGCGCATGGCAACCCAGTCCACCCACCTCTCCGTGTGGCGCGGGAGGCGGCCGTTGCAAACCAGTGTAGCGAGATGAGCGACTCGCCTGGACGCGTGGCGCCGGTCCTGCCCAGCGGGCAATGCCGTTCGGACAGATGCGTCCGCTCGTCCAGACGGCTTCGCGGTGCTGACTCGCGGTCCACCAGACCGTGAGGCGTCTCGGCGGATCCCGTCGGGATCCGGTTCCACGCCCAGGGGCATTGAGCCGAAGGGTTCCTCGCACCGACCGGATCGTCTTCTAGCGTCTCTCCCATGAGCGGCCCTCCCGAGAGGATCGACGCGAAGACGAAGCTCGCGCTGTTCGCCTTGGGCCTTGGCGTCTTCGTGATTGCCAACGACTTCACCGCCCTCAGCGTGGCGATCCCACAGATCGAGCGAGACCTCCACACGTCGCTCACGGACGCGCAGTGGGTCATCAACGGCTATGCGCTGGTCTTTGGGGTACTGATCGTCACGGGCGGTCGACTGGCCGACCTCTACGGGCGTCGGCGAATCTTCATCATCGGCTCTGCGATCTTCGCGGTGTTCTCGTTGATCGCCGGCGTCATGCCCAACGTCACGGGGCTCATCCTGTGCCGCGGGGTGATGGGGATCGGAGGTGCGCTGATGTGGCCGGCGATCCTCGGGATGATCTACGCGCTCCTGCCCGCTGACAAGGCCGGCCTCGCCGGTGGTCTGCTCCTCGGCGTCGCTGGGCTCGGCAACGCGGTCGGGCCGCTGCTGGGTGGTGTGCTCACGAGCGCGCTCAGCTGGCGGTGGATCTTCTTTCTGAACCTTCCGATCGCGGCCTTCGCGGTCTATGTCACCTGGCGCCATGTTCAAGAGAGTCGCGGCGACGCCGCCGTCCGCGGCATGGACTACCGGGGCATCGCGGTCCTCACGGTGGGTGTCGTCGCGATTCTGTTCGCGCTCGACGAGGGGACCGATGCCGGCTTCGTGCGATTCGAGATCCTCGCCTTGCTGGCGGTCGGGCTGGCATCGCTGCTTGCCTTCCTCCCCCTCGAACGCAGACTGGGAGCCGGAGCGCTCGTGCCGCGGGACGTCCTACGCAACCGAGTATTTGCCGCTTCCGCACTGTCGGTGCTGCTCATGTCGGCCATCTTCTTCGCCGCCCTGCTCTATCTGCCCCAGTTCATGCAGAAGACCCTCGGGTACTCCTCACTGAAGTCCGGCGTCGGGCTGCTCCCGATGATGACGGTGTTCGCGGCCGTGTCATTCGTGGCGGGCGGGCTCTACGACCGTTTGGGCGCCCGCGCGGTCGTCCTGTCCGGTGCCGTGGCTCTCGCAATCGGGATGCTCCTTCTCTCCTTGGTTGACGCCAATTCGAGTTACGGCATCCTCATCCCGGGCATGATCGTGCTCGGCGTCGGCGTCGGGCTCTTCTACTCGTCGATCACAACGGCCGCCGTGACGGCACTCGATGCCGCGCGGGCCAGCCTCGCCGGCGGGATCATCTACATGTGCCAGATCGCCGGTGGCGCGGTGGGTCTGGGGCTCAACACCGCGATCGTGGCCTCGCAGTCCCGCTTGAGCGACGGCATCAGCCTCGCCTTCCGAGTCGACGCCGTCTTCGCGCTCATTGGGCTCGTCGTGGTTGCTCGATATGTCCGTGGTGCCCCCACAGCCGAGGAAGACGCATCCCGGCGTAGGACCTCACGTTGGCATCACCGCGCCCACGTGGGATGAGTCGCTCGACGCTCCCGCGGTCGTAGCGGATGTCAGGTGACCGCAGCGCTCCTGCGGTCACCGAACAGCGACTCGGAATTCAACGAGCCGCGAGCCGCTGCCACCCGGGCGGGCGTCGCGGCTACCGGATGGCCGACGAGACAGCGAGAGCGATGCCGGCTGACACGAACGCGAGCAAGAAGAGGGCGTAGCTGAGGCGCAAGTACCGGTACTTGGCGTGGACGAGGTACACGCCCTGATCGTACAGATCCGTGATGATCGTCCGATAGAGGGCGCTATCGTCGGCGACGACACGCAACATCTCGTCGAGGTACCGCTCCTTGGGGATGCGCGCGTAGTGCCCAAAGAAGAGCGGATTGAAGTTCGGCGGAAGCTCACCTTCGGGCTCTCGGTGCACCTGAAACTTCGGGAAGACCGCGAGCACCGACGCGAGCAGGGCTGCCACCAAGAAGACCAACAAGATGCCAGCCGCCCACTTGATATCCGAGTCGCCGAGATGCGACGCGGCGATGCTCGCGACGACGGCCGCCGCGGTTGTCAGCAGGCTCGCCTTGAGATCCGCCCGCCGGCTGAGCGCGACCAGCTGCTGCTGGGTGTTCCGCAGCATCGTGTCGACGGACGACCGAGCCTTGACATCGCTATAGGACAGATCGGTGTCCGGCACCCTGCGAGGGAAGGGGGGACGATAGACCCGGCGGCTCCTCAGCCTGGGCGGTTGCGTCAACCTCGGGCAACGATCCTCCCTTCCAGCGACATCCGTTGGCTCGGAGGGCATCTTGGCAGAGCAGACCAGCGACGACGACTCGCGATCCATCAGACCGCGGGTCATCGCACGCGACGGGCTGAGCTCCGAGTCGCCGCGATCGCCAAGGTCGGAGGAGGTCTCTGCTCGTTGCCTACGACGAGCAGGCTTGCCGGATCGAACACGTCTCCTGGGCAGAGCGCGGGTCCGGTCTCCGGGTTCCCGCCTCGCCGTGATCGCGGCCACGAAGGCCGCATCTATTCCCAAGGTTCGAACAGACCCTCAAACTCGAGCCGTCCGTGCTCGACCCGTCCGTAGAGCAACCAGTCGCCTTTGAAGAGTTGGTGATCGTACGGGCCACCCGCGATATGGGTGTGCGGGCCACCCGTGCTGCTGGGCATGAATCTGATGCGCTCCAGACCAGCCTTGAGGCCCCCGCCAGTGAGAACCGGTGCACGATGCAGGCCTTCGACGAGGACCCGAGCAGTGTCGTACGCAAGGACGGGAATCGCGTTCGGCCACATCGGTGGGTCCCCGCCATACCGCTCGACATAGCGAGTGTGAAACGCCTCGGCGAGCTCGTTCTCGGGGCAAAGCTGGTCGATGCCCACCCAGCCCTCGAACTTGTCGAAACCCATCAGATAGAACATGAACGACGTGCCCATGATGCGCGGCGGGTCCCAGCCAAGCTTGTCGAGCGCATCTCGGAGGAGGCCGTTCGCCGCGATGACGCCATAACCCATGTAGACCAGCGCGTCTGCATCGGCTTGGCGGAGATTGGCGAGATTGGCAACAAGATCGGCTGGCGTCTGACTTACCGTCTCGACCGCAGCGATCGACACGGATCGCCGGTGGCATTCTTGGCGGAAATATCGGAAGTACTCCTCTCCGTTTGGCGAGATCTCGCTCAAGACCGCGACCCGGTTGTAGTCCGCTTTCTTCAACCATCCGACGACGAGCGTGGCATCGCCGCCGCAGTCGCCATTGCCGAGCCGGAAGCAATAGTCACCGAAGAACCGCTCGGTACCACACCAGCTGATGAGCGGTACCTCGAGTTCGTTCGCCACCGGACCGACGACCATCCCGTTGTCGGAGCTGTAGGCACCGGCGACGCCGATGCAGCCCTCGTCGACGAGGTACCGGAACCCGTCAATCGCGTTCTTCGCCGAACCTTGGGGCAGCCCGTTCTCCGGGTGGATCACGAACTCGACGTCGCGGTTCAGCACGCCCTGGTCGATCGCCTCGTCGAAGGCCATCCGGTGGATGCGGTCGTAGCCGCCGCCGGGGCCGTCGAGTGCCGAGCCGAGCCAGCCGATCTTGATCGGATCCACAGCCTCCCCCTCGGTGTCACCGCCTACCAAGCCAGGACGCTACGCGCCGATCTCGGCTGCCTGCTTGGGCTTCGCAGCGCCCCGGTCCCCAAACCGGCAGTGACTCGCGGTCTCCACCGATCGCGAATCGGGGAGCCGCCGCCGTCGGGTCACGGTGGGCGGGTTCGTGGGCCGTCAAATCGCGACGTCGCCATCGTTGTGCGGGGGTACTCGAACGACACGCTGGTCCGGCGCCGGTCGAACTGAGTAGCGAGTACTCAGGCTGTGACACCTCCTCGCTGCGAGCATGCGGGGTCGAGCGACGCAACGGTCTCAACGAGGGAGCCGAGGACAGCAGGAGGACAGGGGCTGGTCGCCGCTGGGCGTACTGATCCGAGTGCTGAGGATGCTGATCGGGATCCCGGATCGCTCCGGCTGGAAGGTGCCTGACAACAGCTGGACCGACTCGGGTCGCCCCGTCGACGCGCTCGTGATCGAGGCGCGCCGGCTCAACCGGACGCTGAGTGATCCGCCGTCGCATTGTCGCTGGGTCGTTGACCTTCGCGACCGCGGGAGCCGCGTCCTGCCGCGGCTCCTCGATGGACGCTCTAATCGAATACGGGCGCGCCGACGGTCAAGTGGTGGTCGGTAATCTCGAGTGATGATGGGCGATGACTGATCTGGCTGACGATTCGCTCCGGGAGCGCGTCGATGCCTGGGTCGGCAAGCCGATGGGCACGTCAGGGCCCGCCGTCGCTCCGGATCCCGTCAACGTGCCGATGATCCGGCACTGGGTCGACGCGCTCGACGACCGCAACCCGGTCTACCTCGATGAGGACGTGGCGGCCACGACGCGCTTCGGCGGGATCGTCGCGCCGCCGGCGATGCTCCAGACCTGGACGATGGCCCGACCGCGCATCGAAGGCATCGCGGCACGCGGCGGCGCGGCAGTCGAGGTCTCAGCCGAGAGTCCTCTCGGCGTGCTGGCCAGCGTGGGCTACACGGCCACGCTCGCCACAAACTCCGAGCTCGAGTTCGTGCGCTACCTCCGGATCGGAGACCGGCTCTCGTCGCTTGCCGTGCTGGAATCCGTATCGGATCAGAAGGTCACGACGCTGGGCACCGGCTACTTCGTGACGTGGGTAACGGACTACAGCAAGGACGACGGCACGGTCGTGGGGCGGCAACGCTTTCGCGTCTTTCGATTCGCGCCGGGCAGCCCGACATCGGGTGGCGGCTCGCGGCGTTCAGGCTCTCACCGCTCAGAACCGGATCCGTCACGCCTCGAGCAGACGGAGGGAGGGGGTGGAGGGGTCGATCTGCCGCGCTTCGCGCTGCCGGTGACCGCCACCGTGATCGCCGCGGGCGCCATCGCGTCGCGTGACTTCATGCCGGCACACCATGATCGCGACTACGCCAGGGCTCAGGGTGCCCCGGACATCTTCATGAACATCCTCACGACCAACGGCTATCTGTCGCGTTACGTGACGGACTGGGCCGGGCCCGAGGCGCTCCTTCGGAGCATCTCCGTCCGGCTCGGGGCGCCGGCGGTGCCGGGGGCTGAACTGTCCTTCACCGGTCGCACGACCAACGAGCGCGAAGGCGGCGGCGAACGCCACGTCGAGGTCGCGGTGCAGGCCGTGAACGAGCTCGGCGCGCACGCGACTGGCACGGTCGTCCTGACCCTTCCCTCCGACCAAGGTCGGTGACGCCGAGCACACGGCGCGCCTAGGTAGGCCCGACTCGCGATCTGCGAGACCGCGAGTCGGCGGGGCGGGTCACAACGTCGATGCCCCGCCTCGCCGGGGTCGCGCGTTGCCGCGACGCACGTAACGTCGGTGGGCGAGCTCGACGGGGGCCCTACCACCCTTCGTCCGCGGACTCGTGGTGGGCACCTGCGCCGACTCCCCGTCGGAGTCCGCTTCGTGTCGCGTTCGCGTCCGGGGTCCATAATCGACCGCGGTGGAGCCGAACCTCCTGCTGCCCCAGGTCGCACACGCGTCGCTCGGCGCGTACACCGCGGCTGGCGGCGGTGAGGCGGTCGCCGTCGCGCGGGCGCGAGGCCCGGCCGACGTCGTCGAGGAACTGGACCGTGCGGGTCTGCGGGGCCGCGGCGGTGCCGGCTTCCCCGCGGCGCGGAAGTGGCGCTCGGTGCTCGGCGGCGGCCCGGCGCTCGGTGACCGGTACGTCGTCGCCAACGGCGCCGAGGGCGAGCCCGGGTCGTTCAAGGACCGGCCCCTCCTACGGTCGAACCCGTACCAGGTGCTCGAGGGGCTCGCGGTCGCCGCGCTCGTCGTCGAGGCACGCGCGGCGTACGTCGCGGTGAAGGCATCCTTCGAGCCCGAGATCGTGGCGTTGCGACGCGCGATGGAGGAGATGGCCGCCGCCGGGTACTTCGGTGACGTGCCAGTGACGCTCGTGACCGGGCCCGAGGAATACCTCTTCGGTGAAGAGAAGGCGCTCCTCGAGGTCATCGAGGGCAACGAGCCGATGCCCCGTTGGCTGGCGCCCTACCAGCACGGGCTGTTCGCGGCGGGCCCGCAGGAAGGTTGGTCGGCCGTGACCGGACCACCCGCCGGGCCGAGCGGCGTCGGCGCCGCGTCGAACCCGACGCTGGTGTCGAACGTCGAGACGTTCGCCCACGTCCCGCTCATCCTCACCCGAGGCGCCGCTTGGTACCGGAGCATTGGGACCGAGGCGACACCGGGCCCGCTGCTCTGCTCCGTCGTCGGTGACGTCACCCGGGCCGGGTACGGCGAGGCCGAGCCGGGCACTCGACTAGGCGAGGTCCTCGAGGCGATCGGCGGACGGGTGGGTGAGAACCGCACCGTCAAAGCGGTGCTGTCGGGGGTTGCCAACCCCGTGCTCCCTGCCCCGAGTCTCGATGCGCCGCTCAGCTACGAGGGCATGGCGGCGGTGGGCAGCGGGCTGGGCTCGTGCGGCTTCATCGTGTACGACGACACTCGCAGCATGCTGGCGGTGGCTCGCATGGTGTCGCGGTTCCTCTACGTCGAATCGTGTGGCCAGTGCCGGGCCTGCAAGTACGGGTGTGGCGAGATCACTCGGCGACTCGACACGCTCGCCGACGGACACGGCGACCTCCTCGACGTCCGGACCATCGGCGAGCGGCTCCAGGGCGTCACCGACCAGAACCGGTGCTTCGTCGGCGAGGAAGAGCAGCGCACGATCGGCAGTCTGCTCAGGACGTTCCCCGAGGACTTCGTCGCTGAGCTCGAGACGGGAGCGCGCATCGAGCCGCTCCCCACCCCGAAGATCGTCGACATCCGCGAGGGGGTCGCGACCTATGACGATCGCCAGGCCCTCAAGCAGCCCGATTGGACCTACGCCGCCCCCTGAGCGCGTGCGCGGCCGCCCGAGACGCGGATCGAACTCAACCTGCCCTGGGGTCCTCGTCGTCGGCCGTCATGGTTCGCTTGTAGAGCCCATCTGTGCCGTAGATGCCGACGCTGCCGTCCTGCAGCGTGATGGCGACCTCGTTGCCCTGCACGTCGACGCGTGTTGGTGTACCTCCGGGACGAATCGTCTTCCGAAACATCCCACTGGACCCGTCGTACAGGTCGACTTGGCCGTTCTCGATCCTCGTCTCAATCATGGTGCCCCTTCTCGCTCGGGCAGTCTCGACGCTGAGGAGGCGTCGAACGCGGGTGGACCGCGTTCGACGCCTGCCCGACGCGCCTAGTACTGGGTAATGCCGCCGATGACAGTGTCTCGCAGCTTGAGCTCGTCCGCGGGGATGTTGTCCCGGACCCACGCCTGGGCGACCGATGCGCCGTTCATGGCTGACTGGTCGTCCTTCCAGATGCTCACCGAGACCACGCTCGTCTTGCCGCCCTCGACCGAGAAGAACGACTCGAACCCGTCTTGCTTCTCGTACAACGGCACCAAGCCGTTCCTCACTTTGTCGACGACAGCGTCGTAGGAACCGCTGAGGTCGTAGAGAGCGACGCGTGCGCTCGACATGCCTGTGCTCCAGTTCTGGATGCCGTACTCGGCGATCCGGAAGCGTCTCCGTCGGGCGATTGCCCGGTGGACGCGGAGCCCTGATTGGGGGATCCACTTGGCGGGGGCCATAGGCCGGCTGAGTTGCCACCCCAGATGGGCTTGATCAACCACCGTCCAGCAACCACGGTACACCCGTTCGGGACGCCGGTTCAGATCTCGCCGTGTACCCGCGCGACGTGCGGGCGCCTACGACACGAGGTCGCTGAGAGGGATCTGGCGTTCGACGACGGCGTGGGCGACGTTGACGAGGCCAAGGTTGTGGTTGCGCGCGTACTGGCGAAGCGCCGTGAACGCAGCGTCCATGTCCAGCCCGGTGTGTTCGGCCAGCACCCCTTTTGCCTGCTCCACCGCGACGCGGCCGTGCAGCGCGTACTGGAGCTGCTCGGCCAGGAGCCGGTGTTCCTCGGCTGCCCGATGCTGGAGGAGTCCGATCGTGGCGACGTCGGCGAGGGCTTGCGCGGCAACGAGGTCCGTCGTGGGCAGCGGCCCGGGCTCAGCGCGCAGCAGATTGAGCGAACCGATCAGCTCGCTCCGAAGGTGCATCGGGAGGGCGTGGGCCGACGTCCATCCCGAGTCGAGGGCTTTGCGGGCGAAGCGGGGCCACCGCGTCACCGCGGTGTGCAGGTCCGCGCACTCCACCGGTTCGCCACGTCGGTAGCAATCGACGCTCGGGCCTTGGTCGTGTTGGATCTCGAACAGCTCCAGCACGTGCATCTCGTGGCTCGATGACGCCGCGACCCGTAGGCCCCGCGGAGGGTCGGCGAGCAGCAACGCCGCCTCGGACAACGCGAACAGCTCCACGCATCGCGTGGTCAAGAGGGTAAGGAAGTCGACGACGTCGAAGTCGGCCACGAGCGTGTCGGCGACGTCCACGAACGCTCGGGCGAGGAGGTCTTCACGCTGGGTCACGGCGCAGCCTCCTTCCGACCGGCCGCCGGCTGGTGTGGGCGCCCCGCCGAATTCGTCTCAGCTGAGGGGTCATTCGAATTGGAGCTGCCGTCTCACCACGTCCCGGGCGACGTCATTGATCGACCTGCCCTCAGCGTAGGCGTACGCGCGGAGGCGCAGGAGCGCACTGCCGATGGTGATGTTGAGCTGCCTCGAGATCATCCCGGATGCCTGGTGGACCTCGGTCCGCAGGTCGCCGGGATTGTCCATCTCGTCGGCGAGGACGCCCACGCCGGCGCCCTCTTGGACGGTGATGACGGCGCTGGTGACGATGTCGGCCATCGCGAGGGCATCCGCCAGCTGCGTTTCCCCGAGGTCGCCGGGCTGGCCGTGGTAGAGGTCGAGTGAACCGATGCGGATCGCGCCGACTCGGAGTGGGAAGCCGAATGCCGCGAGGACCCCGGCGCGGGAGGCCGCTGATGCGAAGGTGGGCCAGTGGTGGCCGTCGGTGTCGAGCCGCGGCCCGAGGACGGGGCGCCCGAGGGTGTGGGCGTCGATCCCGGGTCCCTCACCGACGGTGAACTGCAGGTCCTCGATCGCCCCGGCCAGATCGTCCGAGGCGCCGAGGGAGGTTCCGTTCCCTTCGTCGTCCATGATCATGATGCCCGCGCCGCTGACGCCGATCAGGTCGACGCAGGCTCGGCAGAGTCGCGACCCTGGGCTCTCGCCGTGCTCGTGGTCCGACTGCAGCCCGGAGATGAGCTCGCGGAGGTGCACCGGATCCATGGTTCACCGCTCGATCAGGGTCACGCGCCGCGTGGCATCGCGACGTGACGGGAGCACGGTCACGGTGCGAGACGCGCCGATCTGGATGCGAGGTCGGTCGCGACGCGGCGCTTCGCGAGGCGAATGGGGTCGGGCCATCGGACCCGGGTTGCCCAACCCAGGCGCTCGAACACCCGGATGAGCATCGCCGACGTATCGAGCTGATAGGGGTCGACGCCGTGGCGCGCCATGGAGGGGAAGGCGTGGTGGGCGTTGTGCCATGACTCACCCATCGACAGGAAGGCGAGGGGAGCGAGGTTCGTGCTGGCGTCGGAGGTGTCGAACGGTCGTCTGCCGAACGCGTGGCACAGGGAATTCGTGGCCCAGGTCACGTGATGCAAGAGGCCGACCCGCAGGATGCCGGCCCAGAGGAAGAGCGCGACGGCTCCGGTGAGTCTCCCGGTGAGCGCGTACCCGAGCCCGAAGGGCAGCAGCAGGGTGAGGACGGCGAAGGGCACGAACAAGCGGTCGATGATCACGATGTCACGATCCGCGAGCAGATCCGGTGCGAACCGCTGCGGCGACGCGTTGCCGCTCTCGAAGAGCCACCCGACGTGCGCGTGCGAGAGACCTCGCAGGCGCCCGAAGCGCTGGGTCGAGGGTCGGGCCGGCGAGTGTGGGTCGCCGGGACGTTCCGTGTACATGTGGTGTCGGCGGTGCTCCGCGACCCATCCGATCAGCGATCCTTGCAACGACAGCGACCCGAGCAGCGCCAGGGTGATCTTGAGTGGTCGGCTCGCTTCGAAGCTCCGGTGGGTGAACAGGCGGTGGAAGCCGATGCTCACGCCGTGACCGATGACGACGTAGAAGATGGCGGCGATGAGGATGTTCCGCCAGGCCAAGCCGTCGCTCAGCACCCCGGTGAGGATCACGGCCACGGCGGCGGCTGGCGCGAGGACCAACAGGGCGGTGAAGGTGCGCTGGGGCCAGACCCTGGGGGGCGCGGCGTGCGAGTCAGGCGGTGCTGACGGCGACTCCCGCTGCTCAAGAACCTGCATCGGCACCTCGGTGTGCGTTCGAAAGCACCACCGGGGTCTGGAGCAGCGCGTGCGTGCGCCTCGAAGTCGAGGCCTCGCGAGAGGGTAGCGCCTGCTGGTCGAGCACCCCGCCGCGGGGTTGCTCGGGATCTGGTCACCCGCAGTCCGTGGCGCGCCGGGTTGCCGGCCGGCCCCGCGGGGCGTGCCCTCGAGCCCGGGCCCCTCCGGGAGCCGTCTCGCTCGCCGCAGACCGGGCGTCGCGCGCCACACCCGACCATCGGCGTTGGCGCTGATCAGCGACTCGGGATGGGGTCCGCGAGCAGCGCGGGGAGTCACCAAACGTTCAACTGCTGGTCAGTTGCCGTTGTCCCGCGCCACCGCGGCGCCAGCCCACGCGGCAGCCGAGCCCGCCCGTGGGGACGATCACCGCCCGGCCGGTCCGCCGCGCGACGCAGCGATTCGGCCCCCCAGCCGCTATGGTTTGACCGGCCTCGGATTCGAGGCTCTGCGCTGCTCGAGACCCCGGTAGTGCATCAACAAGCACCCGAGGTTCGCATGCAGATGCTCGACGAGCGCGAGGCCAGTCCGCACGTTCGAGCGGGATCCGAGGTGGCGCGCCAGGAGCAGGCGTCCCGGCGCAGCGTCGATCGGTTCGCTCGACCCCATCTCGGTCGAAGCCTGCTCGCGCTCGCCACCTCCGTCGTCCCGTTCGTCGGCTTGTGGGCGCTGATGTACTTCTCCCTGGGCGTCTCCTACCTCCTCGTCCTCCTCCTGGCGGTACCGACCGCCGGGTTCTTGCTTCGGACGTACATCCTCTTTCACGACTGCACCCACGGCTCCCTGATGCCCGGGCGCCGCGCCAACCAATACGTCGGTGTCGCGCTGGCGCTCCTCGTGTTCACGCCGTTCGCGGAGTGGCGCCGGGAGCACACCGGGCACCACGCGACGGGGAGCGACCTTGATCGGCGTGGCATCGGGGATGTCCCGACCCTCACCGTCGCCGAGTACCAGGCCAAACCGTGGACCGGACGCCTGGGATACCGCCTGTTCAGGAACCCACTGGTGATGTTCGGCCTCGGCCCGATCTGGGCGATGCTGCTGCAACCGCGCTTGGTGGACCGCTCGGCCTCCCCACGGCTGAAGCGCAGTGTCTGGGGAACGGACCTCGCGCTCGTGCTGATCATCGGCGGGCTGTGCTGGCTGATCGGCTGGCGGGACTTCCTGCTCATCGAGGCGCCGCTCGTCCCACTCGCCGGCGGCGCAGGCATCTGGCTCTTCTTCGTGCAGCACCAGTTTGACGACACGTGGTGGAAGCGCTCCCCCGAGTGGAACTACGTCGACGCCGCGCTCCGCGGAAGCTCCTACCTGAAGCTCCCCCGGGTCCTGCAGTTCTTCACGGGCAACATCGGGCTCCACCATGTCCACCATCTCAACCCGAAGGTTCCCAACTACAACCTCCAACGCGCGCACAACGAGACCCCGCTCTTCGAGAACGTGCCGAAGGTCTCGCTCTGGGCGGGACTGCGGGCCGTGCGTCTCAAGCTCTGGGATGAGGATGCCGGACGCCTCGTGACGTGGGCCGACGTTCGAGCGGCACGCCTGCACCCGAACGTTGTGGGCGCGCAGAACTAGAGCCGCTGCCAACGCCGTCGGTGAACCGGCGGGATCCGCTGCCCGCACCGCAGCGTCGATAGACAGCGATCCCAGACCGAGACGCAAGGTGCTGCCTTAGAGTGGGCGGGTGGGGCTCTTCAACCGACGGAGCAGCGGGACCGCGACGGTCACCGCGGCCGTGCAGAGCGCCGCGCTCCTCCCGGGCGGACCACTCGAGATGTCCTACGAGGTCGCCGGTGAGCTCGACGACGCGTGCCATGGGCTCGTCGCGGGTTTGACCGGCATCGGGACGTTCATCACGGCGGAACGAGGTCGGGACGCCAACGGGCATCCGATCGAGCGTGACGTTGTGCACGAGGTGACGTTGCACGACGAGCAGCAGCAGCTCCCGCTTGCCGTCGGCTCCGGGCAGGCGAAGTTCACGATGCCGGAGGACGCGGCCCCGACGTCCGCCGATGCCGTGGCCTGGCAGGTCTGGGTCCAGATCGACCGCGGCGACCAGGAGTCGCCCATCGACCGGCTCGCGCTCAGCGTGCAAGCGCCGGATGGTTCGGTGGAGCCGAGTCCCGACGCCGAGAACTCGGGGCTCACCCTGCACGGTGTCCCCCGTTCGGTCCGGGCCGGGGAGACGGTCAGCGGCACCTTGGCGGTGAACCTGACCGAGGACACGAAGGTGTCGGCCGTCACGGTCCGTCTCAACCGTCGTCGCACCTACGTCGCCAGCCCGCTCACCGACTACGGCAGCGACGCGCTCCTCATCGACACCGCGCGGACGCGCGGCGTCCCCTACTCGGCGTATCAGTTCTTGGGGGTCGTGGAGGTCGAGGTCTTCGGACGCCACTCGTTCGACGCCGGCACCGCCGAGCAGGCCTCGTTCACGCTCACCTTGCCCAGTGACGTCGGGCCCAGCACGAGGTACCCGAACGGGCAGGTGGACTGGTGGCTCGACGCGGTCCTCCACCGCCGCCTCCATGACGACCTGACCGTGGCGGTGCCGATCACGGTGACCTGAGCACCCCGCGCCGCCGGTCTCATCCGGTCCGCCCGGCCGCGTCGCCTGGCTCAGCGGGGTGCGCGGCCGTCCGCCTCGCGACCTCCAAACCTCCGGCTGCCCTCAGCTGCGGCCGAGGATCTTGGCCTTCTGTTCCTTGAACTCCTCGTCGTTGAGGACGCCCAATTCGTGGAGCTTGCCGAGCTTCTCCAGCTGACTCAGCGTGTCGTCTTCTGCCCCCCGTGTCGGACCGGCATCGTTCGTCGGGGGTGCGGCGGACGCGGCTCGTGCCTCGGCCGCCAGCCGCATGAGCTCCTGTGCGTCTCCCCGCTTCGACGCCTCGGCGATGGCGCCGGCGAGTCCGTGCTCGGGACGCCACGTCTGCCCACCAGGAAGCGTGAACGTCGGATCCGCCGGGAGGGCGAGGTGCTGCGGGTCGCTCGGATCCACGAGCACCTCGAGGCGCGTCCCCGGAACGTCGGGGGTGGTCGGGCCGTCGCGGTCGATCTTGAGCGTCGCTTCGTACGGCTGGCCGCCGGGCGGCTCCACCTGGAGGCTCAGCTTCTTGCTGGCCGAATGGCGGTCGTACATCGCGTCCACGCCCGTGCTGGTGGTGTGCACGAGCCCGTACTTGACGTCACGGATCTCGGCCGGCGTCGCCGTCCAGCCTTCGGACGGCTCCGACGAAGCTTGCTGTCGTCCAAGTCTCACCATTCGCAGCACCTCATCGTCGGCCTGCCCGGTTCCGTCGCCGGCAGGGCTGGGCATGGACAGCAGATCGGCCGACGCCGGTGCGCGGGCCGAGCGTCCTCCGGGCGCTCGGGCATCGAGTCGGGCCAGAACCCGCGGGCACCAGTCTGATCCCACGAGCACCCCGCGGGATGAGTAACGCCTACTCAGGCCAGGGAGAGCGAACGTGCCTGTGCTGCGAAGCCGACGCGCGTGCGAGGATGCCCCGGTGACAGCTGAGCGACTGGAAGTCCAGCGGACCATCGCAGCCGACCCGGGGGCCATCTTCCGCGTGCTCTGCGACCCGCACGGCCACGTGGCCATCGACAGCTCCGGGATGCTGATGGACGCGACGGGCGACCCCGTCAGCGCCGTGGGCGACAGCTTCGTCGTGCACATGGATCGGGAGGCCCTCAACGACTTTCCGATGGGCCGATACGACGTCACCGTCACGATCACCACGTTTGATCCTGATCGCGAGATCGCGTGGACCATCCTCGGGACGATCCGCCCACAGATTGGTCACGTGTACGGCTACGTCCTGGCGCCGGCCGACGGTGGCACGCTCGTGACCTCGTACTACGACTGGTCGAACATCGCCCCGGAGTGGCGAGAGGCGAAGATCTTCCCGATCATCTCCGAGGGAGCGCTACGCGCCACGCTGGGGATCCTCGCCCGCACGGTCGAGCAGGGGGCCAGCGCCCCCCCGACGTGACGCCCGCGGCGCACGTCGGACCAGCAGGGTTTTCCTCGCAACCGCGGTGACTCGCGGCCCTTCCGACGGCGCGTCAGGCGGCCGGCACGCGTGCACAGCATGGCAGACTTGTCCGCGGTGATCACCGAACTCCCCGCGGGGGCCACGCGCCACCCATGGAGCCACCGGTTCACCTGGTCGTTGCCCGCGACGACGCCGACGACGATCACCGAACGCGAACGAGCCACATTCGACCGTGATGGATTCCTCGTCCTGCCCGACCTCCTCGACGGGCAGGCGGTCTCAGCCCTGCTCGCCGAGCTCGACGAGCTGGAGCTCGAGATGGACCGGGTCCTCGCCGCGCAGGACGACGGCCGCATCTACATCGCCGAGTCGGGCGCGATCACCTTCACCGTCCACGCGGTGCTGCGCTCCGCCGCGGCGCGGGCCCTCGCCAAGCACCCGGCGCTCGTCGGTCTCGGCCACGACCTCCTCGGAGCGGACGTCAACCTCTATTGGGATCAGGCGGTGTACAAGAAGCCCGAGAAGCCGCGCCGGTTCCCGTGGCACCAAGACACCGGGTACACGTTCGTCGAGCCCCAGCACTACATGACCTGCTGGATCGCGCTCACCGACACCACGACGGACAACGGCTGCCCGTGGATCCTGCCGGGCGCCCATCGCAACGGCACGCTCCTGCACCACTGGGTCGACCCGATCGGCTGGGAGTGCCTCGCCGAGCAGCCGGTCGGTGCCGTCGCGGCTGAGCTGCCCGCGGGAGGTGCCGTCGTGTTCTCGTCGCTGACGCCCCACTTCACGGGGCCGAACCTCACCGAGTCGGTTCGCAAGGCGTACATCGTCCAGTACGCGCCGGTCGGGATGCGGCGGATCGAAGGCGACTGGGCGCGCGGCGCTGCGCCGTCCGGCTCGGCTCTGTGTGACGATCCGGACCGTCAGTTCGCGGTGCTGCGCGACGGGATGCCCGTCTAAGCAGCCGCGGCGGCTCAGGGCGGTGTCGGGAGCGGGGCCGTCTCGGCGCTCGGCCGGGTGACGGCGATCTGGACCGTGGCGATGAGCAGCACGACGATGGTCAGACCCCGCTCGGTCGAGGGGATCGGCTCAAAGATCCCGTAGACCTGGATGCCGATGGCGAGCACCTGCGCCGCGAGGGGGAGCGCCACCGCCGCCCAGCCGGTCACTCGTCGCTGCGGTAAGCGCCCGGGATGGGGGAACCACGCCGCGTAGGCGACGAGGACGGCACCCGCGGCCCAGGCGGCGTCGTAGATCCCGCCGCGGTAGGCGTGCTGCAGCGCTTCGACCGAGTAGATGGCGTCCGCGAGCCCGATCGCGACCAGGCCGAGACCGAGCGCGAGCCACATGCGGCCGGGACGCCAGCCCATCAGCGCAATCGCACCCAACGTCGCCCCGACGACGATGGCGTCGCCCAGGGGATAGGCGAAGTCGACCGCGTCCGCGAGGGCCGAATCGCCGGCGTGTGCCGCGATCGGCTGCAGGAACAGCGCGACCCACGGCGTCGCGATGATCAGCATCACGACGACGCCATCGATCCAACGGTGCAGCTCGAACATCGGAACCCGGTCGCGGACCAGGAGCACCAACGCGGTGAACACCAGGGGGTACCAGGCGAGCCAGAACACGTCCGAGACGCTCGTCAGTGGTCCCTGTCCCCCGCCACCGAATCGGATGCTCCAGATCGTGTCGCCGATGGCCCAGCTGGTGAGGCCAGCCGTGACGAGGAACCAGGGGGCACGGCTGCGGGTCGAGCGCACCGCGCCCGCGAAGCAGGCGGCTGCGGCGGCCCACAGCAGCAGATCGTTCAGGCCTTGCCCGAACACTTCGTCGTTGATGGAGTGCGAGAACCCGAACGCCTCGTGACCGGCGTAGACCGCGACCAAGGCGACCGAGCGCGAGCCAGAACGCGCCGACGCCGGGCCACGGCCACGACCGACTCGGCCAGTGGAGGAGCTGCTGCGCACCCGGTCGGCGCTTCACGCGCCACGAGTCTGCCGAGACGTGACGCGCCGGTCGAGTCAATCCCGTCGTGTGCTGGTCGACTCGTCGCCTCCGCCGACGACCGTGACCGTCCGGAGCTCCGTCACCCCGTGGCGATCCGCACCTCGGTCGGGACGTCGTAGCGGTCGATGTACTCCGCAAAGCGTGCTCGGAGCTGGCCTGGGTCGAGACCGAACGCCGCTAGGTCGTAGTCGTGCGCGCCGCGCTTGTGCTTGGGGTGCGCGAGGGCGTACGTGCTGATGGCGTCGCGGGCTCCGCGCTCGAGCTCGTCGCCGAGGGCGTCGTAGAGACGATCGACCGTGTGCACCGGGTCGCGGACGAGGTCGGCGTACTGGACGTCGACGATCGGCTGGTCAGGCCTCGCGGCCCGGAACGCGTCGATGCGACGCACGGACTCTTCGAGCATCGCCGTCCAGTGATCGGCGATGTACGCGGTGTGATCCTCGTCCGTGAAGGTGCCCGACAAGGTGGAGATGAGGCTGCAGACCGACGCGCACAGGATGACCGGGTCGCGGTGCAGGAGCACGAGCCGTGCGTCGGGATAGATGGCCGTCACGGCGTCCAGGGCGATCGCGTGGTGGGGGCTCTTGAGGGTCCAGCGGCCGCGGACGCCGCCGCTCTGGAGCACCTGCAGCACCGACCGGTGGTACTCGTACGCGGAGCGGTGGTCGACCTGCAGGAGCCAGCGGCTGTACGACGGGACGTTGGTGATCGCCTCCCACGACAGGCTCTTGAAGTCCTGGCTCATGACCGCGATGCACTCGGTCGGCCCGGCGGCGTCCTCGTGGTGGATCGCCTGCATGCGTGGATTGAGCTGCTCGAGCAGCTCGCCGCTGACCCGTGACGCATCGACTCGTGGTCCGGAGCGGAAGGTCTCGGGCGACGGCGGCGGGACGCTGTCGCTCGACTCCCAGCGCAGGAGCGCCCGGTTGCCGGGATCCTGGTCCAGGAGCTCGCTCAGAAAGGTGGTGCCGGCGCGGAACATGCCGATCACGATGACGGGTGCCTCGATGCGCTCGTCGGCCACGGCGGGATGGCCCCGGATCCAGTCGATGACCCGGAGCCGGTTGACGAGGCTGCTGACGACGGTGCCGCGCACCGCCGCCCCGCCCAGCTCGTTGAGACCGGCCTCGTCGGTGATGGCCGAGCAGAGGACGCCGAGCCCTTCCCGGAACTGGCCCGGCCCGAAGTCATCGAGGCCCGTGGACTCGCACGCCTCGGCGAGGACGTCCTCGGCGGCGAGATCGGGCACAGCGACGCGTCAGCCGCGTGTGACGTCGACGACCGTGCGGCCGGTGGTGCGGCGCTGCTCGTGGTCGGTCAGTGCGCCGGCCACCTCGCCCATCGAGATCCGTCGCCCGATGACGGGTCGGATCGACCCCGAGGAGACGAGCGCGAGCAGGTCACGGTGGACGGCTCGGCCGACCTCGGGCGGGAACGTGTTGACCCCGAACTTGCGGATGGCGAGGGGCATCTCGGCGTAGCCGAGCATGACGCCGAGCACCGAGAAGTTGCCCATCGAGACCTTGCGCAGCGGACGTCCCGTGAGGCCGGATTCGGGATCGTCGTTGAACCCGACCGGGACGTAGCGGCCTTCACGCCGGACGCAGGTCCACATCGTCTCGGTCCGCTCACCGCCGATGAGGTCGACCACGACGTCGGCGCCGCGACCGTCGGTGCGCTCCATGACCCGATCGAAGATGTCGTCGGCGGTGTAGTCGAGCGGCGTCGCGCCAAGCTCGGCGCACAGCTGACCTTTGGCGGATCCGCCGGCGACGGCCAGGACGTCGGCGCCGGCGGCCACGCCGAGCTGGATCATGGCGGTGCCGACCGCACTGGCGCCGCCGACGACGAGCAGCGTCTCGCCCGCGGCGAGCTGCGCGCGCCGATGCAAGGCGAGGTATCCGGTGTGGAAGGGCAGGGTGAACGCCGCGGCTTCGACGTCGTCGAGCTCGGGCGGGGCGTCGAACACACTGGCCAGCGAAGACAGCGCGGCTTCCGCGATCCCGCCGAATGACTGGTTCGTCATCGCGACGACGCGGCGACCCAGCCACGACTCGGCGCCCTCGCCCACGGCGTCGACGACGCCGCACACGTCCATGCCCAGGGTGAACGGCACCTGACCCATGACGCTGGCGACGGTGCCGCGGCAACGCGCGATGTCACCGAAGTTCAGTGACGCGGCCGCGACCACGATGCGCACCTCACCGGGGCCCACCTCGGGCGTCGGGATGTCCTCGATCTCGAGCGCGTCCTCGGGTGCGCCGTGACGCACCACCCGGACTGCCTTCACGCGACATCCCCCTTTGCGCGCACCCCGACGCCGGCGAGAGCATAATGTGCGCCCTCACGGCAGCGCCTCGCCGGCCATGATGGCCTTCCCACGCGTCGAGGCCGTGCGATGCTCGTCTCGGTCGCGACCGGCCTCAGCCGGACGATGCGTTGATCGGGATCTTCGTCGCCATGTTCGTACTTCGGAACCGTGTCGGTGAGCGCTGGGTCAGCGCTTCGGGCGGGCCGAGCGCGGCGCACACCGCCAAGCCGTCGATTCGGCGCAACGCGTCAAAGGCCGCCGGATCGCTCTTCGGTGAGATCTGCTCGTTGACGCTGACGACGGCCGACCGCACGCCGTCCCGGGTCGCGGCCACGAACTGGGTGTACCCGAGCGTGTTGCCGGTGTGGCCGTAGACGGTCCCGCACGCGGTCCGGTATTCGAAGATCGCCAGGCCCGCCCGGTTGGTGCCGGGTCCGGGCGGCGAGCTCGTCCCGGCGACCAGGCGGAACTGCTGCTTCTGCGTGCTGAGATCGGTCTCGGCGCCGCGGACATAGGCACGGATGAAGCGATTGGTGTCGGCGAGGCTGGCGTTGATGCCGCCGGACGCCCAGGCCCAACCCGCGGCGAAGGCCGCGGTGACGTCCTCGGGCGGCTCTCCCTTGCTGACCGCGTAGCCGGAGATGATCGGCGGCGACATGCTCGCGTCCGTGGGAAGGCTGGCCCGGGTCAGGCCGAAGGGCGCGAAGACCCGGTCCTCCAGCAGCGACGCGTACGGGCGGCCGGTTGCGGCTTGCGCGATGAGGCCCACGATCACGTTGTCGGAGTTCGAGTAGTGATACCGGGAGCCGGGCTTGAACAGCAAGGCGTCCTGGCTGACGTAGGTCAGGAGATCCGCGGGCGCGGGCGCGGCGAGCGGTGCCGCGGACACGGCTCGCTGGAAGGCCATCGACGCGCTGAAGTCGGGGATCCCGCTCGTGTGCTGGAGGAGCTGCTCGAGGTTGACGGCGCGCCACGCGGCGGGCGGCGTCGCCAGCCACCGACCGACCGTGTCGCGCAGCGACAGCGTGTGGTCACGAACCAGTGAGAGCGCGACGGCTCCGCTGAACGCCTTCGACACGCTGGCGAGGCGCATCTGGTCGTCGAGGCTCGGCGTGCTCACCGTCCCGAGCAGCGCCGTGCCGGCGGAATGCAGCACGGGCCCGCGACCACGGTCCACGACGGCCGCCACCAGGGGCGGCCCGCCGGGTGATCGCACGAACTGCGTGATCGCCGAGTCCAGCGCCGCGTCGGCCGAGGGAGCGCTGGCCGGGGCCGCGCCCGCCGTCGCAGCGACCCCGCTGACCGACGCGACGAGCACCACGGCGAGTGTGGTCGCCCGACGCTTCGACGCCACGGGCACACGCGGGAGCGTACCGACTCCTCACGCCGGTTCGCGGGGCGGCTCACCGCGCCGCGTCGGCGCACACGACGCGTGGTGCACCCGCGAGTCGACGTCGTTCGCCGCGTTCCTTCACCCGGCGGACGAGCGGCGCCAACCTGACGCAGGTCCATCAGCAGCAGGGTCCGGTTCGCGGTCGGCCACGAGGCCGCTCTGTGGGCGTGGCGAAGCAGCGGTGCCGGGCGCGGCACCCGCCTGTGACCTCCGTCGCTGGTCGCTCGCCGTGGCCCCCACCGAGGCCAGCCGATCCGCACCCCGAGCGCCGGGGTCGCCTCGGTCACGCGGGATGGACCAGCGCCACGGTGACGTGTCGGGCGCCGGGCGGCAGGGTGACGGTGCCGCTGCCCTCGTCGATGCTGCCGGCGCGCGACGGGCGGAGGTTGTGGACGAACGCCGGCAGCTCGAACAGCACGGGGCCGGTCGGGTTGTCGCCGGTGAGCGTCAGCGACACGGTCCGGCCGTGGACCGTGATCGTGACGCCGAGCCGATCACCGTCGGTGCTGGGAAAGTTCGTCACCGAGATCGTCGTGCCGGTGCGCACCCAGGCTCCGGGCACCCCTCGTCCGATGATGAGCGACCCGTCGGATCGCTGGACGGCGAGGGAGTCGAGGAGCACCTTGTTCGCGTTGGCGATTCCCCAGGCGTGCGGTGAGGACCCCTGCCCGCTGCGCGGGTGGCTTCCGATCCAGGGGGACGCCGGGTTCGGGGCGGTGACGCTCTCCCACCAGGAGAACGGTCCGCTCTGCGAGTCGCGGATCATGAACTCGTAGCTGAGGATGCCTTGGTCGCGGTGGTGTTGGCTGGCGAGTCCCCAGCTGCCGTAGCCGGCGTTGTAGGCGGTGGAGTAGTAGTCGTCGGGGTAGCCGCCGAAGGTGTTGGGCGGGAGTGTGCCGCGGAGTCGGTCGAAGCCGTAGGTGTACGTGGCGTCGATCAGGTCCACGCCGGGGCCAGCAACGGTGGCACCGAAGAGGGAGCCATCCCAGGCCCAACGGCCGAACAGGAGCGGCGCCGCCCAGTTCGCGTCCGCGGCGGTCGCACACCGGTTCGACGTGTTGGGTTCGAGCATGGAGCACGGCAGGTAGTGGAGGTGGTCGCGGCGGATCGTCGCCTGCAGGGTGCGGTTCGTCGCCGCGAGGAGGCTGTCGTACTCCTGGGTCGCCCAGGCGGCCTCGGCGGTGTCGCCGACGCGCTCGGCGAGATAGCGGTACGCCGTCAGTCCCATGAGGGCTTCGTAGTTGTCGATCGTCCAGTAGCCGAACGTGTCGATGTCCTCGGTCCGCCCGATGATTCCGCCCGGGCCGACGCGGTCGGCCGCGATGAGATGCGCGGTGTCCTCGATGCTCGGCGTGGCCGACCCGGCGGGACCTTCGGTGGAGAAGTTGGCCTTGACGAACGCGACGTCGCCGGTCTTCAGCAGGTAGATCGCCCACGGCCAGGCGTACGTCCAGCGGCCGTCGAGATACTGGCCGGGTGCGCCGACGGCGTCGCGCGCGTCGAGGAGCAGGGCCTGGGCGTCGGTGAAGTCCCCCTGGGTGAACAGGTTGGCGAGGATCCCGACGACGTCGTGGCTGAACTCGCTCTCGTAGCCGTTGACGCCGGTGTTGAGGTGGTTCCCGCTTCGGGCGATCTGGGTCTCGATGAACCCGTTCCGGTACGCGTCGGCGAGCTGGCGGTCCGGGACGCTGATCTGCGCGATCGCCCCCAGTCGCGCGTTCCAGAAGTCGCGCATGTGCACGAAGTGGGTTTCGAAGCCGCCGGCGGCCACCAGCGCCGGCGGGCTGGGCCAGGGGTACGTCTCGCCGAACCGATCGACGGCGATGACGTAGTCGTGGTCGACGGTGCCCCTCGACCCGACGATGACCGGCACCGACTCGAGCGGGATGAGTCCGGGTGACGGCGCCGGATCGACGCGCACCGCACGACCGGTCGGATTGTGGACCGCCACCCTGCTGTAGACGGCGACGTACGCATCGCCGTTGAGGACGAGCTCGTCCGCGAAGTTCGTGATCGAGATCTCGGCACCGAAGCGTCGGAACGTCGAGACGAGCGCCGGCAGGTACCCGTCGACGTTGGTCCAGGTCGTCTGGGCGTCGTCGTACACCCCGTAGCCGTACGTGGTGTTCAACGCACCCTGGACGTAGAAGCTGCCGCCCAGGCAGGCCACGACGCCTTGCGCGTTGCCTTGCCAGCCGATGGCGCCGGCGTCACCGAACCTGCCGGCGATGCTGTCCGCAGCGGTTGGGGCGCACGCATAGGGCTGGCCTGGAGCTGCCGTGGCGGTCACCGCGGCCGACGCGCGGCGCGCCGGAGCCCGTCGGGAGCGCGGCGCCGCCGGAGACGACCGTGCCGGCGACCACGACGGCGCCGACGATCAGTGCCCCGCGACGTCGTTTCCACATGTTGGAACCACCAGGCGACGGGTCACGGCCACGATCCTGCTCCCCACGAGGGAGCATCGGCAACGCCCGCGAACGCGGCGGCGACGGTCGACCTTCGGGCTAGCGTGCACCGACCAGATGCGCCGACGGATTGGCGGTTCGCATGGACGATCACGAGGACGACTCGGGCAGGGGGAACGACCCGTCGAGCCCTGATCGAGGCCTGACGCGCCGCGAGGCGCTCGCCGCCGGTCTAGCCCTCTCGGGGGCGGTCGCGTTCCGGGGTCCTCTGTCCCGACTGGACTGGCTCGCCAAGCGCGCCGCGTCGGTCCCGCCGCGAGGGACGGACCTCGGGGCCATCGAGCACGTCGTGTTCGTGATACAGGAGAACCGATCCTTCGACCACTACTTCGGCACGTATCGAGGGGTGCGCGGCTTCGACGACCACGGTGCCGGCGCCGGCGTCTTCGCGCAGGCACAACCCGGTACGAGCAGCAAGGTCCTCCCGTACCACCTGGACCGGGCCACGCTGCAGGCCCAGTGCGCCGGCTCGGTTGACATCCCGATCCACGACTGGCGCCCCCAGCACGAGTCGTGGGCGCACGGGCGCATGGACCAGTTCGTGACCACGCACGCGGCCTTCGACGGCGCGGCGCAGGGCCCGCTCGTGATGGGCTACTTCGACCGGAGCGATCTTCCCTTCTATTACGCGCTCGCCGACGCCTTCACGATCTGCGATGCGTACCACTGCTCCGTCATCGGTCCGACGATGCCGAACCGGCTCTACTCGCTCTCCGCGACCATTGACCCCACCGGCGCCAACGGGGGTCCGGTGACCTTCACGCCCGACCTGACGGGGCCGACGGCGGCCGAGGCGGTGGGCAGCGTGCGCTGGCCGACCATGCCCGAGGCGCTCTTGGACCACGGTGTGTCGTGGAAGGTCTACCAAGCGCCCGGCACGTCGGTCGGCCCGGGTCTGGACCAGAACCTCGCGGCTCGCGTTCAACTCGCTGCTGTACTTCGAGCAGTACCTCGCCAATCCGAGCTCCGCGCTCTACCAGCAGGCCTTCCTGCCCGTGTGGCCGGACGAGTTCATGGCCGACATCCGCGCGACACGTTGCCGCAGGTGTCGTGGATCCTCCCTCCCCTGGTCGATTTCGGAGCACCCGTCCGCCGCGCCGGCGAACGGCGAGGGCCACGTCAGCCAGGTCATCCAGGCGCTCGTCGCCGAGCCGGACGTGTGGGCCAAGACGGTCGTGATCGTGACGTTCGACGAGAACGGCGGGTTCTTCGACCACGTCGCGCCGCCGACACCACCTCCCGGCACATCGGGCGAGTTCCTCAGCGCCGCCCACCTCCCCTCGGAGGCGCACGGCATCACCGGTCCGATCGGACTGGGGTTCCGCGTCCCGACGCTCGTCGTCTCACCGTTCAGCCGGGGGGGCTACGTGAACTCGGACGTCTTCGACCACACGTCGCTGCTCCGCCTGCTCGAGTCGCGCTTCGGGGTGGCGGTGCCGAACCTCACCAGGTGGCGGCGCAAGACCACCGGCGATCTCACCTCCACCCTGAAGCTCGGCACGCCCGACACCTCGGTGCCGGCGCTGCCATCAGCACCGATCGACAGTCCGGCGTTGGCCGCGGTGTGCCCCGACAACCAGAGCGACGCGGGATTCCTCGACCCGGCGCCCACCTTGCAGGTGCCTTCCCGGCAGACCCTCCCCCACCAGGAACCAGGAACCGCCAAACGGCGCTGACCGCGCGGCGAGACACGGGCGCCCCCACCGGTGCGTCCGGCCCCCGTCGCACCGGGACCGGCGGTCGGGCGGATTCAGCCGGTACGCAGGTGGCGTCGCGGGTCGCGTGCTGCTATCCACTACCCGCGGGGCCTGGCGCCGACCCTCGAGGCGGCGAAGCGAAGCCGGGATCGGGACCACGTGACAGGGCGCGGCGCTGAGGACGACGGGTCGGCGGCGACCGCGGCGGCGCCGCGGCACCACTGGTTGTACCCGATCGGGCAAGGCGGTGATGGCCACTTCGAGGGCGGCGACCGTCGGTACCGCGGCGACTTCGAGGTCTACCGGCGGGCTGCGATGGCGGGACGGATCCTGCGAGGAGAAGGGCCGCTGGCGGCCGGCTTCCGCTCCATCCACGAGCACGACGTGCTCTGGCTCTACGCCGGTGACGAGCCGGGCGTCGTCGGACGCGCCACCGTCCGTGAGGTGTTCGGCCGTCCCGAGCCGCGCGTCCGCTTCAGCCTGGATCGACCGACCTCGCGGATCCTCGCCCAGGACCCGCTGCCCGGAGCGTTGGTGCGCCGCTCCCTCCGGAAGGTCGGCCACGGACCGGTGTCGCTCGACGAGCACCCGGGCTTGACGCAAGGACTCGACTGGTGGGTCGAGCTGCTCGACGACCGGGATCGACGGCGCCTCGAGGCGGTCGGCGTGGCGACCCTGCGTCGGGTCATCGCACGTCAGTCCTCGCTGCTGAACGATCCGGGCATGGCCGGGATGGTTCGCATGCTGCGGTCCTTCGATTTCGCGGTCGGGGTCCGCACGCCGCGAACCGGTCCGCCCTACGTGATCGGACTCGGCGAGCGGCGCCTCGTCGTGGGGTGCCTCGTGCGCGGTGGGCAGGGCGCCACCCCGACCCCCGGCGCGTTGCGAACGTTCGCTTCCGTCGCGTGGTGCGGTTGGTCGATCGTCGAACAGAACCCGTCCTTGGCCCTCGAGCTGAACCAGTGGTTCACGTTCGGCCGGGCACCGCACCCGCAGCTCGTGCGCTTCCTCGAGGACGGGGACCACTCGGTGAGCTGGTTCCAAAGCGGCCAGATGGAGCTGGGGCCGCGCACCCGTCTGCGGTGGCTCGCCCCCGGCCCGCGACCCGGTCGGCGAGCCCATCCGAGGTCGTCGAGCCCTCCGCCGCGATCGAGGTCGACCCGCCGGCGCCGCCGTCCGTGTCGTTTCGCCGTCGATCGACGGGCTTCGACTGACGCGACGTCGCGTCTCCGGCCGCACCCGCCGGTGCGGACCACGCGCCCTGCTCGTCGTCGCCGCGTCACGCCCCGACGTGACGTCCGCTGCCGTCGATCGTTCCTGACGGGCTTCGCCGCCCGAGGACTCGTGCGCTGGCCTAGACGGGAAGTCGGGCGTTGGCGTCGGCCAGCGTCGCCAGGCTGTGGTTCCAGGCGGCGCGCTCCTGGTCGTTCATGGGTGGCCGCAGCGGCAGGCTGGCGCCTTCCGGGCCGAGTGCGCAGGGGAGGCTCGCGCAGATCCGGTCGGCGACGCGGACCGAGACCGGGATCAGGAACGCGTTCTCCCGTCCGATGCATCGCAGGATCCCGCCCACGGCGAGACCGATGCCGTGCGTCGCGGAGCCCTTCAGGTCGCGCACACCGTAGGCCGCGTCGCGAACGGACCTCTCGATGTCGGCCTTCCACTCGGCGGTGGTGTCGATGCCGCGTTGCTCGGCGAACTGGGCGAGCGGCATGGCACCGACCGTCGCGCCCTCGAAGAGAAACACGGACGAGTCGCCGTGCTCGCCGACCACCCAGGCGTGCACGCTGCGTGGGTGCACGTGGCACGCGACGGCGATGGCCTCGGCGAAGCGCAGGGTGTCCAACGAGGTGCCCGAGCCCATGACGGAGACGCCCCGGCCCGCCCACCGGCGCGTGAGGTATTCCGTGAGGACGTCGAGCGGGCTGGTGACCACGATCGCGACGGTCGGGAGGCCATGAGACTCGATGATCTCCGCCGTGCTACTGATGACGTTGACGTTCTCGTCCAAGACGTCGAGGCGCGACATCCCCGGCTTCGTGTGGGCACCGGCGGTGATGACCAGCACATCTTCGTGTTCGATGTCGTCGAGGCCGCGGCCACGGACCTCGCAACGTGGCAGCAGGGGCATGGCGTGTTGGAAATCGCGCGCCTCGCCCACCGCACGGTCGACCTTGCGGTCGTAGAGCGTCACGCGCCCCGCGAGTCCCTGCAGCAGGATCGCCCAGGCGCACGCCACACCGACACCGCCGGTGCCGACGATCCCCACTGTGTCTGCGCTCATTCCGTCACGTTCCTGGTCAACGCCGCCCAGTCACGGCATGCCTCCGTCATGACACCCACCCCCGCCCGAGGCACCGTGCAGGGTAGTGACCCCTCCGATCAGCTCTCGGGGTCAGCCCCCCCGACGGGACGGCGAGCGTCAGTCCTGCAGCACCGAGAAGCCCAGGTGCCTGCCCCGCGTCCTGGCGAGCGCGAACCAGAGGCGGGTGACCGAATCGACGACGTCGACCTGATCGAGATCACCGACCCGCATCGGCCGGAGGCCGATCGCGGCGATCAGCGATTCGACCAGCGTGTCAGCGTCACCTTCGGGGCCACAGTAGAAGAGGTCAGCCGGCACACCGGCGAAGGTCGGTGTCGCGAGGTTCTCCCAGCCGAGCGTGTTGAAGGCTCGGAAGACGTCGGCGCCGGGGAGCGCCGCAGTGATCGCGCTGACGCCGTTCATCGGTCCCCGCGCCATGTTGTTGGTCGCGTCGATGATCACCGTCTCCGCCGCGTGCGGAGCGAGGTCCGTCAGCACGTCATCGAGCGCCGCGCCGGGCACGGCGAGCAGCACGGCATCGGCGCCGCGAGCCGCCTCGACGATGGGTGAGGCCGTTGCCGTCGGTGCGGCTTCCAACAGGGTCGCGAGCTGAGGGCTGTCGGGATCTCGCACACCGAAGGTCACGTCGTGGCCAGCCTGAGCCCAGCCACGGCCGAGTGTCCCGCCGATGTTCCCCGCCCCGATCACAGCTACGTGCATCGCCGAAGATCCCCCGCGTTCAGCTGTTCAGTGCTCGTCCCAATGCCCCGCGTGGCTCGCGTGGCGGTGCCCGTCATGCACGTAGTCCACGTGGTCTCGGTGGACGATGGCCTCGTGTCCACAGTCGGGACCGTGCTCATGGTCTCCATGGTCCGAGTGCTGCAGGTGCGACAGCTCGCATTCGTCCCAATGCCCATCGTGTTCGTGATGCACATGTCCGTCGTGGAAATAGTCGACGTGGTCGCCATGCGTCACCGACGCATGGCCACATCCGGGGGCGTGGGTGTGCGCATGACTGGCGTGCGGCTCACAGGGCATGATCGACCTCCCTCCGCGCAGCCGGGACCTTGCTCGAGGCTGCTCGCTCCGGCGAGTGTAGGAAGCCCAGCGGGGCAGGCGGGCCACGCCGAGGGGCGTGCTCGGAGGCGACGCACGCGCAGCGTCGACGAGGCGCTCCGCGGGTGACGCTGGGCACGCACGCCGATCGCGGCGAGGCACCGGCCGTCGGTGCTACTGCCAGAACTCGTCGCTGTCGGCCGGCAGCGCCTCGACCATCCAGAGCTCGTCGTGGGAGGAGAACGCGGCGATGAGGGCCCGCAGGGTCGCGTCCGGCTCGGGCATCGGTCCACCCTTGCCGTCAGGGAGACGACCCGTCAACGACCGCCCGGGGTCGGCGCACCGGTCAGGCCCTCAGGGCTTGGTCGCGACGCCCTCGTACATGTAGGTCATGACCTTCGGGCCCTTCACGTAGTAGGTGGCGAGCTGGTCGATCTCGAGCCCGCTCGCCGAGACGAGCGCGTCGATGCGTCGGTTGAGGTGGCAGCCGCCGGCGATGCGCCGCTGCACGGGTGTCACCCGGTCCTGCCAGCGGGCGACGGTGGGCTGGGGCGAGCGGCCGTGCTCCAGGAAGTGGAAGCCACCACCCGGGCGCAAGACGCGGCGGATCTCGGCCAGCGCGGCGTCGACGTCGGGGATGGTGCACAGCGTCCACGTCGTCAAGACGTGGTCGACGCTCTCGTCGGCCAACGGGAGGGTCTGACCGTCCAAGCCGACGTACTCGACCGGCACCGGGGTCGCCGCGACCCGCTGGGCGGCGAGCCTCCGGCCGACCTGCGCGGGGTCGACGGCTCGGACACGCGTCACCGCCGCGGGGTAGTAGGGCACGTTGCGTCCCGAGCCGAACCCGACCTCGAGCACCTCACCGTCGAGCCCGGCTGCGACGCGGGCCCGAAGCCGGCCCAGCTCGGACCCACCGAGCGCGCGATCGACGACGCGAGGCAGGATCTGCGCCTCGTAGAAGCCCACCGCGAGAGTCTGCCCCGTCGAACCGGTCGGCGGTTCGAGCGTCCCTCGACGGCAATTCGGGGGTCGCGTGCCTTTAGGCTGGCCCCATGCTGCCGTCCGGAGACGACCAACCGGTCGGACATCCGGCGTGGGGCGCCGGCGAACCCCCGGCCCGGCGGCGACCGGCGTTCAGGCTGCTCGCCAGCGTGGTGGTCCTGCTGCTGGCGTTCGGTGGCGGGGTCGCGGTCGGAGCCGCGCTCCGACCCGCGTCGTCGTCCTCGAGCACCGCGTCGACGGCGGGGCGCACCACGACGAACTCGCCGCAACCGGCGCCCGCGGCCGCGGGAGCCTCCGCGGGGCTCGACGCCGCGGCGATCGCGGCCGTGGTGAACCCGGCGGTCGTCGACATCAACACGACCCTGGCGAGCAACGGCGGAGCCGCGGCCGGCACCGGCATGGTGATCTCACCCACGGGTGAGGTGCTCACCAACAACCACGTGATCGACGAGGCCACGAGCATCTCCGTCCGGTCCGTGACCTCGGGACGCACGTACTCGGCCACCGTCGTCGGATACGACGCCACCGACGACGTCGCGCTGCTCCAGCTCAAGGGGGCGTCCGGGCTGGCGACGATCACGCCCGCGAAAGCGGCGACGCTGCTGATCGGCCAGCCCGTCGTCGCCATCGGGAACGCGCTCGGTCACGGCGGCACACCGTCCGCGACGGCGGGGGTCGTCGCGGCCGTCAACCAGACGGTGACCGCCACCGACAACGGCCAGAACCCCGAGACCCTGCACGGCATGATCGAGACCGACGCCCAGATCCAGCCCGGCGACTCGGGTGGGCCCCTGGCCAACCCCGCCGCGCAGGTGGTCGGGATGGACACGGCCGCCACGACGACCGGCGGCGGCCTGCAACAGGCGACCGAGACGGCCGGGTTCGCCATCCCCATCAACACGGCGTTGACCGTCGCCCACGAGATCGCCGCAGGCCAAGCCGGGCCCAACCTCCACCTCGGCGACCGAGCCCTGCTCGGCGTCGACATCGCGCAGACCAACGCCGCGGGCGGTGGCGCGGCCGTGAGCCGGGTCGTGCCCGGGACGCCCGCCGCGTCGCTCGGCATCGCCGCCGGCGACGCCATCGTCGCGTTCAACGGCACGACGATCACCAGCGGCGCGGACCTCACCGCCGCGATCGCGCCGCTCCACCCCGGCGACCAGGTCACGGTCACGTGGGTCGACCGGTCCGGGCAGCGGCACACCGCCACCGCCTCGCTGGTCAAGGGACCCCCCGCATGAGCCACCCGTGTCCCGCCCGGATCCCACGTCGAGTGGTGCGCCACCGCTGCCCTGACCCGGCGGCGCGTCCGTGAGCGAGCCGTTCCCACCGTCGGCCGACCTCGGACCCGCGCCGGCGTCGCCCTTCGGTGACGGTCCGGACCGCCACGGGGTCGTCGTGCCCCGATGGATCGTGGTCCTCGTCGTCCTGGCCGTCGTGTTCGGCGGCGGAATCACCATCGGCCGATGGGTGATCGGGAGCCGCTCGACGACCACGTCGAGCAGCGTGACCCCGACGACGACCGCCCAGGCCCCCCCGAGCTCGGACACGGACGCGCTCAGCCACGTCATCCTCCAACAGGCCGACGTCGGATCGAGCCTCAACGTCGTGCTCCTCCCCAACGGAGACCAGGTGCAGAGCCAACCCACCCTGGACCTGTGCAACGGCACCTACGCGACCGAGTCGCTGCGCACCGCGCGGCTCCAAGACGTCGCGCAGGACAGCAGCGGCACGACCGTGCTCAGCACCGAGGCCGTCCTCTACGCCAACGCGACGGACTCGGTACGGGCGTTCAGCGAGCTCAAGACCGTCGCGGCGAAGTGTCCGCACACCCCCGTCGTCAGCCCCGTCGGCGAACCGACCGTGACCACGCACTTCGACGCCGCGCCGGACGCCCGCTGGCCCGCGCCCCCGGCCGGCGTGACCCGCCTCGCGTTCAGCTTCACCGTCACCGACCCGCAGGGCCGCGCCATCCCGTCGCTCGCCGTCTACCTGCGCCGAGGCCGCGCGCTGATGGGCGTCTACTTCTCGCAACCCAACGTCACCCAGCCGGCGATCGCCGGCCAGACGTCCATCCCGGGGATCGTCAACGTCTTCGCGACCCGAGTCGCGCAGCTCCCCGCGTCGACCACCCGCGGGTAGCGCTCGCGACGCGGTGCCGGGCCGCGGCGGCCACCGTCGCGCCGGCGTCAGCTCGAGCCGCGCCTCGCCGTCAGCAGACCCATTCCCAGTGCCACGGCTCCGGCGCCGAGCCACATCACGAGCCAGCGACCCGCCGCGGCCGTGGCCTGAGCCCATGGAGGCGTCCGGTGTGAGAACGGGCTGGTGGTGACGCCCGGGTGCAAGCCGAGCCGTTTCGGACAGCGAGGCGCCCGTCGACCCGGCGCCGTCCGGCGTGGTAAGGAGCGGCGTGGCGACCCCGGCGTCCGATCACGAGATCCTGACCTGGGAGGCGTTCGGCGACGGGGCCCGAGCGCTCGCGCAGCTCGTCCGCGACGACGGCTTCGAGCCATCGATCGTGCTCGCGATCGCCCGCGGGGGCCTCGCCGCCGCCGGCGCCGTGGCGTACGCGCTCGGGGTCAAGAACTGTTGCGTCATCAACGTCGAGTACTACACGGACGTCGACGAGCGCCTCGACGTCCCGGTGATCCTCCCGCCGGCGTTGAACCTGGTCGATCTCACCAATGCCCGCGTGCTCGTGGTCGACGACGTCGCCGACACCGGTGAGACGTTGCTGCTCGTCGCCGAGCAGGTGCGACGGCACGTCGCCGATGTCCGCACCGCGGTGCTGTACGAGAAGCCGCGGTCGGCGGTGCGCTGCGACTACGTGTGGCGCCGCACCACCCGCTGGATCGACTTTCCCTGGGCTGCCCTCGGTGAGGTCGCCAAGCCAGCCCGCTCGACGAGCACCGGCGACGCGTAGCGGGCGTCAGCGTCCAACCGTCCTCAGCGCTCGCGGCCGACCGGCCGACGCCAGCCGGCACCAGGCCGAACGGTCTCCCGGTCGGAGGACCGGGCAGGCGTTAGGACGCGCCGTCCTTCTTCTTCTCTTCGGCTTGGGCCTGGTCCCAGTCGATGACCACCGCGTTCGGATCGCTCCCGATCTTCACCGGGACGCGCGAACCGGGGAACAAGAAGGGCAAGGCCGTCGGCGGACACGGGTTGCCGACCTGGATCTGATACGGGTCCTTGCCCTCGGGCATCACCGTCAAGGTGAAGGCGTAGACGTCGACGCCGATCGGGGTCTTCTTCCCGAGCGCCTGCGAGTCGACGATGACCGCCCGTCCCGGCTGACCCGTGGCGAGGATCTCGGCCGCCGAGTGGCCGGCCGACGGACCCGGTGTCGTCACGGTCGGCGGATCGGAGTTGAAGTCGATCGCGACTTGCTCCAGGTTGTCCGGGTTGGCCCGAACGGCGACCGTCGAGGCGCCCGGCTGGATCCGGGCGATCTCGATCTCGGGGATCCGCTGCTTGCAGGTCGCCGTATACGGCTCCTTGTTGTCGAGCGACACCTCCATCGTGAAGATGCAGGTGCGCTGGACCAACCCGTTCCCGGTCTGGATCGTGGTGCCCGTGAGCTTCACCTCGGTGATGATGCCTCGTCCCGGCAGCCCGGTCTCGAGGAGCTTCGTGTCGACGCCGCCTGTGAGTTTGCTGAAGAGTCCCATAGCGGCACCTTACGCGGGTGATCGACGGCACGCCTGAGTAGTCGGTACTCAAATCCGGGCTCGCACGCGGCGACGAGCGCGACCCCGCACATCGGACCGAGGAGTTCGGAGAGTTCGGAGAGAGTTCACCGCCGCGCGGCGCGGGTGTCGATCCGCGCCGCGGCTCCTGGCGCGGCGACGCGCGCCTCGGGCACCGGGAGTCGCGGCGGGTGCGCGCGGCGGCGGTGCACGACCGCTTCGTTAGGGTTCGGCGTCACGAGGTGGAAGGAGTCGGATCATGCCGGGCGCGTACCAGCAGCAGGAACTTGAGGCGCATTTCAACGCCATTGGACGGCGGATGGACCACATCGAGGCGCAGCTGTCGCTGATCGCCAAGACCGCGGGTGTCGCGTACACCACCTACGCCGAGTCGTTGAACGTGCCGGAGGATGTGGTCGCGCTCGTCCGGGCCGGCAAGCCGCTCGAGGCGGTGGCGCGCTACCGGGAGCTGACCGGCGCGAACCTCGACCAGGCCCGCGACGTCATCGCCGGGCTCTAGCGTCGTGGTCGTCGGAGGGCGCGATCGGCACCAGGGGTTGTGGGGCACGCCGGCACACGGGTCGGGCATCGAGGGCAGGCGTCGGGGCCGCGGGGTCATCATCACGCGGGTGGTCTGCGGGTAGCTCGATCCGGCGGGGCAGGCGCCGAATCCGGTGTCGCAGAGGACCTGGCTGAGGAGCGGGCCGCCGGTGTTCGCGGTGACGGTGCGAGGGCCGCAGGTGCGCGGAGTTGACATCGCGGTGGAGGGGCCTGGATAGGGTGTCGCCGGTGGCTGACTACGTGATCCCGGAGCCCGAACCGAAGGAGATCGACGAGAAGCTGGCGATCGAGCTGCGCCATCTCGCCGACAACGCGGTCCTCAAGGGTCAGCCGTCCGGGCAGGAGCAGTGCGAGAACTGCCGCTACTACCTCGAGAACACGGCCGAGATCTCCTACTGCTGGCACCCGAAGCTGCGCATCCTCGTCGGCGCGGTCTGGTGGTGTCAGTGGTGGGAGGCCATCCCCGACGACGCGTAGCCGCGACCGGCACGCGGCGGGTCGATCCCGGGCCTCATCGGCCGGTGCGACCGTCGAGCAGCTCGCGGGTGATGTCGAGGTGGCCGACGTGGCGGGCCGTCTCCTCCAGCAGGTGGTCCACCACCCAGCGCAGCGTCGTCGGTCGCAGGCCGGACGCCGCCGGCTCGTCGAACGAGGTCGCGGCGTCGAGGACGGTGTCGGCCTGGCTCGTCTCGGCGCGGTAGAAGGCCACGACGTCGTCCGCTGACCACCCGTCCGGGACGTCGAACATGTGCTGACGCCACGTCATGTCCATCGTCTCGCCGGCGAACAGGACGCGGATCCAGAGCCGCTCGGCGTAGCCGAGGTGCACGTCGCGCCGAGCGAGTTGGCCGTCGGTGTGGGTCGCCAGCGCAGCTGCGTGGGATCGAGATCCTCGAGCTTGAAGATGGCGCTCTCGCGCAGATGGTGCAGCCAGGCCCGCGCCATGGTCATCTCGTCGGCGGGGAGGTCCTCCACGGGCCGCGGCACGCGGAGCTGCGGTGGGGCTTCGCGTGGCTGGGGCGTCGCCGCAGGGTCGTCGGGCGTCACGACCGGAGGCTGGCGCGGTCACACCCGCGGGGTCAACCGGCGGTCGCGCTGGGTGGTCAGGCCCGCGACGACGGCGGGCCGCTCGGGCTCGGCGCGTACGCCGCCTTCAGGTCGCGCTTGAGGATCTTGCCGGCCGGGTTGCGGGGCAGGGGCTCCGCGGAGAACCAGACCCGGGCCGGCACCTTGAACGCGGCGAGGCGCGCGCCGACGTGGGTGCGCAGCTCGTCCTCCGTGACGTGGGTCCCGGGTGCGGTGTGGACAACGGCCCCGACCTCTTCGCCGAGCGTCGGGTGCGGAATGCCGATCACCGCGGCGTCGGTCACCGCCGGATGCTCGAACAGCGCCGCTTCGACCTCGACCGACGACACGTTCTCGCCGCCCCGGATGACGAGGTCCTTCGCCCGGTCGACGATGTAGACGAACCCTTCGTCGTCGAGGCGGGCCAGGTCGCCGGAGTGCAGCCACCCGTCGGTGAACGACTCGTCCGTCGCGGCCGGCTTGTGCCAGTAGCCCTTCACGACGTTGGGGCCCTTGATCCACAGCTCGCCGACCGCGCCGGTCGGCAGGCGGGCGCCGTCCTCGTCGACGACCTTCACGTCGCAGACCGGCACCGGCACGCCGACGCTGTCGGGGTGGCGGAGGTAATCGACGCCCGCGTTCATCGTGGTGACCGACGAGGTCTCGGTGAGGCCGTACCCGTTGCTCGGGGACCGGCCCGGGAACTGCCGCTCGATGGCGTGGACCAGCTCCGGGGCGGCGGGCGCACCGCCGTACCCGACGTTGCGGAGGCTGGACAGGTCGCGGCGGGCGAAGTCGGGGTGCTCCATCGCCTGCCACACCATCGCGGGCACGCCGCCGAACATCGTGACGTGCTCCTGCTCGATGAGCTCCAGGGCGCGGCCCGGGTCCCACTTGCGCATCAGCACGAGCGCGTTCCCGGCCGCGAGCGTCGCGACGAGCACGGAATGACAGCCCGTGGCGTGGAAGAACGGGACGGACAGCAGGGAGATGTTGCGGCCCGACGATGCGGGCGGCGCCGCTTCGTCGGTGCTGCGCAGCGCGCCGCGCACGGTGACGAACCCGAGGCTCATGAGGTTCGTGCAGATGTTGCGGTGCGTGCCGAGCACCCCCTTCGGCTCCCCGGTGGTGCCCGACGTGTAGAAGATGGTGGCGTCGTCCTCGGGTCCGATCGCGACCGACGGCAGCTCGACGTCGTCGCCGCCGTCGAGGAGCTCGGCGAGCACGGTGACCTCCGGCGCGGGGTGGGGGTCCTCGGGTCGGGCCACGAGCCAGTGCACGTCCGGGAGGGTGTCGCGCTCGGGGGCGAGCCGGTCGAGGCGCGCCGGATCGCAGATCACGACGGTGGCACCGGAGTCGCGCACCCCGTACGCGAGCTCCGGGCCGGTCCACCACGCGTTCAGCGGGACGACGACGGCGCCGGCTGCGCTCGCCGCCCAGAACGCGAGGGACCACTCGGGGAGGTTGCGCATGGCGATCGCGACCCGGTCGCCCGGGCGCACGCCGAACCGCTCGACGAGCTGGCGGGCGAGCGTCGCCGCGTCGCGGTAGTGACGGGCGAACGTCCACCGCTCCCCTTCGTAGACGATGAAGTCGAGGTCGCCGTGGAGGCGGCTCTGCTCGAGGATCGCCGCGAGGGACGCGGGTGCGTTCGCCCAGACCCGGGTCGGGATGCCCCGGACGGTCGTGTGGGCGATCTCGAACGGCTGGCCCGGAGCCGTCAGCCGCTCGTGCAGCGCCGCGATCGTCGGGGGTGCGCCGTCGCCGGGCGTCACGTGCGCCGGGCCTCCGACACGCCGACGATCCCGGTGATCACGAGGGCGACGCCCGCGATCGCGCAGAGGATGAGCCCGATCCCGATGGTCGCCGACACCCCGACCGAGCTCGTGGACAGGTCGGCGGCGCGCTTCTTGATGTCGCCGATGTCGTAGAAGGCGATGAGGGCGGCGAGGACACCGCCGGCGATGGTGAGCCCCGCGGCGAGGTTCTTCTGGCTGACCACGAAGAACAGCACCGCGACGAGCACCGCGAGGCCCAGGGTGAGCTTGCCGTCGCCGTAGAGCCCACCGCGCGTCACGGTGAACCCCCCGGCCGAGGCCTTCACCCAGTTCAGGCACGACCCCAGGGCCAGCACGCCGACGCTCACCAGGACCGCGACCCGCAGACCCGGGCTCCACTCGGTCGGCGCCGCGGTCGCGCCCGGCGACGGTGACGACCACGCCGTCGCGGTCCCCGGCCACGCCGGCGCGGTCCCGGCCACGCGGGCGGTGAGACCGAGACCGTCTCCGAGGGTGACACCGGTGGTGGCGGTGGCGGCGCCTGCGTCGACGACGGCGGTGGCGGCTGGGTCGGCAGCGCGTCCGTCTCCTGGGAGCCCTGCCGGCTCACGGCCGCCGACCAGGCCGACCCGTCCCAGTACCGGTACTGGAAGCGCCCCGTCGGATCCGGAAGCCACGCCGCGTCCGCCATGCCACCCCCTTCCGGAGCCGAGCGCCGGACCGGCGACCCTAGCCGTCGGTGCGCGCGACCGAAACAGACGCCGACCGCGGTCGGACGCCACGGTGCGGCGGTGCGCCCGCCGTGGGGCTGGTAGGAATGCGCGCCCGACCCGACGGCGCCCGCGTCGCCGACCGGACGGCACCAGCCCATGGACGACTTCGAGCTCGAGCAGATGGAGGGCGACGTCCCAGAGGGCGTCGGGCCCGAGGTGTTCCGCGAGCAGCTCGAGCGCGTCGCCCAGCATCCCGAGCACCGGGACGCGCACATCACGCTCCACGACGAGCGTCTCTACCTAGACGACATCCAGGACGTCGAGCAGGAGTCCGACACCGGACGGGCGCGGGTCCGGCTGCGCAACGGCGTCATCATCGGGGGGCTGACCGGTGCGGCGATCGTCGCGGCCCTGGCCACGACCCGGTACCGGCGCCGGCACCGGGAGTAGATGCGCCCGCCCACGTCCGAGCTCGTCGTGCGCGCCTACGAGGCCCGCGACCGCGCCGCGGTGCGCGATGTCTGCTACCGCACCGGGTACATGGGGGAGCCCATCGACTGGCAGTGGCGCGACCAGCCGAGCTTCGCGGACATGTTCTGCGGCTACTACACCGACGGGGAACCCGAATCGGCGTTCGTGCTCGAGGTCGACGGCGCCGTGGCCGGGTACCTGCTCGGCTGCGTCGACACGCGGCAGGCCTGGAACCCGGGCGCGGTGATCGGCCGGCACATCGTGCGGCGCGGGCTCCTCTGGCGGCCGGGCACCGCGGGTGTCGTGTGGCGCGGGATCGGCGACGCCGTCGTGGACCTCGCGTCACGTCGGGTCGCGCTGCGTGACCTCGAGTTCCGCGACCCGCGCTGGCCCGCGCATCTCCACGTCGACCTGCTGCCCCACGGGCGCGGGCAGGGCGCCGGGCGACGGCTCGTGGCGGCGTGGTTCGCGCGGCTGCGGACGCTCGGGGTCGGCGGCTGTCACCTGCAGACCCTGGCCGAGAACGCGTCGGCGATCGCTTTCTTCGAGGCGGTCGGGTTCCGACGCCACGGTGGCGCGCCGCTCGTCCAGGGGTTGCGGACCCGCACCGGGGAGCGGCTCCATCTGCAGGCGATGGTCATCGACCTCTCGCCCTGAGCCGCACGCGGCGTCAGCCGCCGAAGGCGACCCGCCCGTAGGTGCTGCACAGCCCGGCGGCGTTGATCGCCACGAACGCCACCACGATCAGCACGATGATGGCGCGGCGCCAGCCCGAGCGGAGCCGCCCACCGGCCGCTGCCGGCATGTACCAGGCGGGCAGTCGGCTCGGGGCCGGCCCGCCGCACACGTCCCAGAGGCACACGGCATCGTCGTCGACCGTCGCCTCGGGGTCGGCGGCGAGCGCGCACGCGGCGAGCTCGGCGTCGGACACCTCGCCGGCCACGTCGGCCGGCGCCCCGGACGCGTCGAGGGTCAGATCGGACGGCACGACCCCGACGGTACTCAGGGGGCGGGCGGCGGGACGGTCAGTGGTCCGCCGCCCCGGTGAGCGGGTCACCCGCGGGCGCCCACCGAGTCCGCGACGGCCGCCGGGTCGTCCACGGTGACGAGGAGACGCGAGAAGCCGGCGGCGCGCAGCTCGACGACCACCGCGGGTCGGTCGTGGTACACCGCGACGAAGTCGGCGCCGAACCGACCTCGCGTGGTGCCGAGCATGATCACGCCGGGGATGCCGGTGCCGGGCAGCCGCATCCCGCGGAGCGCGCCCCACGGATGCTCCACGACCCGGGCCGTGACGACCTGCGAGAGCGGGACGTGCACATCGGCGTGCAGGGCGCCGAGCTTCTCGAGCATCGACAGCTGCACGATGAGCTCGCCGTCGCGCACGAGGATGTCCGCCACCCTGACCACCACCCGCGGAGTTGGCGCCGTCGACGGCGGGACCCTAACCGTCGCTGGGCACGGGTGTCGCCGGGGTGGGGGTGGGCGGCCGGGGTTCGCGAGACTGCCGAGATGTCGTCGACGTCGGCGCCGCTGCGGGTCGGGATCATCGGGTGCGGGTCGATCGCGCGGCCCACGCGGCAGCCCTGCGGTTCCTCGCCGACGACGGGGTCGCGACGGTGACGGCCGCGGCCGACCCGGACCCGTCGGGGATCGACCGCGTCGCGGCGATCCTCGGCGGGGTCGAGCACCGCTACCCGGACGGCGGGTCGCTGATCGCCGACCCGGACGTCGACGCCGTCGCGGTCGTGACCCCCACGCGCTTGCATCGCGACCTCATCCTGGCGACCGCGTCGGCCGGCAAGCCGCTCTTCGCCGAGAAGCCGCTCGCCCCGTCGTTCGCGACGGTGTGCGAGGTGGCGGACGCGGTCCGGACCGCGGCGATCCCGACGCAGGTCGGGTTCCAGTCGCGGTTCCACCCGATCCTGCGCCAGGTGCAGTCGTGGATCGCGGACGGGGCGTTCGGCGCGCCGATGGCCTACCTGATCCGCGACGACCAGTTCTGGCCGACCGGCGCGGTCGTCGACGGGCACACCAGCTGGCGGTCGGATCGGTCGGTCGCGGGTGGGGGCGCGCTGCTCGAGCACTCCATCCACTCGTGCGACATCGCCGGCTGGCTGTTCGGGCCGGTCGTGCGGGTGTCGGCCGTGACCCGCCGCGTGTTCGGCTTCGACGTCGAGGACGTCGCGGTGGCGACGATCGAGCACGCCAGCGGCGTCGTCGGCACCATCACGTCGGTGTTCAACGGTGTGCGGGACCGCGAGGAGCGCCGCCTCGAGGTCTTCTTCGAGACCGCCGCCGTCGAGGCGACCACCGACTTCATCGTCGGCGCCCCCGAGGACTCCCTCATGGTCAAGCGCGACCGCGTGCCCGCGGAGCACGTCGACGTCACCGCGCTGCGCCGCGCCACCTTCGCCGCCGACGGTCTCGACCCGGACCGTGAGATCTTCGTGTACCAGTACCTCGCCTACCGGGCCTTCGCGGCGGCGCTGCGGGCGAACCGTCCGCCGTCCCCGACGATCGACGACGCCGTCCACGCCCACGAGATCGTCGAGGCCGGCTACCGCAGCGCCGAGCGCGGCGGGCCGGTCACGATCGCCGGCCTCACCGGGGGATGACCGGCCGACCGCGTGTCGGTCAGGGATCCCGGGGGAGGCCGAGCACCCGCTCGGCGACGATGTTGCGCTGCACCGCCCAGGTGCCGCCGCCGATCGTCAAGGCGGGCGAGAACAAGAACCCGTAGTGCCAGACCGGGTCGACGCCCGGCGCCCCCGTGGGCGAGACGTGGATCTCCGTCGGCCCGGTCCGCGACCTGGGCGGCAGCGACCCCGGCGGGCCGGAGCCGTCGAGCATCCCGTGGGCGCCGGCGAGCTCCTTGGCCAGCCCCATGACGTGCTGGCCGTGCTCGTCGGACAGGATCTTCTGCACCGACGCGTACGGGCCGGGCTCGCGTCCCGCGAGCCGCGACGCCAACGTGCGCAGCTGGATGAGCCGGAGCACCTCCCCCTCGACGTAGAGGCCCGCGAGTCGCTGGCGGGCCGACGGGTCGTCCAGCCGTCCCTGGGCGCGGACCAGGGACACGAGGTCGCGGGCGGACGGGCCGGCGCCCCACAGCGCCCCGCCGCTCGACAGCGACACGCGCTCGTTGGCGAGGGTGGCGCGGGCGAGCCGCCAGCCGTGGTTCTCCTCGCCGACCAGCAGCTCGGCGGGGAGGCGCACGTCCTCGAAGAACACCTGGTTGAACGAGTGCGCGGTGGTCATGTCGACGACCGGTTGGGTCGTGATGCCGTCGAGGTCCATCGGGCAGATGAAGTAGGAGATGCCGCGATGCTTCTCGGCGCTCGGGTCGGTGCGAGCCAGGAGGATCCCGAACTGGGCCCGGTGCGCCAACGTGGTCCAGATCTTCGACCCGTTCACCACGAACGTGTCGCCGTCACGCTCGGCGCGGGTCGAGAGGCTCGCCAGGTCCGAGCCGGCGTCGGGTTCGCTGAACAGCTGGCACCAGAACTCCTCGCCGGACAGCGCGGGCCACAAGAAGCGGTCCTGCTGCGCGGGCGTGCCGGCCAGCAGGATCGTCGGCGCCGCCCAGCCGATCCCGATCGGGTTCAGCGGCCGGCGTACGCCCGCCGCGGTCAGCTCCTCGTCGATGAGCAGCTGATGCTCGGCGTCGGCGTCGAGCCCGTAGGGCGCCGGCCAGTGCGGCACGACGTACCCGGCGTGCGCCAGGTCACGGCCGCTCGCCGTCGGGTGCTCGGCCACCCACTGCCGGACGGCGAGGCGACGAGGGTCATCGGCCACGGACGCTGCTCCGCTCGGGTCGCACGCGCCACGATCCTCCCACTTCGACACGCCACCCGACACGACACGACCCCCGACGGCGCACCGCTCGAGGGTCGCCGCGGTGCGCCGGTCGGTAGCGTGGTCGCCATGACGAACCGACCACCGTCGCCGCGCATCTCGCCCGTCGCCGACACCGAGCGCGACCCCGAGATCACCGAGCTGCTCGGGACCGTCGGGATGCCCGCCGGGTCCGCGGCGCACATCTTCACCACCCTCGTGCGGCACCCGGGCCTGTTCCGGAAGTGGGTGCCCTTCGCCGGCAAGCTCCTCGCCGGGAAGCTGCCCGCACGCGACCGGGAGCTCGTGATCCTGCGCACCGGCTGGCGGTGCCGGTCCGAGTACGAGTGGGGCCAGCACGTCCTCATCGCCCAGCGGAGCGGCGTGACGCTCGACGAGATCCACCGCGTCGCGGCCGGGCCGGACGCGCCGGGCTGGGATGCCTTCGACGCGACGCTGCTGCGCGCCGCCGACGAGCTCCACGACGACAGCGGCATCAGCGACGCCACCTGGGCGCAGCTCGCCGCCCGCTACGACGACCGGCAGCTGATCGAGCTGGTGATGCTCGTCGGGCACTACCACCTCGTGGCGTTCACCTTGAACTCGCTCGGGGTGCAACGCGAGGCGGGTGTCCCCGGGTTCGACGCGTGAGCGGCCCGCGGCTCGCGGGCCGGCGCGTGCTGGTGGTCGGCGCCGGGACGCAGCCCAGTGACGACCCGGACGCGCCGGTCGGGAACGGGCGGGCGATCGCCGTGCTCGCCGCCCGCGAGGGCGCCGCGGTGGTCTGCGCCGACCGTGAGCGGGCGGCGGCCGAGGACACCGCGGCGTGGATCGCCCGGGACGGCGGCGAGGCCGACGTGCTGGTCGGCGACGTCGCCGACGAGGAGGCCTGTGCCCGCCTGGTGCTCGACGCGGGCGCGCTCGACGGGCTCGTGCTGAACGTCGGGATCGGCCGCGGCGTCGGGTTGGAGCACACGAGCGTCGCGGACTGGGACACGACGTTCGCGGTGAACCTGCGGTCGCACTTCCTCATCGCCCGGGCGGCGCTCCCGCGGCTGGCGGAGGGCGGCGCGCTCGTGTTCATCAGCTCGGTCGCGGGCTTGCAGCCGGGCAGTCGCCTGCCGGCCTACGACGCGTCGAAGGCCGGCCTGCTCGGGCTGTGCCGTCACGTCGCGCTCGAGGGTGCCCGGCGCGGGGTGCGGGCCAACGTGGTCGCGCCCGGGTTGATCGACACGCCGCTCGGCCGGTCCGCGACGCGGGGTCGCCCGGCGCGGGCCCGGACCCCGGTGCCGCTCGGTCGGCAGGGCACGGCGTGGGAGGTCGCGGCGGCGACGGTGTTCCTGTTGTCGGGCGACGCGAGCTACATCACCGGGCAGGTGCTGCCCGTCGACGGCGGCCTGACCTTGATCTGACCGCCCGCGGTCAGGTGCCCGCGACGAGGCCCTCGATGCGCTCGAGCGTCTCGGCCATCGCGACGCGGGTCTTCTTGCGTGCCGGGCGGACGATGGCCTTCACCTTCTCCTGGGAGATGTCCCAGCTCTCGCGGACGCGGGTGCCGCCGTCGGTCGGTTCGAGCTCGTAGCGCCAGATGCGTCCCCCGGCGACGCGTTTGCCGAGCGGGGTCGGGGGTCGCGTCTGCCAGGCGATGCAGCGGTTCTCGTCGAACTCGATGACCTCGCTCTCCATCGTGTACGGCACGCCGAGCTTCATCGCCATCCCGAACTTCGCCCCCAGGGCGAGGCGCTCAGGACCTGCCTTGACGTGCTTGACCGAGCCGGACCCGTCGATCTCGGGGTGGCGGCGGGGGTCGGCGAGCAGATCGAAGATCTTGTCGGGTGGGGCGGGGATGACGCGCTCCACCGTCTCGACGTCGTTGGCCATGCCGGCAACCTAGCCGTCGCCGCGGCGGCGGGTCAGAGGGTGACCACCGAGCGCAGGACCTCCCCGCGCTCCATCCGGTGGAAGGCGGCCTCGACGTCGTCGAGGGCGATGGTCTCGGACACGAACCGGTCGAGATCGAAGCGTCCCTGCAGGTACAGGTCGATGAGGAGCGGGAAGTCGCGGCTGGGGAGGCAGTCGCCGTACCAGGAGGGCTTGAGGGCGCCGCCCCGTCCGAAGAAGTCGATCATCGGGATGTCGGGCAGCGCCATCGCGGGGCTCGGGACGCCGACCTGCACGACGGTGCCGGCGAGGTCGCGGGCGTAGAACGCCTGGCGCAGCACGTCGGGGTGCCCGACGGCCTCGATGCAGACGTCCGCGCCGTGCCCGTCGGTCAGCGACTGGATGCGGGCCACCGGGTCCTCGGTCGCGGCGGACACGGTGTGCGTCGCGCCGAACTCGCGTGCCCAGCCCAGCTTCCGCTCGTCGAGGTCGACGCCGATGATCGTGCGGGCCCCGACGAGGCGCGCCGCGGCGATCGCCGCGTTCCCGACGCCGCCGCAGCCGAACACCGCGACGGTGTCGTCACGGTGGACGGCGCCAGTGTTCACCGCGGCGCCGAACCCGGCCATGACCCCGCAGCCGAGCAGGCCGGCGGCCGCCGGGCGGGCGCGGGCATCGACCTTCGTGGCCTGCCCGGCGGCGACGAGCGTCCGGTCGGCGAACGCGCCGATCCCGAGCGCCGGCGAGAGCGGGGTGCCGTCCGCGAGGGTCATCGCCTGGCGGGCGTTGTGGGTCGCGAAGCAGTACCAGGGGCGTCCCCGCCGGCACGCGCGGCACTCGCCGCACACCGCCCGCCAGTTCAGGACGACGAAGTCGCCGACGGCGACGCTCGTGACGTCGGGGCCGACCGCGTCGACGACGCCGGCCGCCTCGTGCCCGAGCAGGTAGGGGAACGCGTCGCCGATGTTGCCCTCGCGGTAGTGCAGGTCGGTGTGGCACACGCCGCACGCCTGCACCGACACCCGCGCCTCGCCGGGCCCGGGATCGGGGACGACGATGTCGTGCACCGTGACCGGCTCGCCGGGTGCGCGGGCGACGACACCTCGGGCGCGGTGGGGCATAAGCGCAGGCGACCCTACCCCTGACGTCCCGACGGTGCGTCCCGCGGCCTATCGCAACGGCACGGACTAGAACACGGTGCATGGCGGCCAGACGGCACCCGGTCGTGGCACCCGTGCAGGGCACGGTGGTCTCGATCGCGGTCCACGTCGGTGACGCGGTCGCCGCCCGGCAGGAGCTCGTCGTCGTCGAGTCGATGAAGCTCGAGCACGTCGTCACCGCCACCGGTCCCGGCGTCATCTGCGCCGTCGCCGTCGAGGTCGGGCAGGTGGTGATGGTCGGCGACGAGCTCGCCGTCGTCGAGCCACGCGACGTCGCACCCGGTGAGCCGGCGACGCGCCACGGTCCCGAGCGCGCCGCGGGGACACCGTCGGCGTTGCGGGAGGTGCAGGACCGGCACGCCGTCGGGCTCGACGCGGCCCGGCCCGCCGCGGTCGAGCGTCGCCACGCCGCCGGTCGCCGCACCGCACGCGAGAACGTCGCGGACCTCTGCGACCCGGGATCCTTCGTCGAGTACGGGCCGCTCGTCGTCGCCGCGCAGCGGCGCCGCCGCGAGCTCGACGACCTGGTGCGCAACACCCCCGCCGACGGGCTCGTCGGAGGGGTCGGCACCGTCGCCGGTCATCCCGTCATCGTCCTCTCGTACGACTACACGGTGCTCGCCGGGACGCAGGGCTACCAGAACCACCGCAAGAAGGACCGGCTCTTCGAGCTCGCGGCGCGCCGCCGCGTCCCCGTCATCGTGTTCGCCGAGGGCGGCGGCGGGCGGCCCGGCGACACCGACGCCCCCGGCTTCTCGGGGCTCGACTGCCTCGCGTTCGCGCTCTTCGCCGAGCTCTCCGGGCTCGTGCCGCTCGTGGGGATCGTCGGCGGCCGCTGCTTCGCCGGCAACGCCGCGCTGCTCGGCTGCTGCGACGTCGTGATCGCCACCGAGGGGTCGAACATCGGGATGGGCGGCCCGGCGATGATCGAGGGCGGCGGCCTCGGCGTGTACCAGCCCGACGACATCGGGCCGGTCGCCGTGCAGTCGGCCAACGGTGTCGTCGACCTCGTCGTGGCCGACGACGCGGCCGCCGTCGCCGCGGCGCGCCGGTACCTCGCCTACTTCCAGGGCGCCACCGAGCCGGGGCCCCACGACGCGACGCGGCTGCGCGACCTCATCCCCGAGAACCGTCGCCGCGCCTACGACATCCGCGCCGTCATCACCGCGCTCGTCGACACCGGCTCGTTCCTCGAGCTCCGCGCGGGCTACGCGGCCGGGATGGTCACCGGCCTGGCCCGCGTCGACGGTCGGCCGCTCGGCGTGGTCGCCAACGACCCGACGCATCTCGGCGGCGCGATCGACCCCGACGGAGCCGACAAGGCCGCCCGGTTCCTGCAGCTCTGCGACGCGTTCGACCTCCCGCTGCTGTTCCTCTGCGACACCCCCGGCTTCATGGTCGGCCCCGACGTCGAGGCGGCCGCGCAGGTCCGCCACGCGGCGCGGCTCTTCGTCGTCGGTGCGAGCCTCACCGTGCCGTTCGCGACGATCCTGCTCCGCAAGGCGTACGGGCTCGGCGCGCAAGCGATGGCCGGCGGCAGCTTCAAGGCCCCGGCGTTCTGCGTCGCGTGGCCCACCGCCGAGCTCGGCGGCATGGGCCTCGAGGGCGCGGTGCGGCTCGGCTTCCGCCGCGAGCTCGACGCGCTCGAGGACCCGGCGGAACGGGACCGGGTCTTCGCCGAGATGGTCGAGCGCGCCTACCGCAACGGTCGCGCGCTGAGCGCCGCGACCGGCTTCGAGATCGACGACGTCATCGACCCCGCCGACTCGCGTCGCTGGATCACCACCGCGTTCGCCGACTGGCTGCCCCCACCCCGGACGGGCAAGAAGCGGCCCTGCGTCGACACCTGGTGACGCCCACCGCGGCACCCCGTCCCCTCCCCTCCTCCTCCTCCCTTCCCTTCCCCCGCCCCTTCCCTTCCCCCGCCGGCCGTCCGTCTCTACGCGGCGCGTCCAGGAACGCCGAGACCGAAGGAGCCACCAGCATGGTTGAACCGTCAACCAGTTGGGGTACGCTGCGGGCATGACCGAGTCGTCCCCCCGCTGGCTCGACGCGGACGAGCGTCGCGTGTGGCTGGCGTGGCTCTTCGCCACCAAGCTGCTCTGGGAGGAGCTCGAACGCGACCTCCAACGGGACGCGGGGGTCCCGTTCAGCTACTACGAGATCCTCGTCATGCTCTCCGAGGCCCCGGACCGCACGCTGCGCATGAGCGACCTGGCGGACGCGACGCAGTCGTCGCGCAGCCGCCTCTCGCACGCCATCGCCCGGTTAGAGGACCTCGACTGGGTGCAGCGGCGGACGTGTCCCAGCGACCGGCGGGGCGCCAACGCGGTGCTCACCGACACCGGCTTCGCGGCCCTCCAGGCGGCGGCGCCGCATCACGTGGAGAGCGTGCGCACCCACCTCTTCGACCAGCTCACCCCCACCCAGCTGGCCCAGCTGCGCGAGATCAGCGACACGCTCCTCGAGCACCTGCTCCCGATCGCCGGCTCGCGCGGCGACGCCCGGACCACGGTCCTGGAGCGGGCCCGCGCCCGGCTCGACCCCGACGCGGTCCTCGACGACGCGACGGTGTGCTGAGCCGCGTCGTCAGCCGCGGGCGCGGATCTCGTACGCGCAGTGGCGGGCGCCGGCGACCATGTGGGCGACCCGCTCGACGTCGGCGTCGGGCAGCACGCTCTGGATGAAGTCGAGCTCGCTGCTGCAGGCCTGCCCGTAGCGCTGCGCGACCGCCCAGATCGCGCAGTTGTGCTCGACGATCCGGTAGACCCCCGTCGCGACGCGCTCGTGCGTCGCGAGGTAGCCGTCCTCGTCGAGGATGCGGGTGAGCTCGGCGACGCGGGCGCCGAGGGTGCGCTTCCGCTCGAGGCGGGCGCGCGCCGCGGCGACGCGGGTGTCGCGCCGGCGGGCGAACAGGTCGCCGACGAGGTCGCGGTCGGTGTCCGCGACGTAGTCGAGCAGCTCGTTCGTCAGCTCGCCGTAGGCCTTCGGGAACAGCGGGTCGGCGCGCGGCGTGAGCGAGTACACGAGGGGGCGGCGGCCCCGCCCCGTCTTCGTCGCCGCGACCGAGGTGACGAGGCCGTCGTCCTGGAGCGCGCTCAGCAGCTGGCGGGCGCCGCTCAAGGTGACGCCCATCTGCTCGGCGAGCTGCTCGGCGGTCGCCTCCCCGCGTCGGCGCAGCGCGTACAGCAGGCTGCGTCGGCTCTCGGTGACGGCGGGCGGCGCCTCGGCGGGCGGTCGGATCGTCATCGGCGGTCCTCGGCGAGCACGAGGTGGCTGTCACCGAACTCGTGCCACAGGTACCCGGCGTCGAGCGCGGCCTGGTAGGCGCGCTCGAGGATCGACCGGCCGGCGATGGCCTCGAGCATCATGAGGTGGGTCGCCTCGGGCTCGTGCCAGCCGGTGAGCAGGCCCTGCACCGACGGCACGGGCGCGTCGGCGCTCACGACGCGGTCCGTCCAGCCGCACCCCGGGTGGACGCGGCCCTCGGGGTCGGTGACCGTGGCCAGCGCGCGGACGACGGTGGTGCCGAGCGCCACGACGCGCCCGCCGTCCGCCCGCGTCGCGTTGACCGTCGCCGCGGTGCGGGCCGAGACGTCGTAGCGCTCCGGGTACGGCGCCTCGCCGCCTTCGAGGGACGACACGCCGGTGTCGAGGCGGAGGGTGGCGACCGCGACGCCGCGGCGGGTCAGGTCGGCGAGGACCCGTCCGGTGAAGGGCCGGGCGGCGCTGGGCATCTCGGCGCTGCCCGCGGCCGCCGAGAAGATCGACTGGTAGAAGCCGATCGGCCAGTCGCGTGCGACGTGGCGGTAGCGGATCGGTCGGCCGTACCGCGCCGCGTAGCGCAGCGGCGCCTGCGGCAGGTCGAGGTGCGCCACCCAGAGACGCCGCGAGTCGGCGAACGGCGTCCCGAGGCGGATCCGCCCGCCCGGGAAGAGGTCGACGTCGACCGCCGCGTCGAGGGGCCGGGGCGCGGTCGCGCCGGCCGCCGGCTGGCGGACCTCGACGAGCCACGACCCGTCGGGGAGCTCGCCCGACAGGTGGACGACCACCGGGTCGCCGTCGGGGAGGCGGCCGTCCAGCGCCGCCGGGTACGTCGCCGAGGTGTTCGCCACGACGAGATCACCCGGGGCGAGGAACGCGCCGAGCTCGGCGAAGCGGGCGTGGACCGGCTCGGCGTCGCCGGGCGAGACGAGGAGCCGCACCTCGTCGCGCCGCAGGCCGCGGGCCTCGGGCGGCTCGTGGGCCTCGTGGGCCGGGTCGAGCTCGAAGGGCAGGATCGGTGCACGCAGCAGTCCCATGGCGTCTCCTCTCAGACGGTGACGGCTCGGGCCTCGTAGCGGCCGCTCGGCTCCGCGTGGTCGAGGAGGGCGACGATCCCGGGGACGCTCGACTCGGGGTCGGGTCGATCGGAGATGTCCTCGCCCGGGAACGCGTCCTGGTGCATCTCGGTGCGCATGTCGCCCGGGTCGACGACGAGGACGGTGAGGTCCGGGCGTTCGACCGCGAGGACGCGGCTGGCGTGCTCGAGCGCGGCCTTCGAGGCGCCGTACCCGCCCCAGCCCTCGTAGGCCTCGACGCCGGCGTCCGACGTGACGTTCAGGATCGTCGCGCCCTGGGCGAGGTGCGGCAGCGCGGCCTGGACCAGCGCGAGGGGTGCGACGACGTTCGTGTCGAAGACCTGGCGCAGCACCGCGGGGTCGATCTCGTCGAGGCGGGGCAGCGGCGAGCGCCCGAGGGTGCTGGCGTTGTTCACCACCAGCCGCACCGGGCCCAGCCCGACCGCGGCCCGGACGAGCGCGTCGCGGTGCGCCGCGTCGGTGATGTCGCCGGGCAGGGCCGCGACGTCGGTCCGCGCGCGCAGGTCCGTGGCCGCGGCGTCCAAGTCGTCGGCCCGGCGGGCGTCGAGGACGAGCGCCCAGCCCCGTCGGGCCAGCTCGGTCGCCAGGGCCCGGCCCAGTCCCCGGGATCCGCCCGTGATGATCGCCACCGGCCGCTGGTCGTCGTGCGGGTCGCTCATCGCTGCGCCTCCTGCTCGGGTCCGTCTAAAACAACAAGATACTACTTGTTTTAATCCCTGTCGAGGGCGAGCGAGCCGGTTGGCAGCCGGCCGCGCGCGACGACACCGCGGGCAGGCCGGCGGCGGGCACGCGGCGGGTCAGCGCGGGGTGAGCTCGAGCAGCTGCGGGGCGAGGAGCGGCCAGCGCTCGAACAGGGCGCCCGTGCCCGCGCGGGCGGCGTCGCTGCGCTCGTTCCATTCGTCGTCACCCCAGGGGGGCTCGACGAGGCGCGAGCTGGGGCAGGAGCTCGTGGAGGCGCTCGGAGGTGGCCCGGGTGTGGTGCGGGTCGCGGCGGCCGCTGCGGAAGATGAGCGTGGGGAGGTCGACCTGGGCGCACGCCGCGTCGGTGAGCCCGGGGACGGTCGCGGCCGGGTCCGGGCAGTAGGCCAGCATCCAGCGCTCGAGCGTCGCGATGAACTGCGCCGGGTCGAGCGCGAGGAACCGGTCGCGGTTGCGCGGGTTCCGCTCGAGGACCTCCGCCCACTCGGGGAGCTCGACGACGGCCTCCATACCGCCCCGCCACGCGACGCGGATCGACTCGCCGCAGTAGACGGTGGCGAGGAGCATCAGCCCGTACACGCCGCCCGAGATCCACACCATCGCCAGCCCCGCGGCGACGTCGGGGTGCTGCGCGGCGGTGAGCAGCGACACGCGGGCGCCACCGGACCCGCCGAAGATGACCGCGGGCGCCAGGTCGAGGTGGCGAAGCAGCCCGGCGAGGCGATCGGCCTGCATCGCCGACTCCGAGGGTCCCTCGAAGCACACGTCGGACGCGCCGGTGTTCGGGCGATCCCAGATGACGACCTGCTTGCCGTGCGCGGCCAGCTCCTCGGCGAGCTCGCGGACGCCCGGCGTGTCCTTGCTGAAGCGCCCACCCGGTGTCACCACCCACGGGTCGCCGTCACCGATCAGCTCGTAGCAGAGCAGTCGTCCCGTCGATCTCGACCGTCGCCATCACCGTCCTCCTCCGAGTCCACGCGTGGGCGCGCCGACCGTGTCGGCGGCAATGTACCGGCACCGACCGCGGGCGAGATTGCGGCCCGTCGACACCCCCGACGAGACTCGGGCATGGCCGACGGCGACGTCCCCCTCGTCACCCACTGGATCGGGGGCCGGCCGGTCGACAGGCGCCGCCCGGCGGCTCGGCGACGTGTTCGACCCGACGACCGGGCGCGTCGCCAAGCAGGTGGCGTACGCCGACCCGGCGGACGTCGACGCGGCCGTCGACGCGGCGAGCACCGCGTTCGCCGCCTGGCGGGGTCACGTCGCTGGCCGAGCGGTCCAGGGTGCTGTTCCGCTTCCGCGAGCTGCTGCACGCCGCGCGCCGACGAGCTCGCCGCCATCATCACCGCGGAGCACGGCAAGGTGCCGAGCGACGCGCTGGGCGAGGTGGCACGGGGCCTGGAGGTCGTCGAGTTCGCCTGCGGCATCCCGCACCTCCTGAAGGGCGCAGTTCTCCGAGCGGGTCTCGACCGGGATCGACGTCTACTCGATCCGCCAGCCGCTCGGGGTCGTGGCCGATCATCAGCCCGTTCAACTTCCCGGCGATGGTCCCGTGCTGGTTCTTCCCCCTCGCCATCGCCGCCGGCAACGCGGTGATCCTGAAGCCGAGCGAGAAGGACCCCTCGGCGGCGAACTGGCTGGCCGCGCTGTGGCGCGGACGCGGGCCTGCCGGACGGCGTGTTCAACGTGGTGCACGGCGACAAGGTCGCCGTCGACGCGGCTCCTCGAGCACCCCGACGTGCGGGCCGTCTCCTTCGTCGGGTCGACGCCGATCGCCCGGTACGTCTACGAGACGGCGACGCGCTGCGGCAAGCGGGTGCAGGCGCTCGGCGGCGCGAAGAACCACATGGTGGTGCTGCCCGACGCCGACCTCGACCTGGCCGCCGACTCGGCGGTCAACGCCGGGTTCGGCTCCGCCGGTGAGCGGTGCATGGCGATCTCGGCCGTCGTCGCCGTCGGCGACGTCGCCGACGACGCTCGTCGACCAAGATCGCCGAGCGGATCGGGCGTCTCGCCGGTCGGGGACGGGCGCGGCCGGCGCCGACATGGGCCCGCTCGTCACCCGCGCCGCATCGCGACAAGGTCGCCTCCTACCTCGACGCCGGCGTCACGGCCGGCGCCACGCTGGTCGTCGACGGGCGCGAGCACGCCGTTCGCGGGCGACGACGCCGGGTTCTGGCTCGGCCCGACGCTCTTCGACCACGTCACCCCGGACATGGCGCTCTACACCGACGAGATCTTCGGCCCCGTCCTGTCCGTCGTCCGGGCCGACACCTACGACGACGCCCTCGCCCTGTCAACGCCGAACCCGTACGGCAACGGCACGGCGATCTTCACCAACGACGGCGGTGCCGCGCGCCGGTTCCACAGCGAGGTCGAGGTCGGCATGGTCGGGATCAACGTCCCGATCCCCGTCCCCGTCGCCTACTACTCGTTCGGCGGGTGGAAGCAGCTCGCTGTTCGGCGACACCCACGCCCACGGCACCGACGGCGTCCACTTCTTCACCCGGGCCAAGGTGGTCACCAGCCGCTGGCTCGACCCCAGCCACGGTGGCGTCAACCTCGGCTTCCCCCGCAACGAGTGACCCGCCCTCCCGGGCGCTGACCCGGCCGTCCTCGCGGCGCTCGGTCGTCGGCCCGTAGAGTCAGGGGCAGCGGCGAGACGACGCCCGGTGGAGGGACCCGTCATGACGACCACGTTGGATCCGGTGCGGGTGATCGACGCCGACACCCACCTCACCGAGCGGCACGACCTCTGGACCAGCCGAGCCCCGGCCGGGATGCGGGACCGCATGCCCCACGTCGCGCAGGTCGACGGGCAGGCGACCTGGGTCGTCGAGGGTGAGGTGCTCGGCCGGGCCGGCGCGGGCGGCGTCGTCGACAAGGACAACCACAAGGGGCGCTCGTTCGAGGCGCTCTACGAGTGGGAGATCGACCGGATCCACGCGGCGGCGTACGACCCGGTGGCGCGCGTCGAGCTCATGGACGAGACGGGCATCTGGGCGCAGATCATCTTCCCGAACGTGGTCGGCCTCGGCGGCCAGAACATCGCCGAGGCGGTGAAGGACGTCCCGTTCCGGCTGCGCTGCCTGCAGATCTACAACGACGCCAACGCCGAGATGCAAGCGAACGCGGGGAACCGGCTGCTCCCGATGGCGATCCTGCCGGCCTGGGACGTCGACGCCTGCGTCGCCGAGGCGCAGCGCGCCAAGACCCTCGGGATGCGCGGCGTGAACATCACCTCGGATCCCCAGGACCAAGGCGGCCCCGACCTCGCCAACCGGGCCTGGGACCCGCTCTGGGAGGTGTGCGCCGACCTGGAGCTGCCCGTGCACTTCCACATCGGGGCGAGCCTCACCACGATGACGTTCTTCGGGAACTACCCGTGGCCGTCCCACGACGACGACACCCAGCTCGCCATCGGCGGGACGCTGCTGTTCATCGGGAACGGCCGGGTCGTCGTCAACATCATCTGCTCCGGGATGCTCGACCGGTACCCGGCGCTCAAGGTCGTCTCGGTGGAGAGCGGCGCCGGCTGGGTGCCGTTCATCCTCGAGGCGCTCGACTACGAGATGGCCGAGAACGCCCCCCGGCTGCGCGAGCAGCTGTCGCTGTCACCGTCGGAGTTCTTCAAGCGTCAGATCTACGCCACCATGTGGTTCGAGCGCACCGACCTGCGGGCGCTGGTCGGTGCGGTCGGTGAGGACAACATCTTGTTCGAGACCGACTTCCCGCACCCGACCTGCCTCTACCCGGACCCAGTCGCGAGCGCCAACGACAACATGCGCGAGCTCAGTGTCACGGCCCGCAACAAGATTCTCGGCGGCAACGCCGCGCGGCTCTACCACCTCTGACCCACCCGTGCGGGCGGGGTCAGGTGCGCCCGTCGACGTGGCTCGCCACGCTGCCGTCCGCGAGCGCCGACTCGCCCAGGCGGGTCACGCTGAACCAGGTGCCGGTCCGGATGGTCGTCCGCGCGATGAGCTCGCGGTGCTCGAGCACCTGCAGCGCCTCCCGCATGGGCTGCTCCAGCTCGCGCAGCTGCGACGCGCCGCGTGGGAACTTCTCCATCAGCCAAATCCCGATCTGCAACAGGTTGAGCCCGCCCGTCCCGGCGCTCGCCCTGGGCCCACCGGGCCCGAAGACCGGCATCATCTCCACCGCCAGCGCAGACGGCGACAAGGCCATCAGGCGGGCAGCCTCGGCGCTCGCCGCGGCCTCCTCCGCCGCCTTCTGCTCACGGTTCCCGAACAGGGGGGACATCGCGGGTCGACCTCCTCGATGGATGACTCAGCCGTCGGCGGGGACATCGTCGCGTCGCAGATACCAGGCCCGCCCCGCCCGGCCCGCCCCCATCAGGATGAGCACACCGCCGCCGAGCTCCCAGGCCCACGACGTCCGGTAGGTCGTGCACGGCCCCTGCGGGCAGATGCTGTGCTGCACGTCGTTCTTACTCGGTGACTTCACGAGGCCATACACGATGCAGGCGATGCAGGCGATGCCACCGAGGATGAACACCACGCCCCAGAACACGCCCTTGGCGAACCCGCCGCCGAAGATGTTCACCGCCGTCCTCCACCAAAGGTTCTCCGTGTGGGCACCGGCACACCGTGCCGAGCGCCGCGCCGGCTCCCCGCCCGGGCCAACCGCCGGGTCCAGTCTCGGCCGGCGCGGGCCGCACGGTCCTGAGTAATCAGTACTCAGCGTCGTCGACTGCCGGGAACCGGTCGCGGTGCCGCCCAACCAGGCGGTCTCCTACCGGCTGCCGCTCGTGCCGAACGCCCACCGCTTCAACGCGGGCCACCGCATCCGGCTACTCGTGTGCAGCGACGACCAACCCGACGACGTGTCCGCTCTGCTCGGCTTCCGTCACCCGCCCGTGATTCCCGCGGTCCGGGCCAGCATCGCGTCGTCGTCGCGCCTGCGGCTCCCCGTCCTCGAGCCCGGGGCGCGCTGAGCAACCCCAGCCTCGTCAGGGACGCGTGCCCCCGGAGCGGGTCGGGGTTTCGGGGCCGGTGGGCTCGCGGCGCCGGAAGTGCTTGCTGAGCGTGTCGACCTGGGTCTGGTAGGAGGAGCCGATATCGGCGCCGTACAGCACGTCGGGCTGCTCGAGCATCCGCTCGAACGTGAGCTTGCAGACCTTCTGGCGGTTCTCGATCATGAACGGGACGTCATGGGCGCGCACTTCGAGCGCGGCGCGTGAACCGAGGAACCGGCCGGCGGGGTCGTAGCCGAAGCCGGGGTCGAAGAAGCCGGCGTAGTGGGTGCGCAGCTCGCCGCTCGTCGGGTCGTAGGCGGTCATCTCCGCCGCGTACCCGGGTGGGATGCGGACGGCCTCGTCGGAGAGGAGAAGGTAGAAGCGGTCCGGGCTGAGCACGATCCGGTCGCCGGGCTCGCTGTGCACCGGGTCCCAATAGGTGTCGGGGTCGTAGGCGCCTTCGCGTGCCATGTCGAGCACCTCGGCGTGCTCCTTCGCGCGGTAGCCGACCCGGCGGTCGTCGTCGCCGCGGAGGTCCAGGCTGAGGAACAGGCCGTCGCCGGTGGTGAGCGCGGGATCCGGGACGGCCTCGCCGCCCCGGGCGAGGATCGGCTCGCGGGCGTGCAGCGCTCGGATCTCGTCGTCGGTGAGCTGGGACGGCCCGGCGAGCAGGCGCAACTGATTGAGGGCCAGACCCTCGCGCACCTTCACGGTGAACGACAAGGGGACGACCTCGAGGAAGAGCCGCCCCCGGTAGCCGGGCGCGATCTCGTCGAAGCGGTGGCTGTTGTCGGTGATCACCCGCGTGAACACGTCGAGACGCCCGGTCGAGCTCTTCGGGTTCGCCTTCCCCCGGATGCTGGGGGGCAGCTCGAGCTCCTCGACGAGGGGGATCAGGTAGGGGCGCTTCGTCTCGAGGACGGCGCCGTCTCGGCGCAGGTCCACCTCGTCGATGATGAAGTCCTTGAGCTTGACCTCGACCGGCGACGCGTCGGGGAGGAAGCTGCAGCGGATCCGGTAGGCGACCTCGCCGAGATGCAGGTCGAGGCTGGCCGGCTGGACACTCGCGCGCCGGATCTTGTACCGGCCAGCGTCGATGACGTCCTCGTCGATCGCGCGCCGCAAGTGCTGGCTGGCGAGGACACCGCGGGGATCGGCGCCCAGGCCAAGCGGATCCGCCGCGGACACCGCGGGGGACGTCGCCGCAGACGGCTGATCCACCCATGCTCCTCAGACCAGCGGACCGGGTCGCCGTCATGATGGCACGGCGCCCGTCGACCGAGCGGGGCGTCGGCGTATGGCGCGTCCCCGCGAGGCGTGGCGCCGCGGGGTTCGGAGAAAGCTGGCGTGGTTCTGGCACGGGCTGCTCGTCTCATCCCAGGAGCGGCAAATCGGCTTGGGTGGACAGCCGCTTTCGGTTCGACGGCAACCGCGTCAGGCGCTTGATCGACCCCCACAGCAGTTGAACCTGCGGGGCGACACCCCAGCCCCTCGAGGCGTCGTCGCCGTCGTGCCGACGCGGTCAGGCGCCCCACTCCAGGACCGTTCGACCGACGGTGGCGCGGCTGGCGAGGCGAGCGAGCTCGGTCGGCAGCTCGGTCCACGGCGCCGTGCGCCCGACGACGGTGCGGATGCTCCCCGCCCCAAGCAGATCGACGAGATCGGCCTGGACCCGTTCGCCATCGGCACGGGAGAACAGGTTGAAGCCGGACGCCCGCTTCGCGGCCAACGGGTCGCGCCGGTACGAGAGCAGCACGCCGCACAGGTCGAAGTTCCCGAAGATGATCGGTCGCGGCACGATGCCGGCATCTTCAGCGGCGATGCCCGCGGAGAACCCGGCGAGCACGTACCGCCCGCCGTGCGCGACGCACGGGAAGGTGCGAACGGTCGTGTCGCCACCGACGAGGTCACACACGACGTCGACGCCCCGGCCCCCGGTCGCCTCGAGCGCGGCCGCCGTGACCTCGTCCGTCCGGTAGTTGATCGCGAGGTCGGCTCCGAGCTCCCGACAGAAGCTGAGCTTCTCCGCACTCCCGGCGGTGGCGATCACCCGGGCGCCGCGGGCCACGCCGAGCTGGATCGCGGCCGAGCCGACCCCGCCGGCGCCCGCGTGGACGAGCAGGGTCTGCCCGCCCTTGAGGTGGCCGCGCTCGACCAGCGCGAGGTGCGCGACGTGGAACGGGAAGAAGAACGCCGCCGCGTGGACGTCGTCGAGGCGCTCCGGCGCATCGAAGGTCATGTCGCTGTCGGCGAGCACCAGCTGGGCGTGTGCGCCGAACGCGCCGCTCGCGGACGCGACGACCCGCCGGCCGAGCCACGCCTCGGACCCCTCACCGGCCCGGACGACCTCGCCGACCACCTCCATCCCGAGGGTGTACGGCAGGGGCGGGTCAATCGTGCGATAGCGACCGAAGCAGCCGTCGACCTCGTTGAAGTTCAGCGGCGTCGTGGACGTCCGGATGACCACCTCGCCGGGACGGGCACTCGGCTCCTCGACGTCGTCGATCTGCAGGGCGTCGGGAGGCTCGCCGTACCGGTGCACTCGCCAGGCGCGCATGGTCACGCCGACAGGATGGCATGGGACTCGAAACGAGCAGCGCTCCGGGGTCAGGTGGGGCGCCGGCCGTCCACCGAGCGCGAGCGCCACGATCTGCTCCAATGGCGGGGTCGAACCGGAGGGCGCGTCATGACCACCGAGGACCGTGCAGCGATGATCGCTGTGGCCCATGCCCACGCCGCCGCGGAGGCCAAGCGTGACCTCGAGGCCACGATGGCAACGCTCGACGAAGATCCGACGTACGAGCTGCAACCGCTCGGCCGGACCCTCCGCGGCCGAGACCTGGCTCGGCAGTACTACGAGCACTTCTTCGCCCGCTGCCAGCCGCGCGTCACCGGCTACGAGCTGCGCTCGGAGTGGATCGCCGACGAGGGTGTCCTCCAGGAGTACACGCTGCACATCGCCAACCCCGACGGCACGAACAGCCGCCACGACATCATCGGGATCCTCGTCGTCGGCGCAGCGGGGAAGCTCTCGGGCGAGCGCATCTACGCGAGCGACGAGCTCATCCAGTTCATGTTCGGACCGTTGCTCGACCACACCGTCCCGGCATGACCGCCCGGGGTCGCCGTGCTACACGGCGACAGGTCGGTAGGTGACCACGTCGGCGGGATCGATCTTCCGCTGGGCGATCCCGGCAAAGCCGTCCCCCGCCGTGTAGCTGTCTTCGCCGATGAACAGGCCGTGCTCGTCGATGGGCCACACGACCGCCATGCGCGTCTCGAACAGGTAATCGGCATCGAGGTCATCGACCTCGATGCCGCGTGCGTTGAGCGTGCGGCCCGGGAAGGCCATACGCATGACCCCTTCGGTGAGGATGCATTGACGGTCGACGATCAAGCGGTCGATGTCCAGCTGCAGCTTCTGGGCGCCGCTGGCGGCGAAGTCCTCGTAGAACCGCTGCACCGCGGCCTTGCCCACGGGCCCGGTGACCCCGTCCGGACCGAAGTTCTGGTAGATCGCCCGCTCCGAGACGGTGCTCATGAGCGTCTCCATGTCGAGCGCCGCTTCGGCCTGCATGTGGCGCAGGAGCATCTCCAGGTTGCGGCGCAGGACGGGGTCGGTCTCGTGCTCCAGGCGTTCCTCGACTTTGCGCCAGGTGACGTGCTGGTCGATGACGGGCATCTCGTTCCCCTCAGAGACGGGCACGCGTTACGCGGGCGTTGCCCCTGGCTGATTCAGCTCGAGGACATTGCCGGCCGGATCCTGGATGAACGTCTGCCGGTTCGGCCCGGCGCTCATCGGCTCGCCCACGTCCAAGCCCTTGGACCGCAGCTCCTCGACGACCGCGTCGAGATTGTCAACCCGGATCGCGAAGTGCTGGCCCATGTTCGGTGGGACCGGAGCTTCGACCAGGTGGACCTGCTGCGTGCCCAGGTTGATCCACGCACCAGCAATCCCGAAATCGGGACGGTCCTCACGGACGGTGCCCCCGAGCACCTCGGTGTAGAACGCGACGCTGTCCTTCACGTCAGTCACGTTGATGGCGACGTGATGGATGGCGAGCGGTTCCACAGCCGAATTCTTGTCTGGCCCGGATTGCCGCGCAAGGCACGCGCCGAGAGGCCGCCGCCCGGGCGGAGCACGGCCCGAGCGCACCGCGACGCGATCGTTCGTGTGCGGGCGCGATTGCCCGAGCAGCGTCGCGTTCTCGAGTTCGACGACGAGGCCGAGCCCTACCCAGACGGGCGGCGTTCTTCGATCCCCCAGCCCGACACGCGGCCGCACGCCGATGGTCCTGCACCGCGGCGGCGACTGGGATAGCAGTTGATCGATGCTCGTCGGACCGAGCGCCTGAGTGTGTCAGGCGTAGGTGCGGACGAGCGCCAACACGTCCTGAGCGTCGGGTCCCGTCGCGGTCAGGTCGCTGTCGGCGGGATCGAGGCGCCGCGCCGCGACCTCGCAGAAGTCCGTCGCCCGCCCGCGGACCATCGTCGTGGCGGTGCCGGCGTCGCCGAACGCCCACGTCCCGCCGTCGGGTGCGGTGAGCGCGACGGCGACGGGTCCGGCGAGCTCCTTCCCGTCCCGGGCGAAGGCATAGGGCAGCGTCCGCCAGGCCAGCCGCACGATCTGCTCGAGCTGCGGGCCAGGCCTCCGCGCCACCCCGAGCGCTTCCGCGACGTCGCCGGTGTGGATCCACGTCTCGGCCACGCGTGTCGTGGCGAGCGTGCGTGCTGCGACCTGACCGGTCACCCAGGTCAGTCGAGCGCTCGGGTTGACGGTCTTGAGGGCGTCGCGCAGCGCTGAGGCGCCCGTCCGCCACCGCTCCAGGACCTGTTGTGGTGGGGCGCCGCGCTGCCCGGCGACGAGAGCCTCGGCGCGCTCGTCGACGGTGGCGGCCCCCTCAGTCCCGGTCCAGGTCGCCACGGGCTCCGCGAGACGGCCTTCGACGCTCGCCCGTGCGAACTCGTCGGTCTGGGCGAGGTGCAGCACCACGTCGCCGACCGTCCAGCCAGGACACCGCGTCGGGGTATCCCAGTCGGCATCGGTGGCGTCACGGAGCATCCCGTCCAGTTCGTCCTGCTGAGCCGCCAGCGCCGCCACGATCAGGTCCATGACCTCACCTTTGCGCGTCTGTCGGAGCTGTGCCAGCTGCCGATGAGCGCGCGCTTCGTCGAACGAGCTTCGGGGACCACGTGCTGCGCGCCCGCCGGCTCCAGCGCAGGCCTCCCAAGTCGGGCCAGGCGGCTCGCGCGAGGAGCACAGCCGCTGCTTCTGGGCCTCGACCCGCGGCCTGCGCGCTCGGGAGCGCCGCTGGTCGCCTCCGTCCGAGGGCCGGGAGATCACGAAGCAGACGCTCGGAGTTGACCACGGCGGGCGGTGACATCCCGGGGCACGAAACCAGCGGGACCCGCCGCTTCGGTCGCGGGTCGGCTGGCGGCACCTACCATTCGGCAGGTGCCGCTGGACGCGTCTCGGACACGCGAGAAGCTGCTCGACGCCGCGGCACGCGCCTTCGCCGAGGACGGCGTGTTCAACGCGTCCCTGATCGACATCACGCGACGCGCCGGGCAACGGAACCGGGGTGCGCTGCACTACCACTTCGGGTCGCGGGACGGCGTGCTCTGTGCCGTCATCGAACGGCACGCCGCGTTTCTCGCGCGCCGTGAATGGGAGCTGCTCGAGGTCGCGACCCGCGCGCCGGACGGCGACGTCGGGGCCGTGGTCGAGGCGATCGTGCGGCCCGCGGCGGAACTCGCGGAGAGCGGGTGGCGGGGCCGCTGCTGCCTGCTCATCATCGCCGAGCTCGCGGGCGAGGACCCCGCCCACTACAGCGCCGAGCTCGAGTCCGTCCTCGCCCGGACCGGGGGCAACGAGGTGTACGCGCTGCTGGCCAGTCGGATGGCACAGGTCAGCCCAACGACCCAGATCGAGCGCTTCGCGCTCATCACGTCCTTCATCCTGCGCGCCGTCGCCGACCGGGCGCGCCTCCTGGATCAGCACCAGCGCAAGGGCCGTCCCCAGCTCGACTACGAGCCCTTCGTCCAGAACCTGGTCACCATGGCCGCGGCCGCGATGGCCGCACCCGGCTGCCCTTGACGTAAAGAGGGCTCCTTACTACGGTCCGGGCCCTGATGGTCCTGCGACGGGGGGACGCGGGTGACCGGTGGACGTCGCCGACGTCCGCCTGCACGCCCGCGGCGCGTCGGGTCCCGTGGACTGCGGCCCCCGGCCTCGGCGGATCCCGCGACGCCGAGGCCCAGCCCGGCACCCTCGCCCGAGCCGCCTCCCCGTCAACGGTGGGGAGCAGCCTCACCAGCCGGCTCCGCGTCGTCGACGGGTTGCGCCGTCACGCCGAGTTCGCCGGCGAGCTGCACCGACTCATGAAGGGGAACACTCGATGAGACACTTGCGTCCGCTAGCCGTTCTGGTGGCCGCCCTCCTGACGGCGAGCGCCGCGGTGTCGACCGCGGCGTCGGCCCAGGCGGGCCCACAGAAGCCCACGGCGACGGAGATCGGGGTCACCGCCACGACGATCCGCATCGCGGTGGTCGCCGACGTCGACAACTCGATCGCGCCGGGAATCTTCGCCGGCTCGGTGGCCGGCGTGCGGGGCTGGGCCGCGTACACCAACGCTCACGGGGGTCTCGCCGGTCGGAAGGTCGTCGTCGACTTCATCGATTCCCACCTCAGCCCGTCCGACTCGCGTAACGCCGTCATCCAGGCCTGCAGCAACGACTTCGCGCTCGTCGGCACCTCCGCCGTCTTCCTGACCAACGTGTCCGACCTCGAGAGCTGCGTCGACCAGGCCGGCGCCATGACCGGCGTGCCCGACCTCGCGCTCGTCGCCACCGAGCTGGCTCAGCAGTGCTCCTTCACCACCTACGCGGTCAACCCGTCCCCGATCATCTGCCCGACCCAAAACTCCCATCCCCAGACCTACCAGGCGAACGTCGGGCGGGCCTACTACTACGCATCCAAGTTCGGGAAGAAGCTCCACGGCCTCTACCTTCTCTCGGGCGACATCAAGTCGACCACGGACTCGAACCGGGCCTCGATGAACGAGATGCAGACCGCCGCGGGTGGCATCAAGCCGGACCTCGAGACGACGATCTCCGCCGCCGCGCCCCAGAGCGCCTACACCCCGATCGTGCTGCAGCTCAAGCAGCACAACTCGAACTACGCGCAGAGCGGCAGCGCAGTGAACACGACCATCCTGCTCCGCAAGGAAGCGGCACTCCAAGGGCTCACCGACCCGAACTTCGTCTGGGACTGCACCCTGCAGTGCTACGACCAGAGCCTCCTGGCGGCCGGCCCGGTGGTCAACGGGACCTACGTGTCGCTGCTGTTCCTGCCGTTCGAGGAGGCCAGCAGCAACCCGGCGCTCGCGAACTTCTTGAGGTACACCGGCAAGGACAAGGCTGACGGCTTCGGGATCCAGGCCTACGCCTCGGGGCTGCTCCTCAGCCAGGCCGTCGACCAGATCGTCAAGACCAACGGCGTCAACGGTCTCACCCGCAAGGCGCTGTTCAAGCAGCTCAACGCCATCACCCACTTCGACGCGGGCGGCATGATCGGCACAACCGACATCGCCGACCGGCGGGTCTCCCCCTGCTACGTCCTCACTCAGGTCAAGGGAGGCAAGTTCGTTCGGGTCACCCCGACCAAGAAGGGGACCTTCGACTGCAACCCCCGCAACGTCATCAACATCAAGCTGGACATCTCCCAGTAGGAGGAACGACCGCCGCCTCGGCGCCCGACACCAGCCCGTCAGCCAGCGGGCTCGGTCACGGCGGTGTCGCGCGAGACCAGATCGGCGGAGCCGCCGAACTCGTCGAGGGCAGGCGGTGAGAACAGGCCCTCGCGCCGCTCGAGCTGCAGCGTGACGTCCTGGCGGACGCCCGGATCCTGGCGGCCGGCGCGGCGGTTCCGGAGCTCGGTGCTCATCGGCCCCACCTGGTCGGCCTCGACCTGTGCCCATCGGGCGTTGCCGAGCGATGACGCCGTTTGAGTACCACGTACTCAGGTGCCAGCGGTGCCAAACACCGACACTGGTGGACATGGAGAACCCTACGGGCCCGGCCACGCCGCCCTGGTACCTCCAGCCCAAGAAGGCCCGGCTGCTGGGCCCGCTGCTCATTGGCGCGTGCCTGGCGCTGCGGTTCGGGTGGGGCGGGCTGGCGGGCCCGCCGGTCCCGTTCTGGCAGCTCGCGTACGTGATCGGCGCGGCCGGCATCGTGCTCTGCTACGTCGCCTATCTCGGCTAGTTGCTCGAGCGGTCAGGTGCCCGACCTGCGCGATGGTGGCGGGAGCGGGATTTGTATCCCGCGACCTTCGGGTTGTGAGCGCCTCGATCCGTCCGGTGTCGATCAGTCCATCCGGAGACGCCCGATGTGGCCCCGTTGGTGACGAGCTCGGTGACGGCACAGATCCCGGCGCGGTGACAGGATCGGCTGTCCGCGGGTTCGGAGACTGACCGTCGCTGAGCACGAACTGGCTGGGAGCTCCTCAGGCAGTCGTGCTCACGCCTGCGTTCCTCAATGCGTCAAGCAGCGGCTGAGCTGCCTCGAACTGCGCATCGTCGAGCTTGGCGAGCCGAGGAAGAGCATCTCCCCGCCTCGTTTCAGCCAGATGTCGCGCCGGCCCTTCTTGTCAGGACCGGCCACCGAGAGCGACAGGAACTTGACATGGGCCCGACTTGAGTCGTCGGACAGGGGCCCGAAGATCTCCAGGACGCGTCCGTCGAACATGGCGACGATGTTGTATCCGGTCGCGTGGAGATCGAGTTCGAGCATGGAAGCGAACGTAACGGGCATCCCTCCGACTGGCAAGATCCCGACACAGTGTTCGCTCCTGTCGAGCAAGTTGTCAGTGGTGGGCGTCGTTGACCGAGATCCCGCAGGCTGCAGCGTTCGACCGACGAACGGCCGTCCCGCATAAGAACGGTGGGACCTTGCTGGCCGCGCCGGGGTGCGGGCTATGACGAAGAGGCCCGACGTCTGCCCGGCCCCGAGTCGAGATCCGGACGATCGCCTGGAGCAGGTCGCCCGCACGTCATCCGCCATCGACGCAGCAAGGTAGCGACGCCATGAGAAGCGCTGCGCGGGCGCTCGCCGGGTCGAGGACCCGAGGCCACCTCGCGGGAGGCCGTTGCCGCGCCTCCAACATGCGAGTGGGCTCGAAGTGACAGGAACCCGGACCTGACGAGTGAGACCGCAGCTCGTGCACGGCCTTCCCTGGAGCCGTTTGCACCGGCACGACTCACGGCTTGCCGCCATCGGCTGCCCCGTTGCGGCAGGTCAGGTCAGGTCGGGCGCGCGAGTGCCTGGATGCGGCATCGGAGAAAGAGGTCTCAATCCGAGGCGACCCTCGGCCGATCCTCCGAGGAGGACCCCCGGAGGGAGTTGGCAGCTTGACGCCCTGGCTGATCGCCGTTGCCGGCAGCGTCGACCCGGCGGAAGGGTAGGGGCAGTCGATGAGAGCGGCGTGGCGCCGCCGGATCGAGCGGCGGCCAGGCAAGCGTGAGCACCGACGCCGGCTCGCGAGTGCCCTCGCGGCGGTGACCGTGAGTGGTCTGCTGCTCGGAGTGCTGCCGGTCCCTCAACTCACGGCCCCGGCCGGGGCAGACGTGGTGTTGGACCTCGTCAAGGCGGGTCTGCTGAGCCTGTACAACTCTTCAAACTCGTACGAGTGCTACCAGAACCCCAGCACGCCGAAATGCCAGATGGGAGGTATCGGCGACCTCTTTCGCTTCTTCGGTTCGACGGAGCAGAAGGAGCGGATCGAGATCTTGCAGCAACTGGCAGTCATCAACCAGAAGCTGGACGACATCAAGAGGACGACCGACGAGATCAGAGCGACGGTCGACATCTCTTACCTGGACCAGAAGCTGAACGAGCTGCGACCCTCGCTCATCCTCCAGACGATGCAGATCTTCAACTTCGTCGTCCAGACCTGCGAAGGGAAGTCATACGAGTTTCTCAAGACGAACGCGACCTGCAAAGAGTGGCTGACAGAAAGACCACAGCCAGGCGCGTTCTACCAGCCGAACGAGTTCTACAAGGGCCACCTCGGCCAGCTGATCGACAAGAACATTGCCAGCAAGACGCCACAGGAGGTGTTGGCGTCGGTCCGAGGCAACGCCAGCTTGGGGGGCGGCCTGTACGACGCCCTGGCCAAAGTGGCCTCCGACAACGCCGCGAAGAAGTACTTCTTCACGGCGACCGATACCAAGATCATCCAAGCCTATTTTGCCTACGTCCTGACCGCCGAACTCGCGTACATCACCCTGTGGTCGAACTACTGGCAGGCCTATCCCCCCTCCGGAATCGACGTGATGGGCACGAGGAACGACTTCATCAAGGGCGTCCAAGACCAGTTCAACCGGTTCACGCAGCTGCCCAGCGGCACCACCGTCGACATGCGGACGGGATTGATGTGGTCGACCAACAACAGCTGTCTCGTGAACAGCCTCCAGTCGCCAGCAGTGTGTGGGATCTCCCAGATTGCCGGATTCCCGCTCACGGCAGTGTGCCCGCCGGTTACCAGTGGGCCTTGTCAATTGAAGTGGCCCCTCGTCACCGAGGACGAGGACCAGGCACTCTCGTGGATCAACACAGCGAGGGACACCGCGCCGCAGAGCAGCTGGAAGGTGCCCACACCACAACAGGTGAGCGATCTACTTCGCGACCGAGGGAGCGACGGTGCTGCGTTCCTGCGGAACAACGCCCAGCTCTATACCAATTCTGAGTACACCTGGACTTCGACGATGTGGTGTCCGAGGTTCCTCCGGAACCCCGCGAACTATCTCCTATGCCTCAACGGAAACGACTCACGAAGTCCCCCGCTCCGCGTCTCCTTCAACATCACGACTGGTGCAAGCATCGACAACAAGGCGAACGCCTGCAACGGCGGGCCGTGCCGCGCGGTGTACATCTTCGTGCGCCGCCCGACCGCTGCCGAGTACAACGCCTCCGGCATCGTTCAGCGCTGGCCTTAACAAGTCCGATGACAAGGTTCTTGGGCCGTCAAGGATCACCGCACGGCCTCGCCGACTCTGCACCTGCTCGTTGGCTTTGCGACGCTGGTCCGACGCGGCGAAGATCCACGGCTTCCGGACCGATTCGGCGACGGGCGAACCAGCGTCTGCGGGCGCACGCCGCCAGCTGATCCCGACCTCGAGCCAGCGAGCGTGATCCATGTGGGTGCGAAGGCGCCGACAGCCGCGAGCGACGCTCGCGGCTGCCGGCGCTCGAGATCGCGGCGCGCCGCGTCCCGTCCACCGCGCCGTGCGCCCAGCGGGTCGGCGATATATCGCTTGGACCACGCTGGCGATGATGACGGTGGGCTCGGTCGGCTACCTCGGGTCAGCACCGGCGATGTCGGTGCTGGGCCTCGCCTCGGTCTTCCTCTACGTCCTCCCCGCCATCGTCTTCTTGGTACCTGTGTCGCTCGTCGCCGCCGAGCTCGCGTCGGGCTGGCCGGGCGGCGTCTACAACTGGGTGCGCGAAGGTGTCTCGGCGCCAATGGGACTGCTCGCGGTGTGGTGCGAGTTCGCGCAGACGATCTTCTACTATCCGGCGCTGCTCGCCTTCGTCGGCGCGACGCTCGCCTACGCAATCGAGCCGCGCCTGGCGAGTGACGGCGTCTACACCGCCGCGATCATCATCATCCTGTTCTGGGGCGGGGTTCTCTTGTCCTCGCGCGGGTTGGGCCTCGTGGCCGCGTTGTCGTCGAGCGGGACGCTCGTCGGGACCCTGATCCCCGGGGCGATCCTCGTCGCGCTGGGCGCCGCCTACCTGCTCCAGGGGAACCACTCGGCCGCGCCGATGACCACGCACCAGATCCTGCCAGCCTGGTCGGGGCTCGCGAGCGTCGTGCTGATCGTCAACAGCTTCTTCACCTATGCCGGCATCGAGGTCAACGCCGTGCACGTCGACGAGCTCCGGAACCCCGGTCGCGAGTTCCCGAAGTCCATCTTCCTCGCCATGGCGCTGGTCCTCGCCGTCTTCATCCTCCCGACGCTCGCGATCGCGTGGGTGGTCCCCTCGCATCAGATCAGCTTCACGGCGGGCATCATGCAGGCCTTCCACAGCCTCCTCGCACACTTCGGCCTGGCGTTCGCGACGCCGCTGATCGCCATCGCCCTGGCCGTCGGTGCGCTCGCCGGGATGCTGGCCTGGCTGGACGGCCCGTCCGAGGGGCTCCTCAGGATCGGCCGTGAGCAGGGCTTCCTCCCCCCCTACTTCCAGCGGGTCAACGGCAACGGCATCGAGGTGCGGATCCTCTCGGCGCAGGGCGTCGTGATCACGGTCATCGCCCTCCTCTATGCGTTCGTGCCGGACGTCTCACGCGACTACTGGATCTTCGTGGCGATGGCCACGCAGGTGTACCTGATCATGTACGTGCTGATGTTCGTCGCGGCGGTGAGGTTGCGTCGCTCGCAGCCGAATCGCGCTCGCGGGTATCGGGCTCCGCTGCTCGGCCTGCTGTGCGTGGTCGGCACCGCATCGTCCCTGCTCGCGCTCCTGATCGGGTTCGTCTCGCCGTCACAGTTCGGCCACTCGAACCCGCTCGTGTACGCCTCGCTGATCCTCGCTGGGATCCTGGCGATCGGGGTCCTCCCGCCCTTCCTGCTGGACCGGTTCCGCAAGCCGGCGTGGAAGTCGACGGACGGTGGAGCAGCTCCGCCGCTATAGGCACGACGGGAGCGCGGGCGCCGGCACGGACGCCGACGGAGTCGGGGGCCGGCCGACGGCGACCTATCAGCACGAGCTCCCGGGGATGCAAGCCCCCGCCGCACGAACCTTCGAAGGCCCGCTCGGCCCTTCCACCGAGTTCCAACCCGGAAGAACACACGAAGCCAGCGAGCCCCGCCGAGGCGGCGCCTCTGACCTGGTCTTAGATCGTGACGGGGGCGGAAATTGAGCCCGCCGCGTTATGAGGGTCTTGACACCCGTCTGCCCAGACCCGCCGAGACACACCGAGTAGCCCCGAGTTCGACAGGCAGTCCGTCGAGTGTGATGGCGTCCGTCCAAAGTCTCTGAGCCTGGTCCTGCTGGTGACCAGATCGGTGACGGCGAGCACGTCCACGCGCGCCGGCCACATGGGCTGTTCTCGATGGTTCTAGCCGCAGAGGCGTCGTGCGCCGGTACGCCTGCGTGCACCTAGTGCCATGCCCAGGAGCATAGGCGTGGCGCTGACGGACGGCGCATGCCGAGTGAGCAGACTCAGCTGCACGTTGCAGCCCTGTCCCTCGCTCGTCTTCGGAGCCGCTGGCCCGCGACCAGGGGTCGTGCTAGCGATTGGGCAACTAATCAGACGCTTGGGGGTTGGGCATGAAGCTCTTGCGTTCACGCGTGGTCGTTGGGTTCGCTGCGAGTCTCGTCACAGCACTCGCGGTTGGAACCGTCGCTTTGGCATCGGCGTCGACCTCGAGTCCGAGCACCACGATCACGGGCTGCGTGGCGCGGCGTGGGGGCGAAGGTGGTCGGGGCGCGCTGCGCATCATCGATCCCGCGCATCAGCAGTGCCGACACGACGAGACGCTCATCACCTGGAACCAGCGCGGACCCCAAGGGAACCAAGGTCCACAGGGCAGCCAGGGCATTGCAGGGATACCGGGTAGCGCCGGAGCTCCTGGGGCTCCCGGCAACAACGGTGTGAACGGCGCCTCGGCGAATGTAGCGGTGACGAACGAGCCCCCGGGTGTGAACTGCCCGAACGGCGGTAAGAAGCTCACAACGAGTGTCGGGGCCGGCCCGCTAACCGTCTCCTATGTCTGCAACGGAACCAACGGAGCGACCGGAGCGACCGGCCCGCAAGGAAGCACGGGGGCGACCGGCGCCCAGGGCCCGCCTGGAATTCCGGGTAGCGCCGGAGCTCCTGGGGCTCCCGGCAACAACGGTGTGAACGGCGCCTCGGCGAATGTGGCGGTGACGAACGAGCCCCCGGGTGTGAACTGCCCGAACGGCGGTAAGAAGCTCACAACGAGTGTCGGGGCCGGCCCGGTGACCGTCTCTTATGTCTGCAACGGAACCAACGGAGCGACCGGCCCGCAAGGAAGCACGGGGGCGACCGGCGCCCAGGGCCCGCCTGGAGTCAGCAGTGTGCAGCAAGCCGCGTTTCCTTTCACTCGGCTCACGACTCCAGACACGTCGACGACCGTCGCCACGGTGACGCTTTCGGCGGGCAAGTACCTCGTCTCGGTGATGGGCGACGGGCTCGCCTTCACGAACGCGCAGGCATCACTCACGTGCTCCTTGACCGGATCGAGCTATGTGCCGAACGGCATCACACTGAGCGGCAATGCGACCGGGATCAGCGCGACCGGCATCGTGACTCTCGCCTCCAGCGGCACGGTCACATTCGCGTGTAGCTACAGCGCCGCGGCCGGCGTCGGGGTCATCTTGCGGGGCGCACTAACCGCGCTGCAGACGGGCTAAACGCGCCTCCGCCTGCCTCGCCGCGGCGTGGAGGTCGCGCCCGGTACCCGATCGGCCCGGCCGACTGGATCGCGATCGCCTCGAGCACCGAGGCGTTCGTCGAGCAGTGATCACGAGCTGTCTCTTTCGGTTGTCACTCGTTCGGCGGCGGTCTTGAGTTGCTCGAGCGTGTGGCGCATCGCTCCTTGGAGCTCGCGGTGCCGGTTCGTGGGGACGTCGACGATCCGGGCCCAGGTCGGGATCCACTTCACCTCATAGGACTCGGTGACCCGGGTGCCGCCCTCGACCGGCTCGAATCGGTACCGCCAGAGTGTGGACTCGCGCCCGCCCTCCTCGGTCACAAACGCGAACTCTCGACCCGGTTCGGCGGTCAGGACGCGCCCGTGACGCGACCAGCGCATCAGGTGAAACGGTCCACCCCGGTTGTGGCCGACGAACCTCGCCCCCGCGGTCGGACCGTTGGCGCCATCCTCCCATTCCACGCGTTGGCACTCCGGGCTCCATTCGCCCATGCGCGTCAACTCGGCCACCAGGTCATAGACCGCTTCAGCCGGTGCCCGGACGACGATGTCCTCGCTGTCCTCGGTCAGCCACCAGCGTCCGTTCTTCGCAGACATCCCAGCTCCTAGTCAGACGGTGTGTGCCTCAGGCTATTAGCAGTAGCTCTTGCTGTCAAGCCTAGCGTTTGTTACCGTAGAGCGGATGGCACGCGCTGGCGTCCCCGAGGAGGCACCGACGCCCGGGCGGCCCGACCGCCGCGCCCGACGCCGCCAGGAGACCATCGAGGAAATCCTCGACATCGCCGAAGACGTGATGACCGAGCACGGGGTGACCGGCCTCAGCCTGGCCGAGGTAGCACGTCGCCTCGGGGTCCAGCCCCCTTCGCTCTACAAGTACTTCCCGTCGCTCATGGCCGTCTACGACGCGCTCTTCGGGCGGGGCCAACGCGAACACCTCGCGGTGCTGCGCCAGGCCATGGCCGCCGCCGAGCCTGGATTGGTCGCCCTGACAACTGGCCTCGAAGCGAGCGGACGATGGCTGCTGGCGAACCGGGCGATCGCCCAGCTGCTCTTCTGGCGTCCTGTCCCGAGCTTCGAGCCCTCCCCCGCAGCGCTCGCGCCGAGTGTCGAGATGGTCGCCCTCCAACGTGCCGCGCTCGCTGACGCTGTCGCCGCCGGCCAGCTCGGCCCCGAGGCCGACTCCGACGAGGCCGTCTACCTCGTCTCGACGTTGATCAGTGGAGTGCTCACCCAGGCAATGGCCAATGAGCCGCACCTCGAATGGGGCCAGGGCCGCTTTACGCCGACGTTCCCGCGACTCATGCGGCTCCTGGTTGCCGCGTACCCCACTTCCGTCTGAGGTGAGACGGCGCAGGGACAGTGGTTGAGCGTCCCGGCCATTCGTGTCATGCGGCTGGCGATTAGCAACCGGACATGCTGATCGTGAGCTCCCAGGATGACCGGATCGTCGGGTCGAGAACCCGAAGGTCGCCCACGCGCGCGGACCGTCACCTCACCTGCGTCGACGCGACCCCGCGCGGTAGGCGGCGACGCTGCGCGTGGCACCGGTTTGGCACCACATGGCACCGAACTACCGCAACATGAGCATCAGCAGGAAAGGCCCCGAGCTTTCGCTCCGGGCCTGCGACTTGCGGTTTCGACGGTGGCGGGGGCGGGGCTTGAACCTGCGACCTCCGGGCTATGAGCGCGCAGGGCTCCGTGCCGCCGAGTCCGCTCGCGTTGCTGAGGCCCGAGAAGGGTCGGGAGCGCCTCGTCGATTCCCCTGGCGGCCATCCCGAGCGGCGGTGCCGAGGCCAAGTCCTTCCGCGGCGTCGAGTGCCTCCGTGCGCAGCGTTCTTCGGACGGTCGCCGTCGCCGGGCCCGCCGTGGCTGAGCAACACCCTCGCCAGGTCCACCTGGTGTTCGACAACGAGGGCGCGAAGCCCGTAGGCCTCGACCACCGCAAGCGTGTGCTCGCGGCACCTAGGTCTTCGTCAGTGCTTCGGCCCGCTCGCGACGATGACGGGCCAACGTCACGAAGACTCGCCTATGTACCGGCTGCAAGAGCTTCCAGTACACAAGACCGGGGATGCCCTTAGGTCGCAGCGCACCGACCTGAACGAGCTCTTGATTGTCAGATCGCCAGCCCAGCCATGAATCGCCCACGACCCAGCCGAGCCCCCGCAACACGAGCTCCCGTTGCGTGTGACGTACGACCGTCCACCAGTCGACGCCTTCACCAGCGCGCACCGCCAACGCGCCGCGAAGGTGCCAACGCTCGCCGAAGATGTACCCAAATGCCCGCCGCATCCGCCAACCTCGCGCCAAGCCGTACCATTCGTAGCTGCCACCGATGCTGTCGAAGTCGGCGGCGACGGCGTCGCCTTGACCCGAGGTCATGGATATGGAGACGCGCTCTGAGTAGACGCCGTCGACAAGCCCCGACTCGCGGTCAAGCAGATCGCGTCCAACCTCGACGGCCTGGTCGTCGAGCGCGTTGACAATTGCTTCGCGCGCGCCAATCGGCTGAACGGAGAATGCGGCTTCAGTCCGGGCGGCATCTCGGACGACGACCTCTGTGACCAGGCTGTTGATAAGCGCGTGACTCACCCGCTGGTCCACCGGTGTGACCAGGTCAACCCAATAGGAGGAGAGGCGGGGCGTTAGGTACGGAACATCGACAATTCGTCGCGGCCGCAGACCACGTGCGGAGGCGAAGGTGGCGATCATGTCTCGGTAGGTCGTGACGTCGGCGCCACCTATGTCATAGATTCCAGGCTCCACGCTGAGCGCCTCGAGTAAGTAGCCGAGCATGTCTCGGAGCGCGATGGGCTGGATCCGCGTGCGCACCCATCGCGGGCAAACCATCAGCGGCAGCCGCTCTGTCAGGTAGCGCAGCATCTCGAAGGAAATGCTGCCTGCTCCCAGCACAACCGCAGCGCGAAGCTCGACCACGGGGACACCTGCCTCGGCCAACGCGCGGCCGGTCTCTTGGCGGCTCATGAGATGCTCGGACTTAGGCTGGTCCCCAAGGCCGCCGACAAAGACAATGCGCTCGACGCCAACGGCGGCTGCCGCCCGACCGAACTTCTCCGCCAAGTCTCGATCCCGCGAGCGGAAGTCGCCCCGCTCGAGGGAATGCACGAGGTAGTAGGCGGCTCCACAACCACTGAGGGTCAGCCGGACCGCGTTCTCGTCGCCGATGTCGACCCTGTGACCTATTGCGCCAGGTATCCCCGATGGGCGGCGAGCAAGCGCCACAGGCTCATGCCCACCTTCGAGCAGTGCAGGTACCAGGGCACGCCCGACAAAGCCCGTCGCACCTGCAACTGCGATCCGCACGTGACCAGCATGGTCGCCGGGCGACCGGGCTCCAACACCTCTCAAACTGGCCCGCGGGTCCAATGGCGGACTCGCGGTTCTATAGACCGCGGGTCACGGCGCGCTTGCCGCCAACCAGGTGCAGGCCCGTGAAGGACGTTGCGGCCGGGCACTTGGTGAGAGCCGCGCGCCAGACTCAGCCTCCGGCTGCGATGAGCTCGATCGAATCCCCCGCGATCTGGGCCGAGTACGGCCAGGCGCGCGAGGTCGCTGCCGCCTGCCCTCGTGTGCCGGCGAGGAAGCGGCTCGGCGCGCCCGGATCGACCGAGCGCAGCGCCAAGCCGAGACCAGGCCAGTAGCCGGTCGGACCGACTGCCCCGTTGACGAGATCGGGGGCGCTGGGGTCGTAGGCGTTCGGGTGCGTCTCGAGGAACCGCTGCAGGATCGCGTCGGCGTGGTCGGGGCGCGCGACGCCGAAACGTACCGCCCAGATTTGGCTCACCGCGTCGGGATAGAGCTGCGACCAGTTCGTGGTTTGGTGCGCCCCGTCGGGATGGGACGCCCAGTCGTATGCACCGGTTCGGGATTCCAGAGTTGCTCAACACCAGCCTGTATCCGACCGGCCGCGGTACGAGCATCTCGTGCGAGCAACGGGTCGCCCAGGATGAACGCGAGCCGGGCCGCCGCTGTAAGCCCCGCGAAGGCCTCGGCTTGGTTCATGAGATAAGCGACCATGTAGGACGGCTTGGCTCCCGTGAGTCCGTCCGCACGTTGTGTCGAGCGAACGGCGTTCACCGCAGCGCGCACCTCCGGCGCGAGCGCACGGAGCAGCGGCTTATTGGGGGCAGCGCGGAACGCGGCGTCGAGCGCGAGGAGGAACATGCCGGCGTACGCGTCGGTGGAATCTTCGCTTCCGGTCGAAACAAGACTGCCGTTCGTGATGCGAAAGTCCGTCACGTAGCCATTGGCGTCCATCTGGGAGGCTTGCCACTCAAGCGCTCGCCAAGCTGCCTCGGCATAACGAGGATCTCCCGACACTCTTGTGGCATCGGACAATCCCACTGCCGCGTACCCGGCCAGGTACGGACTCACGAACGTTTGGTCGGCATGTGTCGCGATCGCGCCGTTTGGCAATTGAGCCGAAAGGATCCAATCCGCCTCGCTCCGCGGGTCGGAGCCAGACGCTGCCGCAGGAAGACTCAAGACGGATACGGTCGCCAACAATGTCATCAACGATGCAACTACCAGGCCCCACCCGCGACGCATTCTGCCCCTCCCCCCGGCGCACCGAGCCCCAAGCACCGGAATGGAAGCCAAGGAGAGTAACCACTCTGGGCTTCACGACCAAGCCCAGATTGTCAGCGCGGGTTGCTCGGAAGCGACAGTCCGTCCAGCGCCACCGGGTACCGCCCAGTTCCAACTCGCCCGAGCCGGAGTCCGCCCAGTCCCACTGAGTCCGTCCAGTAGCGCCGCGTCCGGGCCCACTGGTAACAACTTCGCTGACAGCCCTTCGTCGCGAATTGGCTCTGTCGGGCTCGACGACGCCGCTGCCTACCGGGCGCATCGCAGAGGTCTGTCCCCCACATGTCCTGCACGCGAAGCGGTGCCGAGCCGCGATCGCGGTGTGCTCGTTGCGTTCGCCACTCCATCACGCATCAGCACCTGACTGGCATTCTCCGAGGCGCCCTCGCGGAGGTTGCCGTCGACGTGGGGCCCGGTGAACACTCGTGACCAGCCGCTGTGCGAGTGCATTGTGGCGGATCTCGATGGAGGCTCGCGTGGCGGCTCGCGTGGTGCAGTGGACGACGGGGAACGTCGGTAAAGAATCGGTCAAGGCAATCGTCGCCAACCCCGGCCTGCGGCTGGTGGGCTGCTACGCCTGGTCCGAGAGCAAGGACGGTGTCGACGTCGGCGAGCTGGTCGGCATCGATCCGGTCGGGATCGCCGCCACGAACGACGTCGAGGCACTGCTTGGGCTGAAGCCCGACTGCGTCGTCTACAACCCGAAGTGGCCGTCGATCGACGAGCTCGTTCGCATCCTCGAGACCGGCGCCAATGTCGTCACGACTGCCGCGTTCATCAACGGGCGCCGACTCGGTGACGACCGTGACCGGCTGGTCGCCGCGTGCGAGCGAGGGGGCTCCTCGCTGCTGGGGACCGGGGTCAGCCCGGGCTTCGCGGACCTGGTCGCGATCACCGTTGCCGGCATCTGCAGCCGGATCGACAAGGTCACCGTGAGCGAGACGGCCAACACCACCTTCTACGACTCGCCCGAGACCGAAAGGCCGGTCGGGTTCGGGCAGCCGATCGACCATCCCGACCTTCATGACATGGCCCGGGACGGTACGGCGGTCTTCGGTGAGGCGGTGGCGATGGTGGCCGACGCCCTCGATGTCGAGCTCGACGACATCGTCTGCGAGTCCGAGTTCGCGAAGACAACCGAGGACGTCGAGATGGCGTCATGGACGATCCCTGCCGGGTGCGTCGCAGGCGTCGCCGCCAGTTGGCAGGGCCGCATCGGTGCTCGCACCGTCGTCGATCTGAACGTCCGCTGGAAGAAGGGGTCGACCCTCGAGCCCGACTGGGTCATCGAGAGGGACGGGTGGGTTATCAGGGTCGACGGGCTTCCGACCGTGACAACCACGCTCGACTTCCTCCCGCCGCCCGACTTCCAAGCACAGACCATGGAGGAGTTCATGGTCATCGGGCACATCATCACCGCACTCCCTGCGCTCAACGCCATCCCATCGGCCGTGGCCGCGCCACCGGGCATCGTCACCTACTCGGATCTCGACTTCCCTATGCCGCGGGGTTGGGTGCCGTCCACCTGATCGACGGCATAATCGGCGCGCCGCCGGGTTCCAGCGCCGAGACTCGGCAGGTGCACCCACATGCGCGCCGGTTTGGCACCACATGGCACCGAACTACCGCAACATGAGCATCAGCAGGAAAGGTCCCGAGCGTGCGCTCAGACGGACAGAGGGAGGCTGATTCGTGAAGGCGATCGAAACCGACTACCTCGTGATCGGGGCGGGAGCAGCGGGCCTGTCCTTTGTCGACGCCCTGATCGACGCGGATCGGGACTGCGACGTCGTCATGGTGGACCGCCGGCACGTCCCTGGCGGCCACTGGAACGATGCCTACCCGTTTGTACGCCTCCATCAGCCGGCCGCGTGCTATGGCGTCAACTCGCGACCGCTCGGCAACGACCAACTCGACGAGCGTGGACTCAATGCCGGGCTGTACCAGCAGGCGGATGGCGTACAGATCTGCGACTACTTCCGGCGTGTGATGGACGAGCACCATGTGGCGTCGGGACAGGTGCGGTTCTTCCCGATGTCCAACTACTTGGGGCTCGAAACCTCGGATGTCGCGTTTGTCGCCACCCTGACGGGGGCGACCACGGAGGTCAAGGTCAGACGCGCCGTTGTCGACGCCCGTTACCTCGAACCGACGATCCCGTCGAGGCACACACCTTCGTTCGCCGTCGGCCCAGATGTCCGGTGCGTTCCCGTGAACAAGCTGCCCGACGTACGTGAGCCGCCGACCGGCTACACGGTGATCGGCGGCGGCAAGACCGGCTCCGACGTGTGCACGTGGCTGCTCGAAGGCGGCGTCGATCCCGACGAGATCCGGTGGATACGGTCCCGCGACGCCTGGATGTGGAACCGCGCCCAAGTGCAGCCTCTCGAACTTGTGACCGACACGGTCGACGGTGTGTCGCGCAGCGTTGAAGCGTCGGCCGAGGCCGAGAGCATCGACGACCTGTTTGCGCGGCTTGAAGCCTGTGGCGAGCTGCTCCGCCTCGATCCGAGTGTCGCGCCGACCATGTACCACGCTGCCACGTTGACCGTCGCCGAACTCGAGCGTCTGCGGAGCATCGAAAACGTCGTGCGACTCGGCCGCATCAAGACGATCCGTGCCGACGCGATCGAACTCGAACACGGGACGATCCCGACCGACCGCGGACAGCTGCACGTCGACTGCTCCGCGGCCGGGCTCGGCAAGGCCCCAGCTCGCCCGATCTTCGAGCCTGGCCGAATCACGCTCCAGTGCATCAGCACCGTGTTCCCCACGTTCAACGCTGCCGTCATTGGGTACCTCGAGGCCAGCCGAGGCAGTGACGAGGTGGCGAAGTCCCGCCTCTCGCCGACGAATCGCTATCCCGACGCAGCGAACGACTGGATCCCGAACATGCGCGGCCAGCTGGAGTCGCTCAGACTCTGGAACGCGGAAGACGACATGGCGGCGTGGTTGGAGTCGAGCCGACTGAACATCGTCCGAGGGATGTTCGAGAGAGCGAGCGAACCTCGCATGGCTGAGGCGATCGCGAGGCTCCTCACGTATACCGAACGCGCCGTAGCGAACCTTGAAAAGCTGGACTCCGATCAACGGCGCCTGAAGTCTTGACCCGGCGGGTTCAAGAATGCGCCAAGCCGCCCGATTTTGCTTCGTTGACATTCGGCCCGCTTTTCAATGGGCGCGGCCCCGGCGCTCTCGCTGCCGGGACCTCTGACCTGGGCTTTCGAGTCTGGCCCATCGTCTTGAAGCAGCAGCAATAGTCTTGGCCATTCTCAGCTCTACGAGTGTCCTCGACGAACGTCAAACCGTATTCATTCTTCTGAGTGCTGTTGGGTTCATCGCGATACAGCTTGCCGTCACAGATAGGGAGCCGACGGACGAGGAACTGAGGACCGAGGAGATCGACAACTACGTCGATGCCTTAGAGCAGCTCGACAACTATGTCAGGCGGCCTCGATCGCCAGTTCAGCTCCGTCGTCGGTCCGCTCGGTCCCCGGGCGCGGCTTTGGTGCCGAGGTAGTGCTGCTCGCGGGTGTTCGTGGTGCGGGCGGCCACAGCCGCTTCGGCAGCGGGTCTACCCGGTTGGTTCGAGCGCGGGTGCAGGCGGGCGACGGGAACGTAGCGCGACGAAGGTGGCCTACGCTCGGTGTTGTGGCGGCCGGCGAAGGGCACGCGGTTGGGTTTGCGAGACGTGACAGTTGGAAGTGCTGGCGCGGGCGTCAGTCGCGCCGGCATCACACGCCACTCGCGACGCTGGTTGCAGTGGCCGTCACGTTGGCCAGCGTCGTAGCGGTGGCGGGTCCCGCGGCCACGAGTTCGCCGCGCCCGGGGCTGAGCCCGATCCTGGACAACACGGTGTTCCCGGTTCGCCAGAACTCGTTCATCAAAGTGGGGACGAGCGGATTCGCCGGGACATGGTTCTTCGAGCTGAACGACAACCCCGGCGATGCCACGCACCCGGTGTGGGCGAAGGGAGACGACCTGTTCATCGCCGTCGGCCCTCCCGGGACGACGGACCAGGGCACGCAAACGGCCGTGGGTGCGCCGGTGCCGAGCAACCAGGAATGTCTCGGTAACGACGTGTCAAGCGGGACCTACGTGGAGTTCGCCAGCGTTCCCGAAATCGACATCACCGACGGGGCGCCCGACGCGACCCGTCCCGACCTGGCGGCGTCGCTGGAAACGGCGGGCTGTGATGGCCCGGCCACCAAAGCCCAGCCGTTGCATGACGTGCTGCATCTCCACCTCAACAACGGGGTCAACGACCCCGGCTTCGTCAGCGATGTCACTCCCTTCAGGGTGACGATCACGAGTGCCTCGTTCGTCGTCGGACCACATATGCCCAACGGAGCGATCGCGACCTGGGCCGAATACGCGAGCGCCGCGAGCCGCGGCAACGACTTCCCCATCGACCCCGCCAGTTCGGGCTACGCCGCCTTCGCGACGGACGGCTTGGCGACGAACCAGGGAACCGGTGCCTCCCCCTGGTGCATCGCGTCGACAGCCACCGTGGTCGGAGGCACCACCACCAACATCCCGAACTACCTCCTGTGCCCCGCCAGCTCCACGAGCCCCGCCCCGGGCGCTGCGGTGCCAAGCGGCAACTCGTCGGGACCCGCTCCAATCGCGCGCCCACCCACGTTCACGGGTTGATGGGGAACGGTCGGTCAAGGGCGCCCTGTTTCTCGCGGCTGAATGGAGGAGCCACCCAGCAGCGAGGCCCCGCGCAAGCGGGGCCTCCCCACTGGGCAAATGGTGGCGGGGGCGGGATTTGAATCCGCGACCTTCGGGTTATGAGGGGCTTGACAAACGTCCACCACGTGCCGGATCGCACCGAGTCGTGACGGCTGCTGCGGGTGCAGTTCCGGCGAGTGCCAGCTGGTCCGTCGAGGATCGGCTCATCTGCCTCCGCTGGTGCCATTCTCGGTGACAAGAAACGAAGCTTGTCCTTGCGGGGTCCTCGGCGTCTCGAACTGCGGTGACATGCCGGGGGAACCGAGGTCGCCCGGACCTCACGGTCTTCGAGTCAGTCCTTCGTGAACGGCTTCGGCTCGCCTTGCCAGTGCCGGCATCCCGATTTCGGCGCACGTTGTGAGGCAGGCCCCGAGGAGTTCGTCGGCCCGCACGGCGTCCCCGTCGAATCCCCGCTCGACAAGCACACTTGCCATGTCGACCTGTGTCGTCGCGAGCCATGGTCTGGCGTCCATCGACTCGTGTCGTGACAGAGCCTGAGCGGCGTGGCGGTCGAAGCGGTCCCACTCTCGGGTGGTTGCCGCCAGGAGCATCAGGAAGTGGTGGGCAGAACCGAGGATGTCCGCCGGCAGGCCTGCGCCGACGAAGCAATCCTCGAGCGGGCTGAACCTCTCGTACAGCACCGCGGCGCGACGCTTGTCGCCAACCATGTGGCACACGGTCGACAAGATGGCGGCTCCGACAGTCCAGTTGCCGTCGAACGTCAGCCGGGCGAAGTCGTCGGCGGCCAAGAACTCGAGCTGCTCTCGTGCCTCTTCACGCAGCCCGAGCTCGCGGTAGACGTACGCTAGCCCCGATCGCCACGCCGGCACGAGCGGGTACTCCTCGACCATCGCTTCGGCGAGCGGTACGAGCTCCTCGAGTCCGCCGCGCAAGCGTCGGAGCGCGATATCGGCGACCCCGTACATCTGCAGCCCGCTTTGGATGCCGACGCGTTCACTGAGCGCGAGCGCCTCGTCGGCAAGGCTCTGGCCTTCGTCGAGCTCGCCATGGAGCAGCGCCAGTGCGGATTTGTGGATCAGCGCTCCCCAGCGGAGCTCGGGTTGGCGCAACTCCTCAGCGAGCGCGAACTCGAGCTCGGCCTGTTCGGTGGCCGCTGGAATATCTCCGAGCTCGACGAGGTCGGTGAAGAGCCAGGAGTGCGCCGCTGCTTCGTGGTTGCGGTCTCCGGACGCTTCGGAGTGCGCCAGCATTTCTTGGGCGATCGCCTCGCGCGCTTGAGCGTTTCCCGGCATGAAGATTCCCCAGTGAGCTGCCCCAAGGACGTAGGCGAGCGTCTGGCCGTCGCCGATCCGGCGCGCCATAGCCAGTGCGTCCGCGATCAGGGCGCTCCGGCGTTCGACGGAACCAGTAAGGAAGTAGAGCTCCGCTGCCAGCCGTGCCATCGCCATGGCGCGAAGGCCCAAGTCTCCGGTCGGCAGCTCCGCCAAGGCCTCCTCCAACAGTTCAACGAGGTGCTCATCAACGCGCCCGGCCTCCGTCCAGGCGCGGACGCCGCCACTCGTGATCGCCGCCTCGGCGAGCAGGTCGGGGCGATGCACCTCGAGCGACAAGGTGCGCGCTTCCGCCAGCCGCTGCCGTGCCGGGATGCGCTCACCGAAGGTCCACAGCACGCGGCCGAGCTCTACAAGGAGCTCAGCTCGGCGTTCGCGGTCCTTACGACTAGCGGGGTCGAGCGTCGTGAGCGCGCGTTCGAAATCAGCAGCGGCTTCCTCGTACGCGAGTCGTCCAATTGCACGCTCCGCGGCGCGCCGCCCGTAGTCGATCGCCCGATCGGTCTCACCCAGGGCCGCCGCCTCTGCGAAGTGATAGGCGAGCTCGTCGATGTGGCGGTCTGCATCGCTCGCCTCCAAAGTCTCACCGATGCGCCGATGAAGACGAAGCCGCCGCGTTGTCGGGATCTCCTCGTACAACGTCGATCGAACGATCGCGTGCACGAAGCTGTAGCGACCTCCCCGACCGCCGATGACCGCGACCAGGTTCGCCTCCTCAGCCTCCTCGAGCGCGTCGAGCACTGCCTCAGGATCGACGTCCATAGCGCGTGTCAGCACGTCTCGGTCGAAGTCCCGTCCGATGACGGCGGCGGCTGCCATGACCTCGTTGGTCGACGCTCGCAGACGAGCCAAACGTCGACCAACGACTTCTCGGACGCCCTCGGGAATGCCGATCTCGTCCGGGGGTTTGCCCGGGACCCATCGACCGTCGCGTTCAACGATCGCTCCCGACTCGGCGAGATGCTGCAGCACTTGCCCGATGAAGAAGGGGTTGCCATCAGTCTCGTCATAGAGCAATCGGACCAGTCGTTGGCCGACGTCGTCGAGAAGGTGACCGGCTGCGGTCGTCACAAACTCCTCGACCTCGGCCAGATCAAGTCCGTGCAGGGCGACTCGGTCGACGTCGTCGCTCCGACGAAGGTCCGCGAGCATCTCCGCTAACGGGTGCGTCCGGCTGAGATCCGTCTCGCGATACGTGCCGAGGATGAAGAGCGCGGGAGACGCGTCGGCGGTTGCGAGGTGCCGCAGCAAGAGGAGGGTGGGCTTCGCCGCCCAGTGCAGGTCGTCGAGCACGAGCACGACAGCGTGAGCCGATCCCATCCGGGTCAGGAAGGACGTGATCGTTCGAAGAGGCGGAAGCGCTCGGTCTCAGGGTCGGCCCGCAGAGGGTCGGGCAAGCCTGGGACTCGTTCGGCGATCTGCGGCAGCAGCCGTGCGAGGTCGCCGCCGTGCGGAGCGACCTGCTCCGCGAGCTCATCGGGTCGGCACGCGCCGACGTACGGTCGCAGGGCCTCGACAAAGGGTTGGTACGGGACGCCGAGCTCCTCGTCGCATCGACCGTAGAGGACGGTGGCTCCCTCCGTGTGCGCTGCACGCGCGACTTCGGCCGCGAGCCGCGTCTTGCCAACACCTGGCTCACCGGAGATGAGTGCGACACGCCGGGCACCCGTTGCCGCGTCCTTCCAAGCCGACGTGAGCTGTTCGCGTGCCGCCACACGCCCGACAAATCGACGGTTCTCTCCCGCTCGCAGTGCACCGGGCAGCGCGATGCCCTCGTCGGCGGGTGCCTCCCACGCGACCTCTGAGGTACTGCTGTTCTCACTTCGGCCACCTCCTCGTAGGAACGTGTCCCGGATCAGATAGTCAGTTCTCCTTACGATTGAAGATCGTATGGTAACCTTACGACTGATGTCAAGCGACTCGTTCGACCACCCCAACGGGGAGCGAAGCCCATACGTCGGCGCCATGCTCCGTGTTGTTTGGCAGTGGGTCCGTGATCAGCTGTACGCGGGCGTCGTTGAGGCGGGCTTCGACGATCTGAACGCGGCGCACGTCGGGCTCTGGCGCTATCCGGGCCTCGAGGGAGTACGTCCAAGCCAACTTGCAGACCGGGTGGGGATCACGAAACAGTCGGTCAACGACCTCCTCGGGCACCTAGAGGCACACGGGTACCTGTTGCGCGTGCCCGATTCGGCCGACGGAAGGGCTCGTGTCATCCGGCTCACTTCCAAGGGACGGCGGCTTGAGCAGACCATCTACGCCGCGGCGGGGGCGGCCCAGTTGCGGATCGCGGAGATCGTCGGGCCGCGGCGCTTCGCACAGCTGCACCGCTCGCTCGAGCTGCTGACCGAGCAACTTGAGGGTTCACTGGTCGTCCCCTAACACGGTACGCGCGGGACCGCAGGGTGCGGTGCCCGATGTCGTGTTCGCCCCCGATGGGCATGCGGTCGCCACCGCAACAACCGCGAACGACACCGCCGAGATCTGGAACTGTCAGGAATGCGGGCCATCACGGGCGTCATCAGGCTCGCCAATTCCCACGTCGTCCGCAGCCTCTCGGCCACCGACGAGCAGGACTAGGTCCCCTTGGCGTGATGCAGCCGCGGGTCGGCCCGACGCGGGAAGCGGCGCCTCCCCATGCTCGGTCGGGTTGGGCGCTCATCGAGTTCGGCGGTAGCGGATATGCGTGGCCAGGGGAGAGTGGAGCACCTCGTCCGGCTCGAACTCGAAGGACTTGACACCCTCGAACATCCGCTCGCCTGACCCAAGTAGGACGGGTACGACGTCGAGCGTGAACTCGTCGATCGACCCCGCAGCCAGTGCCTGTCGGACGGTCGAGGCACCACCCGCGATGTCAACACCGTCTGCCCCTGCCGTCTCACGCGCCTGCGTGTAGCCGGCGTCGAAGCCGTCGGTAACGAAGTAGAAGGTCGTCCCTCCCTCCATCTCGATCGGCGCATGCGCGTGATGGGTCAGCACGAAGACCGGCGCGTGGTACGGCGGCTCGGGGCCCCACCATCCGCGCCAGTCGCCGTCCCAGTCGCCGCGGATCGGTCCGAACATGTTCCGGCCCATGACGTAGGCGCCGCGCGGGCGCATGAGCCAGGCCGTCGCCGTCTGGTCAGCGTCGTTGGCGCGTGCATCACCGATATGCCAACGGTGGAGCTCGTCTCCGCGCTTCCCGAGCGGGTTCTCGCGGCTCTGATCCGGTCCAGCGACGAATCCGTCAAGCGAGATCGACATGTGGCAGGTCGTGTCAGGCATCCGCGTCCTCCGGGGTTCTGAGCGTCGGGACTCTCACCGAGCATGCCGTGAGGCCACGCGACTTCTAGCGCGGCGCGGTCGTCGGGCCAAGAACCCGAAGAGCGCCCTCACACGTTGTGTCCCTCACCTGCGACAACGCGGCTTCGCCAGCCCGGCAACATGGCGCGCCGCACCGATTGGTCACCACGTATCACGGAACACACTCATCACAAGCAACATCAGGAAGGCCCCGAGCTTTCGCTCGGGGCCTCTGACCTGGTCTTTCGTTGGTGGCGGGGGCGGGATTTGAACCCGTGACCTTCGGGTTATGAGGGCATTGACAGGTGTCCGGGGGCTGCCAGGCCAAGCCCGTTCGTTACGCCCGATGCGGCCTCGGATCCGTCCGGTGGCGACCCGTCCGTCCGAGGTCGGCAGATGCGGGCCCGTTGGTGACAAGTTCGGTGACAGATCATGGGAACCGAATACGCTCACGGACCCAGACGGCGCGGGGGCCAACGCGGCGCCAGTTGCACCGCCTCTATTCCGCGCCGGGACTCTCGCGTGGACCTACGGCGTGCCTCCCGCGAGAACGCGGTCAACGGCATCGCGCTCCAGTGCATCTCGCCCCAGGCGGGTCGTGACGTAACCCACCATCGTGGCCTCTCCCTGATTGGTGGTCTTCGGCTGCACCAGCGATGCCTTTTCTAGGGTTTGAAGGCCTTCTCGTACCAGGTCCTGGAGACGTAGGTACTTGGCTCGGGTGCTGTTCGGGTCACTCGCCTCCTGGAGGCCGCGCTTCTGGGCGCGAACCGTCGTGTCACGAAGTTTGAGTTGCGGGCCTGGACAAAACCCGGCCGCGATGACGGTGACCGTCCTTCCGGTGTCGCTCGGGTCATAGGCCGAACTGAAGCCCTCGGTCATCACCTCCGCCGCGAGTTGAAGTGACGACAACGCGCTCAGACGCTCAAGCTCTGCATCCAGCTGCGGGTTCGGCTGCTCGTCTTGCTTCCTCCCGAACAGGCCCATGCGCCTCCTCCTGTCTCCGGTTGCGGGAGGCAGCCTAGGAACTCCGGACCGACAGCCGCCGGTCAGGCTGGCAAGCGCCTGACCGAGGTGCCAAGAGCGCCGTCACGCGACGACGAGACGATCTGTGCAACCGTCCGGCCCTCGCGCCATGCCAGCGCGCCACTCCACGGTCCTGTCGCAGCTCGTCGCCCGGGGGGGTTGGCCAAGCCCGTTGACAACGTCCTTTGCAGTAGCCCTCAGAGCCGTCTCCGTGCCGTTCGTGTGTCCGAGTCGACGATCGGACGGCCCACCCTCACCGACTTGTCACAAACCATGCGCAACACCCGCAACAGCAGGATGGCCCCGAGCTGCACGCTCGGGGCCGATGACCTGCCGTTTCGTTGGTGGCGGGGGCGGGATTTGAACCCGCCACCTTCGGGTTATGAGGGCCTTGACAAACGTCCGCCAACTGAGGGAGAGCGCCGATCCATTACGGCTGCTGCGATCGCCGGTCCGGCCACTGCCAGCCCGTCCGTCAGGAACCGGGTCGTCCGCCTCCGTTGGTGCCAACTTCGGTGACGGGTGCTCGGCGGAGACGGCGAGAGGCGAGGCGAGGGCGGGAAGGACTGCTTGCGCGGAAGCTCGGAGGATCGGAGGTGTGCGTCACCGACGCTGCAATCCTGGATACCCGCGGGAGCATTCGGCGTGGTGGGTGGCTGTGCGTTGCTAAACGAGCGATTCGGCGCGTTGTACGAGGGCGGTTAAACCGTATTGCTTTGAAGTTTCGACCACGCTCGTCAGCAATTTCGTCGCGGGGGTTCGTCGTCGGGCTCGCGGCGCCTTTTGAGCACTTTGGCCCACTCGTACTGGGTGCGAGCGGTCCAGTAGGGGGCGTTTAGGTTTCGGCTGATGTCGAACGCCTGATTGAAATGGCGTTCGGCGCGGTCGTAGTCATCGAGTGCGCCAGCGAGCATTGTGAGATACAGCGCGACCGGACCTCGTGCATTCGGGCCGATCGCAGTCCATTGGGCGTGCCATGCACCCAACTGCTCGTACAGCAGCGCCAGCACGTCGTGCTGTTCGAGTTGTACGCAGACGTCCGCCATGAGCGCCATGGCGGTGAGCCAAGTGTTGTCGTATTCGAACTTTGCGAACTTGTCGTTGACGTCGGCCTGGATCAGGGCGAGAGCATCGGCGGGGCGATCGAGTTCGCAGTAGGTGCGGCCGAGGGCAGCGCGCAGGATCGGAAGGCCGGGATTCTCGACGGCGGCTTGCTCGAGGACCTCGACCATCTCTCCCAAGCGACCCTGTACGTCCCGGATCTCGAGGAGCAGGCCACCCCAGGTAGTGAGCGCTTCGGGGACGCTGTCGGCCCCGATCGTTAGCGCGTCGTTCGCGAGATCTTCGGCGGCGTCGAGATCACCCGAGATCACGCACAGCTCGGCGCGCGTGGTGGTGACTATCCAGCGCTCCAAGCGTCGGTCGAGTTGCTCTGCAAGCGACGCGCACGCATCGAGGTGGGCTTCAAGCGCGGCTCGGTTCCCGGCCTGGAAGCATGCGAGCGCTCGACTGTAGTTTGCGTCAAAGCTCGCGCTCGGGTCCCCAATGGCCGCCGCGGTCGACAAGGCCTCCGCGAGGTCGACGAGCCGCGGATCGAGGTTCTCGGGAAGTGGGATGGCGCCGTAGGCGCTGGCGGCCCGCAGGAACGCGAGCGGGTCGTCGAGGTGGCGCGCGATGGTCATGCTCTCGTTGATGAGCGTGGCGATGCGTTCACGTTGACCGCTGTACGACAGCTCGACGGCAAGCATCGCGAGGAGACGAGCTCGGGTTTCGCTGTCGTCGGTGCCGACGGCCTCCAGGGCGTCTTCGAGTACCGCGACGCGCTCGCTGTCGACCTCTCCGGCTTTGCTGGCACTGCCGCCACGGCTGCCCGCCAGCGCAGCCTGTACGAGACGGTCGGTGTCTCCGAGGCTCTTGGCGATGTTCGCCGCTTGGAGCAGCGTTTCACGGTGTGCGGGGTCGCCGGTTTGCCGTTGCGCCGTGCCCAGCCCGATGAGCAGATCGCACTGGACGACCCCGTCGGACGGGGACTGGCCGTAGAGGTCGAGGGCTTGGGCGAACCAGCCGAGCGCGTCGGCGGGGGCGAGCTGGGCGAGCGCCTGATTGCCAGCCATTTGCGTGTACTCGAGCGCCTTAACGATGTCCGCCGCCTTGGTCGCGCCGACGAAGTGCCGCGCCAACTCGCCGGCTCGCGCTTGTGGCGTTGCGCCGCACAGCGTTTCGAGCGCTTCGGCAATCTTGCGATGGGAGCGGGCGCGCCGACTGGCGCCGAGGTCGTCGTAGAGCGTGTGCTGGGTGAGAGCGTGGGTGAAGCTGAATTGGTCGACCGCGCGCTCGACCTCGGTCACGAGGCCGGCGGCGCCCGCCTGGTCGAGAAGGTCAAGCAGGTGGTCTTCGTCGATGTCGGCCACCATGGCGAGGAGGTCGACGTCGAAGTCGCGGCCGATCACGGCTGCCCACGACAAGACGCGGCGGTGCTCGTCTCCGAGCCGGTCGATGCGCTGGCCAACCACCTCGCGGACACTCTGAGGCAGTCCTTGTTCGTACAGGTCGTCGGTCGCGACCCAGCGGCCGGTCTCGTCTTGGCGAACGAGCCCCGATTTACCGAGGTGTATGAGCATCTCCGCAGTGAAGAACGGATTGCCTTCGGTCTCTTGGCGCACGGCGTGGGCCAGCGCGACGCCCTCTTCCGGCATCTCGTGGCCGGCGGCGGCCTCCATCATCTCGATGACTTCGAGGTCATCGAGACCGACGAGGTCGATGCGCTGCACGTCGCCCTCGCGGCGCAAGCTGGCCAACACGTCGGACAACGGGTTATTCGCTGAGAGGTCGGAGTCCCGATACGTGCCGAGGATCATCACCTTGGCCAACTGATGTGATGTCGCGGCATGGCGGAGCAGCTGCAACGTTGCCTTGTCGGCCCAGTGCAGGTCATCGACCACCAGCAACAATCCGTAATCGGCCGCCGCGGCTGCCAACAAACCGACCACCGCGTTGAACAAACGCTCGCGTTGGGTATCGGGATCGGCACTCTGCATCTCGCTCGTGTCGGGCAAGCGCTTCGACAGGGCCGGGACCAGAGCCAGAAGCGCGCCGCCATGGTCAGCGACGTGTTGTTCGAGGAGCTGTTCGTTGGCGTGGATGGCCAAATGCGACAGCGCTTCGCCGAAGGGCTGATAGCTGACCCCGAGATCCTCGTCGCATCGCCCGTACAGCACGCACACGTCTAGCTCGCGCGCATGCTGGGCGACTTTTCGACACAGCGACGTCTTGCCGATGCCAGGCTCACCCGACACGAACGTCACCTGGCGGCTACCCGTTGTCGCGCTCTTAACCGCGTCGAAGAGCTGCATCTTCTCGCGCTCACGTCCGAGGAACCCGAACAACGCCGTCGAGCCATCCGGCTCCAAGCGATCCGGGAGCGGAATGCCCACCGTGATCTCCCCGGCGGGAACCCACCCGACCTCGAACAACGGAACCGGATCCGGAAGACCCTTCAGCTCGTGATCGCCCAACTCGGTGAACGGATGCGTGATGCGTCGCCCCGCCATCAACCTCACGACTTCGGTGACCACAATCTGGCCACCGTCGCACAACGCACAGACACGAGCCGCTTCCACGACGGGGTCACCGAAGTAGTCGCCGTCTTCCTCGACCGCCTCCCCGGCACTGATCCCGACCCGCACCCCAAGGGGATGTTCGGCCGAGCGGTTGTGATGCTCGATCGCCTGCTGCATCCCCACCGCGCCCGCCACCGCGTGGCTCGCCGACGAGTACATCACCATCAACCCGTCCCCGAGGTTCTTGACCTCGGTACCGCCGGACGCGGCCACGGCCCCACGCAGCAACCCGAAATGGGCCTGGCGCAGCTCCTCAGCCGCATCGAGGTTCAGGCGCGTCGAGGTCGCCGTCGAATCCACCAGATCCGTGAACACGAACGTCGCCGTAACCGACGAAGACACGACCCACCCCTCAAGTCCCTGCCGAGAGAGCCGCCGAGAGTCTCGCACAGCCGCCGGTGCTCTTGACCTCCGTGCCCCCGCTCGCGCTGATCGCCGACCGCAGCAGCGAGTAGTGCTCACGGCGGAACTCCTCGGCTGCCTCGGGGCTCAGCCGCGCCGAGATGGCCGTCGAGTCGACAAGGTCGGTGAAGACGGTCGCCACGGTGACCGTCGACGCCATTTCCACCCCTCCCCAGGACAGGTTTCATCCAGGGTACGCAACCCCGCCCAGGCACCCGGGCCGGCCTGCACGCTGGGCTCGGGTACAGCACCGCTCCTGAGGCCGTCGACTACACGCACTCAATGGTGTGGACCTCGCGACCGTGAGTCCGAGGGGCGGCGACCGTCGGGTGGAGAACCCGAAGGTCGCCGGCGTGTGGACCGGCACTCACCTGCGTCGACGCGGCTCCGCGTGGTCGGCGACGCGGCCCATGGCACCGGTTTGGCACCGCATGGCACCGAACTTCCGCAACATGAGCATCAACAGGAGAGGCCCCGAGCTTACGCTCGGGGCCTCCGACCTGCGGTTTCGTTGGTGGCGGGGGCGGGATTTGAACCCGCGACCTTCGGGTTATGAGGGCCTTGACAAACGTCCGGGGGGTGTCAGGCCAAGCCCGTTCGTTATGCCCGATACGGTCTCGGATCCGTCCGGTGCCGACCCGGCCGTCCGAGGTCACCCGATGCGGCTCCGTTGGTGACAAGTTCGGTGACAGATCGTGGGAGCCGAGAGGCGCTCGCCATGCCAGGCGGGGGCTTTAACCGCCCACGAAACCGGGTCAAGTCCAGTTGTGATCTGCTTGCTACCGACGTTGCGGGTCAGCAGACTTCGGCAGTCTTCCGAGCCCGGTCGTACTGTCTCCGGTGCTACGGCGGACGAACAAGGAGAAGGGCCCGATGGCAGTGTTCAATGGCGTGTTCCCGATCCTTCCCGGTAAAGAGCAAGCAGGAAGGGACTTCGCGGCCGCGTCCATGGGGGAGCGCCGTAAGGGGTTCGACGCTCAGGCGGGTAGGTCGGGACTTACCCGGGAGACTTGGGCTCTGCAGGAGACCCCGATGGGGAGTTTCATGTTGGTTTGGTTCGAGGCTCCCGACATCGAGAAGGCGTTCACGGAACTCGCCACCTCCGGCGACGAGTTCACCGTCTGGTTTCGTGGCCAAGTCAAGGATGTGACTGGCGTCGACCTGGGCGCTCCACCCGAAAGCCCGCCCCCCGACGTGCTGGTCGACTGGACCCCCTGAAGCACGATTTCCCCCCTGCAGGGAAATCACTAGCAGCGAGGGGCACCGCTACCGGTGGGCCCAGGGCCGGCTGGTACGGACCCGGCCGATGCCACGGCGATCCGCGCGATCGATCCCGACGGTCGCGTCACCATCCAGACGGGCATCGACATGGGCGTCAGCCCCTACTCAAAGCACGATGTCGCGAGCATCCAGCGTCAGACACACCTGAAGGGCGATGGGTGGGAACGGGCCCTCAACAAGAAACTCGAACGCGCCGACTACGACGCCTACCTTGCCGCGTCGCCGAAGGAGGACTTGGTCCTGCGGTTCTGGCGACCCATGATCGATGCACAGAAGTGCGAGAGGAGAGGGAGCCCCGGGTCGTGACAAGGCGCCCCGTTGACATCCCGTTGACAAACGGCGGCGATGTCAACGGATCGTAGTGAGGCCCTCCCGGTGGGAGGGCCTCTGACCTACGGGTTCGTTGGTGGCGGGGGCGGGATTTGAACCCGCGACCTTCGGGTTATGAGTCGTATTTGGGCGGTCGTGGGTGGTGCTTGCTCATGCCGGAAAGTGCCGTTGAACAGGCATTTCGCGTTTCACCGCGTGGTGGAGAATCCTGTGGATAACGCCCTCTGATGGCCCGTCCGTTAGAAGATCCGTTAGAAGTTTTCGCTCCCGACGATGAGGCCTGGCATATCCCCGCCGAGACCTCACAGGGCGCTGGACCAGCGTTGGCTGGACTGCACAACGCTCTGCAGATCGGACTTCCATTCGAAGTCGTGGTCGGCAGTGGCCATGAAGTCGACGGCCGTGATCAGTTGGTCGCCGAGATCGATGCGCAGTGCGAGGCGCTTTGCCTCCGCAGAAAGCTGTTCCGGATCAGGTAGGTCGCGAACTCGACGGTCATAGCGTGCACTGAGTGAGTCTTCACCGGCGCCGATGACTGGCCCAACGTCGATCAATTCCGGTATGTCGATACCGAGGCCGGCTTGTGCGGCGAAGGCAGCCCGTTGTGGTAGGAGCGCGAAGACGAGCGCAGTACTGAGTGTGGCGCTCTCGACGAGCGCTGTGATGTTGGGTGAGCCGGGTCGGGTCGCGTATCGGAGATAGGCGAGCGCGTCACGTACACCGCTCGGATCGGCGGGGTCGCCGAGGTACGCACCCCAGGGGGTGATTCGATGGCCTTCATGGTCGAGCAGGGATGGGCGCCCGCGGATGGCCTCCTCGTTGGTCGTATCTGCGTACTGGTCGGCGAGTGAGACGATGATCTGGATCAAGCCGGGATCGAGTCTGACAGCGACCCCACGGTGAGAAGGTGCCAGCTGCGGGGTTGGGCGTTTCGCCGATACCGGTTCGTGGCGGAACGCGGACCGGGCCGGATATGCCGGTTTCTTCGGGCGGAATGCTGTCGAGCCATTTCCGTGTCGTTCCACAGACTCGGCATGTCCAGTCGTACGCCCACCGTGATCCCTCGGTTACGCAACGATCCCATTTCGGGTTCAGCCACGCGCCACAACGGGCGCACCGTTGCTGCGGAAGCACATGGCTGAAGCGTGTCGGAGGCGGACGGTCTGGGGTGCTCATTTATCAGTAGGTCGGGTAGCGCTCGGACGCCTGTTTGTCATCAATGAACACGTCCGCGAAATCATCGGCGACCCGGGTGATGAGGTCCCAGCATTCGAGACCGCTCAGGAGGTCCTGCGGGAGCGCCTGGATCCCGTGGATCGTGCCGAGAAGGTTGCCGGCGATGGAACCGGTGCTGTCACTGTCGCCACCGTGGTTGACCGCGAGCAGCAGGCCGCCACGTACGTCGGCGGCGACGAGCACGCAGTACAGGCCGATAGCAAGGGCTTCCTCGGCCACCCATCCACTCCCCAGGCTCTCGAGACGTTCAGGTCCGGGCATACCGTCACCGGGCAGGGCGACTGCTCGATCGATCGCTGCAAGTGTCTCCTCTGCGTCGGGTGTGTCAGCGAGGCGGGTGCGGGTCTCATGGATCGCGTTGAGCAAAGACGACCCACGCGTGAGGCGGTGGACGATTTCGGCGAATGCACCGGCGGCGATGTATCCGCTGGGGTGCCCGTGGGTGAGCGCTGCCAGCTCGATACCCATTTCGAACGCGTCGATGCCGTCTCCCGCAAGGCCGACTGGCGCCATTCGAATGACGGCACCGCAGCCCTTGCTCAGGTTGAGCGGATTGCTGGGTGAGCCTTGCTTGCGGGTTTCGAGCGCCGAGAGGCAGGTGGTGCCCGGGGCGCGCCGGGTGTGAAGCTCCTGGTTGGTGATCAGCCAGCCTGAAGTCGCTGGCCCGAGGTCGGGGTCCTCGATGTCGGGGCCACCTTGGGTGACGAGCCATCGGCAGTAGGCCCGGTGAACGATCCAGGCCACGTTGCAGATTCCTCGGTCAGCCATGCGGGCTTTGGCCCGGATGAGGCCTTCTGCGGTGAAGAGCGTCATCTGGGTGTCGTCGGTGATCGCGCCCAGCTTCCCGTAGGCGGGTGCGTAGCCGGTGAGGCCCGCTGGGCCGAACTCGTGGTGGATCTCAGTAAGGCTCTGGAACTCGACCGGTGCGCCCAGCGCGTCGCCGATCGCGCCGCCCAGGAAGCACCCCAGGACTCGATCCCGCGCCGAGACGTCTCGCCTCACTGGATCAGGCACTCTCAAGGATCAATTGTCGGGCATGTGCCGTAGCAGAGGATGAATCGCAACGGTGATCGTCGATCCATGCCGTCCGCGCCTCGCGATCGCCGAGTCTGTGTCCGAGCCATCCGGCTGCGCCCACTCCTCGAGACGGGCTCGCCAGGACGACGAGTCGGGATCCCGGTGCAGCGTCCGCATCGATGAGTGGACCTGCTGCAGCCAGCAGCGAGTCGATGCTTTGATACGCGACGGCGACGTCTCGGCGCGAGCTCTCCTCGCTCATGTATGCGCCTCCCCAGCCCACTTGGACGAAGATGGCCAGTCGGCGGGTGACGAGCTGATAGGTAAGGAAGTAGGAGTTCACGCCGTGACCTCCATGGGATATCGCGAGGTAGTCCGCTACCTCGTAGCCCTCCGAGTTCGCCATGAGCACTTCGTCGGGGTATCGGTCGAACATGTACACGTCCCCGGCTTGGACCGGGCGTGTTGTCCAGAGCCATTCGTGTTGAAGGGTCAGCGCCGCGACGAACCGCGTGGGGATCGGCGGCATGTTGACATGGGCGGCCGCGAACGTCGCTTGCAAGGCTTCGAACGCGGCGAGGCCCGTCACCCCCTTAGACCCAAGGCCATCGTGGCTGGGGGTGTCGCCGACGCGGCCGGCGGCGAAGGTGACCCTCTCGCGCGCGTCACCCTGGCGTGCTTCTTGGATACCGTCTGGCGTTGAGATCCAGACGCGCAGGTTTTGTTGATCGATCGCGACTTCCGCTTGGTTGTTGCGGACAGCACACCAGATGCGGGCAAGGGTCGGGATCCCGTCCGCTTGAGGCTGGTTGCCGTAGTGGCTGAGCACACTGTCGAAGTGTTGCAACCCGGGCGCACCCTCCTGCGCGTACTCGCCGGTGGTCCACGCGCAACGCCAGCTCCATGCGTCCGAATCGGTCACCTCTCTTTTTTCGAGGAACGCCGAGACCAGCTCGCTGAAGCTCGGCCTTCTTCGGCGCGTCCTCGACGGGAAGCCCCGCGGTGACGCCGATGAGTCGGGCCGCGTCGGCGACGTCACCACCTGCGGCGAGGTGCCGCCAGATGTCACGCCAGACCCAGCGGTCGGTGCCGAGCTGCGACCAGACCCATGCCGAACCGAGTCGGTTCAGCGAGATCCGCGGTAGGCGTGAGGGCGTGTCGAGACGCCGATCGTCGTGAGGCTGGAGCTGTATCTCGTCGTACTGTCCGCCGCCCCGGTGAAGCTCCACGACCCGGCCGAGCGCCTTTGGCCAGCGGTGGGCCAGAGCGCCGGCGAGACTCCAGCTGAGCCGCTCGGTGATCTGCCTGGTGGGCTCGGCGCCCGAAGGACGGGTGGTCCAGTCGGGGGTCTTGCGGTCGTCGAGGACGATGACTTCGACGCCGACGAGTTGCGCGACCCGTTTGAGAAGTCCCAGGTCGGTCTCGAAGGTTCCAGTCCATCGGACAGGTATCGGAATGCCAACGACCGCTCGGGTGGCTCGGCGTTCAAGCGCTGCTGCCCGGAACCACGGGTCGAGATCGGGTGCGTTCTGAATGAAATGTCGGTACAGGACGGCTTGGTAGAGCGCACGGCGGTAGTAGCGCCCTTGACCGCCGGTGGCCACTTTGAGTTCGATCGCGAGCGGGGTCGTGCCGTCGGCGAGGATCGCATCCAGGTACTTCGCCTTCCCCTTTTGGGCCCACAGTGTTGGGAACTGACTGCCTCGAGCTACCTGCTCATCGTTTCGCACGAGGTGAGCCTGCGGATAGTCCGGAAGACGGATGAGCCGTTTGAGGAGACGCGCTTCGAGCGCGTGCTCGTCGACGATGCCTATTCCGTGCTTGTAGCGATGGGTGACGGGGGCTCCGGTCACTTCGGTACTACGCCAACGCTTCATGAGCCGCCGAGTGATGTCGGCCGCCTCGTCCAGGCTGTGCTCGTCGGTTGATGGATAGAGCGCGAATGCGAGCTCGTCACACCCGGCAATTTCGTTGAACACCTTCCGTTCCGGTCCGTCATCAGCTTTTCCGGGTGCGCCAACTACGAGCGTCCCCGACGAGGCTCCGACCGTGCCGATCTGGAGCCCGTCCAGGCGTAGCGCCCAGAGGGGGGACTTGTCGCGACGGATCTCAGACGGATACAGATGTAGCGACGGATCGTCGACGGCTCTGACGAGGTCCAGCGCGAAGTCGCAAGGCTGCGTGGTCAGACGCGGTAAGAGCAGGTCGTGTACCCAGCCGCGTACCTGGTCGTTGTCAGGCCATGCGGGCGGAGCACCGGTGTCTTGGACCCAGGGCGTGTCGTTGCCGCGGTACCAGATGCGGGCGTCGACACCGCCGATGGCGCTGCGAAGGCTGCGCAGTGCCTGCGCCACCTCGGTTCCGGCATCGCGATCGGGGAGTGGTCGATCGACGAGAACATGGACCTGATCCGGGTCGGCTGGTACCAGGGTTGGATTTTCGTCTTCAAGGAGCGCCAAGACGTCGAGCATGGCCCCCAGCGTGGTCGGAGGGCTGGCGTCCTGAGCGACCGCGCAGGCAAGTTGGCCTCGCCAGAGCAGCCGCCATACGCCACGGCCGACCGCCAGTTGGTTGTCGGTGTCGGTCCGCAAGGTGCTCATGTCCGCGTCTGGGTCAACCTCGAGGCGTGAACGCAGCGCCAGTCGCGCTTCACGGCTCACGTCAGACCTCCCACCACTGACCGTCGGGATGCTGTTCAACATTTGGAAACAGCTCAGCGAAACGGCTCGTTGCCTCGGAATGGATCGGAACGACGCGTTTCGGTTTGAAGGCCTCGACGAGGCGTTGCAGATCTGTGACTGACGCGTGGCCCGAGGTGTGGACGTGGACGAGGCCGATGTCGTGGTCATCGAGCATCCGCTTGAGCGTCTCGCCCGCCGGGCCGCGTAGGTAGCCGTCCCACATGGACCAGGCGGCGACACCGCTGCGGTCGAGCACCCGCGCGCTCATCAGTTCACGAAGCGTCGATGACGGGATGTGGAAGATGAACCGTCCAGGGTCGCAGGCAAGTTCTTCGGGGTAGACGCGGATGGGCCGGATCTGCTCCGTTCGCCAGAACTCTTCGGCCTCTTTCACGAGGACGCGCTGGCGGCGGGGCACGAAGACGCGCAGTGCCTCAAAGCCCCGCTGGGGAATCGTGGAGCGGGTCGACGCGGCCACCGTGGCGCCATAGAGGTCGGTCACGAGCTCCCGGCCCGCCCGCCGGGCCGAGCGGTAAACGGTCACGAGCCGATCAAGGTTTTGGGCTGATCCGGCCACCACGACCGCACCATTGGTGGAGCGGCAGAGCTCGACGAAGCGGTCCTCGAGCTGCGCCTCGGTCTCGAATACAGCCTGGTCATGCGTGTTGTCGAGACGGACGTGTGTGCCTTCCATCAACAACACCTCAACATCCGCTGGTGGTTGCTCGAGGAGCTGCTCGAAGAGCGCGGCCTTTCGGCCGTGGGCGCGGAGGTCCCCCGTATAGAAGAGTCGTCGGCCATCAGTCTCGATCAGCAGCGAGTACGCGTCGAAGGCCGAGTGGTCGTTCAGAAAAGGCGTGATTCGGAAGGGACCGAGCTCGAAGGACTCGCGATGCCCCAGGAACCCCGCGGGATGAAGGCCGCCGGACATTGAAGAGAAGAACGACGCGGCCTGGACCAGTGCTGCAGCCTCACGACCGGTGTAGATCGGCACGCTCGAATCGACCTTGCGAACTAGGCCGTAATGGTCCAGGTGGGGGTGCGAGATCACGACGCCGAGGAGTGACGGGTCTGGTTCTCGCAGTCCAGCAACGGCTGGGAGGTCTACCTCGTCGTCCCAGCCCGCCCAGAGGGGGCGGCCCAGGTCCTGCACCAACCGACGCCCATCAGCGCCGGCGATCTCGACGCAGTTCCCCCCAATCTCGTTTGCCCCACGATGAATGCGAACCCGCACCAGTACCCCGTCCCTCGGGAAGATCATGCACCAGCGCTGTGACACCGGCCACGGTGCGGCCCGCGACGGGGCGACGAGCACCGTCTGTTCGGCACACCCCAGCAGTACCGTTTGAGTGTCGCCCCGACCGAGGAGCCTGTCCTGGCCTCGCATCGACGCCCGGTTCGCCAAGCCGCTGTACACCGTGACCGAGGCTTCGTCGTATCTGGGTGTGCCGCGCTCGACGTTCGACACGTGGGTCCACGGGTACACGCGCCACCCTGCTGGTCGCCGGGTGGTGCGCGGCTCGGCGCTGCTGACCAGCGTCCCGGGGGACCGGTTGACGATTCCGTTCATCGGGCTGGCAGAGGGGATGGTCTTGGCGGCGTTTCGAGAGACGGGGCTTCCGTTGCAGCGGATCCGCCCGGCGTTGGAGCGCCTCGACGCGGAGGTTGGCCTCGAGCACGCGTTGGCGTCGCGGCGCCTTCATACGGATGGCGCGGAGCTGCTCTTCGATTACGCCCGCTCGCAGGGTGACAAGCAGCTGGGGCTGCTGACCGTGGTGCGCTCCGGTCAGCGGGTGTTCCACGATGTGATCGACCGCTACCTGCAGCGCATCGAATACGACGCCGGGTGGGCGGCGCAGGTGATCGTTGCCGATCACGGAGGAGCCGCTGTTGGTGGCGGATCCGAAGCGGGCCTTTGGGCAGCCGATCTTCATCCACGGCGCAGCCCGGCTGGTCGACGTGACTGGCCGGATCGAGGCGGGCGAGAGCGAGCGCGCCGTGGCTGAGGATTTCGGCGTCCCGCTCGAGGACGTGCGGGCCGCTCGTGCCGCCGAGATCCTCGCCGCCGCCTGAGTTCTTCGTCGATCGGAGCCTCGGGCGTCGGATGGTGCCCGAGGCGCTGCGAAGCCTCGGCCTTGTCGTGCACACGATGGCGGACGTGTACCCGGGCGGCGAGGACGAGCAAGTCTCGGATGCCCGTTGGATCCGGGATGCCGACCGGGCAGGTTGGGTGGCGCTGACCAAAGACGAGCGGATCATCCGCGACGCCGAGAGCCAGGAGGTCCTGGTGAGGAGCCGGCTTCGGGTGTTTGCGATCGCCAACCAGCATCTGACGGGCCCGGAGATGGCGGCGTACCTGACCACGAACATCCATCGGATCCAGCTCGCGGTCCCGCAAGCGGGGACCGTTCGTGGACGTGGTGTATCGGGATCGGGTGGAGCGCCGCTGGCCCCGCGGATAGGGATCGTGGGGGGAACGACTTACTTGGCTCACCCGCCGATATGCGGGGTCCATGCGCCGAGCGGGGTCGTCAGTGAATGGCGCCGCTACGAGAACTTGCCGCCGATCAGGCCAACGAGTGACCCGAACCCAGCGAAGAAAGCCCTCTCGACCTGCTCAAGCGTGCTGGATTGCGACGACGACGGGTGCGGGACGCTTAGACCAAAGATGATCCATGCAAGGAAGGTCCCGACCGTTATGCCGATCAGCACCACAAGGATGCGGGAGAACCACCTTGATGCCGGCGCAATAGCGACCGGCTGTTTCTCCCCCGCCACCCCAGCTACTCCCGCCCGTCAGGCCCTGGCCGCCACCCGATCGTTTCCGGCCGCCACAGCTACGCCCGAGACCTGGTTCGCCGGCACAATGTCGACCGACTTGTCAGAGTTGACGATGATGGCCTTGTCGGTATTGGGGTGGCGAATGGACGCGACGATGAGCTTGAACGCCGCTGGCAGCCACGACACAAGCGGTACCACGTGCCCACTCCCTTCGCCTACAACGGTTCCACGGTAGCCCCCCGCAGGGCTGGGCGGAAGGGCCTTCTTAGCGGCGCTTGTCATTTGCTTTCGCGCGCTCCTGGTTGATCTCGTCCTTCGGGACCGAGACCAGGGCCTCGGCAAGCCGCTCAAAGCGCTCGAACTCATCAGGCTTCGGGGTCGGTTTCGATCGTGTCCCCGACCGACTTGAGTTCGACGGTGCGCGACGTTTCAGCACGGTTCGAGGGTACCCCTCCGTACAAGAGCTGGAGGTTGACCTTTGCGGCATTGAGCCACGCCGCTTGCTGCTCCGGCGTGAAGGTCCCCTTGTCGGGGTCCGGCAGCCGCTTCCAGAGACCGACGATCAACGGGTCGCTAACGAAGCCCGCGATCTGCTCCCCACAGTCCACGAAGTGCCCTACTTCGGCGTCGGAGACCTGGCGCACCTCGCTCACAGTAGCCGCCTGGCGAGGCGGTTCAACGAGTCGGTCCCGGCCGTGAAGGAAAAACCCGGCCTGGTCGGCCGAGCGGTACATGGCCTGTCTGGCCTTTGACGCCTGCTTCGGGCTCACCCCGAACTTGGTGAGTTCGGCCTCCATCGCCTTATCCGATAGGAGTCGCTTCCCTCGGAACTTCTCGCACACCTGTTCGTAGAGAGGCACCTGCAAAAAGGCGTCGATCCGAGCGTCAGCTTCTGTCTGCGGGTCGACGAGGCGGAGCCCGAGGTCGGTGAGAAGTACTCGGCCACGGCTTGTTTCCACGGCCCCGAAGATGGACGCCGTCGCGGACCTTGTTTCGGAAGGCCCCGCTCATGTTCTGGCCCATGGCGGCCGCGAGTTGGTCAATGGCACAGTCGAGGCCATGCGCCGCCACGCCGCGAGCGACCTGCTCAGCATCGCTCAGGGCCCCGTACGGGAACCGGATGCTGGATCGTTCGCGGGGCTCGTCAACCATGGCTAAACCGTACCACGCCGAGGTAGGCACGGCTAGCAGACAGATGGCCGGGCCGCAGACAATAAGTCGCTGACTCACCGGGATTTATCTTCTGAAAACGTCGCGCTGCGCCAGGAGGCACTACGCTTAGGAACGACGGAGCCCCCGCGTCACCCGCGGGGGCCCGTCCCAACGTCCGACCCTCAACGACCGGAGAGGCGGTTTATCGGTGAAATGACCGAGCGGGGTGTAGGCCCGCCAACCAGGAGTACGTGAACGCCGTCGCGGTTGGTCCCCGGGCGGCGTTCACGGATTCCTAGGAGCAAATTCTAACTCGTCAACTCAGCCCAGGTGAGCCGCTTCCCCGCCACCGCGGCGAGCACCGCCGAGGAGCGGCCAAGGTCCGCCAGGCGGCGCTCGTTGAAGGTAAACACGCGCTCGTCCAGATAGCGGAACAAGTGCTCGGGGCCGACACTGACGTAGGTGCCGTGCAGCGCCGCGCTTGAGCAACGACCAGAAGTTCTCGATCCCGTTCGTGTGGACGCGGCCGTCCACATAGCGGACCGCGTGGTCGATCATGGCGTGCTCGTAGTTCTCGGAAAGCCGGCGATAGCTGTTGCGAGCGTCCGAGTAATTCGTCGCGCCGTGAGAACGTGGCGACTGATATGGCGTTCGAGCACACGGCGCTTAGTGCTGCCGACCACCTGGGCGCGGACTTTGCCACCGCGCTCCAGGGCGTCGGCGAACGACGCTCTTGTGCGTCGCTCCCCTACCGCTGATCTTTTGGGCGCGGACGTTGGCGCGCATGTTGCGTGCCTTCCCGCCGATGAAAGTCTCGTCAACCGCGACTTCGCCAGTGAAGCGGTCGAACGACTTGGTCTGCATCGCGAGCCGGATGCGCTGAAGAACGAACCACGCCGACTTCTGGGTGAGCCCAACCGCCCGGCCAAGCTTGTGGCTTGAGACGCCGTTCTTCGAGTTCGCGAGAAGCCAGATCGAGGTGAGCCACTTGTACAGCGGGATCGGCGAGTCCTCAAAGATGGTTCCCACCTTGACGCTGTACTGCTTCTTGCAGGCCTTGCACTTCCAGAGCCGCCGGGTCTTCAGGTAGGAGTGCTCCTGGCTGCCACACACCGGGCAGGCAGTGCCGTCAGGCCACCGGGTTCGCCACGAAGTCGATCGCCACGTCCGGGTCGGCGAAACACCGGGCTGCTTCGATGAGGTTGGTCGGCGGCCTCTCTGCGATGAGGTGAGTGTACTACTCGCCGGCTGGGTGAGTCAAGTAAGTCATCCCCATCGTGGTCGGCTCATCGTTCGAGGCCGATCCCATC
>CAWGDC010000001.1:0-1043847 GCA_963821325.1 uncultured Actinomycetes bacterium | reverse complement strand
GTCCTCGCCGTGCTCGCAGCCTCGGCATCGCCGACATCACGGGCTCCCAGCCGGCCCCGGCGCGCCAGCAGCGGGCCCGCGACGTCGGCGCGGCGAGGTGATCGAGCCCGCGACCTCGCCGCGGTGCCGATCGGGCGCACCGTCGAGCATCCGTACACGCTCGCGTTCGAGCTCCGGCCGCGGCCGCGCCGGGCGAGGCCGCGCTCGACCATCTCGACTTCGCCGGGACGCTCGTGTTCGTGGCACGGGCAGCGCGCCGGCCGCGCCAGGCAACCAGAACCGCATGATCGTGCTCGAGCTGACCGGCATCGGCGCCTACAACTACGACGCGCGACGGGTTCGCCCCGGCGATGGAGCGGCCCCCTCGGGTCGACTGCCTGTCGACCTGCTCGTCGACCCGACGACGTCGGCCTCGACGGGCTGCCTACCATGCAGCGGCTGGCCGGGGGTCAGCTGGCGTCGCAAGGTCCTGGTCCGCCCGGAGGTGTCCTCATGGAGCGCTACCCGTCCTGCCCCGCCTGAACCACGTCGCGATCACCCTCGACCCGGCGATCCTCGACGAGCCCGGCCGGGCCGAGATCCTCGACTTCTACGGCGAGGTGTTCGGCTGGCGCGAAGGCGACAACAGCGGCGAACGGGGCAACCCGCTGATCCTCTACACCGGCGTGTTCGCCCAGTTCGTCTACCTGCTGCCGGCCGACCCGTTCGTGGTCGCGCCGGCGCTCGGACCACTTCGGCCTCCAGGTCGAGACCCGTGCCGAGCCCGAGGCGATCGTCGACCGGGCGAAGCCCGCGCCGCCGAGGACGACCGGGTGCGGATCGTCGACGTCGCATCGCGCGGACCCCAGGGCCGACGCAGGACTACACGCTGACCAGCGCCTACATCGGCTTCCTGCTGCCGCTGATGGTCGAGCTGCAGCACCTCGAGGTCGCGAGCGCCAGCCGTCCTGAGCCCGGACGCGGCGAGGCTCGCGGCCGCCGATGCGGCCGCGAGCCCCCGTCCTCACCGACTGATGCTCAGTACTTGCCGTAGAGGGTGCCGTAGCGGTTCATGACCGCCCGGCTCTTGCGCATCGCGCCACCCAGCCGTCACTGACCGTCTTCCACTTGCCCTTCGGGATGCCGGCGCTCTCAGCGACCCCGTCCACCTCGGCCTCACCGGCACCAGACTTCGTGATCGCGGCGACCGCCTTCGCGTAGCCGTCGAGGTCGACACCCTCGATCGGCGCGAACGCCGGGTCGTTGGGGTCGAAGCTGCCCTCGGTCAGGCCGGCCTGCAGCCCGGCGACATCGTTCATCGTGGCCGCCTGCGCGCCCGCGGCCATGCCGCCGGCGTTCTGCATTGCGTCTCGTGCGCCCTTGAACAGTCCCACGCGCGTGCTCCTTTGCGGGTCGACCGCGCCGCCCGCGGCCCCGTCGTTGTTGGTGGCTTCCGAGCCCGACCCGCCCCCGGCCTGTGGACTCGCCCTGAGCGTCGCAGGTGCCGCCCGGGGCGGCTTGAGTAGCCGGTACTCAAATCCCCGGACCGGACCGTCAGGCGAGCGGCTCGTCGGGGACGTCGAAGAACGTCTGGTAGCGGCGGGCTCGCTCCCGGATCCGGTCGGCCGACTGGCCGGTGTCGGCGAGGGTGTAGCGGTGCACGCCGTGGCGGTGCTGGCCGTGGTCGGCGAGGAAGGCCCGCATCCGGGCCTCGGCGTCGGGGGACAGCTCCAGGTCCCAGTGGGCGTAGACGTCCCGGATGGTGGCGATCGGGTCGGCGATGAACGTCTGGTACTGGAGGTCGATGACCCGGTCGGCGGGGATGGTGCCGTCCTCCCGGGCGGTGACGGCGAGGTCGAGGGCGTCGAGGATCGGGTCGGTCCAGTCGCCGGCGACCTGGGCGATCGTCACGTCGTCGCTGGCGGTCTGGCGGACGGTGGCGAACAGCGACGACAGCGACGCGATGACCCGCAGCGGGTCGCGGTGGGTCTGGATGAACCGGGCGTCGGGGTACTCGGCGACGAGGGCGGGCACGACCACAGGTGGGCGCCCGACTTCAGGATCCAGCGGTCCCCGGGGTGGTGCCACTGCAGCAGCTGCAGGAACCGGCGGTGCCACCGGTAGGCGGGGGCGAGGTCGGCGTCGTGGGTGAGCCAGTCGAAGTAGGAGGGGAGCCGGAACTGGCTGAGGAAGATGAGGCTGGCGAACTCGCCGCCGGTGATGCGGATGCACTCCTGGGCGAGGCGAGCGCCGGTCGGGTGCATGGCCTGGAACTCGGGGTGGAGCTCGTCCATCACGGCGAGCTGGGCCTGCACCTCGTCGATGCGCGGGTCGACGTCGTAGGTCGCGGTCTCGGGCGGCGGGCAGGGCCGGTCCACCTCCCAGGTCAGCGGCACCCGGTTGGCGGGGTCCTGGCCGAGCAGGTCGTGGAGGATCGTGGTCCCGGTGCGCCCCATCCCGATCATCACGACCGGCGGGGTCACGTCGGCCGCGCCCATGTCGGGGTGGCGCCGATGCCAGTCGGTGACCTCAAGGCGGGTGCGGAGATAGCCGAGGAGCACCTCAGGTGCCATCGCCTCCCCGACCGCGTTCAGGTTCGCCTCCGCGGCCAGCCCGTCCACGATCCGGTCCAGCCCGATCCGGAACGACGGGGCGCCGAAGTCGTCGAGGCCGGTCTGCGCTACGGCCTGCTCGACGAGCCGTTCCGCCGTGTCCATCGCCCCTCCCGGTCGCGTCGGGACCCTATCGGCGGGGCCCGCGGTCCCGGAGCCGTTGGCAGCGCACGGTCAGCGGGGAAGCTTGGACTCGACCACGCCGCACCCGTTACCCTTCACGACTCGTGCCTCGCCACTTTCGTCCCTTTGGCCTCATCGCGCTCGTTGCCACCACAACGTTCGTCGTGGCCGCGGGGCCGGTCGCCGCGGACCCGATCAGCGACGCGCAGGCGCAGGCCCAGACGCTACAAACCCGAGATCCGCGGCGAACAACGTCCAGCTCGACGCCCTCGGCCAGCAGTACGACGCCGCCGAGCTGCGCCTCCAGGAGGCGCAGCAGGCCACTGCCACCGACTTGGCGCGCCTCGCCGCCGACCAGGCCCAGCTGAACCTCCTGCGGGCGAAGGTCCGGGCCCGGGCGGTCACCGACTACCAGAGCGCGGTCGACGGCGAGTCGCTGAACGCCCTCGACTTCAGCGACGCGGAGCAGCTCCTCGTCGGCCAGAAGTACGCCGCGGCGCAGGCGTCGGCCGACAACGCGCTCATCGGGCAGCTGAACGCTGCGAAGCAGGCCACCCAGGCCGAGGAGGCCTCGGCCCAGAAGGCCCAGGCCGCGGCGAACAGCGACGTGCAGGCGCTGGCGAGCACGCGGGCAAGCCTCGCCGCGGCGAACGCGCAGCAGCAGGCGACCCTGAGCCAGGTCCAGGGCCAGCTCGTGCTGCTCGTCGCGCAGGCCGCGCAGGCCGCCGCGAACGCCCGGCTGAACGCCTCGGGCGACGACGGCGACCCGGGCGCGTACCCGAACCTGCCGCCGGTCAGCCCGCTCGCCGCCCAGGCGATCGCGTACGCCCGCGCCCAGCTCGGCAAGCCCTACGTGTACGCCGCGGCCGGACCCGACTCGTTCGACTGCTCGGGGCTTGTCATGGCCGCGTTCGCGTCCGCCGGCTACCAGCTGCCCCACTACTCGGGCGCGCAGTACGCCAGCCTCCCCCACATCCCCATCTCCGCCGCCCAGCCGGGCGACCTCCTGTTCTGGGGTGACGCCGCGAGCGAGCACGTCGCCATCTACGTCGGCGACGGGCGGATCCTCGAGGCGGGCGGGACCGGCAACGACGTGCACATCGGCCCCATCTGGGGACAGCCGATGGGCGCGGCCCGCGTCCCCTAACCGCCCACGGCGTCAGGGGCCGACGGGACGGTCCCCGGCGACGGTGGTGCGATGCATCGCCCGCCGGTGCCCGGTGAAGTCGGCCATCGCCATGTGCTGCACGGCCCGGTTGTCCCAGAAGGCGACGTCGCCGACCGACCAGCGCCACCGGCAGCTGAACTCGGGCCGCACCGCGTGCTGGAACACGAAGTCCAGGATCGGCTTCGCCTCGTGCGGCGCGAACCCGTCGAGCCCGACCGTGTACTGCGCGTTCGCGAACAGCGCCGGGTGGCCGGTCTCGGGGTGGGCGCGCACGACCGGGTGGCGCTGCACCCGGTTCGCCGCGTCGCTGGTGTGCACGACCATCCCGGCGAACGAGTCGTGGATGGGCTGCATCTTCGGTGAGTAGGCGTTCACCGCGCTGTGCTGGCCGACGAGCGTGCCGAGCAGCGCTCGCATCCCCGACGACAGCGTCGAGTAGGCGAGCGTCTGGCTGGCCCACAGCGTGTCCCCACCGACGGGTGGCACCTCGAGCGCGTGCAGGATCGACCCGAACGGCGGTTCGGGGAGGAACGAGAAGTCGGAGTGCCAGAGGCTGCCGAACGTGAACGGCTGCGTCTCGCTGGCCTCGCGCACGACGGCGATCACCTCGGGGTGGTCGGCGGTCGGCTCGATGAACGGGACGGGGCTGCAGGGTCCGAACCGGCGACTGAACGCCACCTGGCGTTCCGGTGTCAGGGCCTGACCCGAGAAGAACACGACCTGGTGGTCGAGCACGGCGCGGCGGACCTCGGCGATCACTGCGTCGTCGAGGTCGGCGGCGAGGTCGACGCCCTCGACGCGCGCGCCGCACGCCGCCGTCACCGGCCGCACCCTGAGGTGCTGGTAGCGGTGGCCGGCCGGCGCGGCCGGGACCGGCACGAGCGCCTCGGTGATCACCGTCACACGTGCAGCATAGGGACCACCGGACTTGGGTGACCCGGTGCACGACGTCGCGTCCCGGGGCCTGTCGCGTGCGTGTGTGGCACACTGGTTTGCCATCGAGAGGGGGTGCGCCGTGACCGCCGTCATCGACTCCGACCAGCATCTCTACGAGTCACGCAACGCTCTGGGCCGACCACATCGACCCGGCCGACCGCGACGAGGCCTTGCGCATCGTCGACGACGACCTCGGCTACGCGTGGCTGCACCTGGCGGGACCGCCGCCTCGAGCATCGCCGACGTGCAGCATCCCCGGCGAGACCGCGGTGCTCGGCGACCAGCGCCGCCGCCGCCGCGAGGACCTGCCCGCGTCGTACGACTACGACGAGGCGCTCCCCGCCGACTACTGGGAGCCGGCCGCCCGGGTCGAGCATCTCGACGCCATGGGCCTCGACGACGCGGTGCTGTTCCCGAACTTCGGGCTGCTCTGGGAGCGGCGGCTCTCCGGAGTCGCTGCCGGCCCTCACGGCCAACATGGCCGCGTGGAACCGCTGGTGCGGGACCGTCGTCCGCAGACGGAGCAGGCCGGCTCCACCCGGTCGCGCACCTGACCCTCCGCGACCGCGACTGGCTGGAGGCCAACTGGCCGCGCTCTCGTCGGCCGGCGTGCGTCTCGGCATGATCGCCCCCGCCGCCGTCGACGGCCGGCCGCTGTCGCACCCCGACCACGAGCGGCTGTGGTCGGCGTTCGTCGAGCACGGCGTCACCCCGGTGTTCCACGTCGCCGACCAGCCCCGCGTCTTCGACGACGCCTTCTACACCGACCCCGACGACGAGCTTCGTGCCCGTCCGTCGAGTCGGTCTTCCTGTGGGCCCCGCCGGCGATCGCCGTCACCGACCTCATCGTGAACGGGACGCTCGATCGGCATCCCGGGCTGCGCATCGGGATCGTCGAGCTGCTCGTCGATCTGGGTGCCGCATGTACCTGCTGATGCTCGACGGCGGATGGGAGTTCACCGCCCGGCTCAACGGCCAGCCGCTCGCGCCGCTGCGATGCGGCCGAGCGAGTACTTCCGCCGGCAGGTCCGCGTCGCCGTCGTTCTCCTACGAGCAGCCCGCCCGGCTCCGCAAGCAGTCCGGCGACCTCTTCATGTGCTGCAGCGACTTCCCGCACTCGGAGGGCACCGCCACGCCGATCGACGACTACGAGGCGGTCGGCGAAGGCCCCGCCGAGGATCCTGCGCTGTTCCACGACAACGCCGCGTTCCTCCTCGGCGACGGCGCCGTCAGCCGCTGACGCCACCCACGCCCGCCTCGTACGGCAGGGACGCGTAGCGGCGGGTGAACGCGCCGTCGGCGAACACGCCGGCGTCCGCGTCGACCGTGAAGTGCCGGCGCGGCCCGGAGGAGCTCCTCGAGGACGACGCGGGCTTGCAGCCGGGTCGCGGCCGCGCCGAGGCAGAAGTGCGCGCCGCTGCCGAAGGTGAGCGTCCGCTCGATCCGGCGGGTGACGTCGAACCCGTCGACGGTGGGCCCGAACTCGCGCGGGTCGCGGTTCGCGGCCCCGTAGCAGAGGAGCACCCGGCTCCCGACGGGCAGCGTCACGCCGCCCACCGCGGTGTCGCGGGTCGTGACCCGGCAGAGGCCTTGGACCGGTGAGACCAGGCGCAGGCACTCCTCGACGGCGTCGGGGATACGCGACGGGTCGTCGAGCAGCCGGCGACGCTGGTCGGGGTGGCGGGTGAGCAGCTCGGCGGCACCGGCGAGGAGCCCGGTCGCGGTGTCGTTCCCGCCGGCGACCATCACGAACGCGTAGCCGAGGATGTCCTCGGTGGCGCCGCCGACGTCGCCCGGGTCGAGGCGCGCCAGGTCGGAGAGCACGTCGTCCTGCCCGGGGCGCGGCGTCGGGCGTCGATCTGGGCGGTGAAGTACTCGTACAGCGCGGCGAGCGCGCCGGTCGGCGCCGCCCTCGTGGCCGCCGGCGCCCGCCTGCACGAGCGCCTCGGTCCAGCCTTCGAAGCGGTCGCGGTCGGCCTCGGGGACGCCCAGGTACTGGGCGACGACGAAGCACGGCACCGGCCGGGCGAGGAGCGCCACGAGATCGCCCGTCCCCGTGTCGACGACGCGCTCGACGCAGCCGCGCACGAAGCGGCGCAACGCTGGCTCGAGGCTGCCCACCTGTCGGGGGGTGAACCCGCGGGCGACGAGGCGCCGGTAGGTGGTGTGCTGGGGCGGGTCCATCATCACGAGGTTGGGCAGCAGCCCGATGGCCTCGATCTCGTTCTGGAAGGTCAGGCCCTGCGCGGACGAGAACGTCGCGGTGTCACGCGCCGCCCGGAACACGTCGGCGAAACGGCTGAGCACCCAGTAGCCGCCGTCGGGGACGTGGTGCACCGGGTCGTGCTCGAGCAGGTAGCGGTAGAGGGTGTAAGGATCCCGCCATGTGTCGCGCCCGAAGGGCCGGTAGCGCATCGCTTCCTCGTGCACGTGCGGCCCCTCGCGAGCCCGCCGGGATGTCGGGCGCCCGCCGGTCGGTTCGGCGCCGGCGCGCCGCGACGAGTATGTCGTCCGAGCGGCACGTCGACGCGATGACGGCGGCGTTCCCGACGCTGGAGCCCGCGGACGTGCCCACGATCGCCCGCCTGTGCGAGACCGGGATGGTCGGCGCCCCCACCGAGGACGACCTGCGCCGCGTCGCTGTTCACGCCGGGCTGGCCGGTCACGGTCCGCGGCGACCCGGCACGGGGTCGTGGCGACGTGCGTCCGTGACGGCGGCGCGGCGCTGCGGCTCCTCGTCGTCCATCCCGTCGGCCCGCGGCCGCGGGCTGGGCCGGGCGCTGCTCGACGCCGCCGAGGCCGACCTGGCGGACGCGACGACGATCACCGTCGGGGCGGACGCCCCCGACTACCTGTTCCCGGGGGTCGACACCGCCGAGACGGCGATGCTGTGCCTGCTGGAGCGCCGCCGCTACGTCCGCGGGGAGGCGAACCTCAACCTGGTCGTCGACCTGGCACGACTTCCCCCGCGGAGCCGGGCGCGTCGGTCGCGGGGGACGACGACGCCGACGAGGTCGACGCCTGGCTGGCGACCCACTGGCCGATGTGGCGGGTCGAGGCGATCCGCGGCCTCGCACGCGGGCCGCCTCATGATCGCCCGCGACGACGAGGGGATCGTGGCGTTCTGCTGCTGGGACGGCGCCCGCACCGGCTGGGTGGGGCCGGTCGCGGTCCGCCCGTCGGCCATCGGGCAGGGCCGGGGCCGCGGGGTGCTCCTCGGGGCGCTGCACCGCCTGCGCGCCGCGGGCCGCCACGACGCCGAGATCGGCTGGGTGGGCCCGATCGTCCCGTACGCGGTGACGGTCGGGGCCCGGATCCACCGGGTGTTCCTCGTGTACCGCAAGCAGCGCACCGCGTCGGTAGGCCTGCACCCGCCCCGCGAGAGGAGACCACCCGATGATCCTCGTCGACGGGCCCGTCGACCGGGCCACGTTCGAAGCCGGCACCGGGTGGGCGATCACGCGCCGCGGCGCCTGCAAGGCCGAGGTGTGCGTCCCGCTGCCACCCGACGCGGCGACCGAGGACGGCGTCGACGTCGACGCCGTCGCCGGGCGCCTCGGGATGCCGGTGCGTGCGCGACGAGGCCCACGACCTCGTCGCCGTCGGACCCCGAGACGTCGGTGACCGGGCGCGGGCGCGATCTTGAACCCCGCGGTCGCGCCCTTGGATTCGCGGAAGTCGCGGAAGCGGTCGACGCGATCTGCCCGGCAATCGAGATCGTCGACGACCGCCGCGCCGACTATCGCAACCTGGAGGTCCTTTCAGTGATCGCCGATAATTCCTGGAACGCCGGAATTGTGCTTGGCGACTTCGTGCGCTCCTGGCCGGAGCTCAAGTCGATCGAGGGTATCGTTGCAATGGACGGCACCATCACCGATCGCGGTTTTGGGCGCGATGTTCTTGGGCACCCATTCCATCCGGTGGCGTGGCTCGCCACGCATCTTGCCAGGATCGGAACGCCGTTGCGCGCTGGCGACATCGTCATGACCGGAAACCTGGTAACGACCAAATTTCCCGAGCCGCCTTGCGCCTACCGGTTCGATCTGATCGGCCTCGGCTCGGTCGAGGTCTCAATTAATGTCTAGCGCGCTTGCTGCTCCCTCTTCTCGCAAGCGGGGAGAGGGAGTTGTTGGCGTGACTTTCGCCCGCGCGGCCTATAGCTTGAAGGCATGGGCGCCCCGTTGGTCACACCGGTTATGAGCAGCAAGCCGGATATCGATCCCGTTGCCGCCAAACAGGCCATCATCGAATATTGCTTGCGCAAGGGCGCGCTGGTCGCGGGCGTGGCCGATCTCGATGCGGTCGAACGGATCGCGCCGGCGGGGCACCGTCCGTCGGACCTGATGCCGCGGGTGAAGTCGGTGATTGCGGTCGGCGTCGGCGGCTCGACCGCAGGCGCCTGGCGCGTGCCCGCTAAGGCGCTGAGCTATTTCGGCAGTACCGAGAGCCGCGCTTACAAGATCGTCTATGGACTTGCGTTTTACATCGAGCAAAAATTCGGCGTGCCGTCGATCTACTGCCCGCCGGACATGGATCCTGAGCTGGGCGCCCGGTATCCGCTGCAGAGCCTGAAGCTGCACGCCGAGCTTGCCGGCCTCGGCGCGCGCAGCCTTGCCGGTGACATCCTGCTGCATCCCGACTACGGCTACATGTATTACGCGTCGTGCTTTACCGAGCTGGCGCTGCCGCCCGACAAGCCGCTTGCCGAAAATCCCTGCCCGGCGCCGAGCTGCGTCAACATGTTCCGGCGCGAAGGCCGTACGCCCTGCATGAAATTTTGCCCGGCGCAGTGTCTGTCCGGCGAGATCGATGCCGACGGCAAGCAGGCGTCGATGCACTATGACATGGCCGCCTGCGCCGAACTGACCCAACAGTTCGAGACCGTTCCGCAATTGCTGCGCGACGCTATCGCCACGGATAATCCCGAGGAGCGCGAAGCGCTGCTCCTTGGCGAGCGCAACAAGGTGCTGTGGTACAAGATGACGGTCGGCAATGGCGGGCTGTTCGCGCAGTGCTTCGAATGCATGCGGGTCTGCCCGGTTGCCACCAATGCGCCGCTTGCGGATCCGCTCAAGCGCGGCGCGGCGCACCGTGCCGCTGCGTCGCGAAAGGTGGGCAATGGCGGCGCCAACGCGGCGTGAGCGGCTCGGCGTCACGCACGAGATGATCGAGGCGTTCGGCCCGATCATTTTTGACCTCAGCACCAACGTTCAGGACCGCCGCGGCGACCCGGTCCGCCTGTTGCAGTTCGATGAGATCGAGCGGCAACGGCCGGGCACGGGTTTGTCTGATCCCGAGATCGCTCAGCGGCTCGGGCTCGCCGCCGACCAGGTGACGTTCATTCGCGTGCTGCTCGAGCAGCGCCGCTTCAAGCCGGCGCGCTACTATCGCCTGTTCCAGCTCGGCGGCGGGCGGCGTTTCCGCACTGAGCGCGGCATGGAGCGCGACCCATATGAAGAGCCGCAATTCAGCACCGACGCTTTGGCGATCCGCGATGCATTGCGCTTTCGGCCCGACCATGTGCGGCGCGAGCTTGAGAGCGGCCGTTGGACCGCCGACACTGTCGCCGGCTATCTGCAACGCTGGGCGCGCGAAACGCCGGACGCGATTGCTGTTGCCGCGCCCAGCCATCCGCCGGTCAGCTACGGCGCCGCACTCGACCGGACCGAACGGCTTGCCGCCGCGCTCGCGGCGCTTGGCGTGCAGCGCGGCGATGTCGTTACGGTCCAGCTGCCGAGCACGCTGGAGTTTCTCGTCATCTATTATGCGGTCGCCCGGCTCGGTGGCGTGCTCTCGACCTTGCACATGCCATATGGTCCCGCTGAAGCCGATCCGCTGCTGCGCCATTCGCGCGCGCGTGCCGTGTTTTGCGGCGGCGCCACCGACAAATCCGACGCGCCCGGGATGTTCGCGACGCTTGCCGAACACTTGCCGAATCTTCAACACGTCATCACCGTCGGGCCGCCGCGACCGGGCGTGCATGCGCTGGAGGCGCTAATCGCCGGTGCCGGCCGGAGCGCCTTCCGCCGCCGCCGGTCGCAACCGATGCGGCGCTGATGTGCTGCACATCGGGAACGTCGGACGCGCCCAAAGCAGTGCCGCACAGTTCTCAATCGCTGCTCGCCAATCCACGGCAATGCCTGCCGGTGTTCGATCTGAAACCCGGCGACCGGATCGTGAGTGCTTCGCCGCTGACTCACGCCTTTGGCCTGTTTGTGGCGAACGTTGCGCTGATGGCCGGCGTGAGGTTCGCACCGTTGCCGGCGTTCACGCCGCCGGCGCTCGCCGCCTTGCTGGAGCAGGAGCAGCCGACCCACGCTTTCGTCGCGCCCGCGCATGTTGCGGCGCTCCTCAAAGCGGGCCTGCTTGACGGGCGCGATCTCACCAGCCTCCGTCAGGTCATCGTGTCGGGGTCTTATTGCGCGCCGGAACTCAACGCGCGCTCGAAGATAAGCTGAACGGCGGCCGCGTCTCGATGCCCTCTACTTGGTTCGGTTCGAGTATTGCTATGCCCCACAGCTCGAAGACGCGGGCGCCGTTCAGCTTATCTTCGAGCGCGCGTTTGAGTTCCGGCGCGCAATAGACCCCGACACGATGACCTGACGGAGGCTGGTGAGATCGCGCCCGTCAAGCAGGCCGGCTTTGAGGAGCGCCGCAACATGCGCGGGCGCGACGAAAGCGTGGGTCGGCTGCTCCTGCTCCAGCAAGTCGGCGAGCGCCGGCGGCGTGAACGCCGGCAACGGTGCGAACCTCACGCCGGCCATCAGCGCAACGTTCGCCACAAACAGGCCAAAGGCGTAAGTCAGCGGCGAAGCACTCACGATCCGGTCGCCGGGTTTCAGATCGAACACCGGCAGGCATTGCCGTGGATTGGCGAGCAGTGATTGAGAACTGTGCGGCACTGCTTTGGGCGCGTCCGACGTTCCCGACGTGTAGCACATCAGCGCCGCATCGGTTGCGACCGGCGGCGGCGGAAGCGCGCTCCGGCCGGCACCGGCGATTAGCGCCTCCAGCGCATGCACGCCCGGTCGCGGCGGCCCGACGGTGATGACGTGTTGAAGATTTGGCAAGTGTTCGGCAAGCGTCGCGAACATCCCGGGCGCGTCGGATTTGTCGGTGGCGCCGCCGCAAAACACGGCACGCGCGCGCGAATGGCGCAGCAGCGGCTCGGCTTCAGCGGGACCATATGGCATGTGCAAGTCGAGAGCACGCCACCGAGCCGGGCGACCGCATAATAGATGACGAGAAACTCCGGCGTGCTCGGCAGCTGGACCGTAACGACATCGCCGCGCTGCACGCCAAGCGCCGCGAGCGCGGCGGCAAGCCGTTCGGTCCGGTCGAGTGCGGCGCCGTAGCTGACCGGCGGATGGCTGGGCGCGGCAACAGCAATCGCGTCCGGCGTTTCGCGCGCCCAGCGTTGCAGATAGCCGGCGACAGTGTCGGCGGTCCAACGGCCGCTCTCAAGCTCGCGCCGCACATGGTCGGGCCGAAAGCGCAATGCATCGCGGATCGCCAAAGCGTCGGTGCTGAATTGCGGCTCCTCATATGGGTCGCGCTCCATGCCGCGCTCGGTGCGGAACCGCCGCCCGCCGCCGAGCTGGAACAGGCGATAGTAGCGCGCCGGCTTGAAGCGGCGCTGCTCGAGCAGCACGCGAATGAACGTCACCTGGTCGGCGGCGAGCCCGAGCCGCTGAGCGATCTCGGGATCAGACAAACCCGTGCCCGGCCGTTGCCGCTCGATCTCATCGAACTGCAACAGCCGGACCGGGTCGCCGCGGCGGTCCTGAACGTTGGTGCTGAGGTCAAAAATGATCGGGCCGAACGCCTCGATCATCTCGTGCGTGACGCCGAGCCGCTCACGCCGCGTTGGCGCCGCCATTGCCCACCTTTCGCGACGCAGCGGCACGGTGCGCCGCGCCGCGCTTGAGCGGATCCGCAAGCGGCGCATTGGTGGCAACCGGGCAGACCCGCATGCATTCGAAGCACTGCGCGAACAGCCCGCCATTGCCGACGGTCATCTTGTACCACAGCACCTTGTTGCGTTCGCCAAGGAGCAACGCTTCGCGCTCTTCCGGATTGTCCGTCGCGATGGCGTCGCGCAACAGTTGCGGAACGGTCTCGAACTGCTGGGTCAGTTCGGCGCAGGCGGCCATGTCGTAGTGCATCGACGCCTGTTTGCCCTCGGCATCGATCTCGCCGGACAGACACTGCGCCGGGCAAAATTTCATGCAGGGCGTACGGCCTTCGCGCCGGAACATGTTGACGCAGCTCGGCGCCGGGCATGGATTTTCGGCCAGCGGCTTGTCCGGCGGCAGCGCCAGCTCGGTGAAGCACGACGCGTAATACATGTAGCCGTAGTCGGGGTGCAGCAGGATATCGCCGGCCAGGCTGCGGGCGCCGAGGCCGGCCAGTTCGGCGTGCAATTTCAGGCTCTGGATCGGATAGCGCGCGCCCAGTTCCGGGTCCATGTCGGGAGGACAATCGATTGCCGGCACGCCAAACTTCTGCTCGATAAAGAAGGCGAGCCCGTAGACGATCTTGTAACCGCGGCTCTCGGTGCTGCCGAAATAGCTGAGCGCTTTGGCGGGCACCCGCCAGGCGCCTGGGTGGCGCCGCCGACGCCGACGGCGATCACCGACTTGACGCGGGGCATCAGATCGTTCGGCCGGTGCCCCGCCGGCGCGATCCGTTCCACTGCGTCGAGGTCCGCAACCCCGGCGACCAGCGCGCCCTTGCGCAGGCAATACTCAATGATGGCTTGCTTGGCCGCGACGGGATCGATGTCCGGCTTGCTGCTCATAACCGGTGTGACCAACGGGGCGCCCATGCCTTCAAGCTATAGGCCGCGTGGGCGAAAGTCACGCCAACAACTCCCTCTCCCCGCTTGCGAGGGGAGGGAGCGGCAAGCGCGCTAGACATTAATTGAGACCTCGACCGAGCCGAGGCCGATCAGATCGAACCGGTAGGCGCAAGGCGGCTCGGGAAATTTGGTCGTTACCAGGTTTCCGGTCATGACGATGTCGCCAGCGCGCAACGGCGTTCCGATCCTGGCAAGATGCGTGGCGAGCCACGCCACCGGATGGAATGGGTGCCCAAGAACATCGCGCCCAAAACCGCGATCGGTGATGGTGCCGTCCATTGCAACGATACCCTCGATCGACTCGAGCTCCGGCCAGGAGCGCACGAAGTCGCCAAGCACAATTCCGGCGTTCCAGGAATTATCGGCGATCACCGACAGCACCTCCAGGTTGCGATAGTCGGCGCGGCGGTCGTCGACGATCTCGATTGCCGGGCAGATTGCGTCGACCGCTTCCGCGACTTGCGCAAATCCGAGCTGCTCACCGGCGGGTTGAAGATCGCGCCCGCGCCCGGTCACCGACGTCTCGGGTCCGACGGCGACGAGGTCGTGGGCCTCGTCGCGCACGACCGGCATCCCGAGGCGCCCGGCGACGGCGTCGACGTCGACGCCGTCCTCGGTCGCCGCGTCGGGTGGCAGCGGGACGCACAGTTCGGCCTTGCAGGAACAGCGGGGCGTGATCGCCCACCCGGTGCCGGCTTCGAACGTGGCCCGGTCGACGGGCCCGTCGACGAGGATCATCGGGTGGTCTCCCCTCGCGGGGCGGGTGCAGGCCTACCAGACACGGTGCGCTGCTTGCGGTACACGAGAACACCCGGTGGATCCGCGCCCCGACGGTCTGCGCGTACGGGACGATCGGGCCCACCCAGCCGATCTCGGCCTCGTGCGGCCCGGCGCGGAGCTGGTGGAGCGCGCCGAGGAGCACGCTGCGGCCGCGGCCCTGCCCGATCACCGACGGGCGCACCGCGAACGGGGCCACCCAGCCGGTGCGGGCACCGTCCCAGCAGCAGCACGCCACGATCCCCTCGTCGTCGCGGGCGATCATGAGCCGGCCACGTGCGAGGGAGCGCGTCATCTCGACGCGCCACATCGGCCAGTGGGTCGCCGCCAGGCGTCGACCTCGGCCGCGTCGTGTCCGCGCGCCGGCGCACCCGGCTCCTCGGGGGGGAGATGGTCCAGGTCGACGACCATGTTGAAGTTCGCCTCGCCGCGGACGTAGCGGGGGCGCTCGAGCAGGCACAGCATCGCCGTCTCCGGCGATTCCACCCCGGGAAGAGGTAGTCGGGCGCGTCCGCGCCGACGGTGATGGTCCCGGCCCCGGCGAGATCGTGCTCCGCGGCGTGAGCAGCGCCGGCCCGAGCCCGCGGCCCCGGGCCACGGGATGGACGGCGAGCAGGCGCAGCGCAGCGCCGCCTTCGCGCACGCACGACGCCAGACCACTGCCCGGATCGCCCCGGACGGTGACGGGCCAATCCGGCGTGAACAGTGACGAGGCCAGGTCCTCCGGCGTCGGGGGGTCGGCGAGGCCGGCTCGGCAGAGCCGTGCGATCGCCGGCAGGTCCGACGAGTCGAGCGTCGGGAGCGACGCCGTCACCGCCGCGACGCGGCCCTCGGGCGAGCGATCGTCGTCCCGGCGGGAGCCGCGCCGCAGACGACCCGGCGGGCGCCGCGCGACCCCGCCCGGCTCGCTGAGGGACCGACCATGACGACCGAGGTGCTGCGCTACCGGCCGTTCGGGCGCGACACATGGCGGGATCCTTACACGCTGTACCGCCACCTGCTCGAGCACGACCCGGTGCAGCACGTGCCCGACGGCGGGTACTGGGTGCTGAGCCGGTTCGCCGACGTGTTCGGCGCGGCGCGCGACACGGCCACGTTCTCGTCCGCGCAGGGCCTCACCTTCCAGAACGAGATCGAGGCCATCGGGCTCCTGCCGAACCTCGTGATGATGGACCCGCCGCAGCACACGACGTTCCGGCGCCTCGTCGCCCGCGGGTTCACTCCCCGGCAGGTGAGCGCGCTCGAGCCGGCGCTGCGGCGCGACGTGCGCCGCCGCGTCGAGCGCCTCGTCGACACGGGCCGCGGCGACTTCGTGGAGCTGCTCGCCCGGCCGGTGCCCTGCTTCGTCGTCGCGCAGTACCTGGGCGTCCCCGCGTCCGACCGGGACCGTTTCGAGGTCTGGACCGAGGCCCTCGTCCAGGCGGGCGCGGGCGGCCACGAGGGCGGCGCGACCGGCGGCGCTGGCCGAGCTGTACGAGTACTTCAGCGCCCAGATCGAGGCGCGACGCGGCGACCCGGGCGAGGACCTCATCTCCGATCTGGCGCGCCTCGACCCGGACGAGGTCGGCGGCGCGACCGAGGACATCCTCGGGTACGCGTTCGTGATGGTCGTGGGCGGCAACGACACCGCGACCGGGCCTGCTCGGCGGCGCGGCCGAGCTGCTCACCCGTTATCCCGAGCAGCGGCGCCGGCTGCTCGACGACCCGTCCCTGGTCCCCGCCGCGGTCGAGGAGTGCCTGCGCCTCGTGTCGCCCGTGCAGGGCCTGTGTCGGGTCACGACGAGCGACGTCGACGTGGGCGGCGTCGCGCTGGCCGCCGGGAGCCGGGTGCTGCTCTGCTACGGCGGCGGCGAACCGCGACCCACGCGTGTTCGGGCCCGACCTCCGACGCGTTCGACGTCACCCGCCGCATCGCGCGGCTCCTGACGTTCGGCAGCGGCGCCCATTTCTGCCTCGGCGCGGCGGCGGCGCGGCTGCAGGGCCGCGTCGTGCTCGAGGAGCTGCCTCCGCGCCGCGCCGGAGTTCGTGGTGGATGCCGACGCGGGCGTGTTCGCCGACGGGGCGTTCACCCGCCGGTACGTGTCGCTGCCGTGCGAGGCGGGCGCTGAGTGGCGTCGGCGCGGCGGGAGCGTGCGCCCGTCGTCCGAGCAGGAACGCGACGTTGTCGTGGAACAGCGCCGGGTCCTCGTCGGGGCCTTCGCCGATCGCGCCGTAGTCCTCGATCGGCGTGGCGGTGCCCTCCGAGTGCGGGAAGTCGCTGCAGCACATGAAGAGGTCGCCGGCCTTTGCGGAGCCGGCGCGGGCTGCTCGTAGGAGAACGACGAGACCCGCACCTGGCGGCGGAAGTACTCGCTCGGCCGCATCGACAGCGGCGCGAGCGGCCGGCCGTTGAGCCGGGCGGTGAACTCCCACCCGCCGTCGAGCATCAGCAGGTACTGCGGCACCCAGATCGACGAGAGCTCGACGATCCCGATGCGCAGCCCGGGGTGCCGGTCGAGCGTCGCCGTTCACGATGAGGTCGGTCATGGCGATGGCCGGCGGGACCCAGAGGAAGACCGACTCGAGGTCGGGACGAAGCTCTCGTCGGGGTCGGTGTAGAAGGCCTCGTCGAGGACCCGGGGCTGGTCGGCGACGTGGAACACGGGCGTGACGCCGTGGTCGACGAAGGCCGACCACAGCCGGTCGTGGTCGGGGTGCGACAGGGGCCGGCCGTCGACGGCCGCCGGGGCGATCATGCCCGAGGCGCACACCCGCCGACGACAGCTCGGCCAGTCGGCCTCCAGCCACTCCGGGTCCCGCAGCGTCAGGTGGGCGACCGGATGAAGCCGGCCCCGCCCGTCGGCGCACGACCGTCGCGCACCACCGGTTCCAGGCCGCCATGTTGGCCGTCAGGGCCGGCAGTGACTCCGACAGCCGGCGCTCCCACAGCAGCCCGAAGTTCGGGAACAGCACCGCTTCGTCGAGACCCGAGGCGGTCAGGCGTCCGACCCGGGCCGACGGATCCCAGTAGTCGGCGGGCAGGGCCTCGTCGTAGCGGTACTCGGGGGCAGGTGCTGCGCGGCGGCGCTGGCGGCGCGCCGAGCGCGGCGGTGTCCCCGGGCATGCTGCACGTCGGCGATGTCGAGGCGGCGGTCCCGCCAGGTGAGCCAGGGGTAGCCGAGCTCGTCGTCGACGATGGCCAGGGCCTCGTCACGGAGGGCCGGGTCGATGTGGTCCGCCCACAGCGTTGCGGGACTCGTACAGGTGCTGGTCCGAGTCGATGATGGCCGTCACGGCGACCCCCTCTCGCCTGCGAGCCAGTGTGCCACACCGCACGCGCGGCCCCGGGCGCGACGGGCCCCGGTCACGCCGGCCGCGAGTCCCTATGCTCTGGTGTGGCCGTCATCGCCGAGCCGCTCGTGCCCGTGCCCGCCGCGCCGGGGCCAGCCGTATCGGCACCTCCGGGTGCGGCCGGTCACCACCGCCTGCGGCGCGCGCGTCCAGGGCGTCGACCTCGCCGCCGACCTCGACGACGCGGTGATCGCCGAGATCCGCCGCGCCGTGCTCGACCACCAGGTCGTGTTCTTCCAGGGTCAGGCCCTGACGCCGGAGCGCCAGGTCGCATTCAGTCGACGGTTCGGCCCGTTCAGCCCCGTCCCGTTCATCGAGCCCACGCCCGACCATCCCGAGGTCATCGCCGTCGTCCGCGAGGCGAGCGAGACGCAGCCGTTCACGTTCGGCAGCCTCTGGCACTCCGACTTCTCGTTCCTCGCCGAGCCGCCGTTCGCGTCGATCCTCCACACGCTCGAGGTGCCGCCCGTCGGCGGGGACACGCTCTGGGCCAGTCAGACGCTCGCCTACTCGACGCTGTCGTCCGGCATGCGCGCCCTGCTGGCCGGCTCGTCGGGCGGCACAGCGCGGTGAACGCCTACTCACCGAAGATGCAGCCGATCCACGATTTGTTCACCGGGATGGTCGTGCACACGAGCGACGAGGCCCACCGGGTGCAGCGCCACCCGGTCGTGCGCCCCACCCCGAGACGGGCCGCCCGGCCCTGTTCGCGAACGCGGAGTACACCGTGGGGCTGGAGGGGTCCGCGCCCACGAGGCGAAGCCGCTCCTCGACTTCGTCTTCGAGCACGGTGCGGCCCGAGTTCGGCTGCCGGTGGCGCTGGTCGGTCGGCGACGTCGCCTTCTGGGACAACCGTGCCGTGCAGCACATGGCGATGGCCGACTTCACGGGTCACCGCCGGGCGATGCATCGCACGACCGTTGCGGGAGACCGCCCGGTCGGCGCCTGAGCCGTGGGCGGTACGGGACGCGGGCCGGGCCCATCGGCTGCCCCCAGATCGGGCCGATGTGCACGTCGTTCCCGGTCCCGCCCGCCTCGAGGATCCGCCCGTCGCCGACGTAGATGGCGACGTGCTCGCTGGCGGCGTCGCCCCAGAACAGGAGGTCACCCGGTTGGGCGGAGGAGATCGGGATGTGGGGGAGGATGGCGTACTGCGCGCCCGAGTAGTGGGGCAGCTGGTAGCCCGCGGACGCGAACGCGGCCATGACAAGCCCCGAGCAGTCGAACGAGTCGGGTCCGGCCGCGGCGTACACGTAGGGCTTGCCGAGCTGGGCGCGGGCGTGCACGATGGAGCCTGGGCGGCGAGCGGGCTGACCGGCGGCAGGTTCGGGTACACGCCCGGGTCGCCGTCGTCGCCCGAGGCGTTCAGCCGGGCGTTCGCGGGCGGCCTCCGCGGCCTGCACAACGGCCGGCGCGAGCTGGCCCTGGACCTGGCTCAGGGTCGCCTGCTGCTGCGCGTTGCCGCGGCGAGGCTTGCCAGCGTGCTCGCCAGCGCCTGCACGTCGCTGTTTGCCGCGGCCTCGGCCTTCTGGCCCGAGGCCTCCTCGGCCTGGGTGGCCTGCTTCGCAGCGTTCAGCTGCCCGATGAGCGCGTTGTCGGCCGACGCCTGCGCCACGGCGTACTTCTGGCCGACGAGGAGCTGCTGCGCGTCGCTGAAGTCGAGGGCGTTCAGCGACTCGCCGTCGACCCGCTCTGGTAGTCGGTGACCGCCCGGGCCCGGACCTTCGCCCGCAGGAGGTTCAGCTGGGCCTGGTCGGCGGCGAGGCGCGCCAAGTCGGTGGCAGTGGCCTGCTGCGCCTCCTGGAGGCGCAGCTCGGCGGCGTCGTACTGCTGGCCGAGGGCGTCGAGCTGGACGTTGTTCGCCGCGATCTGGGTTTGTAGCGTCTGGGCCTGCGCCTACGCGTCGCTGATCGGGTCCACGGCGACCGGCCCCGCGGCCACGACGAACGTTGTGGTGGCAACGAGCGCGATGAGGCCAAAGGGACGAAAGTGGCGAGGCACGAGTCGTGAAGGGTAACGGGTGCGGCGTGGTCGAGTCCAAGCTTCCCCGCTGACCGTGCGCTGCCAACGGCTCCGGGACCGCGGGCCCCGCCGATAGGGTCCCGACGCGACCCGGGAGGGGCGATGGACACGGCGGAACGGCTCGTCGAGCAGGCCGTAGCGCAGACCGGCCTCGACGACTTCGGCGCCCCGTCGTTCCGGATCGGGCTGGACCGGATCGTGGACGGGCTGGCCGCGGAGGCGAACCTGAACGCGGTGGGGGAGGCGATGGCACCTGAGGTCCTCCTCGGCTATCTCCGCACCCGCCTTGAGGTCACCGACTGGCATCGGCGCCACCCCGACATGGGCGCGGCCGACGTGACCCCGCCGGTCGTGATGATCGGGATGGGGCGCACCGGGACCACGATCCTCCACGACCTGCTCGGCCAGGACCCCGCCAACCGGGTGCCGCTGACCTGGGAGGTGGACCGGCCCTGCCCGCCGCCCGAGACCGCGACCTACGACGTCGACCCGCGCATCGACGAGGTGCAGGCCCAGCTCGCCGTGATGGACGAGCTCCACCCCGAGTTCCAGGCCATGCACCCGACCGGCGCTCGCCTCGCCCAGGAGTGCATCCGCATCACCGGCGGCGAGTTCGCCAGCCTCATCTTCCTCAGCCAGTTCCGGCTCCCCTCCTACTTCGACTGGCTCACCCACGACGCCGACCTCGCCCCCGCCTACCGGTGGCACCGCCGGTTCCTGCAGCTGCTGCAGTGGCACCACCCCGGGGACCGCTGGATCCTGAAGTCGGGCGCCCACCTGTGGTCGCTGCCCGCCCTCGTCGCCGAGTACCCCGACGCCCGGTTCATCCAGACCCACCGCGACCCGCTGCGGGTCGTCGCGTCGCTGTCGTCGCTGTTCGCCACCGTCCGCCAGACCGCCAGCGACGACGTGACGATCGCCCAGGTCGCCGGCGACTGGACCGACCCGATCCTCGACGCCCTCGACCTCGCCGTCACCGCCCGGGAGGACGGCACCATCCCCGCCGACCGGGTCATCGACCTCCAGTACCAGACGTTCATCGCCGACCCGATCGCCACCATCCGGGACGTCTACGCCCACTGGGACCTCGAGCTGTCCCCCGACGCCGAGGCCCGGATGCGGGCCTTCCTCGCCGACCACGGCCAGCACCGCCACGGCGTGCACCGCTACACCCTCGCCGACACCGGCCAGTCGGCCGACCGGATCCGGGAGCGAGCCCGCCGCTACCAGACGTTCTTCGACGTCCCCGACGAGCCGCTCGCCTGACGGTCCGGTCCGGGGATTTGAGTACCGGCTACTCAAGCCGCCCCGGGCGGCACCTGCGACGCTCAGGGCGAGTCCACAGGCCGGGGGCGGGTCGGGCTCGGAAGCCACCAACAACGACGGGGCCGCGGGCGGCGCGGTCGACCCGCAAAGGAGCACACGCGTGGGACTGTTCAAGGGCGCACGAGACGCAATGCAGAACGCCGGCGGCATGGCCGCGGGCGCGCAGGCGGCCGCGATGAACGATGTCGCCGGGCTGCAGGCCGGCCTGACCGAGGGCAGCTTCGACCCCAACGACCCGGCGTTCGCGCCGATCGAGGGTGTCGACCTCGACGGCTACGCGAAGGCGGTCGCCGCGATCACGAAGTCTGGTGCCGGTGAGGCCGAGGTGGACGGGGTCGCTGAGAGCGCCGGCATCCCGAAGGGCAAGTGGAAGACGGTCAGTGACGGCTGGGTGGCGCGCATGCGCGAGAGCCGGGCGGTCATGAACCGCTACGGCACCCTCTACGGCAAGTACTGAGCATCAGTCGGTGAGGACGGGGGCTCGCGGCCGCATCGGCGGCCGCGAGCCTCGCCGCGTCCGGGCTCAGGACGGCTGACGCTCGCGGACCTCGAGGTGCTGCAGCTCGACCATGAGCGGCAGCAGGAAGCCGATGTAGGCGCTCGTCAGCGTGTAGTCCTGCGTCGGCCCGGGGGTCTCGCGCGACGCGACGTCGACGATGCGCACCCGGTCGTCCTCGGCGGCGCGGGCCTTCGCCCGGTCGACGATCGCCTCGAGCTCGGCGCGGGTCTCGACCTGGAGGCCGAAGTGGTCCGACGCCGGCGCGACCACGAACGGGTCGGCCGGCAGCAGGTACACGAACTGGGCGAACACGCCGGTGTAGAGGATGAGCGGGTTGCCCCGCTCCCCGCTGTTGTCGCCTTCCCGCCAGCCGAACACGTCGCCGTAGAAGTCGAGGATCTCGGCCCGGCCCGCCTCGTCGAGGATCGCCGGGTCGACGCTGATCGCGACGTGGTTCAGGACGGGCCGCGACGGGTCGCGCTCGATGAGGACACCTCCGGTCGGACGAGCACCTTGGACGCCAGCTCACCCCGGGCCAGGCGCTGCATGGTCGGCAGCAGCGCGTCGAGGCCGACGTCGGTCGGCTCGACGAGCAGGTCGACGGGCAGCCGACCCGAGGCGAGCAGCTCGAGCGCGGGCGCGAACCCCTCCGCGTCGTAGTTGTACGCGCCGATGGCGGTCAGCTCGAGCACGATCATGCGGTTCTGGTTCACGCGCGGGCCACGCGCTGCCCGTGCCGACGAACACGAGCGTCCCGGCGAAGTCGAGCTGGTCGAGCGCGGCCTCGGCCGCCGCGGCCCGGCCGGAGCACTCGAACGCCACCGTGTACGGATGCTCCGCGGTGCGCCCCATCGGCACCGGGCCGAGGTCGTCGGGCGTGATCACCGTCGCGGCGCCGACGGCGCGGGCCCGCTGCTGGCGCGCCGCCGCCGGCTCGGAGACGGTGATGTCGGTGACGCCGACGCTGCGCAGCACGGCGAGGACGAGCAGCCCGACCGGACCCGCGCCCGTGACGAGCACCCGGTCGTCGGGCGTCACGCCGGCGAGGTGCACCGCGTGCGAGCGCGATCGCCGTCGGCTCGGTCAGCGCGGCCGTGCGCAGCGAGAGGCCGTCCGGGACCCGCAGCAGCCGGGGCGCGGCGGTCGTGACGTACTGGCAGTACGCGCCGCGGAAGCCGAGCAGGTCTCGTTCGCCGCGCTGCAGGCACACCGACGGGCGGCCCCGCCGGCACGCCCGGCACCGACCACAGCCGCGCTGGTCGTCCGCCACGACCGGGGTCCCGACCTCCCAGCCTTCGACGTCCTCGCCGACCGCGGCGACGGTGCCCGCCCACTCGTGGCCGAGAACCGACCCGGGCGGGCGAACCGCTCCAGCACCAGGTGCAGGTCGCTGCCGCAGATCCCGCAGTGCGACACCTCCACCAGCGCCTGTTGCGGGCCGACCTCCGGCACCGGCAGGGACTGGACCTCGAGTTCCCCGTCGCCGACGTAGACCGCCGCCGCCATCGAGTCGGGCAGCACCGCGGGAGCGTAGGACGCCAGCGCCCACGCCGCCGCCGGTCCCCTCGCGCCGGGCGCCCCGCCGAGCTCGTGTGGGTCCCGCGCACGCCGGCGTGGGTCCGGTCACCTAGAGGGCGAGGACCGCGACGATCGCGGCGGTGACCGCCACGAGCACGAGCGCGTCGGTGGCACCAGGCGTGGCAATCGGTGTCGTCGGGGAGCCGAGCCCGCCCCGGGCCTCGATCGCGTCCGCCAGGTCGCGTGCCCGGCGCAGCGCCTGCACGACGGCCGTGCTCAGCAGCCCCTCGACCTCGCGGACGGCGCGTCGGAGCCGCTGGCGCGGCGTCAACCGGTCCTGGGTGACGGGGCGCCGCAGCCGGCTGACCGCCAGCAGCGTGCGGATCTCGTCGATGAGCAGCGGCAACGAGCGGATGGCGAGCCCGACGGCGAGGACCCACTCGTCGACCGGCAGTCGCAGGACGCGCAGCGGCGCGGTGAGCCGGGCCAGCGCCGGCGCGACGTCGCCCAAGGACGTCGTCCAGCCGACGAGCAGCGCGGCCGCCAGGATCACGACCGCGAGCCCCACCAGGAGCGCCCAATCACCGAGGCCCCCCACGCTGAGGTCCACCGACCCGACATGGACCAGCGGCGGCGTCGCCGACCGCAGGGTCAGCAGCGCGTCGGCGAGAGCCAGCACGAAGATCCAGCGCGGCAGGCGCGGCACGGCGCCGGCCGGCACCCTCGCCGCGACAACACCGGCGGCCACGACCGCGGCGGCAACGCCGAGCGCCGGCCAGGTCGGCCGGATCGACAGCATCAGCGCGAGCGCCGCGACGACGAGCAGCTTCGTGCCGGCCCACAGGCGATGGACCGGCGAATCGTGCGGCAGCAGTCGCAGGAGCACGAACTCGTGCTTCCGGCGCGGACCGGGTCGGTCGACGTCGCGGCGCGGCTCATCGGCCGCTCCCGACCGGGGCCATCGATCGGCGCGGGACGGCACGCCCATGCTCGAGCGCGAGGACCTGGTCGGCCACGCCCGGCGTGAGCTCGGGATCGTGGGAGACGATCACGACGGTGAGCCGCTCGACCTGGCGCAGCCGGACGAGCAGCGCCGCCAACGAGACCCGCCCGGCGGTGTCGAGACCGGCGAACGGCTCGTCGAGGACGAGCACCCGCGGGTGGCGGGCGAGCATGCCGGCGAGCGCCACGCGGCGGGTCTCGCCGCCGCTCAGCTCGTCGACGCGCCGAGCCGTGAACGCCGCCGGGTCGAGGCCGACCGTGTCGAGCGTCGCGGCCACGGTCTCGGGGTCCGCACCCGACGCGGCCGCCACGTCGGCGCCGACCGTCGGGCGCAGCAACTGGAGCCGGGCGTGCTGGAACGCCATCGCGACGTGGCCGACCCGCTCGTGGAGCGGATCGGGGCCCAGGCGCGCCTGACCCTCTGAGGGTCGGAGCAGCCCGGCGAGCACCCACGCGAGCGTCGACTTGCCGGACCCGTTGTGCCCGAGGACGAGCAGGCCCTCGCCGGCGTGCACGTCGAGCTCGACGTCGGCGAGCGCGCGGCAGGCCCACGGGGTCCCCCGTGCGTAGACGTGCCCGACCCCGCGCAGCACCAGCAGCGGCGCGCCGTGGGTCGCCGGCGGTGGCCGCACCGCGAGCGGCGGCTCCGCCGGAACGACGGGCGAGGCCACGACCTGGCCCTGCGCGAGCGCGACGACCCGGTCCGCGGCGCGGCACTCCTCCGGCCGGTGGGTCACGTGGACCACCGTGACGCCGTCGTCGGCGGCGCCACGCAGCAGCCCCACGATCCGCCGCCGGCCCTCCGGGTCGACCATCGACGTGGCCTCGTCGGAGACGAGCAGCGTGGGTGCCCGGGCCAGCGCCGCGCCGAGCGCGAGGCGTTGCAGCTCGCCGCCCGACAAGGTGATCGTGTCCCGGTCGGCGAGCGCACCCAACCCGACCCGCTCGAGAATCGCGTCCACGTCGACCGTGCCGGGCGGGAGGCCCCACACGATGTCGTCGCGCACCCGCACCCCGAGCACCTGCGCCTCGGGCCGTTGGAACACGATGGCGCTGCCCCCGTGCTGCCCCAGCCCAGCCGGTCCGGGACGGGTGACCTGCCCGCCGGTCGGGGCGCGCCCGACGAGGAGGCGAGCGAGCGTCGACTTCCCCGACCCGTTCGCGCCGGTGACCGCGACGAACGACCCGACCGGGAACTCGAGGGACACACCGGCCAGCGCGGCGGGCCCGTCGCCGTAGCGGTACTCGACGTCGTGCAGCGACACCGGCACCGGTGCGGGCGGGCCGCCGGCCGACGGCGACGCGACGTCGTCGCGCGGGTCCGCGAGCGCGGCGCGCACGCGCCGCACCGTCGGGTAGGCGAAGAACCACGCGACCGCGACCGCCGCGGCCGTGAGCACGAGGAGCAGCGCGGGGAGACCGGCCCACCAGTTGCGGGTCGTCCAGCGCACCGCCGGGTCGACGGCGCGTGCGACGCCCGGCAGGCCCACGTCGGAGAAGTTGCGCGCCGTGCCGCGCCACGAGTTCGTGATCTGGGCGAGCAGGAGCCGTCGCAGGTCGGCGAGCACGAACAGCGCGCCGACGGTGAGCGACGAGGCCAGGGGCCACAGGACCAGGACGCCGACCAGGACGGTGCGCGCCAGGCCCCAGGATCGGCGCGTCGACCAGCCGACGACGGCGCCGAGCACCGCGCACGCCACGACCGAGGTGAGCAGACCCGCGCCGGCGATGAGGAACCCGACCACGCACGCCGCGACCGTCCCCGCGACGACGGCGCGCAGCCGGTGCCGCGCCGCGACCGTCGCCATCGGCACGACCGCGGCGGCGAACAGGGCCGACGCGAGCGGCAGCAGATGGCCGACGAGGCAGAGCGCGAGGGTGAGGTCGGCGAGGATCACCGACTCGGCGAGCTCGTCGGGGCGGAGCCGGCCGCGGCGCCGGCGACGGTCCTCGAGCGTCGGTGCCGGCTGCACCGGTCCAGCCTTCCATGCCGGTGTCGCCGCGCCGGCCGCGGACCGCCTCAGGCCCGTCTCAGGATCGGTGGTCGACACTCGCATGGTGGCCCGGCGGCCGCCACGGACCTCCTCCTCGACGCCTCCCCCGTGCAGGCCGCCGGGTCATCCATCGTCGGTGCTACGGCGCGACGCCCAGCTCTCGAGCCCACGCCAGGTTGCGGCGCGCCGACCCGACGTGCGCGATGTGCACGACGTGGCCCTCCCCCTGGCGGGCGTCGCCGTAGGTGACGCGCTCGCCCCCGCCCTCCTCGGCCTCGCGGGCCAGTCGGTCGAGGTCCTGCCAGTACGCGATCTCCGCGCGGTCGGGGTGAACACCTCGTGAACGATCGGGATGTGCCCCGGGTCGCCGAGCATCATCCCGTAGTAGCCGAGGTCGCGCAGCTGGCTCGCCCAGGCGCGCAGCCCGTCGACGTCGTCCCGGTCGCCGCCCCACATCCCACTGATCGGATACCGGATCCCCGCGGCGCGGGCGTCGACGAGGATCTTCGACCGCAGGAACAGCGTCTCGCGTCCCTCGGCGGTCCACCGGTAGCCGAGCGCCTGGTGGATGTCCCCGAAGCGTGACACCGCGCCGCCCATGAACGCGACGCGGGGCGACGCCGCGGCGATCTCGTACGCCTGACGGATCGCCGCGGCGGTCTCGAGGATCGGGTACACCGCCACCGTCCCGATGGGCAGGCCGGCGTCGACCTCCATGCAGGCCAGCAGGGCGTCGACCGCGTGGATCGAGTCGGGGCCCTGCACCTTCGGGACCAGGATGCCGTCGAGCGTCGGACCCATCGCGGCCCGCAGGTCCTTCAACGTCTGCCCCGACGCCGGAGGCTGCACCCGCACGAACCGCACCGGCCGCCGCACCGCTGGGTCGATCCCGTCGAGGAAGGCCCGGACGCCGCGCCGCGCCACCTCGCGTGCCGTCTCCGGGAACGGCGTGCGGGGCTCCTCGAGGTCGATCACGATCGAATCGGCGCCGCTGCGCCACGCTCGCTCGAGGTCGCCCGGCTGGTCGCCGGCGACGAACAGCACGGAGCGCAGCGGCGGTGCCGACAGCCGGTCCATCAGGCCGGCTCGTCGGCGAGCACCTGCGCCGCCGCCTCTTCACAGCTCGTCCCCTCGAAGAAGCGCGGGTTCACCCCGGCGTGGAGCCGCACCGGGTTCACGAGGGTCAGCTCCCGGAACTCCCGCGCGTCGAGCAGGCCCCGCTCGACGAGCTCGAACGCCTCGGCGATCGGCTCGGTCATGTCCGGCACGTCCCAATGCGAGATGTCCGAGCCGAGCACCGGCCGGAGCCGGATCCCGAGCGGGTTCACGTCCTCACGGAACGCCCACGCGACGAGCGGGTCGTCGGCCTCGCAGCCGAAGTAGAAGCGGGACTCGAACAGCGTCCGCAACTCCGCCTCGTCCTCGACGGCGAGCGCCGCGAACTCGTCGAGCTGCGCCGGTCGCGCCGCCGGCCGCCCGAAGTAGGCCCGGAGCTCCTCGAGGCGTGCCGTGACCGTGTCGTCGCCGTAACGGGCGAAGTAGGAGAGCAGCGCGTCGACGTCGAGGCGGTCCGGGTCGAGGCCACCGATCGCCGCACCGTTGCGCTTCTCCCAGTGGCCGACGAGCCCCGCCAACAGGCTGCACGCCCACGCGACGCCGCCTTCGAGGAACCCGACGTGCAGGCCTGGGAAGCGCCGGGTGACACCGCCGAGGTACAGGGACTTGCACAGCGAGGCGTGCGCCGCGGCGAGGCCGTCGATGTGGTTGTACACGTAGTTCGAGATCGACCGGGTCACCCGGTGGTGCTGCAACGCGCTGTGCACCACCGGCGCGACCCCGAGCTCGGTGCAGCGGGCCCAGAACGGGTCGTAGTCGTGCTCGCTGTCCAACCCGAACATGTCGAGGCGGTACGCGTCCGCGTCCGACCGGCCGACGCGCGCGTACCCGGCCATCAGCACCGACTTCGTGCCGAGCTCCGTGACCGCGTGCTCGAGCTCGACGACGGCCTGCGCCGGGGTGTTCATCGGGATGAGAGCCCCGACGGTGCAGCGGTCCCGGTACGGGGCGAACAGCCGCGCGTGGTACTTGTTCACGATGCGGCACAGCGCAGAGGACAGCTCCTCGTCGGTCTCCTCGAAGAACGCCAGGCTCATCGACGGGTACAGGATCGTGAAGTCGATCCCGAGCTCGTCGAGCCGCTCGTACAGCAGGGCCGGCAGGTGCGCGGTCGCGCGGTCTCGCGCGTCGTGCGTCGGCCAGCCCCACCAGGACGGCATGGCCCGCCACTCGGCCCGCACCGACGGGTCCCCGCGATCGGCGAGGTTGGACGCGGTGTCGGTGGGCGCGACACGCCCGGAGCGGAACCGCTCCCGTAACGCCGCGCCGCCGAGTTCCTCGAGCCCGGCGAAGAGCTCGTCGTCGAGCATCGGACCGATCTCCACGAAGTGCCCGTCGGCGTCGATGATCGGATGACCGGCGGCCTCGCGGACCGACGCGGCGCGGCGTCCCGTCGTGGTCGTCATCGCGGCTCCTCGGCTCCGGGGGGCCATTCAACCGCGTCGGTCGAGGCCACCGCGGGGCCGGTCAGCGCTCGGCGCTCGACCGTCGGGTGACGCGCCGCGCCTGGAGCACGAGACGGTCCCGCGTCGCCGGGTCGAGGTGGCGCCACACGTACCAGCAGGCGAGGAGGCCGAAGAGCAGCCCGAAGAGGGACTGGCCGACGGCGCCGGTGAGCCCCGAGCCGATCACGAACGCGAAGAACGCCAGCGCGGCGAGGCCGACCACGATGAAGCTCCGCGTCGCCTGGCGCAGCGGCTGATCCACGACGGTGAGCGTACGGCCCGACCCCGCGACCGCACCCATGCGGGCGGCGGGCGGGTCAGTCGTGGGCGTGCCGGCCGCGGCCCCGCTCGCCGGCCTCGAGGAGCCGGCCGATCTCGGCGACCTCGGCGCGGACCGACTCGGTGAACCACCGGCCGGCGACGGCGTCGTGGACCCAGCCGAGGAGCCCGTGTCCGAGGTCGAGCTCCTCGACGTGGTGGATCCGGACCCCGCCGTCGCGGTCCTCGAGGTCGAACCAGGCGTGGAGGTCACGGGGGACGCCGTGCTCGAGCGTCACGTCGATGTGGTGCGGCTCGCGCCAGCGGTACCGGGTCACGACCGACCCGGGGAACCGGCCGAGGAACCGGCCGTCCTCGCGGGCGATCATCCCGTCGGGCGTATCGGCCAGCTTGGTGACCCACACCATCTTCGTGTCGGCCTTCGTGTACTGGGCCGGGTCGAGGACGAAGTCGAACGCCTCCTGGGCGGTGACCCCGGCCACGACCACGGTCCCCTCACCGCGAACCATCCGCCGCTCCTCTCGCCCGGGCACGCCCCGGCGCCGCCCCGATGATGTGACGGTCGCTCATGGTCGAGGGCGCGGCGCCATGATCAAGACGGTGCCCTGCGCCGCGCAGACCAGCCGGTCCTCGTTGAGCACCTCGATGCGCACCACCGCCGTGCGGGAGCTGAGCGACACGATCTCGGCGGTCGCCGCCAACGTCCCGGTCGTCACCGGCGCCACGTAGTTGAGCTTGAACTCGGTGGTCGCCGCCCACGCGCCGCGCGGGATCACCGGGTAGCAGACAGTGCCGAGCACATGGTCGCAGAGCGCGGCGAGGACACCGCCGTGCAGGTTCCCGAACGGGGTCTTCAGGTCCTCGCGCACGTCGACCTCGGCGCGGAGGACCCCGGCCCCGACCTCGACGTGGCGCAGCTGCAGGAAGCCCGGGAGGCCGCCCAGGTCGTCCGGCAGGTCGGCCAGCCCGGCCGCGACCTTCGGATCGAACTGCTCGAACGCCGGCGTCGCGCGGGCCACCCCGCGATCATGGCGCAGGCGCCGGGCCGACCGCCGGGTCGGCGGTCAGTTCAGGGCGGTCAGCGTCGCCGAGACGGGGACGTTGTGCCCGTCCAGGCAGATGCGGTCCCGGCCCGCGTCCTTCGCGGCGAAGAGCGCGACGTCGGCCCGCTGCACGAGATCGTCGAGGTCGCCGGCCTCGCTCGAGTGCGACACCCCGAAGCTGGCGGTGAAGGCCGGGGCGTCGCCCCGGGAGGCGAGCTGCACGAGCGCCTCTCGCACCCGGCCCATCGCCTCGACCGCCTCCGGGACCTCGGCCCTGGGCAGGGCGATGGCGAACTCCTCGCCGCCGTAGCGGCAGGCGACGTCGTCGGCGCGCAGCTCTCGGCGCAGCGCCTCCGCGAAGATGCGCAGCGCCTTGTCGCCCGCCTCGTGACCGTTCGCGTCGTTCAGCACCTTGAAGTGGTCGAGGTCGGCCATCACGAACGCAAACGGGACACCGTCGCCGCGCAGCTTGCGTAGATGGTTCTCGAAGCTGCGGCGGTTCGTGAGGCCGGTCAGGCCATCGGTCGAGGCCTGCAGCTGCGTCTCCGCCATGACCCGCAGCATCCCGAGCCGGTTGCCGGCCTGGGTGGCGAGCACCTGCAACGCCTGAATGCGCTGCTCGGGGACCGGCTGGTCGACGGGACCCGTGGCGTGCACGACCCCGACGGTGCGGCCCATGATCGACACCGGGACGCACACCGCCGAGCACTGGCCTTGCGGGCGGCCGCGCAGCATCGGGCAGGCGTCGAGGTCCTCGCTGTCGGGGAACACCTGGGTCTGGGCGCGCCGGGCCGCTTCGCACTGGTCGGGAGAATCGACCGGACAGCTGGGTGCCGTCTCACCGTCGGGTGACGCCACCACCATCCGCTCGAGGTGCGCGTGGCTGTTGTCGGCGACGAGCAGCTCGACCGGTTCGTCCGGGAGCACGCGGCGCAGCGCCCGGTGGACGACGTCGAAGGCGCCCAGCTCGTCCTGGACCATCTCGAAGCCGCGGGCCAGACGCGGTGTCGAACTCCCGACGACGGGCCTCGTCGCGCATGACGCGGTCGTGGGCCACCCGGACGCTGCTCGTCTCGAGGCCCTTGTGCTGCGCGGTGAAGGCCAGCCACCCGAGGAGCGGCGCCGCCAGGACCGCCGCCACGCCGGTCCCGATCCCGATCACCTGCAGCGAGCCCGCGCCGGGCCACACCACGTGCACCAGCGCGGCCGTCGCCGCGTACACGACCGCCACGAGCCCGATCCCGCCGAGCGTGGCGTTCCGGGCGATGGTGCCGCCCTCTTCGCGGGCCTTCGCCCAGTCCTCGTCCGTCAGGACGACGTCGTTCTCGTTCACGGTCGAAACCGCCCATCTCGGGCAACCTGGTCCATCCGGGTGTATCGGCGCCGCCCCCAGCGGCCTGAACACCCAACCATCCCGGGGCCGCACGGCCTGCCGCCCCGGCAGGCCCTAGCGTGCGGCGGTCGCCGCGGCCGCGGCCCGCAGGAGGAGGACCCGGATGGGCCACGCCAACGAGGACCGGCTTCGCCAGCTCTACGCCGTGTTCGCTAGGGGAGACCTGGGCGGCTTCCTGGCCGGCTGCACCGACGACGTCACGTTCGCGGTGCCCGGCTACGCCACGGTGAGCGGCACCTACAGCCGCGACGAGTTCCCCGCCTGGATCGGCGGGGTCATCGAGCGGACCGGTGGGACCTTCCAAGAAGACATCGTCGACGTCGTCGCCAACGACGACCGCGGAGTGCTGCTGCTCGTCCACCACTTCGACCGGGACGGCACCCACCACGAGTACCAGACGGCGCATCTCGTGCACTTCCGGGACGGTCGCATCGCTCGGTGGGTCGAGCACCCGGGCAGCATGCGCGAGTTCGAGGAGGCGTGGGGCCGCCGCTGACCCCGACGCTCCCGGCCGACCGCTCAGCGCCAGAGGTCCTGCAACGCCCGGCTGACCTCCGCGCCCACACCGACGCGGACGTTCCCGGGCGCGACCGGCGCCTCGGGCGACGCCACGCCGGCGTGGCGGGTGTCGAAGAGGTCACGGGCCGCGTCGGGCAGGAACCGGGTGAGCTGCGCGTAGTGATGCGCGTCGTCGAGGCCGCTGCGGCGGTGGTAGTAGCGCAACGGGAAGTAGATGTGGAGGTGGTCGCGGGCGCGGGTCACCGCGACGTAGAACAAGCGGCGCTCCTCCTCGACCTCCTCGGGGTGACCGGTGGCCAGATCGGACGGGAACATGCCGTCGGCGGCGTGGAGCAGATGGACGGCGTCCCACTCCCCGCCCTTCGCCGAGTGCACCGTCGAGAGGACCAGGTAGTCCTCGTCGAGCAGCGGCGGTCCGGCCAGGTCCCCCGTCCCCGCGGGCGGGTCCAGCACCAGCTCGGCGGCGAGCTGGCCCCGTGACCGGTACGCGGCGGCGAGATGCTCGAGCTCCTCGAAGTCGTGGAGTCGGGCGTCGGGTCGGTGGTAGCTGCGCCGCACGATCGGGTCGAGCGCCCGTCGCAGGTGGGCGATCTGCTCGCGCGGCTCGACGTGGGCCTCGTCGCCGCAGGCGGCGAGCGCCTCGGCGAGGGCGCCGAGCTCGGCGCGTGCCGACCGCGGCGTCTGCGCGAGGACGTGGTGCAGCCGGTCGGCTGACGTCGAGCCGGCGTTGGCGCGGGGGCGCACGCCCAAGCTGGCGAGGAGGCGACGGGCCGTCGCGGGGCCGACACCGTCGGCGAGCCGGAGAGTGCGGAACCACGCCAGCTCGTCGTAGACGTTGTCGAGGATCCGCAGCAGCGCCAGCAGGTCCTTGATGTGCGACGACTCCAAGAAGCGCAGCCCGCCGTACTTGACGAACGGCACCTTGCGGCGCCCCAGTTCGACCTCCAGCAGGTCGCTGTGGTGCGCCGCGCGGAACAGCACCGCCTGGTCCTGGAGGCGGACGCCCTCCTGGTGGTGCGCCAGGACCGTGTCGCACACCGCCGAGGCCTGCGTCGTCTCGTCGGCGCAGTGCACGAGGCAGGGTCGGTGCCGGTCGGGGCGACGCGACCAGAGCTGTTTGTCGTGGCGCTCGGGAGCCTCAGCCATCACGGCGTTGGCGACCGCGAGGACGCTGGGCGTGGACCGGTAGTTCTCCTCCAGCGTGATGACGGCGGCGCCCGGGTGGACCGCCGGGAAGTCGAGGATGTTCCGGACGGTCGCGGCCCGGAACCCGTAGATGGCCTGCGCGTCGTCACCGACCGCCATGACCCCCGCGGCTCGGCGGGTCATCGCCCCGACGATCTCGGCCTGGACGGTGTTCGTGTCCTGGTACTCGTCGACGAGCACGTGGTCGAAGAGGCCCGCGAGCCGTTCGCCGACGTGGGGGTCGGTGGCGGCGCGCGCCCAGAAGAGCAGGAGGTCGTCGAAGTCCAGGAGCTCCTGGGCGCGCTTGCGCTCGACGTACTCGCCGAAGATCGCGGCGAGGGTGGCGGCGTCCGTCGCGCACCACGGGAACGCGTCGGTGAGCACGTCGCGTAGCGGCCGCTGCGTGTTGGCCACCCGCGAGTAGATGGCGAGGAGCGTGTCCTGGCGCGGGAACCGAGTCATGGGTCGACGCGGCCTGCTCGCTGCGCACCAGCCCCATCAGGTCGGCGGCGTCGGACTGGTCAAGCACGCTGAACCCGGGGTCCAGGCCGAGGGCGGCACCGTGGACCCGCAGCAGCCGGTGCCCCATGGCGTGGAAGGTCCCACCCCACACCCGCCGGCTCGACGCCGGATCGGCGAGCCGACCGGCACGCTGCAGCATCTCGGCGGCGGCCCGGCGGGTGAACGTCAGGAGCAGGATCCGCTCGGGGGCCACGCCTCGGGCGAGGAGCGCCGCCACCCGGGCCGCGAGGGTGTTCGTCTTCCCGGTGCCGGCGCCCGCGACGACGAGCAGCGGCCCGTCGCCGTGCTCCACCACCCGGCGCTGCGCCGGGTTGAGCTCGACGTCCGCCACCGCGGTCGGCGTGGGCATCCTCACAGCCTAGGCGAACATGTGTTCGGTATGCCCGACGCGGCGCGGGGCCGGCGTGCTACACAGCGGACCGGCGGACGGCCCGTCCGTGGTGGTGCCTGCCGAACACAAAGGCGACGGGGGATGGGAGGACCAGCACCGGGAGTCGGCGGCACGGACCTCGCCGTGCCCGGCCGCGCCGCCGGCGTGGTGGGGCGGCTGCGCGGCTCCAAGCACCGCGGCACGTTCGTCTCCGCGATCGTCGTGACCGTCTTCGTCGTCTACGTCGTGCAGGCGTCGTGGGCGGGCAACCCGATCACGTTCGACTCGCTGCTGTTCTTCGTGATCGTCGGGATCACGCTCGGCTCGATCTACGCCGTCGCGGCGGCCGGGCTGGTCGTCACCTACACGACGTCGGGCATCTTCAACTTCGCGCAGGGCGCCATCGGGATGCTGATGGCGTTCGTGTACTGGGAGCTCAAGGTCGACCTCGGCCTCCAGACCCTCGTCGCCTTCCTCTTGACGGTGCTCGTCGCCGCGCCGCTGCTCGGTGGTGTCATCGAGCGGGTGCTCATGCGCCGGCTGAACGACGCACCGCTCGTCGCCCAGCTCGCCGTGACGATCGGGCTGATGCTCGCGTTCATCGGGCTCGCTGCCTCCATCTGGGACCCGAACACGTCGCGCAGCATCGGCACCTTCTTCGGCACCGACGGCTTCCACCTCGCCTCGACGTTCATCCCGTACTACCGGGTGATCACCATCGTCGCCGGCCTCGGGATCGCCGTCGCACTGCGGTTCTTGCTGTTCAACACGCGCCTCGGGGTCGGGATGCGCGCCGTCGTCGACAACCGCGACCTCGCGGCGCTCACCGGGGCCCGGCCCGGGCGCATGTCCCAGGTCTCCTGGATGCTCGGCGCGTCGATGGCCGCGATCGCGGGGATCTTCCTCGCCGAGGAGCTGAGCGCCCTCAGCGTGGAGACCCTCACGCTGCTGATCGTCGACGCCTTCGCCGCCGCGATCATCGGGCGCCTGAAGAACCTCCCGCTCACCTACGCGGGCGGGATCCTCATCGGGTTGGCGCTGTCGTTCCAGGAGAACTTCTTGAACTGGAGCGGCCGCTGGAGCACGGCCGCGACGGCGATCCCGACCATCATCTTGTTCCTCGCGCTGCTGTTCCTGCCGCAGGCCCGCATCGAGCGGTCCCGCAACGTCCGCGACGTCTCGCCCCGCGTCCCGCGGGTGCGCACCGCGGCGGTGGCCATGGTGGTGCTCTTCGCGGTCGTCGTCGTCGCCGGCGGGCTGCTCGACCGGCCCGACGTGCGACGGCTGGCGCTCGGCCTCGTGACAGGGTTCATCCTGCTCTCGCTCGTGCCCCTCACCGGCTGGGCCGGGCAGGTCTCGCTCGCGCAGATCACCTTTGCCGGCGCGGGCGCGTTCGCGTTCGCGGAGTGGGCGCCGCACGTCGGCACCCTCGGCGGGCTGCTCGTCGCGGCGCTCTTCGCCGTACCCTTCGGGGTCCTCATGGCCGTGCCGGCCCTGCGATTGCAGGGCCTCTACCTGGCGTTGGCGTCGATGGCGTTCGCGCGCATGGCCGAGTTCGTGTTCTTCGATCAACCCGAGGTGTTCGGCGCGTCCGCGCGCCGCGTCGGGGCGGCCAGCCTGCTGGGCTTCAACTTCAGTCAGCCGTTCAGCGTGTTCGGGGTCCACTTCGGTCAAGACGTCGGGACCATGTTCTTGATCACGGCGCTGCTCGGGCTCGCCGGGGTGCTCGTCGTGTGGCTTCGACGCGGGATCCTCGGACGTCGACTCGTCGCGATGCGGGACAGCCCGGCGGCGTGCGCGACGTTCGGGCTCAACCTCACCGCGACGAAGCTGCTCGTCTTCGGCCTCTCGGCCGCGATCGCCGGCTTCGCCGGCGCCCTCTTCGGGGTGCTGCTCGGATCGGCCGGCACGATGGACTTCCAGATGCTCGCCGGTCTGCCGTACCTGCTGCTCGCGATGGTCGGCGGCATCGCGGTGGTGAGCGGCGCCATCCTCGGCGGGGTGATCTTCCAGGGATTCACCTGGCTCACCGAGATCTTCCCGGGGGTCACGTTCCTGGTGTGGTGGATGCGCACCGGACCGGGTCTCGCCGGCATCGGCATCGGCTACCAGCCCGAGGGTGCGATCCCACGCACCGGCGCCGAGCTGCGCGCCCGCGGCGCCCGATCGCGCGGGTCCCCGCCGCCCGCCGAGGTCGGGGCGCCGAAGCGCGCCCCGGTCCCCGCCGCCGGCGACTAGAAACAGAGGAACGCGCCCGGCTCCTGTCGGGACGAGCACGCGGATGCCCGACCGGATCGCGGGCACGACCCTTCCGGCGACGGTCGAACGGCGCAGTCTGCCCCGCGGCACCACGCGTTGGTCCTACGGTGCCCGACGTGGAGGACGCCCGGCCCCTGTCGTTGGCCCACCGGTCGGTCGAGCGGGCGGTCGCGCCCGAGGTCACGCGGTCCTCCGAGCAGGTCGAGCGAATCCTCGCGGCCGCGGTGTCGCTCATCCGTGAGACCGAGACGCTCGACCTGCGGGTCACCGACGTCATCGCCGCGGCCGGCGTCTCCAACCGCGCGTTCTACCGGCACTTCACCGGCAAGGCCGAGCTGCTCATCGCCGTGCTCGAGGACGGGAACCGCCGCTACATGGAGCGCCTCGAGCGGCGTATGGCGGCCTGCGCGACGCCCCTCGCCGCGGTCGAGTGCTGGATCCGCGGGATGCTGGCGCGCGCGCAGGAGCCCCACCCCGCGTCCGACACCCGGCCGTTCCTCGCCAACGGGCTGCGCTTCTCCTACGAGTTCCCCGAGGAGTCCCTCACCGCCGACGAGGTGCTGCGCGCCCCGCTGCGGGACGCGCTCGTCCGGGCCGTCGACGCCGGCGAGCTCCCGGGGCTCGACGTCGAGCGCGACCTGGCGCACCTGGTCCAGCTCACCCTCGGGCACATGACCTGGAGCCTGATCCAGCGCCAGCCCCTCTCGACCGGCGACGTCGACGACATCGTCGGCTTCGCGCTCGGCGGGCTCCGACGGCCCCGCCCTTGACGCCGGCTCCCGACCGGGAGAAACTCGTTCTCGTATACGAGAAGTGAGTTCCGGCCCGGCGGGCCGGGGAGCCGGGGGGACGCGCATGCGGCGGAGCCGGTGGTGGGCGCTGGTCAGCGCCCTGAGCCTGGCCGTGACGGGGGTGATGGCGGCCGGGGCGAGCGCCCGGGCGGCGGCCGGGCCGCTGCGCACGACCGACATCGGCATCACGCCGACGACGATCCGGGTCGCCGTCCTCGCCGACGTGGACACGCCGGCCGCACCGGGGCTGTTCCAGGGCTCGGTCAGCGCGGTCCAGGGCTGGGCCCGCTACCTGAACGCCCACGGCGGGCTGGCCGGACGCAAGGTCGTCGTCGACTTCATCGACACGCACCTCGCCGACACGGACGCGCGCAACGCCATCATCGCGGCCTGCCAGCACGACTTCGCGCTCGTGGGGACGAGCGCCCTGTTCGTCAACAACATCGACGACATGGTCGGCTGCAAGGACCTCACGGGGAAGGCGGTGGGCCTGCCCGACTTCCCGGTCGTCCAGACCGAGCCGGTGCACCAGTGCTCGCCCGTGTCGTTCTCGGTCGAAGGCGAGACCCTCGACTGCGCCACGATGAACGACCACCCCCAGACCTACGTCGCCACCGTCGGCACCACCCGCTACTTCCTGAGCCACTTCAAGAACCTGCATGGCGTCTACCTCTACCCGTCCGACCTGCAGGCCTCGAAGAACGCCCAGGTGCCGCTGTTCAAGTCCCAGCAGCAGCTGGGGATCCGCGCCGACCAGGAGTTCGACATCTCGGGCGCCGCGCCGCAGAGCGCCTTCACCCCCGTCGTGCAGGCGGCGCGCAACGACGGTTCGACGTACGCGCGGGCCGGTCTCGCGTTCTCCAGCATGGTCGAGCTGCGCAAGGAGGCGGTGCTCCAGGGGCTCACGTCGGTGAAGGTCTGGGACTGCTCCATCCAGTGCTACGACCAGCGCCTGATTCAGCAGGGCGGCGCTGCGGTCGAGGGTCAGTACGTCTACACGACGTTCGTGCCCTTCGCCGAGGCCAGCACGAATCCGATGACCCGCTCGTTCCTCCAGTACACCGGGGCCGGACACGCCGACGCGTTCGGCGCGAACGCGTGGGCCGCCGGCATCTTCTTCCGCGACGTGGTGGACAAGATCGTCCAGCAGAGCGGCGACAACGGGCTCACCCGGGCCGCCGTGCTGGCCACCGCGCCGACGATCAACGGCTTCACCGCCGACGGCATGCTCGGCCGCACCGACGTCGGCCGACACCTCCCGACCCCCTGCTTCGCGCTCCTGCAGGTCCAGCACGGCCGGTTCGTCCGTGTGTACCCGACGAAGCCCGGTACGTTCGACTGCAACCCGAAGAACCTGTACACCATCAAGCTCAACCTGCTCTGACCCGAGCGAGGCAGCGTGCCCGTCCCCGAGCCGATGTTCGACCTGTCTGACCAGGTCGCCATCGTCACCGGCGGCGGCACCGGGATCGGGCGCGCCACCGCCCTCGTCCTCGCGGAGCACGGCGCCGACGTCGTCCTTGCCAGTCGCCGACGCGAGAACCTCGAGCGGGTCGCGGCCGAGGTCGAGGCCCTCGGACGTCGAGCGCTCGTCGTTCCCACCGACGTGCGCGACGCAGCGGCCTGCGCCGCGCTCGTCGACGCCACGATCGCCGAGTACGACCGCGTCGACATCCTCGTGAACAACGCGGGCGGCTCCCAGTCGCGTCCCCTCGACGCGTGGGAGCTCGACGGCTGGCGCAACTCGATCGACTTGAACCTGAGCAGCGTGTTCGTGCTCTCGCAGGCCGCGGCGCGCCACATGATCGAACGGGAGCGGGGCGTCATCATCAACATCTCGTCCGGGGCCGCCGAGCGGGGCCTGCCGTTCGTCGCGCCGTACGGCGCCGCGAAGGCCGGCGTCGAGAACCTCACCGAGTCCTTCGCCGCGGGGCTCGCCCCCTACGGGATCCGGGTCAACTGTGTCGGGGTCGGCGCCATCAAGTCCGAGGGCTTCGTCCGGGCGATGGAACGGATCGGCCAGGACCCCGACCAGGTCGGGGGCCGCTCGAACGGGTTCCGCCGCGCCGGGCTGCCCGAGGAGATCGCCTGGCCCATCCTCTTCCTCGTGTCGCCGGCGGCGAGCTTCCTGTCGGGCCAGACCCTCTACGTCGGCGGGCCGCCCGCGGTGCCGGGCTACGCCGCACCCTCCGGGTAGGCGTGGACGTCGAGCTCGTCCGCCGGGCGCGGGCCAGCCTCCCCCCGACGCTGAACGCCGGGCTGCTCATGGGGGAGGGCGGCTGCTGCATCCTCGGCTGGATGCTCCTCGTCGCCGGCTTCCACGAGATCACGCTGTTCGGCAACACGATCGGGGTCGTCGACCCGGCGCGGGGCGGCCCCGCGACGCACCTCGTGGCCGACACCTACGACCTGGCGCTGACCGACGTCGAGGCGCTCGCCCAGCTGAACGACGACACACCGAGCGCGGACCGGGTCGCCGCGGTCGCGGCGCGCCTCGACGAGTGGCTGGCCCGCGACGGGCCGCCGTGACCACGGTGAACGGCGGCCAGCTGGTCTGCGACGCGCTGCGCCGCGAGGGGGTCACCCACGTCTTCGGGCTCGGCGGCGGGCACATCAACCCGACCTGGTGGGCGATCCAGGCGGCGCCCGACTTGACCCTGGTCGACGTGCGCCACGAGGCCGCCGCGACCTACGCCGCCGAAGGGTGGGCGCTCGCGACGCGCCAACCCGGGGTGTGCCTCGTCACCGCGGCCCCCGGGATCACGAACACGATCACCGGGCTCGCCAACGCCCTCGCCAGCGGCACCCCGCTGGTCTGCATCGCCGGCGCGGCGACGCTGCGCGGGCAGGACAGCGGCGAGGTCGAGTCCCTCGAGCAGCTCGAGGTGGTCCGGCCGGTCACGAAGTGGGCCCGCCGCGTCTATCACCTCGACCGGCTGCCGGAGTACGTCGCGATGGCGTTCCGCGGCGGCGCGGTCCGGCAAGCCCGGCCCCGTCTACCTCGAGATCGCGATCGATCTCATCCACTCGAGCATCGATGACGGCGCGGTCACCCACCCGACCCTGCTGGCCTCCCAAGCCGGCGGCGGCGCCGCGGCGCCCGCGCTGATCGACGAGGCCGCGGCGCTGCTGCACGCCGCCGAGCGGCCCGCGCTCGTCGCGGGGAGCGGCGTGTGGTGGGCCGACGCCGACGCCGAGCTGCGCGCCTTCGTGGACCACACCGGGATCCCGGTCGTGACCCGCCAGGCCGGCCGCGGCACGATCCCCGACGACCATCCCCGCTGCTTCGGCCAGGACTGGCAGAACGTCTGCTACCAGGCCGACGTGCTGTGCTGCGTCGGCAAGCAGCTCGACTACTTCTTCGGGTACGGGCGCTTCCCGAACCTGACGCACCTCATCCAGGTGGACGTCAACCCGCTCGAGATCGGCCGCAACCGAGTGCCGGTCAGCGTCGGCATCGTCGGCGACGCCAAGGCGACGCTGCGCCAGCTGACCGACGCCGTCCCGCCGCTGCGCACCGACGCCTGGACGGCGCGCCTCCAGGAGCAGGCCACGACGATCGCGGCCCGACAGGCCGAGATGGCGCAGTCCTCCCAGGTTCCGCTGCACCCCATGCGGCTCTGCCTCGAGCTGCCGCGACCTCCTCGACCGGGACGCGACCGTCGTCGCCGACGGGGCGTTCAACATGATCTGGACACGGGCCGCGTTCCCGGCCTACGAGCCGGGCTGCCAGCCGAGCATGAGCAACTTCGGCAACATCGGGGGCGGGATCGGCTATGCGCTCGCTGCGGCGCTGGCCCGACCCGGCTCCCAGGTCGTGTGGGTGGTCGGTGACGGCTCGTTCGGGTTCCACGCCATGGAGCTCGACACCGCGGCGCGCTTCGGGCTGCCCATCGTCGCGGTGATCATGAACAACCGGGGGTGGAGCGGCCAGTGGGTGCCGCTCGGCGTGCGTCACTACGAGCGGCTCGCTCCGGGGTTCGACGGTGCCGGCGAGCTGATCGAGCGACCGGAGGAGATCCGCCCGGCACTCGAACGGGCGCTCGGTGCCAGCGTGCCGTCGATCGTGAATGCGCTCATCGCGCCCGCCGCCGAGTACTTCCCGGGCCGCTACCTCGGCCCGCGGCCGTGACCGGCCGTCAGGCCGGGCGCTCGCCGACGATGCTGGCGCGCTCCACGACCCGCACGTCGGGCCAGTAGTCCGACGCGGCGTAGTGCTGCACCGCCCGGTTGTCCCAGAACGCCACCGAGTGCGGCGTCCACCGGAAGCGGCACTGGTACTCGATCGTGTCGGCCTGCCGGGCCAGCCGGTCGATGAGCGCGGTCCCCTCGGCCGGGTCGACGCCGACGAGGTGGCTCACGAAGAACCGGTTCACGAACAGCAGCGGGCGTCCCGTCCCCGGGTGGCGGACCACGACCGGGTGCTCGACCGGCGGGTACTCGGCGCGCGTCGCCGCCCGCTGGTCGGCCGCGATCTGGTGGCCGAACACCCCGGCGTAGTCGTGCACCGCGACCAGGTCGTCGGCCCGCGCCCGCAGATCGGGGTCGAGACCCTCGTACGCGGCGTACATGTCGGCGAAGAGCGTGTCGCCACCGGTGGGCGGCACCTCGATGGCGTGCAGGATCGCGCCCATCGACGGGCAGGTCCGCCACGTCACGTCGTGATGCCAGCCGTTCTCGTACCCGCCGACGTCCGCCGACTTCGCGAACCGGACCAGCTCGGGCTGGCCGGTGTTCGCCGGGATGAACGGGTGCACCTCCAGCGGACCGAACCGGCGGGCGAAGCCGACGTGCTGCGCGGGGGTCAACGGCTGGTCGCGGAAGAACAGCACCTTGTAGTCGAGCAGCGCCTGGCGCAGCTCGTCGATGACGGCGTCGGGCAGGTGGGTGGTCAGATCCACACCGGAGATCTCGGCGCCCACCGTCGCGCCCACCGGCGCGGCGTCGAAGTGGCGCCACGTGAGCGACGCCAGCCGGGTGCGCTCGCGGTGCAGGTGCCCGACCGGCCCGACCACGATGTCGTACTGCGCCAGGTGCACCCGCTTGGCGGCCAGGTGGCCCCCCGGGTCGCGGTCGGCGCCGGGCCGCACGGTCGTGTCGGTCATGGTGCTCCCTTCGGGGCCAGCAGCGCGGTCCAGCGGTCACGGCTCGCGGCGCGGGCGTCGTTCGCGTCCGCGTCGTCGAGCCCGACAGCGTGGCGCAGGTAGGGCTCGAAGAGCAACAGCCCGAGCCCGAACGCGACCGCCTGGACGACCACCACGCGGGGGTCCTCGGTCGACCCGGCCCGGCCGTGCTCGGCGCGCACGAGCCCGACGAGCTCGTCGAGCACGGGGAAGTTGTGTTGGAGGCGTGCCGGGTCGCGGCCTTCGAGCACGGACCACGCCAGCACGCGCCAGAACCGGTCGTCGGCCGCGCCGCCCACGACTTCGCCCAGCTCGCGGGCCGACTGGACGCCGCGCACCGGCGCGGCGGTCGCCTCCGCGAGGCGGTCGAGCGTCGCCGCGACGAGCGCCTCCTTCGAGCCGAAGTGACGGTGCACCAGGCCGTGATTGACGCCCGCCCGGGCCGCGACGTCGCGGACTGAGACCGCCGCCGGACCCCGCGCCGCGAACAGGTCGGCGGCCGCGTCGAGCAGGGCGTCGCGCACCGCGGCGCGCCCCCGTGGGGCCGGCCCGGTGCCCGCCCGTGGCGCCACCGCTGTAGTCATACGACTACACTATGGGTGCCCCGCTCCCGCCCGTCAAGGCCGCGCCCGGGTCGCCGTACGCTGCCGCGGGTGGGGCGGATCGTCATCTTCAGCCGGCTCGAGGCCGTCCCGGGCCGACGTGAGGACCTCGTCGCCGCCTTCGCGGGGCTGCACGACGCGGTCGCCGCCGAGCCGGGCACAGCGGTGTTCGCGATGCACGCCGCCGCCGACGAGCCCGACGTGCTCCTCTTCTACGAGATGTACGACGACGAGGCCGCGCTGGCCCGCCACCGGGCCGGGGCCGCGGTGCGCGACGTGCTGCCCCGCCTGGAGGGGCTGCTCGCCCGACCGCCGGAGGTGACCTACGCCGCGCCGGTCCGCGTGCGCGGCGTCCCCGGTCCCTGACCCCGCGCGTCGAGCCGGGACAGCAGGCCGTCGAGGTAGTCGACGCCGCGGCGGATCGCGGTGTCGTAGCCCTCGGCGTCGATGCGGGGCCCGACGAGCTCGAGCTCGAAGGGCCCGGCGTAGCCGGCGTCGAGGAGGCACCCGACGATTCGCTCGAGGGGGATGTCGCCGTCGCCGGGCACGGCGCGGTCGGGGGTGCTGAGGCTGCCGACCACGAAGTCGCTCAGCTGGACGTGGGCCAGCGTGTCGATGCCGGCGCCGATCGTCACGGGCAGGCCGCGCTCCGCGAAGCAGGAGTTCACCTCCACGCACACCCCGATGGCCAGCGCCCGCGCCGCGTCGACCGTGTCGGCCAGCGTGGTGACGAAGCTGAGGTCGAGGCGGAGCGGGCCGGTGTTCTCCAGCGCGAGGACGACGCCGTGCGCCGCCGCGTTGGCGCGCACCGGCTCGAGCGCCGACGCGAGCGCGTCGAGCGCGTCGTCCCACGCCAGGCGACCCGGCGGCCCGCTGGTCAGCACGAGCGTCGGCGCGCCCGTGGCCGCCGCCGCGTCGACCGCGCGGCGTAGCCGGTCCTGCTGCGCTGGCCAGGTGCGCGGATCGTCGAGTGCCCACCAGCCGAGCTCCGCGACGGCGGCGACGCGCAGCCCCGCGGCCCGGACGCGGCGCACCGCGTCCGTCACGCCCGCCTGCTCCAGCTTCCGCAGCGACAGCACGACGTGGTCGATGCCACCGTCGGCCCAGAAGCGCAGATCCTCGTCGAGGCTCCAGCGCCACGACGACACCGCGCTCACCGCGACGCGTGGATGCATCGCCCGGCTACCCGAGGTCGACGTCAGCGGCCGAGAGATCCGGGACCGGCATCCGACACGTGACCCCGCCGTCGACGGGGAGCAGCGCCCCGGTGATGAACGCCGCCTCGTCCGAGGCGAGGAACAGCGCCGCGGCGGCGATGTCCTCGGGCATGCCGAGCCGCGTGAGGTGCATCGCCCGGGTCGCGTCGCCGATCGCGGGATCCTCCATCAGCCGGGCCGCGCCCGGGCTGCTCAGCACCATGCCCGAGACGATGCCGTTCGAGCGGATCCCATCCGCGGCGTACTCGACCGCCATCGAGCGGGTCAGCGTGTTCAGCGCCCCCTTCAGGGCGGTGTAGGTGTCCAGGCCGGGGGTGCCGAGCATCGACGCCGCGGACGAGATGTTCACGATCGTGCCCCCGCCAGCGCGGACCATCTCCGGGATGGCGTACTTGCACATCCACACGACCGCCTTCAGGCCGACGAGCATGATCGCGTCCCACGCCTCGTTCGACAGCTCGGTGACCCGCCCGTCGAGCCGTCCCGGCCCCATGAGCTCGGTCGGCGCGGCGTTGTTCACGAGCGTCGTCAGCTGCCCGTACCGCTGCACGGCGATGCGGACGGCCCCCTGCACCTGGTCCTCGTGGGCGAGGTCCGTCGCGACGTACGTGGCCTCGCCGCCCGCGGCGCGGATCTCCCGCTCCACCGCGTCTCCGGCCTCCTGGCTGCGGCCGGTCACGACGACCTGGGCGCCCTCGGCCGCGAAGCGGATCGCCGTGGCCCGACCGATCCCGCGCGTCGAGCCCGTGACCAGCGCCACCTTCCCCTCGAGCCGCATGCACGCCTCCCGTCGGCGAGGATGGCACACGCCCACCGGGCACGCCCCGGGTCAGGGGAGCGGGTCGGGCGACGGGTCCGGGTCAGCCGCCGGCGTCGGGCGCGGCGGGCGCTGGCCGGTCGCGGCGGCCCGCATCGCGGCGAGCGGCTTGGCGACGAGGGCACGCGACGACGGGCCCCCGGCGAGGTAGGCGGCGATGAGCCCGTACACCGCGAGGCAGGCGGGCGGGCTCACGAAGGCGAGGCCGATCGTGAGCCCGTACACGACCGGGCTCACGAGCGAGCGGCGGATGGAGCGTCGCAGGTTGGCGGCGTCGACGTCCCCGCTGAGCAGCTCGGGGTGACGGGCGAGGTGATACCAGATGGCGGTGAACGCGAGCCCGATCATGGCCATCGTGGCGCTGTAGACCGCGGTGGCGGCGTGCGCGTTGCTGCCCCCGACGTGCACGTACTCGGCGAGCAGCGACGTCGGGAACGGGACGAACGCGACGCCGAGCAGCAGGAACAGGTTCGTGAAGAGGAGCCCTCGGTCGACGGTCTCGATGTGCTCGAACATCGAGTGGTGCGCCACCCAGATGATCCCGATGACCGCGAACGACAAGACGTAGGCGACGTACGTCGGCCAGTGGCTGCCGAGCTCGTGAAACAGCTGGCCGTCCTTCGCGGACGGCACTCGGATGTCGAGCACGAGCAGCGTGATGGCGATGGCGATGACGCCGTCGCTGAAGATCTCGAGCCGGTCGGTGTTGCGGAGCATCCCACCCACGCTATTGGCGTCGTGTGGGCTCGATGCGGTGCTGGGCATTAGAGGTAGTCGCGGCGCAAGAGGTGCTCGGTCGCGAACCAGCCCGGCACCGCGGGGAGGTAGTAGTAGACGAGCTGGTTGAGGAGCGACGTCGCCACCGCGACGTCCTTGGGGACCCCGAAGGCGACGAGCGCCGCGGCGAGCCCGACGGTCCCCACGGCGGTGCTGCCACCGGGGATGGGCACGATCGAGGCGATCGTGACGACACCGACGTTGGCCGCGAGGAGCGGCCAGAAGGACACGTGCCCACCAAACGCGTACAGGCAGGCGAGCAGGCACCACGTCGAGAGCAGGGTGGCCAGCACGTTGCCGCCGAAGAGCAGCACCAGCTGGCGTGGCGATCGGAACGCCGTCCAGATGGTGGAGGCAGCCCGTCGCACGGGCGGCATCACGGCCCGGCGCAGCCGCGGGATCCCGACGATCACCGCGGTCGCGGCGGCGACCGCCGCGGCCGAATAGAGGATGAGGAGCGCCAGCCCGTTCGTGGGCAGGAGCGCCAGGTTGATCTTGGCGGGCTTGACCGCCAACGCGAGCGCGAACAGGCCCACCGCGGCGACGAGGTTGCCGATCGTGCTCAGCAGCCCGCCGGCCGCGACGGCGGAGCTGAGGTCGATGCCCTGCTTCTGCAGGTAGCGCACCTGGAGGCCGGTACCACCGATCCCAGGGACGGCGAGGTTCGAGAACGACATCGCGACCTCGAGCTCCGTCGTGGGCCACAGGGGCAGCCGGAGCGGGACCGTGCCCTGCAGCCCCATCGCGAAGCCGACGTTCGACGCGAACGACAGCACGATCGCGACCACGAGCCACCACCAGTCGGCGCCCCCCAGGGTCTGCCACACCTGGGACGGGTTCCCGACGTCGCCGAGCAGCACCCCGACGGCGACGAGGGTGCCCACCGCCATCGCGAGGCTCGTGCCGCTCACTCGCTGCAGCTGGCGCAGCTCAGGCGCTTCGACGCCGAGGTCCGCCGCGGCCGCGGCGCGCAGCTTGGCCAGGCGGCCGCGGACGGTGCCGGGTCCGTCGCCGAGCCGCTGGCGCGTGCGGCGGGCCAGCAGCGGGGGTTGCAGGAAGGGGAGCGCGTCGAGGACGGCCTCGCGCCCGAGCGCCGCGGCCGCGGCCCGCACCGCGGGCGCGTCGCCGATCAGCGCGGCGGTGGCGGCGAGGAGCTGCACGACGTCGCCCACGACGTGACGGTCGAACCCCGACGAGCTCCCGGCGGCGAACCCGACGAGGTAAGGGCCGTCGGGCGCGATGATGACGTGGCTGGCGTCGAGCTGGCCGTGCACGACGTGCGCCGCGTGAAGGCGCGCCACCTGGTCCCACACGGCCCGGACCATGGGCTCGTCGACCGCCTCATGCTGGTCGAGGGGTGTGCCCGCGACCGGGTGCTGGACGAGCAGCGCGGCGCGAGGCCCGGCCGTGCCGGCGGCCAGGACCGGCGGGACCTGGACGCCCCGGTCACGGGCCATCAGCATCAGGAACGCCTCGTGCTCGACCTCCTGGAGCCGGGTCCGCGCCAGCCGCGGCCCCGAGTCGCGATACACGATGAAGCGCCACAGCTTGGCGAGGAACTGCGCATCCGCCTCGTCGCGCCCAATCACCTTGATGCGGAGCGGACCTTCGCCGCTGTGCGCGGTCATCAACGTGAACGCTCTCGGCTGATGGCGGGTCAGCCGGACGTCGTCGGCGACGATGCCGAGCTCGAGCAGCGACCGGCGCACCTGCTCCGACGTCGGTCGCCCGCCGGGGCTCCCGAAGACGAGGTGCACGGTCGCCGCGATCGCCCAGCCGAGGGCCAAGCCCGCGAACACGTCGTTCGGGTACGCCGTCCCGAGATACATCGGGGCGAGCGCGCAGCCGACGACCAGCACCCGTCCGACCCGCCGCGTCGGCCGGGTCACGTACGGCAGCGCGGCGCGGACCACCGCGACGAGGACCGCGAGCCGCACCGCCGGGAACGCCGGGGAGGTGGCGACCCCCGTGACGGCCCGCAGGCCGGAGCCGAGGCCGGCGTGCTCGACGACGAGGTTCCCGAGCAGGCGGCCGGAGCCCCAGGCCAATCCGCCGGCGAGGAGCAGGTCGCGGGCCAGGCGCCACCGCCGACCGATGAGCGCGGCGCTGACGACGAGCCCGACCGCCCAGAGGGCACCGAGGCGGTACACGGTCCGGAACACCGGGAGGAGCCACGCCGGGAGCGTGTTGAAGAAGTCGAAGATGGCCTGCTCGGTGTCCGTCACCGCACCGGCGTGGCGGGCTGCCACCACCAGCAGCAGCACCGCCACCACGACCCGGATCCAGTCGGTCGTCCGCCGCCGGTACGGCTCCTCGGACGCCGGACCGAAGGTCGACGCCCGGAACCGACGCACCCGGTCGCGCGCCGTGTGCAGCACGGTCACGGGGCTGGGGGCCGGCGGCACGGCCCCACGTTGGCATGGCGAGCCCCGCGTCCCGGCGGACCAACGAGGTCTGCAGTCACCCGCCGGTCACGCCGATGCTGCGTGCGGCCCCGCAACCCGGCTCGGGTACGCTCCGTGGCGGGTGTGACCACGTTGTGTGGTCGTTCGGGGCTGCTGGAAGAACGAACCGGCGCGATCGCCGGGATCGCCGCCGCGGCGAGTGCCGCGGTCGCCGGTTGCGGCGACGACGGCCAGCCGCCACCCGGGTCGACCGCCGCGCCTGCGCCGCCCGGCCGGCGCGGCGTCGACCATCCCGCTCACCGGCCCGTCGGGGGTGAGCCTGCCGCCGTCGAGCACGGGCCTTCCCGGCGCCGTCGGCGGCCTCACCACACGCTGTTCGGCGTACCTCGCCACGCCCCCACCGTGCCTCGCTGCTCGGCCTCCGCGTTCGGGCTCACGGGGCACCTCCCGATTCCCTGACCAGGCCGGCCGCAGCTCCCGTGCGCCCACGCGCGTGCCGTGGCGTGATCAGGGCAGGTCATAGGCGACCCAGCGCACGTCGGCGTCCACGACCACCGGGCTGTCGAGCGACCCGTGGGCGTCGAGCGCCCACCCCCGGGTGCGCGCCGCCGCCTGGCGCAGCTCCTCCGGTGGGAGGCTCCACGTCCACGACCAGTGACCCGCCTCGAGCCCGTCGATCATCGCGGCCAGCGTCGTCGTCCACGACACCCGCAGCCCCGGCAAGGCGCGGGACCGCGCCCCGAGCGCGTGGAGCGCGTCGTCGAGCTCACCGCTGCCGTGATCCACGCCGAGGTGGCCGCCGCCCCCCAGCTCGGCCCGGAAGCGGGCCCGGACAGCGCGCGGCAGCGAGCCGTGCTCGCGCCCACCCCGGTCCACGAGCACGCGTCCGCCCGGCCGGATCACGCGCACCAGCTCGGTGAGCGCCGTCGGCCACGTCGGGATGAGATGGAAGACATGCGACGCGACCGCGGCGCCGAAGCGGTGCGCCGGGAACGGCAACGCGGTGGCGTCCGCCTGCGCGAGCGGGAACGGCACCCGCCCGCCGGCCTTCTCGACCAGCACGGCCATCATCGGGCGGGACAGGTCGACCCCGGTCATCGGCACCCCGGCCGCGTGGAGCGCCAGCGCGATGCGACCCGTGCCGACCCCGATCTCCAACGTGGCGTCCTCCCCGGCGAGCTCCGCGGCGAGGAGGCTCGTCAGCTCGGCCATCGCCGGCGCGGGGAGCCCGCGGGTGGCGTCATAGAACGGCGCGGCGCGATCGAAGCTCCGCGACGCTGTCGGCCCCACGAGGCGAGTATGACCCGTGCCCTCCCTCACGCGGCTCCAGGGCTGCTCTACCGTCGCCGGCGCATGGTGCGCCTGGCCGCGACGGGCGCCGCCCGCCGGGCCCGCGGCACCCCTTCGCCGGCCCGGGGTCGTCCGGGCGTGCCGCCCGCCACGATCAAGGAAGCCGCCGCGCCGGTCGATGACTTGGCCGGGTCGAGCGGGGTCGAGGCGACAGCGGCTGGGAGACGCACGGATGCGTGAGCACGGTTGGGCCCGCGGTGGGGTGACGCTGCTCGTCGCCGCCGCGCTGCTCGTCGCCGCCGCGCCGGGCGCCGTCGCCGCGGTCCCCGCGGCGGGTGGGGGTGCCGCCGCGCCCCGACCGTCTGCGGGCGGGACACCCGGGGGACCTCATCTCGGCGACGCCGGTCATCTCCCCGGCCGGCTCCCGGGCCTGGAAGGTCCTCTACCACTCGCGGTCGCTCGACGGCCGCGACATCGAGGTGTCGGGCGTGATCGTGGCGCCGACCACGAAGCCGCCGCCCGGCGGCCGGCCCGTCGTCACGTGGGCGCACGGCACCCACGGGCTCGCCGACATGTGCGCGCCCTCGCAGGCGATCGACAGCACCTACCGGATCACCGGCATCCGCCAGTTCCTGAAGGCGGGCTACGTCGTCGCCGCCACCGACTACGAGGGGCTCGGCACGCCCGGCGAGCACCCGTACCTCGTGGGGGAGAGCGAAGGCCGCGGCGTCCTCGACATCGTCCGAGCCGCCGAGCAGCTCGCCGGCACCGGCGCGAGCGCCAACACCCTCGTGTACGGGCACTCCCAGGGTGGGCAAGCCGCGCTCGTTCGCCGGCCAGATCGCCCCGGCCTACGCGCCGGACCTCCACGTCCTCGGGGTCACCGCGGTCGCGCCCGTGTCGGACCTCAGCGTGCTGCTGCCCGAGGCGAGCGCGGCTCGCGCCGCTCGTCGGCTACGTCGTCATGGCCGCGGTCGGGCTGCACACCACCTACCCGATCGACCTGTCGGCGATCCTCACCCCCCAGACGATCGCCAACCTCGGGGTCGTCGACCGGCTCTGCAGCGACGACCTCGTCGACTACTACGCGCCGTTCCCGCCGAGCCAGGTCGTCGTCCAGAACCCGGTCGACGTGCCCGGCGTCGCCGCCGTGCTCGCGCGAGGACCGGGCCGGCACCGTCCGCGACCCCGGCGCCGCTGTTCGTCATCCAGGGCGACAAGGACGCTGCTCGTCCCCAAGTCCGAGACCGACGCGTTCGTGCAGCGGGCCTGCGCGCTCGGTGACCGCGTCGACTACCGCGTCTACCCCGGCGAGGACCACGTCGGGGCCCGCGACGTGTCGGTGAACGACGTCGCCGCGTGGATGGCCGACCGGGTCGCGGGCCTGCCCGCCCCGTCGACCTGCTGACCGCCTACCCGACGGCGCGCAGCGGCGCCGGCGCGTCCGGTGCCGGCGCTCGACGCACCATCAGCACCAGGTCGTCGCCGGCGACCACCTGACGGTCCAGCACCTCGAAGCGCAGCCGCCGCTCGTAGAGCCGCTCGAGGGACCGCAGGTGTCGGTCGTGCGGCGAGCCCTGCACGGTCAACGCCAGCGTCGTGTGCGCCCCGATCGCGTCGAGCACCTCGGTCGGCGAACGCCACCCCGGCGCCGGGCTGGCGGGCGGCGAACTCCCCCACGAGGATCGCGTCGGGTGCCTCACGACGCAGCGTCTGGGCGATCCACACCAGCCGCTGCAGGCGCCCTCCGGTACATCCCGGCGCCGACGGCACCGCCGAGCAGGGTGAGCACGACCCAGCGGGGCAACTTCGGCGCGAGCCAGACGCTGCCGAGCGCGGCGGCCAGGATCGCCGCCGGGCGCGTCCCCCCGACCCCGATCACCGCCGTCCGGTCCCGGTTCGTGATCGCCCGCGTGACGAACGCCAGCCGGAACCAGTTCAGGATCTGCGTCGCCGGGCGGCCACGGGCCGCGCCGGCCCCGAAGCGCTCGGTCACGATCGCGGCCGCCGCCCACGCGCTCGCCGGGGTGACCAGCTCCGCGACGCCACCGGTCTGGGCCGTCAGGTCCTCGATGCGGCCCACGCGGGGCAGTCTCGCGCGGGTGTCGTCGCGGACCCCGCCCGTCACGACGCGGGCCCGCCCGGCTACTCGGGTGCGAGGTCGCCGAGCCCGGCCGACCCCACGCCGACGACGGGGGGCCGCACCTTGAACTGCGTGACCGCCGTCGCGGCCTCGACACCGGCGCCGTAGCGCTCGCCGCGCCGCTCGAGCACCCGGACGAGGGCGTGCACGCACGCCTCGTCGAACTGGCGTCCGATGTTGGCGCCGAGCTCCTCGACCGCGGTGCCCTGGTCCATCGCCTGGCGGTACGCGCGGGTGGAGGTCATGGCGTCGAACGCGTCCGCGACGTGGATGATGCGGCTCTCGAGCGGCGCCTCGACCCCGTGCGTCTCGCCGTCGATCGCCGCGGCGCACGGCGCCAGCTCGTCGATGTGTCGCACGAGGCGCACGCTGATCTCCTCGTGCTTGCGCACCTCGGCGTACTCCGTCGGGGTCAGCCGCCCCGGCTTGTTCAGCAGCCGGTTGGACACGGTCAGCTTGCCGATGTCGTGCATCGAGCGCGGCGTCGTGGAGCCGACGGAGCCGCGACGGGGTGAACCCGAGCTCGGCGCCGATGTAGGACGCGAACCGGGCGACGCGGGCGACGTGCCCTCCGGTGTAGGGGTCCTTCGCCTCGAGGGCGTGGACGAGCACGGCGAGGGTCGCCTCGTGCTGCTCGTTCACCGCCACGTAGGAGGCGAACGCCTGGCGGGCCGCCAGGATCGGGGTGATGAACAGGGCGACGATCAGGACGCCGTGCGCCTCGTAGAGCCGGCCGAGGAACACGCCGAGGACCGCGAAGACCACGATCTCGAAGTCGGCGAAGCCCCACAGGTCGCTGAGCTGCTGGTGCAGCGACCCCCCGTCGCGGAGGCGCATGGTCACCCCGAGCAGCGCGACGTCGACGAGCCAGTAGGCGACGGCGGCGGCGACGGCGCCCAGCAGCTCGAGCACCACGGTGTGCGCCGACTGCGCCACGAGCGAGAACGCGGCGGCCGCCGCGAGGGAGGCCAGGCCGAGCGCGCCGACGTTGAACGCCACCCGCCGCCAGTCCCGGGTGGTGAGGTGCGGCCAGTAGATGCCGCCGGCCATGCCCGACCAGCAGCGGGCCGAGCAGCGGCGCGCTGTCGCGGAACACGAACACCGCGGCGAGGGAGATCATCACCGACGCCGACACCGACGAGCCGTTCGGGAGGCGCACGATGACGTGCTCCGCGAACGCGCAGAGCGCGCCGAGGAGCAGCAGCGGGCCGACCGCGACGTGCTCGCCGTTGATCGCGAACACCACCGCCAACACCACCGCCGCGGTCGCGGTCGCGCTGCACCACGCGCTCAGCGTCCGGGAGTAGGCGGTCTCGTCCATCGGTCGGTGTCCAGGCCCCGGGGGCAGGATCCCGGGAGATGTAGGTGTGGGTCTGGGTCGTTACTTCCAGGTCCGGCCAGCTCCCCCGGCCAGCACCACCGCAGCGATGCTGGAACCGATCAGAGCGACGCGGGCGACAACACGCTTGCTCACGCCACACCCCCTCCTCCCTTTTGGAGCTGATGTGACATTCGCTATTGGTCACACCGCAGATCCGCTCCGCTTGAAGCAGGGGGCCGTCGGCCCTCTGAACTCGCGAGACCCGGGACCCTGCCCATGAGGCCCGGCGAGAACTCCCTTCATCACATCTGCAACAGGGGCACCAATTGTCACGTACCGGACGGTCGGGGGCAACCCCCACATTCCGGCGCTCACCACGCTGGGCGCGAGCTCTGGGGCAGGGCGCGCCGGTCCGGCCACGCAGCGTCGCCGCGGTGGGGGCCGGGGTGGCTCGGCGCCCGGCGGGACCGGGCCGGGGTCGGGACGGTCAGGAGCGGGGGATCGTCCCCATGCGCCCCGTCTGGAAGTCCTCGAAGGCCTGCGCGAGCTCGGCGCGGGTGTTCATGACGAAGGGGCCCTGCCACGCGACCGGCTCCCGGATGGGCTGCCCGCCGAGGAGCAGCACCTCGAGGTCGGGGGTCTGGTCCTGGTGGGGTGCGGCCCGCACGGTGATGCGGTCGCCGGGGCCCAGCACCGCGAGCTGGCCGGTGGTGACCGGCCGCTGCTCGTCGCCCACGAGGCCGTCGCCGGCGAGGACGTAGACGAGCGCGTTGAAGTCCTCCGGCCAGGGGAGCCGCAGCTCGGCGCCGGGGCGCAACGACGCGTGGACGAGCGCGATGGGGGTGTGCGTCACCCCCGGGCCGGACGCGCCGGCGACGTCCCCGGCGATGACGCGGACGAGCGCGCCCCGTCGGGGGAGCGCCGCAGCGTGACCTGACCGGCGGGGATGTCCTGGTAGCGGGGCGGCACCCACTTCTGCGCCGCGGGCAGGTTCACCCAGAGCTGGATGCCGTGGAAGAGCCCGCCGGTCGCGACGAGGTCCTCCGGGGGTGCCTCGATGTGGAGGATCCCCTGCGCCGGCGGTCATCCACTGCGTGGCGCCGTCGGTGATGAGGCCGCCGCCGCCGGTCGAGTCCTGGTGCTGGAACGTCCCGTCGATCATGTAGGTGACGGTCTCGAACCCGCGGTGGGGGTGCCAGTCCGTGCCCTTCGGCTCGCCGGGCGCGTACTCGACCTCGCCCATCTGGTCCATGTGCACGAACGGGTCGAGGTGTCGGGGGTCGACGCCGGCGAAGGCGCGCCGGACCGGGAAGCCGAGCCCCTCGAAGCCGGCGGGCGCCGTCGTGACCGACACGACCGGCCGCGACGTCGCCGTCGCCGGGTCGACGGGACTGACCGTCGGCAGGGTCAGCGGGTCCTCAACGGTGACGGCGGGCATCGCGCCTCCTCGGTGGCGGGCGGGTCGGCCGGTGACTTGGTGCAACCGGCGGGGACCACCCCACCATTCCGCGTCAGCGGAGGTGCTCGCCGAAGAACGCGAGGAGCCGGTCCCAGGCGTCCGCCGCGGCGGCCGCGTCGAAGCTCGCCGACCCGTCGCGCATGAACCCGTGCTCGGCGTCGGGGTAGACGACGACGTCGGGGTGGGTGGCCCGCACCTTCTCGATGGCGGCCGGCGGGATGTAGTCGTCGCGGCCGCCGAAGAACAGGCGCAGCGGGCACGACACCGGGCCCGAGCTCGGCCGCGATGTGCCCGCCGTAGAACGGCGCGGCGGCCGCGACGTCGAGGCCCCACCGCGCCGCCCGGTAGGTGATCGTGCCGCCGAGGCAGAAGCCGGTGATCCCGATCTTCGCGGCGCCGAGGGCGCGGAGCTGCTCGTGGGCCTCGGTGAGGTCGGCGCGCAGCTGGTCGGGCGTGAGCGCGCCGATGAGGGTGCCGAAGTCGGCGGCTTCCGGTCCGCCCGAGCGGAAGAAGAGGTCGGGCGCGACCGTGGCGTAGCCCTCGCCGGTGAGACGCTCGCAGAGCCGCAGCAGCTGCGGCGAGATCCCGTTGCCCTCGTGGATCACCAGCACCCCCGGCCAGGGCGGCGGCGCGCTGCGGCCGCGTGCGCGAAGGCGGGCAACGCCTGGGCGGTCACCGCGCACCCCCCGTCGTCGTTCCGCTGGGTCGCCGGCCGCGGCGGGTGGGCGCGATCCCGACGCTGGCGATCACCACCCCGACGGCGAGGAACGCCAGGGAGAGGTCGGCCTCCGGCGCGCCGACGCCGACGAGGACACCGAGCGCCGCGACGACGACACCGGCGACCGTGGCGCGCGGCCCGGCGTGCCGCCCCGGCGAGGTGGCGTCCGGGGCGGCCCCCCACGCCCGCCGGCGGCCGGCGACGACGATGGCGACCCCCCCGAGCACCAGCACGGTGCAGACGAGCCAGCGGACGACCGTGTCCGGTAGGCAGCCGCACCCTCCGCCGAACACCCGAGCGCCTCACCTTCGTCGCGGACCGCGCGGACGGTAGTCCCCGGAACCGTCGGCGCGGCGGTCAGTACCCGCGCCGCATGTCGACCTCGTTGCGCAGCGGGTCGCCCGCGAGGTATCGGGCGAGGTTGTCCTCGAACAGCTCGTGGAGGTTCTGGAACAGCGCGGCGGGCGCCGCCGCCGAGTGCGGTGAGAGATACAGGTTCGGCGTGTCCCAGAGGGGATGGTCGGCCGGAAGCGGCTCGACGCTGGCGACGTCGAGCCCCGCGGCGCGGAGATGCCCCGTCCGCAGCGCGTCGATGAGCGCCGCCTCGTCCACGAGGGAGCCGCGGCCGACGTTGCAGAAGAACGACCCGGGCCGCATCGCCGCGAACGCCGCCGCGTCGAACAGGCCGGTCGTCTCGGCCGTCTCGGGCACGGCGGCGATGACCGCGTCGCAGCGGGCGAGCATGGCGTGCAGCTCGCCCGGCGGGTACAGCTCGTCCACGTAAGGCGCGGTCGCGCCGGGCGTCGCCGAGCGTCGCGTCGCCAGGACGCGCAGCCCGAACGCCTGGGCCCGGGCGGCGACGGCCGAGTTGATCGCGCCGAGTCCGAGCAGCCCGAGCGTCGCGCCGGCGAGCTGCTGACCGTAGAGCGGCTCCCAGCGGTGCTCGGTCTGGGCGTGCTCGATCTCACGGAAGCGCTTCCACACCTCGAGGAGCCGTGCGAGGGCGAACTCGGCGATCGCCACCGCGTTCGCGCCCGCGGCCGTCGTGAGACGGATGCCGTGCTCGGCGAGGCCCGCCGACTGGAGCTGGCCCGTGCCCGCGCCGACGGCTTGGACCCACGCCAGGTTCGGGGCGACGCGGGCCACGTCGAAGGGCAGATCGATGGCCAGCGCGACGTGGACGCGCGCGAACGCGGCGCGCTGCGCGTCGGTGAGCGGCGGCGCCGCGCCGCGGTGCTGGTCGGCGTCGGGCTTGCCGCGGGCGCTGCGCAGCTCGTGCGGCTCGGCGTACGTCTCGACGATCACCGCGACCCGCGGGTCGATCGCCGTGAGCGCCGCGACCGCGTCGGTGAACCCGTCGCGGTCGCCGTACCACGCCGGCGGGTAGAAGACGCCCACGACGACGGGCTCGTTGCGCGCGGGGCGGTCCTCGGTCATGGCGCCTCACTCTCGCGTGGGGAGCGCGTCCTCGTTCGCGGCGAGGACGGCGAATCGTTGCACGGGTGAGCCCGTAGGATCCCGATCCGTGGGCGCCCCCGACCGGCCCGGCGCGACGGACGGGCTCTTGAGCGGTGTGCGGGTGCTGGACCTGAGCATCTGGCGTCCCGGGCCCTACGCCACGCAGCTGCTCGCCGACCTCGGCGCCGACGTGGTGAAGGTCGAGCCGCCGGGTGGCGACCCGATGCGGGCCTTCCCCGAGCTGTTCGCGACGTTGAACGCGAACAAGCGCAGCGTCGCGCTCAACCTGCACGACGCTGACGACCGTGCCCGGGCGCATGCGCTCGTACGCGACACGGACGCGGTGGTCGAGGGGTTCCGGCCTGGGGTCGCGGCGCGCCTCGGCATGGGTGAGGCGGAGCTGCGTGCGTTCCATCCCACGCTCGTGTACTGCTCGGTGTCGGGCTACGGGCAGACCGGGCCGCTCGCCCCGGTGCCCGGCCACGACCTGAACTACCAGGCGTACGCCGCGGTGCTCACCCCCGACGGTGGCGACCCGGTCGAGGGCCGGGTGCCGATCGCCGACCTCGCCGGCGGTCTCGCCGCCGCGATGGGCGTCTGCGCCGCGCTCGTCGGACGGTCCCGCACGGGCGACGGCGAGCACGTCGACGTCGCGATGGCCGACGTGCTCGCCACCTGGACCGGTCCGATCGGTCGCCTCGCGCTCGCCGGCAGCGGCGAGCCGTTGGGCCGGCTCGCGAGCTACGGCTCCTTCCGCACCGCCGACGGGTCCTGGATCACGCTCGGGGTGATCAGCGAGCAGCACTTCTGGGCGCGGGTGTGCGACGCGGCTCGGCCTCGACGACCTGCGCGACCTCGATCTGACGGCCCGCCGGGCGCGCGCCGACGAGATCACGCCGCGGCTCACGGCCGCGATCGCCGCCCGCCCCCGCGACGAGCTGCTCGCGGTCCTCGGCCCGGACGCGCCGGTGGCGCCGGCGCTCACCCGTGACGAGATGCTGCACCACCCGCAGTTCGTCGCGCGCGACCTGGTCGGGCACACCACCCCCGAGGGCTACCCGGCCATGGGGTACCCGGTGCGCTTCGGGCACCGCGCCGCGCGTGCCCCCGGTCGCGCGCCGCGACTCGGCGAGCATCAAGACGAGGGGTTTTCCCGCCGGCCGGAGGGGTGAGGTTGTCGACGATCCTGTCCCGGAGCGGTCGCGCGGTGGCGCTCGGGCTCCTCGGGGTGCTCGGCACCGCGTGCAGCGGCGGCCGTCTGGTCACGAGCACGCGGTCGTCGACGGGCGCGCCGTCGACGAGCCTCTCGCCCGAGGTCCCGCTGTCCCGGCTGGGCCCGTCACGGACCACGGGGACCGCGCCCAGCTTCGCGGTGCTCTGCCCCGGTCCGACGTCGACGACCCCGTACCTCGCCGTCCCGGCCGTCGTGGGTCTCGACCTGGAGGACGCCGTGGACCACGTCGTGTGCCTCGGACTCCGGGTCGAGCTCGACCCGTCGGATGCGTCGAAGGCCGGGCTCGTGACCGGCCAGACGCCGCGGCCCGGCGCCGAGGTCCCCGTGGGCGGGACAGTGCTGCTGCGGGTGCACGCGCCCGGGTAGCCCGGCGCGACGCGGGAGGTGCCTACCAGCCCCAGGCGTAGTCGTCGTCGGGCCAGGTCACGATCCCGGCGCGCTTGAGGTCGTCGATCTCGGTGGGGCTGACGCCGAGCTCCTCGAGGATCTCGCGGGAGTGCTCCCCGACGTGTGGTGGTGGCCCGACGATCCGTCCCGGCGTGTCCGAGAAGTGGACCGTCTCGCCGAACTGGCGGAGCCGGCCGAGGGTCGCGTGCTCGTACTCGGTGACGAGGCCGAGCCGTTCGGCGTCGGCGTCGTACAGCGCCGACTGGCCGCCGTCCACGTCGAGCGCCACCTCGTTGGGGACGCCCGCGTCGTCGAGGGTGTGCGACCACATCACCGCCGTCTTGGTGCGGAACGCGGATTCGAGGGCGGCCTCGGCGTCGGCTCGGTTGTCCGGGTCGGCCACGCCGGCGGCGGCGCACAGCGCGGCCCACTGGCCGTGGCCGATGGCCGCGACCTGGATCCAGCCGTCGTCGGTCTCATAGAGGCGATAGGCAGGGTCGAAGCCGTGCTGCGCCGCGTCGAGCTTCGGCCGGACCGTCGGTGTCCCGTCGGCGCGCAGCATCACGTCCGAGCTGAACACCGCGCCGCCGTCGAGGAGCGACGTCCACAGCTCCTGGCCTTCGCCGGTGCGGGCCCGGTGGAACAGTGCCGCGAGCACCCCGACCACGGACAGCATGGCGTTGGAGGTGTCCACCATCCCGAACCGGTAGTAGAGGGGGTCGTGGCCGTGCGGCACCGCGCCGGCCTCGTACTCCAGACCCGCCGAGGCCTGGTACAGCGGGTCGAGGCCACCGAACTCGCTGAGCGGCCCGTGCAGCCCGTACGCGTACGTGTTGCAGTAGACGATGTCGGGCTTGACGGCGCGGCAGGCCTCGTAGTCGAGCCCCAGCCGCGAGGCCGTCCCCTTCGTCATGTTGTGGTGCACCGCGTCGGCGGTCGCCACGAGCCGCAACGCCAGCTCCAGGCCGGCCGGGTCCTTGAGGTTGAGGCCGAGGTCGCGCTTGCCCCGCTGGCAGCCGAAGAACGGGGTGCCGGCCATGCGCATCCCGTCGCCCGCGACCGGCTCGACCTTGATCACGTCCATCCCGAGGTCGGCGAGGATCATCGGCCCGAACGGGCCGGCGAGGTACTGCCCGAAGTCGATGAGGCGCAGGCCCGACAGCGCCGGCATCAGGCCCCGCCCCCGACACCGGCGGGTGTCGCCGCGCCCGTGATGCCGGCCACGTCGTCGGGCCCGTAGCCGAGCTCGCCCCACACCGCGACGTCGTCCGCGCCGACCGCCGGCTGGGGTCCGGTGATCGCGCCGGGTGTCCCGAGCAGGTGGATGGGCACACCGACCTGGGTGGTCGCGCCCAGGTCGCGGTCCTCGACGGCGGCGACCATGTCGTTGGCGACCAGCTGGGGATGCGCGAACTGGTCCTCCGGGGCGACCACGGCCTCGGCGATGTGGTTGTTCGCGATCAGCTCGGTGAGCAGCTCGTCGCGCCGCCGGGTCTTGAACGCGTCCTGGCGTGCCTCGTTCATGAGGTTCTGGGCCTGCAACGGCAGCAGCCCGGCAACCCGCTCGGGTGGGAGCGGCTCGACGCCGAGGATCTCGTCGAGCGTCTTCGTCGGCGTCTTGCCGCTCATCACCGAGATGTGGAGGAACTCCCGGTCGGCGCACTCGAAGATCATCGGCTGGTGCACACCCGGCGGGTGGCTCTTCGCCATGAGCCCGTACAGCGCGGCGGTGCCCCGCTCGATGTGCTGCCAGATCTGGGTCGTGTACAGGAACACGCCCTGCAGCAGGCTCGTCGTCACGTGCTGGCCCCGGCCGGTGCGCTCCCGGGCCAGCAGCGCCGCGAGCACGCCGCTGGCGACCAGATAGATGGTGCCCATGCTCGGCATCGGCATGGCGAGGAAGATCGGCCCCGGCCGCCAGCCCGGCTGCTCCCACTGCTGACCCGACGCCGCCTGCACCAACGCGTCGTAGCCCGGCCGTCCCGCCCGCCGGTGCCCCGGCGGGTACGCGGGCACTGAGCAGTAGACCAGCCGCGGGTTCGTCGCCGCGCACGCGTCGTAGCCCACCCCGAGGCGGTCCATCACGCCGGGACGGAACGACTCCACGAGGACGTCCGCGGTCGCGACGAGGCGGTGCAGCGCCTCCCGCCCGGCGTCGCCTCGCAGGTCGACCTGCACGGCGCGACGCGACCGGGTCCACACCCGGTAGCCGTCGTAGCCGCGGAACGGGTCGCCGCCAGGCGGTTCGACCTTGATCGTGTCGCCGCCCTGCTCGGCGAGCAGCAGCACCCCGAGCGCGCCCGCCGCGCCCCAGGTCAGGTCGAGAATGCGGACACCGTCGAGCGCGCCGGGCACGGCGGCATCCTTCCACGGACGCCCGACACCCGTCAGGGGTGGCGGGGCCGGCCGGAACCGACCGGCCCGGGACGCAGTAGCGTCGTGCCCGCCCAACCGGAGGAGGCGACGTGGACTACGACAAGCTCTACATCGGTGGCGAGTGGGTCGAGCCCCACGGCACGGGCTCGATCGAGGTCATCTCCCCCCACACCGAGTCGGTCATCGGGCGCGTGCCCGACGCGTCGCCCGCCGACATGGACCGGGCCGTGACCGCGGCCCGGAAGGCCTTCGACGACGGCCCGTGGCCGCGCATGACCCCGGCCGAGCGGGCCGAGGGCATCAAGCGGCTCTCCGGCGCGCTGCAGTCCCGCGCCCAGGACCTGGCCGACGTCATCTCGTCGCAGAACGGCTCCCCGAAGTCGTGGTCGCTGATGGGCCAGGTGTTCTCGGCGACGATGGTCCTCGACACCTACGCCGGCCTCGCCTCCGGGTACCCGTGGGAGGACCACCGCACCGGGGCGCTCGGCTCGCCGGTGATCGTGCGGCGCGCGCCGGTCGGCGTCGCCGCCGGGATCATCCCGTGGAACGTGCCGCTGTTCATCTGCGCGCTGAAGCTCGGTCCGGCGATGGCGGCCGGCTGCCCGATCGTGTTGAAGCCCGCCCCGGAGACCCCCCTCGACGGCTACCTCCTCGCCGAGGCGGTCGCAGAGGCCGACCTCCCGCCCGGCGTGGTGAACATCGTCGCCGCGGGACGCGAGACCGGCGAGCACCTCGTCCGCCACCCGGGCATCGACAAGGTGTCGTTCACCGGCTCGACCGCGGTCGGCAAGCACATCGGCGAGGTGTGCGGCGGGATGCTCAAGCGCGTCACGCTCGAGCTGGGCGGCAAGTCCGCGGCGATCGTGCTCGACGACGCCAACCTCGACGAGGCCACGCTCGGGAACCTGGTCATGTCGGGTTTCATGAACAACGGGCAGGTCTGCGGCGCGCAGAGCCGCGTCCTGGTGTCGAAGCGCCGCTACGCCGACGTCGTCGAGGCGCTCGGCACCGCGGTCGGCGCCCTGAAGGTCGGGGATCCGCTCGACGAGAGCGTCCATGTCGGGCCGCTCGTCGCCGAGCGGCAGCGCACCCGCGTCGAGGGCTTCCTCGAGGCGGGGAAGGCCGCCGGGGCGCGGGCCGTCGTCGGCGGCGGACGCCCGGCGTCGCTTCCGACCGGCTGGTACATCGAGCCGACCGTGTTCGCCGACGTGCGCAACGACATGAAGATCGCCCAGGAGGAGATCTTCGGCCCGGTGCTCTCGGTGATCCCCTATGAGGACGAGCAGGACGCGGTCGCGATCGCCAACGACTCCGACTACGGGCTCTGCGGCTCGGTCTGGACCGCGGACCCAGAGCACGGCGCGGCGGTCGCCGCCCAGGTGCGCACCGGTGTCGTGGCCGTGAACTCGTCGATGATCCTGGACTTCAACGCGCCGTTCGGCGGGTTCAAGCAGTCCGGGATCGGACGGGAGCTCGGCCCCGAGGGCATCGGGCCCTACACCGAGTACCAGACGATCATCCTGCCGGCCTGACCCGGGGTCGAGCCGGCGAGCGCCTCGACGGGCGACGAGGGGCCGGGGGATTGGCGCTGACCGGTCGGCGGCACCAGGCGATTCTCGTGGGCGCGATGTTCGTCGTGGGGGTCGGCGTCGGCGTCCTCGTCGCGTCCCTGCTCGACTCCGACCGCGCGCCCGCGGTCTCGGCGCACCGGGCCGTCACGACGACCACGACGCCGGTGACAGCGACGACGACGGGTTCGGCCACGACGTCTCCTCCGTCGCAGCCGGCGGCGTGCACGTCGGCGGCCGTCGGCCAGGGGATCGCGAACAGCGGTGCGCAGGTGTCCTCGGTCGATGACTTCCAGTGCGGCGGTGGCTGGGCCGGCGCGAACTACACCACGCACGGCGTCTCAGTCGCGGCGCTCCTGAAGGACGAGGGCGGACAGTGGGTTGTCGTGGACCGGGCGCAGAACTGCAACGACGCGTCGATCCCCGCGAACGTGCACGTCTACTGCACCGTCAGCTGAGCCCGCGGCGGCGGATCAGCTGGCGAGCGCCTCACCGGCGTCGACCCCGGCCATCGACGGGTGACGCAGCTTCGAGAGCACGCGTGCCTCGATCTGGCGGACCCGCTCCCGGGTCACACCGATCTCCTTGCCGACCTCGGCGAGATCGCGTGGGCCGCCACCGTCGAGGCCGTAGCGGAGCTCCACGATGCGCCGCTCGCGGTCGTCGAGGACACCGAGCATCGTCTTGACGACATGCACCCGGGCGTCCCGGTTCGCGATGTCGTCGGCGAAGGACGTGTCGTCGTCGGCGATGGTGTCGCCGAGGAGGAGGTCGTCGCTGTCGCCGTCACCGATCGGGGCGTCGACGCTCGCCATCCGGGTCGGGAACCGGCGCACCTCGCGCACCCGGTCGGCGTCGACGCCGCTCGCGGTGGCGATCTCGTCGTCGGTCGGGCTGCGGCCGAGCCGGGCTTCGAGGTCGTCCGAGACGCGGGCGACGAGCCGGAACGTGTCCTCCGCGTGGGCCGGGAGGCGGATCTGGCGGGCGGTGTCGGCGTAGCCGCGGGTGATCGCCTGGCGGATCCACCAGGTCGCGTAGGTCGAGAACTTGAAGCCCTTGCGGAAGTCGAACTTCTCGACGGCGTGCATGAGGCCGAGGTTGCCGAGCTGGATGAGGTCGCCGAGCGGCAGGCCGGTGCTCTGGTAGCGGCGGGCGATGGACACGACGAGGCGCAGGTTGGCGACGACGAACTGGTCGCGGGCCCGCTGCCCTTCGGCGATCGCCTCGTTGAGGCGGCGCCGCTGCTTCGGGGAGATCCGCTCGCTCGAATCGATGCGCTCGAGCGCGGTGAGACCGTCCATGACGAGGCGGCCGAGGCGCGCCTCATCCTCCTTGGTCAAGAGGTCGTGGCGGCCGATCGCCTCGAGGTAGGCGCCGACCGCGTCTTGCTGCTCTGCTGTCGCCTTGCGGTTCCGCGTGGCCATGGGCACCTCCCTAGGTGCTACGACACCAACAACGCCCGTGGATGCCTTCAGCGTTCCCATGTGACGCTTGACACATCTATCGGCCGGCCGTGGCCCAGAGACGAGCCTCCGCGGCCGCCGTGTAGGCCGGGTCCAGCTCGAACCCGAGGAACCGGCGGCCCAGCTCCACGGCGGCCACGCCGGTGGAGCCGACCCCCATGAAGGGGTCCACGACCAGGTCCCCGGGGCCGCTGGCCAGCTCGACGAGGCGCCGCAGCACGGCCAACGGCTTCTGGGCGGGATGCTTGGGGTCCCGGACCCGCTCCCGGCCCGAGCAGATCGGGGCCTCGATGAAGTTGTGCATGTCCCGCTGGCGCCCGAAGTTCCAGCGGTGGCCCCGGTCCCAGCAGCAGACCACCAGCTCGCAGGAGTTGAGGAACCCGGCCTTGCGCAGCTTGGGCGGCGGGTTCGTCTTGTGCCAGACGCAGGAGCTGGAACGTGTCGAACGCCGGGTCGAACACCTCGTGCCAGCGGCCCAGCAGGTTGTAGGAGGTGAAGGCGAACAGCGTGCCGTGGGGGGCGAGGATGCGGCGCAGCTCGTCGACCCAGTCCTTCGGGTCGAACGCCACCCGATCCCACGCGGCGACGTCGTTGTTGAAGTCGGACCGCCACGCCATCTCGATGTTGCCGGTCGAGTACGGGGCCAGGTTGTAGGGCGGGTCGGTGCAGATGAGGTCGGCGGCCCCGTCCGGCACCGTGCGGATCAGGTCCCGAGCATCGCCCGCGTGCACCTCGAACGGGCAGCCGGACGACCCGCCGGCGGTCACGGTCCCATCGAAGCAGATCAGGTGCCGCGAACCGTGGCTTCCCGACGCCGCCGAGCACGGGGGCCATACTGGCCGGCCGTCCGTGAGGAGATGGCATGCGACCCGACCAGCCCCGGCCCAGCGGCGGTGCCACCGCGCCCCGACCGGGTGGGCCCGGTGGCTGAGCAGCCGTCGCTCCTCGACGGGCTGCCCGGCTCGGAGCCGACCGTCGGCGTCGCCGAGCTCAACGCCGCCATCCAGGGCGCGTTGGTGCAGGCGTTCCCCGCCTCGGTGTGGGTGCGCGGCGAGATCCAGCAGCTGCACGTCTCCCGCAACCAGCACACCTACTTCGAGCTGGTCGAGAAGCACGAGCGGGGCGACCAGGTGCGGGCCACGATCCGGGTGGCGCTGTTCCGCGACGACCGCGCCCCGGTGAACCGGGCGTTGCGCGACGCCGGGCTGCGCCTCGCCGACGGGGTCGAGGTCCGGATCCGGGCGCGGGTCGACTACTACCCGCCTGCCGGCCGCCTCCAGCTCCTCATGTCGGGCATCGACCCGACCTTCACCGTCGGTCGCCTCGCCGCCGACCGCGACCGGCTGCTGCGCGTCCTCGCCGCGGAGGGTCGCCTGGGTCGCAACGCCGAGCGTCCGCTGCCCCTCGTGCCGCTCCGGGTCGGGCTGGTCACGAGCGGCGGTAGCGCCGCGTACCGGGACTTCCTCCACGAGCTCGAACGCAGCCGGTACGCGTTCCGCGTCGCGCACTGCGACGTGCGGGTCCAGGGCGCGGCCGCGTCGCGGCGGGTCGCGTGGGCGCTTGCGGCGCCTCGCGTCGCTGGACCTCGACGCCGTCGTCGTGGTCCGCGGCGGCGGCGCCCGCAGCGACCTGGCCGCGTTCGACGCCGAGATCGTGGCCCGCACCATCACGGACTTCCCGATCCCGGTCCTGACCGGGATCGGGCACGAGACCGACCGGACCGTCGCCGACGAGGTGGCGCACACCTGCGCGAAGACGCCGACCGCCGCGGCCGGTGTCCTGATCCGAGCCGTCGAGGCGTACCTCGACGCGCTGGACCGCGCCGCGCACCGCGTGGCGTCTCGCAGCCGGGCCACCGTGACGCTGGCCGGCCGGGAGGTCGCCGGGCTCACCGGCCGGGTCCGCCGCGCCGGCCCCGTCGGCCGTCGCCCGCGAGCGTCGACGGCTCGACACCCACCGGCGTCGAGCGGTGCACGCCGGACGGGGCCACACCCGCGACGCCGCCCACGCGGTCAGCGGGAGCCAGCGGGCGCTGGTGTCCTCGGCGCGCCGGGCGCTGCGATCGGGTGCCGTGGCGCTCGACGGCGTCGACGCCCGGCTGCGCGCCCTCGATCCGCACCGCGTCCTCGAGCGCGGGTACACCATCACCCGCGACGAGCAGGGCACGCTCGTGCGCGCCGCGGCGGCGGTGCCCGACGGCGGGGTCCTCGTCACCGAGACGGCCGACGGTCGACTGCGCAGCCGCGTGGAGGAGCGATGACCGACCCGGCGCCCGAACCGGGCTACGCCGCCGCGATGGACGAGCTCGAGGCGATCCTCGCCGAGCTCGAGGGCGACGATCTCGACGTCGACGTGCTCGCCGCACGCGTCCAGCGCGCCAGCGAGCTGCTCAAGACCTGCCGGGCGCGGATCGTGCGCGCCCAGCAGGACGTCGACCGGATCGTGGCCGACCTCGAGGACGTCGAGCTCGGCGACGACGCCGAGCCCGACGACGCGTGATCAGACCGCGGCGACGAGCGCGTCCTCGAACGCCCAGTTGCCCTCGACGTGTCGGTTGCCCTCGACCTGCATGTCGTAGAGCCACCACAGCGAGTACACGCCGCAGGTCAGGACGGTCACGATCACGCGGGCGACGTAGTTGTGGCGTCCCTTCACCCGGCTCGGATCCGGGGCGGGCAGGCTGATACCGAGCTGGGCGTAGAGGGCGACGAGCTCGGCTTCGACGGCACCCTCCGCGCGGTCGTGGGTGTCGAGGTCCACGTCGATGAGGATGAAACCGACGATCTCCGCGATGCCGGCTCCAGACGGCGAATCGCACGCCCAGCGCACCACGTCGAGGATGAGCCAGACCGTCGGGTCGCGGAAGTCGCCCGTGAGCTTGCGCAGCGGTGCCAGCGACGCGGCGACCCGCTCGAACGCCGGTCGCAGCTCGTCCGCGAGCCCGCGGCTGGTGGCTTGCTCCCACGCGTAGGCGTTCGCGGCGTCGAGGAACTCGAGACGCCGCTCGTTGTGGTCCCGGTCGCGCCGCATGAGTTGGTAGAAGAGGAAGAAGCCGAAGATCCCGCACGTGATGATCGTCAGGAACACGTTCAAGCCCGGTCCGGTGAACACGTAGTCGCTGCGCGCCCGATCGTTGCGGGCCGCCTGCAACCGTGCCGTGGGGCTCATCGTCGGCGGACTCGGGGAGCCCCGGCGCGCTCGGTGGTGGCGTGCTCACGGGGCGGACAATATCGTTCGGTCTTGCAGGGCGGACCGGCTCGGAAGCAGGTGCGGTGATGCCTCTGGTGCTCGGGGTGGATTCGGCGGCGACCGCGACGACCGCCGAGTTCCGCGACGCCGACACCGGCCAGGTCTTCGCGTCCGGGACGGCGCGTCATCCCGCCGAGCCGGGTGCCGACGATGACCCGCGCGTCTGGTGGCAGGGCCTCGTCGACGCGCGCGGGCAAGCGGGCGGCGCCCTCACCGTCGCCGCGATGGCGGTCGCGGCGCCTCCGTCCGGGCTCGTCCTCCTCGACGAATCCCAGAAGGTGCTCCGCCCGGCGATCCGCGCCCGGGCGGCGGATCGTGACGTCGCCGGCCTGCTCGAAGCGCTCGGTGGCGGCAGCGAATGGGTCGTGGCGGTCGGCTCGGTGCCGGGCGCGGCGGACGCCGATCGCACAGCTCGCGTGGCTGCGCCGCACCGAGCCCACGGACTGGGGTCGGATCGCCACGCGTGCTCACCCCGGCCGGCTGGCTCACCCACCGGCTGAGCCGCGCGTTCGTCACCGACCGCGGCGACGCCTCCTGGACCGGCTACTGGTCGCCACGCGAGAACCAGTGGCGGGTCGATCTCCTCGCGTTCGTCGACGACGCAAAGGACTGGGGCCTGTGCCTGCCGCACCTCCGCGGGCCGCAGGAGCAGGCGGGCGACCGACAAGGGGTCGTCATCGCCCCGGGGACTGGGGAGCCGATGGCGGCGGCGCTCGGTCTCGGTCTTCGCCCCGGTGACGTCGTCGTCGCGCTCGACGAGGCGGCTCGCGTCTTCACCCTCCGCGAGCGACCCACCGAGGATCCGGCCGGCGTCGTCGCCGGGCTCGCCGACGCGACCGGCCGCTACCTGCCGACGGTGCGGCGCGCCGAACGGCATGAACGTCGTCTCCGCCGTCGCGCGGCTGATGGGCCTCGCCGACGCGAAGCGCTTCGACCAGCTGGCGCTGCGGGCCCCCGCCGGCGCCGGTGGCGTCACCGTGCTGCCCGACTTCGCGCGCGAGGGCCGACCGACGGATCTCGCGCACCGCGGCATGATCGTCGGCCTCGGCGCCGAGGTGTCGGCCGAGCAGCTGGCCCGCGCCACGTTCGAGGGGCTCGTGTGCTCGCTGCTCGACGCGCTGGACGCCCTGCGCAGCGCCGACGTGCCGGTCGGCGGCCGGCTGTTCCTCACCGGCGCCGGTGCCGGGTCGCGGGCCGTGCGGCACGTGCTCGCCGACCTCGCCGAGCGTCCCGTCATCGTCGCCCCCGGGAACTGGGTCGCGGCCGGCGCCGGCGTCCAGGCCGCCGCCGCGCTGCAGGACCGCTCGCCCGCCGACCTCGCCGGCTTCTGGAACCTGGCACCGACCCGCGAGCTCGAACCGGACCCTGCCGGGGACGGCTCGCGCGTCCGGGCGCAGTTCCGCGCCGCCCGCGGCGTGCGGAACTCGCTGCCGGCCGAGGTCTAGGACCAGCTGATCTTCGTGTCGTCGAACCGGAAGCGGCGGAGCGCGACCAGCGCGAACAGCACGGCCATGCCCAGCAGCACGACGATCGGGAGCTCGACGCCGCCGAGCGCTCGACCGTCGAGGATCACGGACCGGAACCCGCGCATCGCCCAGTAGGTCGGTGTGACCGGCGCGATCGTCTGCGCCCAGCCGGGGAGCACGTTGAAGGGGACGAGCGCGCCACCGACCGCGCCGAACACCACGAGGCCGACGGTCGAGAAGGCGTTCGCCTGCTGCACCGTCCGGCACAGCGCGGTCACGGCGACGCCGAGCACCACGAGACACACCGCGAACGCGAGCACGAGCGGCGCCGAGCGCGACGAGCGGACCCCGTACGTGGAGGCCGAACGCCGGGATCCCGATCGCGAACACCACCACGAACTGGGTCACCGACATGGCGACGCGGGGAAGGCCTTTGCCGAGCATCACCTCCAGCGACGTCGCGGGGCTGGCGCGCAGCCGGTCCCACGTGGCGGCGCCGAACTCCGAGAAGAAGGCCAACGCGGTGAGGCCGACGACGAAGAAGCCGTCGACCGTGGCCTGGCCCGGCACGACCTGCTCCGCCCCGTTGGCGCCGGGGTGGCCGGCTGCGACGAGCGCCGGGCGGAACGCCGGTTTCAAGAAGGCCATGAGGACGAGGGGGAAGACCACGAGCACGAGGACGGGCAGCGGGTCGCGGCGCAGGATGCGCAGCTCGTGGTCGACGATGACGCCGACGCGCCGCCACGAGATCATGACGCCGGCTCCGCGGCGCGGTCGGCGATGCGGCGACCGGTGAGCTGGAGGAACACGGCTTCGAGGCTGGGGTGGATCACCTCGAGGGACCGCAGCCGCGCCGCCTCGTCGCCGAGCTGGAGGAAGAGCGCGGCGGCGGCCGCTCCCGGGTCCTCGGTGGTGATCCGCAGCGACGAGCCGTCCACCACCGCGCCGGCGGTGCGGGCGGCCGGCGGCACGCCGTCGACGAACCGGAGCGCGAGCACGGTGGACCCGTGCGCGCCCACCAGCTGACGTGCGCCGCCGCGCGCGACGATCCGGCCCTGATCGATCACCGCGACGTCGGCGTCGAGCTCTTCGATCTCGTGGAGGTAGTGCGTCGAGTACACGACGGCCGACCCAGAGTCGGCGAGGTGCCGCACCATCGCCAGGATCTCGGCGCGGGTGCGCACGTCCGCGCCCGTCGTGGGCTCGTCGAGGAGCACCAGGCGCGGCCGGTGCACGAGCGCGATCGCGGTGTGCACGCGGCGCCGCTCGCCCCCCGAGAGCTGCGCCGTCCGGCGATCGAGGAGCGCCGTGAGGCCGAGCGCCCCGGCGACCGACTCGACACTGGCGCGGCGTGCCCGTCCGCGCTGGCCCGCCAGCCCGGCGAAGTACGCCAGGTTGTCGCGCACGGTGAGTGACAGGTACACGCCGGTGTCCTGGGGGGCCAGACCGATGAGCGGGCGAGCCTGCGCGGGAGCGTCGACGACGTCGAACCCCGCGACCCGGACCGTGCCGGCGTCCGGTCGCCGCAGTCCGGCGACGATCGACACGAGCGTGGTCTTGCCCGCCCCGTTCGGGCCGACGAGCCCGACGATCGTGCCCGCCGCCACGTCGAGGTCCACGCCGGCCAGGGCGGTCCGCGCCCCGTAGGACTTCTGCACCCCCCGCACTTCCAGCACCGCGTCCCCCCTGGGTCAGCGATCGGCCGACGGTCCGCCGCGCCGACCGCCGGCGCGGGCCGGCGCGCGCCGGTCGGGCCGCCCGGTCGCCGGCCGGGCCGGGCGTCGCACCCTCGAGGGTCGCGGAGGCGTCGGTCCCAACGGTCTTGGCGTGCCAGCCAGGCCAGGGCGCTCCCGGGATCCGCTCCGCTCGCCGGCATCCGGTACTCGTCAGTACGCTGCATACCGGCGAGTATGCCGTATACTCGATTCGTATGTCAAGGGGGTTCGCGTGGCGATCGACCCGCTGACGCCCGAACGGCGCCGGGAGCGGACCCGCCAGCACCTCATCGATGCCGGCGCCGTCGTCTTCGGTCGGCGGGGCTACCACGGGGCCTCGCTCGACGAGGTCGCAGCGACGGCCGGGTTCACGAAAGGCGCCGTCTACTCCAACTTCAAGAACAAGGACGATCTCTTCGTGGCCGTCCTCGAGCAACAGATCCAGGGCCAGATCGGCGAGGCCGAGGCGATGATGACCGACCGCACGCAGCTCGGGCCCAGCCAGCTCGACGCCCTCCGGTCGATGCTCACGCCGCACTACGAAGTCAACTGGATGGCCCTCTACCTCGAGTTCGTCCTCTACGCGCTTCGGAACCCGGCGGCTCGCACCCTGCTCCAGGAGTTCCGCCGCCGCACCCGCGACGCGGTCGAGCGGATGGTGCGACAGGAATGGGGGACCTTGGGCGTCGAGCCCGAGCTGTCGCCCCGCTCCTTCGCGACGATCACGCTCGCGGTGTTCAACGGGCTCGACCTCGAGCGGCTGGTGGACCCCGACGACGTGCCCACCTCGGTCACCGAGGACGTCCTCGCGTTCATGTTCGCCGCGGCACGAGGGCTCGGCATCGACTTGGGCTCGGCGGGCTGACCGCCGAGCGCCTGCCGGGATGCGATCAGTCGGTCGCGGTGGCCCGGCGGCGGCGATGCCAGGCGAGCCCGCCCTGCAGCGCCGCGAGGATCGTGTCGTTGTCGCGGGACAGGCGCCGATGCACGTACCGCTCGAGACCGATCCGGCGCATCCAGGGATTGAACGTCTCGTAGGTCTCCCGGAAGTGCACCCGAGTGCGCCCGTCACCCAGGTCCTCGAGTCGGGTGTGCCCGGTCGCGCGCGACCACAACGGCTTGCCGACCGCGTCGTAGCGCCACGACTCGACCGGACGGACCTGGGTCAGCCACTCCCACGACTGCCCCACCCCACCCGAGAGCAAGAAGTACGGCACCGGGAACCAGCAGTGCCGCACCAGCCCCTCCCCCACGTCGTCGCCCGGGTGGAGGATCTCGATCCGGGTCTTCACATCACGCGGTTGGGGCCGGTCCGGCGCCCGATACCAGAACATCTCCCACACCTCGTCACGAGGCGCGTCGAGATCCACCGAGAAGTTGTGCTCCTGCATCGGGCGGGAGCGTACGCCATCTCGCGCGGCGGCCACCGGGCGACGCGCGCCGCGCTCGTGGCACGAGGCGCGTGCGTCGCGACCGCTCGCCGTCCCTGCCGCGCCAGCGCGCCCTGCGCAATATTCCGCCGTTGCGGGGCGGCGGGTCGGGCTGGACTCAGACGCGTGCGGCTGGATCCGATCGTCATCGTCCCGTACGACCCGGCGTGGCCGGCGCGCTTCGACCAGCAGCGGGCGCGCCTCGCGCCGGTGCTGCGCCCGTGGCTCACCCGGGGCGTCGAGCACCTGGGCTCCACCGCGGTGCCGGGCCTGCCCGCCAAGAACATCATCGACGTGCTGGCGGTCGTCGACGAGATCGACGCCGTCCGCGACGCGAGGCCATCGCTGCACGAGCTGGGATGGCGGGACGCGCCCGAGCCCGAGGACGACGCCGACCGCCGGCTGTCGTTCTGCTACCCGAGCGTGGCGCGCCGAACCCATCATCTGCACGTGGTGGAGGCCCGCGACCCCGCATGGGTGGGCTGGCTGGCGTTCCGGGACTACCTCCGCCGCCACGACGCCGTGGCGCGCGCGTACGGCGAGCTCAAGGTCCGCCTCGCCCTCGAGCACGGGGGCGACCCCGACGACCGGCAGGCCTACCGCGACGGCAAGGCCGCCTTCGTCACGGCCGTGACCCGGCGCGCCCTCGCCGACGGCCCATCCCCGCCGTGACTTCCTCCCGGGGCCGGACGGTCAGGCGTGCTGGCCGGCGAGTCGCCGCTGCTTGAACTGGGCCTTGATGTAGTCGCGGTTCATGAGGGCGATGAAGTCGATCGAGATCTCCTTCGGGCACGCGGCCTCGCACTCGCCGTGCATCGTGCAGGACCCGAACCAGCGCTCCATCTCGTCGACCATGTGCAGGACGCGGTCCCAGCGCTCCGGCTGGCCCTGGGGGAGGAGGTTGAGGTGCTGCAGCTTCGCCGCGGTGAACAGCTGCGCGGCGCCGTTGGGGCAGGCGGCGACGCACGCGCCGCAGCCGATGCACGCCGCGGCATCCATCGCCGCGTCGCTGACGGGCTTGGGGACCGGGGTGAGGTTGGCCTCGGGGGCGCTGCCGGTCGCGACCGTGATGTAGCCGCCGGCTTCGATGATCCGGTCGAACGCGGCCCGGTCGACGCAGAGGTCCCGGATGATCGGGAACGCGGCGGCGCGCCACGGCTCGACGGTGATGTGGGCGCCGTCGACGAACTTGCGGAGGTGCAGCTGACAGGTGGCCGTGCCGCGCTCGGGTCCGTGGGCGCGCCCGTTGATCATCATGGCGCACGACCCGCAGATCCCCTCGCGGCAGTCATGGTCGAACGCGACGGGCTCGTGGCCGTCGGCGATGAGCGCCTCGTTGAGCACGTCGAACATCTCGAGGAACGACATGTCGGGGCTGAGGTCATCGAGCTTGTGCGTCTCGAACCCGCCACGGTCGTTCGGGCCGGTCTGCCGCCAGACCCGCAAGGTGACCTTCACCCGGTACCTCTCTGTCCGCTACTTGTAGGAGCGCTGCGCGAGGTGGACGTTCTCGAACGTCAACGGCTCACGATGCAGCCCAGGGTTGGCGTTGTCGCCGGTGTACTCCCATGCGCCGACGTACGCGAAGTGCTCGTCGTCGCGGAGCGCCTCGCCGTCCTCGGTCTGGTGCTCGACGCGGAAGTGGCCGCCGCAGCTCTCCTCGCGGTGCAGGGCGTCTCGGCACAGCAGCTCGCCGAACTCGAGGAAGTCGGCGACCCGCCCGGCCTTCTCGAGCGACTGGTTCAGCGACTCGTTGTCACCGAGGATCCGCACGTCCTTGTGGAACTCCTCGCGCAGCCCGGGGATCTCGGCCAGCGCCTTCTCGAGGCTGGCCCGGCTGCGCTCCATCCCGCAGTTCTCCCAGAGGATGTGGCCGAGCTCCCGGTGGAAGTAGTCGACCGAGCGGGAGCCGTGGACGCCGAGGAGCGCCCGCACCTGCTCGGCGACCTGCGCCTCGGCGTCCTGGAACACCTGGTGCTCGGTGGGCATCGGGTCGGTGCCGAGCAGCGGCGCCAGGTAGTCGCTGATCGTGGCGGGCAGCACGAAGTAGCCGTCGGCCAGGCCCTGCATGAGCGCGCTGGCGCCCAGGCGGTTCGCGCCGTGATCGGAGAAGTTGGCCTCGCCGAGGACGTAGAGGCCCGGGATGGTGGACATGAGGTTGTAGTCGACCCAGAGCCCGCCCATCGTGTAGTGCACCGCCGGGTAGATGCGCATGGGGACGGTGAAGGGGTCCTCGCCCGTGATGCGCTCGTACATCTGGAACAGGTTGCCGTAGCGCTCCTCGATGACGTCACGGCCGAGCCGGGCGGTGGCGTCGGCGAAGTCGAGGTAGACCCCGTTCTGGCGCGGCCCGACGCCCCGGCCGGCGTCCACCTCCCGCTTCGCGGCACGCGACGCGACGTCGCGGGGCACGAGGTTCCCGAAGGCCGGGTAGCGCCGCTCCAGGAAGTAGTCGCGGTTCGCGGCGGGGATCTGGTCGGGGGAGCGGGGGTCGTCGAGCTGGTTGGGCACCCAGATGCGGCCGTCGTTGCGCAGCGACTCGCTCATGAGCGTGAGCTTGGACTGGAAGTCGTCGCTCGCCGGGATGCAGGTCGGGTGGATCTGCGTGTAGCAGGGGTTCGCCATCAGCGCACCGCGGCGGTGCGCCCGCCAGATGGCGGTCACGTTGGACTGCTTGGCGTTCGTCGAGAGGTAGAAGACGTTCCCGTACCCGCCGGTGGCGAGCACGACGGCGTGACCGGCGTGGGAGACCACGTCGCCGGTGATGAGATCGCGGGTCACGACTCCGACGGCGCGGCCCTCGTGCATCACCACGTCGAGCATCTCGCTGCGGTGATACAGCGTGACGTTGCCGAGGTGGACCTGGCGGAGCAGCGCCTGGTACGCGCCGAGGAGCAGCTGCTGACCGGTCTGGCCGCGGGCGTAGAAGGTACGGGACACCTGCGCGCCGCCGAACGACCGGTTGTCGAGCAAGCCGCCGTACTCACGGGCGAACGGCACGCCCTGGGCGACGCACTGGTCGATGATGTTCACGCTCAGCTGCGCGAGGCGGTAGACGTTGCCCTCACGGGACCGGTAGTCGCCGCCCTTCACCGTGTCGTAGAAGAGGCGGTAGACGCTGTCACCGTCGTTGCGGTAGTTCTTCGCCGCGTTGATCCCACCCTGCGCGGCGATGCTGTGCGCCCGTCGCGGCGAGTCGTGGTAGGTGATCATCGTGACCTGGTAGCCGAGCTCACCGAGCGTCGCCGCGGCGGACGCGCCGGCCAGGCCGCTGCCGACGACGACGATGCGGAACTTGCGCCGGTTGGACGGGTTGACGAGCTTCACCGCGAACTTGTGCTGCGTCCCACTTCTCGGCGATGGGCCCGTCGGGGACCTTCGCGTCGAGGAGGATGTCGCTCATCGGCTGACCGCCCCGGTGGTGATGAGCAGCGGCATGCTGACGTTGCCCACGATGATGAGGCCCGCGAAGCCGGTCGCGAAGTAGCGACGCCACCGGTTGTAGCGCGGGTTGTTCCATCCGAGGCTCTGGAACATCGACCAGGCGCCGTGGAAGATGTGGACGCCGAGCGCGACGTTGGCGACGATGTAGACGACCGCGACCCAGACCCGCTGGAAGCTCAGGTACATGTTGTCGTACGGGTCGCCGCGCACGAAGTGCGGGCTGACCGGACCCCACGTCAGGTCGAGCAGGTGGAAGATGAGGAAGAGGGCGATGATGACGCCGGTCCAGCGCATCGTCCGCGACGCGTAGTTCGCGGCCACATAGTCACGCTTGGACTGGTAGCGCGTTGGACGCGCCCGCTGGTTCATCCGGGTGAGCTGCGCGGCGGCGACGATGTGGACCACGAACGCCACCGTCAAGCCGATCCGCAGGGCCCACAGCACGACGCTGTAGGGGAGGGCGGGCTCGCCCAGCGTCCGCAGCCAGTGCGCGTAGGTGTTGATCTCGGTCTTGCCGAGGAACACCTTCAGGTTCCCGATCATGTGGGCGAGCACGAAGCCGAGCAGCGCCATGCCCGACACGGCCATCGCCCACTTCTTGCCGATGGCGGAACGCCAGAACTGGAGGGGGAACGGGACCGGGCGGGGCCGCGGGACGGGCGCGCCGGTGGACCGGGCCAGCCGCTCGGCGCCGTCGGCGTCCTCTCGCTCGTCCTCCGTCGAGAGCGTCTCGCCGACCCTGCTCATAGCCTCCTCCGTGGTCAATGGACGCTAGCCCCGCCGCCGCGAGCGGGACCTACTGGGGTCGGCGCCGTCCCCACCCCGGCCGCCCGACGGCGACCACCGGTGCGGCCGGCGGGTCGGCCGCGGAGCGCCGGTCGTGTCCCCGCCTGCGGACGCGTGTCACGGTGCGTCTCGGGCGTGCACGGCCCCGGAGGGCCCGCCGGAACCGGTTGGTACGCTGCGGCGCGTTTCCCTCGGTCTCGGAGGCCCCGGCATGACCCGTCCCGGCACACTCGGCGAGCTGCGAGCGAGCGGGTGGGTGTCGCGCCCCGTGAAGCTCGAGGTGCGTGACAACGCGATGCGGCGCATCGCCGAAGGGCGCCCCATCGTGGACGGCGTCGTGGGCTACGACGACACCGTCCTGCCCCAGCTCGAGAACGCGATGCTCGCCGCGCACGACGTCATCTTCCTCGGTGAGCGCGGCCAGGCGAAGACGCGCATGATCCGCTCCCTCGTCGAGCTGCTCGACGAGTGGCTGCCCGTCGTCGCGGGCAGCGAGATCAACGACGACCCCTACGACCCGGTGTCGCACCACGCCCGCATGCTCGTCGCCGAACGCGGCGACGAAGCCCCGATCGAGTGGGTGCATCGGGAGCGCCGCTACGGGGAGAAGCTCGCGACGCCGGACACCTCGATCGCCGACCTCATCGGTGAGGTCGACCCGATCAAGGTGGCCGAGGGCCGCTACCTGTCCGACGAGCTCACCATCCACTACGGGCTCGTGCCCCGCACCAACCGCGGCATCTTCTCGATCAACGAGCTGCCCGACCTCGCCGAGCGAATCCAGGTCGGGCTGCTGAACGTCCTCGAGGAGCGGGACGTGCAGATCCGCGGCTACAAGATCCGCCTGCCCCTCGACCTGATGCTCGTCGCGTCGGCCAACCCCGAGGACTACACGAACCGGGGGCGGATCATCACGCCGCTGAAGGACCGCTTCGGCGCCCAGATCCGGACCCACTACCCCCTCGACGCCGACGTCGAGATGGACGTCGTCGACCAGGAGGCCCGGGTGGTGCCCGCCGACGGGCTGGCGATCAACGTGCCCAGCTTCATGACCGAGATCGTCGCCGAGATCAGCCAGCACGCCCGCAAGTCCCCCCACGTCAACCAGCGGTCGGGTGTGTCGGTCCGCCTCTCGATCGCCAACTACGAGACCCTTGTCGCCAACGCCACCCGCCGGGCGCTGCGCAGCGGGGAGCCCGAGGTGGTGCCCCGGGTCAGCGACCTCGAGGCGCTCGTGGCGAGCACCGCCGGGAAGCTCGAGTTCGAGACCGTCGAGGACGGCCGCGAGGAGCAGGTGCTCGACCGGATCGTGAAAGCCGCCACGCTCGACACCTTCCGGGCGTGCTGTCGCCCCGAGAAGCTCACCGGCATGGTCACCGCCTTCGAGAACGGGCTCGTCGTCCACACCGGCCCGGACGTCGCGTCGAGCGAGTACGCCACCTTGGTGCCTAACCTCCCCGGGCTGTCCGACACGCTGAGCGACCTCGACGTCGGAGAGACGCCCGCCGGCGTCGCGTCAGCCCTCGAGTTCGTGCTGGAGGGCCTGCACCTGTCGAAGCGGCTGAACAAGGACGCGGTCGGCGCGCGGGCCACCTACCGCGGCCGCGGCTGACCGATCAGAACCCGCTGCTCGGGCCCTGCTGGGTGAAGAACCCGCACTTGTTCGACGCGTAGCGGTTCACGTTGTCCACCGCGGTCTTCGACGGCCGCGTTGTCACGCAGCTTCGGGTCGCGCGTCACCTGCTGGAGGGCGCGCAGGAACGTCTGCGCGTCGGCCCGCACCTGCGGCGGGGCGCCGCCGGCGAGCTGCGCCACGATCGGGAGCTGCTTGGCGAGGTCGCGCTTGTCGGTGCTCGCCTCGCGGTTCAGCTCGTTCTCGTAGCGGGTCGCGGCGCGGCAGAACGCGTGCGGGAAGGTCGTGGACGTCGTCGAGGCGGCGCTCGACCCGTTGCCGCTGCTGCACCCGGCGAGGACCGCGCGACGCGACGAGAGGGACGACGAGACGGGTGCGCACCGCGGCCATTGTGGCGCCGGCGTCGGCCGGTCGCCGGCTCGAGGCTACGGTGGCGAGGTGCTGCGCCGCCGCCGTCGTGATCGGGACGCACGCGGGTTCCGCTACTCGGCCTGGGACGGCACCCAGCAAGGCTTCGACCTCGACGCCGACGCGCTCCTCGACGAGATGACCGACGACCTGCTGTACCACGGCGACCTCCACGCGTCGCTGCGCCGCCTCATGCAGCAAGGCATGCGGGATCGCGACGGGCAGCAGCTCATGGGGCTGCGCGACATGCTGAAGAAGCTGCGGGAACAGCGCCGCTCGATGCTCGACCAGTACGACCTGGGCGGTGTCTACGACGACATCGCCGAGCAGCTGCGGGCCATCGTCGACGAGGAGCGCGAGGGCATCGAGCGGCGCGTCGACGAGGCCCGCCAGTCGGGGGACCACCGCCGCCAGGAGATCGTCGACGACGCCGCCGACAAGCGCCGCGAGCAGCTCGACGCCCTCCCACCCGACCTGGCCGGCAAGGTCAGCGAGCTGCAGGCCCACGACTGGATGGACGACAGCGCCCGCCAGCACTTCGAGGAGCTCATGGACAAGCTGCGCGAGCAGCTCATGCAGAGCTACTTCAACCAGATGTCGGAGGGCATGCAGAACCTGTCACCGGAGCGCATGCAGCGCATGAAGGACATGCTCTCCGAGCTGAACCAGATGCTCGAGCAGCGCGAGCGCGGCGAGGAGCCCGACTTCGAGGGGTTCATGTCGCGCTACGGCGACTTCTTCCCCGGGAACCCCCAGAGCCTCGACGAGCTGCTCGAGCAGATGGCCCAGTCGATGGCCCAGATGCAACAGCTCCTCAACTCCATGACACCCGAGCAGCGGGCCCAGCTCCAGTCGCTCGCCGAGTCGCTGCTCGAGGACATGGACCTGCGCTGGCAGGTCGACCAGCTCGCCCGCAACCTCCAGGGGGCGTTCCCGAACCTGCCGTGGGAGCGCTCGATGCCGTTCCGGGGCAACGACCCGCTCTCGATGGGTCAGATGCCGGGGCTGCTCGACGCGCTCGGGGACATGGACGACCTCGAGCACCTGCTGAGCCAGGCCACCCAGCCCGGTGAGCTCGCCGAGGTCGACCTCGACCGGGCACGGGAGCTGCTCGGCGACGACGCCGCCCGCTCGCTGGAGCGCCTCGCCGAGCTGGCCCGCATGCTCGAGGAGGCCGGGCTGATCGAGCAGCGCGAGGGCCGGCTCGAACTGACCCCCCGCGGGATCCGCGCGATCGGCCAGAAGGCGCTCGGCGACCTGTTCCGCAAGCTGATGCAGGACCGGGCCGGCCGCCACGACGTCGAGCGCACCGGCGAGGGCCACGACCCGGCGTACGAGCACAAGCCCTACGAGTGGGGCGACCCGTTCCGACTCAACGTCGAGCAGACGGTCAAGAACGCCATCTGGCGGCAGGGTGCCGGGACGCCGGTGCGGCTCTCGCCGAGCGACTTCGAGGTCGAGCGCACCGAGCTCACGACCCGGAGCGCGACGGTGCTGCTCCTCGACGTGTCGTTGAGCATGCCCATGCGCGACAACTTCCTCTCCGCGAAGAAGGTCGCGATGGCGCTGCACGCGCTCATCACCAGCCAGTTCCCCCGCGACTACATGGGCCTCGTCAGCTTCGGCCGGGTGGCCCGCGAGGTCGCGCCCGAGCGGCTGCCCGAGATGAGCTGGGACTTCGAGTGGGGCACGAACATGCAGCACGCGCTGCTGCTCGCCCGCCGCATGCTCAGCCGTCAGAGCGGCACCAAGCAGGTGATCATGGTCACCGACGGGGAGCCGACCGCCCACATCGAGCACGGCGAGCCCTACTTCCAGTATCCGCCGTCACCGATCACGATCGAGGAGACGTTGAAGGAGGTGATGCGCTGCACCCGTGAGGGGATCCGCATCAACACCTTCATGCTGGACGAGACCTACTACCTGCGCAGCTTCGTCGAGCGCATGATGCAGCTGAACCGCGGCCGGGCGTTCTTCACCACGCCCGACACGCTCGGCGACTACGTGCTCGTCGACTTCCTGGAGCAGCGCCGCCACCAGCGGCGCGCCAGCTGACTCACAGCCGCCGGGTGTAGGCGGCGAGCGTCCGCTCGTCGAAGCACACGAACCGCACCACCTCGACCCGGGTCGCTGCCGTCCGGGCCGCGTCGACGGCCACGTCGGTGGCGGCCTCGAGCGGGTAGCCGTAGATGCCGGTGCTGATCGCCGGGAACGCCACCGATGCGGCGCCGAGCTCCTCGGCGACGGCGAGGCTGCGGGTGTAGGCCGATCGAAGCTGGTCCGACTCGCCGTGGTCGCCGCCCTGCCAGACCGGGCCGACCGCGTGGATGATCCAGCGGGCCCGGAGCGCGAAGCCCGGCGTGGCCTTGGCGTCACCGGTGGCGCAGCCCCCGAGCGCGGCGCACGCGTCCCGGAGGCCGGGCCCGGCGGCCGCGAAGATCGCCCCGCAGACGCCGCCGCCGGGCGCCAAGGCCGGGTTCGCGGCGTTCACGATGGCGTCGACCTCCGCCGTCGTGATGTCGCCCGCTACGGCGTCGAGGCGCGTCATGGACGAAATCCTGGCAGAAACTCGCCCCAGAAACTTCACAAAGGGGACAAAAGCGGCTCGACCGCGAAAGTTCTGCTTGCGTCTCGTCCCCGCCGCCCCGCAGAGTACCACTGATGGAATTCCATCGATGTGATTTCGAGGGGATGCCGGTGCAGGTTCACGAGTTCATGGAGCTAGTGCGAGGTCTCCCCCCCGACGGCGATGGCCGGCGCTGGCAGGAGCAGGCCAACTGCCTCGGGGTGGACCCAGACCTCTTCTTTCCTGAGCGGGGGGCGTCGACCCGGGAGGCAAAGGGGGTGTGTCGGGGCTGTGAGGTCCGCGCCGAGTGCCTCGAGTACGCCCTCGACCACGGCGAGAAGTTCGGGATCTGGGGTGGTCTGTCCGAGCGGGAGCGCCGCCGGGTGCGGCGCCAACGGGCGCTCGAACGGCGCCGGCTCGCCTCGGCCTGATCACCGGCGGGCCCGGCCCGCCAGGCGCGCCTCGATGGTCCGGGACGGGTCGAGGTCGCTCCAGTCGAGGAACGCCGGGCTGCAACGGGCCCGCTCGGCCTCCGGGACGAGCCCGACCCACTCCACGCGGGCCACGCCGGCCCCGGCGGCCTCGAGGTGGCGGCGCACGGCCTCGCACGCGGTTTCGACGCCGGTTGCGGGCAGGTCGGTGACGTTCATCGACACCTGCGTGACCCTCCAGGACGCGAGGCGCAGCCCCAGCGCGCGGACGCCCGCCAGCCCCCCGTCGCGTGCCCGCACCGCGAGGGCGACCGACCGGGCCAGGGGCAGGTCGTCGCGGTCGAGCCAGCAGTTCACCGCGACGAGCGGCGCCCTCGCGCCGACCGCGGTGGCGCCGAGCCGTGGGTGCGGGCGGGCCGGCCCGAGGTCGGGGGCCCGGGCGGCGAACGCATCGCGGCGCACGGTCGGCAGCGACCGTCCCGCCGGGTCGGCGTCGCCGTAAAGGAAGACGGGGACGCCGAGCTCGTCGGCGAGTCGCGCCCCCGCGCGTCGAGCGGCCGCCACGGCCGTCTCGGGCGGCTGGCCGAGCGCCACGAACGGGACGACGTCGATCACCCCGAGCCGGGGGTGCACACCGGCGGGCCGGCCGGCCAGGTCGAGGCGCGCCGCAGCCGCGTGGGCCAGCGCCAGGGTCGCCGCCTCGACGCCGCGGTCGTCGGGCCCGGCGAGGGTGAACACGGCGCGGTCGTGGTCCGGGTCGGCGTGGCGGTCGAGGACGGCCGCGCCCGCCGCGGCCGCGAGGGCGTCGAGATCGTCGTGGGGTCCTCCCGCCGCGACGTTTACGACGCACTCGAGCACCCCGCCACCGTACGGGCGGCGACGAGGCGGTCTCGCGCCGCGCGGGCGCCCGACGATCGGGCACCTCGGGGTCCCGGCTCAGCCGGTGAACTCGGCGGCCGTGCTCGGCACCGTGGCGGGCGCACCGCGGCCCGCCACGGAGGTGATGACCACCTCGCCGAGCGCTTCGAGACCATCGTGGAGCACGCCCAACGGGTGCGGCGCCAACGGGGCTCGAGCGGCGCCGGCTCGCGTCCCCCCGATGACCCGCCGGCTCGGCCCGCAGACAACGGCCTCGGTCGAGCAGATGGTCAAGCGGTTGGTGCACCGGTACCGGCGCGCTCCTCCTGGGTCTGCGCACGCATTGACGCGGTCCAGGTCTGGTAGCCGCCGTCGAGATTGCGCGCGGTGATTCCCAGCTCGTGCAGCAGCGCTGCCGCGGTGTGCCCTCGTTGACCGACCTCGCAGTAGACGACGAACTCGCCGTCCCGGAACGCGTCGAGGTGTTCACGCAGCGAATCGATCGGCACGTTCAGTGATCCGGGGATCGAACCGGCTGCGGATTCCTCAGCCGTCCGCACGTCGACCAGCTTCCAACCCTGTCTCACGAGGTCGTCGAGCTCCGCGGGCTCGACCACGTCGCAATCGCCGCTGAGCACGTTCTCCGCCATGTAGCCCAGCAGGTTGACGGGATCTTTCGCCGAGGAGAAGGGCGGCGCGTACGCGAGCTCAAGGTCGGCGAGACGATCGGCGCTCACGTGGCCTGCCATCGCGGTCGCGATCACGTCGATCCGCTTGTCGACACCGTTCCGGCCGACGATCTGAGCCCCCAGAATCGTGCCGTCGCTGGGATCGAACAGCAGCTTCGCGGCCATGCGAGTGGCCCCGGGGTAGTACGTCGCATGGTCGTAGGGGTGCGAGTGGATGACCCGGAACGGCCGGTCGGCGGCTCGCAGACGGCGCTCGCTCCAGCCGACGGTCGCCGCGACCAGGTCGAAGACCCGCACGATGGCTGTCCCGAGCGATGCGGCCTCGTGGGACGGACGCCCGGCAATGTGGTCGGCGACTCGTCGGCCCTGACGGTTGGCGACGTTCGCGAGCGCGATGAGCGACGTCGAGTGCGAGACGGCATCGCTCTTCTCCGCGGCGTCACCGACGGCGTAGACGTCGGGATCGTTGGTCTGGTTCGCCTCGTTGACCTCGATGCCGCCCCTCGGTCCCAGGTTCAGGCCGGCCTGTTCGGCGAGGCGGACATCGGGTCGGACGCCGATCGCACCGACGACGAGCCCCGCAGCGAGGTCCCGGCCGTCAGCGAGCGTGACGGTGCGCTCCCCGATCGACGCGACCGTTGCGCCGGTCTCGACGCGGACGCCGTGCCCAACGAGCTCATCGCTGATCAGGATCGCAAGCTCCGGGTCTAGGGGTGGCAGGACCTGTGGGGTTGCTTCCACGATCGTCACGTCCATGCCTTTGGCGACGAGGTTCTCGGCCATCTCCAGGCCGATGAACCCGGCCCCGATGACCACGGCAGTGGTTGGTGCGACGCCGACGTCGGAGGCGAGGCTCGCCGCGTCTTCGACGGTTCGCAGCGTGTGGACCCGGTCGTACCCGGGGATCGGAGGGCGTACCGGCGCCGCGCCCATGCTGAGCACCAACTTGTCGTAGGGCACGGCCGCGTGCTCGCCGGTGAGGGTCGAGCGCGTCGTGACGGTGTGGGTCGACCGGTCGATCGCGACGACCTCCGCGTCGACCCTGACGTCGAGGCGGAACCGATCGAAGAGCTGCTCCGGGGTTTGGAGGGTCAGATCGTCCTCCTCCTCGATGAGCCCGCCCACGAAGTACGGCAACCCGCAGTTGGCGAACGAGACGTGTCCCGAGCGTTCGAGGACGACGATGGACGACTCGGCGTCCAGACGACGAAGGCGTGCGGCCGTCGACATGCCCCCGGCGACGCCGCCGACGATGACGACTCGCTTCCCGTCGGTCCCGAGAGCCTGGGCCAAGTGCGCACGGTACCTCCCGCGGATGCACGGCCGGCACGAAGGCAGGCGGGTTGCGATGGTGCCCGCGCGGGGCGCGAACGCGATGGGCCGGCGGCGGTCGCGGCAGCCAGGGAGATCCGCGCCCACGCGGGCACGGATGGATCGTTCGCCCGCAGCGAGCCAGGGGCGTGAGCCCGACGTAGGTCGCGGTTTCTCCCGAGGCGGCTCGACGACGCGGCTCGGCGGGTGCGCCCCCAATAGGGTGACGGCGGTGCGGATCGGGTTGGCGTTGCCCCAGTACGACTACTCGGTGCCGGGCGAGTCGCCGCTGCGCTTCGAGACCATCGTCGAGCACGCCCAACACGCCGAGGCGTGGGGCTATGACTCGCTCTGGCTCTCCGACCACCTCTTCTTGGACCTCGCGAAGTACGGCGGGGCGCCGACCCGGTACGGGGCGTTCGAGCCGCTCGCGACCCTCGCCGCGCTCGCCCCGCTCGTGCCGCGGGCCCGTCTCGGCACCCTGGTGCTCTGCGAGGCGCTGCGCCCCCCGGTCACGCTGGCGAAGACGCTTGCGACACTCGACCGGGTCTGCGGCGGGCGCCTCGACGTCGGGATCGGTGCCGGCTGGTATGAGCCGGAGTACGCGGCGATCGGCCTGCCGTTCCCGACTGCGGGGGTGCGCGTCTCCCGGCTGCGCGAGGCGACCGAGATCGTCGGTGGGCTGCTCGGCGGGGAGCCGCTCACCTATCCCGGGACCTACCACCAGACGCATCGGGCGGTCATCGACCCGCCGGCCACGCAGGTCCCGCGGCCGCCGCTCTTCGTCGGCGGCAAGGGCGACCGCGTCATCCGCACGGCGGTCGAGAGCGCCGACGGCTGGAACACCTGCTGGGTGTGGACCCCCGAGGACTACGCCCGACGCCTCGTGGTCGTCGACGCGGCGTGCGACGCGGCCGGTCGAGACCCGGAGCAGGTGTGGCGGTCGCTCGGCCTCTACGCGCTCGTCGGCGAGGACGAGCGCGACCTGGCGCGACGCTTCGAGCGGCTCCGCGCCGGCACCCCGACGGGCGTCCTCGACGGGGTGACGCTCGACGACTGGCGCGTGGGCCGCCTCGTCGGCACCGTCGAGCAGGTGAAGGAGCAGCAGGCGGGCTGGGCCGACCTCGGCGTCGAGACGCTCATCGTCGGGCCCGGGGCCGTGCCGTTCCAGGTCGGCGCGCTCGACGACGTCGAGCTGCTCGCCGCCGCCCTGACGGGGTCCCGGTAGGGTGACCGGGCCCCCAGAGGTCGCGAGGTCCCTGTGTCGTTCGGGCCGACGCCGTTGCTCATCGTCCTGGTCGTTGTGTGCCTCCTGCTCGTCACGGCCCGCTTCGCCCGGCGCCGCCGGTCCGCCGAGCCCGACCCGCGCCGCCCGGGCGACGACCGCGGCGACGCCGCCTAGTTGGGCGGCCTGGTCGGGAACCGAACCCGCGCGCCCCGTCGTTCTGGCTGATGGCTGACGGCGTCCCCACCTGGGAGGAGGTCGCCCGGGACCACGGGCGGTTCCTCTACAGCGTGGCGTACCGGCTGGCCGGCAACGCAGACGACGCACAGGATCTCGTGCAGGAGGCGCTGGTCCGGGTCCGACGGGGGCTCGAGCGCTACGAGCCGGGATCCCTCGAGGGGTGGCTGGCCCGCATCGTGACGAACGTGTTCTTGGACGAAGTGCGTCGGCGGCGCCGACGTCCGGCGGACGCGCTCCCGGACGACCCGGAGCGGGTCCTCCCCGCCGCGCCCGGCGCCGACGAGGCGAGCCAGGCGCTGTCCGAGGAGATCCAGCAGGCGCTCGCCGGGATCCCCGAGGACTTCCGCGTCCCGGTCGTGCTGTGCGACGTCGCCGACCAGTCCTACGAGCAGATTGCCGACGCGCTCGGCGTGCCCGTCGGGACGGTGCGCTCCCGCATCCACCGGGGGCGACGCCTGCTCCGCTCCGCGCTCATCGAGGCCGGTGCGGCGTGAGCCCCCGCCTCTCCCAAGACCTGCTCTCGGCGTACGTCGACGGCGAGCTCGACACCGACACCCGCGCCGCCGTCGAGGCCCGGCTGGGCCGCTCGCCGGCCTGGCGCGCCGTGCTGGCCGAGATCGAAGCAGCGAAGGCCGCGGTGCGAGACCTCCCCGCGGTCGACCTACCGGCCGCGGCGTGGGAGCAGCTGCTCGCCCACGTGGCGGGCGACGAGCCGGTCCCCGTGCCGCCCCCGCCGCCCGTCGTGGCGTGGCCGCGCACCTGGCTGGACCGATTCCGCGAGCGCCCCGTGCGCTGGGCGGGCGCGATGGCGGGCGCCGCCGCGGCGGCGGTCGTTGTCGCGGCGTTGGTCCTCCCCGGCCCGCACGAGGTCACGCCGCGGGTCGGCGCCTTCAGCACCGAGCAGCAGACCCGCGCCTCGCTCGCGGGCGACCCCGTCAGCAGCCTCGCCGGGCTGGGGATCATGCACGGGATGAACCCGTGAGCCGTGCCCGCTGGGCCGCGCTCACCGTCACCGCCGCGACCATCGTCGGCCTCGTCGGGCTCGGCCCGTCCGTGACCGCGCAGCCGTCGAGCGAGGGCGCGGTGCTCCTCGCCGCGGCGCGCCGCGCGGCCACGCGAGCCTCCTACGCCGGCGTCGTCGTCGTGTCGTGGCGTGACGACGGGACGCTGCATCAGAGCCGGACGCTGGCCCGGGTCGCGGATGGCGTCGTGGCGATGGGCGTCGACAACGACAACGTCGTGTCCCTCGGTGGCCGCCGGTGGGTCGGGGGCCCGGGCGCGTGGAGCCTCGTGCTCGGACCGGGTGCCCCGTCGGCACCGCCGCCGAGCCTCGACGCCAACTGGACGCTGCAGACCGCCGCCGGGCCGCCTGTCGCCGGTCGACCAACGTCGGTCGTCGCGGCCATCGACCCGACGACGGGCGCCACCCGCGCCCGCTTCTTCATCGACGTCGCCACCGACACGCTGCTGCGCCAGGACATCCTCGACCCGCACGGCACGGTGCTGCGCGAGACCCGTTTCGACGCGTTCGTGCCCCTCCCCGCGGCCGGCCCGCCGCCCACGCCGACCGGCGCGAGCCCCGACGAGCCCGACGTGCTGGCGACGATCCCGTCCGGCTACACCGCGCCGGCGACGCTCGGGCGGGGCTTCCGTCTGATCGGCCGGTACCGCCAGCCGGACGGCACGATCCAGCTGTACTACGGCGACGGGCTCTTCACGCTGTCGTTGTTCGAGCAGCGCGGCACGATCGACTGGGGTGCGCTCCCGCCCGGCCGCGCCGGCCGACTCGACGACGTCGACCTGCGGTCCTACGACGCGCCGACGACCAGCGCCGTGGTGTGGGGCGCACACGGCCTGGTGATCACCTGCATCTCCGACGCGCCGCCGGATCAGGCGATGCTCGCCGTGCACGACGTCGTCGGGGGCGCCAGCCCGAGCGGGGTGCTCGCCAAGATCGCGCACTTCGTGCTCGGCCCCTTCGGCTGGAACTGACGGCTGCGGGCCTAGCGTGCCCGCATGTCGCCCCCTCCTCGATCGCCCCGCCCCCGTGTCGCGGTCACCTTGGCCGGCATCGGCGGCTGGGTCGACGCCGTCGGGTTCCTCACCCTGTTCGGCCTCTTCACCGCCCACCTGAGCGGCAACACGGCGCGGCTGGGCGTCGAGCTCGGCCAAGGCGAGGTGAGCACCGCGTTGACGTACGCGGTGCCGATCGTCGTGTTCTTCGCCGCCGTCGCGGCCGGCGCCTGGTTCGTCGCGGCGCGCCATCCGCGCGGACCGCTCACCCCGCTGCTCGGCGTCGAGGCGGTGCTCGTCACCGCGTTCATGGTGGTCGGCACCGTGCTGCGCGACGCCGGCGACCTGACCCCCCGCTCCGCGGCGTACTACCTCCTCGCTGTGACCGCGGTCGCGGCGATGGGGCTGCAGACGGCGTCGCTGCACCACGTCGCCGACGTGTCCGTGCACACCACGTTCATCACCGGGATGGTCACCGGCTTCGCGCAGGAGGTCGTCGCCGCCGCCCGACACGACGGCGACGCGGCCCGACGCGCACGCATCCACGGCGGGCTGGTCGCGGCCTACATCGTCGGCGCGGTGAGCGGCTCGGCGCTCGAGACCCCCTGGCGGCTGTGGTCCCTCGCCGTCCCCGTCGCGGTCCTCGTGACCCTCACCGTCGCGATGCGCCGACCGGCGCCGGGGCGGCTCAGTGGTGCGCGGTGAGGCGACGCTGCCGGAGAATCCGGCGGCGCTCCCGCTCCGAGCATCCGCCCCACACCCCGTGGTCGATGCGGAACTCGAGCGCGTACTCGAGGCAATCGGCGCGCACCGCGCACTCGGCGCATACCCGACGGGCGCGCTCCACGCCGACGCCGTCCGACGGGAAGAACGCTCCCGGCGCGGCCTCGCGGCAGCTCGCCCGCAGCATCCACGCCGGCGTCTGATGATCCGGCCGGGGGAACTCGTCGATGGGGTGCAGGTCGTCCATGGTGGTGAAACGGAGGCCGCTCAGGAACGGTTCCCGACCCCAGCGGGGGCGAGGGGGCGGGACCCGATGAGAGTGGCCGGCGCGGCGGCGGCGTCGAGCCCGAGCCCGCGACGCCCGCACGATGACCCCTCATTGAGTGGCCAGGTGCGTACCACGCCCAGCAACCTATACCGACAGGGCGGGTCGGTCGGAACCGACCCGCCGGCCGCCGAGCCGCTCCCCGTCGGGCACGCGCCCCGCGGTGACCGACCGTGCCCCGGAGGCCGCCCGGTAGGGTGGCCGCATGGTGATCCGCGAGGACGAGCTCGAGCAGCTCCCACCCCAAGGTCACGTGAAGGTGGTCTATCTCGGCCCCGTGGCGCCCCACTGGGACGTCCACGGCGTCTTCGGCGACGGCCGGGTCGTCGACGAGTTCCGCCAGCGGGCCCTGGCGCGCCTCCAGCTCCTCCCGCCCCACGACCCGCAGTTCCGCCGCAATCGCGAGCGGGTGAACCGCGACGCCGAGCGGGAGCGGCTCATCATCGAATGGGACCTCGGCTACCCCGAGGACGAGGCCGCGACCTGATCTAGTCGTCGGCGCCGGGGCTGTAGTCCTCGCTGTCGCCGGCGCCGTGCAGGCCGGTGGCGATGAACACCACCCGGTCGGCGACGTTCACGGCGTGATCCGCGATGCGCTCGTAGTGCCGGCCGACGAGCGCCAGCTGGATGGACTCGAGGAGGCGACCCTCGTCGACGGGACCCTCGCGGGTCATGATGTAGCGGAACAGGCTCTTCGTCAGGTCGTCCATGAGGTCGTCCATGTCGAAGAGCGCCGCCGCCCGGGACGGGTCGGTGTCGGCGAACGCGTCGATCGCGAGGCGGGTCTCCTCGGCGGCCTGCTCGCCCATCCGGCCGATGATCCCGCGCAGCTTCGGGTCGATGCTGTGCGGGTACAGCTGGCGGGTCGCCTTCACGACGCTCTTCATCAGGTCGCCGCTGCGCTCCAGCTCGTGGCCGATGCGCAGCACCGCGAGCAGCGTGCGCAAGTCGGTGGCCATCGGCTGCTGGCGAGCGATGAGGACGAAGCAGTGGTCCTCGATGCCGTAGGCCAGCTCGTCGATCGCCGCGTCCTGCTCCACGACCCGCTCGGCGGCGGCGAGGTCGGCGTCGAGCAGCGCCTGGGTGCCCCCGGCGATGGCCTCGGTCACGAGCGCGGCCAGCCGGATCACGTCGGCCCGCAGCTCTTGGAGCTCCTTGCCGAAGATCTTGCGGGCTTCCTCCTGGGAATCGTCGTTCTCCGGGCTCATGCGCGCCCATTCTGACCGGTGCGGGCGCGGTCGGCACGAGCCCGCGAGGGCGTTACCGCAGGTTCACCCGCGCTTCACCGGTTGGTCACGCCATCGTCGGCCCCGCGCCAGACACCGTCTTTAGTCTCCCGCCCGTCAATCGACGTTTACGAGGAGGACGCACTGACATGAATCTCCGCACGCGCCTCATGCGCCGGGCGGTCATCCCGGCGTTGGCGCTTGGGCTCGTAGCCGGCGTAGCCGGGGGGGCGGGCGCGACCACGGCAGCTGCTCCGCAGCTGCCGCCGGCGACGCTGAACGGTGCCGGCTCGACCCTCACGCAGACCTTCCTGCAGGTGATTATCCAGGCGTTCAAGAAAGTCCAGCCGAACGTCACCGTGAACTACGGGGCGGGCGGCTCGGGTGCCGGACGGACGCAGTTCTCCAGCGGGGTGGTGCAGTTCGGGGCTTCGGACGCGCCGTACGCGGCGGGGGCGGCGCCGGCGAACTTCACGTACATCCCGACGATCGTCTCGCCGATCTCGATCACCTTCAACGTGAGCGGCGTCAAGGCGCTCAAGCTGATCCCGAGCACCATCGCGGGGATTTTCGATGGCACCATCACGACGTGGAATGACCCGGCGATCAAGGCGACGAACTCGGCCGTCAACCTCCCGAGCGAGAAGATCCAGATCTGCCGGCGCTCGGACGCGTCCGGGACCACGCAGCAGTTCACGACGTACCTCACGGAGGCGGCCCCGAGTTGGCCGCTGGGTGAGGGCCCGACCGTGAACTGGCCGGCCACCTCGGTCGGCGGCAACGGCAACCCGGCGGTGGCCAACTGCGTGAAGACGACGGAAGGCGCCATCGGGTACAACGACCTTGCTGACGCCAAGGCCGCGGGGCTGAAGTTCGCGTCCGTGAAGAACCTCTCGGGCGTCTACATCACGCCGAGTTTCGCCGCCGCGACCGCGGCGCTCGTCGGCGTGAAGCTCAACCCGGACCTGACCTACAACCCGACGAACACCAAGAACAAGGCCGGCTACCCGATCACGTCGCCGACGTGGTTGATGGTCTACGACACGCAGCCCAACGCGGCGGTGGGCAACGCCCTGAAGGCGTTCCTGACGTTCATCGAGGACAACAGCACGAAGCTGGCTCCGACCGTGAACTATGCCGCGGTGTCGCCGGCGTTCCAGAAGGCCGCCCTCTCAGCGATCGCCAAGATCCAGGTCGGCTAAGCGCTCGACACGGGAGGGGTGGGAGACTTTCCCCCGCCCGCCCCTCCCGTGCCAGCACCCCTCGAGTTCCGAGCTGCGAGCCATGGCCACCGAGACCGTCGACCCGCCGAATCCCCAGAGCCTGCGGGAGGGAACGCCGCCTCCCGGACGGGCCGCGGACCGGGTCTTCCGGCTCGTCACGCTGGCGTCCGGTCTGATGGTCCTGGTCATCCTGGGGCTGATCATCATCACGACGGCCGGCCAGGCGCGCGCCTGGTTCAACGCCGAGGGCCTCGGCGCGATCTTCAGTTCGAACTGGGATCCCGCGCACCACCACTTCGGCGCGTTCGGGCTGGCCTACGGCACCCTGCTGGTGGCGTTCGTCGCCCTCGTCTTCGCCGTCCCGGTGAGCATCGGCATCGCGCTCTTCGTCACGGAGGTCTCGCCCCGGTTCCTTCGCCGGCCGATCGTCTACGTCATCGACTTGCTGGCGGCGATCCCGTCCGTCGTCTTCGGCCTGTGGGCCCTCAGCGAGTTCACCACGCCGCTCTCCCACATCTACGCCTCGATCTCGAGCGCCACGGCCGGCATCCCGATCCTCGATTCGCTGTTCGCCAACCCGAGCGCGTCCGGGCAGGCGTTCGTCACCGCGGGCATCGTGGTCGCGATCATGATTACGCCGATCGTCACCGCGATCACCCGTGAGGTGTTCGCGACGTGTCCCGCCTCGCAGAAGGAGGCGGCGCTCGCCCTGGGCGCCACCCGTTGGGAGATGATCCGCGGCTCGATCTTCCCCCACAGCCGCAGCGGGATCGTCTCCGCGGTGATCATCGGGTTCGGTCGGGCGGTGGGCGAGACGATCGCCGTGGCGCTCGTGGTCGGGGCGTCGCCGCGGCTCACCGCGAACATCTTCGGGACGGGCGACACGATGGCGAGCGTCATCGCGTACGACTTCGGCGAGGCCAGCGGCACGCACCGCTCTGCGCTGATCGGACTCGGGCTCGTGCTCCTGATCATGACCGTGGTCATCGGTGTCGTCGCTCGCGCCGTACTGGGCCGGGCCGACCGGCGACTCGGGGTCCTTCCATGACCGTTCCCGTCGCGGCTCCGCCCGTGCTGCGGTCCCGGCCCATGGCGCGCGGCCGCAAGGTGCGCAACCAGGTTGCGACCGGGTTCATCGTGTTGTCCGTGGCCGTGGCGCTCGTGCCCTTGTACTTCGTGGTCGCCTTCGTCGTCAGCAAGGGCAGCGCCGTGTTTGGCTGGTCGTTCCTGACCCAGGACCCGCCGATCATCGACCAGCTGACCGGTGGCGGGATGCTGCCGGCGATCGTCGGGACGCTCGTCATCACCGGCGCGGCGACGGCGATGGCCGTGCCGCTCGGCATCCTCGGCGCCGTCTACCTCAACGAGTACGGACAGCACGGGAGGCTGGCCCGCCTGATCCGCTTCCTCGCCGAGATCATGACGGGTGTCCCGTCGATCGTGATGGGCCTGTTCATCTTCACGGTGTGGGTCTTGCGCTTCAAGAACCAGACGGCGTTCGCCGGTGCGCTCGCCCTGGCCTGCCTCATGCTGCCGATCGTGATCCGCACGAGTGAGGAGATGCTGCGCCTCGTGCCCGACGAGCTGCGTGAGGGCAGCTACGCCCTCGGGAGCCGCAAGGTGCGCACCATCCGCACCGTGGTGCTGCCGCACGCCGCGCCCGGGATCGTGAGCGGGGCCCTGCTCGCGATCGCCCGGGCCGCGGGCGAGACGGCGCCGCTGCTCTTCACGATCGGGATCGTCACGACCGCGAACCCGAGTGTGTTCCACGGCCCGAACACGGCCCTGCCGGTGCAGATCTTCCGGCTCGCCACGTCGCCATTCGTCGGAGCCCAGCAGCGGGCCTACGGTGCGGCGTTGACGCTTGTCCTGCTTGTCTTCGTGTTCACGGCGCTGTCGCGGCTCGTGACCACGATCTATACCCGCCGATCCGCTGGTGTTGGAGCGTGAACATGGACACTGCTCGGGTGCAGGCCACCCCATCGCCCGCCGCTACAGTCGTGCCCGTGCTCACCCGGCCACCGGCCGCGCGAACAACCGGGACCGGCGACGCGTCGGAACCCGAGGTGGGGGAACGCCAGGTCGTCTTCGACCTCCAGGACGTCGAGGTCCGCTATCACGGCGTCAGCGCGGTGCACGATGTCAACCTGGTGGTCGCGGCGCGGGAGATCACCGCGTTCATCGGCCCATCGGGGTGCGGCAAGACCACCGTCCTGCGGTCGTTGAACCGGATGCACGACATCACGCCCGGCGCCGAGGTCCTCGGCAGGATCACCTATCACGGCGAGGACCTCTACGGAAGCCGTGTCGACGTCGCCGAGGTGCGGCGACGGATCGGGATGGTGTTCCAGAAGCCGAACCCGTTCCCGAAGTCGATCCACGACAACGTCGCGTACGGGCCGCGGATCAACGGCCGCAAGCGCAGCGAGGTCGGCGACCTGGTCGAGTCGGCCTTGCGTCGAGCCGCGCTGTGGGACGAGGTGAAGGACAAGCTGAAGCAGAGCGCCCTCGGCCTCTCGGGTGGCCAGCAGCAGCGGCTCTGCATCGCCCGTGCGCTGGCCGTCGAGCCCGACGTGGTGCTCATGGACGAGCCGTGCTCGGCGCTCGACCCGATCGCCACGGCCCGCATCGAGGACCTGATGCAAGAGCTCAAGCACGACTACACGCTCGTGATCGTGACCCACAACATGCAGCAGGCCGCCCGCGCGTCGGATCGGACCGCGTTCTTCACTGCCGAGCCCGACGACCAGGGACGACGGGTGGGCGCCCTCGTCGAGTTCGACGCCACCGAGCAGCTCTTCACCCAGCCCTCCGACGAACGCACCGAGGGCTACATCACGGGGCGGTTCGGTTGAGCCGACCGCCGTCCCCCGGGGAAGACCCGGGCGCCGACGACGCATCCCCCAGTGAAGCGGCCTGCCGGCGCCTCGCCCGCGCGCTCGACTGCGTCACCGACGGCGTCGTCGTCGTCGACGCCGACGGCCGGGAGGAGTTCCGCAACGCCGCGGCGATGCGCTTCCGCGACGCCCGCCACGCCGAGGCCCTCGCCGCCCACGCCCTCGACCAGCTGCTCGAAGCCGCCCGGCAGGGCGTCGTCGACGAGCGGGAGCTCTCCCTGTTCGGGCCGCCCCGCGAGGTGCTCGTCCTGCGGGCCGTCCCGCTGCGGGCCGGCCACGAGATCCTCGGTGCCGTCGCGCTGATCCACGACGTCACCGACACCCGCCGCGTCGAGAGCGTGCGCCGCGACTTCGTCGCCAACGTGAGCCACGAGCTGAAGACACCGCTCGGCGCGCTGGGCCTCCTCGCCGAGACGATGGCGTCGTCCGACGACGTCGAGGTCGTCCGCCGCCTCGCCGAGCAGCTCGTCCGCGAGTCGGTTCGACTGGGCCGCATCGTCGACGACCTGTTGGATCTCAGCCTCATCGAGGCCCAGGAGGCCCCCACCCGGGAGCCGACGCCGGTGCGGATTCTCGTCGACGAGGCCGTCGAGCGCCTCGGACCCCTCGCCCTCGCCCAGGGGATCCCGCTGCACACCGACGCGGTGACCGACGACCTGCTCGTGACCTGCGACCCCGGGCAGCTCGTCAGCGCCATCACGAACCTGCTCGACAACGCCGTGAAGTACTCCGAGCCGGGACGGGTCGTGGAGATCGGGGCCCGACGCGAGGACGACCAGGTGCTGGTCGAGGTCCGGGACCACGGGATCGGGATCCCGAGCCGGGACCTCGAGCGGATCTTCGAGCGCTTCTACCGGGTCGACAAGGCCCGCAGCCGCGCCACCGGCGGGACCGGGCTCGGGCTCGCCATCGTCCGCCACGTCACCGAGGCGCACGGTGGCGAGGTGATGGTCGAATCGATCGAGGGGGAGGGCTCCACGTTCCGGTTGGCGCTCCCGCTCGCGGGCGCCAGCACCGTCGCGGAGCTGTCATGACCGCCGAGCCGCCCACGATCCTCGTCGTCGACGACGAGCCGTCCTACCGCGACGCGCTGTCGGTGGCGCTGCAACGCGAGGGATTCCTCGTCGAGACCGCAGCCGACGGTGCCGAGGCGATCAGCCGCTTCGACTCGGCCCGGCCGGCCTTGATCCTCCTCGACGTGATGCTGCCCCACATGTCGGGCGTCGACGTGTGCCGGGAGCTGCGCACCCGCTCACAGGTGCCCATCATCATGGTCACGGCCCGCAACGCGGAGATCGACGCCGTCGTCGGGCTCGAGGTCGGCGCCGACGACTACGTCACGAAGCCGTTCCGGCTGCGCGAGCTCGTCGCCCGAGTGCGGGCCGCGCTGCGGCGCGCCCCGACCGATGGCGCGGGCGGCGACCCGAGCCTCGAGGTCATCGAGGTCGCCGACGTCAAGGTCGACGCGGCGCGCCACGAGGTGTTCGTCCGCGACGCGCTCGTCCTACTGCCGCTCAAGGAGTTCGAGCTCCTCGAGCTGCTGTTGCTGAACGCCGGTCGCGTCTTGACCCGCGACGTCCTGATCGACCGTATCTGGGGCCCGAACTACTACGGCGACACGAAGACCTTGGACGTGCACATCAAGCGGCTGCGCGCCAAGCTCGAGCTCGATCCGGCCAACCCGACCCGCATCGTCACCGTCCGGGGCGTCGGCTACCGCTACGAGCGCACCTGACCCGCCGCGGCCTCGGCCGCGGCCGTGGCGGGCACACCGGTGATGCCGGTGAGCTCGGTGACGGCCGCGTACCCGGCGCGCACGACCGCGACGTCGGTGTCGGCGGCGGGCTCGTCGTCGTGGCCGACATACTCGAGGCGCACCTCGCCGTCCGGCGCGGTGGCGCGCCACCGCTCGGCGAACGGGGCGAGGCGTGCGCCGCGCACACCCTTCACCGCGTCGAGGGGGACGTTCGGGACGTTGAGGCTGAGCACCCCGTGGGCCGGCACGTCGGACACCAGCATGGCGGCCACGGCGGCGGCCGTGTCCCAGTGCTCGTCGTCGCCCCACGCCAGGCTCACGGCGAGCGCGGGGATGCCGAGCACCGCGGCGGTGAGCGCGGCGCCGACCGTCCCCGAGTGCAAGACGAGATGCCCGGTGTTCAGGCCCCGGTTCACGCCGGAGGCGACGAGGTCGGGTGCGGGCCCGAACGCGCCGAGGACGCCGGCGTAGACGGTCGCGGCGGGCGGCGCGGCCAGCGCGTGGACGGGGACGCCGGGCAGGTCGGCCCAGTCGACGGTGAGCCGCCCGATGGGACCGGAGCGGTGCAGCCGGCCGATGCCCGCGCCGGCGCCGCTGTGCTCGCCGTCGGGGGCTACGACCACGACGTCGTGGCCGGCCGCCACGAGGGCCCGCGCCAGGGCCCGCAGCCCCGGCGCCTCGACCCCGTCGTCGTTCGTGACCAGGACCCGCACCCGCCGGACCGTAGCCGCGGCGGTCACAGGGTCCGCCGCCGGGGTCGCGTTGGCGGCGCGGCCGCGGATGCGCCAACGTGGCCGCGTGGCGGTCGGGATCACCGGGACCTTCGAGGAGCGGCGATGAGCGCGGTCGACCTCGCGGTGCTCGACCTCGCGGGCACGACCGTCCTCGACGACGGCGTCGTCGAGGACTCGTTCGTCGACGCGCTCGCGTCGGTCGGCGCCGGGCCCGACACCGACGGGTTCCCGGAGCGGCGGGCGAACCTGCGCGCCACGATGGGCCGCTCGAAGCTCGAGGTGTTCCGCGCGCTGCTCGGCGACGACGCGACCGCGCGGCGCGGCGAACGAGGCGTTCGAGGCCGCGTACGGGACTCGCCTCACGTCGGGCGCGGTGCAGCCGATCGACGGCGCGGTCGACGCGATCGCCGCGCTGCGCGCCGCCGGCGTCCGGGTCTGCCTCACCACCGGGTTCTCCCCGGCGACGCTGACCGCGCTGCTCGACACCCTCGGGTGGCACGACCGGGTCGACCTGGCGTTGGCGCCCGGCCCGGGGATCCGCGGTCGCCCCCACCCGGACCTCGTCCTCACCGCGGTGCTGCGCCTCGGCGTCGACGACGTGCGCCGCGTCGCCGTCGCGGGCGACACCGCGAGCGATCTGCTCGCCGGCACGCGTGCCGGCGCGTCGGTGGTCGCCGGGGTGCTCACCGGCGCGCACGACCGCGACACGCTCGCGGCCGCGCCCCACACCCACGTGCTCGAATCGATCGTGGACTTCCCGGCGTTGTGCCGATAGGTCAGGCGGCGGGGCAGGCGAGCCCCTCGAGGACGGCGCGCCAGTGCCCGAGCCCCGGGACCCGGGCGCCCGGCACCTTCGCGGCGTCGTCGGCCCGCCGGAGCGTCAGCACGGCCTCCAGGTCCGGGTAGGCGTCGAGCGCGGCTCGCTCCTCCGGGTCGAGGAGCCCGCCCTGGAGGCGCAGCGTCTCGAGGCTGCGGGTGCTCAGCTGGTGCCGGTAGCGGGGCTCGGTGGTGACGAGGTAGCGCTTGGCGGCGTCGTGGTGGGCGACGAGGTCGGCGACGCGGGGGCCGAGAAGCTCGGCGACCGCGGCGGCGCCGACCACGGCGTGGGTCTCGGGGCGGCCGGGCGGCAGGAGCGTGCCGACGTCGTGGACGAGGCCCGCGATCTGGAGCTCACGGTCGCCGGGGGCGACCCGCTCGAGGATCGCCGCGCACTGCAGCGCGTGGGCGAGCAGGTCGACGGGCTCGTCGTCCGCCGCGTCGGCTGCGGCTTCGAGCCGCGCGACGAGCTCGTCGCTCGATCGGAACCGCACCGACAGCGACGTCTTGCCCATCCGTCTCCATTGTCCGCGCCACGGCGCCCATCACAAGGCGCACCCCGGTTCATTCACCTCGCGCGATGCCAACCGTCACCCCAGCGACGGGTGCCGTTCACCTCGCCGCCGGCCGCTCAGATGGGCGGCGGGAGGTACCGGGCGGAGACGCACGTCGCCCGCCTCGGTGCCGAGCACCCACGTCGAGCCCTTCTCGAGCTGGGGCTCGCCGGTGAGGACGCCGACCCGTTCGAGGTGCTCGAGCAGCTCGCCGATGACGTCGCCGTGCGTGCACAGCACGGTGGCGCGGTCCGACATCTTCTCGACGACCCGCAGCGCGTCGCGGAGCATCGTGCCCTCGACGAGCAGGTCCGAGACCTCGACGGGGACGGCGAGGCGTTCGCTCGAGCGGCGCGACCGTCTGGTGGCAGCGCAGGTAGGGGCTCGTGACGATGCGCGCGATGTCCGTGTTGCCGAGCAGCGTGACGAGTCCGTCGGCTTGGCGCCGCCCAGCCTTGCTGAGCGGCCGGTCCCGATCCGGGCCGGGCCAGCTGCTGCGGCTGCCGGCCTTCGCGTGCCGCACCAGGAAGACGGGTGTCTCGCTCATGGTGGTCGGCGGCCCCGAGGAAGTCGGTCCAGCAGCGTGCGGTCGTGTTGGTACGTGAGGAGTCTGGCAGCCTCGGCCGGCGCGCAGCCAGCGGACCTCGTCCACCTCGTCGTTCGGGACGAAGCCCGCCCCGTTCGGCCGGCGGGTCGGTCGGCTCCATCAGCCAGTAGCGCACGATCTTCTGCCGGCCCCGCCGGTCCGTGTACCGGGTCTCGCCCAGGTCGGCGACCAGCCGGCACGCGAGCCCCGTCTCCTCCTCGACCTCCCGCAGCGCCGCCGCCTCGAGGCCCTCCCCGTCGTCGAGCTTGCCCTTCGGGAAGCTCCAGTCGTCGTAGCGCGGCCGGTGGATCAGGACGACCTCGACTGCCGGCGGCCGAGGCGCCCCGACTCGGCGGCGGACCACCCCGCCCGCGGCCTGCACCGGAGCGTCGGCGGCGGCGGCCCTTGGCCTTCGGGCTCACAGCCAGTGTGCGGTGCTTCTTGCGGGCCGTGTCGCGCCAGGTGCGCCGGTCCACGCCGCCCGGCCCGGCGTCGGCGGCCGCCCGCTCCTGCGGCGACGAGCTCGCCGGCAGCGAACGCCGCGCCCTCGTCGTGCACCGCCGACGCGGCCTGGCGCAGCCAGTCGCTCGCCACGACGCCGTCCTGATGCTCGCCGAGGACGTCTTGGACGTCGGTGATCGAGCGGGCCAGCGACCGGGCCGGCTTCCCGAACGCCGGCTCCACCGCCTCGGCGCGTAGCGGGCCCGTTTGGCGCGCCTGCGGATCGCGTGGAGCTCCTCGTCCTCGGGATGCTCGGGCAGCGCGTCCACCGCGTCGGCGAGGTGCGCCCAGGCTTCGCGCACCAGGCCGCGCAGCACCTGCCTCGTCGGCGGCGGCGTCGGTGCGGGGCAGCAGGCGCGGCTGGCGGGCCGCGTCGACGAGGCGGTCGAGGAGCACGGCGTAGCGGTGGCTGCGCAGCGCCGTCAGCAGCTCGGTGCGGGCCTGGTCCCGCTCGCTGCGCAGCCGGTCGAGGAGCCGGTCCGCGGCGCGCCGATCCGCGCCGGGGCAGCTGCGCCACGCGGGCCTCGAGCCGCTCGAGGAGCACGTCGGCGTCCCGGACCGCGCCGAGGGCGCCCCCGAGCCAGCCGAGCTCGTCGCGGAGCGCCTCGGCCCACGTCTCGTCGACCAGGGGGCTGAAGGTGCGCAGATGGGACCGGAGCCGCCGGGTGGCGACCCGCGCCTGGTGGACGTCCTCGGGGTCGTCGCCGCGGCGCACGCCGGGGTCGTGCGCGACGAGGCGCGCGATCGGTCCGGCCGAGCGCGGCGCAGACGATCTCCCCGACCGTGTGGGCCTCGTCGGCTGGGCCGCGGACGTCCGGCGGGTCGGCGGCGCGGGGCCCGAGGGCCCGCACGATCTTCGGCGTCGGATCCGGCGGCCCCGCGCCCGACGCGCGCAGCCGGGCCACGATCGACGCGGCGTGCGCCTCGGGCGCGTCGTCGGCCAGCTCGAACTCGAGCTCGCGGAAGCCCGTGACCGATCCCTCGGGGCCGAGGACGGTGACGTCGTCGTCGACGACCTCGCCGATCGGGACGCCGGCGGTGGTGTGCAGGCGCACGGCGCGTCGGGTGGTGCGCAGCCGCGCCACGGGCCGCACCGACGCGCTGCGCGCCAGCGCGCGGACCAGCTCGAGTGCCTCGGTCGGTGGCGTGCCGTCGTCGCCGTGGAACGCGTACGTGGCCCGGTCCAGGCGCCCGTCGACGGTGCCGCGACGGGGCAGCTTCACCGCCCAGCCCTCGTCGTTGCGGTGCCGCAGCGACGCGCCCGCCCGGGTCAGGCGCAGGTCGTCGGTGTCGTAGTAGATCGCGAGCAGCAGCTGGGTGCTCTGGGGCTCCGCGACGACGCCGGCCAGCGGGTCCGACAGCGGCGGCAGCGCGCGCGCGGGCGGGGCGGCGAGCTTGATCTCGCGTTCGATGACGGTCACGACCGCGGCTGCGCCCGCTCGACGGCCAGCTCCCGGAGCCGCACCTGGGCGTCGAAGCCGACGATCGTCTCGACCTTGTGCCACACGCCGTCCGCCGGCCAGCTCCCAGGCCAGGACGTCGTCGGCGAGGCACACGGTGAGGATCTCGTCGAGGCGGCCCCGCAGTGCCGGGGACTCCACCGGGCACAGCGACTCGACGCGCCGGTCCAGGTTGCGGGGCATCAGGTCGGCCGAGCCGATCAGGTAGGTGGCCCGCGTCGGGTCGGCGCCGAAGCGGAAGATGCGGGAGTGCTCGAGGAACCCGCCGACGATCGAGCGCACCCGGATGCGCTCCGACAGGTCCCGGCCACTGCGGCCGCAGGCAGCAGATGCCGCGCACGATCAGGTCGATGTCCGCGCCCGCGGCCGCCGCCGCGTACAGCTCGTCGATCAGCTCCGGGTCGACGAGGCTGTTCATCTTCATCACGATCCGGCCCGCCGCGCCCTTCGCCGCCTCGGCGCGGATGAGGTCCCGCAGCGCCGGGCGCAGGTTCTCGGGGGCGACGAGCAGCCGCCGGTAGCGCACCGAGCGGCTGTAGCCGGTCAGGTGGTTGAACAGCTCGGTGAGGTCGGCGCCGAGCGCCGGGTCGGCCGACAGCAGCCCGAGGTCCTCGTACAGCGCGGCGGTCTGCGGGTTGTAGTTGCCGGTGCCGACGTGGCAGTAGCGGCGCATGCCGTCCTCCTCCTGGCGGACGACCAGGAGGATCTTGGCGTGGGTCTTCAACCCGACGAGGCCGTACACGACGTGCACGCCCGCCTCTTCGAGCACGCGGGCCCGCTCGATGTTGGCCTGCTCGTCGAACCGGGCCTTGAGCTCGACGAGCGCGACGACCTGCTTGCCCTGCTCGGGCCGCGTCGACGAGCGCGAGCACGATCGCGCTGTCGGGTCCCGCGCCCCGGTAGATGGTCTGCTTGATCGCCAGGACCCGCGGGTCGCGCGGACGCCTGGTCGACGAACGCCTCGACCGACGTGGCGAACGAGTCGTAGGGGTGGTGGACGAGGATGTCGCCGCTGCGCAGCAGCCGGAAGAAGTCGGGCGGCTCGTCGCCGAGCGGCGCCGAGCGTCGCCGGCGTCTGGGGGACCCACGGCTCGTCCTTCAGGTCGGGCGGTCCAGGGCGTAGATGTCGAAGAGGCCCGGTCAGGTCGAGCGGCCCGTCGACGCTCACCACCGCCGCCGGCGGGATCTCCAGCTCGCGGCACAGCACGTCGAGGACCTCCGTCGGCTCATCGACGCGTCGACCTCGAGGCGGACGGTGTGGCCGAACTTCGTGCGCCGGTACAGCACCGACTCGATGGCCTCGAGGAGGTCCTCGTCCTCGTCGTCGAGCTCGTAGTCGGCGTCGCGGGTGACCCGGAACGGGACGTGGTCGAGGATCTCCATCCCGGGGAACAGGCGGTCCAGGTGCGCGGCGATCACCTGCTTCGAGGGGCACGAACCGGCACCCGTCGGGGAGCGGCACGAAGCGGGGCAGGATCGGCGGGACCTTCACCCGGGCGAAGCGCTGCTCGCCGCTCTCGGGGTCCCGGACCCCCACCGCCAGGTTCAGCGACAGGTTCGAGATGTAGGGGAACGGGTGCGCGGGGTCGACCGCCAGCGGCGTCAGCACCGGGTACACCCGCTCCTCGAAGGTGTGCTGCAGCTCGGCCCGGTCCGTCGCGTCGAGGTCGTCCCAGCCGACGAAGCGGATGCCCGTGCTCCTCGAGGCGCGGCCCCACGTCCTTCGTGAACGTCGTCGTCTGACGCTCGACGAGGCTGCGGACCTGCTCGCGGATGACCCGGATGGTCTCGAGCGGGTCCAGGCCGTCGGGCGAGCGGGGCCGCAACCCGGCCGAGACCTGCTCTTGGAGACCCGAGACGCGGACCTCGAAGAACTCGTCGAGGTTCGAGGAGAAGATGGCCAGGAACTTCGCCCGCTCCAGCAGCGGTCGCGCGCGCGTCCTCGGCGAGCGCGAGGACGCGCGCGTTGAAGTCGAGCCAGGACAGCTCACGGTTGACGAAGCGGTCGGCGCCGTCGTCCCGCGTGCTAGGGGCGGCCGGCCCGCCGGTCGGCGCGGCCATCCGCGCATGGTAGCGAAGGGCGGCAGCGCGGCTCCCGGGCGACCCGCCCGAGCGCCGCACCCGCGGCGCGCGCCGGGCGCCGGACCGGGCCAGCCACCACGGTCGGTCGGGGGCGTCGCCGCTACTGTCAGCCCGGTCGATGCCTGAGGACCGCGTCCCCCTGCACCGGGAACTCCTCGAACGGTTCCTGGCGCTCATGCCGCCCACACCGTTTGGGCGCCTCGTCCGAACGCACCTCGTCACGATGTGCGCCGACGCGTGCGTCGCCGCGTCGCTCGCCGGGTCGCTGTTCTTCCAGAAGCCCAGCAGCGGGGCGCGGGGCTCGGTGCTCCTCTACCTGGTGCTCACGATGGCGCCGTTCGCCGTCGTCGCCCCCATCATCGGGCCGGCGCTCGACAAGCTGCGCGGCGGGCGGCGACTCCTCGTCATCGGCTCGTGCCTCGGTCGGGCCGCGCTCTGCCTGATCATGGCGCAGGTCGTCACCAAGCCCTCCCCCGAGGGGCTGCTCATCTACCCGTTCGCGTTCGGCGCGCTCGTGCTCTCGAAGGGCTACTCGGTCGCGCGCAGCTCGCTCGTGCCGAGCCTCGTCGACGACGAGACGAATCTCGTGCGGGCCAACTCGCGGCTGGCGCTCATCAGCGCCACCGCGGCGGTCATCGGCGGCGCCCCGGCGCTGCTCGTCCAGCAGCTCTTCGGCGCCGACTGGTCGCTGCGCCTCGCGATGGTCGTGTTCCTCCTCGCCGCCACGTTCGCCGGCGCGGATCCCCCGCATCCGAACCGTCATCCCCCCGGAGACCGCCGAGCTGGAGCGCACCGAGCTGCACCAGCCGTCGATCCTGCTCGCCGGGTCGGCCATGGCCATCCTGCGCGGCGCCATCGGCTTCCTGCAGTTCTTCGCCGCGTTCACGTTCAAGAACGACCTCTTCGCGCTCGGCACCGTCGCCACCGCGGCCGGGATCGGGCTGTTCGGCGGCAACCTCATCGCGCCGCGCCTGCGCGCCCACCTCCGCGAGGAGATGATCCTCGCCGGGTCGCTGCTCATGTGCGCCGTCATGACCCTCTTCGGTGTGCTGCTGCACTCGACGGTCGGGATCCCGATCTCGTTCCTCGCCGTCGGCCTCGGCGCCGCCGCCGGGAAGATCGGGTTCGACAGCCTCCTGCAGCGCGACGGGCCCGACGCCGTGCGCGGCCGGGCGTTCGCCCGCTTCGAGACCCGCTTTCAGGCCGCGTGGGTCCTCGGCGCGGTGCTCGGCATCATCCCCGTCGCGAGCGCCGCCGGGCTCGGGGTGCTCGGCCTCGTCCTCGCGTTCGGCGGCCTCTCCTACCTCGCGGCGCTGCGGGCAGCGCGCAGCGCCCCCAGCCGCACGAAGCTGCGCCCCGACGCCGTCGACCGCGCGCTGGACCGGGCCCGCGAGAACCTCAAGGAGCGAGGCCGGCAGAGCCGCCAGGGCCGCCGCCGGGCCGCGGCGCGCCGTCGCCGCGAGGTCGCCCAGCGCGACCGACGCGCCGCCGCCGGCGTCGCCGCGCCGGCCCCCGCCGCCCCGCGGCGTCTCCTCCACCGGGGAGCCGGTCGCGCCGCCCCCCGCCGCCGCCGCTCCGGGACGGCCGGCCGCTAGGCCGCGGGCATGGTGTGGGGTGTCTGGTTGTCACAGGTGGATGCTGGTGTTGCGCGGTGTTGTTGGGGACGGCGCGGGTGGCGTTGCGGGTGACGCGGCACTAGCAAACCCCCGCCGCGGTCGGGCTGACCGTGCGAGCATCACTGCCGTGACCGTCACCTTCCGCACCGTCAACCCGTCGGAGCTGCCGGCGTTCTGGCGCGCCGCCGCCCTGGGCTTCGCCGACAGCCCCACCTACGGTGACGAGCACCCCCGCTGGGTCGCGCTCGACCTCGAGCGGGCCCTCGCCGGCTTCGACGGCGACGACATCGTCGCCACGTCCCGCAACTACACACTCGAGCTCACCGTCCCCGGCGGCACCCTCCTCCCCGCGGCGGGCGTGAGCGCCGTCACCGTCCGCCCCACCCACCGACGCCACGGGCTGCTGCGCACGATGATGGGCCGTCTGCTCGACGACGCGGTCGAGCACGGCGAGCCCGTCGCGATGCTCACCGCGAGTGAAGGCTCGATCTACGAGCGCTTCGGGTTCGGGATCTCCACCCGCCACCAGGTCGTCGAGGTGCGGCGACGCGAGGTCGAGTTCGCGCGGCCGCGCCCGCCTGGCCGGTTGCGGCTGCTCGACGCCGACGACGCCGCGAAGGTCGAGCCCGAGCTCTTCGACCGGGTGCGACGCACCTACCCCGGCGCGGTCTCACGGCCCGACGCCTGGTGGAGCGACGAGCAGTGGGAGCCGCGGTTCGGGCTGCGCGCCGACGTCGCGTTCGAGAACCCCGACGGCGTCGTCGACGGGTACGCCTGCTACGGCGTCCACCAGGGCTTCGATCCCGCGACCGGATCGGCGAACCGTCTCACCGTGCGCGACCTCGTGGCGGCCACCCCCGACGCGCTCCACGGGCTCTGGCGCTACCTCTGCGAGGTCGACCTGGTGCACATCATCCTCGACCCCGGAGCACCCGTGGACCTGCCCCTCCCGTGGCTGCTCACCAACAACCGGGCCGCGCGCGTCAAAGGCGTGCCCGACGCCGTGTGGACTCGGCTCCTCGACCTGCCCGCCGCGCTCAGCGCCCGCCGCTACGCCGTCGAGGACCGCCTCACGCTCGCCGTCACCGACCCCACCCGCCCCGGCGGCCGCGCCGACGGCACCTTCACCCTCGACGCCGGGCCCGACGGCGCCACCGTCACCCCCGGCGGCACCCCCGACCTCACCGGCGACGTCAGCGCCGTCTCCGCCGCCTGGCTCGGCGGGGTGCGGTGCTCGACGCTCGCCGCCGCCGGCCTCCTCGAGGAGCACACCACCGGCGCGCTCGCCCGCGCCGACGGCCTCTTCGCGACCGAGCCGCAGCCGTTCCCCTTCACCTGGTTCTGATCCCGGGTCGGACCGGGCGCGGCGCGGCGCGCTCGACATCCTGACGCCGCCGACCCGGTTCGGCGGAGCTCACCAGCCGGTCGTCGCGCCGCGGATCATGGCGAACGGCCCGACTGGCCACGCGAAGCAGTCGACCATGAGCTGGTCGACGTCCTCGGCGGACGCGACGCCTTCGTCGACGACGCGTCGGGCCTCGGCGAGCATCGCGCCGTAGACGCGGTTGGCGACGAAACCCCACGCGGTGTCGGTGTCGCGCACGACGATCGGCCGCTTGCCGCACGCGGTGGCGAGCGCGCAGACCGTGTCGAGTGTGTCGGGGGTCGTGTCGCGGGTCCGCACGATCTCGGCGAAGCGCATGACGGGCGCGGGCGACGCCCAGTGCCAGCCCACGACCGCCCCGGGCCGGTCGGTCGCGGCGGCGAGCGCGGCGATCGGGAAGCCTGAGGTGTTCGACGCCAGGATCGTCGTCGACGGCGTCGCGGCGTCGAGCTGGCGGAACACCTGGACCTTCAAGGCCAGCCGCTCGGGTACGGCCTCGATGACGAGGTCCGTCGCGGCCAGGGCCTCGAACGCCGCGGTGAAGGTGAGGCGCGCCGCCGCGGCGTCGGCGTCGGCGCGGGTCAGCTTGCCACGCTCGACGGCGCGGTCGAGCCCGTAGCGGCCGGTCCGCAGCCGTGCCTCGGCCTGACGCACCACGTCCGCGTCGATGTCGCAGCACACCGTCGGGTAGCCGGCCGTCGCGGTCACCTGGGCGATGCCGCTGCCCATCACCCCGGCGCCGAGCACCCCGACGCGCTGCACGTCCACCATCCCGACGCGCCGCCCTAGAGGTTGAGCTCGATGCGGGCCAGCCACAGCCCGGGCGCGGCGAGCTCCGATTCGGTGGGCGTGAGCGCGGGAGCCTCCCACAGCCGGTTCAGCGCCTCCGGGCCGGCGCGCTCGACGACGCCGGCGCAGAACGCGGCGCCGGCCTCGTAGTCCTCGCGCTCGAGGGTCAGGCCGAGCAGCTGCTCGACGAAGCGGGTGGCCTCGCCCCGCTCGAGGCGGTGCCGGGCGAGCGCCTCGTGCACCTGCCCGAACGACGGCACGAGCCGCTCCCCGACGCGTCGCAGCACCACGTCGGCGTACCCGTCGAGCACCGCGTGGAAGCGGCGCAACGCCGCGAGCAGCTCACCTTGCTTGGGCGAGGTCATGGCGCCGAGCAGCTCCTCGGGACGCTCGGCGAGCCGCTGCAGCGATTCGGGGTCGGACGGGTCGACGTGCCCGAGCCGCGACCCGAGCACTGTCGGGTCGACCTCGTACGCGGACACGTACTCGGTGGCGAGCCCGACGAGTCGCTCCCGCACCCAGGGGACCGACCGCACGGCGGCGTGCACCACCTCGTGCAACGCCACCGTGAAGCGCAGGTCGGCGCGCTCGAGCGACCACGCGTCCTCGAACGCGTCGAGGTTCGGCACCACGAAGCACAACGACGGCGGGTCCGACGCGGGCAGCGGCAGGTCGTAGCGGCCGAGCGCGTGCTGGGCCAGGTAGCCGATCATCGAGCCGGCCTGCACGCCCAACAGGAGCGGGGCGAGCATCGGGAGCAGCCCGGCCATCGGGTCGCCGCCTTGCGCCCCGGCGAGCATCGGGTCGCCGCCACCGCCGCCCAAGGCGCCGCCGAGCGTCACCGCGAGCGCCTCCAGCACGGGACGGAGCGCCTCCAGGTGCAGCTCAGCCCAGCCCCGCCGCCCGAAGGTGCGCACCGGCGTGGTGAACGTGGCGGCCAGGCCGGTCTCGGCGACGACGTGGGTCTGCGCCGCGTGGGCCAGCTCCTCGAGCTGCGCGACCGCCGCGGGGTCGATGGGTGGCTCGGTCGCCCCGTCGGTCGCGAGGTGGGTCGCGACCTGCGCGGCGATCTCCCAGTTGACCGGGCCGCTCGCCTGGAGCATGCGCACCAGGTCGTTCAGCTCCAGGTGCCCGAACCCGAACGGGAGTGACGGCTCCTCACCAGGTTGAGGACTGCCGGCCACGCGGCCAGTCTAGGAACGTGGAATCGATCGCCATCACCGGCGCGTCGGGGGTCGTCGGGCAGCGCCTGCTGCCCGTGCTCGCCGCCAACCCGACGCTGGCGCGTCTCGTCGGCCTCGACGTGCGCCCACCCCGTCGCCGGGTTCAGGGCCTCGAGTTCCACCTCGTCGACGTGGCGCGCTCGGAGCTCAAGCCGCTGCTCGAGGGCACCGACGTGCTCGTCCACCTCGCCAGCGTCGTCGACCCCATCCCCGACGAGGCGCTGATGGCGGCCGTCAACGTCGACGGGACGCGCCGCGTCCTCGATGCCGCGGCCGACGTGGGAATCCGCAAGGTCGTGCGCGTCTCCAGCGCGGCGGTCTACGGGGCGTGGGCCAACAACCCGGTGCCGCTCACCGAGGACGCGCCGCTGCGCCCCAACCCGGGGTTCTCCCCCGCGGTGCACGCCGCCGAGGTCGAGCGACTCCTCGCCGACTGGCGCGACGACCATCCCGGCGTCGTCGTCACCACCCTGCGCAGCGCCCCGGTCCTCGGGCTCGGCGCCGAGCGGCTCCCCGCCCGGCTGCTGCTCGGCCGACCCCCCCTTCGCGTCCGCGGCGCGTCCCCGCCGGTGCAGGCCGTGCACGTCGACGACCTCGTCGCCGCGCTCGCGCTCGTCGTCCTCGAGGACCATCCCGGCACGTTCAACGTGGCGTCCGACGGCTGGCTCGACCCGGCCGCCGTGCGCGCCCTGGTGGCGTCGCCCCGCGTGCCGGCGGTGTCCCGGGAGGTCGCCGAGCGGCTGCTGCGCCTCACCTGGCAGCTCGGGATCGGCGACGTCCCGCCCGGGGTCCTGCCCTACCTCGAGCACCCGTGGGTGATCGCCAACGACGCGCTGCGGGCCCTCGGCTGGGCGCCCCGACACGGCAACGAGGAAGCCATCGTCGACGGGCTCGCGTCCCTGCGCCGACCCACCTCGGGTCGGGTCGTCCTCGCGCTCGCCGCCGGCGGCGTCGCCGGCGCGGCGATCACGGCGTGGCGGCTGCGCCGTGCTCGGCGAGGTGACCGGCGCGCCACGCGTCCCACTCCGGCGTGAAGTACCGCACCCGCGTCTTCTTGTACTCCTTCACCGACCAGAGCAGCGCGTAGTCCTCGACACCGGTCTCCGCCTGGATCGCGGCGATCGTCGCCTCGCAGTCGCGGGCGGCCTGGCCGTGCACCATGGTGAACACCGAGTACGGCCAGTCCGGGTAGGTGGGGCGCCGGTAGCAGTGGCTCACGAGCGCGAAGCCCGCCATCATCGGGCCGAGCTCGCCGAGCTGGTCGTCCGGGACGGCCCACACCCCCATCGCGTTCGCCTTGAACCCGGCGCTGCGATGGTTCATCACCGCGGCGAAGCGTCGCATGAGCTTGCGCTCCTTGAATGAGCGCAGCAGCTCGAGCACCCGCTCCTCCGAGCAGCCGAGCTGCTCGCCCTGCGCGGCGAAGGGCCGCTCGACCAGCGGCAGGTCCTCCTGCACGACCTGGATGGCAGCGACCTCGAGGTCCGACAGCGTCGGGGCGGGCATGTGCTCGCGCCGCTCGGGTCGCTCGTTCTCGGCGACCGCGACCTTCGCGTCGGCGGCGGTCTTGCCCGTCATGTCGAGCTTCACGCCGATCTTGTAGAGCTGCAGGGTCGGCAGCTTGCGGGTGACGAGCGCCCCCGAGGTGCGGTGCAGCACGTCGAGGTGCTCGTCGAGCGACTCGTCGGGCGGTACGGCGATCGTGTACCAGAGGTTGAACGCGTGGTTGCGCTTGTAGTTGTGGCTGACCCCGGGGTGGGCGCTGATCACCGCGGCGGCCTCGTCGACCCGGTCCGGGTCGATCTGGGCGGCGACGAGCGACGAGTGGTAGCCGAGCGCGCGGGTGTCGAAGATCGCCGACAGCTGGCGCAGGACGCCGGCGTCCTTCACCGCAGCGACCCGGGCCCGCACGTCCGGCTCCGAGAGGCCGAGCCGGGTGCCCAGCGCCGCGAAGGGCGCCGGCTCGAGCGGGAAGTCCCACTGCACCGCGTTCAACAGCTCGCGGTCCGTGTCCGTGAGCGACGCCGAGGTCATGACGAGCCCATCGTCGCGGCACGCCCCCCGGTCAGCAAGTTCACGCCCCGAGACCCGCGATCGACGCCGTCGCCGGCCCACCGACCGCGGTCGCCAGCTGGCGCACCGTCCGCCCGTTGCCCCGCACGATGTGCAGCGTCGCCGGGTCGCCTGCGGTCATCTGCGCGACCGCGGCGACGAGGTCCGCCGCGTCGTGGATCGCGTACTCCTGGCCGCCGTAGGTGACGTCGGTCACGACGTCGTCGGCGGCGAGGCCCGCGGCGGCCGCGGGGCCGTTCGACGCCACGACGGTGATCTGCGCGCCGCCGCCCGGGTGGTCGAGCGCGTCGGTGGCCCACACGCCGAGCCACGCGTGGTGCACCTGCCCGCCGCTCTGGATCTGCATGAAGACCTCGTTCGCGACGACGATCGGCACCGCCTGGGTCGGCAGCGCCGCCGACAGGATCCCGACGACCGCCCCGTCGCTGCCGATCAGCGCCCCGCCCGGCACGGTCGGGCCCATGTGGGCGTCGGTCTCGATGAAGCCGGGGGTCAGCACGCCCTCAGGGAGCGGCGAGACGACGTTCAGCCGGCTCACGATCCCCTCGTACGCGGCCGGGTCCTGGCCGCCGCCGACGCCGAGCGCCACGACGCTGTCGCCGACCCGGAGCGCGTCGGTGACGCCGAGCCGCGCCGCGGGCAGGTCGCCGTCGTCGACCGCGAGGAGCGTGAGGTCGGTCTCGGGATCGGTGCCGAGCACCCGGGCGGCGAGCGACCGGCCGCCGAGACTGTCGACGGTGATGGTCGACGCCGACGCGACCAGCGCGGCGCTGGTCAAGACCCGGTTGTTGTCCATCGCCACCCCCGAGCCCCGCGCCGACCCGGTCGCGCCGACCGCCGCCACCGAGACGACGCTCGGCGCGGCGTTCCCGACGAGGTTCGCGAAGCCGCCCGGCGGGGTCGCGGGCAGCACCACGGTCTGGCGGGTCGAGGAGCGACCGCCGCTGTGGAACACGCCGGCCACGCCGAGCACCCCGACCATCACCCCGACGCTCAGCAGCGACCCGAGCAGCACCACCCCGAGGTCGCGTCGCTTGGGGGTCCCGCTGCGCCACGCGGTGATCGCGGCGCCGACCTCGCTCGGATGGAACCACACGCGGTCGAGCGGATCGGGCGGCAGCCCCGCGGGCCCATCATCCTCGTCGGGCTCCTCCGGCACAGGAATCCATGGTACCGACGGCCGTTCGCGTCTCGACCGCGGGGTGACGCCGCCCCGGAGCCACGCGGTCGGTGTTCACTACCATGGACGCCGTGGAGCCGGGCACCGTGGACTGGATCGCGCTGACCGGCGAGACGCTGCCGGTGGATGACGCGACCCGCTGGGCGTCGACACCGTCGTGCGGTGCGGTCGTGACCTTCTGCGGCGTCGTGCGCGACCACGCCGACGGCCGCGACGGCGTGGTCGGCCTCTCCTACGAGGCCTACGAGGAGGTCGCCGCCGCCCGCCTCGCCGACGTCGTCGCCGAGACGCGGCGCCGCTGGCCCGTCATCGGCCGGCTCGCGTGCCTCCACCGCGTCGGCGACCTCGCCCTCGGGGAGGTGTCCGTCGTGGTCGTCGTGTCCGCGCCGCACCGCGGCGAGGCGTTCGACGCGGCCCGGTTCGCGATCGACACCCTGAAAGAGACGGTCCCGATCTGGAAGCGGGAACACTGGGCGGGCGGCTCCGACTGGGCGACCGGCGCCCACCCCCTCCGGCCCGTTCACACCCTCGAGCGCACCTGATGGCCCGTGACCTCGCCATCGACCTCGGCACGGCCAACACGCTCGTCTACTCGCGTGGGCAAGGCATCATCCTGAACGAGCCGACGGTCATCGCCCTGAACAGCCGCACCCAGGAGGTGCTGGCCATGGGCCACGAGGCGTGGCACATGATCGGCCGCACCCCCGGCCACATCGTCGCCGTGCGGCCGCTGCGCGGCGGGGCGATCACCGACTTCGAGATCACCCAGCGGCTGATCCGCCTCATCTTCGCCCGGGCCGGCATCACCCGCCTGCAGCGCGCCCGTGTGCTCGTCTGCGTGCCCTCCGCCATCACCCACGTCGAGCAGCGCGCCGTCCTCGAAGCGACCCGACGGGCCGGCGCGGCGCAGACCTACCTGATCGAGCAGCCGATGGCCGCGGCGATCGGCGCGTCGATGCCGATCCACGAGCCCCTCGGCAACATGATCATCGACGTCGGCGGCGGCACGAGCGAGATGGCTGTCATCTCCATGGGCGGCATCGTCGCCCTCCAAGCCGTCCGGGTCGGCGGGTTCGACTTCGACGCCGCGATCTCCAACTACCTGCGGCGGGCGCACGGCGTCGCCGTCGGGGAGCGCACCGCCGAGGAGATCAAGATCGCGGTCGGGTCCGCCTACCCGACCGACCAGGAGTTCAAGGCCGAGATCCGCGGCCGCGACCTCATGAGCGGCCTGCCCCGCACCGTCGTGCTCGAACCCGAGGAGCTTCGCGAGGCGGTCGAGGACCCGATCATGCGCGTCGTGAGCTCGGCGAAGCTGGCGCTCGCCGAGACCCCCCCGGAGCTGTCCCAGGACCTCCTCGAGATGGGCATCCACCTCGTCGGGGGCAGCGGCATGCTGCGCGGCTTCGACCAGCGCCTCGAGTACGAGACCGGGGTGCCCGTCCGGCTCGCCGAGATGCCGCTCGAGACCGTGGTGCTCGGCGCCGGGCGCTGCCTCGAGTCGTTCGACAAGGTGCGCGAGATGTTCCTCGACCGGCCGCGCCCCTCGACGCAGCGGCGCGCGTACTAGGCGAATCAGAAACCAGCCCAGGCACCGGCGGGTCGCGCCGGTACGGTGACGACGCCCGTGGCCTGGCCCCGCTCGCTCGCTCCGCTCCGCCATCGGCGCTACGCCGCGCTATGGGTCGGCGCGTTCGCGTCGAACATCGGCACGTGGATGGAGACCGTCGGGGTCGGGATCCTCGTGACCGCCTCGACCGGCCAGGCCGGCTGGGCCGGGATCGTCGCCGCCGCCGGGTTCCTCCCCAACGCGCTCATCGGGCCGCTCGGCGGCGCCCTCGCCGACCGGATCCCGCGCCGACGCATCCTCCTGGCCACGACGACGGTGCAGACCATCCTGGCCGGGACGCTCACCGCGCTCGCCGCCGCCGGCGCCGCGCGTCCGTGGGCCGTCACCCTCATCGTGTTCACGTCCGGGTGCGCGAACGCGCTGGGGCTGCCCTCCTACCAGGCGCTCATGCCCGACCTGGTGCCTCGCGACGAGCTCACCGGCGCGGTCGCGCTCGGCTCCGCGCAATGGAACCTGGGTCGGGTCATCGGCCCGGCGTTGGCCGGCATCGCGATCGCCGCCGGCGGCTACGCCCTCGCGTTCGCGATCAACACGGTGAGCTTCCTCGCCGTCATCGCCGCGGTCGCGCCGCTCCGGCTGCCGCCACCGCAGCCGACCGAGGGGGAGACCATCCGGCGCTCCATCCGGTCCGGCGCGCGCTTCGCGTGGAGCGACCGGGGGATTCGGGCGGTGATCGTCTACCTGGGGTTCAACTCGCTGCTCGCGGCGCCGTTCATCGCCCTCGTCCCCGCGGTCGCGCTGCGCGTCTTCCACCACACCGCGTCCGGCACCGCGGTGCTCGTCACCGCCCAAGGGCTCGGCGCGGTGCTCATGGCGCTGCTCCTCGGCGGCCTCGCCCACCGCTTCGGGCAGCGCCGCACCCTGCTCGCCAGCCTCGTGCTGCTCCCCGCCGCGCTCCTCGCGTACGCCGCCGCGCCCACGCTCACGCTCGGTGCCGTCGCCATCTTCGTCGTCGGGGCCAGCTACCTCGGCTGCCTGTCCAGCTTCACGACGATCGCCCAGCTCCGCGCCCCACCCATGCTGCGGGGCCGGGTGCTGAGCGCGCTGATGGTGCTGCTCGGGCTCCTCTACCCGCTCGGCAGCGTCGTGCAGGGCGCGCTCGCCGACACGTTCGGGCTGCGGGCCGTCACCGCAGCGACCGCCGTGCTCCTGGCCGTCGGGCTGCTGGTGGTCCACACGATGCGGCGCGGCTTCGACGACGACCTCGAGGACCCGACCGTGGGCGCCGCGCCGCTCGCGGTGGTCAACGCCGTCGCGCCCGGCGGCGCGTAGCGTGCCGCGCGGCGACCCGTCAGGGACGCGGCGGCGGCCGGGCGGGCCCGAGCTCGACCGGGGTGCCGGCCGGCGCCGGGCCCTCCGCGCCGCGGAGGTCCTCGGCGGCCTGTCGCACCTGCCAGTCGCGGTCGGTAAGGGCCCGGGCGAGCGCGTCGTCGACGGCCGGGCCGTCGAACGGGGCGAGGGCAAGGACGGCGCGGCGCCGCACCGTGGGGACGTCGTGGCACGCCGCGAGGACGGCGTCGAGCCCCGCCGCAACCGCACCGAGCGCGGCGACCGCCGCCTCGCGCGCCAAAGGGTCGGGATGCCCGGTCACGACCTGCTCGAGTGCCATCACCGTCGCCGGGTCGGTGTCCGCCAGCTCACCGATGGCCCACGCGGCCGCCTCCACGACGGTGACGTCCTCGTCGCCGAGCAGCGCGACCACCTCGGTCGGGGTGCCCGGGGCGCGGCCCCGCCGACTCGGCGTCAGCTCCGCGGCGCGGCGCCGCACGCCGGCGTCGGCGTCGCCGATCGCCGCCGCCCAGCCGCGCCCGACCCGGTCGGGGTCGCCGCGCCGCACCAGCGCGCCCAGCGCCGCCGCCCGCGCCGTGGATCCGGATCGTCGGTGACGGCGCGGGACAGCTCGTCCGCTGCAGCGCGCGGCAGGCGCGACCCGTGCCCGAGCGCGGCGAACGCCGCGGCGCGGGTGATCGGGTCGGCGGCTCGGTCGGGCCCGGCCGCGTCGGGTGCGATCCGCTACCCCCCGGACCGCGGGATGAGCGACACCAGCACGCTGACGGTCAACGCGACGAGCAGCGCCGAGCCCAACCCGACGGCCACGATCAGCAGCGCCCAGCGCACCGCGGCCGAGCTGCGCCGGATCCAACGGAGCTGCCGGATCGAGGCGATCCGGTCGAGCAGCTGCTTGGCGCTCGCGGCGAAGGCCTGCCAGTCGTCCTGCCGCGGCGCCGCACCGGTGGCCGGGCCCAGCGTGGGGGGTCGCTGCGGGGGCTGCCCCGTGGGCCGCGGACCCCGGATGGCAGGCTGGGGGTTCTCCACCCCCCCAGTATCGGTCATCACGCAAGGAGCGCGGAAGCGGTGTCCCCAGCGTCGGCGGTCCCCCCGACGAACCCGCCTGGGCGCTCCCGTCGCTACCGCGTCCTGCGGGCGATCGGCACCGTCCTCGGGGCGCTGCTCCTCGTGGCCGCCGTCGCCGCCGCGGTCATCCACGTCCCCTACATCATCGAGTCCCCCGGCGCCGCGACCCCCCTCAACACCCAGGTCGTCACCGTCAGTGGGGCGCGCACGTATCCGCACACTGGTCGGCTCCTCTACCTCACCGTGCAGGTCACGACCAGCGACCCCAACCTGTACAGCTACGCCTTGGCCAGCCTCAACGGCAGCGACGCCGTCGTGAAGAAGCAGGACGTGCTCGGCTGTGCGTCCTACGCGGCCGACAACCGGCTGAACACCCTCCTCATGGTCGACTCCCAGAACGCGGCCAAGGAGGTGGCGCTCCGCCGCGTCGGCTACGCCGTGGCCCCCGCCGGCGACCAGGCGCTGGTCCTCGACATCCAGTGCGGCGGGCCGTCCGACCATCACCTCCAGGTCGGCGACATCATCACCGCGGTCGACGGGCACCCTGTCGCCTCGGCCGACGACGTGCACCAGGCGGTCGTCAGCCTGCCCGCGCACGCCGTCGTGCAGCTCACCGTGCGGCGCGGCGCGCAGACCGTCCCGGTCACCGTCCACGCCGGACGATCCGGGGCGAACGCGTTCCTCGGCATCGTGACCCAGACGCTCACGATGTGGCGCTTCCCGCTCGACGTGCGCATCAACACGCAGAGCATCGGCGGCCCCTCGGCGGGCCTCGCCTTCACCCTCGCGCTCATCAACGCGCTGTCGCCGGGCGACGTCACCGGCGGCCACCCGGTCGCGGTGACCGGCACCATGAACCCCGACGGCACGGTCGGGCAGGTCGGCGGCATCCCCCAGAAGGCGATCACCGCGCAGCGCAGCGGGGTCGCCGCGATGCTCGTCCCCGTCGGGCAGCAGCAGGACGCGCGCCATGCCGCCCCCCACCTGCGGATCATCGCCGTGAACACCGTCGATGCCGCACTCGCCGCGCTGCACCGCCTCGGCGGCGTCCCCGTCGCGAGCGGCACCCCGTTGACGTCACCGTCCGGCCAATAGCATCGGGCGAGTGGCAGGCTCCTCGGCGGACGACGCGGCGAATCCCGACGCCGCTGAACTCTCCGCTGACCCGCGTCCCGACCCCGCGCCGCCAGACGCCGAGACGCGCGCCGCCGAGCTGCTCCGGGACGCCGAGGCGGCCGCCGCGGCCAAGGGTCGTGAGATGGTCGACGAGGCCCGCGCCGTGCGCAAGCGGATGCTCGACGACCTCGAACAACGCCGCGCGCGGCTCCTCACCGAGCTCGAGCGCGTCCGCGCCGCGGTCGACGACCTCGCACGCGACCTCACCGCCCCCCTCCCGTCAGCGTCCCCCGACGAGCGCGATCCCCTGACGCCGCTGGAGCCGCCCGCCACCCCGCCCAGCCCCGCGCCGGCCGTCGACGGCCGACCCGACGACGTGTTCGCGCAGCTCCGGGCCGAGCAGGACGCCCCGACCCCGGCCCCGCCGCCACCCGCGCCCGCGCCGGTGCCCCCCACCGGGCCCGAGGCCGCGGCCACGACGCCCCCCGACGAGGCGCCGCCCGCCGCCCCCGCCGAGGCCGGCGCCGCCGCACCGACGCCCGACGACGCGATCCGGCGGCGCCGCGACGAGATGCTCGCCCCCCTCACCGACGTGCTGCTCCGCGGGTCCAAGCGGTTGCTCCAAGACGAGCAGAACGACGTGCTCGACGCCCTGCGACGCGCCCGGGGACGCGTCGACGCCCCGCGCCTGCTCCCCGACCCCGAGCGGCAGCATCACGCGTGGTCGGTCGTGGTCGCGCCCACGATCGACGAGGCGTACACCGTCGGGCGCGCCCTCACGGGACGCGGCCGACGCCCGACCAGCGCCCCGAAACGACTCGTCGCCGAGCTCGCCGCCGGGCTCGTCACGCCGCTGCGCGACCGCCTGACCGTCACCATCGACGCGGTCATCGCCGACGGGCCCTACGACACACCCGGTGAGCTGCAGAGCGCCGTCGGACCGGCGATCAGCGCGCGGTACCGGGAGTGGCGGGCCCGCGACCTCGAAGGGCTCCTCGCCGACCTGCTCGCCGCCGCGTACGCGCGTGGCGTGTTCGACGCCACACCGTCCGGCGCGACGCTGCGGTGGGTGCCCGCCGAGGTGGGCCAGTGCCCCGACGCCGACGACAACGCGCTCGAGCCCACCGTGAAGGGACGGGCCTTCCCGACCGGTCAGCCGTGCCCGCCGGCCCACCCCGGCTGCCGCTGCCTCGTCGTGCCCAGCGACGTCGGGACCGCTGACCCCGACGTCTAGGCTTCGCCGCTGATGCGGGTCCCCGAACAGCAGCCGCGGCGCTCGTTCCACCTGCGCGCCTGGATCATCGGCTTCGTGGTGATCCTCATCATCTTGCTGTTCAGCCTCCGCGGGCTCGCCAGCTTCTACACCGACTACCTGTGGTTCCACTCGCTCGGGCAGGGCGGCACGTGGCGTGAGCTGCTGGGCGCCAAGGTCGTCCCGGCCGTCGTGTTCACCGCGGTGTTCTTCGTCATCATCCTCGCCAGCCTGCTGATCGCCGACCGGCTGGCCCCGAAGGTGCGGGCCACGGGGCCGGCCAGCCCCGAGGACGAGCTCGTCAGCCGCTACCAGCAGGTGACCGCCCGCTACCAGGGCCGGATCCGCATCGCCGTGTCGGTGTTCTTCGCCCTCATCGCCGGGATCGGCGTCTCGTCGCAGTGGCAGAACTGGATCCTGTTCACGCACCGGGTGAACTTCGGGATCAAGGACCCCCAGTTCCACAAGGACATCGGCTTCTACGTCTTCCAGCTGCCCTTCATCCAGTTCATCTTGAACTGGCTCTTCGCCGGGTTCGTCATCATCTTGCTCGTCACCGCCGTCGCCCACTACCTGAACGGCGGCATCCGCTTCCAGACGCCGGGGCAGCGCGTCACCCCGCAGGTCAAGGCGCACCTGTCGGTCATCGTCGCCTTCATGGCCCTCATCAAGACCGGCCAGTACTACTTCTCGCGCTTCGCGCTCGACCATGTCGTCGCGCGGCCGGGTCGACGGCGCCACGTACACCGACGTGAAGGCGCAGCTGCCGGCCTACAACCTGCTCATCATCATCTCGATCGTCGCCGCCGGCCTGTTCGTCTGGAACATCTTCCGGCGGGGCTGGGTCCTGCCGATCATCGCCGTCGGGCTCTGGGGGTTCGTGTCGATCGTGGTCGGCACCATCTACCCGGCGGCCATCCAGAACTTCAAGGTCAAGCCGAACGAGCTGGCGCTGGAGAAGCCCTACATCGCCCGCAACATCACGGCGACGAACTCCGCCTTCGGGCTCTCCAAGGTGAGCGTCCAGAACTTCAACTTCAACGGCACCCTCGATCCGAGTGTCGTCGACACCAACCGTCCCACCATCGACAACGCGCGGCTGTGGGACCCGACCGTCATCCGGGCCACCTACCAGACCCTGCAGGGCCTGCAGCCGTACTACAGCATCAACAACGTCGACATCGACCGGTACAACATCAACGGGCAGACCACGCAGGTGCTCATCGCGGCGCGTGACCTGAACAGCTCCAGCCTGCCGAGCCAGTCATGGGTCAACGAGCACCTCGTCTACACCCACGGCTACGGCGCGATCGTGTCCCCGACGAACCAGGCGGACACGAGCGGCAACCCGATGTTCAACCTCTCCAACATCCCGCCGCAGTCGAACGGCGTCTCGCTGTCCAACCAGGGCGCGCAGGTCTACTTCGGCGAGAACCTGAGCGGCTACACGATCGTGAACGCCAAGCAGTCCGAGTTCAACTTCGCCCGGGCCGACAACACGAACGCGATGTCGCGCTACTCCGGCAAGGACGGCGTCCGCCTGTCCAACATCATCACCCGGGCGGCGTTCGCGCTGCGCTTCGGTGACCTGAACCCGCTCATCTCGGGGCAGGTGACGTCGAGCTCCAAGGTGCTCATGATCCGGGACATCGTGGCCCGGGTCCAGAAGCTCGCGCCGTTCCTGCACTTCGACTCGGACCCGTACCCGATCATCCTGAACGGGCGCATCACCTGGATGCTCGACGCGTACACCTCGACCGACCAGTACCCGTACTCGCAGGTCTACAGCGGCGAAGGCGGCCTGTCCGGCAACGAGAACTACGTGCGCAACTCGGTGAAGGCGACCGTCGACGCGTACAACGGGACCGTCCACTTCTACGTGATCGACGCTAAGGACCCGATCGTGCGGGCCTACGAGAAGGCGTTCCCGAGCCTCTTCACGCCCGGCTCGAAGATGCCCGCCGCCCTGCGCGCGCACCTGCGGTTCCCCGAGAACCTGTTCCAGCTCCAGTCGAACGTCTTCGCCACGTACCACGTGCAGAACACCAGCGCCTTCTACGCCGGCACGGAGCGCTGGCTGCTCTCCCCCGACCCCAACGCCGTGCTCGGCGCGACGGTCACGCCGACGACGGCCCGGGGCACCCAGCGCGCCCCCGAGATCAGCGCCACGACGCCGCGCCAGGACCCCTACTACCTGTACATCCGGCTGCCGGGCGACACCCATGAGAGCTTCCTGATCCTGCAGCCCTTCGTGCCGGTGTCCCAGAACAACGCGCAGACCCGGCTGGTGTCGTTCATGACCGCGAAGTCGGATCCCAGCGACTATGGGCAGATCCAGGCGTTCGTCATGCCCCAGGGGGTCACCGTCAACGGCCCGGTGCAGGTGGCGAACAGCATCCAGAGCGACCAGACCCTCGCGCAGAAGTTCACGCTGCTGAGCCAGCAGGGCTCGGCGGTCGTGAAGGGCAACATCCAGCTGATCCCCGTCGGGGACTCGATCGTGTACGTGCAGCCGATCTTCGTGCAGCAGTCCTCCCAGCAGGGCTACCCGCAGTTCCGCTTCGTCGTCGTCTTCACCCAGAACAAGAACCCCGTCGGCGACGTCACGGTGAACGCCGCGTTGAACGACCTGTTCAACGGGGCCGCGCCGATCACGACGCCCACGACGCCGACGACCCCCACCCCGTCGAACAGCACCGTCCAGAGCCTCTTGAACCAGGCGGCCCAGCAGTTCTCCGCCGCCCAGACCGCGCTGCGCAACGGGGACCTCGCGACGTACCAGGCCGACATCCAGGCCGCCCAGAACGACGTCCAGCAGGCCCAGCAGGCCCTCGCCGGCCAGTAGGGGCCCGACCCCGCCGGGGATTGTTCGGCCCGCAGGGCATTGTTACTATCGACGTAGTGGAAATTCGGTGCCCCCGGGGAGCCCCGCGGGTGGCGCCGAACCCGGACAGGAGCACCCCCCGATGGCCGTCAGCGGCATCGATCTCGGCAAGTACCAGCTCGGCTGGTCCGACAGCACCGACGACTACACGTACGCGCCCAAGAAGGGGCTGAACGAGGACGTCGTCCGCGACATCTCGGGGCACAAGAGCGAGCCGGCCTGGATGACGAAGTTCCGGCTCAACGCCCTGAAGCGCTTCGAGCGCAAGCCGATGCTCGCGTGGTTCGCTCAGAACATGCCCGACATCGACTTCGACGACATCTACTACTACCTCAAGCCGATGGAGGGGCAGGTCAGCGACTGGGACATGCTCCCCGAGGCGATGAAGACGACGTACGAGAAGCTCGGCATCCCCGAGGCCGAGCGCAAGTTCCTCGCCGGCGTGACCGCCCAGTACGAGTGCCTCCGAGGCTCCACGCTCGTGTGGACGTCGCGGGGCATGCGGGCGATCAAGGAGCTCGTGCCCGGCGACGAGGTGTTCTCGCTCGACGAGTCGTCGAAGCAGATCGTCGGCGCCCGCGTCCTGGATGCCTCGTGCTCAGGCGAAAAGAAAATCCTCGAGCTCACAGCGCGGGGTGCGACGATTGGGGCGTCGGGTAACCACCCGTTCCTCGTCCTCCGAGACGAGCGCAAGCCCGGTCGTCAGCGGGCACGCTACGCGTCGCGATGGGTCCCCGCGTCTGATCTGCGCGTAGGCGACTACGTGGCCATCGCGACGGACCTGCCCGACTACGGCACGAGCGTCGAGCTGCTCATTCCCGACCAGGGCGACGCGGACATGCTGCCCCACACGACGAGCGACGAGCTGTGCTGGTTCCTCGGGCTGTATCTCGGTGACGGGTATCTGCACCATCGCGGCCAGTACGTCTCGGTCGAAATTGCCGTCGACGCTTCCGACGAGGGACTCGTCGCGGAGATCATCGCCGCCGCGCGCCGTCTCTTCAGCCTCGACTTCACCCTGGCGTCCGATCGTCTACGGCTCACGGCGCGGGCCACGGCGGTCCTCGCCGAGTTCCTCGAGCTGAACGGTCTCGGTGGTACTGCCCGAACCAAGCGGATCCCTGCGTGGGTGTTCGGGCTGCCGCGCTCGCAGCGCCTGGCACTCCTTGCCGGCTACATCGACGCTGACGGGTACGTCCGCTCAAACCCGAGCAACAAGGACATCGTGCTCACTAGTGCCAACCCCGAGCTGCTCGCCGACACCCGCGAGCTGGCGGCCTTGTGCGGCATCCGCACGAGCCGCATCTCGCAGGTGGAGAACCGGCACCCCCACGACCCGAACCGCACGATCCTCGCCCACATGATCCGCTTCAGTGGTCGTTTCGACCGTCTGCCGTGCCGATCGGCCCGCCGGGCGAGCCGGCTTGGGCAGCGGCGCTACGCCCACTCGTACCGCACGGCCAAGGGCACCGATTTCCGCGTCCACACGAGCGACATGCTCGGCTTCGTACGACTCGACCGGATCGACCGCGTCGGCCGCGAACCGGTCTGGGACATCACGGTCGAGGGCCACCACAACTTCGTGGCCGAAGGTTTCGTCGTCCACAACTCCGAGGTCGTGTACCACAAGAACCGTGAGGACCTCGCCAAGCAGGGCGTCCTCTTCACGGATATGGACAGCGCGCTGCGGGACCACCCCGAGATCGTCCAGCGCTACCTCGGCACCGTGATCCCGCCCGGCGACAACAAGTTCGCCGCGCTGAACTCGGCGGTGTGGAGCGGCGGCAGCTTCGTGTACGTCCCCGCCGGCGTGCACGTCGAGATGCCGCTCCAGGCCTACTTCCGGATCAACTCCGAGAACGCCGGCCAGTTCGAGCGGACGCTGATCATCGCCGAGGAAGGCGCCTCGGTGCACTACGTCGAGGGCTGCTCTGCGCCGGTGTACACCAGCGACTCGCTGCACTCGGCCGTGGTGGAGCTCATCGCCAAGCCGGGCTCGCGGATCCGCTACACGACGATCCAGAACTGGTCCCCGAACGTCTACAACCTGGTCACGAAGCGGGCGCGGGCCGAGGCCGAATCGACCGTCCAGTGGATCGACGGGAACCTCGGGTCGAAGCTGACCATGAAGTACCCGGCGGTCGTGATGGTCGGCCCGAAGGCGCACGGTGAGGTCCTCTCGGTCGCGTACGCCGGCGCCGGTCAGCACCAAGACGCCGGGGCGAAGATGACCCACGCCGCACCCGAGACGACGTCGATCATCGACTCGAAGTCCATCTCGAAGGACGGGGGCCGCACGACCTACCGCGGTCTCGTGAAGGTGGAAGAGGACGCGCATCACGTGAAGAGTCACGTCCGCTGCGACGCGTTGATCCTCGACGAGGAGAGCCGCTCGGACACGTACCCGACGATGGAGATCGACGCGAAGGACGCCCGCATCGGACACGAGGCCACCATCTCGAAGGTCGGCGATGACCAGCTCTTCTACCTGATGAGCCGCGGCCTCACCGAGCACCAGGCCACCGCGATGATCGTGAACGGGTTCATCGAGCCGGTCACCAAGACCCTGCCGATGGAGTACGCCGTCGAGCTGACCCGCCTGATCGAGCTCAACATGGAAGGCGCCGTCGGGTAGTGCCCGGTTTCACGCCCGACGCAGCCGCAGCGCTCGGCGGGCATGACTGGCTCGTCGCTCGCCGGGTCGCCGCCGCGGAGCGGCTCGCCGACCTGACCTGGCCGAGCGCCCGCGACGAGATCTGGCGGTTCTCGCCGGTCGACGAGTTCGACCTCGACCGATTCGAGCCCCGCGGCGTCGAGCAGCGCTCCCTCGACGTCCCCGTGCTCGCCCCGGGTCTCGCCGCCAAGGGCGTGGTGGTCGGCGACCTGCGCGACGTCGACGACGTCGAGGTCGCCGACTGGCTCGGCACGTGCTCCGACGCGTCCCCGGACGCGTTCACCGTCCTCCACGACGCCTTCCTCGTCGGCGGGTCCTACGTGCGGGTCCCGTCGGGCGTCGTCGTCGACGAGCCGCTGGTCTTCGAGCACCGCTCCGGCGGGGACGGGCTGGCGAGCTTCCCGCACACCCTCGTCGTCGTCGAGGAGGGCGCCGAGGTCACGGTCATCGACCGGTTCGCGGCCCATGGCGCGCCGCACCTCTGCGACATCGTCATCGAGCTCCTCGTCGGTGACGGGGCCCGGGTCCGCTACGTGTCGATGCAGGAGCACGACGAGACGACCTGGCAGGTCGGCCTCCAGCGGGCCCACGTTGGCCGGGACGCGTCGCTGCGCTCCTCAGCGGTGGCGCTCGGCGGCGACTACGCCCGGATGCGCACCGAGTCGCTGCTCACCGGCACCGGCGGGGAGAGCGACCTGCTCGCCGTCTACTTCGGTGACGGCGATCAGGTCCTCGACTTCCGGACGTTGCAGGACCACGCCGCGCCCCATACCCGCAGCGACCTGCTGTTCAAGGGCGCGGTCGAGGACCACGCCCGGTCCGTGTACTCGGGCCTGGTGCGCCTGCGCGAGGAGGCGCAGCACGCCAACGCGTCGCAGACCAACCGCAACCTCGTTCTCACCGAGGGGGCGAGCGCCGAGTCGATCCCCAACCTGGAGATCGAGGCCAACGACGTGCGCTGCTCCCACGCCAGCGCCGTCGGTCCGATCGACGACGACCAGCGCTACTACCTCGAGACGCGGGGCATCCCGCCGGAGGAGGCCGAGCAGCTCATCGTGCTCGGCTTCTTCGACGCGGTCCTGGACCGGCTGCCGGTCCCGAGCCTGGCCGGGGCGCTGCGCCGCTCCGTGGAGCGCAAGCTCGGTCGGCTCCGTGGCTGAGGTGCGGGCCTGCGCGGTCGACGACGTCGAGACGGGCCGCGCCCGGCGGGTCGACGTCGACGGGCACCGCCTCGCCGTCGTGCGGCTGGCGGCCACGGAGCCCGGCGCGCCCGACGACTGGTACGTGATCGGGGACCGCTGCTCCCACGAGGACTACTCGCTCTCGGAGGGCGACGTGTGGGACGAGGAGCGTGAGATCGAGTGCCCCAAGCACGGCTCGACGTTCTCGCTGTGCACCGGGGAGCCCCAGACCCTGCCCGCCACGCGGCCGGTCCCCGTCTACACGGTGCGGGTCGACGGGGACGACGTGTACGTGGAGCTGCCGTGACGACCCTCGTCATCGAGGACCTGCACGCCCGCGTCAACGATATCGAGGTGCTGCGCGGCGTCGACCTCACGGTCGGCTCGGGTGAGGTGCACGCGCTGATGGGCCCGAACGGGTCGGGCAAGTCGACGCTCTCGCACGTGGTCATGGGCCGCGAGGACTACGAGGTCACCGGCGGGTCGCTGCGCCTCGACGGCACCGAGCTGCTCGGCCTCCCGACGTGGCGGCGAGCCGAGCTCGGCCTCTTCCTCGCCATGCAGTACCCGGTCGCGGTGCCCGGCGTCCCGGTCGGCGCGCTGCTCAGCGCCGCGGTGGCGGCGCGGGGCGCCTCGACCGCCGACGTCGACGGGGCCGTGGCCCGCGAGGCGACCCGCCTCGAGGTCCCCGACGAGTTCCTCACCCGGGGCGTCAACGACGAGTTCTCCGGCGGGGAGCAGAAGCGGATGGAGACGCTGCAGCTTGCCGTGCTCACCCCCCGCATCGCGCTGCTCGACGAGCTCGACTCGGGTCTCGACGTCGACGCCCTGCGCGAGCTCGCGCACCGGGTCGTCGCCCTGACCCGTGACGCCGGCCTCGGCGTGCTCGCCATCACCCACTACGCCCGGCTGCTGCGCGAGCTGCCCCCCGACCGGGTGCACGTCCTCATGGCGGGGCGGGTCGTGACCAGCGGCGGCCCCGAGCTGGCCCAGCGCCTCGAGACGGTCGGCTACGAGGGTCTCGCCGCCGAGCTCGGCGTCGAGGACCTCGCCGTGCGGTCCCCCGAGCCCGAGGACCCCTTCGCCAACCCCGGCTTCTGACCGGGTCAGCGGGCGGGGACCCGGACGGCGACCGCCTCGAGGGCCGCGGCGCGCTCAGCCCGGGACCGGTCGGGCTCTCCCTGGGTCGACGACGTGCACACGAAGAGGGTGTGCCCGACGTCGCCGCCGATCGCGCACGCGATGGTGTGTCGTCCCGGGAAGTCGACGACGTCGGTGACCTCGCCGCCCTCGAGCACCCGCGCGCAGCAGTCCCCGACGGGCGACGCGATCCAGATCCCGTCCTGCGCGTCGATGCAGATCCCGTCCGGGTACTCCGGCAGCTCCGCCCACACCCGCCGGTTCGAGAGCGTCCCGTCCGCGGCGAGGTCGAACGCCACGAGGTCCTTCCCGGTGCTCTCGGCGGCGACGAGCGTCGACCCGTCCGCGGTGACGACGAGCCCGTTGGCCATCCGGAGCCCGTCGGTGGCCTCGTGCACCGAGCCGTCCGGGTCGACGCGCAGCAGCGGCGCCCGCTGAAAGCGCGCGCCGCCGTGGAAGTCGAAACCGAACTGGCTGATGAACGCGTGCCCCGCGTCGTCGACGACCAGGTCGTTGATCTCGAACGGGGCGACGCCCGAGCAGTCGGCCAGCACCTCCGGCGGCGCCGCGCCGCTCATCTGGAGCAGGAGGCGGTCGCGCATCGACACGATCAGCACGGTCCCGTCGGGCCGGAACCCGAGCCCCGACGGGTCGCCCGGCACCTCGGCCACGACCTCGACCGTGGCGTCGAGACCGACGCGCAGCACCTCCTGGGCGTGCATGTCGGAGACCCACACCGCGCCGTCATGCCAGCGCGGTCCCTCCAGGAAGGCTCGTCCCCCGAGCAGCGTCGTCACGGCGGCGCTCATCGCGTCGTCACCGACGACACCGGCGTCGGTCGGCGGGGTGGCGGGTCGTGGTGGCGAAACAGCACGCCGGCGACGATGACCACACCGACGAACGCCGTCGCCACCCCGAGGCTCACGAGCACGCGGCGAGAGAGGATCGAGCGCGACACGGCGCTGCGCATGCTACCGGCGTCCCCGGCGAGGCCTTTCGCCGTCGGGTCGTGGCGCGCGGCCGCAGGACGCTCCCGCCCGTGGCCGACGCGGCACCGGGCGCGCCACGGGGTGCCAACCCGTGCGAGACTCACGCGGGCAAGCCAGGGGATGACCGTGAAGCGTGGGCTGGTGCTGCTGTCGATGGCCGTGGTGCTCGCGGGCTGCGTCCGTCCGTCGCCCCCGCCCCCTCCCCCGCCGCCTGCGCCGGTGCTCACGCGTGATTCCAGCGCCGCCGTCCAGATCAACGGCGTGGATCTGCACGACGGCATGGCGGCCCACTACGGCAGCGAGTACTACCTGTACGGGACCGAGTACGGGTGCGGGTTCAGCTGGGGCGACCCGGCGACGCCGTGGTGCGGCTTCGGCGTGTCGACCGCGTCGAGCCTGGCCGGGCCGTGGTCGGCGCCGACGCCGCTCTTTGATCCCGCGCCGTGGCAGGGCACGTGTCAGTACTACGGCTGCTTCAATCCGCGCATGATCCAGCGCGCCGCCGATGGCGCGTATTTGCTGTGGTTCAACGCGCCCGGGGACTGGATCCGGACCGGGGTGAACGCGTACTACGTGATGTCGTGTGCCGGTCCCGTGGGACCGTGCGGCGCGCCCCACAAGCCCGCGCTTGGGGTCTGCGGTGCGGCGAACGGCGACTTCTCGATCGTTCCGACGGGCTCGACCGACTCCATCGTCTGCACGCTTCCCTCGCAGACGTTGAACGAGGAAGTGCTCACCGGCCACGACACCGATGGCACCGGTGTGGGCGCCGCTGACGTCGGCGCGACCACGCCGGTCGAGGGTGCCGGGGGCTATCCCGACGCGTTCGGTGCGTGGGTGCTCACCTTCTCGTACCCCAACTGCGGCTACTGCTCGGGCGGAATCGGGACGGGCTACGACACGGGCCCTGGCCCACTCGGAGGCTGGACCTATCGTGGGTTGCTCTCGGCTCGTTCCTGCTTCGGTCAGCCTCGGACCGTCGATGACATCGACGGTCACTTCTACGAGCAGATCGACCAGTGGTACGGCTCGGCGAACGAGACCCACGCCAACACCGTGCTCGCGCCGCTCGTCGGGATGGCCTGCCCGCCGACGTCCGCGTCACCACCACCGGTCGGCCCCGGGATGCACCCCTTCGGGACCCTCTACACGCCATGACGGCCTCGCGGGTGCGAGCCGGATGCCGCCCTTGCGGTGGTGGCTCGTCGCGCGTGGTGACGCGGCACCGTTCCCGCGACGGTGCGTGGGTGAGCACCGAGACCGTGCGCGCCCAACCGGCCAGGGACCCGCACCGACACGCCGGATAGGGTCGGCGCTGACCGGGAGGTGCAGTCGTGCGGTTCTTCTCGTTCCACCTGATGCCCTACATCGGCCTGGACCCCGCCTATGACGGCCCGGCGTGGGTGACGTGCCCCAACTCGCTGTTCGACCCCGTGCACGGCGGCGCGCTCTACAACCGGTACCTCGACGAGCTGCTCTACGCCGAGGAGCTGGGCTTCGACGGCGTGTGCGTGAACGAGCATCACCAGAACGCATACGGGCTCATGCCGTCCCCGAACCTGATGGCGTCGATCGTGGCCCGCCAGAGCACGCGCATGAAGGTCGCGGTGGTCGGGAACGCGCTGCCGCTCTACGACCCGCCGACCCGGGTGGCGGAGGAGTTCGCCCTGATCGACTGCATCAGCGGCGGGCGGCTCATCGCGGGGATGGTGGTGGGCGGGGGACCGGAGTACTACTCGTTCTCGGTGAATCCGGCGTACGCCCGGGAGCGCTTCCAGGAGGCCCACGACCTCATCCTGAAGGCATGGACGACGCCGGGGCCGTTCGAGTGGGTGGGCAAGCACTACCGGATCCGCTACGTGAACCCGTGGCCGCGCCCGGTGCAGCAGCCGCACCCCGAGATCTGGATCCCCGGTGCCGGGTCGGTCGAGACGATGGAGTTCGTGGCCCGTCACCACTACGCGTACATGGGCATCCCGTACTTCCATCTCGATGTGTTCAAGCGGACGTTCCAGATGTTCCGCGACGCCTGCACCGCCGAGGGCTACGAGGCTGACCCGTCGCAGGCCGGCTGGCTTGTGCCGATCTACGTCGCCGAGACGGACGCGCAGGCCCGACGCGAGTACGAGGAGCATCTCTGGTACTTCGTGAAGCGGCTCCTGCCGGGGATCACCATCCAGCCGCCCGGCTACACGTCGGCGCGCTCCCTCGCCAACATCTTGAAGGGGGCGGGCACGTTCATGCTGAACGTCACCGACTGGGACGAGATCGTCGCGGGCCGGTACGCGATCGTCGGCTCGCCGGAGACGGTCACCGAGCAGCTCGTCGACGCGCTCGGCGCGCTCGGCACCGGGAACCTGCTCGGCCTGTTCCAGCTCGGCAGCCTGCCCGCGGATCTGACGCGCCGGAACCTCGAGCTGTTCGCCCGTGAGGTGAAGCCGGCGCTCGAGCGGGAGTTCCCGGCAGGCGCGCCGGTGCTCCGCCCGACGGCGGCCGCGGCCTGATGGCGCCGCTGCACGAGGAGTTCGTCGCCGCGCCGGTCGGCAAGATCCAGGTGTTCCGCGGCGGCAGCGGCCCGCCGCTCGTCTACCTGCACTCCGCCGGGGGCGAGGCGCGAGGGGCTCGCCGTGCTGGAGGACCTCGCCGAGCGCTTCGAGGTGCTGGCCCCGGTCTTCCCCGGGTTCGGGGAATCGGAGGGCATCGATGAGATCGACGACATGGACGACGCCGTCTTCCATCTCCTCGACCTGTGGGAGCTCTTCGGGCTCGAGCGGCCCCACGTGCTCGGCTGCTCACTCGGCGGGTGGATGGCCCTCGAGCTCGCGGTGCGCTACCCCGACCGGGTCGACCGCCTGGTGCTCGTCAACCCCGTGGGCCTCTACCTGGCCGACGCGCCCATCGCCGAGCTCTTCGGCCGCTCACCCGCCGAGCTCGCCGCGATGCTGTTCGTCGACCAGAACCATCCGATCGCCGCGGCGATGCACGCGATGGAGGAGTTCACCGGGGACGTCGGCAAGCGCGTCGAGATCCCCATCGAGCTCGTGCTCCCCATGTGGAAGGCGCTCGGCGCGACGGCGCGACTGGGCTGGGACCCGTACCTCCACGACCCGAAGCTGCGACGGCGGCTGCGCCGCATCACGGCCCCGACCCTGGTCGTCGCCGGCGCGCAGGACGGGCTCGTGCCCCTGCAGCACGCCGAGACGCTCGTGGCCGAGATCCCCGACGCGCGCCTCGTGGTGCTCGAGGCGGCCGCGCACTGGCTGGTGCTGGAACGACCCGAGGAACTCGCCGGGCTGACCCGCGACTTCCTCTCGACCTGACGCCCGGCGGGGCCGGCCCCTAGTTGGGCGCCGGAGCCGTCGTGTCGGCGGCGAGGAGGATCAGTCGGAGGTCCAGGAGCAGGTCGGTGACCTCGGAGGCCGCGACGAGATCGCGGCCGCGGTAACTCTCGATCGCCCCGTCGATGAGCGTCGTGAGCTGGTCACTGAGCTGCTGATCCATATCCCCTCCCGGACTCGCTCCTAGTGCAACCTAGCGCCCGGCTGTTTCATGCCCGTGACACCCGCATGAACGACCCGGGACGGGCCACCCGGCCCCCAGGGGCTCGGCTTGGTCAGGTGGTGGTGGGGGCCGCCTCGTCGAGGCCCTGCTCGAGGGTGTTCCAGGCCAGGGTGGCGCACTTGATCCGAACGGGGAACTTCACGACTCCCTGGAGGGCCTCGAGATCCCCGAGCTTCACCCCCTCGAGCGCGTTGGCCGCCTCCCCGTCGCCGTCGGCCTCGCCGTCGAGCTTCGACTCGTGGATCGACATCAGCGACTTGAACGCCCGGATCAGCGCCCGGGCCTCGCCGACGGGCTGGCCCTTCACCGCCGAGCTCATCATCGACGTCGACGCCTGGCTGATCGAGCAGCCCTGCCCGTTCGTGCGGACGTCTCGGACGACGCCGTCGTCGACGTCGAGGTAGAGGACGACCTCGTCGCCGCACAGCGGGTTGAAGCCCTCCACCTTCGACGCCGGCGGCACCGGCAGCTCGCCCCGGTTCCGGGCGCGCGGTAGTGGTCCAGGATGATCTCGCGGTACAGGTCCTCGAGGCCGGCCAACGGTGGGGCTCCTAGCTCGTGAAGAAGCGTTCGGCGGCGGCGAGCGCGTCGACGAGGGCGTCGACGTCGGCTTCGTCGTTGTACACGTAGAGCGAGGCGCGGGTCGTCGCGGGGACGCCGAGCACCCGCATGAGCGGCTTGGCGCAGTGGTGCCCGGCGCGCACGCACACCCCGTGCTCGTCGACGACCTGGGAGATGTCGTGCGCGTGGATCCCCTCGAAGAGAAACGAGATCGTCGCGCCGCGGGCCTCGAGGTCGGGCGGGCCGTAGATCGAGAGCCGGTCCCCGAAGCGGTCCGTCAGCGCGGCGAGCGCGTAGGCGGTGAGGGCGGTCTCGTGTGCCTCGACGGCATCCATGCCGAGACCGTCGAGGTAGTCGATCGCCGCGCCGAGGCCGACCACCTCGGCGATCGGCATCGTCCCGGCCTCGAACTTCCAGGGCACCTCGTTGGGTGTGAACCCGTCCTCGCGGACGTCGCGGATCATCTCGCCGCCGCCGAGGAACGGGGGCATCGCCTCGAGCAGCTCGCGGCGGGCCCACAGCGCCCCGACGCCGGTCGGTCCGAGCATCTTGTGGCCGGTGACGCCCACGAAGTCGGCGTCCCAGGCGGCCAGGTCGATGGGGCGGTGCGGCGCGTACTGGGCGGCGTCGACGAGCGCGAGCGCGCCGGCGGCGTGCGCCGCGTCGGCGAGGGCCCGCACGTCGGGCAGGGTGCCGAGGACATTCGACGCGGCCGAGAAGGCGAACAGCTTCGCCCCGGCGAGCAGGCGATCCAGCCCGGCGGTGTCGAGGCGGAAGTCGTCGTCGAGGGGCACCCAGCGCAGCTCGATGCCCCGCTCGGCGGCGAGGATGTGCCACGGCACCACGTTGGCGTGGTGCTCGAGCTGGGTGAGCACGACGACGTCACCGGCCCGCAGGTTCGATCGACCCCACGAGTACGCGACGAGGTTGATCGCCTCGGTGACGTTGCGGGTGAACACGATCTCGGACGGGCCCGACGCGCCGAGGAACCGGGCGAGCCGCGGCGGGTGCCCTCGTAGGCGGCGGTGGCCTCCTCGGCGATCGAGTACACCCCGCGGTGCACGTTGGCGTACGACTCCCGGTAGAGGTGATCCATCGCGTCGAGCACCGCGACGGGCTTCTGGGCGCTGGACGCCGAGTCGAGGTACACGAGGCGCTTCCCGTGCACCTGGCGCTTCAGGATCGGGAAGTCGGCTTGGACCTGGGCGACGTCGAGGCTCATCGGGGGCACCTCATGCCGCGGCCTCGACCTCGCGGCGGATCCCGTCGAAGCCCTCCTGCTCGACGCGGTCGGCGACCTCGGGACCGCCGGAGGCGACGATCCGACCGTCGAGGAGGATGTGGACGCGGTCGGGGGTGAGGTGCTCGAGGATCCGCCGATAGTGGGTGATCAGCAGCACACCGAGCACCGGGCGGGTGGCGCGCACGGCGTTGATGCCGTCGGCGACGACGTGGAGCGCGTCGATGTCCAGACCGGAGTCGGTCTCATCGAGCACGGCGACGTCGGGCTCGAGGAGCGCCATCTGGAGGATCTCGTTGCGCTTGCGCTCACCGCCCGAGAACCCCTCGTTCAGGTAGCGCTGCACGAAGCGGTCGTCGGTTCCCAGCCGCTTCGTCCAGTCGAGCAGTGCCATGCGGACCTCGAGCACCGACAGGTCCTCGATGCCCTTTCGGGCCGCCATCGCCTGGCGCAAGAAGTTGAGCACGCTCACCCCGGGGATCTCCTCGGGGTGCTGGAAGCCGAGGAACAGGCCGCGGGTCGCCCGCTCGTCGGTGGGCTGCTTCGTGACGTCCTCGCCGTGCAGCAGGATGCGCCCGCCCGTGACCTCGTAGTTCGGGTCGGCCAGGAGGGTCTTGGCCAGGGTCGACTTCCCCGACCCGTTCGGGCCCATCGAGCGCGTGGAGCTCGCCGGCGCCGACCGCCAGGGAGACGCCCCGCAGGATCTCGTGGCCGTTGACCGCGGCGTGCAGGTCATCGACCTCGAGGGCGGGGGATTCGGGCGCAGCAGCGGCGCTCATGCCCTCAGTCTATTGTCACTATCGCCGTAGTGAAAACTCCAGGCGGTCAAGATCCTCGCTGTCGCAGTAGGCGTGGAGGGAGATCCGCAGCACGCCGGCGGCCAGGTCGGCGGGGGCCCGGCCCGTGGGGATGGCGGTCGTGGCGATCCCCTCCGCCAGGAGCCGGCCGGCGACCCCGACGGGGTCCTGGTCGGGGTGGGCGAGGGTGATGATCCCGGAGGGCTCGTCCTGGGGCTCCTGGACCTGCCAGCCGGCGACCCCGTCGAGTCGGGCGCGGGCTGCGGCCCCGAGCGCGGCGATGCGAGCGAAGACCGCTTCGGGATCGCCGGCCGCCAGCTCGTCGAGGGCGACGGCGAGGCCGACGCCGCGCCGCGATCGACGCCTCCCCGGTCGCGAGCCGGCCGACGCCGGCGGCGTCGCGGCCGACCAGGTTCGGGTACTCGGGTCGCAGCCGCGAGGCGGCGGGCGCCGCGGCGGCGATCCAGCCCGTGCCGCGGGGGCCGCGCAGCCACTTGCGAGCCGTCCCGACGTACGCGTCGGCGCCGACCCCGACCAGCGACACGTGCCCGGCCGCTTGGGCGACGTCGAGCACGATCGGGATGCCGGCCTCGTGGGCGACCGCGACGGCGGCGGCGGCGGGCTGCACGACGCCGCGCTGGCTCGCGACCACGGGGAAGGCGACGAGGTCGACCCCGTCGAGCTGGTGGGGCAGCGTGTCGAGGTCGAGATGCCCGGCGGCGTCGGTGGCGAGGTCGACGACCTCGAGCGGGCGGCGGTCCGCGAGCGCGGCGAGCGCCATTCGGTTGCTCTCGTAGTCGCTGCGCAGGGTGGCGACCCGCGCCGGGGTGGGCAGGGGCCACGCCGCGAGCAGCGTCGTGAAGGCCGCGGTGGCGTTCGGGGCGAGCGCGACCGCGTCGCCGTCGAGCCCGACGAGGGCGCCGAGCCGGTCGCGGAGCGACGCGAGCGTCGACGCGGCCTCGGCTTCGGCGGCGTAGCCGCCGACGGCGGCCTCACGGCGCAGGTGGGTGATCGTCGCGTCGAGCACGTCGCGGGACGGGCAGGCGCACCCGGCGGCGTCGAGATGGACGACCGTGTGGTCGGCGAGGCCGGCCCGCCACGTCGCGGCGAGCGCCGCGGCGGGCAGCGCGGTCACGACCGTCCAGCGAGGGACACGCCGAAGTCGCCGGCGGGGTCGGTCCACCAGTGGCGCAGCGTCAACCCGGCGGCGCCGAGCTCGGCTTCGACGCGCGCCCGGGTGAACTTGGCGCTGATCTCGGTGCGCAGCTCCTCGCCGGCGTCGAAGTCGGCGGTCAGCGCGATCCCGGCGGCCGTGACCCGGTGCGCGTCACGGGCCCGGAGCCGCATCTCGATCCACGCCGGCTCCGGCTCCCACCGGGCGACGTGATCGAAGCGCTCGGGGTCGAAGTCGGCGTCGAGGGACCGGTTGATGACCCGCAAGACGTTGCGGTTGAACTCCGCCGTCACCCCGGCGGCGTCGTCGTACGCGGCTTCGAGCCGTCCGATGTCCTTCACCAGGTCGGTGCCGAGCAGCACGGCGTCGTCGTCGTCGAGCCCCGCCGCCAGCTCGGCGAGGAACGCCTGCCGTGCGGGAGGCGCCAGGTTGCCGATCGTGCCGCCGAGGAAGGCCACGAGGCGCGTCCCGCCCCGCGGGAGGCGATCGAGGTGCCGCTCGAAGTCGCCGACGACGGCGTGCACGCCGATGCCGTACTCGCCGGCCACCGCGTAGGCGGCCTGTCGCAACGTCGCCTCGCTCACGTCGAACGGCGCGAACCGCTCCAGCGTCCCCGCCTCGGCGAGCGCGTCGAGCAGGAGGCGGGTCTTCTCCGACGTGCCCGAGCCGAGCTCCACGAGGGTGTCGGCACCCGTCGCGGTGGCGATGTCCGCCGCGTGGGCGACGAGCACGGACCGCTCCGCCCGCGTCGGGTAGTACTCGGGCAGGCGCGTGATGGCGTCGAAGAGCGCGGAGCCGCGATCGTCGTAGAACCACTTCGGCGGCAGGGTCTTCGGTGCTCCACCCAGCCCGACGCGCACGTCCTCGGCGAGTGCGTCCGCGATGTCGGCGGGCGTCAGATGGACGTCGACACGCACCTCCGCCGCGTCGGTGGTCACCATCACGGCCTCACAGCGCGATCGACGCCGTCACGCCCGCGGCGTCGGCGCTCACCACGTCGCCGTCCGTGACGCGCTCCCAGCGGTCGTCGTCGTCGAACGGCTCGGAGGCCAGCAGGCACGACCCGTGGGCCTGACGCACGAACAGGCTGTTGCCCCGCGCGCTGGCCGCGCAGCTCCGGCCGTCGCTGAGCAGCACGTTGAGCCGCCCCGTCGTCCGGGCCTCGACCGTCCCGATCACCTCGGCGACGGCTTCCTCGAGGCGGGCGCCGCGGTCGAGCGCGTCCAGCGCCAGCGCGAACAGCGCCTCGCCGTCGGTCACGCCCTCGATCTCCGCGGCCCGCGCCGGCGTGACCCGGGCCCGCAGCTCGTCGCCGATCCCGTCGTGCCAGCCGTCGACCACCCCGTTCAGCGACCACGCGTACGGCCCCGCCACGAACGGCGCGTTGCCCGACAGCTCGACCGGTGACCCGGGTGACGCCAGTCGCGCCGCGGCCACGACCCCGGTGGCGTGATGGCCCAGGAGGGTGGCCAGCTCCGGGTCGTGCCAGATGCACGTCGCGCTTCGGTGCCGGCGTGGCGTGGCGGCCGGCCCCGCCCACCAGGCCACGCCGTACCCGTCGGGGTTGTCCCGGCCGCTCACCTGCCAGCGGGGCGCGCGGGCTTGGGCGACGAGGCCGTGCGGCGGGTCGACGAGCAGCGCACCGAGTGGCGTGAGCGGGCCCAGGTAGGCGAGGTGGCGGCACACAATCAGTCGTCTCGGGCGCAGCGGAAGCCGCAGAAGATCTGGCGGCGGATCGGGAAGTCCCAGTTGCGAAACGTCGTCCGGCAGGCGCTCGGGTGGGTCGCCCAGGACCCGCCGCGGAGCACCCGGTAGTCGTCGCCGAAGAACACCGCCGAGTACTCCCGGTACGGGAACGACACGAAGCCCGGGTAGCCGTGAAACGTCGTGCTGGTCCACTCCCACACGTCGCCGACCATGGCGAGCACCCCGTGGGAGCTCGCGCCGGCCGGGTGCGCGTCGACCACGGCGGGCGCCCACCGCTGCCGGCCGAGGCTGGCCCGGTCCGGGGTCGGGTCGTCGTCGCCCCACGGGTAGCGGCGCTTCACCCCGTCGGGGGTCCACGACGCCGCGTACTCCCACTCCGCCTCGGTGGGGAGCCGCTTCCCGGCCCACCGGGCGAACGCCTCCGCCTCGTACCAGCACACGTGCTGGACCGGCTCGTCCGACGGCAGGTCCAGCTGGTGGCCGAAGCGCCGCACGCTCCAGGACCCGGTTCCGTCGTCGTGCCATCCGTCGGGGTGCTCCAGTCCTGCCTCCTGGCGCCAGGACCACCCCGTGGGCGACCAGAGGCGGGCGTCGTGGTAGCCGCCGCCCTCGACGAACGCGCGGTACGCGTCGTTGGTGACAGGGGTCTCGTCGATGCGGAACGGGGCCACGTCGACGAGATGCGCCGGCCGCTCGTTGTCGTAGGCCCACGGCTCGGTGTCGGTGCCCATCACGACCCGCGCGCCGGGAGTCGCACCTCGCGCGCCTCGGCGGACGCGCGTCCGCCGTGGGCTCCCCGTCGCCCGTTGCCGTTCGCGGGCACCGGGTACGGGCGATCCATCAGGCCGATCGTCGCGAGCATCGTCTCTTGGTGCTGATGCTCGTGCTGCACGACCATGCCGTACACGAACGCGTCCCGGGCGAGCGGCGTCGCGTCGGCGGCGCGGCGGTCCAGCGTGTCAAGGACCCGGCCCCGCACGTCCGCGACGTACGCCCGCGCCGCGGCCGGCTCGAGGATCGGCAGGCCCGCCCGCTCGCGGCGAGGATGCCGGAACGCGTCGTAGAGATCGTCGTAGCGCGCGTCGGTGGGGGCGTCGCCGAGCAGCTCGCGGAGCAGCCACAGCTCCTCGTAGTGTCCGATGTGCGCGAGGTCCCAGCACAGCGGCGACATGAGCGGCGACACCTGGCGGCGCAGCTCGTCGTCGTCGAACGGGGCGAGCACCTCCAGGGTGCGGGCCCGGGCGTGCTCCAGGTGCGTCGAGGCGAGCGTGGTCAGGTCCACGCCGGCGCACCGCCCTCGGGCGTGGTCTCGACGTGGCCGGCGCGCATCCACGTGTCGAGGCGGTCGTCGGCCGGGCAGCGGCCCCGCGTCACGTACCGGTCCATGAACGCGGCCGTGGTGTCACGCAGGGATCCGTCGCCGTCGAGCGTCTCGATGGCCGACCGGAAGCACTCGACGGCGGCGGTGCGCAGCTCGGCGTCGGCGAGCCCGTGACGGGCAGCCTCGCGCCACCGTCCGCGGACCGGTTGGGTCGCGGCGTCGACCCGGTCGGCGATCCGGGGCTCGGTGACGAGCGCGGTCGTGACGGCGGCGGCGACGCGCCACCACGGGTCCGGCACCGCGTCGATCATGCGCAGCTCGAGCCAGCCGCGGGGACGCACGGGTGGGAAGAGCGTCGTGAGGTGGTAGTGGAGGTCGTCGACCGTCGGCCAGCCGAGCGGGTGGCCCGTCGCCAGCCACGTCCCGAACGGCAGGTCCTCCGCGGTCGGGGTGCTCTCCTGGTCGGAGCGGCGCACGAACATCACGCGGGCGTTCAGCGCGTAGTCGGCCCACGAGATCGGCCCGGGCGCGCCGGAGAGCACCGGCGCGGTCCGACTCGGGTCGACGTCGGACCACACGGCCAGGCGGGTCGAGCGCCAGCCGGTCGGCAGTCCGCGCGCCAGCGGGGAGTTGGCGAACGCTGCGACGAGCACCGGTCCCACGTCGTGGGCCGCCCGCCAGCGGCGCTCGGCTTCGTCGGGGTCGCCGAGGTCGAGGTTGACCTGCACGGCGGCGGTGCTGCGCATCATCGTCCGCCCCGCCGTGCCGTCCCGGTCGAAGAAGACCTCCATCGCGTCGTACCGCGGGTTGTGCACCACCCGCTCGCGAGGCTGCCCCGGCTCCAGCCCGACGGCGACGAGCGCGACGCCGGCGGCGGCGAGCGCCGAGGAGACGACGCGGACGTCTTGGCACAGCACGTCGCACGCGCCGAGGCCGGGCACAGCGGGTGAGCTCAGCTCGAGCTGGCCCCCCGGCTCGAAGGTCACCCGGCTGGCGCCCGGGAGGGGACCGAGCGCGGCGACGACCTCACCCACCGATGCGTGTCGCGCCGGTCGCCGGAGGTCGTCGGCGTCCACGGGGAGCCATTCGAGCTCGACGCCGACCCGGGCCTCGTTCCCGGCGCTGGCCGGGGCACGGAACCCGCAGTCGCCGACGATTTGGCGGGCCTCGGCCTCGGTCAGGACACGCTCGGGTGATGGCATGGGTTACCGGTGGCCGAAGTGCGCGGTGACCCAGTCTCGGTCACGGACCGGGCCGAGCTGGAGGTGGTGGCGGAGGGCGTCGTGCATCGGGGATCGCAGGTCGCGGTGGGCTCGCCGACATGGTTCGCTGCCCCCCGCCCGCGTGGATGGCGTCGCGCGGCGCGCCGCGGCTCGCCGGTCGGCACCCCATCAGGGCGCGACGGGTACTCGAGGAACCGAGGTTCTCAGGGGGGTGGAGCGAGGCGTGCATCAAGCCTCCGGGCCGGTGCGGCGACCATACCGCACGCCTTCCCGGATTATGACGCCACGCCGACGACGCTGCGGAAGATGGCGGCGAACCGCTCGGGCTCTGGCGCGCGGCGGGGGTGGCGGGCAGCCCGCAGCGTCGCCGAGGTGTGCGGCACGGCCGCCAGCTCGGTGAGGATTTCCTCGGCCATCGCGGCGGGGTCACGGACGGGGACGAGCTGGCCGCTCCGCGGCTCGGCTTCCTCCAGGATCTCGGGTGGTCCCCCCGCGTCGGTGGCGACGACGCGCGCGCCGCTCATCAGGGCTTCGACAAGCACCAGCCCGTAGGGCTCCGGTTCGGTCGAGGGCAGCACGAACACGTCGAGGTCGGCGAGCAGGTCGCCGATGTCGTCGCGGGGGCCGACCCAGTGCGTGCCCGGGATCTGGCGGGCCTCCGCCGCGTAGACTCTCGTAGAGGTCCTCCTTGCCGCGCACCGGTCCCCCGGCCACGACGAGCTCGACGTCCTCCCGCACGGCGCGGACCCGACGGAACGCGGCGAGGAGGACATCGAGACCCTTCCAGCCGTCGATGCGGCCCGCGGCGCCGACGAGCAGGACGTCGTCGCGGATCCCGACGTGCGGGCGGAAGTTGCCCGCCTGCTCGGGATGGAACTCGGACGGGTCCGCGGTCTCGTGCACGACGGTGACGTCGACGCCCTCGAGCTGGTCGGCGATGGCCTGCGACATGGACAGGACCCGCTTCGAGAAGCGGGGGATCAGGAAGCGCTCCACCCGCAGCGCGGCGCGCGACTGCACCACGATCTCACGTCCGTGCCACAGGTGCGGTCGACCGGTCAGCGCCGCGGCGGCCCAGCCGTACCACGAGTGGAACGAGTTGGTGTGCACGACGTCGACGTCGAGGCGACGGAACAGGCGGGCGAGACGCGCGACGGTGATCGGCCAGCACAGCGCGTAGCCGACCCAGTCGAGCAGCCGGTGGCTCCGCGAGATGCGTCGCATCGGGACGATGTGGACCTCGACCCCCGCGTCCTCCAACGCGCCTCGGAGCGGGGGATCAGCCGGGACGACGATGTGGCACTCGAAGTCGGCGCGTGGCAGCATCCGCAGCATTCGCAGCAGTGCTTGATCGGAGCCGCCGCGCTCCGCGACCGGCTGGATCGAGCACAGTCTGATCCTTCGCATGCGCGTCGCCCTCAACCTCGAGCAGCTTCTGACCCAGCCTCCCGGTGGTGTCGGCCGGTACACCGCCGAGCTAGCCCGCCTGCTCCCCGGACCGGATCCTGACAGCGGCGAGCGTATCGAGGTGGTCCCGTTCGTGGCGCGCCATCGCCGCGGCAGAATCGACGCCGCGCTCAGCGCGTTCGGGCTGGTCGACCTCGAGCCGATCTCGCTGTTCCTGCCGCGCCCGGTGCTCTACGACACCTGGAACGTGCTCGCTGCGCCCCCGCTCAGCCTGCTGCACCGTGAGCTGCGTCACGTCGATGTCGTCCACGCCCCGTCGCTCGCCGTGCCACCCCGCGCCGGGCACGCGCCGCTCATCGTCACCGTCCACGACGCCGCGGCGCTGCTGTTCCCCGAGACCTACCCGCTGCGGGGGCGGTGGTTCCACGGACGAGGCCTCAGCGCCGCGGCCCGACGCGCCGACCGCGTCATCACCCCGACGCAGGCCGCGGCCGACGAGATCATCGGCCGGACCCGCATCCCCGCCGAACGGATCCGCATCGTGCCGCACGGCGTGGTGCTCGGCCTCGCCCAGGCGGGCGTGGTCGCCGCGACCCGCTCGACCCTCGGGCTGGGCGACGACCCCTACGTCTTGTGGGTGGGCACCCTCGAACCGCGGAAGAACCTGCCCATGCTGTTGGACGCGTTCGGTGTCGCGGTGCAGGCCGGCATCCGCGAGCGGCTCGTGATCGTCGGACCCCCGGGGTGGAGCGGGGCGCCACGCGCGATCGCCGCGGGAGCGTCGGCGCTCGGCGACCGCCTCACCTTCACCGGGCCGCTGCGATCCGACCGGCTCGCCGCCCTCTACCGGGGCGCGTCGCTCTTCGCGTTCCCGAGCCTGCACGAGGGCTTCGGCCTCCCCGTGCTCGAGGCGATGGCCCAGGAAGTGCCGGTCCTCTGCTCGGACATCCCCGTCCTGCGCGAGGTCGGCGGCGACGTGGCCCAGTACGTGCCGGCGACCGACGTCGACGCATGGGCCGATGCGCTGGTCGGGCTGCTCGGCGACGAACGCACCCGCCGCGACCTCGGGGTCCGGGGTCGAGCCCGAGCCAGCCACTTCACCTGGGAGGGCTGCGTGGCGCGGACCCGCGCCGTGTACCGCGAGTTGCTCGGCGTGACCGCCTAGCGCACTGGGGCCGGCGCCGACGACCTACCAGCCGCGGTCGACCCACTCCTGGAGATGCGGTCGCTCCTCGCCGAGCGTCGTGTCGAGCCCGTGGCCGGGCAGCACGAGCAGGTCGGCGGGCAGGCTGAAGAGCCGCTGGTCGAGCGACCCGACGAGGGTCTCGAAGCTGGCGCCGGGTGTCGACGTGTTGCCGGGGCCGCCCGGGAACAGGGTGTCCCCGGTGAACAGCAGCGGCTTGCCCTCGAGGAGGAACGATGTGGACCCGGCCGTGTGCCCGGGCGTGTGGATCGAGCGGAGCGTCAGGTCACCGACGGCGTAGGCCTCATCGTCGGGGATCACGAAGTCATAGGACGGGAGCATCGCCGCGTCCGCCTCGGCGATCCCGACGTCGAGGCCGGCGTCGCGCAACGCCGTGACCGCCTGGATGTGATCCCAGTGGCCGTGCGTCGTGAGCACCCGCCGCACCCCCGTCGCGCGAGCGACGTCGAGGAGCAGCTCGTGCTCGTTCGCGGCGTCGATCAGCACCGCGTCGCCGCTGTGCTTGCTGCGGACGACGAACACGTTGTTCTCGAAGGGGCCGACGACGAACTTGTCAACACGGACGTCGCTGTCCTCGAAGTGCGCGGGCCGAGCCACGAACCCAGCGTACGTCCCGATCCTCACACCCGCCCCACCCCGGCGGCCTCGCCGCCCTCGCGGGCCTCGGAGTAGCGTCACCCACCGGCATGGACTTTCGTGACACGCCGAGCGAGGCCGCGTTCCGAGACGAGGTGCGCACCTGGCTGGCCGAGCACCTCACCGGCGAGTTCGCCGACATCGGCGGTCGGGGTGGGCCCGCCGACGAGAGCAACTGGGACCTGCGCGTCGAGTGGGAGAAGCTGCTCGGCAAGGACCGGTGGCTCGGCTTGGCGTGGCCCGAGCGCTACGGCGGCCGCGACGCCGGCATCACCGAGCAGGTCATCTTCAACGAGGAGTACGCGAGGGCGAACGCGCCGGCGCGACTCAGCTTCTTCGGGGAGGGCCTCTTCGCCCCGACGCTGCTGGCCTACGGCACCGAGGAGCAGAAGCGTCGCTTCCTGCCCACCATCCAGGCGGTCGAAGAGCTGTGGTGCCAGGGCTACTCGGAGCCGAACGCCGGCTCCGACCTGGCGAACGTCCAGACCCGGGCGGAGCGCGACGGCGACCAGTGGGTCGTCAACGGTCAGAAGGTGTGGACGACGCTCGCCCATCGGGCGCAGTGGTGCTTCTGCGTCACCCGCACGACCGCGGGATCGGAGGGCCACGTCGGCCTGTCCTACCTGCTGATCCCGATGGACCAGCCGGGCGTCGAGGTCCGGCCCTTGCAGCAGATGACCGGCACCGCCGAGTTCAACGAGGTGTTCTTCTCGGACGCGCGCACCGACGTCGACAACGTGCTCGGCGAGGTCGGCGAAGGGTGGAAGGTCGCGATGGCCACGCTGGGCTTCGAGCGCGGCACCGCCTTCCTCTCCCAGCAGCTCGGGTTCGCCCAGGAGCTGGAGGAGGTCATCGACGCGGCCCGCGCGTCTGGTGCAGCCCGCGACCCCCTCGTGCGCCAAGAGCTCGCCGACGCGTACGCCGGGGTGCAGATCATGAAGTTCAACGGACTCCGCATGCTGAGCGGCCTCGTCAGCCACGGGACCCTCGGCCCGGAGGCGAGCATCGGCAAGCTCTACTGGAGCACCTGGCATCGCGGGCTCGGCGAGCGGGCCATGCGGGTCCTCGGGACCGATGGCCTCACCGTCGCCGACTCGAGTCCCGACCGGTACTCGCTGGACGAGTTCCATCGGATCTTCTTGTTCAGCCGGGCGGAGACGATCTATGCCGGCGCGAGCGAGATTCAACGCAACATCATCGGTGAGCGGGTGCTGGGTCTCCCGCGCGAACCCCGTTGAGGGGAAGGAGCACGGCATGAACTTCGCGTTCTCGGACGAGCAGGAGCAGCTGCGGGACGCGGTCCGCAAGTTCTTGGAGGCCAAGAGCCCCGAGGCCGAGGTGCGGCGCCTCATGGAGACGACCGAGGGGTACGACCCCGCGGTGTGGACCCAGATGGCCCAGGAGCTCGGGCTGCAGAGCCTCCACATCCCCGAGGCCGACGGCGGCCAGGGGTTCACGTTCGTCGAGTTGGGGATCGTCCTCGAGGAGATGGGACGCGTGCTGCTCTGCGCCCCCTACTTCTCGACGGTGTGTCTCGCCGCGAACGCGGTCATGAACGCGGGCACCGACGCGCAGCGCCACGAGCTGCTCCCCGCGATCGCGGCGGGAGAGACCATCGCCACGTTGGCGTTCACCGAGCCGAACGGCAAGTGGGACGCCTCGGGCATCACCATGGAGGCGAAGGGGAACGGCGACGCGTGGACGCTGTCGGGCACGAAGATGTTCGTGATCGACGGGCACACCGCGAACTTGATCGTCGTCGTGGCCCGGCAGGCCGGGAGCAGCGGCGAGGACGGCATCTCGTTCTTCGTGGTCGACGCCGACGCCACCGGGCTGACCCGCACGCCGCTCGCCACGATGGACCAGACCCGCAAGCAGGCGCGCCTCGACTTCGACGGTGTGGCTGCCCGGCCGCTCGGCGACCCCGGCGGCGGGTGGCGGGCGTTCTCCAAGACGCTGGACCAGGCGGCGGTGTGCCTCGCCAACGAGATGGTCGGCGGCGCCCAGAAGGTGCTCGAGATGTCGGTCGAGTACGCGAAGGTCCGCGTCCAGTTCGGCCGGCCGATCGGCTCCTTCCAAGCCATCAAGCACAAGTGCGCCGACATGCTCCTCGAGGTCGAGTCCGGCAAGTCCGCGGCCTACTACGCGGCCTGGGCCGCGGCGGAGGACAACGACGAGCTGCCCGTCGTCGCCAGCCTCGCGAAGGCGTACTGCAGCGACGCCTACTTCCACGCCGCGGCCGAGAACATCCAGATCCACGGCGGCATCGGGTTCACGTGGGAGCACCCGGCGCACCTGTACTTCAAGCGGGCCAAGAGCTCGGAGATCCTCCTCGGCGACGCGACCTACCACCGGGAGCTGCTCGCACAGCGCATCGGCATCTGACCGACCCCCGGTCGGTCGGCACCCGCAGGGCCCGCCGGCGTCGCGGCGCGAGCCGCTCCAGTCGAGACGCGTTCGTTCCGATGCAGGAGGGAGCGCCGCGACGGTGGCGCCGAGGAGGCAGGTCGATGAACCCGCTCACGGAGGAGCTGCTGGTGCGCACCGCGTGGCTGGCGGCGGCGACGTCGCTCATCTTGGGCGTCGCGGCCCAGTTGCACGTCGGCCCCGTCGGCTGACCGCCGCTCGGCGAGCACGCCGCGTGGACGCGCGACGAGCGCGCGGCCGCCCGATGTCGGGGGAGCGGCCGGTAGCCTGCGCGTGTGCTCGTGGCCGGGATGCTCGCCTTCGGGTTGGTCGTCGCCGTCGCGGCCATCTTCGTCGTGCGCGAGGCCGGCCGGATCGCCCGCCGCCCGCCACCGGCGCTCTTCGATCCCGACGACGCGTACGACTACGTCGTCGAGCAGCTCGACGACCTGGTCGCCGCGACCCTCACCCCGGCCGACGTGCGACGCATCCTGGGCTTCGAGGTCGAGTACCTCCACCAGCGCGGGGTCATCGGCAACGGCACCCACGCCGCGCCCCCGCAGCGGGTGGTCTTCGGTGGTGCCGACACGGTGGCGTACATCCTCGGTCGGGCCTCCGACACGGGGGAGCCCTATCTGCCCGAGCAGGTCCACGCGGTGGTCGAGACGCAGCTCAGCTATCTCCGAGCCATCGGGGCGATCGGCCCCCCCGACCGGAACGCCGGCGACGAACGCGAATCCCCCTCCGGCTGAGCGTCCGCGTGCTACAAGTGGGGCTACCAGGGAAAGGAGGTGGTCCACGCATGCATGATCGATATGGGACCCTGGAGGTGCGCGGCCCCTAGGTCGTATCCCGGCTGGACCACCAGGCGGAAGCCAACCGCCGCACCGGCACCGAACCCGGCGGGGACTGGTCCCTCCCGTACAACGGGCGGTGCAGCACAGCCGATAGACAGTGCGGGGCGTTCGCGCCCCGCACTGTCGCGTGGTGCCACGGGCCGGGGAGCTCGCAGCCTGCGCTGCACACGGCCGTCGATACGATCCGGGGCGATGCCACGTCCCGCCCGGTTCAGCTCCTCCCGGTACCTCGGGGACAAGCGGACCCAAACGGTCTATGACCTCGACGTCGACGACCCCGCGGTCGCATCGGCGATCGACGAGCTCGTCACCTCCGAGCAGTTCGCGTCGTTCGCGCCCGACACGCTCGCCGAGGCGCGCAACCGCGGCTACCGGCCACACCCGTCGATCGGCCGGGCCGACGACGCGGGATGAGCGTCAGGCGACCCGGTCGAAGTCGCGGCCGAGTTGCTGCTCGGTGAGCTTCAGCCGTGACGCGAAGCTCTCCGCGCTGAGCGCCGGCTCGTGCGGGACCGACGCCGGGTCCTCGGGGAGCCCGTCGACGTCGACCCACGACGTGCAGCCGCCGTAGGCGTCCTGGTACGGCACGACGAGTGGCTCGTGGAGCCGGTAGGCGCGCAGCGCCAGCACCCACAGGGGATCGCGGCGCTTCCAGTTCAGGCGGGCGCTCGCGTACCCGGACGTCCAGATGAGCTTGGAATCGAGATGGGCGAGCTCGTCGGGGTCGGTCACGGTCACCGACGCGGCGACGTCGGCCCACCCCTCGATCCGCACCGTGCCCTCCGCCGGGCGGGCCGCCTCGGTCTCGGCGACCCACCGCTGGTAGGCCGGCTTCAGTAGCTCGGCGCGCTGATGCTCGGTGGTCGGGTACAGCCAGCAACGGTTCGCCTGGACGGCGAAGTGGCGGCCGTCCTCCCGCAGGCCGCCCTTGCGCACGTCGAGGATCTGCTCCCCCGCGAGCAGCGCCCGCACGACGACCGCCCACTCCTTGAACGCCAGTGTCGCCATACCGGCAGCGTACCGGCGTCGCTCCGACGTCGACCGAGCCGACGCGCCGCGGCTCACACCCCGGCGAGACGCTGATACGTCGAGACGAACTCGGCCGCGGCCCGATCCCAGCGGAACGCGTCCACGCGCCTACGCCCGCGGCGCACCAAGTCGCCCGCGAGCTCCCCGTCGGTGACGACGCGCGCCAGCGCCGCGGCGAGCCCGTCCCGATCGGTGGGATCGACGAGGAGCGCCGCGCCACCGAGCACCTCGGGCAAGGAGCCGGCCGTGGACGCCACCACGGGCACGCCGGCCTGCATCGCCTCGAGGGGTGGGAAGCCGAACCCCTCGTACCGAGACGGGTAGGCGAGCACGGCGGCGCCCGCCAGCAGGTCGCCGCGCTCCTCGTCGTCGAGCCACCCGAGCCGGTGGATGCGGCCCGGGTGCGCCGCACGGCGGGCGGCGTCGGTGAACTCGGTGACGCCCCAGCCGTCGGGGCCCGCGACCACCAGATCGACGTCGTGCTCCTCGGCCGCGAGCGCGTCGAACGCCTGCACGAGCATCGGGAGGTTCTTTCTCGGCTCGACGGTCCCGACCGCCAGCACGTAGCGGCCGGCGCCCGCGATCGTTCGGCCGCGCTGGGGGTCACCGCCGGGGGCGGGGCCCAGCCCGGGTGCCACGTGCACGACGCGATCCGCGGGAAGGCCGTAGTGGTCGCGAACCTCGGCGGCGACGAAGGCGCTGTCCGTGTGCACGACCGCGCCCCGGTCGACCGCCACCTGCACCAAGCGTGGGTACCGCGCCGCGTCGCCGCTGCACAGCTCGGGATAGCGGATGAAGCTGAGGTCGTGCACCGACACCAGCACGGGGACCCGGGCCGGCGGCGCGACGTAGTTCGTGGCGTGCACCACGTCGACGGGTCCGGTCCATCCCTCGACCCGCGGCCACCGGAGGCGGGGCCAGGAGAGGCGCGTCACGCGGGCCGGGAACGCCCGCGGGGCCGCGCGGACCGGGCGGGGCAGCGCGGCGGCCAGGTTCTCGCGGCCACGCCAGGTCACGGCGTACGCCGCGACCTGCACGTCATCCCGCGTCGCGAGCTCGTAGAGGAGTCCGCTCGTGACCCGGCTCACCCCGGTGCGGACGCCGAGCAGCGACGTCGCGTCGACCGCGACACGCAGCGGGGCCGTCGCCCCTCGGCTGGTGGTGGACGGGCTCGCGGCGGGCGCCGGTCGGCCGCCGGTCGCCGGCGGGGTGCCCGTCACCCGTCCGGAGCGTTCCGCCGGGCCGTCGCATCGGGGGGAACCGTCGGCGGCCCCGCCGAGCGTGCGGGACGCTCTCAACACCTGGTGCGACACCGTCGGGCAGCCTACCGACGGCGGCACGCGAGCCCCGGCGGCGCGCCAGGGATCAAGCAAGATGAGCGCGTGAGCACCCGGACACTGATCGTGCTGGCGGCGTTGTGCGCCGTGGCCATCCTGGCCGCGTCCGCCATCCAGGTCTTGCTGGCCCGATGAGGCCCAGAATCGCCGAGCCACCAGGACCGATAGGGAAGAATGAGGGTCAAGCGAAGGAGCAGCTGTGGCGGAACACTTTGATGTCGTCGTGCTCGGCGGCGGCCCGGGCGGCTATGCCGCCGCCCTCTACGGCGCCTCGGCCGGTCTCCACGTCGGCATGGTCGAGGAAGGGCGCGTCGGCGGCACGTGCCTGCACGTCGGCTGCATCCCGGCCAAGGAGCTGCTCCAGACCGCCGAGGTGCTCCGGATCGTCGGAGCAGCCAAGGAGTTCGGGGTTGAGGCGGGACAGCCCACCCTCGACCTCCAGGCCAGCCAGGCCCGCAAGCAGCAAGTCATCGACCGGCTCACGCGCGGCCTCGAGACGCTGCTCAAGGGACGCAAGGTCACCGTCGTGCCCGGGACCGCCACCGTCATCGACGGCACCGCGCACCATGTGCGCGTCTCCGACGGCACGGAGCTCCTCGGCGACGCCCTGATCCTCGCGACCGGCTCGGTCCCACGGGCGCTGCCGGGGCTCGACTTCGACGGTCAGCGGATCCTCAACTCGGATCACGTGCTCGCGCTCGAGGAGGTCCCACCCCGGGTGGGCATCATCGGGGCCGGCGCCGTCGGCTGCGAGTTCGCGTCGCTGCTCAGCGACCTGGGCTCCGAGGTCACGCTCCTCGAGGCGCTGCCCCGCATCCTCCCCGGCGCCGACAGCGACGCCTCCGACGTCCTCGAACGCTCCCTGAAGAAGCGGGGAATCGGCTGTCACACCGGCGTCCGCGTCACCAGCATCGAGGGAACACGGGAACTGACCGTCGGATTCGAGTCGCCCGCCGGCGCCGCCACCGTCGTCGTCGACCGGGTCATCGTGAGCATCGGTCGGGCACCGCGGACCAGCGGCGCCGGGCTCGAGGCGGCCGGTATCCGCCTCGACGCCGGCGGCTGCGTCGTCGTGGACGATCACCAGCGGGCCTCCCTCTCCGAGGTCTACGCCGTCGGTGACGTCGTTGCGTCACCCCAGCTCGCGCACGTCGCCTTCTCGGAGGCGATCGTCGCGATCAAGACGATCCTCCGTGAGGACCCGGCGCCGATCAACTACGACAACGTGCCCTGGGGCATCTACTCGAGGCCCGAGGTCGCGTTCGCGGGCCTCACCGAGGAGCAGGCGCGCCAACGGGGCCACGATGTGGTCACCTCGCTCCACCGCTTCGCGGGCAACAGCCGCGCGGTCATCATCGGCGAGACCGACGGCCTCGCCAAGATCGTCGCCGAACGAGACGGGCCGCTGCTCGGCGTCCATATCGTCGGACCGTGGGCCACGGAGCTCATCGCCGAGGGGTACCTCGCGGTGAACTGGGAAGCCACCGCCGACGAGATCGCACCGCTCATTCACGCCCACCCCACCTTGAGCGAGCTCTTCGGTGAGTCAGTCCTCGCGCTCACCGGCCGACCGCTTCACGGATAACCCACCACCCGGAGGTGCCGGTGGACATCACGATGCCCCAGCTCGGTGAGACGGTCACCGAGGGCACCATCACCCGCTGGCTCAAGCAGATCGGCGACCGTGTCGAGGTCGACCAGCCGCTCTTCGAGGTCTCGACGGACAAGGTCGACTCGGAGGTCCCAGCGCCAGCCGCGGGCTACCTGTCCGAGATCCGCGTCCCGGAGGGCGAGACCGCCGCGGTCGGCACCGTCCTGGCCGTCATCGGTGACGCCCCCGCCGTCGGCGCGCCCACTCTGACGGCCGTACCCGAACCGGTGCCCGAGCCCCCCACCCAGCCGATCCCCACCGTGTCGATCGCGCCCGCCGCCGCGCCCACCGAACCGACACCGCTGCGCGGCGAGCCGAGCCCGCCAGCGCCCGTGACGCTCGCGCCAACGATCGCGCCGGCCGCACCGGCGGCAGGCGCGCCGTCCCCGGGGTCCAGCGCCACCCTCACGTCACCGGTCGTGCGACGGCTCATCGCCGAGCACGACCTCGATCCGGGACAGATCCGCGGCACGGGCGAAGGGGGGCGTATCACGCGCAAGGACGTGCTCGCCGCGGCCGCGGCCGCCGCACCTGCGCCGCCACCCGCCCCGATCGAGCCACCCCCGGCACCGCCCGCCGCGCCGCCCCTCGTCGTCGCGCCACCAACCCCCGCCCCCACGCCGCCCCCGCCCGCGCCGCCGCCGGTTCGGGTGGTGGCGCCGCCCGCCCCGGCCCCCGAGCCGCCCGCGCCGGTCGTCCCCGCACCGCCCCTGCCTCCCGCGCCGGTCGTCCCCGCACCGCCGCTGCCTCCCTCGCCGCCGGTCCCGACCGCGCCGCAGCCGCTGGACAGCCAGGCCGACCAGATCGTCCCGTTCTCCAACATCCGGCGACGCACCGCCGAGCACATGCTGCGGTCAAAGGCGACGAGCCCGCACGCGTACACGTCAACGGAGGTCGACTTCGAGCGGATCACCCGCCTGCGCGCCCAACGGCAAGCCGAGTGGCGGGCCCGCGAGGGATTCCCGCTGACGTACCTCCCGTTCGTCGCTCGAGCGTTCGGCGACACCGTGCAGCAATTCCCCTACGTGAACGCCACCGTCGGCGACGACGCGTTGATCGTCCACCGTGCGGTCCACCTCGGAATCGCGGTCGACCTGGACTTCCAAGGTCTCGTCGCACCGGTCGTCCGCAACGCCGACGGCAAGCGGCTCCGGCTGCTCGCACGAGAGATCCGCGACCTCGCCAACCGTGCCCGCGACAAGCAGCTCCTCCCCGATGAGGTGCTCGGTGCGACGTTCACCATCACCAACCCGGGCCCGTATGGGTCGTTCATGACCCTCCCGATCATCAGCCAGCCCCAGGTGGCGATCGTGTCGACGGATGGTGTGCGCAAGCGGCCCACGGTCGTGACCGACCGTGACGGTGCCGATGTGATCGCCGTCCGCCACATGGGCATGCTGGTGCTCGCATGGGATCATCGGGCCTTCGACGGCGCGTACGCGGCATCGTTCCTCCGGACCTTGAAGGAGGACCTCGAAGGCCGCAACTGGGAAGCCGAGCTGGATTGAGGTCGCCGCTGCGCGTCCGGTGGCTCGGACGTGTTCCCTACGGCGACGCGGACATCCTGCAACGGGCGCTCCACGAGCGAAGCGATGACGACTACCTGCTGCTGCTCGAGCACGATCCCGTGTACACGATGGGATCCCGAGCCGACCCGTCGCACGTCCTGACCCCACCCGCTTCGGTCGGCGCGGACCTCGTGCACTGCGACCGAGGCGGCGACGTCACCTACCACGGTCCTGGGCAGCTCGTCGGCTACCCGATCGTCACGCTGCCCGGCTGGGCCGACGGGCTCCGCGACGTCGTCGGCTACGTGCGCCGCCTCGAGGCGGTCCTCATTGCCGCCCTCGACGACCTCGGCGTGCGCGCCGAACGACGGGAGCGGCTCACCGGCGTCTGGGTGGGCGACGAGAAGATCGCCGCGATCGGTGTCCGCGTGGCGCGCGGCCGCACCCGTCACGGCTTCGCACTGAACGTCGCGCCCGACCTGACGATGTTCTCCCACATCGTCCCGTGCGGCATCGCCGACAAGGGAGTCACCTCGCTCGCCGCGCTGCTCGGCTCGACCCCACCGGTCAGCCAGGTGCTCGACCGCGTCGTCGAGCACTTCGCGGCCGAGTTCCACTACGCCGCCGTCGAGCTCGAGTCCGTCGCACCGACCACCGGCTCGGCCGTTGCGACCACGGCGACACGGGCGCCTCAGGGTCGGCGCCTCGTCGCGCGCTTGGCGGCCGTCGACGTCGCCCCCAATCCAGCGATCGAGGAGGCGCCGCGACCGTCATGGATGCGGGTCCGCGCCCGCCTCGGCCCGGAGTTCCGCGGCGTGCAACGGCTCATGCGAACCCTCGACCTCCACACCGTGTGCGAGGAGGCGGGCTGTCCGAACATCTACGAGTGCTGGGCGGACCGCACCGCGACGATGATGATCCTCGGTGATCGCTGCACTCGAGCGTGCGGCTTCTGCATGGTGCACACGGAGCGTCCCGCCGCGGTCGACGTCGACGAGCCGGCGCGGGTGGCTGAGGCGGTCGCCGCGCTCGGGCTCGCGCACGTCGTGATCACCAGCGTCGCCCGCGACGACCAGCCCGACGGCGGCGCCGCCATCTTCGCCGCGACCGTCCGCGCGATCCGGGCCCGCACTCCGGCCACCCAAATCGAGTTGCTCATCCCGGATTGCAAAGGCCAGCCTGAGGCGTTGGCAACGATCTTCGACGAGACGCCTGACGTGCTCAACCACAACCTCGAGACGGTTGCCCGCCTCCAACGCGCGCTTCGGCCCAACGCGGCCTACAGCCGCTCGCTCGCGGTCCTGGCACGCGCGAAGGACGCGGGGCTCGTCACCAAGTCGGGTCTGATCCTCGGCATGGGCGAGCAGCCCGCCGAGGTGCGCGCCGCGATCGCCGACCTGCGCCACGTCGGTGTGGACCTCCTCACGCTCGGCCAGTATCTGCGTCCCTCACCCCGACACGCGCCGGTGAGCCGCTGGTGGACGCCAGCCGAGTTCGACGACCTCGGGGGCTACGCCCGCGATCTCGGCTTCGCGCACGTCGAATCGGGCCCACTCGTGCGCTCCAGCTACCACGCCCGCCGCGCGGTCGACGCCGTGGCGGGATCCGCCGACGCGCCCCTGGCGGTCTGATGGGGAAGGCGTTCGACCACATCTCGCCCGCCGTCGAGCAGTTCATCGTCCAGCAGCGGCTGTTCTTCGTCGCGACCGCGCCCACCAGCGCTGACGGCCACATCAACGTGTCGCCGAAGGGACTGAACCGCGTCGTGGTGCTGAGCCCCACGCGCGTCGCCTATCTCGACCTCACGGGCAGCGGCGCTGAGACGATCGCCCATCTGCGGGACAACGGCCGGATCACGCTCATGTTCTGCTCGTTCGACGGGCCGCCCAACATCGTGCGCGTCTACGGCCGCGGCGAGGCGATCCCCGTCGACGATCCCCGCGCCGAGCTGCTCCTCGAGCACTTCGAGCGCCTCCCCGGGGCGCGCAGCGTCATCTGCGTCGACGTCGACCGGGTTTCGACGTCCTGCGGCTACGGGGTCCCCCGATACCGACACGACACCGACCGAGGCGACCTCCTGGCCTGGGCGGACCGCAAGGGCGCCGACCTGCCGGACTACTGGGCGAAGACGAACCGGATGAGCGTGGACGGTCTGCCGGCGCTGGACCTGCCGTGAACCATGCGGCCCGGATGGCGCGGGCCCGCCAGCGCATGGAGGAGCTCGGCGTCGATGCGCTGCTGCTCTCGGTCGGCCCCGATCTGCCGTATCTGACGGGCTACGAGGCGATGCCCCTCGAACGTCTCACCATGCTGGTGATGCGCCGGACGACCGAGCCGGTCCTCGTGATCCCGCGCCTGGAAGCCCCGCGGGTGGCTCCCCAGCCCGGCGTGTTCACGGTCGAGGCCTGGGACGAGACGATGAACCCGGTGGCGCGGGTCGCCGAGCTGATCCGCGGGGATCGCACCGTGGCGATCGGCGACCACACCTGGGCCCGATTCCTCCTCGCGCTGGAGTCCGAGCTACCCGACACCCGATTCTGCGCGGCCAGCAGCGTCACCGGCCCACTTCGCGCGCGCAAGGACGACAGCGAGATCGCCGCGCTCGGCGCCGCGGCCCGCGCCGTGGACGCCGTCGCGGGCACGCTCCGCGACCGCCGCTTCGGTGGCCGCACAGAACGCGAGGTCCAACGCGACGTCATCGAGCTCATGCTCGACGCCGGCCATGAGCGGGCCAACTTCGCGATCGTGGCCGCCGGACCGAACGCCGCCAGCCCGCACCACGAAGCAGGTGAGCGCCGGATCGAACACGGCGACGTCGTGCTCTGCGACTTCGGTGGTGTGATGGCCGGCTACTGCTCCGACATCACCCGCATGTACGTCGTCGGCGACCCCACCGCCGAGGTGCGCGACGCCTACCAGGCCCTCGTCGACGCGCAGGAGGCCGCAGTTGCTGCCGCGTGCGTCGGGACCAGCTGCAGTGACGTCGACGGCGTCGCCCGGGGCGTGCTGGCGGGCGCCGCGCTCGAGCAGTACTTCATCCATCGGACCGGGCACGGAATCGGTGTCGAAGCCCATGAAGACCCGTATCTGGTTGCCGGCAACGAGGAGCGCTTGGCGACGGGACACTGCTTCAGCATCGAGCCCGGCGTGTACGTCGCCGGCCGGTTCGGGCTCCGGCTGGAGGACATCGTGGTCGCGACCGACCACGGGCCGCGGCGGCTCAATGACGCGCCGCGGGATCTCGCCCTTGTCGACTGACCGTCGTGCGGCTGGATCTCGCGTCGGTGCTGTTGCAGTGGTCCACGGGCGGCCTGCTGGGCGCCTGGGTGACGACCCGGCACCGAGTCGTCGGGTTGGGGTACGGCTGGCTGCTGCGCGGCATCTTCACGGTCCTGGCGGTCGGGGCCGCGGCGGCGGGGATCGCCGCCGGCGGGTCAGGCGTGGCGGACGTCCTGCGCGACGGCGCGGCCGTCACGACGGCCGCGCTCGCGTCCGCGGCCTTGGCGGCATCCGTCGTGCGTCGCCGCCACGGCCTCGTGGGGGAGCGGGCGTACCCGCCCGCCGCCGACCTCCTCGCGCCGGCGGTCGGGCTCGTCGGGCTGTTCGCCACCGCCCAGACCGTCGGCGGGTCGTATCCGCTGAGCGCCGCCCGACTGGTCGCCGGCTCGCTGCTCCTCGGGCTCGTGACCGACGCGATGCTGCTCGGGCACTGGTACCTCGTCCAACCTGGGCTGGGCCGTCAACCCATCCGCGAGCTCGTCCGCCTCGCCGCGCTCGCCTGGCCCCTCGACGTCGCCCTGCTGCTCGTGCCGACCGGCATGGTCCAGGTGCTCGACGGGAGGATCAACGACGGCTACGGCGGGCTGCTCGGGGTCACCTGGATCGTGAGCGCGCTCACGACGCTCGCGCTCCTCGGCGTCGCCTGGAAGGCGCTCGCCGAGCCGTTCTACTCGGCCGTGATGGCCACCACCGGGCTGTTGTACCTCGCGATCCTCACCAGTTTCGGCACCGACGTCCTCGCGCGGGCGCTGTTCTCCAAATGAGCCGCGCGTCCTGGTGCCACGTCGCATCAGGACACCGCGGGTACCGGCTCGCGGTCGCCAACCGCGCTCGTCGATCGCGTCGACGGGGAACGCCGATGGTACGCTGCGAGCCCTCAACCACCTTCTGGCACCCGTGCGCGGGCGGATGCCGTCCGGTAACCCCGCTCCGGGCCCATGCGCCACCTCGCGGACGCGGTGGGAGTCAGCATGGCCGAAGCGAACGCCGACGACGTCGCATCGCCCGACCCGCGGGTGACCCCCGGACCCGCGATCCCGATGCGGCTCCCGAGATCGCGCGCCGAGCTTCGCGCCATCGGCGCCCGCGTCCTGCCCGAGGGCAGCCGGGCGCGCGACTTCGTCCGGCTCGTCCTCCTCGCCAAGCGAGACGGCAGCGTGTACGCCGAGAAGCTCCGACAACACTGGGCGGCCTGGGGGGGCGGATCGGTCCGGTCGTACCAGTGGTGGGAGCACACGCAAGGCCCCAACCGACACGATCGCGAGAAGCAACGGCGCGCCGCCCGGGCGGCGCCGCAGCCCATCACCGTCGGGGTGGTCCTCCTGGGATCGGATCACGACGGTCGAGACGTCGCGACCCTCGAATCCCTGCAGAAGCAGACCTGGCATCACTGGTGCCTGGCGCTGCCCGGACCCGCGGCCGACGAGCTGGCCCAGGACGATCGCGTCACGACGGTCCCCCCTGACGCGACCGCGACGGAATGCCTGCGCGCGTTGGCGCTCGAGCCGCGGGACCTCGTCGTGTTCCTGGAGCCCGGTGAACGGCTCACGCCCGGCGCGCTCTACGAGATCGCCGAGCGAGCCTGGCGACGCCCGAGCGTCGACGTCGTGTACTGGGACGACGACCTCCTCGACATGCTCGGCATGACGAAGGAGCCGCTCTTCCGCCCCGAGTGGTCACCCGAGATGCTCCTCGGCGCCAACTATCTCGGGCGCTCCTTCGCCATGCGCGCCCGAGTCGTCGACCGGCTGGACGGCCCCCGCGCCGAGCTGGACGACGCGCAGTGGTGGGACCTCCTGCTGCGAGCCGACCTCTCGGGACCACGGGTCCAGCGTGTCCCGCAGGTGTTGAGCCATCTCGTGCGCCGTCTGGCGCCCCCGCCCGCGGCCAGCGTCGGGGTCGTGCGCGACCACCTCGACCGACGCGGTGAGCACGCCGAGGTCTCGATGCGCGACGACACCGTCCAGGTGCGCTGGGAGCTCGAGCAGTGGCCGACGGTCACGGTCATCGTGCCGACGCGTCACAACCGTCCGCTGATCGAGCGGTGTCTCCGCGGCCTCGAACGAACCGACTACGAGGGCGTTGACGTCATCGTCGTCGACAACGGCGACCACAGCCCCCAGAACGAGGCGTGGTACCACGACCAGGCCTTCCACCTCGACCTCGCGGTGCGCTGGTGGGACCGCCCGTTCAACTACTCCGAGGTCAACAACGCCGCGGCCGCCACCGCGCGGGGTGAGGTCCTCGTGTTCCTCAACGACGACACGGACATCGTCGACCCCGGCTGGCTCCGTGAGCTCGTGAGCTGGGCGCAGCGCCCCGACCTCGGCGTGGTCGGCCTGCAGCTGATCGACGGCGAGGGGCGAATCCAGCACGGTGGTGTCGTGCTCGGCATGAACGGCTTCGCGGATCACCTGTTTCAGGGCTTGGCCCCTGGGAGCGACACCATGTTGGGCTCGACCAACTGGTACCGCAACGTGCTCGCGGTCACCGCGGCCTGCCTGGCGGTTCGTCGCGACCTCTTCGAGCAGATCGGTGGGTTCGACGAGCGTTTCGTCTTGTGCGGCAGCGACGTCGTGCTCGGTCTCGATGCCACGATCGCCGGCCGGCGGAACCTGTGCCTCCCGGCCAACAGCGTCCGCCACCTCGAGGCCGCGACCCGGGGCACCGAGGTGCCCCCGGCGGACTTCTTCGCGTCGTACTGGCGCTACTCGCCGTGGATCTTCGGCGGCGACCCGTACTTCTCGCCGAACCTGTCGCTGCTGCGGCGGCAGCCTCGGCTTCGCCCGCGCTACGGCGCCGGCGCCCTGCCGCTCGTCTCGGGCCCGCTGCAGCGACGCCTCGGCGTGTTCCGCCAGAGCAACGAGACGCCGAAGCTGGCCAGGGACCTCGCCGACATGTTTCGCGTCACCGACGCCGACGTGGACCGCGTCCGCCAGGATCACCGTGCCCACCAGGGCCCGCAGCGACCGCGGTCGGTCACCTGGTTCCTCCCCGACCTGGACAGCCCGTTCTACGGGGGCGTCAACACCGCGCTGCGCATCGCCGACCACCTCGGCCGCCACCACGGGATCGAGAACCGCTTCGCGTTCTGGTCGGACGAGAACGACGGCTTCTTCCGCTCGGCGCTCGCCGCGGCGTTTCCCACGCTCCGCGACGCACCCATCGGCTTCTTCCAGGACCTGTCGCCCGCGACGCTCGGTGCGCTCCCGACGTCGGATGTCTCCATCGCGACGCTGTGGGCCACCGCCTATGCCGTCGCGAAGGCACCCGTCAAGCAGCGTCGCTTCTATCTGATCCAGGACTTCGAGCCGCTCTTCTACCCCGCCGGGACGCTCTACGCCCTCGCGGAGGAGTCCTATCGCCTCGGCCTCTACGGCCTCTGCAACACGCGGCATCTCCTCGACCTGTACCGCAACCGGTACGGCGGTGAGGGCGGCTCGTTCATGCCGGCGGTCGACACGAACCTGTTCCATGCCAACGGCCGCGTCGAGCGGTCACCCGATGAGCCGGTGACCGTGTTCGTCTACGCCCGCCCGGGTCACTTCCGGAACTGCTGGGAGATGGCCTCCCTGGCGCTCGAGGACCTGAAACGGCGGCTCGGCGACCGCGTGTGCATCGTGACCGCCGGGTCCTGGGCCTATGACGAAGACGATGATGGCATCGAGCACCTCGGCCTCCTCGACCTCCGGGCGACCGGCGATCTCTATCGGCGCTGCGACGTCGGTGTTGCGCTCACCGTGTCCGAGCACCCCTCCTATCTCCCGCTCGAGCTCATGGCCTGCGGTGTGCCCGTCGTCGCCTACGACAACCCGGCCGGCGACTGGCTCCTGGAGCATGAGGTGAACTCGTTGTTGACTCGTCGCAGCGTCGACGCCCTGAGCGACGCGGTGGAGCGGCTCGTGGTCGACGCCGAGCTGCGCGCCTGCCTGCGCCATGGGGGGCTCCGCACCATCGCGGCGCGTCACGCCAGCTGGGACGACGCGTTGTCCGGTATCTACTCGGTGCTCAGCGATCCCCTCGGCGGCACGCCGGCCTGAGACCGTCGTCGCCTAGCGGGCCGCAGGGGGCGGGCCGCCGCCCGACATCGGATCGGGGGTGCGCAGCGTCGGCGACGCGTCGAGGAGCAGGGCGACCTCCTCGGCGAGGCGACGGACCCGGTCCTCGGTTCGGGACAGCTCCCACGAGAAGTGGAACGTCACGCCCATCAGCACCCCCATCGCCGTCAAGAGCAGCGCGGTCGGCGGATAGTGGATGCCGATGGCATGCGAATAGGCGTCGAGCAGGCTCGGGAAGACCGAGAGGGGCACCAGCAGCGACGCACTCGTGAGCCACAGCAACGCGTACTTGCTGCGCAGCCCACCCCGTCGCACGAGCCGCGCGATGACGACCAGGGTGACGACGGCGAGGATCATGGCGAGGACGTGGATCCGTGTGGTCATGGTGAGCCCTTCCGGAGCTTGCGGCCCTGACGGCCGTAGGCCGATCCGCCGATCGCGACGAGGAGCCGCAGGTAGTTGAGCACCAGGCGCAGCCGCCGCGTCGACGGTTGACCGCCGCGGCGGGGACCGATGTGCACGGGCACCTCGGCGAGGGTCAGGCCGTTCGCGGAGGCGATCAGGAGCACCTCGACGGTGTCCGCCAGGTACTCCGACGGGAACGCGACGGCGAAGAGCTCGATCGCGGCCCGGTCGAACGCCCGAAACCCGGAGGTCACGTCGGTGAAGCGCTGCCCGGTCACCCGCCGGACGATCCAGGCGAGGAGCCGCATCGCCGTCCGCCGGGTGTGCCCGATCGGGTACGGGTCGGCAGTCGAGGCGAACCGACTCCCGGCGGCGAGGTCTGCGCCCTCGTCCAGCGCGGCGAGCAACCTGGGGATGTCGCGGGCGGCGTGCTGCCCGTCGGCGTCGATGACCACGGCGCGGCCGTACCCGCCGTAGAGCGCATATCGCAGACCCGTCCGGACCGCGCCACCCACGCCCGTGTTGAACGGGAGCCGAAGGGTGTGGGCGCCCGCGAGCTCGGCGGCCTGCGCGGTGGTGTCGGCGGAGCCGTCGTCGACGATGAGCAGCTCCAGGGTCGGGACGGCCGCACGGACGTCGGCGATCGTCTGGCCGACGGCGTGCTCCTCGTTGTAGGCGGGGATGATGACCAGGGTGCGCCCCGCCATCGGCGTGTCGGAGCGAGCCGGGTTCTCGCCCATCGGCGTCACCGCGTGCTCGCTGACGCTCGACTCCCGATCTCGGTGCGGCGCCGAGCACGACGCGCTCGGTCACCCGCCGGCCGGCCGCCCCACGGACCCGCGTTGACACACTCGCGCAAAAGTGCGAAGAACCGTCCGCGCATGCTATCCCGTGCGCCTCGCCATGTGGTCGAGCAGACGCTAGCGCAGTGCGGCGCGCGGCACAGATTTCGATTGGGGATTCGACGGATGGAGGACGAAGCGTCCGGCACGCAGGATCCCGAGTACGCACGTCGGCTGCAGCGTCTCAGCGCGCGGTGGTGGCGGCGCGCGTTCGACGTGCAGGCGCCGTACCGGCGTTACCTGCGCCGGTTGGACCTTGGTCTGACCCTGGACCTCGGGTGTGGGATCGGCCGGAACTTGCGAAGCCTGGCACCCAGCGGAATCGGCGTGGACCACAACGTCGACGCGGTCGCGCTCGCCCGCGAGGCTGGCTTGCAGGCGTACACGCCACCAGACTTCGAACGAACGGCGTACGCGTCTCCGGGACGCTTCGACACGCTCCTCGCCGCGCATGTGCTCGAGCACATGACGACCGACGAGGCGGTGGCGCTGGTCGGGTCCTACCTCCAGTACGTCCGGCCGGGTGGTCGCGTGGTGATGATCACGCCGCAAGAGGCCGGGTATCGCACGGACCGAACCCACCGCACGTTCCTGGACTTCGGGGCCCTCGAAGCGCTGGCGAGCCGACTCAACCTTGAGGTGCTGCGACGCGACTCGTTCCCGTTTCCTCGGGCGTTGGGCCGGCTGTTCCCCTACAACGAGTTCGTGCTCATCGCCCGACGCACCACGGACCGCCAGTAGACGGCGAACAGGCGATCGACCGGCCGCGCCGCCCGGGGGACGTCCTCCGTCGGCAGCCGGGAGGCGAGCCGAGGCGCGAGATCAGCGTCTCGCACCCGCCGCGCCGCTTGGACCGTGCGCCGCCGGGCCCGCAACCACCGCGGATGGCGGAGCAGCCACCACCACCCCGCGAGCTTGCTGCGCGCCCAGCCCTGGCGGACCGCGAGCGCGAGCACCGCCACCTCGACGGCGACCAGCACCGGTGTGAGCAGCACGAGCGTCGAGGTCTCGAAGGTGGTCAGCAGCGTGATGAGCCGGTTGCGCTCCAAGAGGTAGAGCTTGGCGGGTGTGCGACCGGACGCATACCGGTGCAGGACCACGGCGTCCGGGACATACACCACCGTCAGCCCGTGCAGCCAGCAGCGCAGGCTGAGATCGGTGTCCTCGTGGTAGGCGAAGTACTCCGAGACGAACCCGCCCAGATCACGCCAGACCTCGCGCCGCAGCATCATCGCCGCGCCGGTGGCGGCCGCGACGCTGCGCTCCTCGGCGAACTCAGCGGCGGGGTGGCGCAGGCCGCCGCACCAGCAGAAGCCCAGGTAGTGCACCTCGTTGCCCGCGGAGTTCAGGAGCTCGGGGTCCTCGGTCAGGCGCAGGCTGGCCGATGCGATTCCCACCTCGGGGCGCTCCGCGACCGCGGCCATCCGCGCGAGCGCCTGGGGGTCGGCGACGGCGTCGGAGTTGACGAGGGCGAGGAGGTCTGCCTCGGCGTGGGCCGCGCCGAGGTTGCACCCCTCGGCGAAGCCGAGGTTGCGGCCGGGTCGCTCGATGCGCACACCGGGCAGCCCCACGAGACGGTCCACGCCACCGTCGGTGCAGCCGTTGTCCACGACGACCACGTCGACGTGCACGCCGCACGAGCGCGTCAGCGCCTCGACGGCATCTTCGAGGAGTGGCTCGGCGCCGTACGCGAGCACGATCGCCGTCACCCGAGGCGGGGACGCGGGCACCGGCTGGACGGTAGCGCGCCCCGTCGACGTCGCGTGCCGCGCGACGCCCGTCAGGGGTTCACGACCGCCGTCCCTTGACGCGTGACATCGGTGCCAAGCGTGGAGCTCGACGTTGGCTGCGGTGCCATGGGCTCGCCCGCCGCATCGCTGCGGCCGATGGGCGCGACGAGGACGAGCCACACCCAGAGGCCCGTGAGCGCGACGGCGGCGGGCAGGACGAACCACCACGGCAGCGCAGGTCTCCACGACGGGCTCGACAAGAAGAAGAGGTAGCCGTGGGTGCCGACGGCGTTGCGCCGCCAGAACTCGAGAAAGGCGAGGAGCAACCCGAGCCCGAGCAGCCCGGCGGTCAGCCGTCCAGCACGGCGCAGCTGCCAGCGGGAACCCGGTCGGATGAGCGCGCTCGCGAGGATCGGCAGCCCGACGGCGATGGGCAGGGTGTATCGGCCCTGCCAGAAGAATCCGTCGTGGGGTGCCGCCGGGACCTCGAACAGGATCGGCACCACGACGATGGCGAGCGTGAGCAGCGCGGCGGCCAGCAGCACGCGGCGCGGTCCGAGCAGGTAGAGGGCGAGGAGGACACCGCCGAGCGCGAGTGTCCACACGAGGTAGGTCAGCGTGGGTGCCGGCGTGTCGCGCCAGCCGAACAGCCCGATCATCTCGAGGAACCGCGAGTAGGTCACGCCGAACGAGTCGCGGACGCGGTCGAGGAACCCCAAGGTCGTCCCGATCGTGTTCGTGTTCTCGGTGTTCAGCGCACCCGTGGCGAAGTTCCAGCCCAGCTGGGCGACCGCCAGCACGACGAGGACCCCGAGCCACACCCGAGCCCGCTGCTGGCGCCACAGTCGCTGGGCGAGCGTGAGCCCGCCGACCACAAGGAGCACCACGCCGATCAGGGGCACCCAGATCGGCCCAAGTTGCCGGCAGACGACGAGGACGCTGGCCGCGACCCCCAGGCGATCAAGTAGCCCGGGCTCGACGTCGGCGTTGGCGTGTGCGACGACCGCGAGGCCCGCGATCCACACGGCGACCGCGGCGGCGATCTCGATCCCGCTGGGGTTCACGACACCCGCGAGGAAGAACAGCATGGGCGTGACGGCGACGGCGAGGCCGAACATGGCCAGCGTGCCGGTGAGGTAGCGACGGGCGGTGTCCACGGCGAGGGCGACCAGCGCGGCGCACAGCAGGGCGCTGAGCAGCCGCATCAGCCACACACCGGTGAGATTGGGGGCGACCAAGGAGGGCAGACCGACGATCGCGTAGTAGAGGGGTGGCGCGCGGCCGGCGCTGGTCAGCAGCTGCCGGGTGCCGCTGCCGGTCCCACCGAAGTGCTGACAGCTGGCCGGGACCACGGGGCGGAACGCGAAGCAGCCGTCGCGTCCCGACGCGGCGAGGAAGGCCGGGACCGTCACCTGGAGGTCGCCGGTGCCGGCGACCTTGGTGCCGAGAACCTCTCCTCGGACGACGGACTCCGCCCGGATGACATGGGCCGGCTCGTCGGGCGCCCCGTACAGCGGCGTGATCGCCGACCACAGCATCGCGAGCGCCAAGAAGACGCCGAAGGCGCATCGCCCGGGATGGCGACGCGCGACGTCGGCGAGGCGGCTCACGGCCACGTGGGTGTCCAGCGTCGGCGGGGCGCGAATCGGCTCCAGATGAGCAGGCAGTCCCGCAGCGCTCGGAGGCGAGCCCCGCTGACCGTCCACGAGGGCCGCTGTCCGCCCGCGACGCGACCCAAGACGTCGCGGCGCAGGTACGAGATCGTGATCCCCACAAACCGCGCGACGGCGCGCGCGACGGTCCGCTTCGACCCATACCGACTCAGGACCAGGAGCCGGTTCCGCTCGTTGAAGTACAGCGCCCGTCGCGCGTTCGCCGAGCTGGTCGCCATGTGCACATGGCGCACGACCGAGTCGGGCACGGTCACGTAGCGCCAACGACCCCGCCCCCGCAGCGACAGCTCGACGTCCTCGTAGTAGGCGAAGAGCCGGTCATCGAACTCGCCGACGGCGCGGACGTAGGACGTGGGCAGCAGCACGGTCGCGCCACACCAGGCGTCGACGTCCGCGGACTCGTCGTACTGCCCGTCATCACGCTCGAGGTAGCCGCGGTCCCGCGCGTAGCCGTCGGGCTGGAGCTCTGACCCCACGTTGTTGATCACGTCGAAGCGTTCCTGCGTTCGTGGGAGGGCGACCCACCTCGGGGTCGGTCCCACCGCGGCGCTGACCTCCTCGGACCCACTCCGCAGCCGGATCCGCGCGGCCTGCGGCGCCGACAGGCGCAGCTCGCGCGCGGCATCCTCACCGGTGCTGGGCACGAGCAGCGTGGCGTGCGGTGCGGCCCACTGGAACGGCTCCGGCTCCCCGGGCCGGTACTCCGGACCGAAGAAACCCTCGGCGAACCGCGCCCGGCGGAGGACGTCGTCGCCGTCCACTCGTACGCCGGTCACTCGGACGCTCACCGTGCGACGGTCAAAGGGGCCGAGCCGAACCGGGTCACCGAGGATCTCGACGGCGTCGTACGCACCGGCGAGAAGGATCTTCGGGCAGGCTGCGCCGCAGGTCGGGTCCGATTCGAGCGTGGTGACGAGCGGTCGCAGCCAGTTCGGCGGGACGGTCACGTCGTTGTTGATGACGGCAACGTAGGACGTGGTGGGAGGAAGGTCGCGGAGCCCGAGGTTGGCGCCGCCCGCGAAGCCGAGGTTCCGGTCGCTGCGGATCGTGACGACGCGATCGAAGTCCTGTGTCACGGCATCCGCGACGCCATCCGACGACCCGTTGTCGACGAGCACGGTCTGCAAGGCGTGCCGGGGCCAGTCGGTCGCCTCGATCGCCCGCAGGCACGCGAGGGTCATCTCGCCGCCGTTGTAGTTGACGACGATGACGCGGACCTCAGGCTCCGGCGCCGTCACGAGTGAGTGAGGCGCTGCACGACGCGGTCCAAGCACTCGCGGTAGTCGGGGAGCAGGGGAACGCCCTCCAGTCGGAGGGCGGCATTCTCGAGCACCGAGTTGGCGGGACGTGGGGCCGGGCGGGGCGGGTCGAGCTCGCGGGTGCTGATCGGCCGGATGCGATCCGGATCATGCCCGGCGGCCTCGAAGACGGCTCGGGCGAACTCGTACCAGCTGACCACGCCCTGGTTCGTGACGTGGAACCGTCCCGGTCGCCGCTCACCGACCAGGCGGCGGACGAGCGGTGCGACGCTCGCCGCGAACGTCGGGTGGCCGCGCTGATCGTCGACGAACGACAGCTCGTCGCGCTCCCCGGCGAGGCGCAGCACGGTCTTCACCATGTTGGCGCCGTGCTCGCCGCAGACCCACGAGAGCCGGACGATGGTGCTGTCCGGGTTGACCTGCGCCTCGACCTCGCCCGCGAGCTTCGAGCGGCCGTAGACGGACTGCGGATTGGGGGTGTCCCATTCCAGGTAGGGGCTGTCCTTCGTCCCGTCGAACACGTAGTCGGTCGAGAAGTAGACGAGCTGGGCGGCGACCCGGCGCGCTGCCTCGGCGACGTGGCGGGTCCCCGAGCGCGTTCACCGCGAAGGCGCGTTCCGGGTCGGCCTCGCAGGCGTCGACCGCCGTCCAGGCCCCCGCGTGGAGGACGGCGTCGGGCCGGGTGCTCATGACCGCGGCGAGGACGGCGCTGCGGTCCGTCACGTCGAGCGTCCGGTGGTCCGCCGCGGTGACCTCGTCGGTCGCGCACGCCGCGGCGAGCTCGTGACCGACCTGTCCGCCCGCGCCGGTGATCAGGATGCGCATCGGTGGGCGACGGTCACCCTCGCCGCTGCAAGGCGGTCCACCACCAGCGGTTGTCGCGGTACCACGCGATGGTGGCCTCGAGCGCGGCGCGGAACTCGAATCGCGGCGCCCACCCCAGTGACCGCACCTTCGTGGTGTCGATCGAATAGCGACGGTCGTGACCGAGGCGGTCGGTGACGTATTCGATCATCGACTCGTCGAGGCCGAGCAGCTCGAGGATCGTGTCCGTGAGGACCCGGTTCGGGATCTCGTTGCCTGCGCCGATGTTGTAGATCTCGCCGGTCTCGCCCGCCGTTCGGACGAGCTCGATCGCCGCGCAGTTGTCCTCGACGTAGCACCAGTCGCGCACGTTCAGGCCGTCGCCGTAGAGGGGAACCTTCTTGCCTTCGAGCAGGTTCGTGACGAAGAGGGGGATGATCTTCTCCGGGAACTGGTACGGACCGAAGTTGTTCGACGACCGCGTCACCAAGACCGGCAACCCGTACGTCGACCGGTAGGACAGGGCGATGAGGTCCGAGCCGGCCTTCGAGGCGGAGTACGGAGACCGGGGCTCGAGCCGGTCGGCCTCGGAGAACGATCCCGTCTCGATCGAGCCGTAGACCTCGTCCGTCGAGATGTGCAGGAACCGCTCGACGCCGACATGTCGAGCGACGTCGCAGAGCACGTTCGTCCCGTCACAGTTGGTGCGAACGAACGCGTCGGGGTTCACGATGGAGCGATCGACGTGGCTCTCCGCGGCGAAGTGCACGACGGCGTCATGGCCGTCCATGGCCGCGGTGACCGCGTCCCGGTCGCAGATGTCACCCTTCGTGAAGGTGAATCGGGCGTCGCTGTCGAGATCCCGCAGGTTGTCGAGGTTGCCCGCGTACGTCAACGCGTCGTACACGGTGACGTGGTGGTCACTCGACGCCAGGACGTGGTGCACGTAGTTCGAGCCGATGAACCCGGCACCGCCGGTGACGAAGAGTCGCATGTGGTCCTCGCTACCTTCGGAGGCCCCAGCGGGGCCGGAGGTGGTCGGCGAGATCGGCACGTCGGGGGTTCGCCTCGTCCCGAGCGGACAGCGTCGGGTTCGACACGCCCCACGTGGCGCCGATCTCGGGGTCGTCCCAGGCGACCCCGAGCTCGTCGTCGGGGTTGAAGTAGCTGTCGACGAGATACGTGATCGTCATGTCGCTCAGCGCCGCGAACCCGTGCGCGACCCCGGGCGGGATGAAGACACCGCGGTGGTCGTGTGACCCGTCCACCCGTCGCCCGAGGTCGAGGGTGAGCGTCGCGCGATCGGTGCGCGACCCCTCGCGCAGGTCGTGCAGCACGACGCGCGCGGTCCCGTACGGCACGTACCAGTAGTCGGCCTGGTGCAGGTGGTAGTGCAGGCCGACCACGGACCCCTGCTCACGGTCGGCGCGGTTGCCCTGGATCATCTCGCGGCCGCTGGGGATCCACTCGCGCCGGTATGTCTCGACGAACACGCCCCGCGCGTCGCCATGCAGCTCGGGCTCCACGACGTAGACCCCGGCGATCACATCCGACTCAGCCACGGCGACCGGCATCGCGCTCTGTCTACTCCAAGTCGACCGCGGAGTGGTCGCCGAGCATGAGCCGCAGGGCGCGTGGTCGCTGACTGGACCGCGTGACCTCGACCTCCCGGCCGACGAGCGAGTCGGTGATGCCGGCCACCCCGATGATTCGGCTGTCGTCGAGCACCACCGAGTGGTCCAGCTCGGCGTCACGGATCTCGCACCCCCCCGCGATGGAGGTGAAGGGCCCGACGTAGCTGTTCACGACCTTCGTGTTCTCGCCGATGATCACCGGCCCGCGGACCCGGGAGCCGACGATCTCGGCGCCGGACTCGACGATGACGCGGCCCTCGATCGTCGAGAGCTCGTCGACCTTGCCGTCGAGTCGACCGTCGATGGTCTCGAGGATCCGGCGGTTGCTCTCCAGGAGCGGGTCCTTCTTGCCGGTGTCGAGCCACCAGCCGGACAAGACGTGGTGGCGCACCGGGTGGCCGTGCGCGAGGAGCCACTGGATGGCGTCGGTGATCTCGAGCTCACCGCGCCCCGAGGGCTGGATCGCGCGGACGGCGTCGTGGATGGTGGCGTCGAAGAGGTAGACGCCGGCGAGCGCGAGGTCAGACGGCGGATCCGTCGGCTTCTCGACCAGCCGAACGACGCCGCCGTCCGCGGTCACCTCGGCGACGCCGAACTGGCGGGGGTCGTCGACGTGGGCGAGCAGGATCTGCGCGCTCGGCGGCCGCTCCGGTTGCGCGCGGCGGGCGGCGGCGAACTGCTCGACGAACTCGCTGAGGTCGTCTTGGAGGAGGTTGTCCCCGAGGTACATGACGAACTCGTCGTCGCCGAGGTACTCGCGGGCGATGAGCACGCAGTGCGCGAGACCGAGCGGGGCGTCTTGGGGGATGTACGTGACGCGGACGCCCCAGCGTGACCCGTCGCCGACCGCGGCCATGATCTCGGCTCGGGTGTCGCCCACGACGATGCCGATGTCGTCGATGCCGGCCTCCACCATGTCCTCGAGGCCATAGAACAGGATCGGCTTGTTCGCGACGGGCACGAGCTGCTTGGCGCTCGTGTGGGTGATCGGCCGCAGGCGCGTCCCGGCGCCTCCAGCGAGGATGAGGCCCTTCACGTGACGGTGTCCAAACGTGCTGACCGGCGTGGGTCACGGGTCGATCCGGAAGGGTACCACCGGCGCTCGGCGACGCTCCCAGCGCCGGTGCTCACGCGATGAAGTACTTGGCCTCGGGGTGCGGCACGACGATCGCGGACGTGCTCTGCTCCGGCTCGAGCTGGAACTCCTCGGTGAGGTGCACGCCGATGTGGTCGAGGTCGAGCAGCTCGGTGAGCTTGCTCTGCTCCTCGAGGTCGGGGCAGGCGGGGTAGCCCCACGAGTACCGCGACCCGCGGTACTGCTGACGGAACAGCCCCTGCAGCGTCGGGCCGTCCTGGTCCGCGAAGCCCCAGTCCTCTCGGATCCGACGATGCCAGTACTCGGCGAGCGCCTCGGTCATCTCGACGGCGAGGCCGTGCACGAGCAGATAGTCGTGGTACTGGTCCGCGTCGAACAGCTCACGCTCCCGCACGCTGGCCGCGGCGCCCATCGTGACGACGTGGAACGCGGCGTAGTCGGTGTCACCGGACTCCACCGGGCGGAAGAAGTCGGCGATGCAGAGATGGCGGTCCTTGCGCTGCCTCGGGAAGGAGAAGCGGAGCCGCTCGGCGGCGCGGCGGTCATCGGCCCACACCACGAGGTCGTCGCCTTCCGAGTTCACCGGGAAGTAGCCCCACGTCACGCTTGGGATCAGCCATCCCTCGGCCTGGGCCGCGGCGAGCTGTTCCCGCAGCACGGGGCGGAGCCGGGCCTTGAAGTCCGGGTCGCTCTCGGGGCGGCCGTCGTGCTTCTCAGGCCGGTACTGCCACTGGTTGCGGAACAGCGCGGTCTCGTTCACGTAGCCGGCGATGTCGTCGAGCGCGATTCCCTTCGCGACGCGGCTGCCGAGGAACGGCGGCGCGTAGATCGGCACGTCGGTGGCGACGTCGGAGTGGGGCGTCGGTCCCGGCTCCTCCGCGGTCGGCGTGCGGGCCGGGAGGTCGCGGCCGCCGGCGGCGCGCCCGAAGGCGGGGTCGAGCGTCCCGGCGCGCTTGCCGTCCATGAGCTCGTTCATGGTGCGCAGCCCCTCGAAGGCGTCCTTGCCGTAGAAGAGGCGGCCGTTGTACAGGGCGCGCAGGTCCCGCTCGACGTAGGTGCGCGTCAGGGCGGCGCCGCCGAGCAGGATGGGGAGGTCGGACAGCCCGAGGGCGTTCAGCTCCTCGAGGTTCTCGCGCATGATGAGCGTGCTCTTGACGAGCAGGCCGCTCATGCCGACCGCGTCCGCCTCGACATCCTTCGCCTTGTCCACGAAGGCCTGCAGGGGCGCCTTGATGCCGATGTTGTGGACCTCGTACCCGTTGTTGGTGAGGATGATGTCGACGAGGTTCTTGCCGATGTCGTGGACGTCGCCCTTGACCGTCCCGAGGACGATCGTGCCCTTCCCGCCGATCTCGTTGCGCTCCATGTGCGGCTCGAGGTACGCGACGGCGGTCTTCATCGTCTCGGCGCTCTGCAGCACGAAGGGCAGCTGCATCTCCCCGGACGCGAAGAGCTCGCCGACGACCTTCATGCCGTCGAGCAGGACGTCGTTCACGACCTCGAGGGCGGTCAGGTCGGTGAGCTGCTCGTCGAGGTCGGATTCGAGGCCGTCGCGTTCCCCATCGATGATCCGGTGCTTGAGCCGCTTGGACACGGGCCACCCCGAGCGGTCCTCACGCTCGACGGCCTCGGCGTCCACGTCCTCGAACGCGGCCATGAGCTCGGTCAGCGGGTCGTAGCCGTCCCGGGACCGGTCGTAGACGAGGTCGAGGGCGAGCTCTCGGACGTGGTTATCGAGGCGATGCATGGGGACGATGCGGGCGGCGTGGACGATCGCCGCGTCGAGCCCGGCGGTGACGCACTCGTGGAGGAACACGCTGTTGAGGGCGTGACGCAACGCCGGCTTCAGGCCGAAGCTCACGTTGGAGACCCCGAGGATCGTCGAGGCTCCGGGCAGCTCGGCTTTGACGCGTCGGATCGCCTCGATCGTCTCGATCCCGTCGCGGCGCAGGTCGGCCTGACCTGACCCGAGCGGGAAGGTGAGGCAGTCGAAGATGAGGTCGGTCGGGTCGATCCCGTACTCGTCGACCGCGAGGTCGTAGAGGCGACGGCAGACCCGCAGCTTCCAGTCGGCGTCGCGCGCCTGACCCTCCTCGTCGATGGCGAGGCAGATCACCGCCGCGCCGTACTCGCGGGCGAGCGTGAAGACCCGGTCGAGGCGTGAGCCGGGCCCCTCACCGTCCTCGAGGTTGGCGGAGTTCAGGATGCACTTGCCGCCGGCGTGCTGGAGGCCGACCTCCAGGACCGCCGCTTCGGTCGAGTCGAACACGAGGGGAATCGGAGCCTGGGTGGCGAGACGGCTCGCGACGGCGGCCATGTCGGCCGTGCCGTCCCGGCCGACGTAGTCGACGCAGACGTCGAGGACGTGCGCGCCCTCTTTGACCTGCTCGCGTGCCATCTGCACGCACGTGTCCCAGTCGGCTTCGAGCATGGCGTCGCGGAACTTGCGGGAGCCGTTGGCGTTCGTGCGCTCACCGACGACGAGGAACGACGTGTCCTGGTGGAACGACACCGGCGTGTACATCGAGGAGCAACCCGGCTCGTCGTCAGGCTGGCGCACCGTCGGGGCGCGGTCGCCGATCCGCTCGACGACGGCCCGCAGGTGCTCCGGGGTCGTCCCGCAGCAGCCACCGACGATGTTCACGCCGAACTCGGTGACGAAGCGCTCGTCCGCGTCGGCGAGCTGGTCGGGAGTGAGGTCGTAGTGGGTGCGACCCTCGACCACGGACGGCAGGCCGGCGTTGGGGAGGCACGAGACGAACGGCCGGGCGTGCTGCCCGAGGTAGCGGACGTGCTCGACCATCTCGGTCGGGCCGGTCGCGCAGTTCAGGCCGATCACGGCGGGGCGCAGCGCCTCGAAGGTGCTCAGGGCCGCGCCGATCTCGGAGCCGAGCAGCATCCGCCCCGTCGTCTCGATGGTCACCTGGATGAGGATCGGCACCTCGACGCCGCGCCGGGTCATCGCCTGGCGGGCGGCGAGGAGCGCGGCTTTGCCTTGCAGCATGTCCTGCACGGTCTCGATGAGCAGGGCGTCGACGCCACCGTCGAGCAGCCCGTCGACCTGGGGGGTGTAGGCGTCGCGCAGCTCGGCGAAGCCGATGTGGCCGAGCGACGGCAGCTTGGTGCCGGGCCCGATCGAGCCGATCACGTACCGGGGACGGTCGGCTGTGGTGTGGTCGGCGGCGACCTCCCGCGCCAGGCGTGCCGCCTGGGCGTTGAGCTCCTGGGTCCGGTCCTCGATCCCGTACTCGGCGAGGACGACCGGGAACGCGCCGAAGGTCGCGGTCTCGACGGCGTCGACGCCGACCGTGAAGTACTCGTCGTGCATGCTGGCGGATCAGGTCGGGGCGCGAGAGCACGAGCTGCTCGTTGCAGCCCTCGAGGTCGGGGCCGCCGAAGTCGTCGGCGGAGAGGTTCTGGTCTTGCACCCAGGTCCCGAACGCGCCGTCGAAGATCATCACCCGCTCACGAAGGGTTGTGAGGAGATCAGCCACGACCGTTCAGGCTACCGGCGCGGCCGCGCGGCACCACGCCCGATAGCGCTCGCGGGTGCGGACGGGACCGCCGTGCCGCGTCGGCGCGGGCCCTCAGAGGGCGAGCCGTCGGAACACGGGTCGGGGCAGGTGGCGCAGGACCGACATCACCGGTCGGAGCGCCCGCGGCACCCACACGATCGTGCGTCCGGCGGCGATGCCGTCGACGATGGCGTCGGCCACGACATCGGGCGTCGCGGCGAGCGGCGCCGGCTTCAGCCCGGTCGTCATCTTCGTGTGCACGAAGCCCGGCCGGACGATCATGACGTGGGCGCCGCTCCCGACGAGTCGGTCGCTGAGACCCTGCGCGAAGGCGTCGAGGCCGGCCTTCGACGAGCCGTACACGTAGTTGCTCTCGCGGGCCCGTTCCCCGGCGACGGAGGAGAGCACGACGAGCGTGCCGTGCCCCTGGGTGCGGAGCCGCTCGGCGGTCGGGGTCAGCACGGACACGGCGCCGAGGTAGTTGACGCGGGCGACGTCGAGCGCCGCCGCGGCGTGCTGCTCCGCGTCGGTCTGCTCACCGAGGACGCCGAAGGCGACGAGCACGAGGTCGATGTCGCCGACCCGTTCGAAGATGTCGTCCACGAGGGTCTCGTGCGTCGCCGTGTCGAGCGCGTCGAAGGGCACGCAGTCCACCGACGTGGCGCCCCGGGCCCGGAGGTCCTCGGCGATCTCACCGAGCCGGTCGACGTCGCGGCCGGCGAGCACGATGCGGCGGGTGCGGTGCTGCACGAGGCGACGCAGCGTCGCCTCGGCGATGTCGGAGGTCCCGCCGAACACGAGCACCGACTGCACGGCGCCAAGCCCGTTCTGCACGGATCAGAGCAGGTTGAGGCGCCGGGCGAGGTCCGACTGCATGACCCCGGACGGGTCGAGCCGGGCTCGCAGCTCGCGCAGCCGGTCGAGGTCGGGATACATCGCCGGGACCAGCTCCGGCGCGAGGCGAGAGTCCTTCGCCAGGTACACGCGGCCGCCAGCCTCGACGACGAGTCGGTCGAGCTCGTCGAGCAGGTCGCCGACGCCCCGCACGTACGCCGGGATGTCCAGCGCGAGCGTCCACCCAGGCGCGGGGAACGAGAGCGGGCCGGGGTTCCCCGGCCCGAACCGTTTCAGCACCCCGAGGAACGACGCGCACTGTGCCGCGCTCAGCCGTTCCAGGCTCTGGCGCACCGTCGCGGCCGCATCCTCGGGCACGACGAACTGGTACTGGACGAACCCGCGTCGCCCGTAGAGGCGGTTCCAGCCCTGGATCGGCGTCGAGCGGATGGAAGAAGGAGGTGATCGACTCGAGGTGCTCCGCCCGACGGCGAGGCGCCCGGCGGAACCACAGCTCGTTGAACGCGCGGACCGTCACCCGGTTCATCAGCCCCTCGGGCACCCAGCGCGGCGCGGCGAAGCCCGTCGGCGGCGCGAAGCGCAGCGGGTCGGACCGACGCCGCAGCGGCAGCGCGTCGAGGGGCGCATGGTCGCCGCGGGTCAGCACCGAGCGGCCGAGGGAGCGCCCGGACGCCAGGCAGTCGATCCACGCCACCGAGTAGCGGTACCGAGCGTCGCCCTCGACCATCCGCTCCATGAGGCCGTCGAGGTTCGAGACGCGCTCGGTGTCGATGAGCATGAGCGAGCTCTCGATGGGCAGCAGGCGCATGGTCAGGTCGGTGACCACGCCGGTCAGCCCGAGTGCGCCGGCGGTCGCCCAGAAGATGTCGGATTCGGTGTCGGGGGTGGCGACCACCGTCTCCTTCGGCGCGCGCAAGGTCAGGGACAGGACGTGGTTCGCGAAGCTGCCCTCGACGTGGTGGTTCTTGCCGTGAATGTCCGCCGCGAGTGCGCCGCCCGACGGTGACGAACCGGGTGCCGGGCGTCACGGGGACGAAGTAGCCCTGGGGGACGAGGCGACGCATCAGCGCGTCGAGGCTCGCGCCGGCCTCGACCGTGACCGTCGCCGTGTCCCGGTCGACGGTGCCGATGCCGGCGAGGCTCGTGGCGTCGAGCACGGTCCCGCCGGCGTTCTGGGCGGCGTCGCCGTAGCTGCGGGCCAGTCCCCGTGCGATGATCCCGCGCCGCCCGGCTTGGGTCACGAGCCGGTCCACGGCGGCGGTTCCCGCCGGTGCGACGAGCTCGGCCGCGCTCGGTGCCGTCCGGCCCCACCCGGTCAGGATCGTCGGCATCAGCACGTGGCGGACACGGCGATGGTCCCCGCCGTCGGGGGACGCGACGGTGCGGGTGCGCGCAGCGCACGGCGCGGCGGCCGCCCCGCCCACCGGTGTCGTTCGGGCGCTGTCGTGACCGCGGTCATCGGGGCCAGCGTAAGGGACGGTGCCGCGCCGTTCGAACCGGGGGTCCGCGGCCGGCCGCTATAGCGTCGGGTGACGTCCAACGAGGAGGGCCAGCGTGGCGATCACCTTCGCGCTCAGCACCCAGCCGGTGGAGCGCGTCCGAGCCGATGTGCTCGCCGTGCCGATGTTCGTCGACGGGCCGGTGGGACCGGGGGTCGACCTCGTCGAGGCCGCGCTCGGCGGCGCGCTGTCGGCGTTCGTCGCGGAGGCCGGTTTCACCGGCAAGCCCGACGAGACCCTCGTGGTGCCGATCGGCGCGGGCCCCGGGCCGACGGCGGCCGTGCTCGTCGGGCTCGGGGAGCGCGGCAACGCTGTCGACCGATCGGCTGCGGCGGGCCGCCGCTGCAATCGCTCGCTCGTCGTCCCGGGCGCGGTCCGTGGTGACCACGCTGCTCGCTGCGGCCTCGGATCTCGCGCCCCGCGCCGCCGCCCAGGCTCTCGCCGAGGGGTTCGCGCTCGGCTCCTACCGGTTCCTCACCTACAAGTCGGACGGGAAGCCGTCGAAGCTCAGCCGCGTCACCGTCGTCGGCGGTCGGGGTGCCGAGACCCGGGCCGGTCTGGACCGCGGGGTCGCGGTCGCGGACGCGGTGGCGTGGGCGCGTGACATGGTGAACGAGCCGTCGGGCGCGAAGTCGCCCGCCGAGTTCGCGGCCGCCGCCCGCAAGCTCCTGACGGGACGCGGCGTGACGGTCACCGTCCTCACCGAGGCGCAGCTGCGCGGCGCAGAAGATGGGCGGGGTGCTCGGTGTCGGGCAGGGCTCGGTCCGCGGCCCCCGGTTCGTCCGGGTCGTGTACCAGCCGCGAGGCGCGTCCCAGACGAAGACGCTCGCGCTCGTCGGCAAGGGGGTGGTGTTCGACTCGGGGGGCCTGTCGCTGAAGACGGCGTCGGGCATGGAGACGATGAAGACGGACATGTCCGGCGCGGCCGCCGTGCTCGCCGCGATGTCGGCGCTGCAGGCGCTGAGCGTCCGGCACCGAGTCGTCGCGTACGCCCCGATGGTCGAGAACATGCCGAGCGGATCTGCGATCCGGCCCGGTGACGTGCTGCGGATGCGCAGCGGCACCACGGTCGAGGTGCTGAACACCGACGCGGAGGGTCGCCTCATCCTCGCGGACGCGTTGTCGCTCGCCGCGTCTGAGCGTGCCGCGGCGATCGTCGACCTCGCCACGCTCACCGGGGCGTGCGTCGTCGCGCTCGGGGAGAAGGTCGCCGGGGTGATGGGCAACGAGACGGGGTGGGTTGAGCAGGTGCGCACCGCCGCCGATCGGGCGGGGGAGCCGCTGTGGCCGCTGCCGCTCCCGAAGGACTACCGGAAGCTGCTCGACTCCGAGGTGGCGGACCTGCGCAACATCAGCACCGGCTCGTACGGCGGCGCGTTGACCGCCGGGCTGTTCCTCGAGCGGTTCGTCGACGGGGTCCCGTGGGCGCACCTCGACATCGCCGGCCCGGCCCGCGCGTCATCCGACGACGGCGAGCTGACGAAGGGCGGCACCGGGTTCGGTGTCCGGACGCTCCTCGAGCTGGTGTCGACCTTCGACCCGCCGAAGCAGGACGCCGCGCCCGCCCGACGGCCTGCGAGGCGGCGGCGCTAGGCCCTCGATCGCAGGTCAGTGGCCGACGGTCGAGCCGTCGGCGAGCGTGGCGTGCGGCAGGCAGAGGTCGTCGTACTCGGCGATGACGATCGGAGCGGCGTGCTCGCCGCACGCCGGGCAGCTCGGGGTCGCGGCGCACCTTGAAGGTGCGGAAGCTCTCCTCGAGCGCGTCGTAGGCGAGCAGCCGGCCGATGAGCGGGTCGCCGAGGTCGAGGACGAGCTTGATCGCCTCGAGCGCCTGGATCGACCCGATGATGCCGGGCAGCACCCCGAGGACGCCCGCTTCGGCGCAGCTCGGTGCGAGCTCGGGCGGGGGCGGCTCGGGGAGCAGGCAGCGGTAGCAGGGACCCTCGTAGGGCTTGAACACCGTGACTTGACCTTCGAACCGGAAGATCGAGCCGTGCACGACGGGCACGCGGGTCAGCAGCGACGCGTCGTTGAGCAGATAGCGGGTGGGGAAGTTGTCGGTGCCGTCGACGACGACGTCGTAGCCCTCGAGGATGTCGAGGACGTTGTCGGCGCCGAGGCGGACGTCGTAGGTGACGACGTCGACGTCGGGGTTCAGCTCAGTGAGCGTCTTCTTCGCCGAGTCGACCTTGCGCTCGCCGATCCGGTCGACGTTGTGGAGCACCTGGCGCTGCAGGTTCGACGCGTCCACCACGTCCATGTCGACGATGCCGAGCGTCCCGACGCCCGCCGCGGCGAGGTAGAGCGCGGCGGGGGAGCCGAGCCCGCCGGCGCCGAGGAGCAGGATCTTGCTCTCGAGCAGCTGCTGCTGCCCGGCTTCGCCGACCTCGGGCAGCAGCAGGTGACGGTGATAGCGGTTCCGCTGGTCGGGGCTGAGCACCGCCGGGGTGATCCAGGTCGCGTCCCTCGTTCTTCCAACGTCCGAACCCACCGGCCATCGACGTCGACGTCGGCGTAGCCGAGCTCCTGCAGCGTGTCCGCGGCGAAGACCGAGCGGACCCCGCCGGCGCAGTACACGACGACCGGGCGGGTCTTGTCCGGGAGGCGGTTCTCGACCTGGGCCTCGAGGTGGCCGCGGGGGATGAACACGGCACCCGGGATGGTGCCCTGCTCGTACTCGTCTTGCTCGCGGACGTCGAGGAACGTGGCGTCCCCGAGGCGCGATTCGGCGGCCGCGGGGTCGATCTCGTGGATCCGCTCTTTCGCCGCGCTGAGCAGGTCTCGGAAGCCCATCGTTCCCTCCCTCTCAGAAGGAAATGCTACGTCAGGGGTCGGAAATTCCCAACCGTTCCAGTGCGGCGGCGATCGCCGGCAGGACGATCCCGAGCGGCTCGCGGACGACCGCGTCGGCCGCACCGTCGTACGGGGTGGGCTCGGCGTTCAGCGACCACGAGGCGGGCCTGGTGGGCGAGAGCGAACTCGGGCAGCCCGGCCGCCGGGTACACGGTGAGGGAGGTGCCGACGGCGAGGAACGCGTCGGCGCCGGCCGCGGCCTGCTGCGCGCGGGCGAGGTCCTCGGCGACGAGGTTCTCCCCGAAGCTGATCGTCGCCGACTTGAGGATCCCGCCGCACTCGGGGCAGTCGGGGTCGGTCTCGCCGGCCCGGACCCGGTCGAGGGCGACGTCCATCGGTGCCCGCCACCGACAGGACAGGCACTTGACCTCTCGGACGTTGCCGTGGATCTCGATGATCTTGTCGGCGCAGGTGCCGGCGGCGTGATGGAGGCCGTCGACGTTCTGGGTCACGAGCGTGTCGAGCCCGGCGCGGCGCTCGATGTCGACGAGGGCGACGTGACCGGCGTTCGGCTCGGCGGTCCAGTACTCGCTGTGCAGACGGTTCTGCCACGAGGTGGCCCGCACGGCGGGGTCGCTCACGTAGTACTGCAGCGTCGCGGTCTTCTCGGCGTCGGGATTCTTCGTAAACACCCCTTGGGGACCGCGGAAGTCGGGGATGCCGGACTCCGTGGAGATCCCCGCGCCCGTGAGCACGACGAGATGTTCCGCGTCGCGCAGCCAGGCGGCGATCGTCGTGGCGGCGTCGGGCACGGCGCCATTCTGGCGGGCTGCTCGACGGTCGTGGGTCGAGTCAGGCCGGGGCGCCGACGTCGGTGGCGTGGTGGTGGGCCCAGCGGACGGCGTCGGCGCTCACCGCGGGATGGAAGCCGATCACGGCCAGGCTTCGCTCGGCGTGGTCCGGGTCGTCTCCCGCTTCGAGCATCGCGAGGGCGAGGCGGCGGGCGCGCTGGCGGGCGGCTGCGTGCGGCGGGTCGGCGAGGCGCGTCTCGACATATCGGGCGTGCGTCGACTGGATCGACGCGGGGAGCCGCCGCAGCTGTCGGGCGGGGAGCGGTGGGAGCGTCCGCCGCACCGCGATGCGCGCGGCGGCCGGGTCCGGGCACGCGAGGTCGAACTGCTCGAGGCGGGCCAGGGTGCGCACGATCGGGGAACCGGTGCCCTCGCGGGCGCCGACCCCGAGCGCCTGGGACGCCTCCCCGACATGCAGCTCGACGCCCTGGGGCGCGGCGTCGAAGTGGTCCGCGAGGTGACGGAGCAGCAGCAGCGCGGTCGGCCCGAGCGTCGGGAGCCAGAACGTCTCCGCGTACCACGATCGTGGATCATGGCCGATGGGGTCGACGATTGGGTCCGGCCACGGAACGATGATGAGGGTGCTTGGCATTGGAGCCTCCCGGGGGCGGCGAGCGTCTGATGGAGACCCGACCGGGCGGGTTCAGTGACGGGTGGCCCGCGGCGCGGACCGGGTGGGCTGAGCGCCCCCGGGGCGCTTCGGCCATGAACGCCCCGATTTCATTTGACTTCTAATCTTCAGAAGTCTAATAATCAGAAAGCGAAAGACCTTCTCAACTTAGGAGTTGCGCTCATGACCACCCTCACCGTTCAACACACCGTCGCCGACTACGACCAGTGGAAAGAGGCGTTCGACTCGAACGAGCCGGCTCGTCGAAGCCACGGGGCATCGCAGCACCGCGTCCTGCGTGACGGGAAGGATCTGTTGATCCTGATCGAGTTTCCCGACGCGGCGCAGGCTCAGAGCTTCGCGTCGGACCCGAGTCTCAAGGAGGCGATGGGACGGGCTGGACTCCAGGGTCCCCCGGACATCGCCTTCCGGAGCGACGCCGGAGTCGGTGGTCTACTGAGCCGCTCCCGCGGCGACCGTCCCGAAGGCTCCCCGAAGGGGGAGTCTTCGGCGCGCTCGGGTTTCGCACGCGAGTTTCCTGGCGGCGTCGAGTCGGCGAACGCGGCGATCGTGGCGCTGGTCGGCACCGGGGACGCCTTCATGGCCATGGCCAACCGGGCGCTGCGCGACGTTGGGCTTTCGGCGGGTGCCCGGCACGTGTTGGCCGCCTTGGAAGGGCACGCGGGTCCCCTGACCCCGACCGAGATCGCCGATCGCATGATCCAGACCCCGGCGTCGGTCACCTCGCTGCTCGACACCCTCGCACGCCGAGGTCTAGTCGTGCGTGACCAAGACCCGAGCGACCGCCGGCAGGTCCTCGTGTCCCTCACCCCCGAGGCGCGGGGAGTTGTTGATGCGTACCTGCCCAGGATCGTGGCCCTGCAGTCAGCGGTGACCGCCGGTTTGACCGAGGCGGAGCGCTGGGAGCTCGTGCGGATGATCGCGGTCATCCGAGACAACGTCGCGACGGTCGACGCCGACGACGTGATGCGCAAGGCTCAGCCCCGGCGAGCGCCTCGCCGGGGCTGACCGATTGGCCTGACGGGAATGGGCCGTCGCTCGCCAGCCAGCTGGGCGAGGGACCTTCCCGCGCCGATGGTGTCGATCATCGGCTCGAACCAGGGAACGATGGTCAGGGTCTACGACGCTCGTGCGCACGACCGCGCCATCCAACATCTCCGCACGCGGTCGGGCTCCGGGCCGTCGCCGAGGGTGTCGAGACCTCCGAGCAGCTCGCCGAGCTGCGCACTCTCGGCTGCGAGCTCGCGGCAGGGCTACCTCTTCGGACAGCCGGCGCGACCCGGCCCCGGTCGTCGGGGTGCACCAGCGACGGCAGGGGGGCGCCGACGTAGGCCGTGGCGCTGGCGCCGAGCACCCGCTCCGCGCCGGGACTCAGGTAGGTGATGGTGGCGTCGGCGGCGACGACGGCGAGCACGTCATGGGACTCGCGGAGCAGGGTGTGGGTGCGAGCCTCGGCGCGGCGCAGCCGTCCGCTGACGTCCTCGAGGACCCGCCGGGTGCGGCGCTCGTGGAACCAGAGGAGCGCGGCGGTCACCACGGTCCCGCCGACGAATCCCCCAGCGAGCATCAGCTCGGCCGTCCCCATAGGCGTCGCGGTATCGGCGCCGCGGGGGCCGCCCTGGAGGCCTAATGGGCTGGCGGGTCGTCGCGGCCGAGGAAGACCTCCAGGACCTGCTCGGCCGCGACCGGCGGCGGGATCCGCCCGGCGACGGCGTCGTCTTCCAAACGGCGGGTGAGCTCGGCCACCGCCGGCTCGGTCCGCACCCGGTCCAGGAGACCGGCGCCGATCTCGCCCCACAGCCACGCCCGGGACTGCTCGGCTCGTCGGCGGGTCAGCTCGCCGCTCACCCGCAGGGCGTCGCCGAGCGCCTCGATCGAGGCCCACAGCTCGTCGATTCCAACGCCGCTGAGCGCCGAGCAGCGCACCACGCTGGCCGTCCAGTCGGGGTGCTTCGGGCGCAGCAGCCGCAGCGCCGACGCGTACTCGGCCGCGGTGGTGTCCGCGGCGCGCTGCAGGTCCCCGTCGGCCTTCGTCACCGCGACGATGTCGGCGAGCTCGATGATCCCGCGCTTGATCCCTTGGAGCTCGTCGCCGCTGCCGGGCCCGACGAGGACGAGGAAGCAGTCGACCATCCCCTCCACCGCGACCTCGGACTGGCCGGTCCCGACCGTCTCGATGAACACCACGTCGAACCCCGCGGCTTCGCACAGCAGCATCGCCTCGCGGGTGCGTCGAGCGACGCCACCGAGCGTGCCGCCGGTCGGGGAGGGACGCACGAACGCTTCCGCGTGCTGAGTCAGCTCACCCATGCGGGTCTTGTCACCGAGGATCGACCCGCCGGACCGAGTGCTGGACGGGTCGACGGCGAGCACGGCGACGGCGTGGCCCTGCGCGATGACGTGCAAGCCCAGCGCCTCGATGAGCGTCGACTTCCCCGAGCCGGGTGACCCGGAGATCCCGACGCGGCGCGCGCGGCCGGTGGCGGGGAGGACCTCGGTGAGCAGCGCCTCGGCGTCGCGGCGGTGGTCAGCCCGCGTGCTCTCCACGAGCGTGATGGCCCGGGCGAGGGCGCGACGGTCGCCATCGCGCAGCCGCGTGGCGAGCTCGGTCATTTGGCGGCCCGGCGGGGTGGACGCCCGAGCACCGGGCGGGTCCCCGGCCGGGTCACCGGCGCTGGTGGCGCAGCAGGGCGAGCACTTCGGATGCGGCCGGCGGGATGTTCGTGCCGGGTCCGAACACGGCGGCGACGCCGGCGTCGCGGAGGAACTCGTAGTCCTGGGCCGGGACGACACCACCGACCACGACGACGATGTCGTCGCCGCCCTGCTTGCGCAGCTGGGCCAGGAGCTCGGGGACGAGCGTCTTGTGCCCCGCGGCTTGGCTGCTGACGCCGATCACGTGCACGTCGTTCTCGACGGCGTCGCGGGCGACTTCCTCAGGCGTCTGGAACAGCGGGCCGACGTCGACGTCGAACCCGAGGTCGGCGAAGGCCGTCGCGATGACCTTCGCGCCGCGGTCGTGACCGTCTTGTCCCATCTTCACGACGAGCATGCGGGGTCGGCGGCCCTCCTCCTTCGCGAAGGCCTCGACGTCGGCACGCGCGCGCTCCCACTCCTCGTCCCCCGCTGCGGCGCTGCCGTACACCCCCGAGATGGTACGGATCGTGGCGCGGTGACGGGAGAACACCGACTCCAGCGCGTCGGAGACCTCGCCGACGGTCGCACGGGCGCGCATGGCCTCGATGCTCAACGCCAACAGGTTGGCGTCGCCGCGGGCCCCGTCGGTCAGCGCGGTCAGCGCCCGCGCGACCCGGGCCGGGTCGCGGGTGGCGCGGAGTTGCTCGAGCCGCTCGATCTGGCTGGCCCGCACCGCGGTGTTGTCGACGTCGCGGATGTCCACGAGCTCCTCGGCGTCGGGTCGGTAGCGGTTGACGCCGACGATGACCTCGTCGCCCCGGTCGACCCGGGCCTGCCGTTGCGCCGCGGCTTCCTCGATTCGCAGCTTCGGCATCCCGGCCTGCACCGCCTGGGTCATCCCGCCGAGGGCCTCGACCTCCTCGATGAGCGCCCACGCGGCCGAGGCGAGGGACCCGGTGAGCGCCTCGACGTAGTAGGAGCCGCCGAGCGGGTCGACGACGTGGGTGATGCCGCTCTCCTCTTGGAGGATCAGCTGGGTGTTGCGCGCGATCCGGGCGGCGAACTCGGTGGGGAGCGCCAGGGCTTCGTCGAAGCTGTTGGTGTGGAGGCTCTGCGTCCCCCCGAGCGCAGCGGCGAGCGCCTCGAGGGTGGTGCGGACGATGTTGTTGTACGGGTCCTGCTCGGTGAGCGACACCCCGGAGGTCTGACAGTGGGTCCGCAGCATCAGCGAGCTCGGCTGCTGCGGGTCGAACTGCTTCATGATCCGCCACCACAACAGGCGCGCGGCGCGCAGCTTGGCGACCTCCATGAAGAGGTTCATGCCGATCCCGAAGAAGAAGGAGAGCCGCCCGGCGAAGGCGTCGACGTTCAACCCGCGGGACAGGGCGGCCCGGACGTACTCGAGCCCGTCGGCGATGGTGAACCCGAGCTCTTGGACGGCGGTCGCCCCCGCTTCTTGCATGTGGTAGCCGGAGATCGAGATCGAATTGAACTTCGGCATCTGCTGCGCGGTGTACTGGATGATGTCGGCCACGATCCGCAAGCTCGGCTCGGGCGGGTAGATGTAGGTGTTGCGGACCATGAACTCCTTGAGGATGTCGTTCTGGATGGTCCCGCCGAGTTGCGCCTGATCGACGCCCTGCTCCTCGCCGGCGACGATGTACCCGGCGAGGATCGGCAGGACGGCGCCGTTCATGGTCAAGGAGACGGTCATGCGGTCGAGGGGGATCCCGTCGAAGAGGATCTTCATGTCCTCGACCGAGTCGATCGCCACGCCGGCCTTGCCGACGTCGCCGACGACCCGCGGGTGATCGCTGTCATAGCCCCGGTGGGTGGCCAGGTCGAACGCCACCGAGATCCCCGTCTGACCGGCGGCGAGGTTCTGGCGGTAGAACGCGTTCGATTCCTCCGCCGTGGAGAACCCGGCGTACTGGCGGATCGTCCACGGGCGGTTCGCGTACATCGTCGCCCGCACCCCGCGCACGAACGGCTCGCAGCCCGGCAGGGTGTTCACGAACTCGAGGTCCGCGAGGTCCTCGGCCGTGTACAGCGCGGGGACGTCGATCCCCTCGGGGGTGTGCCAAACGAGGCGCTCGGGGTGCCCGTTGACCTCGGTGGTGGCGAACTCGGTCCACGCCTCGCGGTCAGGCGAGGGATGACTCATACGAGACGAGGGTAGACCGAACCCTCCGGACCGAGCCGATCGTCGCGACGCACACAGGGCCCGCCGTCCCCTTCCATCGGTGCTGCGCCGACGCGTGCGGCGCAGCGGCTCGGGCAGCCGCGGCCGGCCGGCGGTCAGCTCGCTTCGCGCAAGCTCGCCTGGGCGGCCTTGCCGAGCGAGGCCCGGGCGGCGGCGACGCCAGCTCGACCGACGCGGCGGGTCGTGGCGTCGAGGTGCCAGTCCGTGCTCCAGCGCACCGGACGGCGGGCTCGCACCCCCCGACCACGACGCGGGGTCGCGCGGGGGCTGGGGGCCCGGGTGGGCGCTTCGACGAGACGCAACTGCGTGCTCACATCATGAGTATCACCGGGGGGTGTGACAGTCATTCCCGGCTGTGACCGACGACACCCCGCTCGGCCGGAACGCGCCGCTCGTACACTCGACGGCGGTGACGTACCTGGACCACGCCGCCAGCACCCCGATGCGCCCGGAGGCGGTGGCGGCCATGGAGCCCTACCTCTCGGGGTGCTTCGCCAACCCCTCTGGCATCCATGGCGCGGCTCGGGCGGCCAAGACGGCGCTCGAATCCGCCCGTGAGGTCGTGGCCGCGGCGCTCGGCGCCCAGCCGGGTGAGGTGGTGTTCACCGCCGGGGGCACGGAGGCGGACAACCTCGCGGTGGAGGGCGCGGCCCGGGCGGCCGACCGGCGCGACGGCGTGGTGATCACCGCATTCGAGCACAAGGGGGTGCTCGCCGCCGCCGACCGCCTCGCCGCCGAAGGCTTCGCCGTGCGGCGCGTGGCCGTCGGTGGGGATGGGATCGTGGACCTCGACGCGCTCGACGCTGCCCTCGACGCCCGCACCGCCGTGGTCTCGGTGATGCTCGTCAACAACGAGGTCGGCACCATCCAGCCCCTCGCGGACGTCGCGGCGGTGGTGCGGCGGCGGGCGCCGCAGGCGGTCCTCCACACCGACGCGGTGCAGGCCGTCCCGTGGCTCGACGTCCGCGCGGCGGCGGCCGACGCGCCGCTGGTGGCGATCTCGGCGCACAAGTTCGGGGGCCCAAAGGGGGTCGGCGCCCTCGTCGTCCGCGACGGCGTCACCGTACGGCCACTGCTCGAGGGTGGCGGCCAGGAGCGAGGCCTGCGGGCCGGGACGGTCAACGTCGCCGGCGTGGTCGCGATGGCGGCCGCGCTCGCGACGACGGTCGAGCGTCGGGCGGACGACGTTCGGCGCGTCGCGGCGTTGCGCGACCGGCTGCTCGCCGGGCTGACCGCCGCCGTGCCGGACACCTTCGTGAACGGCGACCCTTTCCGGAAGGTGGCCGGGAACGGCCACATGGGGTTCCACGGCGTCGAGGCGGAGGCGCTGCTCGTCGCGCTCGACCGCGAGGACGTCTACGCCGCCGCTGGGTCCTCGTGCTCGTCCGGCGCGACCGAGCCGTCCCACGTGCTCGCGGCGATGGGCCTGCCTCGAGCCGACGCCCTGGCGTCCGTTCGGCTCAGCCTCGGCTTCGCGTCCACCGACGCGGACGTCGAGCGGGCATTGACCGTGATTCCCGCCGCGGTCGAGCGGCTCCGCACGCCGGCGCGCGTCGCGCGATGAACGTCCTCGTCCTCATGAGCGGCGGCGTCGACTCGTCGGTCGCCGCGGCGCGCCTCGTCGACGCCGGCCACGACGTGACGGGCGCCACTCTGCGGCTGTGGGGCGGCGACACCGGCTCGGGGTGCTGCAGCGTCGCGGACGTCGAGGACGCCCGACGCGTGGCCGCGCAGCTCGGCATTCCCCACTACGTGTTCAACTTCGCTGACACCTTCACGTCCGAGGTCGTCGATCCGTATGTCGCGTCCTACGACACCGCGCGTACACCGAACCCGTGCGTCGAGTGCAACCGGACGATCAAGTTCGGTCGGGCACTGGACCGCGCCCTGGCGCTCGGCTTCGAAGCGATCGCCAGCGGCCATCACGCCCGCGTCGCCCGTGCACCCGACGGCGGCTACCGGCTCCGACGCGGCGCGGACACCGCCAAGGACCAGTCGTACGTCCTCTACATGCTCGGTCAGGGGGAGCTGGCCCGGACGCTGCTGCCGGTGGGCGAGCTCACGAAGGCCGAGGTGCGGTCGCAGGCCGCGCGGCTCCGGCTGCGCACCGCAGAGAAGCCCGAGAGCATGGACGTGTGCTTCATCGCTCGCGGCGAGCGCACCCGGTTCCTCGACGCGAGGACCGAGGCGCGGCCCGGCCCGGTCGTCGACACCGCGGGACGGGTCCTGGGAGGCCACCGCGGCGTGACCGGGTTCACGATCGGGCAGCGGCGCGGCTTGGGGATCGGCGGCGGTGGTCCCCGGTACGTCGTCGGACTCGACGCGGCGACGGCGACCGTCACCGTCGGTGACCGCGCCGCGCTGCTGCGCGACGAGATCCCGATCCGCGACGTGCACTTCGTCGACCGGGCGCCGGGACGCGACCGGCTGTTCGTCCAGACGCGCGCCCACGGGGAAGCCGTGCCCGGATGGCTTGACCGCGATCGTGTGCGTCTCGACAGCCCGACGCCTCGGGTCGCGCCCGGTCAGGTCGTCGCGCTCTACGACGGTGACGAGGTCGTCGGGGGTGGCCTCGCGGCCTGAGCGAATCGGGTCAGCGCGGTCGCGGGTCGCCGATCTCGGCGCGGACGCGACGCCGCGCCGCACCCTGGAGCACCTCGGCGCGTCGGGTGACGGCGACGACGATCGCGGGCGCGTGGACGGTCCTGGCGTCGCGCCCGGGTCGGGCGGCGAGGACGAGCTCGGCGGGCTCGTCGAACGTCGTGAGCAGCGACCCGAGCGTGGCGCCCATCCGGAGGTCCAGCGCGGCGCCGGGCGGCTCGTCGCCGGCGAACGGCCGCAGCAGCCGGACGTGCTCGCGCGGGAAGAGCGTGTTGTCGACGAGGGACATCCCGTCGACGACGACGACACCGGCGGGGACCAGCACGAGCCAGCGCCGTGACAGCCGGTGCAAGGCGCGCGCGCGGCGAACACCGCCGTCGGCACGCCGACGACCACGGCCACGCCGCCCGCGACGTAGCGGCCGCCCGCGACGAGCAGCGGCCCGACGACCAGCCCAGCGACGAGGAGCACCCGGACCGCGGGGAGGGGCCCGAGGTACAGGGCCGGGGGGACACGGAGCGGATAGCGCTCCTCGTCGCCGTAGGCGACGGAGTTGGCGGACGCGATCGCGAACGCCGAGTCGGCAGCGAGCACCACGGCGACGAGCGTCGCGACGACGGCCCCCACCTCGGCGACCGTCGATGGGTGACCACTCGTGCCGGCGAGCGCGACCGCGACGAGCAGCGCCGGTGCCGCGACGCGCAGGAACGTCAGGCCGGCCGGCCGCGGCGCCAGCACGGCCACGAGCCCGACGCCCCACGCCAGCCAGCACGACACGGCCCCCACCACCTGCTCGGCGCTGCCCCAGTCGCGCAGCCCGGCGCTGAGCGCCGGTGCCGCGGTGAGGGGGAGCGTGATCCACGCGACGCGGAGGAGCCAGACCCGCATGACCGTCAGTCTCGCGGCCCGCGTGCGGTCGGCGCAGCCACGTGGCTCTCGGCGAGCGCGTCGCGGCTCGCTCGGTAACCTGCGATCCGATGGCTCCCGAGGCCCGCGTCCCTGCTGACGCCGCGGCGCGGGCGGCGACGCTCCGCGACGAGATCCAAGGCCACAACGAGCGGTACTTCCTGCTCGACGATCCCGTCATCTCGGACGCCGAGTACGACGCGCTGCTCCGCGAGCTCCTCGACCTCGAAGCCCGCTACCCGACCCTCGTCACCCCCGACTCGCCGACCCAACGGCCCGGCGGTCATGCCAGCGCCACGTTCGCGCCAGTCGCCCACGTCCAGCCGATGCTCTCGCTCGACAACGCGTTCAGCGCCGACGAGGTCCGTGCCTGGTACGCCCGCATCAGCCGGCTCGTCCCCGACCCGATCACCTTCGTCGGCGAGCCCAAGCTCGACGGGCTCGCGATCTCGGTGCTCTACGAGAACAGGCGCCTCGTGCAGGGCGCCACGCGCGGCGACGGCTTCACCGGGGACGACGTCACCCCGAACATCGCCACCATCGCGTCGATCCCCAAACAGCTCGCCGGCGCCGCGCCGCCCGACACGCCTCGAGGTGCGCGGCGAGGTGTTCATGCCCCTGCAGGCCTTCGCCGAGCTGAACGAGCGGCAGGGCGAAGCCGGCGAGCGGCTCTTCGCCAACCCGCGCAACGCGGCCGCGGGCAGCCTCCGACAGAAGGACCCACGAATCACCGCATCGCGGGCCCTCGACTTCTTCGGCTACCAGCTCGGCGTGCAGGAGGGCGGCCCGCCGCTGCGGTCGCACCACGACACGCTCGCGTGGCTCGCCGACCTCGGGATCCCGGTGAACCCGCACATCGAGTCGTTCGACGACCTCGCCGCCGTCGTTGGCTTCTGCGAGCGCATGCTCGAGCAGCGACACTCGCTCGGCTACGAGATCGACGGCGCCGTCATCAAGGTCGACGACTTGGCGCAGCGCACCGAGATGGGGACCACCAGCCGGGCGCCGCGCTGGGCCATCGCCTTCAAGTTCCCGCCCGAGGAGAAGACGACCCGGCTCAACGGGATCATGGTCAGCATCGGCCGGACCGGGAGAGCGACACCGTTCGCGATGCTCGAGCCCGTGTTCGTCGGCGGCTCCACCGTCGGGCTCGCCACCCTGCACAACGAGGACGAGGTCGCCCGCAAGGACGTGCGCCCCGGCGACACGGTGATCGTCCGCAAGGCCGGCGACGTCATCCCCGAGGTCGTCGGACCGGTGCTCGCCACCCGCCCGCCTCGGCTGCGCAAATGGAAGTTCCCGACGCAGTGCCCGGCGTGCGGTTCCCCGCTCGTGCGCCTCGAGGGCGAGGCCGACGCGCACTGCGTGAACGTCGAGTGTCCCGAGCAGCGCGTGCAGCGCATCGTCTACTTCGCGAGTCGGGCGGCGATGGACGTCGAAGGGTTGGGGGAGGAGCGGGTCCGCCAGTTCGTCGACGTCGGGCTGCTGCGCGACGCCGCGGACATCTACTCGCTCACCGTCGAGGGGCTGCTGCCGCTCGAGCGGATGGCGCAGCGGTCCGCGGAGAACCTCGTCGCGTCGATCGACGCATCCAAGTCGCGCGGGCTGACCCGCGTGCTCGTCGGGCTCGGCATCCGCCACCTCGGGCCCACGGCAGCGCGCGCCGTCGCCCGGGCGCTCGGCGACATGGACCGGGTCGAGGCCGCGTCGGCGGCGGAGCTCACCGCGGTGGACGGCGTCGGCCCGGTCATCGCCGAGAGCATCGCCTGCTTCTTCGCCGTGGCCGGTAACCGGGACGTCGTCGAGAAGCTGCGCCGGGCCGGCGTCGACCTGCGAGCCACCGAGCGGCCCGTCGAGGCGCCGCCCGGCGCGCCCTCGCTCGCCGGGCTGGCCTTCGTCCTCACTGGTGGACTGGAGGGCCTCACGCGTGAGGAGGCCGAGACCGCCATCGTGGTGCGCGGCGGCAAGGTCACGTCCACCGTCTCGAAGAAGACGAGCTACGTCGTCGTCGGCGACAATCCTGGGTCGAAGCTGACGAAGGCCGAGCAGCTCGGTGTGCCGATCCTCGACGAGGCGGCATTCACCGAGATCCTCGAACACGGCCCACCGGAGCAAGGAGTGACGTGATGGTCGACAAGTCCAAAGTCGGGTTGCACGACGACCCGGCCACGATGCCGATCGAGCGCGGCAAGATCCGCGAGTTCGCCCGGGCGTGCATGTCTACGAGCCCCGAGTACCTCGACGCGCCGACGCCGGTGAGCCCGCCGACGTTCCTCACCACGGTCAACTTCTGGATGGGGGGCGGGACCTCTCCGTTGGCCCAGCTCGACATCGACCTGCGGCGGCTCCTGCACGGCGGCCAGGCCTACGTGTTCCATGGGCCACCTCCCCAGGCCGGCACGGAGCTCACGTTCCAGACCCGCGTGGACCAGATCTACGAGAAGGCCGGACGCCGCGGCGGCACGATGACGTTCGTCGAGACCGTCACCGAGTTCCGCGACGCGGCCGGCACGCTCGTCGCCGAGGCCCGCTCCACCGCGATCGAGACCGGGCAAGCACCCACGAAGGAGAGTTGACGATGACCGGATGGGACGACCTGACCGAAGGCACCAAGGGTCCCCGCCGCGAGGTCGGGCCCCTCACCCGCACCGACTTCGTGCGGTATCAGGGCGCCTCCGGGGACTTCAACCCGATCCACCACGACGAGGCGTTCGCCCAGTCGGCCGGGTTCCCGACCGTCTTCTCCGTCGGGATGCTCCAGGCCGGGATCCTCGGCTGCTACTGCACCGACTGGCTCGGCGCCGAGAACGTGCGCGCCTTCGCCGTGCAGTTCCGCGAGCAGGTGTGGCCCGGCGACCACTTGGTGTGCGAGGCCACGGTGGCCCGCCGTTTCGAGGAACACGGGGAGCGCCGTGTCGAGCTCGACCTCCTCGTGACCCGTGAGGAGAGCGGCGGCGCCGCCATCAAGGGTCAGGCCACGTTCGTGGTGCCGTGACAACGGCGGGGCGCGCTCGACCATGACGGCCCGCATGCGGGCGCAGGTGCTGCACGCGCCCGCCCCGATCGCTCGGCGCCCGCTCGAGCTGGAGGAGCGCGAGCGACCCGAACCCGGTCCGGGGTCGGTGCGCGTCGCGGTGCACGCCTGCGGGTGCTGCCGCACCGACCTCCACGTCGTGGAGGGCGACCTCGACCTGCCCGCCCTCCCGATCGTCCCCGGGCACCAGGTCGTCGGCGTCGTCGAGGAGCTCGGGCCCGGCTGCACCCGCCTCGCGATCGGCGAACGGGTCGGGGTCGCGTGGCTGCACTGGGCCTGCGGGGTGTGCGCCTACTGCCGGCGCGGGGAGGAGAACCTCTGCGAAGTCGCCCGCTTCACCGGGTGGACCGTCGACGGCGGCTACGCCGACGCGCTCACCGTCCCGGAGGACTTCGCGGTGCAGCTCCCCGCCGCGTTGTCCGACCTGGCGGCGGCGCCGCTGCTCTGCGCGGGCGTGATCGGCTACCGCGCGCTGCGACGTGCCGAGGTGCAGCCCGGCGAGCGCGTCGCGCTCCTCGGCTTCGGCGCGTCCGCGCATCTCGCGCTGCAGGTCCTCGCCTACTGGGGCTGCGAGGTCGTGGTGCTCACCCGTGGGGAGCGACACCGCGCGCTCGCCCGCGAGCTCGGCGCGGCGTGGGTCGGCGACGCCGCGGAGCTGCCCCCCGAGCCGTGCGACCGGGCCGTCGTGTTCGCGCCCGCCGGCGAGCTCGTCCCCGTCGCGCTGCAGGTCGTCCGGCCCGGCGGCACGGTGAGCCTCGCGGGGATCCACATGTCCGCGATCCCGTCCTTCGACTACGCGCTGCTCTGGCGGGAGCGGACGCTGCGCTCCGTCGCCAACATGACCCGTCGCGACGCCGAGGAGTTCATGGCCATCGCCGCCGAGGCGCCGGTGCAGGCCGCGGTCGACACCTACCCGCTCGAGGCCGCCGGCGAGGCGCTCGACGCCATCGCCCACGACGCGGTCCGCGGCGCCGCCGTGCTCGAGGTCGCGGGCTAGGCCCCGACCCGGAACGTCCAGCTGTAGCTGCCCGGGTTGGTCGGCCGGGGCTTGGTCGCGAGCCAGAACTCGATCGTGATCGTGTGCGTCCCGGGCGCGAACTGGCTCAGCAGCTTGCCGGGCCCGGGGCGGAACGCCACCTCGCCGGTCGCGACCGACGTCTCGAGCTGGCTGACCGGAAGCTCCTGCCCGTCGATCACGAACGCGCCGGTCAGGTTGGTGTCGAGCTGCACGTCGATCGTCGTCTGGGGACGCGCCAACGTGCCGGGCGACGGCTGGACGCTCACCACGTTCGCCGGCTGTCCCACCGGCGCGGGCGCGGTCGTGTCCGCCTTGTGCAGGAGCAGCACCCCGAGGTTCGCGACGGCGACGAGGCCGACGATGACGATCGCGACCCGCCACGGATGCCGGAACAGAGGCCGTCGTGCCGGGCTGGAACCAAACGGCAGCGCGGTGGGCTGTCCGCCGTCGGTCACAAGCCGCCACGGTACCGGCGCGTCGTCGACGACGCGGCATCGCGTCGCGTGCGTGCCGCGGGATCAGCGGGTACGGCTCCTAGCCTGGAGTCGATGGCCCAGAGCGCGGTTGCCGACCTCGTCGGCCGGGTGCTCGTCGCCCGCTATCGGCTGCTGACGCCGATCGGCGCGGGCACGAGCGGGCGGGTCTACCTGGCCGACGACGTCCGGCTCCGACGCCGCGTCGCCGTCAAGGTCCTCCAACCCGGGCTCGGCGACGACGCCGGGTTCGTGCGCCGCTTCCAATCCGAGGCGCAGCTCGCCGCCGCGCTGCACCACCCCCACGTCATGGCCGTCTACGACTGGGGGCAAGACGACGGTCTCGCGTTCATGGTGGTCGAGCTGTTGCGCGGCGGGTCGCTGCGCGCCCTCCTCGATCGTGGTCCCCACCTGTCGCCCGCCCAGGCGGCGCTCGTCGGACGCCAGGTCGCCGAGGCGCTGCACTACGCCCACGACCGCGGGCTCGTGCACCGCGACATCAAGCCCGCCAACCTCCTCTTCGACGAGCACGGCGCGGTGCGTGTGGCCGACTTCGGGTTGGCCCGGGCCCTCGCCGAGGCGTCGTGGACCGAACCGGTCGGCGCCCTCGTCGGCACCGCCCGCTACGCCGCGCCCGAGCAAGGCGGCGCGCTGCCCCTCGACGGGCGCGCCGACCTGTACGCCCTCGGGCTCGTGCTCGTCGAGGCCACGACGGGCGAGGTGCCGATCGTCGGGGACTCCCCGATCGGCACGTTGGCGGCGCGCACCGTCCGCGGGATCCTGGCGCCGCCCGAGCTCGGTGCGCTCGGCGCCGTCATCGAGCGCGCCGGGCGACCCGACCGCACCGAGCGGTACCCGGACGCGGGGACGATGGCCGCCGCGCTCGCCGACGTCGCGACCCGCCTGCCCGAGCCGGCGCCGCTGCCGCTGCCGGGCCTCGGCGAGGGCGCCGACGACCCGGACCCGACGCGCCACGGGGTCCCCACGTCCGCGACGCCCAGCGAGTCCGACACGATGGGCGAGGGCGTCTACGCCATCCCGGTGCGGCCCGGCCCGGCGCGCGACGCTCAGCGCGGTGCCGTTCGTCGTCGGCGCCGCGATCCTCGCGGCGATCGTCGTCGCCGCGGTGCTGCTCCTGACCGGGGGCGCCGGCGCCGGTGTCGCCGCCCCGACGCTCGTGGGACAGAACGAGAAGCAGGCAGTGTCCATCGCGGCGAACGCCGGCGTGCTCGTCCAGGTCGACGCCCAGCGCCGCGCCGACGACCCCGTCGGGCTCATCATCGCCCAAACTCCGGCGCCGGGATCGTTCGTGGGCCGCGGGGGACAGATCGGCGTCGTGGTGTCCCTCGGCCCGCCGCCCATCCCGGTCCCGAGCGTCGTGGGCCGCACCACCGGCGACGCCCAGGCGATCCTCACCCAAGCGGGCTTCGCCGTCAGCGTGGACCAGCAGTACAACGAGACGATCCCGTCCGGCGTCGTCATCTCCACCTCACCCGCGGGCGCGACGAAGGCGCCACCGGAATCGACGATCAAGCTCATCGCGAGCAAGGGGCCAGCGCCGATCCCGATCCCCGACGTGTCGAACCAGAGCTACGCCGCGGCGGCGCAGATCCTCTCGGGCAAGGGCTTCAGCCCGGTGGCGCAGAACGCGTACAGCGACACCGTCCCGGTCGGGCAGGTGATCGGCACGAACCCGCCGGCGGGCACCGCGGTCGTGCCGGGGACCCAGATCGCGGTCGAGGTCAGTCAAGGGCCCCAGCCGGTCGCGGTGCCCAACGTCGTTGGGGTGAGCGTCGAGGCCGCCAGTGAGCAGCTCCGCGCCGTGGGCCTCGTGCCCGACGTGCAGAACTACGGGCCCGGCAAGCCCGTGAGGTCGATGTCGCCGGCGCCAGGGACCATGGTGAAGAAGGGGAGCACGGTCACGCTCGTCCTCTGACTCGACGTTGGCGCCGGTCGGGCCCGGCCCGTCGGCGGGTGCGTACCATCCCCTCGGATCCTCCGCGTCGGCGAGCGCCGCGTTCCGAGGACACATCCCACATCCCACGGGGGAGCACGAGGCATGGGCACGCTGGACGGACGGGTCTGCATCATCACCGGCGCGGGCCGCGGGATCGGGCGCGAGCACGCCCTGTACCTCGCGTCGCAGGGCGCCAAGGTGGTGGTGAACGACCTGGGCGGCGACATGCACGGCGAAGGCGCCAACCGGGCGCCGGCGCAGCAGGTCGCCGACGAGATCGTGGCGCTCGGCGGCGAGGCGGTCGCGAACACCGACAGCGTCGCCGACTTCGACGGCGCGAAGCGCCTCATCGACCAGGCGGTCGACACCTACGGCGACCTCCACGTCCTCGTGAACAATGCCGGCATCCTGCGGGACCGGGTCCTGGTGAACATGACCGAGGCCGAGTGGGACGCGGTGATCGCCGTGCACCTGAAGGGCCACTTCTGCCCGACCCGGCACGCCGCGGCGTACTGGCGCGAGCAGACGAAGGCCGACCGGGAGGTCCACGCCTCGGTCGTGCACACGTCGTCGACCTCCGGGGTGCTCGGCAACGCCGGGCAGACCAACTACGGGGCCGCGAAGGCCGGGATCGCGGCGTTCTCGACCATCTGCGCGATGGAGCTCGGACGCTACGGCGTCCGTTCGAACGCCATCACCCCGATGGCCCGCACGCGGCTCACCGAGCAGACCCCGGGCCTCGAGGACCTCGTGAAGGCCCCCGAGGACGCGTCGAAGTTCGACCAGTGGGATCCCGCGAACATCTCGCCGATGATCGCCTACCTCGCGACCACCGACTGCCCGTTCACGGGCGAGACGTTCTTCGTGCAGGGCGACGTCGTGTCGCGCTACCAGCCGTACGTACTGGCCGAGACGATCACCAACCAGGGGTACCGCTGGACCGTCGAACGGCTCGTGGAGGAGGGCCCGAAGCTCGCGGCGGGCGACGACCGACGCGGCGGCCCGGGCGAGCTCGGACGCGTGCCCCGGTAGTCGATCCTCCGCGCTCGGCGGGGCGACCGGCGGCGCGCCTACTCGGTGATGTCCTGGATGGCGGTCTGGAGGTCGTTGGGGCCGGCCGGCGCGCCGGCTTGCGCGGCGAGGAGCTTGGCCATGTCGCCCGCGACCTTGACCTTGCCGGACATGAACGCCTGGATCCCGGCCGTCGGGTCGCCCGAGACGAACACCTCTTTGGCGGTCGCGTAGTCGGTCGTGAGCTGCAGGTCCGCGCCGTCGACGTGGCCGAGACCCCAGTGCCCACGACCCGCCGTCGTGCCGAGGTGCATGCGCCGCTCACCGTCGAAGGGCGTGTCGGTGATGGTGAGGTTCATGACGACGTCCGCCGCGCTCGTCGATTCGGGGCCGCCGTGCGCTGTGACGAGCTCGTCGACGTTCATGAACCAGTCGTCCGAGAGGAACGGGTACTTCGTCACGCGGCCTCCGTCGCAGCGGGATGGCAGCGTAGCGTCGACCCGGCGACTGCCCGGCCGGACCCGCCGCGTTGCACGGAGCGGCATCGGATTCGAGGCGAGCGCGCGACACCCACCTCGTAGACTCGCCGGGATGTCGGAGCCGATCAGCCGGACGGAGGTCGAGCACGTCGCCGCGTTGGCTCGCCTGGACTTGACCGACGACGAGCTCGACCGGTTCACCCGCGAGCTCGGCAGCATCCTCGAGCACGTCGAGGAGCTGTCGAGCCTGACGCTCGACGGCGTCGAGCCGACCGCACACCCGCTCCCGCTCGTGAACGTGCTGCGTCCCGACGAGGTCCGGCCCTCCCTCGAGCGTGCCGAGGTGCTCGCGGCGGCGCCCGCCGTCGAGGACAATCGGTTCCGGGTCCCGCGGATCCTCGACGCGCCGTGACCGTCGTCGACGTCGCCCGGTCGGTGCGGACCGGCGAGCGTCGCGCCCGCGACGTCGTCGAGGAGCACCTCGCGGTGATCGACGCGCGGGAGCCCGACGTGCACGCCTTCACGCTCGTGCTCGGCGACGAGGCGCGCGCCGCCGCCGACGCGGTCGACGCCACCGTGGCGGGCGGCGCCGACCCGGGGCCGCTCGCCGGCGTGCCGATCGCGTTGAAGGACAACCTGTGCACCCGTGGGGTGCCCACGACGTGCGGGTCGCGGATCCTCGACGGGTGGCGTCCCCCCTACACCGCCACCGTCGCGCAGCGGGTCGCGGCGGCCGGCGCCGTCGCGGTCGGCAAGACCAACCTCGACGAGTTCGCGATGGGGTCCTCGACCGAGAACTCGGCGTTCGGTCCCACCCACAACCCGCGCGACCTGACGCGGGTGCCGGGCGGATCCAGCGGCGGCTCCGCCGCGTCGGTGGCGGCCGGGTTCGCGACGCTGGCGCTCGGGTCGGACACCGGCGGCTCGATCCGCCAGCCCGCCGCGCTCTGCGGGGTGGTGGGTCTGAAGCCGACGTACGGGACGGTGTCACGCTACGGGCTTGTCGCCTTCGCCAGCTCCCTGGACCAGATCGGGCCGTTCGCGGCGCACGTCGCGGACGCCGCGCTGCTCTTCGACGTCATCGCCGGCCACGACCCGTGCGACTCGACAAGCATCCGCGACGGCCGCGCCCCGACGACCCCTGCACTGACCGAGGGTGTCGCGGGTCTCCGGATCGGAATCGTCGAGGACCTGACCGACGCCGACGGGGTGCAACCCGCCGTGCGCGCCGCCGTCGACGCGGCCGGCGCGGCGCTCGAGCAGGCGGGGGCGCACGTCGAGCGGGTGTCGACGCCGAACGCCCGGTTCGGGCTGTCCGCCTACTACCTCATCGCGCCGGCCGAGGCGTCGTCCAACCTCGCCCGCTACGACGGCGTGCGCTACGGGCTGCGCGTCGACGCGCCCGACGTCGCGGCGATGAACCGCCGAACCCGCGCCGCCGGGTTCGGGGCCGAGGTGAAGCGTCGCATCATGCTCGGCACCTACGCCCTCTCGGCCGGCTACTACGACGCCTACTACCGGCGCGCCCAGCAGGTGCGCACGCTGATCATCCGCGACTTCGCCCAGGTCTACGAGCGCTGCGACGTGCTGCTGTCGCCGACCTCGCCGACGGTGGCGTTCCCCCTCGGCGCCCGCACCGCCGACCCGCTCGCCATGTACCTCTCGGACGTGTGCACCGTCCCGGCGAGCCTGGCGGGCCACCCGGCGTTGAGCCTCCCGTTCGGCGCCGGCGAGGACGGGCTGCCGATCGGCGTGCAGGTCATGGCTCCCAGCCTCGGCGAGGCGACGCTGTTCCGGGTCGGCGCGGTGCTCGAGGCGGCGGCGCCGTGACCGTCGAGTACGAGCCGGTCATCGGGCTGGAGGTGCACACCGAGCTGAGCACGGCCACGAAGCTGTTCTGCGGCTGCGCGAACGAGTTCGGTGCCGAGCCGAACACCAACGTCTGCCCGGTGTGCCTCGGCCTGCCCGGGTCCCTGCCCGTCCTCAACGCGGCCGCGGTCGACTGCGCGCTTCGGTTCGCGTCGGCGCTCCGCTTCCGGGTGCCGGAGCAGTCGCTGTTCGCGCGGAAGAACTACTTCTATCCGGACATGCCGAAGGACTTCCAGATCAGCCAGTACGAGGAGCCGATCCTTGCCGACGGCCGCCTCGACGTGGACGGCACCGAGATCGGGATCGAGCGGGCCCATCTCGAGGAGGACACGGGCAAGACCATTCACGTCGGCGGCGGGGGCCGCATCCACGAGGCCGACCACTCGCTCGTCGACTACAACCGGGCCGGGGTGCCGCTCATGGAGATCGTGAGCCGCCCCGACCTCCGCTCGGCCGACCAGGCCCGGGCCTACGTGACCGAGCTGCGCGGCGTGCTGCGCGCCCTCGGCATCTCCGACGTGAAGATGGAGGAGGGGTCGCTGCGCGTCGACGCCAACGTGTCGGTCCGCGCCGCGGGGTCCGCCGAGTTCGGCACCAAGGTCGAGGTGAAGAACATGAACTCCCTGCGCTCCGTCGGTCGCGCGATCGACTACGAGATCGCCCGGCAGGTCGAGTGCCTCGAGCGCGGGGAGCGGATCGTGCAGGAGACCCGCCACTGGGACGAGGTCGAGGGCCGCACCCACGGGATGCGCACCAAGGAGGGGAGCAGCGACTACCGCTACTTCCCCGAGCCGGACCTGGTGCCGGTGGCACCCGACGCCGCGATGCGGGAGCAGATCGCCGCGGCGCTGCCCGAGCTGCCGTCCGCGCGCCGGTCCCGCCTCATGGACGCGTGGGGGATCAGCGACGCCGACGCCCGGGTGCTCCTCGACGTCGAGGGCCTCGCCGACTACGCCGAGGCGGCCGTCGCGGGGCTTCACGGCGGGACCGCACGCGACGTGACGCACTGGAGCACCGGCGAGGTGCTCGCCTGGCTCCGCGACACCGGCGTCACCCCCGCCGAGCTCGCCTTGGGACCCGACGGGCTCGCCGAGCTCGTGGCGCTCGTCGCCGACGGCACCCTGTCCCGCAACCAGGCCCGAGAGGTGCTCGTCGAGGGGCTGCGGACCGGCGCGGCACCCCACGACGTCGTCGCGGCGCGGGGGCTCGCCCAGGTCAGCGACGAGACCGAGCTCGCCCGCGTCGTCGCCGAGGTCCTCGCCGCCAACCCCGACGTCGCCGCCGACTACCGGGCGGGGGACGACAAGGTCCGCAAGAAGAAGATCGGGTTCCTCACCGGCCAGGCAGTCAAGGCCACGTCCAACCAGGGCAACCCGCAGGTGCTGCGCCGCCTCCTCGAAGACCAGCTCGGCTGAACGGGCCTGCCCGTCGCCCGTCAGTCCATCGGCACCTGCGGCACGATCCGGCCGTCGAGGCGCTCGAAGATGTCGTCGAGGTCGTGACCGGTGATCGTGAGGCCGTGGCGGCGCTGCCCGACCACCGCCCGCGTCGGGTCCGGCGCCTGACGGACCAGCCCGGCGACCGCGTCGGCCAGCTCGAGCGTCCCGCACGGATACGGGATCTCGGTCGCCGGGGTCCCGTCGATCCACGCGTGCACGTGCACGATCGCGCCGACGTCGGGATGCTCCCGGTAGATCATCCAGTGCTCGATCGCGTCGACCGACACCCGATTCGGCGTGATGTGGGGCGGCACCGCCAGGATCATGGCGTCGCGCGCCGGGTCGTAGCCGCGTACCAGGAGCACGTCGCGGCCGACCTCGTGCAGGTGCGCCTTGTCGACCCCGCTCGCGCTCATCCAGAACTCGGGCCCGTAGCCCGAATCCGTCGGCGGTTGGCGGCGGGCGCTGAGGTTCCCGTAGCTGAGCCCCCCGATCCCGTAGAGCAGCTTCACGTGGCGCAGGTCCCGCTCGGAGAGCAGCTCCTCGATCGGGAACGGGTTCGGGAGCAGGTGCAGCGCGCCGAGCCGCGCGCCGCGTGGCCGATCTGGCGGGTCTGCTCGTCACCGGCGCGCAGCCCGGGCTCGAGGTCGGGACGGAACTCGTTGGCGATCACCAGCCGCGACGACGCCAACGGCGCGAGCTGCTCGGCCACCCGGGTGAAGAAGGTGGCGTCACCGCCGTCCACCGTGCTCGTGCCCTGCTCGAGGGTGACGAAGTGCGCGGCCGGCTCGTCGCTCACCAGCACCACGACGTTCGCGAGGGCGCGGACGAGCACCGGGTAGCCGACGCGCAGCACGTCGTCCGGACGACCGGGCACCGCGGCGATCGCCACGACGAACGTCGGCGCGTGCCGGCGACGGTAGGGGCGGGGCCGGTCGAGGTCGACGGTGTGCAAGACGACCTGCACGTCGGGCCCCGCCGTGTCGCGCTGCTCGTAGCCCGCCGTGGTGAGCGCGGCGGCGAGGCCGTCGACGAACCAGCGCAGCCGCTCGCTGCCGGTGGCGCCGTGCCGGGCGAAGGTGTGCTCGGCGACCGCGCGACCCACCGCCGCGACGATCCGGGGCGAGGTGGGCGTGGTCGTCATGGCGCTCTGAGCAGCCGGTCGCGTCCGGCGGCGAGACGGTCCGGTGAAGCGTACGGGTCAGCGCCCAGCCTTCGGCCGCGGGTCACGGCGACCCCACCGCGAAGTCGGTCAGCGCCACGGCGCGCACCGGCGGCAGGCCGTCGGCCGCCACCCGCCAGGTCCGGGCCCCGTCCTCGCTGACGAACACGGTGTCGCCGGCGCCGGCCACGACGAGCGACCCGTGCGCCGTCAGGGCGCCGGTGTCGACGAGCGCCGGCAGCCAGGTGGGGAGGCCGCCGCCGCAGCGCTCGAACCCGCCGCCGCCGACCGCCCGGCGGTAGAGGGCCGCCTCCCGGCCCCACGGCCCATCGGACGCGCCGACCACGACGGTGTCGCCGGCAAACGCCGCGGCGCGGCAGATAGGTGGCGTGCAGCCCGGTCCGCGGCGCGACCGTCCAGGTCGCGCCGCCATCACGACTCTCGGCGAGCCCCACGGCCGCGGCGGCGACGACGAGCGACGCGTCGTGCGGGTGGGCGCAGACCTCGTGGACGTCGTCCTCGACGTCGAGGGTCGGCTCCCACGTCGCCCCACCGTCGGTGGAGCGCGGGATCCCGCCGACGTGCACGGACGCGAGCACGGCCCGGCCGTCGGCGGTGACGGTGATCGACCGGACGTACGGCACCGCGCTCCCGACCGCGTGCCACGTGTCCCGTCCGGCGACCGAGGCAAAGCCGTCCAGTGGGACGACCGTCGCGCCGTCGACCCGCGCCAGCCGAGCGTCGGCCGTGCCCACCAGCACCCCGTGCGTGGTGGGCACCAGCGTCGTGAGGTCGGTGTCCACCGGGACCGGGGTCACCGCCCAGGCCCCGTCCGCGCCGCGGCGGCCGAGCGTCCGATCGTCGACGATCCCCCACACGTCGTGCGCGCCGGCCGACCGGAGCGACCGCACCCGACCCGGGAGCAGGCGACGCGGGTCGGCGTCGCCGTCGATCGCGAAGAGGCCGTCGAGCGTCCCGACCAGCACGGTCACGAGAATCGAGCATACGGGCGGCGGCACCGTCCCCGGTACGCTGGCGTGCATGAGCGAGCCGTTGAAGCCGCGCAGTTTCGAGGTCACCGACGGTATGGAGCGCGCACCGGCCCGCGCCATGCTGCGGGCCATCGGTATGACCGACGCCGACTGGGGCAAGCCCCAGATCGGGGTGGCGTCGAGCTGGAACGAGGTGACGCCCTGCAACCTGCCGCTCGACCGGCTCGCGAAGCGGGCCAAGGACGGGGTGCGCGACGCCGGCGGGTTCCCGATCGAGTTCATGACGATCGCGGTGAGCGACGGCATCTCGATGGGGCACGAAGGGATGCGGGCCTCGCTGGTGAGCCGCGAGATCATCGCCGACTCGATCGAGTGCATGATGCACGCCGAGCGCCTCGACGGGCTCGTCACCCTCGCAGGCTGCGACAAGAGCCTGCCCGGCATGCTCATGGCCGCCGCTCGCCTCAACCTCCCCGCGGTGTTCCTCTACGGCGGGTCGATCCTCCCCGGTCACTGGAAGGACCAGAGCCTCGACATCGTCAGCGTGTTCGAGGCCGTCGGCGCGTGCGCCGCCGGGACGATCACCGAGAACGAGCTCGGTGAGATCGAGCGGCGCGCCTGCCCCACCGAGGGCTCCTGCGCCGGGATGTTCACCGCCAACACCATGGCGTCCGCCGCCGAGGCGCTCGGCATGGCGCCGCCCGGCAGCTCGGCGGCACCGGCCGTCGACCGGCGCCGCGACGACTTCGCGTTCGAGTGCGGCCGGGCCGTCGTCGCGCTCCTCGAGGCCGGGATCCGCCCCCGTCAGATCCTCACGAAGCCGGCGTTCGAGAACGCGATCGCGGTCGGGATGGCGCTCGGCGGGTCCACGAACCTCGTGCTGCACCTCCTGGCCATCGCCGCCGAGGCGCAGGTCGAGCTCGACCTCGACGACTTCAACCGGGTCGGCGCCCGTGTCCCCCACATCGCGGACATGAAGCCGCACGGCGAGTACCACATGGTCGACCTCGACCGGGTCGGCGGCGTGCAGGTCGTCATGCGCGAGCTGCTCGACGCCGGGCTCCTGCACGGCGACTGCCTCACCGTCACCGGCCGCACCCTCGCCGAGAACCTCGCCGCTCTGGACCCACCCGGCCCGGACGGGTCCGTCGTGCACCCCCTCACGGCGCCGCTGCACACCCAAGGTGGCATCGCCGTGCTGCGCGGCTCGCTCGCGCCCGACGGCGGGGTCGTGAAGGTCGCCGGCATCGACACCGCCCGATTCGAGGGTCCCGCCCGCGTCTTTGACGGCGAGGAGCTCGCCATGGACGCCATCCTCTCGGGACGCATCCATGCGGGCGACGTCGTCGTCATCCGCTACGAGGGCCCGAAGGGCGGCCCCGGCATGCGCGAGATGCTCGCCGTCACCGGCGCGATGAAGGGCGCCGGCCGCGGCGCCGACGCCGCGCTCGTCACCGATGGCCGGTTCTCGGGGGGCACCCACGGCTTCTGCGTCGGCCACGTCGCACCCGAGGCGGTCGACGCCGGCCCCATCGCGCTCGTGGAGGACGGCGACCGGATCGTCATCGACGCCACGGCTCACACCATCGACCTGCTCGTCGACGAGCTCACCCTCGCCGAGCGGCGCGCCGGCTGGAAGCCCCTCGAGCCGCGCTACACGACTGGCGTCCTCGCCAAGTACGCGCGCCTCGCCCAAGGCGCCGAGCGCGGCGCCATCACCACCGCCTGACCGGCCGGGCTCCCGAGCCGTCCGAGGGTGCCCGAGATCCTCGAGGTCGAGGCCACCCGCCGCGCCGTGGCCGCGCACGCGCTGGAGCGCACCATCGCGTCCGTCGACGCCCCCGACGCCTGGTACCTCAAGCGCGGCCTCACGCCGACCGTCATCAGCGCTGTCCTACCCGGCCGACGCTTCGTCGCGGCGCGCCGCCACGGCAAGCTGCTGCTGCTCGACACCAGCGCGGCCGACGGACGGGCCGACGACCCGGTGCCCGGCCCGACGGTCGGGCTCCACCTCGGCATGACCGGCCGCGTCCTCGTCGACGGCGCGCCGACCGGCGACCCGCTGCGCTTCGCCAGCAACCGCGACACGCCCGCGTGGCACCGCTTCACCGTCCGGTTCACCGACGGCGGCACCCTCACGATGCGCGACCCGCGGCGGCTCGGCGCCGTGCTGCTCGACCCCGACGAGGCCCGCCTCGGAATCGACGTGTTCGACCTCACCACCGCGCAACTGCGCGACCGGCTGACTCGCCGCCACACGCCGGTGAAGGCCGCGCTGCTCCAGCAACGCGACGTCGCCGGACTCGGCAACCTCCTCGTCGACGAGATCCTGTGGCGCGCGAGGATCGACCCCCGCCGGGAGGCCGCGTCGCTGGACGCGCCCGAGCTCCGCCGCCTCGCCGCGGCCGTCCGCACGACGCTGCGCACCCTCGGCCGCCGCGGCGGGTCGCACACCGGTGACCTCATGGACGCACGCCGCCCCGACGGCCGATGCCCCCGCGACGGCACGCGGCTGCGCCACGCCACCGTCGGCGGACGCAGCACCTGGTGGTGCCCCCGCCACCAGCACTGACCCGCCCGGCGCGCCGGGCACGACGACCGGCGCCGAGGTAGCCGGTTGCCCGTCACCGGGTCGATCTGTCAGAATGGTCTCGTCATGGAGCAGGCCACGAAGACGCTCGTCGTAGTTACTTAGCGCACGCCGCCCCGCCGCGCGCGTGCGCTTTCCCGCCCCTCGCCCCGAGCGAGGGGCGTTTCATATCCCCACGACGTTCAAGGAACCGAGATGCAGCTGACCGGAGCCCAAGCCCTCATCAAGAGCCTGGAGATGGAGGGCACCGAGGTCATGTTCGGCCTGCCCGGCGGGGCGATCCTGCCGGTCTACGACCCGCTCATCGACAGCTCGATCCGTCACATCCTCGTGCGTCACGAGCAAGGCGCCGGGCACATGGCCGAGGGCTACGCCGACGCCACCGGGCGGCCCGGCATCGCGATGGTGACCAGCGGACCCGGCGCCACGAACATCGTCACGCCGCTCTGCGACGCCTACATGGACTCGGTGCCGATCGTCGTGATCACCGGACAGGTGCAGTCGTCGGTGATCGGCACCGACGCGTTCCAGGAGTGCGACACGGTCGGCATCACGATGCCGGTCACGAAGCACAACTGGCTGATCACCGAGGCCCAGGAGATCCCCCGCGTGGTGCGCGAGGCGTTCCACGTCGCGACCACCGGCCGGCCCGGGCCGGTCGTCATCGACCTCCCGAAGGACATCTCCAACCAGATGATGGAGTGGTACTGGCCCGACAGCGTCGACCTGCCCGGCTACAAGCCGACGGTCCGGGGCCACCCGAAGCAGATCAAGGACGCGGCGCGGCTCATGGCCGAGGCCCACCGTCCCGTGATCTACGCCGGCGGCGGGATCCTGAAGGCCCGCGCCGCGGAGGCGTTGCGCGAGCTCGTCGAGCTGACCGGCTTCCCGGTGGTGACGACGCTCATGGCACGGGGCGCGTTCCCCGACGACCACGAGCGCTGCCTCGGCATGCCGGGCATGCACGGCAACTACACGGCGGTCACGGCGATGCAACGCGCCGACCTGCTCGTGACGCTCGGGGCCCGCTTCGACGACCGGGTGACCGGCAAGGTGGGGGCGTTCGCACCCGACGCGAAGATCGTGCACGTCGACATCGACCCGGCCGAGCTCGGGAAGGTGCGCCGCCCCGACGTCCCGATCGTCGGTGACTGCCGGCTCGTCATCGAGGAGCTGGTGCAGGCCGCCCGCGCCCATCGCGCCAAGCACGACTGGCCGGCGCTCGACGAGTGGCACGGCCAGCTGCGGGCCTGGCAGGAGCGGTACCCGCTGGTGTACGAGCAGGTCGAGCGCGGCCCCCTCAAGCCGCAGTTCGTCATCGACTGCCTGCGCGACCACACCCCCGACGACACGATCGTGGTGTCCGGGGTGGGCCAGCACCAGATGTGGACCAGCCAGCGGTGGCGCTTCAACCATCCGTACACGTGGATCAACTCGGGTGGGCTCGGCACGATGGGCTTCGCCGTGCCCGCCGCGATCGGCGCCAAGGTCGGCCGACCCGAGCGGCTGGTCTGGGCCGTCGACGGGGACGGCTGCTTCCAGATGACTGCCCAGGAGCTCGTCACCGCGAGCGCCGAGCGGATCCCGGTGAAGATCGCCATCTTGAACAACGCCTACCTCGGCATGGTGCGCCAGTGGCAGGAGCTCTTCTACGAGGAGCGCTACAGCGAGGTGTACCTCTCACCCGACCTGCCCGACTACGTGAAGTGGGCCGAGGCGATGGGCTGTCGCGGCTTTCGCGTCGACCATCCCGACGATGTGGTCCCGACGATCGAGAAGGCGAACGAGATCGACGACCGTCCCGTGGTCGTGGACTTCCGGGTCGACTACCGCGAGAAGGTGTACCCGATGGTCCCGGCCGGCGGGTCGAACGACGACATCATCCTGGACCCGGCGCACGACCGGCCGGGCGGACGGTGAGGAGCAGCATGAGCGCGACCGCGCGAGCCCACATCCTGAGCGTCACCGTCGAGAACAAGTTCGGGGTGCTCAGCCGCGTCGCCGGCCTCTTCTCACGACGCGGGTTCAACATCGTGTCGCTCGCCGTCAGCCCGACCGACGACGAGCGGTTCAGCCGCATGACGATCGTCGTCGACGCCGACGAGACGCCCCTCGAGCAGGTCACGAAGCAGCTGAACAAGCTCATCCCGGTCATCAAGATCGTCGAGCTCAGCCCCAGCGAGGCGGTCGAACGCGAGCTCCTGCTCGTCACCGTGAAGGCGTCGGCCGACACCCGTTCCCAGATCACCGAGCTCGCCGCCATCTTCCAGGCCAAGATCGAAGACGTCGGCTACGACGCGGTGACCATCCTGGTGGCCGGCACCCCCGCGAAGCTCGATGCCATCACCGACCTCCTCCAGCCGTTCGGGATCGCCGAGCTCCAACGCACGGGACGGATCGCCCTGCCCGCGCTGTCGCGCCGCCCCGCGCAGCTGCGAGCCGTCAAGGCGCGCGAGGCGTAACCGGGGCAGCATGACGCGGCCGCTGCGCCTCACGCGTTCGGTGACGGCGGTGGCGATGGCGGTCGCGACCGGCGCGGCGGTGCCGGCGATCGGGCGCCCGGCGCGCCCCACGTCGGTCGGGGTCCGCACCGTGTTCGTGGGCGGCGCACCCGACCGTGTGGCGATCAACCCAGCCGGCGTGTGGGTCGGCGACCTCGGTCACCTCGCCCGGGTCGACCCGACCACTGATCGGGTGGTGCATGTCGCGGGCGCGACGACACCCATCGGCGTGGCATCCGACCAGGTGTGGGCCGGTGTGCTCGACCGGCCCGACGCGGTCGCCCGCATCGACCCGCACACCGGTCACGTGGTGGCGCGCCTCGACCTCGGCGGCGCCCCCACCGCGATCGCCATCGGCTTCGGCGCCGTCTGGGTGCTCGACTCCGGCGCGGTGCTCACCCGCATCGACCCGGCGACCAACGCGGTCACGGCCCGCGTGCCGCTGGGCGGGACGGAGGCGGCGGTGGCGCCCGGCCAGGTGCTCGGCGCCGTCGGGTTCAGCGTCGCCGCCGGTGACGGCGCGGTCTGGGCGTCCGGCCGGTCCCTCGACAACCGCCACGCGATGCTCTGGCGCGTCGACCCCAGCACCGGCACCGTCACCGCCGCCACCCCGACCCGCGGCGACTGTGCGGCCCTCGCCGGCGGCACGGACGATGTCTGGGGCGCGTGCGGCACCGCGCAGCGCATCGACCCGGCCACCAGCACACTCGTCGACCGCGGCGCCGACGCCCTCGACGGGATCGTCGTCGACGGCCCCTCGACCTGGGCGCTCGGCCGCGACGGCACGGTCACCCGGCTCGACGCCACCAGTGGGCGCGTCCTCGCCGCGTACGCCGCGCCGAGCGGATCCGAGGGCGTCGCCGCCGGCGCCGGCGCCCTCTGGCTGGCCAGCCCGCACCTCCACCTGCCCTCCCCGACCGGTGCCGGGACGCTGCTGCGCCTCGCGGTGCCGGGGATCGGATCATGACCCGCAGCGTGTGACGGTCGTCACGCGACCTCGACGCGCACGCCCCGGTACCCCTGCAGGACCGCGGCGCCGATCCGGCGCTCTCAGCGAACTCACAGGTCGCGGCGCGCTCCATGTCGAGTGACCGCGCGCGGGAACCTGACGCGAGGACGCAACGTTTTGATCCTCGAGAACGCGAATGGCGTGCGGAACGACCGCACCCGAGCACGAGGAGACCAAACGATGGAACGGGGTAGCGAAACGACCGCCGAGCCTCGAGACCGAGGACGTCGGACCCGCCGACGGACGAGGCAGGGGCTGGCCGCCGCCGTCCTCACGGCCGGCGCCATCGCGTTCGCGGCGCCCGCATGGGCCGCGACCACCGCGTCGGCGCACCGCGCCAGCAGCAGCGGGAGTCTCGACGTCAACTCGATCGCCGCAAACGTCGATCCGGCGATCGTCGACGTGAACACCACCCTGGCGCAAGGCGCCGCGGCTGGGACCGGGATGGTCATCAGCTCCTCGGGTGAGGTGCTGACCAACAACCACGTCATCGACGGGGCGACGAGCGTCACCGTCACCGCCGCCAACGGCAAGACCTACGACGCCAAGCTCGTGGGCTACGACGCCACCGACGACGTCGCCGTCCTGCAGCTCCAAGGCGCCCCGAAGCTCCCGACGGTCACCGCGAGCAGCACCAAGCCGTCGGTCGGTGACCCCGTCGTGGCGCTCGGCAACGCCCTCGGTCGCGGCGGGACCCCCGCCACCGCACCCGGCTCCGTCACCGCGGTGAACCAGACGATCACGGCCACCGACGACAACGGCGCCAACCCCGAGACGCTCAGCAACCTCATCCAGACCGACGCGCCCATCCAGCCCGGCGACTCCGGTGGGCCGCTCGTCAACGCCAACGGCCAGGTCGTCGGCATGGACAGCGCGGGCTCCCAGAGCCAGGCGGCGGCCACGTCACCCGGCTCCGGGTCCGGCGGCGGCGGATTCACCTTCGGTCCGGGCTCCAACTTCGACCCGAGCTCCGGCTTGGGTGGCGGCTTCGGTGGCAGGCCTCTGGCGGCCTCGACCCCGGGTCGGGTTCCGGCTCCGGCAGCGGATCGGGTTCGGGCGCCACGGTCGGGTACGCGATCCCGATCCAAACTGCGCTGTCGATCGCGCACCAGATCGAGTCCGGCAGCTCCAGCGGCAACGTCAGCACCGGCGCTCGGGCGATCCTCGGGGTCGAGGTCCAAGGCACCACCAACCAGGGTGGGACCCAAGGTGGATCGAGCGACCAAGGTGGATCGAGTGACCAAGGCGGGCTCGGCGGCCAGTCGACATCCGGCGTGCAGATCAGCGGCGTCGAGTCCGGGACCCCGGCGGCGTCGGCCGGTCTCACCGCCGGCGACGTGATCGTCTCGATCGACAACAACGCGGTCACCTCGACGTCCGACATCACGTCCGCGCTCGCCGCGCACCACCCCGGCGACCACGTGCAGGTCGGCTGGATCGACAGCTCGGGACAGCAACAGCAAGCCACCGTCACCCTCGTGGCAGGTCCCCCGGCGTAGGGGCTGGGGCGAGCGCCGGCGGTCTGGGGGTGCACCCGGGCCGCCGGCCCGACTCGCGCCGACCGCGCCTCGCGGGCCTCCTCATCCGGACGTGCCAACGCCGTCATGTCTTGGTGGGGAGGCCGGCGAGGCACAATCGAGACATGGACGTCGCCGTGCGTGTCGCCGAACCGCTCGATCGGTCAACGGTCGCAGCGATCTATCGACGAGCGTCGCTCTCCAACTCCGGTGACCGTCCGCATCTGCTCGCGAACCCCGAGGTGCTCGAGTTCTCCCCGACCGCGCTCCGCGAAGGACGCACTCGGGTGGCCACGACGAATGGCCGGGTTGTCGGCTTCGTGACCACGGCCGCCACCGGCGCGGCCGTCGAGCTCGAGGACCTCTTCGTGGACCCCGATTGGTTCCGGCGCGGCGTCGCCACCGAGCTCATCCAGCGGGTCGTGACAGACGCCCAAGCCGATGGACGCGCCTACCTCGCGGTCACCGCCAACCCGCACGCGCTCGCCTTCTACCGCAGCGTCGGGTTCTCCGACGACGGCGTCGCCGACACCCGGTTCGGCCCGGCGCGCCGCCTCCGTCTGGACCTCGGAACCTGATCGCCCTCGCCGTGCCGCCGCGCGGGCACGGCGGGACCATCACACGTTGACGCGCTCGCGGTCGGCGATCGCCTGGGCCAGGACCTCCTTCGGGATCAGGCCTCGGGTGATCCATCCTCGCTGCTCGGCCCAGACGAGGATCGGCGGAAGGATGATGAGTGCGCTCAGCAGCGCGATCGCCACGTTGATTCCGACGACGATGCCGAAGTCACGAAGGAGTGGCAACGACGAGGTGGCGATCACGGCGACGCCGGCGACGGCCGCCAAGGCCGAAACGAAGAACGCACGCCCGGTACGGGACGCTGTCTCATCGATGGCGGCGCGTGGCGCGTAGCCCCGGCGGCGCTCCTCGACGAAGCGCAGCAGGATCAGGGATGTGAACTCGGTGCACGCGGCGACCACGAGTGGCCCCCCGACGGCGGTCAATGGACTGAGCTTGAGGCTCAGGCCATAGGCGATGAGGGACGCGGCGCCGACCGCGATCAGCACTGGGACGAGCGAGAGCAGGGCGCGGATGACACTCCGCAAGCGGACGGTGAGGAACAGGAAGACGAACAGGATCGCGAAGTAGGTGAGCTCGACGCGGTTTGCCTCGAGGTTGTCGAGCAACCCGACGCCCACCACCGCGAGACCCGACGGTGTGGCGCGCACGCCTGCCGGCGGGCGCGCGGTCTTCGGTATCTCGTGCACGACGACAGCGCGGGCAGAGAGCCCGCTCGGGCCCGTGCGAAAGATGAGGTTCATCGCGTTCTTGCCAGTCGCGACGGTCGAGAGCTGAACGTCTCGCGGCGCGACGGCGTACGCGGCTTGGACGTCCGCCCCGGTCGGTGTCACGTGCACGGCACCGGGCACATCGCTCAGGTCGCTGACGACCTCCACGATGCTCGTCGCGGTGAGCAGAGTGATCGGGTACTTGCGCAGCTGGCTGCGGGTGAACTGATCGAGGTAGGCGACCGTCGTGTTGCTGAAGTCCCGCTTGGACTGCACGTAGACGCCGAGCTCGCTCGACGATCCCGTCTCTCGACTCAGCACGTTGAGGGACTTGATGACTTGTGAGCTCTGGTTCACCCACTGCTGGGGATCGGTCTGGAGCACGAGTCGGCCTTCGACCGCGATGCCGCCCAGGAAGATCAGCAGGCTGGCGCCCGCGAGCAGGACCGTGGACTTGGCCGGCAGCTTGCCGAGCCGGACGACCAGTCGGCCGAGGGGACCAGAGCGGAAGTCCTTGGACCTTGTTGGCGACCGGTATTCCCGGATGCCGAGGATCGCGAGGGTACCCATGATGCTGTTCACGCAGATCGCGGCGACCCCGACGGCGAGCAGCAGCCCGAACTCGCGGAGCATCGGGACCTTCGCGAAGTGCAGTGCCACGAACGCGAAGATGGCGTCGAACGTGACGACGAGGAGCGCCGGCCCGAGACTGGCGGCGGTCTCTTGGATGGGATGCGCCGCTCGCGCGACGACGACCTCCTCTTCGACGCGAGCGTGCATCTGGATGGCGTAGTCGATGCCGATGCCGAGCATGACGGGAAGCCCGGAGATCGTGACGATCGTGAGCGGGATGCCCAAGTAGCCGACGATGCCGAAGGCCCAGATCACGCCGACGACGACGATCCCGAGTGCGAGCAGACGCCACCGGACGCTGAAGAGCAGGACGAGGATCAGCGCCATCACCGCAAGCGCGATCGTGCCGAGCGTGAACATCCCACCGGTGAGGTAGTCGTTGACGTTCTTGAGGAGCGACGGTGCCCCCGTCGTCACGATCGTGGCGGACGGGAACCGGAGCTGGCTGGCCAGCTGTTGGATGTAGACCGACGCGGCCCCTTCGGTCGTGATCGATTCGTTGCCCGGGAGTCGCACCACGATCTGGGCATGCTGGTCATCGGGGAAGTTCGCGAGCAGCGGCTTGCGAACCCGGCCCTGGTTGTCGTGGAGGAGAAAGTCGAGATAGGCCGGGTTGTCGATGGTTCGTTGCGATGTCGGGATCGCCGTGAGGCGTTGCAGCGTCCGGACGGAGTCGGCGTTGCGCAGGGCTTGGCTTGCCGAAGAGGGGTCCCGAGCGACGGAGTCGAGGAGGATCTTGCCGGCCACACTCTGCGTCGGATCACCGGTCGGGCTGGAGACGAGGGCGTCGGTGAACTGCAGGGCGGTCAGCGGTGTAACGACGTCATCGATCTTGCCGCTGCGGTGGAGCGCTGCCGCGAACCGCTGCCATTGCGCGATGTCGGTCGGTGTGAACAGATCCTCGACGGTGTGGCCGGGCCTCATCGTGATGAGGACGACCATCGCCTCGCCGCCGAAGAGCTTCTGGTAGGCGACGCTGTCCTTGTAGACCTGGTCGCTCTTGTTGAGGTAGCTGTCCTGGCTGGTCGTGAACTGCAGCTTCGTTGCCCCATAGCCCAACGAGAGCGTGACCAAGCCGCCGACCACGACCACGAGGATCCAGTGCTTGCCGAGATTCAGCCCGAGCCAGCGCCAGAACTTCTGCAACGGATCCCCCCTGAACGAATCCCGGCAGCCGGGCAGGAGGCTAACGGGGTCGGCCGTCGGGCGCCCCGCGACCGCGTGACACCGCACGCCTCATGTCCTCCGGGTCGCCCGATGACGCGGGCCGCCTCGCATCGATCGAGTCCCGGCCGGCGAGCGCACGCCCATCTGGCGACTCGGGGATCTCCTCGGTTCAGTAGCCTGCACACGAACGAACCAGCGAGCACGGGGGACGTGATGCCCGCCTCCATCTACTACGACACCGACGCCGATCTTGCCCTGCTCGAGGGCCGCAAGGTCGCCGTCCTCGGCTACGGCTCACAGGGCCACGCCCACGCGCTGAACCTGCGCGACGCCGGCGTCGACGTCCGGGTCGGGCTGCGCGTGGGATCGCGGTCCTGGGCGAAGGCCGAGGAGACGGGCTTGCGGGTCCTGCCCACCGCCGAGGCGGTCAAGGAGGCGGACGTGATCATGGTGCTGCTCCCGGACACGGAGCAGGCCACGGTCTACGAGCGGGACATCGCCCCGAACCTGGATGACCGCGACTCGCTGGCGTTCGCGCACGGGTTCAACATCCACTTCGGTCAGATCAAGCCGCCGCCCGGCGTCGACGTCTGGATGATCGCCCCGAAGGGGCCGGGACACCTGGTCCGGCGCACGTTCGAGGAGGGCGGCGGCGTACCGTCGCTCGTCGCGGTGAGCGCCGACGAGACAGGGAAGGCGAAGCAGACCGCGCTCGCGTACGCGAAGGCGATCGGCGCCACGCGGGCCGGCGTGCTCGACACGACGTTCGAGGAGGAGACCGAGACCGACCTCTTCGGCGAGCAGGTCGTGCTCTGCGGTGGCCTCACCGAGCTGATCCGGTCCAGCTACGAGACGCTCGTCGCCGCCGGGTATCAGCCCGAGTCGGCGTACTTCGAGACGCTCCACGAGGTGAAGCTGATCGTCGACCTCATCTACGAGGGTGGCATCGCGAACATGCGCTACTCGATCTCCGACACCGCCGAGTACGGGGACATGACCCGCGGGCCGCGGATCATCACCGACGAGACCCGCGACGAGATGCGGCGCATCCTCGACGAGATCCGGTCGGGCACGTTCGCGAAGGAGTGGATCCTCGAGAACCAGGCCGGCCGGCCGGTCTTCAACGCCCTGCGGCGCCGCGCCGCGGAGCACCCGATCGAAGAGGTCGGGGAGCGGCTCCGGTCGATGATGCCGTGGATCGGGCAAGGCAAGGCGCGACCCCAAGACGTGTCGGGCGGCTGAGCCCGAGCCGTTCGTGAGTGACCCGCTGACGGTCGCGGCCGCCGCGGGCGTCGGATACGTCCTCGGCACCTTCCCGACCGCGGTCCTCGCAACCGCGGGCGGCGACCCGCGGGTCGGTCGACATCCGCGCCACGGGCAGCGGCAACCCGGGCGGGCTGAACACCGCGCAAGTCGTCGGCCGCCTCTGGGGCGGCGCGGTGATGCTCATCGACGCGGGGAAAGGCCTCGGCGCCGGTCTCCTCGGCTGGGCGATCGCCGGTCCGACCGGCGCGTACGCCGGCGCGACCGCCGCGATCGTCGGTCACATCTGGCCGGTGTGGACACGGTTTCGGGGTGGCAAGGGCGTCGCCACATCCGCCGGAGCGGTGCTCGCGGTCTTCCCGATCTTCTTCCCCCTCGACGTCGCGGTTGCCGCGGCGGGCGCGCTCGTGCTGCGAGACACCCGCCGGACGATCCAGGCGAGCACCACCGTGTGGATCGCCGCCTCCGCTGCCTGGTGGCTCGCCGACCTCCCCAACCTGTGGGGGCCGCACCCGACGGTGGCGCTGCCCATCTCACAGACCGTCGGGGCTGCGTGCATCCTCGTGAAGTTCTACGCGGCGCAGCGACGATGATCGCGCTCGTCACCGATTCGAACGCGCTGCTACCGGACGCGCTGCGCGAACGGTTCGCGGCGCGGGTGGTGCCGCTCACCGTCGTCGTCGACGGCCAGCCCTTCGCCGAGGGCGTCGACCTCACCACCGCCGCGTGCTACGAGCGGCTGCGCGCCGGTGCCACCGTCTCGACCGCGGCGCCATCCCCCGGCGCGTTCGTGGCGGCCTACGAGGCGGCGGCGGCCGACGGCGCCGATGCCGTCCTTTCGGTGCACATCGGCTCGAACACGTCCGCGACGCTCGACAGCGCCCGCATTGCGGCGCGGGAGAGCCGGATACCCGTCGAGCTGGTCGATACCGGCACCGCGTCGTTCCCGGTGGCGTGCTGCGTGTGGGCGGCCGGCACCGTGCTCGAGGGGGGAGGTGACCTGGACGCGGCGGCCGCGGCGGCGCGAGCGGTCGCTGCGTCGGTCGGCAACGTCTTCGTCCTCGGCGCCCTCGACCTCGCCCGGCGCGGCGGACGGCTCCGCGGCGACGCCGCGGCCGACGCCGAATCGGGCGTGGCGGTGCTCGCCCTGGGCGGAGGGACGATGGACGTGGTGGCCCACGCCCGGGACGCCGAGGAGGCCGTGGGCGAGATGGCCGCGGTGGTCGAGCGAGCAGCGGCAGATGAGCGGCTGCTCGTTGGGGTCGGCGACGCCGCGGCCGGCGACCTCGCGACGGCGCTCGCCGGCCGCCTGGCGGAACATCCCGGCGTCGACGAGCTGGTCCGATACGAGGTCGGGCCGTCGGTCGCGGTCCACACCGGGCTTGGCACCGCGGGCGCCGTCTACTTCCCGGCTGCCCTCGCCGGCACCGGCCACTAGCTCGCGGACGCGTCCGGATTGTCGCGGACGTACGCGGCGTTGTCGCCCTGCACGTTCGTGCCGATCGCGTCGCGGGCCTGCTCGGCGTCGAGGACGAGCATCGTCGCCGACGCGGTCACGCACACCCGCGCCTTGCCGTCACGGACGACCGCCTCGGTCATGAGGCGCCGCTCGTCCTGGTCGGCGACGCGGGCCTCGACCCGGTAGGGGCGGCCGACGCGTACCGGCCACACGAACCGGGCCGACGTCTCACCGGTGTACGCGAATCGGCGGGCGAGCGCGATCGTTGCCCAGCTCATCGCCTCGTCGATCAGCGCGAGCGTCGCGCCGCCGTGCACGAGGGTCGGGGCCCCGGAGAACTCGGCGGGCAGCTCGAAATCGGCGACCACGAGGTCTCCGTCCTGGAAGAACGGGACCTGCAGGCCGCGGGGGTTCGTGCGGTCGCAGACGAAGCAGCGGCTCGGGAACCCGAACCGGGCGGCGTCGAGCGGCTCGCGGGCCACCCCGCTACCGCCGCACGAGCCAGCGCAGCTTCTCGGCCTTCTCGAACGCGGCCTCGCCGGCGAGCTGCCCAATCGACGTCGAGACGGTCGGGTAGACGTGCATGAACTGGCTGAGGTCGCTCAGGGTCACGTCCTCCTCGATGGCGAGGGCGAACTCGTGGATCATCTCACCGGCGGCGGGGGCGAGGATGTGGGCGCCCACGACCCGCTTCTTGTGGGTGATGGCGACGATCGCGCCGGTGGTGGCACCGTCGGCGCGGGCCCGGTCGTTGTGGATGAGGTCCTGGTGCCACACCTCGACGCCGTCCTTGTACTGGCTCCGGGCCTCCGCCTCGGTGAGGCCCGCGTGGGCGAGCTCCGGGTCGGTGAACGTGCACCACGGAACGCTCGCGACCACCTTGCCCTTGCCGGGGAAGAACATGTCGCGCACCGCCCGGACACCTTCGTAGGCGGCGGAATGGGTGAAGAGGTAGCGGCCGGCGATGTCGCCGCAGGCGTAGACGGTGTCGACGCTCGTGCGGCCACGGTTGTCGACGACGACGCCCTTGGCTTCGGTCTTGATGCCGAGCTCCTCGAGGCCGAGGTTCTCGACGTTGGGACGACGACCGACGGCGACGAGCAGCTCGTCGGCCTCCCAGGTGCGCGGCTCGCCGTTCTCGGTGCCGTGCACCACCTTCTTGGCGCCGTTGCGGGTGACCTTCTGGGTCTCGACGTTGAATTGCAGGTCGACACCCTCGTCGCGGAGGTGGGTGACGAGCATGTCGACGAGCGCGGGCTCGTCGCGGGGCAGGATGCGGGGGCCCTTCTGGAGGAGCGTGGTGGGGATCCCGAGGCGGGTGAAGCCCTGCACCATCTCGACGGCGATCGGCCCGCCGCCGATGTTCACGAAGCTGGCCGGCGGGTCGTGCAGCTCGAAGAGGTTCTCGCTCGTCACGTAGCCGACGTCCTCGAGGCCCTCGACCGGCGGGACGGCGGGGCGGCTCCCCGTGCAGAGCAGCACGTAGCGGGTGGACAGCGCCCGGTCGCCGTCCTCGGTCTTCACGACCACCGTCGTGGGGTCGGTGACCCGGGCGTGCCCGGCGACGATCTCGACGCCCATGGCCCGGTACCGGTCGGGGTTGTCGTCCGTGTCCGCGACCTGGTGCTGCACGGACCGGATCCGGTCCCAGACCCGGGCCCGGTCGACGGTGGGCTCGACCGCCTCGATGCCCCACTCGTCGGCGTGGCGGAGGTGATGGGCGATCTTGCCCGAGGCGAGCAGCGCCTTGCTCGGCACGCAGCCGGTCCAGAGGCAGTCGCCGCCGACCCGGCCCCGCTCAGCGACCGCGACGCGCAGCCCGAGCGTGGCGGCGAACTCGGCGGCGACCATGCCGCCTGAGCCCATGCCCACGATCACCAGGTCGAAGTCGTCTGCCATCTCGGTGTCCTCCCGCCGGCGCGGCGTCGGCAATCTAGAGTCGGTTCGGCCCCGACGTCAGCGGCGGATCATGGTGCCGTGCCGGCGTGATCCGCCCGACGGTGGGTGGACGAAACGGGGACGTGGCGATGATGGCACCGACGGGGGCACCGGTGGCTGGGACCTGGGTGGGCGATCCGGGCGATTGGGAGCGGGCGATCCGCGGCCGGCTCACCGCGGCGGAGCCGGCGGCGCTCGCCGAGGTCTACGACCAGTACGCGTCGTTCGTATTCGGGTTGGCCCGCCGAGTGATTGGGGAGCCGCGAGGCGCCGAGGACGTCACCCAGGAGGTGTTCGTCGTCCTGTGGGAGCGGCCCGAGCTCTTCGACCCCACACGGGGAACCCTGCGCACCTGGCTCGCGACGCTGGCGCACCGACGGGCCGTCGACTACGTCCGCCGTGAGGAGGCTCGCCGCCGCCGGTCGCAGCGCGACGCGGCCCGCCGCGCCACCGCGGTGCCCGACGTGGAGGAGCTCGCCACCGCGATCCTCACCGCGGAGCAGGTCCGGGCCGCGCTCGACGCGCTCCCCGCCGAGCAGCGCGAGGCCATCGAGCTCGCCTACTTCGGGGGACGCACCTACCGGGAGGTCGCGGTCGAGCTCGGCATCCCGGAGGGCACCGCGAAGTCGCGGCTGCGGCTCGGGCTGCGCCGCGTCGCCGCGGCGTTGACCGAGGCGGGGGTGCGCACGCCGTGACGGGTTTCGGCGACGACCGCAGCCTGGAGGAGCTCCTCGGGGCGTACGCACTGCACGGCTGCGACCCGGACGAGGTCGCCGCCGTCGAGGCGCTCCTCGGCCGCCGGCCCGACCTCGCCGACGAAGCCGACCGGCTGGCCGCCGCGGCGGCGTGGCTCGGCGCGCTCGAGGCGCGCGAGCCGCCACCGACGCTGCGCGATGCCGTCCTCGCCGCGGCGGTGACCGATCGGGTCGAGGACGCCGCGGCGCGGCTCTACGACGCCGAAGCGCGCCGCCTGGCCGACGAGCTGGAGCGTCTCGCACCGGAGCAGTACCAGGCGATGACCCCGAACGGGCTCACCGCGTGGGGCCTCGCGGTCCACCTCGCCGCCCAGGAAAGCCTCCTCGCCCGCGCCGTCGGGCGGCCCGTCGACGACGTCGAGCCCACCGACGTCGAGCGCCGCACCGCCGTGCTGCTCGACCGCTACGAGGGCCGCCCCCTGACCGAGGTGCTCGACCACTGGCGACGCGCCGCCGACGCGGTGCTCGCGTGGGCCGGGGCGCCGCCCGACGAGCACACCACCGTGGCGTGGCTCGGCCTCCCGATGAGCCCAGCCGACGCGCTCATCGCCCGCGCGTTCGAGAGCTGGATCCACCGCGACGACCTGCGCCGCGTGCGCGGCGCGGCCGGGGATCCACCGCCCGCCGCCGAGCTGCACCTCATGTCGGACCTCTCGATGCGCACCCTGCCCCCCGGGCTCGTCACCATCGGCCGCGCCCGACCCGATCGGACGGCACGGGTCGTGCTCACGGGCGACGGCGGCGGAACCTGGCGGATGCCGCTCGCCCCGGACGCCGAGGCCCGGGACGGCGACCCGGACGTCACCCTGTCGGCGTCGGCGCTCGACTGGTGCCTGCTGAGCGCCGAGCGGCTGCGCGTCGACGAGTTCCGCCACCACGTCGACGGCGATGCGGAGCTGGGCGACGCGCTGGTCGCGGCCGCGCCGGCGTTCGCGGTCCTGTAGCCCTCGACGCGTCTCAGCTCGTCGGGAACGGCTGGCAGGTCGGGCACCAGTAGGTCGAGCGGGCCGGCATGCCCTGGCGTCGGCGCCGGACGCGCGTCCCGCACCGCCGACAGGCGCGCCCGGCCCGGCCGTACACCGCCAACCCGCCGGACACCGTCATCCGCTGCGACCGGGCGAGGTTGGCGCGCAACAGCGTGGACGCCCGCTCGTACACCGTCCGCCGCGTCGGCGCGTCGAGCGTCCCGAGCGGCGTGCCGGGCTCGATCCCGCACGCGAAGCACACCTCGCTCTTGTAGACGTTGCCGATCCCCGCCGCGACCCGCTGGTCGAGCAGCGCCACCCCGACCTCGACCGTCGGGTCGACCCGGGCAAGCCGGGCGAGGATCTCATCGACGTCGACGTCCTCGCGGCACAGGTCTGGCCCGAGCGTGTCGAGCCCGGCCGCGGCGCGCCGCGTCCGGCGCGGGTCGAGGAGCTCCACCGTGGGCGCCGCGAAGCACACCGCGACCGTCCCGTCGTCCACCTCGAGCACGGCGCGCGCCTGCGCGCGGGGCCGCCGCCAGCGCTCCCCCGCCCGGTAGAGGTGCCAGGTGCCGTGCAGCTGCAGATGGGTGTGCAGCGACCGCCCGTCGCCGAAGTGGACGAGGAGGTGCTTGCCGCGTGCCTCGACCGACACGATCTCGGTGCCGGTCGCCGGCTTCGGGCCCGCGAGCCGGGCGAGGTCGAGGCGGGTCAGGCGCCGGCCCGCCATAGCGGTGTGCAGGGTGCGCGCCGTGCGGGTGAGCGTGTCGCCCTCGGGCATCCCGCCAGGGTACGTCAGGTCCCGAGGCGCAGTCCCCGGTAGGCGGGCACGAACCCCGCGGCGCGCAGGGCGTCGGCGGCGGGCGACTCGCGGGTCGGGACGCCGTCGATGCGCTCGAGCGTCGAACGCGTGCAGCCGGCCGTCCTTCACGAGCTCGGTGAGCGGCTCGACCCACTGGTCGTGGTCGGCGCCGAAGGTGAGGAGGTGCTTCGCGCCCCGCTCGAGGAAGCCGACCGGCCGACCGGCGCGCAGCACGACGAGCGCGCCCGGGCTGCGGGCGGGACGGCCCGGGGAATCAGGCCAGGCCAGGGCCGCCCCGTACGGTTGCGCCGGGTCGGTCGCGGCGAGCACGGTCGTGGTCTCCTCCGCGACGCGTTCGGCGCGGAGGCGGTCCGCGGCACCCGGGAGCGCGAACTGGGCGGCGCCGAGCCCGGCCACGAAGTAGCCGCGCCGCACCTTGCCGGTCTCCTCCAACGCGCGCGAGGGTCGGGTACACCGCCGCGAAGCCGCCGGGTGACCCCTCGGCGCGCACCGCCTCGCGGGTGAGGATGCCATGGCGTTCGAGCAGCTGCCGGGCGCGGGCCATCGTTCGCTCCGTCGCGGCTGGGCGCGGGGCGGGTGAACGCGTCGACGAGCGACCAGCGACCGGCCGCGGCGGGTGGGCCGAGCCGGCTGAGCCGGCCCGGGTGCGGCTTGCTGCGCGGGCGCGCGCGCGCCCGCCGAGCCGGGCGCGGAGCGCGGCGAGCCCGTCGTTCGTCGCTTCGCCGGACCAGACGAGGTCCCAGAGGGCGTCGAGCAGCGTGCGCTCGTCGACGGCGGCGACGGCGCGGACCAGCTCCGGCCAGAACGACGCGCCGTGGTCGCGGAGGTGCGCCCGGACGGCGTCGGCCAGCGGGCCGGTCGGCGGCTCCGACGACGGCGCGGGCGCGAGGAGCGCCGCCTGGTCGCGGAAGGCGAGGACGACCCGCCCGTCGGTGGTGCCGAGCGCGCCGTCGCCGATCCAGACGATGTCGCCGCTGGCGCAGAGCTCGTCGAGCATCGCCGGCCGGTACCCCTCGACGCGGGCGGCGAGCACGTCGCGTTCGAGCACCGACGCGGGGATCGGCGCGCCCTGCAGCTGGCTGACCGCGTCGACGAGCGCGTCGAGTCCTCGCCGGCGGCGCGTGACCCCGTGCCAGGCGAGCCCGAACCGGGCGAGCACGTCAGCGTCGACCGGCTCGATCTCGGCGCGGAGCGCGGCGAGCGACCGGCGACGCAGCCGGCGCAGCACGTCGACGTCGCACCACTCGCGGCCCGAGCCGCCGGGGCGAAGCTCCCCGCGCACGAGCCGGCCGGCCTGCTCGAGCCGCTCCAGCGTCTCGGCCGTCTCCCCGGTCGGCAGCCCGAACCGACGGGTGGCCTCGACGGTGGTGAACGGGCCGTGCGTGCGGGCGTATCGGCGGAGCAGGTCCCCGAGCGGGTCCTCGACCGGCGCGGTGAACACCGCGGGCAGCCCGACGGGCACCGTCGCGCCGAGCGCGTCGCGATAGCGGGCCGCGTCCTCCGCCGCGACGACGCGGGCCTCGCCGGCGACCGTGATCGGGATCACCCGCCGGTCCCGGATGAGCCCGTCGACGAGCGGGCCCGGGGCGCCCTCGACCCGGGCGGCGAGCTCCTCGACGCTCACGTCCCCGAGTTCGACGAGGAGATCGTGGACGTCGTCGGGGTGACGCGCCCGCCGCGACGTCGGCGCGAGGCGGGCGAGCTCGAGCTCGACCTGGGCGACGGCGTCGCCGTCGAGGAGCTCGCGCAGCTCGTCGCCGCCGAGCAGCTCGCGCAGCAGGTCGCGGTCCAGGGAGAGGGCGGCGGCCCGCCGCTCGGCGAGCGGCGCGTCTCCCTCGTACATGTAGACGGCGACCCAGCCGAGGAGCAGCGACTGCGCGAACGGCGACGCGGTGCGGGTGTCGACGGCGACGACCCGGACCCGGCGGGCCTGCAGATCGGTGAGCACGCTGCGCAGGGCCGCCAGGTCGAAGACGTCGCGGAGGCACTCGCGGGACGCCTCGAGGATGATCGGGAACGACGGGTACTGCGCCGCGACCTCGAGCAAGTCCGCGGCGCGTTGCCGCTGCTGCCACAGCGGGGTGCGCTCCCCGGGCCGTCGACGGGGCAGGAGGAGGGCGCGGGCCGCGGCCTCGCGGAACCGGGCGGCGAACAGCGCGGTGGCGGGGAGCTGGCGGGTGACGAGCTCCTCGACGTCGTCCGGGTCGAGGAGCAGCTCGTCGGTCGGGATCGACTCGATCGCCTCGGGGAGCCGCAGGATGATGCCGTCGTCGCTCCACAGCACCTCGACCGGTGCGCCGAGCCGGTCCGCGAGTCGAGCCTCGAGCGCGAGCGCCCACGGGGCGTGCACCCGCGCCCCGAACGGTGACAGGACGCAGATTCGCCAGTCGCCGATCTCGTCCGGGAATCGCTCGACGACGACGGTGCGGTCGTCGGGCACCACCCCGGTCGCCTCGCGTTGCTCCTCGAGGTACTGCCACAGGTTGTCCGCGGCCCAGGGGTCGAGCGCCGCCTCGTCGCGCAGGCGCTCGCGGGCGGCGTCAGGGCCCGCCGCGCCGAGCTCGCGGACCGTGGCGCCGAGCGCCCGTCCGAGCTCGAGGGGTCGGCCGGGCTTGTCACCGTGCCAGAACGGCATGTGCGCGGCCTCGCCCGGGGCCGGCGTGACGATGACCCGGTCGTGGGTGATCTGCTCGATGCGCCACGTCGACGCGCCGAGCGCGAAGCAGTCCCCGGGGCGGCTCTCGTACACCATCTCCTCGTCGAGCTCCCCGACGCGTGTGCCCTCGGGGAGGAACACGCCGAAGAGCCCCCGGTCGGGGATCGTCCCGCCGTTCACGACCGCGACCCGGGCTGCGCCCTCTCGCGCCCGAACCCGGCCGGTCACCCGATCCCACACCAGGCGGGGTCGCAACCCGGCGAACTCGTCGCTCGGGTACCGGCCGGTGAGGAGGTCGAGCACACCGGTGAACGCGTCGTCGGGCAGCTCGGCGAAGTTGGCGGCGCGGCGCACCATCGCGCCGAGGTCCTCCACGTCCCATTCGTCGACGCGCGCACGCCGCGACGAGCTGCTGCGCGAGGACGTCGAGGGGGTTCCGCGGGTAGCGGGTCTCCTCCACGAGCCCGGCGCGCATGCGCGGCACGACGACGGCGGCCTCGAGGAGGTCCCCGCGGTGCTTCGGGAACAGCTTCCCGCGGCTCGCCTCACCCACCCCGTGCCCGGCGCGTCCGACGCGCTGCAGCCCGCGGGCGACGGAGCCGGGGGACTCGACCTGCACGACGAGGTCCACGGCGCCCATGTCGATGCCGAGCTCGAGGGAGCTTGTCGCCACGAGGGCGCGCAGCTCCCCGCGTTTCAGCGCATCCTCGATCGCCAGGCGCTGCTCACGCGCGACAGAGCCGTGATGGGCGCGGACCAGATCGCTGACCGGCGCCTCCTCGCCGGCGTCGGCGAGCTGCTCGCGCCACAGGTCGTTGAGGCTCGCGGCGAGCCGCTCGGCGAGCCGTCGGGCGTTGACGAAGATGATCGTGCTGCGGTGGGCCAGCACGAGCTCCAGGAGGCGCGGGTGCACGTGCGGCCAGATGCTGGCCCGTGGCGGCCCGGCGGCGGCGGGACCGCTGACCGGCTCGTCGAGCTCGCGTCCCATCGCGGCGAGGTCCTCGACCGGGACGATCACCTCGAGCTCGAGATCCTTGCTGGCGCCGGCGTCGACGATCGTCACCGGCCGGGGCCCGTCGGGGCCGACGCCGCCGAGGAACCGGGCGATCTCGTCGAGGGGCCGCTGTGTCGCCGACAGCCCGATGCGCTGCGCCGGCGCCGCGGTGAGCTCCTCGAGCCGCTCGAGCGACACGGCGAGGTGCGCGCCCCGCTTCGTCGCGGCGACGGCGTGGATCTCGTCCACGATCACCCAGCGCACCGACCGGAGGGTCTCGCGGGCCCGGGAGGTGAGGATCAGATACAGCGATTCGGGGGTGGTGATGAGGATGTCGGGCGGCGTGCGGGCCAGACGCCGGCGCTCGTCGGCGGGCGTGTCGCCGGTCCGGACCCCGACGGTCGGGACGTGCACGTCGACACCGAGCTGCTCGGCGTGACGCTGCAGCCCGACGAGCGGCGCGCGCAGGTTGCGCTCGATGTCGACGGCCAGCGCCTTCAACGGCGACACGTACAGCACCCGGCAGCGCGCCGACGCGTCCGGGACGGCGTCGCGGCTCAACCGGTCGATCGCCCACAGGAACGCGGCGAGCGTCTTGCCCGATCCCGTCGGCGCGAGCAGCAGTGTGTGATCCCCCGCGCGGATGGCGGGCCACGCGTCGTGCTGCGCGCGGGTCGGCGCCTCGAACGTCGAGGCGAACCACCGACGCAGCGGCGCGGAGAAGCGGCCTAGAGTCCCGTCAACGAGGCGAGGGTACCGTTGCCAGGTGGGTCCGTTCACGAGCGCGGGCCGCGAGGGCCGACCAGACCGACGCTCGTGACCGACGGGGGGCCTGGACCGGCGGCACACGGCGTCTCCTGGTCGGCCGGCTCGCAGCCGCCCATGCTCGGCCAGCACGCGTGGGGTGTCATCGGCGTCGCGGACGCCGGCTGGTCCGTCGCGTGGGTCAGCCCCTCGATCGAGGCCGTCCTCGGCGACCGGCCCGAAGAGCTCGTCGGCAGCTCCCCGCTCGACCTGGTACACCCCGACGACGTCCCCGGCCTCGTCGACGCCCTCGGGTCACTGCCCGCCGGGGCGTCCAGCCCGCCGGTCCTGGTCCGGTGCCGCCACCGCGACGGCCATTGGCGCCACCTCGAGCTCGTCGTCGCCAACCGGCTGGCCGACCCCGCGGTCGAGGGGTGCGTCGTGACCGCCCGCGACGTCAGCGCCCACGTCCAGGCCGAGGCCGCCGAATCGAGCCCCGCCCTCTTCCGCCGGGCCGCCGACACCGCCGCCGTCCTGATGTGGATGGCCGACCCGGCCGGCCAGGCGGTGTTCTTCAACCGTCGCTGGTACGAGCTCACCGGCCGGACCGCCGAGGAGGAGCTCGGCGACGGCTGGCAGGCCGGCGTCCATCCCGACGAACGGGCCCGCGTCGTCGCGAGCGCACTGGAGCGCGTCGGCCGCCGCGAGCCCTACGAGCTCGACTACCGGCTTCGGGCCGCCGACGGCACCTACCGGCGGGTCGTCGACGTCGGCGTGCCCCGCTACGACGCCGACGGCCGCTTCGCCGGCCACGTCGGCACGGTCATCGACGTGACCCATCGCATCGAGGCCGACGCTGCCCTGCGCCGCGTCGAGATCCTCAGCCGTGCCCTCGTGGACAACTCGCACGACCTGCTCTCCATCTACGACGACGACGGCCGGTTCGTGTTCGTCAGCACCTCCCACCAGCTCGTGCTCGGCTACGAGCCGGACGAGCTGCTGGGCCGGAAGTGGATCGAGCTGCTCCACCCCACCGAGCGAGACGAGGTCGCCCGGGCGTTCGCCGCCCAGTTTCTCGAGCGCCGTCCACCGGTGCCACTCGAGCACCGGATCCGTCACCGTGACGGGTCATGGCGCTGGATCGAGTCGATCGCGGTGAACCTGCTCGACGACCCGGCGATCGGCGGGGTGCTGGTCGACGGACGCGACGTGACGGACCGTCGCCGCGCCGAGCTCGTCGCCGCGGAGCAGGCCCGCATCCTCGAGGGCGTCGCCCGCGGCGTGCCGCTCACCTCGACGCTGGACGCCGTCGCGCGCCTGGTCGAGGGATGGATCACCGACGCGCACGCGGTCGTGGCGGTCGCCGGGGAGGACCACGTCCTCCACGTCGAGGCCTCACCGAGCGTCCCGGCAGGCTGCGTTGCCGCATTCGAAGGCCTCGCCATGCCGGCGGACCGACCCGCGCTGCGCGAAGGACCGGTGCGGTACACGATCGACGCCACGGACGGGCCGACCGCGGCGGTCCTCGCCGAGCACGGGTTCGCGAGCTGGTGGGGGATCCCCGTCGGCGACGACGGGGACGGCCGTCACCTCGGCGCGGTGCTCGCGCTCCGCCGCGACCTGGCGGAGCCCGAGCCACGCGACCGCCGGCTGCTCGAGATGGCGGCCAGCCTCGCCGCCGTGGCGATCGAGCGCGACCGCAGCGCAGCCAAGCTGTCCCACCAGGCGCTGCACGACACCTTGACCGGGCTCCCGAACCGGGAGCAGCTGCTGGACCGGCTCCGCCTCGTCGGGCGACACGAGCGTCGCGGTGGGTCCGAGGTCGCCGTCATGTTCCTCGACCTGGACCGCCTGAAGGTCCTGAACGACAGCGTGGGCCACGACGCGGGGGACCGGCTGCTCGTGTCGATGGGGCAGCGGCTCGCCGCGGCGCTGCGGCCCGGCGACCTCATCGCCCGCTTCGGTGGCGACGAGTTCGTCATCGTCTGCGAGCAGCTCACCGGGCCCGAGGATGCGGTGGCGCTCGCGGACCGGCTGCTGCAGGTCGCCCGCCAGCCCTTCGACGTCGACGGGCTCGAGGAGGTGGTCGTGACCGCGAGCATCGGGATCTCGATCGCCGACGGGCGCGCCCCGGAGGCGATGCTGCGCGATGCGGACGCCGCGATGTACCGCGCCAAGGCCAAGGGGCGGGACCGCGCCGAGCTGTTCGACGCGCAGCTGCGCGAGGACGTCGTGGCTCGCCTCGACACCGAACGTGAGCTGCGCCACGCGCTGGAGCATGGTGGCTTCGTTCTGCACTACCAGCCGGTCGTGACGATCGCGACGGGCGCGCTCGCCGGGTTCGAGGCGCTCCTGCGATGGGAGCACCCGAGCCGCGGGCTGCTCCACCCGACGGAGTTCCTGTCCGTGGCGAACGACGCCGGCCTGATGCGTCCGATCGGCGAGTGGGTACGCGGAGAGGTGTGCCGCACCGCGGCGTCCTGGCATCAGCGTCACCCCGACTGGGGGCGGTTCGTCACGAGCGTGAACCTCTCGGCGGCGGAACTCTCCGATCCGCATCTGGCCACGACGATCGCCAAGACCGTCCTCGACTCGGACCTCGACCCAGCCCTCCTGTCGTTCGAGGTGACGGACCAGGTCCTCCTCGCGGACACCGGCGCCACCCGGGCGCTGTTCGCGGCGCTGCGCGAGCTCGGGTTGCAGCTCGCACTCGACGAGTTCGGCGTGGGCTCGTCGCCGCTCGTGCGGCTGAAGCAGCTGCCGCTCGACCAGATCAAGATCGATCACGCCTTCATCCACGGCCTCGGCCGTGACCCCGTCGACGACGCGATCGTCGAGGCGATCGTCGACCTCGCCCAGCAGCTCCAGCTGACGTCGGTGGCGCTCGGGGTGGACACCGCGGCGCAAGCGGCCCGGCTCAGCGCGGTGGGGTGCCAACGCGCGCAAGGCGACTGGTTCGCCTCGCCCCTCCCTGCGCCGCTCGCGGAGGAGTGGGCGGCGCGCCACCACGCCACGCCGTAGCGCGCTGCGACGATGTCCCGCCGTCGACCCGCGGCGGCCTGGTCGCTACCCGTCCGCCGCGAGCCCGTCCAGGATCTGGTCAGCCCAGCGGATGTCCGGTCGCGCCGCGGACCGGTCGGCGAGATCGGCGGGCACGTCGATCTCGAGCCGGACGAGTGCGCCGCCGAGCGTCTTGCCCAGGTTGTCGGCTCGGAGCGAGCGGGGCGCGCCGCCACCGAGCGCGTCGTGCAGCACGAAGTTCAGGGCCAGCACGTTCTCGGCTTCGTAGCGCTCAACGGGACCTCGGACCAGCCGGCCGAAGTGCGCACGCACCCGCTCGGCGGTGACCGCCTCCCGGATCACGTCGAAGATGGCCGGGTCGGGGGCGAACAGCGCCACGTTGGCGATGTCGCCCTTGTCGCCGGCTCGGTAGCCGCAGCCGAGGTCGTGGAGGCGTCGTCTCACGGCACCACGTCGACGGTGACGGTCACGTGCGGGTCGACGAGCGTCTTGTCGACCAGGGTCGGCCACAGCCCGAGCAGCTCGCTCGGCGCGGCGCCGCCGCGCCCGACGCCCGTCATGCCCGCCGCGGGTCCGGACAAGGTCAACGGCACGAGCTCGCGGCCGACGAGCGCGGCGGTGCGCGGGTCGGCGCAGCGCCACGCGATGCGGAGCAGCACCTCCGGCGGCTCCGCGTCCGTGCCCGGCACCGTCGGCCCACCGAGTGCGTCGACGCCCCACCGCTCGACGCACCACTCGTCGACGGTCAGCCCGGCGCTGCGCACCCGCTCGGTGAAGATCGCCGCGGTCGCCGTCGCCTTCTCGGCCGCGTCCGGCCACGAGAAGCCGACGCGCGCCTCACCGGCCCAGCCGGCGTGGTGGCACAGCAGCGCCTTGTACGTCGGGGTCGCCGGCGCGCCCCGCACCCCGCTCACGCGCACACGGTCGTCGCCCTCGTCGACGACCCGGGCGGCCGTGAAGTCGGCGACGACGTCGGGCGCGAGGTACGCGGCCGGGTCGTGGACCTCGTAGAGGAGCTGGTGGCGGATCGTGTCGAAGCTGACCCGGCCGCCCGACGATGCGGGCTTGGTGAGCACCGCGCTGCCGTCGGGGTCGACGTCGGCGATCGGGTACGGCAGGTCCCAGGGCCGCGGCACGGTCCACCAGTCGAGGCTCAGGTTCCCGCCGGCGCTCTGCCCGGAGCACTCGAGCAGGTGACCGACGAGCGTGCCGGCCGCGAGGCGGTCCCAGTCGTCCCACGCCCACCGGTGCTCGTGCACGAGGGGCGCCAGGAAGAGCGCCGCGTCGGCGACCCGCCCGGTGACCACGACGTCGGCGTCCCGGGCGAGCGCCTCGACGATGGGTCGGGCGCCGAGGTACGCGGCGGCGAACAGCACCGGCTGCGGGAAGTCGGCGAACGGGGCGCCCGACTCGAGGTTCGCCAGCGGCGCGGCTCCTTGGATGGTGTCGAGGCGGCCGAGGAGGTCGTCGCCGAGCACCGTCGCGACGCGGATCCCGGACAGCCCGAGGGCGCGCGCCGTGTCGATGGTGCACCGCGCCGCGGCGGCCGGGTTGATGCCGCCGGCGTTGGTGATCAGCTTCACCCGTCCCGCAGCGACCGCTGGGAGCGCGGCCTGCAGGTAGGCAGGCAGATCTCGGGTGAAGCCCTTGGCCTTGTCCTTCTGTCGGTCCTTCTGAAGAATTGCCAGGGTCAGCTCAGCCAGCGCCTCGAGGCAGAGATAGTCGACGCCGGCGTCGAGGAGGCCGGTGACGGCGCGCGGCGTGTCGCCGTAGAAGCCCTGGCCGCCGCCGACCCGGACGCCCACGGCTCAGGCGTGGACGACGGGGCGACGCTCTGCCCAGGGCCGGGCCGACTCGAGCTGTGACGCGACGCGGAACAAGACGTCTTCGCGCGCGTAGTCCGCCACGAGCTGCACCCCGATCGGCAGGTTGCGCGACGCCTCCCACGTGAGCGGCACCGACATGGCGGGCTGGCCCGTCACATTGAAGGGTGCCGTGTAGCACGCGAAGGCGGACGCGCGAGCCATCCCGCGCCAAGGGTCCTCGCGGGTGCCCACGACGTCCCCGAGCAGCGGCGGCGGCTCGGCCATCGTGGGGGTCAGCAGCAGGTCGAAGCCCTCGCCGCCATCAGCGGTGGGCTGCCACCAGGTCGCGACGCGGCGGGACCAGGCGTGGGCCGCGTGCAACGCCTCGAGGTACTGCACGGCGGTGTTCTGGAGCCCGGCCTCGTAGTACGCCCAGGTGAGCGGCTCGACGTCGTCGGCCGTCACGTCGCGCCCGATGGTCCGGGCGATGTCCTGGACGTCGTGCACGACGCTCGTGGTCAGCACGACGGTGAAGTTCGCCATCAACGCGTCCTCGTCGAGCGCCGCCGGCGCGGCGTCGACGACGTCGTGGCCGAGTGACGCGAGGAGCTCGGCGGCGTCGCGCGTCGCGGCCACGCACTCGTCGTCGGTGGCCGCGAGGTTCGCGGGCGCCGTCGTCTTCAGGCCGATGCGCAGCGTGCCGGGGTCGAGACCGACCTCGTCGGCGAAGGGTCGGGGGGGCGGCGGCGCGTAGTACGGGTCCCCGGGCATCGGCCCGGCGATGGCGTCGAGCACCGTGGCGCTGTCCCGCACCGTGCGGGTCACGGCGTGGCGCACGACGAGCCCGGCCCATGACTCCCCGGCGTCGGGACCGAGCGACACGCGGCCCCGGGTCGGCTTCAGGCCGAACAGTCCGCAGGCGCTGGCCGGGATCCGGATCGATCCGCCGCCGTCGCCGGCGTGGCCCACCGCGACCATGCCCGAGGCGACGGCCGCGGCGGAGCCGCCGCTCGACCCGCCGACGCCGTGGCTGGTGTTCCAGGGGTTGCGGGTCGGCCCGTACGCCTGGGGCTCGGTCGTCGGCATGAGCCCGAACTCCGGGGTGTTCGTCCGGCCGATGATCACGCAGCCGGCGGCGCGCAGCCGTGCCGTGAGCCACGTGTCGTGGTCCGCGACACGGCCCGCGGCCTTCAACGCTCGGTTCCCGAAGTGGAGGGGGTCGCCGGCCGACGAGCCGTCGAGGTCCTTGATCACGATCGGGACGCCCCGCAGCGGCCCCTCAGGGAGCGGCCCGGCCGCCTCCGACCGTGCCGCGTCGAAGCGGGGATGGATCACCGCGTTCAACTCGGGGTTCAGCTTCTCGACCCGCGTGGATCGCGGCGTCCACCAGGTCGGCGGGCGTGATATCACCGCGCCGCACGAGGTCCGCCTGCGCCAGCGCGTCGAGGAACGCCAGATCGTCGCTCATAGCCCGGGACGGTAGCGCCTCACCATCCGCGCAGGTCAACGGGCCACGTCTCGACCACGATGCCGTCCTCGGCGATGTGCAGCCGCTCGTGGTACGCGATGGTCGGGTCGATGTGGGCGGGCCACACCGCGATGCGCTCGCCGACCGACGGCAGTCCACGGTCCCGAGAGAACGTGACGTGCTCATCGGAGCAGAACCACACGACCGCATCCTCGATCGTCGGGTTGCCATGGTCCATCCCCAGCGCCTTGAGCCCGCAGTCCGCGACGGCGAACCCGTCCCGCCCGTTCCGGGAGATCACCGTGGCCTCGACCCACAACGCACGTCGGAACGGGAGCCCGAGCCCCGCGTACGCCGTGTCCATCAACGCGTAGGAGCCGGCCTGGATCTCCGTGGCGAGCTGGTTGATGTCGAACGTCCCGGTCCCACCCGCCGAGATCACGGGCCCTCCGGCGAGCTCGTGGGCGCGCGCGAGTCGCGTCATGCACTCCTCGGTCTGGCGGACGCGCTCGCGCCGGTCCTCCAGCCCGACAACGTGACCCTCATATCCCATGACGCCACGGACGATGCAGCCCCGTCGTGTCGCCTCCTCAGCGAGTCGACCGGCGTCCTCGGGATCGCAGCCGCAGCGCGGCAGGCCGACATTCACGTCGACGATGCACTCGCGCAGCCCCGCCTCCGCGGCGGCGGCCACGGTGGCCACCGAGTCGACCGCGATCGTGACGCGTGCGTCCAGCCTCGCCATCGCCGCGAGACGGTCGGCATCGAGGACCTCGTTGGCGAGCAGCAGATCCTCGCCGAGACCGGCGTGGGCCATGCCGATCACCTCACGAGGCGTGGCGCAGGTGAAGCCGGCATGTCCCAGACGTCGCTGCGCCTGCGCCAACTCGGTCGTCTTGTGGGCCTTCACGTGCGGCCGACATCGCGGGCCGGGCAACGCGGTCGCCATCGCGTCGAGGTTGTGCTGCAGGGTCGCGTGGTCGACGACGAGCGCCGGCGTGGGCAGGTCGCGGACCCCAGTCATCGTCCAGCAGCATGGCACGACGGCTTGTGGTGCGGCCCGGTCGCGCTCGCGTGCGACGATAACGGGATGCCGGTGCCCGCCGAAGAGCGACCTCCGTCCGACCGGGACTGGCATACCGACGAGCTGCCACCGACGCCGCAGCGCGACTTCCTCATTCCTGCCGAGCGGTGGGTCGAGGCACCCGACGACCTCCGGCGACTCGGGTCGGACTTCGGCGTCAGCCTCGTGGCCTACAAGCGCCGCATCGGCCGGTTCCTCTTGTGGCGGGCCGGCCCCGCCGCCGGGGCCGACGCGCGGTACGCGGCCATCGCCGCCGACGCGCCCGCCGAGCAGTACCAGTTCCGTCTGCGACCCGACGGCCGCGGGGACGGTGTGGGTGCCGACGGTCGAACGCACGAACGATTCCGTGCTTGGAAGGAATCGCTCCGCGACGGATAGCGACACGGGCGACGGGCGCGTGCCGGCTCCCGAATGCTGCTCTGCCAGACTTTCATCGTGGCGGTCCTCGTCCTCCTGCTCGCCGTGGTCGTCGCGCTGCTCGGCGTGCTCGTCGCTGGGCTGCTGCGCAGCCACGCCGAGATCCTGCGGGCCCTCCATCAGCTCGGCGTCGACCGGGACCCTGACGCACCCCTCACGGTGGCTGACGACGGCGGCGCTCGCCCGTCGCGTTCCTCCCGGCACGGGGCCGACATCGTGGGCGAGAGCCCGACCGGCGACGCCATCAGCATCGGGGTGGTCGACGTGTCGCACGCGACGCTCGTCGCGTTCCTCACGAGCGGCTGCACAACGTGCGCCGGCTTCTGGACGGCGTTCTCCCAGCGGAGGTTGCGCGTGCCCGGCGGCGCTCGCCTCGTCGCCGTCACGAAGGGTCCGGAGGCCGAGAGCCCAGGGCGGCTCTCGAAGGTTGCGCCCCCCGAGGTGCCCGTCGTGATGTCCAGCGCCGCGTGGGACGACTACGAGGTGCCCGTCGCCCCCTACTTCGCGTACGTCGACGGCCCGAGCGGAGCCATCGTCGCCGAGGGCGCCGCTGCGACGTGGGAACAGCTCGGCGGGATGATGGAGCAGGCGCTCGCCGACGCTGGCCTGCCTCGCACGCGGCGCCGCGGCGGCTCCCGCGACGCCGACCGCGCGGACATCGCCGACGAGCAGCTGCGCCGCGCCGGCATCCAGCCCGGCGACCCCAACCCCTACCCCGACGGCACGCCACCCCCGCCGGCGGGCTCCGATCGGTCACGCGAGCCATGACGCCGCTCGAGATCATCGTCGCGCCGGGGCGTCCTCGCCGCAGGTTGTCCCGCCGTGGTCGCCTCGCTCAGCTGTGTGACGCTCGTGGTCAGCGCGTGACGCGGTCGCGGGTGGCGCCGACCGATGTGCCGCGGCCTCGCGTCCCGCAACGGCGCCACCGACACGCCGTGGGCGTGGGCAACCCCGCGTTGGGGCATCGCGTCGCGGTGGAGCACGGCCCGTGGCCTGGCGGGTGCCGCGTGGATCCGGTGTCGCGGTCGTGACGCCCGCTGCCGGCTCCTTCGCCATCGCGGCCAGCCTGCTCGTGGTCGGCGGCGTGCTGAAGGCCGCCCGCCCCGCAGACACCGCGACGGCGATGCGTCAGAGCGGCCTGCCGGCCGCGCCGTGGCTGGTCCGCGCCGGTGCCCTCGTCGAGGCGGGGATCGGCGTGGCCGCGCTCGTCACCGGAGACCGGGTGGCCGCGGTGCTCGTCGCGGGCTCCTACGCCGCCTTCACGGCGTTCATCACGATCGCGCTGATCCGCGGGACGCCGCTTGCGTCGTGTGGCTGTTTCGGGAAGGAGGACAGTCCACCGACCCGGCTCCACGTCGCGCTCACCGCCGCGGCCGCCGCCGCGGGAATCGCCGTGGCCGTCCAACCCGGGGTCGGGCTCGCCACCGTGGTGCGCACGCAACCCCTGGCGGGCATACCGTTTGTGGCGTTGGTCGTCTGCGGCGTGGCGTTCGCGTACGTGGCGTTGACGAGCGTGCCGCGGGTTCTGGCCCTCGTCCACCGACAACCGGGCGCCTGAGCCGGTCGAGCGCCGACGCGGCGCGTCGGACACGCTGCTGGTCCTCCACACGTCGGCCGTCACGTCCGAGGCGTGGGGGTTCATCCCGTGAGGCGCTGCCGGGTCTCGTTGACCGGCGGCTCCCATTCGCCGGGCAGTTCGAGCATGCCCCGTACGATGACGTCTCGACCCGCCCGGACGTGGAACTGGAAGTACTGGTTCAGGGAGTCGTAGGCCACGAGGTTGTGCTCGTCCGAGATGCCGATGGTGACGATCATCGTGCCGGGCATGAGCGTTAGCCGAGGGATCCGGTAGTCGATGTGACCCTTGCCGCACACGACGCCGGTGTGCAGCATGTCGGCGCTGCGCAATCCCACGAGGGATGACCCGTTCTCGTGATCGATCTGGATCGCGAACGTGGGGTTCTCCACGGGTGACTTGGCGTAGAAGTTGATCCGAAGGATCGTCGGCTCACCGGTGACCGCCATCGGGATCTCTTGGCCCTGCTCGTTCAGGACCTGGAACGACTCGACGGTGATCTCCTGGGTGCCGTGCCGGGCGGCGTGGCCCTCGTCACCGGCGCGCACGTCGTCGTGGTGCAGACGTTCCGCTTCTTGGTCATCGACCCGTTGCACGTACTCGCGGGTGACGTCGATCGGGAGCCCCTCGGCGGCCAGGTGACCGTGGTCGAGCCAGGCCAGCCGGTCGCACATGTCCTGCATGAGCTTGAGGCTGTGCGAGACGAGCACGATCGTGACGCCTTGTCGCTTCATTGTGTACAGATAGTCGAAGCAGCGTCGCTGGAACTCGGCGTCGCCGACGGCGATCACCTCGTCGATGATGAGGACTTCGGGATGGACATGGACCGCGACCGAGAACCCGAGACGCACGTACATGCCTGTCGAATAGACCTTCACCGGGCTGTCGATGAACTGCTCAAGGCCGGCGAACTCGACGATCTCGTCGAACACCTTGGCGATCTCGCGGCGAGTGAGGCCGAGGATCGCGCCGTTGAGGTAGACGTTTTCCCGGCCTGAGAGCTCAGGGTGAAAGCCGGCGCCGAGATCGAGGAGCGCCGAGATTCGACCCCGGGTCTCGATGCGCCCGAGCGTCGGGCGGTGAACTCGGGCGAAGAGGCGCAGCAGCGTCGACTTCCCGGAGCCGTTGTGTCCGACCAACCCGTACGTGATGCCTGCCGGGATCTCGACGGAGATGTCTCGGAGGGCCCAGAACTCTTCGTAGTGGATCCCCTTCAGGCTGGTGACCATTTCTTTCAGCGACGACGGCTTGTCCTGGTAGAGCCGAAACCGCTTCGAGACGTCGACGGCTTCGATCGCGATGTCAGACGACGAGGCCATCGCTAGAGCTCCTCGGCGACGTCGCGCGCGAAACGATTGAAGATCGTCCATCCGATTGAAAGCATTCCAACCGACCATATGAACAAGTACGCCCACGTCCCGAACGTCGGGACTCGAATGCCGTAGAAGATGTCGCGGGACGCTTGCACGAACTTGGCGAGCGGGTTCAGGGAGATGATCGTCCGCGCCGGCACGCCGTGCAGCTTCTTCGGGATGATCCGCAGCGGGTAGATGATCGGCGTAGCGTAGAAGAACAGGTTCATGCTGATCACCACGATGTAGTTCACGTCGCGGAAGTAGGCGTTGACCAGGCTGGCGATGAGGCTGACGCCGAGACAGAACATGACGAGCATCGCCAGCACCAACGGGAAGAGCAGGAACGTCGGGGCGACGTTGCCCACGATGACCATGACGGAGGCGAGGATGAAGGACTCGACCGAAGCCTGGAGCAACGTCGCCAACGCGTTCGCGATGATGACGCACTCGGCCGGGAAGTACACCTTCTTGATCAAGGGTCCCGCGCCGAGCAGTGATGCCATCCCGCCGGCGATCATCCCGTTGAAGTAGTTCCAGATGATGAGCGCGGCGAACAGATAGAGCGCGAAGCTCTTGAGATGCCCGTTCCCCGCGATCGGGGGTTGGATCCGGAGGAAGGCCCCGAAGACGAGCGTGTAGATCAGGAGGGTCGCCGCAGGGTTGATGAGGGACCACGCCCACCCGAGGACGCTCTTCTTGTACTTGGCCTTGAGCTCGCGCTGGGCGAGGTTGCCGATCAGTCCCCGGTACCCCCACAGCTCCTCGGCGGCGTCTAGCACTTGGTCAGTCTCCCGGACCGGGTTGGGATGTCGGCTTCCGGAAGAGGGTACGAGCCGCGTTGATCACGGGGTGCACCCGGTCACGGACGTCAACCCGCCGCCGCAGGCCCCGGTAGGAGGCGACCTGATCGGGGGCGCGAGCTGGAGACCGACAGAATTCCACGATTGGCGCTGAGACTGTATCCCAACGAAGTGCCGTCGCGACCTCCCGGAGCGGCTCTTCGAGACGCCGGCGGCTCTCGAACCCGGCCAATCGCTCCAACGCGCGGCGAATGGCGTCGACGTCGCCGATGGGCACGACCTCGCCGATGCCGCGGTCTCGGACCAAGTCCGCGAAGACGTCACCCTCAGAACACAGGATCGGCAGGCCTGCCCAGATGTAGTCGAGGACCCTCGTTCTGAACGCGAAGGTCGCCTCGATGTGGTCCTGGTGCAGAGAGACGCCGATGTCGGCGTCGAGCAGGTACTGCGCTCGCTCCTCGTACGGAACCCATCCGGTGGAGAAGAAGACGGTGCGGTCCAGCACCCCGAGCTCGCGGGCCCGGGTGGAGGCCCGCGCGGCGATCGGCATCGTCGGGACCTCCGGCGTGGGGTGCGCGGTGCCCATGAAGAACACCTTGATGCGATCGTTCCCGATCCCGGACACCGCCTCGATGAGGGCCAGCGGATCGAGCCACTCGTAGAGTCCACCGCCCCACAGCACGACGAGGTCGTCGGTGCTCAGTCCCAGGCGGTCCCGGAGCGGACCGGGTCGCTGCAGCGGCGCCGGCGGGGACGGCAACCCGAACGGCACGACGCGGACCAGGCTCCGCAACGTGGGATCCGACGCGTAGGTCGCCGGATTGATCCGCCCGAGCGCGGTCAGCATGCCGAAGACGAGGTGACGCTGACGCTCAGACGCGCAGAGGAATAGGTCGGCGCGGCGCAACTGCAGCTGCAGTCCACGGAGCGCGTCGCGGTGGACCCGGATCTGGCGGTCCAAGGCGTCGCCGCTGTGCTGGACGAGTGCTTCGAGGACGACAGGGTCGTAGAGGTCGGCGACGACGACAGTGTCGGTCCGTGCGATCCCCGGGTGTTGGTGCAAGAAGGAGCCGACCGTGAGGACCACGTCGCTCCTGCGCACCCACCGGAGGAGCTCCGACTCTGACGCAGACGAGCCGAGCTCGAAGGTGGCGTTCTCGAGCCGGCCCGGCTCGGGTGTGACGACCACGACGTCGTGCTCCCGGGCCAAGGCTCGCGCCAACTCGACGCTTCGGATGGCCGGCCCAGCCATCCGCGGACCGATGCGGTCCTGCGTCGCGATTACGACGCGCGTGGACGCCACGAGCGAGGCCCTGAGCGCGCCCGGCCGAGCCGGCGGACGATTCGCCAGCCCACGCTCGATCTCAGCGCCGCGTGTTCGGCCGCCAAGGCTGCTCGGGACTTCAGTTGATGGCGCTCCTCTTCGAGTCGCCGGGAGATCATCTCGGACCCGCAGCCCTCTCCGCTGGCCAGGTCGACGACGCGCTTCCCGACCGCAAGCGACTGGGCAGGTGGTAGCACTGGGCGTGCTCGTAGAAGATCGCGGCACCGCCCTGGCCTGGGATGAACCCTCCACCCGTCCACTCGACCACCGCGTCACCTGCCATGTCGCGAGGGGCTGCTCAGCGTACCGGCGAGACGCTTGGCGCGACAAGCCGTGTTGCATGACGCCACACCGACGCGAGGGCGACGAGGTTCGCCACCGCGCGCTCGCGGTTGATCAGGTCGCCTCCCGCACGACCGAACGGGGATCGATGTCTTCGCGGATCCCGCGGAAGCGCGGTGCGCGCAACGAGGCGACGCTCGTCCACTCGGCGAACACCACGTCGACGACGAGGGTCGGCGCGACCCAAGCGGCGTCGCGCGAGTCGGGGCGGATCCGTGAACGGTGACGTGTCACGGTGCCGGGACCGCAGCGCGGTCTCGAGCGTGGTGCGCGTCGCGTCGTCGATCCCGGAGCCGACGCGACCGGCGTAGCGGAGGGCACCGTCGGGTGGTTCGTGGTAGCCGACGAGCAGCGACCCGAGGCGGCCGGCGAGGCGACCCTTCCCGGGGAGCCATCCGCCGACGACGAACTCTTGGCCGGTCGTCACCTTCACCTTGCGCCAGGCGTCCGAGCGCTCGCCGGGCCGGTAGGGGCTGTCGATCCGTTTGGCGACGACGCCCTCGAGTCCGAGCTCTCGGGCCGTGCGCAGCACCGCGGCGCCGTCGCCGTCGTGGGACGGTGGGGTCTGCCAGGCCGGCCCGGCGAGCTGGAGCCGCTCGAGCAGCCGGCGGCGCTCGCGATACGGCAGGCCCGTGGTGGCGTGGCCTTCGAGCCACAGCACGTCGAAGAGCATCACGACCACCGGGTTGGACGCGGCGAGCTGGCGGGCTTTGGCAGGCGCGGACACGTGGATGCGGGGTTGGAGCCGCTCGAAGCGGGGACGTCCGGCGTCGTCGAGCGCCACGATCTCCCCGTCGAGCACGGCCTCGACCGAGCCGAGCGCCTCGCCGAGGCCTCGGAGCTCGGGGAAGCGGGCGGACACGTCGTTGCCGGTCCGCGACGTCCCCCGCACCCGGCCGCCCGCGACGCGCAGCAGCACGCGCATGCCGTCCCACTTCATCTCGTACGCCCAACCGGCGTCGTCGCGCGGCAGTTCCCCCGCCGTCGCGAGCATCGGCGCCAGCGTCGAGGGGATGTCGTCGCGCGCCGGGTCGTCGGGCGGGCTCATGCGGTGCAACATCCACTGGTCGTCGCGGGTGCGGAACAACGCGTACTTCCCGTGCACGCGCCTGCCGTGGAACGTGAGGATCACCTCGTCGTCTTGGAGCTTTTCGGCGTCGTAGGTGCCGCGGTCCCAGACGCTCATCGTGCCGGCGCCGTACTGACCGGTGGGGATCTGACCCTCGAAGGTCAGGTACTCGAGCGGATGGTCCTCGGTGCGCACCGCCAGGTGGTTGGGACGGTTGCGCATCGGGATCCCCTTCGGGACCGCCCAGGACCACAGCACCCCGTCGTGCTCGAGGCGCAGGTCCCAGTGCAGCGCGCGGGCGTGATGCTCCTGGACGACGAAGCGCGGCGCGCCGGGCGCGGTGGTCGACGCGCCGTCGGGGCCGGGCTCTGGTGTCTGCTGGAAGTCGCGCTTGGCGTCGTAACCCGCGAGTCGGTCGCGCTTCGACATCGGAGCTCGACCGTACCGCCCGGTCAGGTCGCCGGTGGCAGGCGACGCCGTTGCACCTTTCCCGACGCGGCGCGGGGGACGGCGGCGACGGCCACGACCTGGCGGGGCAGCTCGGCCCCCCGCAGCCGCGACCGGGCGAAGTCGCGCAGCGTGGCGACGGTCGGCACCGCGACGCCTGGCCGGGGCACGACGAACGCGACGACCCGCTCGCCCCACTGCTCGTCAGGCGCGCCGGCGACGCACACGTCCGCGACGTCGGGATGGTCGCCCAGCACCGCCTCGACCGCGGTGGGGCTGACGTTGACCCCGCCGGTGATCACCAGGTCGCGGCGCCGGTCGACGAGCCGCACCGATCCGTCGTCGGCCCGGACCCCGACGTCGCCGGTGTGGAACCACCCGTCAGCGTCGAGCGCCGCGGCGGTGCTGTCCGGGTCGTCGCGGTAGCCGCGCAGCACCATCGGGCCCCGTATCAGGATCTCGTCGTCGCGTCCGAGGTCGACCGCGGCGCCCGGGACGGGCCAGCCGTCGAACACGACCCCGCCTCCGGTCTCGCTCAGACCATAGGCGTCGATGACCGGCGCGCCGGCGGCCGCCGCTCGCTCGCGCAGTGCCGGCGGGAACGGCGCGCCGCCGACGACGACGCGGCGGTACCGGCGCAGGGGCGCGTCGCGGTCGAGGAGCCGCGCGAGCGTCGTCGGCACGAGCGACACGAGCGTCGCGCCCTCACGGTCGGGTGCGGCGGCGACCGCGTCGGCGTCGAAGCCGTCGTGCACCACGACGTCCTGGCCGCCGGCGCGGGCCCGGGCGAGGATCGCGAGGCCGGCGACGTGGTGCAGCGGGAGGCACACCAGCCACCGGTCGGCGTCGCGCACGTCGAGGACGGCGTTGGCGCCCGCCGCCACCGCGGCGAGGCCGGCCGCCGTGAGCTCGACGGCCTTCGGCGTCCCCGTCGTGCCCGAGGTGAGGACCACCGCCGCGACGGTCTCGTCCGGCGGGATCCCGCCGGGCCGGGCGTGGAGCCCACGGTCGTCGATGACGTGCGTGGGGCGGAGCCGGGCGAGCGTGGCGTCCAGGACGGGGCCGGGGAGGGTCGGGTCGACGACGGCCACGGCGTCGCCCTCGTCCCAGGCGGCCCACACCGCTGGCGCGGCGGCGGTCCGGGGGAGCCGGACGGCCAGCAGCCGGCCGCTCACGGGCCGATTTGGTGGTCGGACGCCCTCACCCATACCGTGGGAGTGAGCACTCCCAGAGTGTATGCGCCCATCGACGTGGAGGGCCCGTGACCGCCACCATCCGCCCTGCGGCCGACTGGAAGCCCGGCGACGTCGACTACCGCGACGTCCGCTACGAGACGGCGACGCTCGAGGGCGGCGCCGTCGCCAAGATCACGATCAACCGACCCGAGGTCCGCAACGCCTTCCGGCCCCGCACCCTCGACGAGCTCCGCGACGCGTTCGAGCGGGCGCGCAACGATCCGACGGTCGGCGTCGTCGTCCTCACCGGCGAGGGCCCCGACGCGTTCTGCAGCGGCGGGGACCAGCGCATCCGGGGCGACGACGGCTACGTCGGCGACGACGGCGTCGGACGGCTCAACGTGCTCGACCTGCAGGTGCAGATCCGCCGCCTCCCCAAGCCCGTGGTGGCGATGGTCGCCGGCTACGCGATCGGCGGCGGTCACGTGCTGCACCTGGTGTGCGACCTCACCATCGCGGCCGACAACGCCCGATTCGGGCAGACCGGCCCGCGCGTCGGCTCGTTCGACGGGGGCTACGGGTCGGGGCTGCTCGCCCGCACGGTCGGGCAGAAGAAGGCGCGGGAGATCTGGTTCCTCTGCGAGCAGTACGACGCCGAGGAGGCGGCGCGGCTCGGCCTCGTCAACACCGTGGTGCCGCTCGCCGAGCTCGAGGAGCGCACCCTCGACTGGTGCGCCCGGATGCTGTCCCACAGCCCGCTGGCGCTGCGGCTCTTGAAGGCCTCCCTCAACGCGGCGGACGACGGGCTCGCAGGCGTCCAGCAGCTCGCCGGCGACGCCACCCTCCTGTACTACCTGAGCGATGAGGCGCGCGAGGGCAAGGAGGCGTTCCTCGAGCATCGCCGCCCGGCGTTCGACCAGTTCCCCCGACGCCCGTGACCGCGACCGCGCCGGTCGGTGTGCGCGGCTGGCTCGCGGGTGCCCGCCCCCGCACCCTCGGCGCCGGGATCGCGCCGGCGCTGCTGGGCACGGCGGTCGGCGCCTCGGGTCACGACCTGCGCGTCGGACGGGCCGCGCTGGCGCTCGTCGTCGCTGTCGCGATTCAGGTCGGCGCGAACTTCGCGAACGACTACTCCGACGGGGTGCGGGGCACCGACGCCGACCGTGTGGGCCCCCGCCGCTTGACCGGCAGTGGCGCCGCGTCGCCGGCCGCGGTGCGGCGCGCCGCCGACGATCGCCTTCGCGGTGGCGGCGGTCGCGGGGCTGGCGCTGTCGCTGCTCGTGGCCCCGTGGCTCGTGCTCCTCGGCGTCGCCGCCGTCGCCGCGGCCGTGCTCTACACGGGCGGCCCGAAGCCGTACGGCTATGTCGGGCTCGGCGAGGTGATGGTGCTCGCCTTCTTCGGGTTCGTCGCCACCGCCGGGTCGGCCTACGTCCAGCAGCGCGCGCTCACCACCGGCGTGTGGTGGGCGGCCGCGGCGTGCGGGCTGCTCGCCGCGGCGGTGCTGGCGGTGAACAACGTGCGTGACCGGGTCCCCGACGCCGCCGCCGGGAAGCGGACGCTCGCCGTCCGGCTCGGCGACCGGCCGCGCCCGTCTGCTCTGCGTCGCCCTGGTCGCCGCGGCGTTCGCTGCGGTCGCCGCCCTCGGGACGCTGTCCGCCGGGGCGTTCCTCGGCCTCGCCGCGTTGCCGCTCGCCGTCCCGCCGGCCCGCGCCGTCCTGGGCGGCCGCACCGGCCCGGCCCTCGTGCCGGCGCTCGTCGCCACCGTGCGCCTCGAGCTGGTCGTCGCGGTGCTGGTCGCCGTCGGGATCCTCGTGTGGTGAGCGCCCGGGCGCATCACCTGGTGGTCGACGGGCGGGCCGTCTGCCTGCTCGCGGGTCCGGCCGGCTGGGGCGAGTGGTCCCCGCTCCCCGGGTACCCGTGCGACCCGGCGGCGGCGTGGCGCGCCGCCGAAGAGGCCGCGCTCGTCGGCTGGCCGGCCGCCCGGCGGTCGTCCGTCCCCGTCAACGCGCTCGTGACCGGGCCGACGTTCGACCCGGCCGACCTCGCCGCCTACCCGGCGGTGAAGGTCAAGGTCGGGCCGGGTGACGGCGTCGCCCTCGTCGCGGCGGTGCGCGACGCCGTCGGCCCGCGCGTCGCGTTGCGGGTCGACGCGAACGGCGCCTGGGACCTCGACACCGCCGAGACCGCCATCCGGCGCCTGGCGCGCTACGACCTCGAGCTCGTGGAGCAGCCCGTCGCCGGCCTCGAGGACCTCGCCCGGCTGCGCCGTCGCGTCGCGGTCCCGCTCGCGGCCGACGAGTCGGTGCGCAGCCTCGAGGACGCCCGTCGACTCCGGTCGCTCACCGCCGCCGACGCGCTCGTCGTGAAGGTGCAGCCGGCCGGCGGGGTGCGGGCCGCCGCGGCCCTCGTCGAGGCGGCGGGCGTGCCGGGCATCCCGAGCTCGATGCACGAGACCTCGGTCGGGATCGCCGCCGGGCTCGCGCTGGCGGCGATGCTGCCCGAGCTGCCCTACGCGTGCGGGCTGGCCACCCTCTCGCACCGCCGGCACGACGTCACGGCCTCGCCGCTGGTGCCCGAGCACGGGATGCTGACCGTCCGCGCCGTGACCCCGGACCCGGCGCTGCTCGCACGCTACGCGGCGTCGAGCGCGGCGACCCAGACGGCGATCCGGTGAGCGACCTCCTCGGGCTGCTCGAGGTGCACCGCGTGGCCCGCTCGGGGGACGATCTCGACCGTGGCCCGGGACCCGATCGCCGTCGCCATCTGCTGCGCGGTGTCGGAGTAGGCGCGGTCGTAGCCGCCCGCGAGGAGCAGCACCGGCACGCTCAGCTCGCCGAGCCGGCCCCACAGCGGCTCCTGCGCTCCCTGCCCGAGCGCCCGCAGCTGGTGCGCGACCCGCGGCACGTTGTTGCCCCGCCGTCGCTCCTCGAGCATCGCGTTCTCGCGGGGCAGCGTCTCGAAGAGCCGCTGGTCGAGCCATCGATCCAGGAACAGCTCGAGCCCGTCCCGCTCGAGCTCCTGGGCGCGGGCCTCGTCCGCCGCGAGGCGCGCCTCGCGCGCCCTGGCCTCGCGGATCCCCGGCGTCCCGCTCACCAGCACGAGCGCGTCCACCAGCGTCGGGTTGTCGAGCGTCAGGCGTACGCAGAGCCGGGCCCCCATCGAGTAGCCGACCCACACCGCTCGCCCGCCCCGGTGGGCGAGGGTGTCGGCCGTGGCCACGAAGTCGAGCCCGTCGGGGACCTCGACCGTCTGGACGTCCCAGTCCGGGGGCAGCCGCCGCTCGACCGGCTCCCAGGAGCGCGCGGTGAGGGTGAACCCGGGCACGAGGCGGAGCCGCACTGATGGATCCTTCCATGAGCCCTGATGCCAACTCCGCATTCGCCGGAGCCCTCGTCGACGAGTGGGCGCGGGCCGGGGTTGCCGACGCCTGCGTCTCGCCCGGGTCCCGCAGCGCCCCGTTGGCGCTGGCGCTGGCGGCCGAGCCCCGCCTGCGGGTCCATTCCCACCTCGACGAGCGGTCCGCCGGGTTCTTCGCTCTCGGGGCCGCCCGCGGATCGGGGCGACCGGTCGTGGTCTGCTGCACCTCGGGCACGGCGACGGCCCACCTCCATCCCGCCGTCCTCGAAGCCTCACACGGCGGCGTGCCCCTGCTGGTCTGCACCGCGGACCGGCCGCCCGAGCTGCGCGACGCCGGCGCCGGGCAGACCATCGACCAGGTCGGCCTGTACCGCGGCGCGGTCCGCTGGTCCTGCGACGTCGACGCCCCCGCCGACCGTCCCGGCGCCGGCGCCTGGTGGCGGGCGCTCGCCGCCCGGGCGGTGGCGAGCGCCGCCGGGCCGCCCGCCGGGCCCGTCCACCTGAACCTGGCGTTCCGCGAGCCCCTCGCTCCGACCGGCGGTCCCCTCGTCGACGCGCCCGGCCGCCCCGGCGGCGCGCCGTGGACCATCACCGTCCCGGCCGGACGGCACCTCGACGAGGCGGCCGTCGCCGACCTGGCGGCCGTGGTCCGCCACGCCACCCGTGGGGTGATCGTCGCCGGTTGGGGGGCCGACGTCGACCCCGTCGTCGTGACGCGGTTCGCGCAGCGGGCGGGCTGGCCGATCCTCGCCGACCCCCTGTCCGGGCTGCGCGCCGGCCCGGTCGTCTGCTCGACTGCCGACGCGCTCCTCCGCGTGCCCGCGTTCGCGCCGACGCACCGTCCCGACCTCGTGCTCCGTCTCGGCGCGCCCCCGACGAGCGCCGCGACGACCGCGTGGCTGGCCGACGCGCCTGACGTGTGGCTCGTCGACCCGGACGGCCGCTGGCTCGACCCCACCCACACGACGACCCGACGCCTCCCCGCCGACACCGGGCCGCTCCTCACCGCATGGCACGACGCGCTCGACTCCACCCCGCGTGACACCGCGTGGCTCGACGGATGGCGCGACGCGGACCGCCGCGCCCGGCGCGCCATCGACGAGCAGCTCGCGGGCAGCGAGGAGCCCTTCGAGGGACGCGTCGCCCGCGACGTCGTGGCCGCGCTCCCGAGCGGCGCCACCCTGGTCGTGGCGTCGAGCATGCCCGTCCGCGACGTCGAGACGTTCGCCGAGCCGCCGCGCCGACGTGCGCTTCCTCGCCAACCGGGGTGTGAACGGCATCGACGGGTTTGGGTCGACCACCCTCGGGGTCGCGGCCGCGTCGCCCGGCCCGACCGTCGGGCTCACCGGCGACCTCTCGTTCCTCCACGACGCCAACGCCCTGCTCGGGGTCACGCGTCGTCACCTCGACGCCGTGTTCGTCGTCGTCGACAACGACGGTGGCGGGATCTTCTCCTTCCTCCCCTACGCCGAGCGCGTCGACCCCGAGCCGTTCGAGCAGGTGCTCGCCACGCCACCCGGCAGTGACCTCGCCCGCGTCGCCGCCGCGCACGCGGTCCCCGTCACCGAGGTCGAGAAAGCCTCCGCGCTCGTCCCCGCCCTCACCGCCGCGCTCGACGCCGGCGGGGTCCAGGTCGTCCGGGTCCGCACCGAGCGCGCCGCGAACGTCGCCCGCCACCGCGACGTCTGGGCCGCCGTCGCCGCCGCGGTCACCGACCCGCGCTGACGGGCGCGAGGCCGCACCGGACGCGGCGTCGACCCCGGTAGCCTCGCCGCGCCATGCGAGTGCTCGGCGCGTGCTCCCTCGGCGGGGCCGGCCATCTCCACCCACTCGTGCCGGTCCTCGACGCCGCCCGACGACGCGGCGACGACGTCCTCGTCGTCGGACCACCCGCCCTCGAGGACCTCGTGGCGGCCACCGGCCACGCGTTCCGTGCCGGGGGCGAGCCACCCGAAGCCGACGTCGCCCCGATCCGAGAGCGCCTCCCTCTCGTGCCGCCGGGCGAGGCGACCCGAGTCGCCAACCGGGAGCTGTTCGGTCACCTCGCCACCGCGGCGATGCTGCCCGCGATGACGGAGATCTGCGCGACGTGGCGGCCCGACCTCGTCGTGCGGGAGCCGTCCGAGTATGCGTCGGCGATCGTCGCCTGCCGGTCCGGCCTCCCCGCGGCCCAGGTGGCGATCTCGCTGGCCGAGGCCGAGGCCGGCTCGATCACCGCGGCCGCGCCGGCCCTCGAGCCGATTCAGCACGGCGTGGTCGAGGCGCTGCGCACCGCGCCCTACCTCACGCGCCTCCCCGCGACGCTGGACCCGTCGCCGTTCCCGACCACGATCCGGTTCCACGAGCCCCGGGCGCCTGCCACGGCGCCACTCCCGGACTGGTGGGGCGGTTCCGACGCGCCGCTGGTCTACCTGACGCTCGGGACGGTCGTCGGCTACCTCTCGAGCGCGACCGCCCTCTACCGCACCGTGCTGCAGGCCGTGGCCGGCTTGGACGTCCGCGTGCTGCTCACCATCGGGCGTCGCGTGGACCCGGCCGCGCTCGGCCCGGTCCCCGCCAGCGTCCACGTCGAGGCGTGGATCGATCAGGCGCTCGTCCTGGGCGACGCCGACCTCGTCGTCTGCCACGGCGGGTCGGGGACCGTGTTCGCCGCGCTCGCCGCGGGTGTCCCCGTCGTCGTCGTCCCGCTCTTCGCCGACCAGTTCGAGAACGGCCGCCGCATCGCCGCGGCCGGCGCCGGTGTCGTCGCCGACCACCCACCCCTGCGCGGCGGCACGCGCCGCGTCGTGGGGTCGCCGGACGCGCCGGGGATCGCCGAGCACATCGGGACGGTGCTCGCCGACCCGTCCTACCGACGTGCCGCTGCTCGCGTCGCGGACGACATGGCCGCGACGCCCACCGCCGACGAGGTGCTCGTCGCGCTCGGGCACGCGGACGACGGCCGCGGCGTCAGGGGCGGATGAGTGCCCCGAGCATGGGCTCGAGCTTGGCCTGCGTCTCGTCCCACTCGGCGTCGGGGTGCGACCCACGGACGATGCCGGCACCGGCGTGCAGCACGGCCCGGCACCCGTCGAGCTGCGCGCCGCGGAGCGCCACGGCCCACTCGCCGTCGCCGCGTGCGTCGACCCACCCGACGGGTCCGCCGTACCGGCCTCGAGGCTCAGGCTCGAGGCGGGCGAGCAGCCGTGTCGCGGCGTCGCGCGGCGTCCCGGCGACCGCGGCCGTCGGGTGCAGCGAACGGGCGAGCGTCAGCGCGGACGGTGCCGGGACGCCGAGCCTTCCCCGCAGCGGCGTCGCGAGGTGCAGCATCGAGGCGAGGGTGGTGAGCGACGCGTCGTCCGGGACGACGAGCTCGTCGCAGACGGGCGCCAACGCGGCGACGACGTCCTCGACCACGAGGCGGTGCTCCCAGGCGTCCTTCGCGGAGGCGCGCAGGTGGGCGGCCGCCGCGGCGCCGATCGGGACGGTCCCGGCGAGCGGGCACGACTCGACCTGCGGTCCCGTGCGGCGCACGAGCAGCTCGGGCGTCGCGCCGAGCAGCCCGTCCGCGTGGTACACGAAGCAGCCCGGCTGTCGTGCTCGGAGATGGGTCAGCACACGCGTCGCCGAGGGGGCGGCGTCCGCCTCGACGACGACGCTCCGTGCCAGGACCACCTTCGCGACCTCGTCGCGTCGGATCGCCTCGAGCGCGGTCTCGACCATCGCCCGCCACTCGTCCCGGGGGGTGCGCGTCGTCACCGTCCACGCCGCCGCGTCGGGATCGGCCGGAGGGACGTGCAGGCGGGCGGCCCGGTCACCGACCTCGGTGAGCCAGCACCGCCCGTCGGCGCGACGGCCGATGACCGTGCTCGGGATGACGAGCTCGGCGGTCTCGGTGCGGTCGAAGGGCAGGGCGCCGACCGCGACCGGCCCGGTCCCAGGCCAGCCGAGCGGGTCGTCGACATCGATGGCGGCGAGCGCCCGCTCGGTGGCGTCGACGGGCACGCGGGCGGCCACGCCGGCGGTGACGAACCCGACCCCGTCGTGCAGCCACGCGAAGCCCTCGGGGTCTCTGGCCTCGAGCAGGTCGGCGGGTGCGGCGATGGGTCGCGTGACCGCGGCGAGCCGGGGGATGGGCGCGGCGAGCGACGTCACCGCCGTGTCCCGACGAGGAGCTGCACCGAGCCGCCGGTCATCGTGTCGTGACGCACGTCGGCGAGCCCGGCCGCGGCGAGGCGGCCGGTGAGGACCGCGGTCGGCGGCAGGTAGGCGGTGGAGCGGGGAAGGTAGCGGTACGCGTCGGCGTCGCCGGCGAGCAGCCGCCCGAGCACGGGGACGGCGCCGCGGAACCAGACGGCGTTTCCGACCCGCCAGGCGAGCCGCTCGGGCACGGCGGTCTCGAGGGCGACGAAGCGGCCGCCGGGCACCAGCAGTCGGGCGCAGTCGCGCAGCATCGCGTCGAGGTCGACGACGTTGCGGAGGGTGAAGCCGGTGACGACGCCGTCGAACGACGCGTCCGGAAACGGGAGGTGCTCGGCGTCGGCGCGCACCAGCGGCGAGTCGACCCGGGCCGCGGCGAGCATCCCCGCCGCCCGGTCGACGCCCACCCCGTCGATACCGTGACGCGCGAGCTCGCGGCAGAAGTCGCCGGTGCCACAGCCGACGTCGAGGACCCGCGCGCCGGGTGCCGCGTGCAGGGCGGCGACGGCGCGGCGTCGCCAGCGGCGGTCGAGCCCGAGCGAGATGATCCGGTTCGTGCGGTCGTAGGTCGGCGCGATCCGGTCGAACATGGTCTCGACCACCGCCCGCTTCGCTTCGCCGGAGGGCAGCCCCATCGCCGGTGTCGCGGGTGCCCTCACGGCGCGGCCTCCCCCGTGGCCGCGTTCCAGCCCGGCTGGTGGCGGGCGGCGTCGAGCTCCGCGGGTTCACCGACCGACTCGAGGTGCTCCTGCGCGACGTCGAGCAGCACCCCCCGGAAGTGGTGGGCGACCAGCGTCGTGACCGCGGGGAGCAGGCGGCGGAAGGCGTCGACGAGCTCCTCGGCCTGCCCCGCCGGGCTGCCGCCACGGTCGCGCAGCGGCTCGCGGACGTGCGTGTCGAAGAGCTGCACGGCCTCCTCGGCGATGTCGCGGGTGGCGTCGTGGTGCCGGCGGGCGAGGGACAGCAGCGCGGGCAGCGGCAGCCCGACCTCGAGGAGCGCCAGGCCCGCGGTGACGATCTCCGCGTCGGACGCCGCGAAGCGCGCATCGCCGTCACGGGTCCGGGGCAGCAGCAACCCCTCGCGCACCACGGTGTCGAGCAGCGCGGCGGGCACCCCGGCGCGCGCCGCGAGCTCGTCGAGGGTCAGCAGTTCCTCACCGGCGGCGTCGGCGACCGCCGCGGCGAGTGGCTCGTCGATCGCGTCGAGCTCCCCGTCGAGGAGGCGGCGGATGACGGCCAGGGAGAAGCCCCGGGTCTGCAGCTCCCGGATCCGCTGGAGTCGCGCCACATGGTCGGGCCCGTACCAGGCGACGCGCCCGGCCCGGCGGGGCGGGGCCAGCAGCCGGCGCTTCTGGTAGAAGCGGATCGTGTCGACGGACGTGTCCGTCTGTCGAGCCAGCTCCTCGACCCGCAGCTCCTCCACGCCCCCGATGTTAGGAGCGATCGCTCCCAGGATGGGAACGGCGGCTCCCGAGGATCTACGCGGGGTCGCTCCAGACGGGGTCGCGCTTCTCGATGAACGCCGTCGCGCCCTCGATGCCGTCCCCGCTGGCGCCCACCTCGGCGGCGGCCGCCATCGTGAGCCGCCACCCCTCCTCCTCGGGGACGTCGACGGCTGCCCGGGTCAGGCGGCGGATGACCCGCACCGCCGTGGGCGAGTTCCGGGCGAGCCGCTCGCCGAGCGCGACCGCCTCGTCCAGCACCTGCTCGACCGGGGCGAGCCGGTTCACCAGTCCGAGCTCGAACGCCCGGCCCGCCGTGATGGGGTCGCCGGTCATGCCGATCTCGAGCGCGACGGCGAGCGGGATGCGCTTGGCGAGCCGGATGGGCCCGCCCGCCGCGGCGAGCAGGCCACGGGACGCCTCGGGCAGCCCGAACACCGCTTCCGGTGCCGCGACGACCAGGTCGCACGCCAGGACGAGCTCGAAGCCGCCGGCGACCGCCGCGCCGTGCACCGCGGCGATCACGGGCTTCGGGTAGTCGCGTTGGGCCAGTCCGGCGAAGCCGCCGCGCTTCGTCATGATCCCGGCGCCACCGCCCGCGGCGATGACCCGCAAGTCGGCACCGGCGCAGAACACGGGCCCGTTCCCGGCGATCACGACCACCGCCACGTCACGGTCCTGCTCGACGTCGTCGAGCGCCGCCTCGATGGTGGCGGACAGCTCCGGGCTCATCGCGTTGCGCGCCTCGGGCCGGTTCAGTCGCAGGATCTCGACCCGGCCGCGCCGCTCCCGTTCGAGGATGTCCGTCATCGGGCGCTCCTCGGTGATCCCGGCGCGGCCGCCCGGCGGCCGGGCGGGCGCGTGGGGGAATCGTCGCGGCGCATGGGCTGCAACGTAGCGGGGGCCGCGGTCGCGGCGCCTCGGGCGGCGTCGCCCCGGGGTGTCAGAACCGCCAGCGGGTCGCCCCGTACGGCTCGGCGGTGCCGAGGGCGTAGACGGTCGTGGGCGTCACCCGGTACACGTGCCACGGCGGGCGACCCGCGGCCGGCGCGCTGAACTCGGCGTACAGGGCGCCGTCCCGCACCGTCGGCGGCCACCCGGCCTCGGCGTACGCCGCGGCGATTCGCCGCAACGTCGCGTCGTCGGTGACCTGGACCGCCTCACCCTCGACGACGAGGTCGAACGGCTGGGTCGCCACGGTCAGCACACAGCGGGGGTCCCGCGCCAGGTTCCTCGCCTTCTGGGTCTGCGGGCCCGCGTTGAAGTAGGCGACACCGTCGACCCAGACCACACCGAGGGGCATGACGTGCGGCCGGCCGTCCGGCCGGACGGTCGCGAGCCAATGGGTGTGTCGGTTCGGCCCGCCGCTGTCCGGCGCCTGGGTGATCTGGGCGAGGCCCTCGTCCAGGAGGCCGCGCACCTTCTCCCAGGGGATGAGCGGCGCGTCGTAGCCGTCCAGATTGCGCTCGCCGGTCGGTTCGCGTGCCATGCGCTGTCCTCTCTCTGTGTCGGCCGGGATACCCCGTGAGACGGCCCGGCGCCGCCCCTCCTCATCGGGACGCGGCGTTCGTGATGCCCGCGGCGGCACGCGTGCCCCGGGAGGGACCCGGACCAGCTGCGGGACCACGGGCGCCGGCCTGATCCGGCCGTCGGGTCCGCCCCGTTCGGGCCTACTCGCGCAGGTCCGCGACCGGCGGGGTGAACAGGTCGGCGGCGAGCACCAGGCGTTGCGGGTCGGCGTCGCCGGTCCACTCGAACCCGCGCATCTGCGCCAGGCTGCGCCGACCCGTCATGGCGCGCAGCAGCTCGAAGCGCGACGCCCGGACGGTGCTCTTCGCGTCCCCGACGCCGACCGTCCGGGTGCCGTGCTCGGTGGCGAGCGTCAGCCCGGGACGCTGCTCGTGCTCGTCACGCAGGGCGAACGCGCCCGTCCCCCACGTGTAGGCCCGCTCGGCGGCGGCCGAGTCGCGACCGCCCGGCGTCCCGAGGAAGCCTCGGAGATCCTGCTCGTGGGTCCAGGCGTCGTACAGCAGCTGCCCGAAGGTGCCCGGGGGCGTGCCGTCGATGAGCGCGTCGAGCGCCTCACCGTGCCGCTCCCAGTCGACGAGGATCTCCTCGACGCTCCACGCCGTGCGCTTGTCCACCTCCGCGGCGGTCCAGGGGTTGGTCCCGACCCCCTCGAGGTTCCCGTTCACGACGTCGTCGCAGACGCCACCGAGGTGGGCGAGCAGGTCGCGGGCCTGCCACGCCGGTGTCGCCGGCGCGATGCCGCCCAGGTCGGCCGGGTGGGCGCGCGCCAGCTCGGCGACGGTCGTGCGCAGCGCGCGGTAGGCCTCAGCGTCGGTCGTCATGGCACCAGTGTGCCCAGCCCCCGACGCGGGGACCACCCGAGGCTTCAGATCGCGACCGGACCGTGGGAGTTCGACGCGACACCACTCGCTAGCCTGCGGCTTCGTGGCTGACGCTGGTCGCAGCGGACCGATCCCGCCCTACCCCCCGGGCGTCGAGACCGACGAGCAGCAACTCGACTACGACAAGTTGCGGCGGCGCGTGCTCTGGACGCTGCCGTCCGGTCTCTACATCGTCGGCTCCCGCGGCGACCCGCCGGACGCACGGCATCTCATGACGGCGAACTGGGTGACGCAGCTCGCGTTCGCGCCCAAACTCCTCGGTGTGTCGATCGAGCGCGAGGCGCTGACGCACCAGTACGTCACCGCCACCCGCTGCTTCAGCCTGTCGATCATCGACCGCGAGGACCGGGCGATCGTCCGCAAGTTCACCAAGCCGACAGAAGCCGACGTCGACGTCCACACGATCAACGGCGTCCCCTACATCGAACGGGTCACGGGGGCGCCCATCTTGAGCCAGGCCGTCGCGTTCACCGACTGCGAGGTCCGGGACACCGTCGAGGTCGGCGGCCACACCCTCTTCGTCGGCGAAGTCGTCGACGCTGGCTTCCTCGGCGACGAATCCACGCCGGTGCTGCGGATGGAAGACACGCGCATGAACTACGGCGGCTGACGCCGCGCGGTCCGGTCCGACTCGCGGGGAGCCGTCCGCGGGTCCCCGCTGACGGGCCTACTTGCCGGTCAGCCGATCCCAGAAGCTGCGCTTGGCCGGCGGGCTCATCGCCGGCGACGGTGCCGGGTTCGAGGTCATCCCCATCGGCGGCGGAGCCGACGCGCGCCGGGGTGCCGGCGCCGCGGGCTTCGTCGTCCGCTTCTTGGCGGCCTTCTTGGGGGCCCGCTTCTTGGCGCTCGAGCGAGCCTTCTTGGCTGGGGCGCGGCGCGTGGTGGCCTTGCGCTTCGTCGCCTTCTTGGGGGCCCGCCTCTTGGCGCTCGAGCGAGCCTTCTTGGCTGGGGCGCGGCGCTTGGTGGCCTTGCGCTTCGTCGCCTTCTTGGGGGCCCGCTTCTTGGCGGCCTTCTTGGGGGCCCGCCTCTTGGCGCTCGAGCGAGCCTTCTTGGCTGGGGCGCGGCGCTTGGTGGCCTTGCGCTTCGTCGCCCTCTTGGGGGCCCGCTTCTTGGTGGCGCGCCTCGCGGTCGATCGCTTGGCACCCGTCCGCCTCGCCGCCGGCTTGCGGGCCGCGGCCTTTCGCTTCGGGGCTTTCCGCGTCGTGCGTTTGACCGGCATCTCCACTCCCTCGCAGGCCACATGGCCGAATTCGGAGAATCCTGCCACGCCGGGTGCTTCGGAGGGGGGATCGGTACGCTGCCGGTGTGGCGCGCGTCGAGGACGACACACCGTCCCCCGAGCCGCTGCGCGCCCATCCCGTGACCCGGTGGCGGCTCGCGCTCACGACCGGGAACGCGCCGCCCGGCCCGACGGATCCCGTGACCCGCTGGCTCGTTCTCGCGCGCGCGTCGGTGCTGCCGATGACGGTCACCGCCGGGCTCCTGGCGCTGCTGCTCGCGTGGTGGAACGACCCCAACCACCTCGACGTCGGGCTCGGGGTCCTCGCGGCCGCGGGCCTCGTGCTCGCGCACGTGGCCAACAACCTGATGAACGACCTCTGGGATCTGGAGGTCGGCACCGACTCGTCGCAGTACCCCCGCGCGCTGTACGCCCCGCACCCGGTGCTGTCGGGGATGACGACCCGCCGTGGCCTCCTCGCCCGGGTGCTGGTCGTGAACGTCCTCGACCTCGGGATCCTCGTGGCCCTCGTCGCCGCCCGCGACGCGTGGATCCTCGCCTTCGCGCTTGGCGGGTTCGTCCTGTCCGTCGCCTACACGGCCCCGCCGCTGCGGCTGAAGAAGCGCGGGCTGGGGGAGCCCACGGTCTTTGTGGTGTGGGGCCCGCTGATGGTGGGCGGCACCTACTACGCCGCCGTCGGGCACCTTCCGGTCGGTGTCCTCGTCGCCTCGATCCCGTACGCGCTGCTCTGCACGGCGGTGCTCATGGGCAAGCACATCGACAAGATCCCGTGGGACGCCCCCGACGGCACCCGCACGCTGCCCGTGGTGCTCGGGGAGCGCCGCGCCCGCTGGTTGACGAAGGCGATGATGGTCGCCTTCTACCCGATCGTCGTCGGGCTCGTCGTGGCCGGCACGCTCCCGATCCTCTCGGTGCTCTGCCTCCTCGGCATCACGCGGCTCGTGCGCGTCTGGGGGCCGTTCTCCCAGCCCAAGCCGGACGCGCCACCCGCCGGGTTCCCGATCTGGCCGCTGTGGTTCGCCGCGCTCGCGTTCGTCCACACACGTCGGGCCGGCGCGCTCCTCGTCGTCGGGCTCTTCCTCGGGGTGCTCCTCGGCGTGTAGACGCACCGCCCCGCGTCGAGACGAAGCCGCAGAAGGGGCAGGAGTACCCTGTATGCACTGTGCGTCGGGGGATTTTGGTCATCTCGGCGTCGATGGGGGCAGGCCACGACGGGGCCGCACGGGAGCTGCAGCGGCGCTTGGTGGCCCGGGGCCACGACGTCCGAGTCGTCGACTATCTGCGTCTGATTCCGTTCAGATTGGGCGGATTCGTGCGCTGGACCTATCAGTTCCAGCTGCGCGTGCTGCCGTGGACCTACGACCTGACCTACCAGGCGCTCGGCGCCGCCGCGCCCGTGCTCTGGGGACCGGTCGTGCGCCTCATGACGCTCGCCACCCGGCGGGCGCTGCGCCGGCAGCTCCTCGCCTGCCGCCCCGACGCCATCGTCTCGACCTACCCGCTGGCGTCCCTGGTGCTCGGCCGCATGCGCACGAAGGGGTGGTTGCGGGTCCCGGTCGCGACGTATCTCACCGACTTCGCGGTCCATCCGCTCTGGGTGCACCCGGGCGTCGACCTGCACCTGGCGGTCAGCCCGATCTCGGCGGCGACCGCGGCGCGCCGGGGTGGCCGCGCGAACGAGGCACCCGGCCCGCTCGTCGCCGACCCGTTCCACCAGGCAGGGCGGCCGACGAGCCGCGCCGAGATGCGCTACCGCCTCGGGATCGGCGACCGCCAGCGCGCCGTGCTCGTCGTCGCGGGCTCGTGGGGCGTCGGCGACGTGCCCGACACGGTGGGGGCCATCCTGCGGGCCGGCCCCTACCACCCGATCACCGTGTGCGGACGCGACGAGAAGCTGCGCGCGTCGCTGATCGAGCGGGGGCTCGACGGCACCGTGCTCGGCTGGACCGACGAGATGCCGGCGCTCATGGCCGCGGCCGACGTCCTGGTCGAGAACGCCGGTGGGCTCACCGCGATGGAGGCGTTCGCCGCCGGGGTGCCCGTCGTCACCTTCCATCCGATCGCCGGGCACGGCAAGGAGAACGCCCGGACCATGGCAACGTCCGGGGTCAGCCGGTACGCGCACGACGACGACGAGCTCGTCGCCGCGCTGCGGGAGGCGACGACGCCCGGTCCGGCCCGCGACGCGCTCGTCGCCGCCGGCCACGCCCTCTTCGCCGAGGATCCGACCGACCACGTCGAGGACCTCGCCGCCACCACACGCGCCGACGTGCTGCTCGTCCCGTACCAGGCGCCGAAGGCGCGACGGCGGGTCTCGATCGCCGCCGGGTCGCTCGTGGCGCTGTACCTCGCGATGACCATCGGCGCGCAGGCGGTCGCCGCGCTCGGCGTCGGGCTCGCCGAGCCGCCCGCGAGCGCGACCCGCGACGTCTTCGTCGGGGTGCGGGTCGACGGCGCCGACCTCGCCAACCGGCAGGTCGTGGCGGCGATCCACCGTCTGCACGTGACGCTGGTGGTCGACGCGCAGACGGCACGGCGCAACCGGCGCGTGCTTGCCCCCCTCGCCGCCGACGGGGTCGACATCGCGAACGGCGGGTGGGGGCGCACGCATCTGCTGCGCTGGGCCCGCGCCCACGACGACTGCCGGCGCTCACCGGAGGAGATCGCCGACCAGGTCGGGATCAACGCCCGCGAGTTCGTCCCCGCCCGGCGCATCGACGGCTTCGACCAGATCTACTGCCGCAGCGGCCGCCACCGTGAGCGGCTCGTGGAGGCCAACGACACGTTCCGCCCCGGCCGGCTGCCCCGGCTGCGCGGCCGCGCGGTGTATGTCCTCGACGGCCGCCGCGGCAGCTCGTCGGCGGTCGCGGTCACGTTGCAGAGGCTCGCGGCCCAGGCGAAGCGGTCCGGGTTGACCGTGCGATCGTTCGTGAGCCTGCGCTGAACGCAGCCCTCACCGCCGCGATCGCCGCCGCGGGGCTCACCGGTGCGGCGGGCGCGCTGCACGCCGGCCCGGCCCTGGCCCGCGTCTCTCCCGTCGCCAGCCGGGTGACGCCCCGCCTCGTGGGCCGCGGCCGCGACGACCACGTCGCGCTCACGTTCGACGACGGCCCGGATCCTGCGTCGACCCCGGCCATCCTCGCCGAGCTCAGCCGGCTCGGCTGGCACGCCACGTTCTTCATGCTCGGCGTGATGGCCCGACGGGCCCCGTCGCTCGTCGCCGAGGTTGTCGAAGCCGGCCACGAGGTCGCGGTGCACGGCGACGAGCACCGCAGCATGCTGAGCCGCGGCCCCCGCGCCGCCCGCCGCGACATCCAGCACGCCACCGACACGATCGCGGCCAGCGCGGGTGTCACCCCGACCTGGTTCCGGCCGCCGTTCGGCGCGCTGTCGTCCGGTGCCCTCGCCGGCGCCAAGCACGCCGGGCTCGACACCGTGCTGTGGACGTCGTGGGGACGGGACTGGCGCGCCGAGGCCACCCCGGACACGGTCGTCGCCGACGTGCTGCGCGGCCGGCTGGTCGGCGGGACCGTGCTGCTCCACGACTCCGACTGCGAGTCCGCGCCCGGCTCGTGGCGATCCACCCTCGGCGCGTTGGCGCCCCTCGCCGAGCAGCTCCACGACCGCGGCCTCGAGGTCGGGCCGCTGCGGGAGCACGGCCTGGATCGTCGTCGTCCTCGAGCCCACGTCTGAGCCATGACCCTCGCGGTCGTCTTCGCGCTCAGCGGCGGCCTCTGCTACGCGGCCGCGTCAGTGGTCCAGCAGCGCGTCGCCGCGCAGCAGGCACCGGAGCTGTCGCTGTCGCCGCGGCTCATCCTGGTCCTGGCTCACCACCCGCTCTGGCTGGCCGGGATCGGCATCGACCTCGCCGCCTACGGGTTCGAAGCCGCCGCGCTCGGCTTCGGGTCGGTGCTCGTCGTCGGGCCGCTGCTCGCCAGCGGGCTGCTGTTCGCGCTGCCGTTCGCGTCGTTCCGGACCGGACGGCGCGTCACCCGCCGCGAGATGATCCCGGCCGTCATGGTCACCGCCGGGCTGGCCCTCTACGTCGAGGTCGGGGCCCCGGCGGGTACGACGTCGCACGCCTCGCATTTCGCGTGGGGCCTCGCCGCGGTCTTCGTGATCGTGGTCGCCGGGGCCGCGGTGCTGGTCGGGCGCCGCGCCCGCGAGCCGGGCCGGCGGGCCATCGCCTACGGGCTCGCGACCGGCGTCGTGTACAGCCTCACCGCGGTGCTTACGAAGGCGGTCGTCGACCGGCTCACCCCGTCGGTCGTGCCGATCCTCGGCCACTGGCAGCTGTACGCGCTGCTGCTCGCCTCCGTCGTCGGCCTCATCTTGAACCAGAGCGCCTTTCAGGCGGGACACGTCGCCGCGTCGCTGCCGGCCATGTCGGTTGCCAACCCGGTGCTCGCCTCCGCGATGGGAGTCGTGCTCTTCGGTGAGCACCTCGACGCGCACGGCGCCGCAGCCTGGGTCGTCGCGAGCGTCGCCATCGTCGGCATGCTGGTCGGGACGGTGTGGCTGTCCCGCTCACCGCTCGTCACCGACGAGGTGGGGCACACCCCCGCCCTCGAGGTCTGATCAGGTCTGCAGGTCGAGCACGGCCGCCCCGACCCGCTCCAGCTCGGCGGCCCAGTCGTCGGGCTCGACGAGCGGCACGAGCACGAGCTTCGAGAACCCGACCGCCACGAACGCGCGCAGCCGCTCCCGCAGCGCGGGCAGGCCCACCGCGACGAGCGTCGCCGGGTCGACCTCGGGGCGGAGGGCGGCGAGACGCTGGCGCAGCGTGTCGGGGATCCCGTCGTGGCTGTAGGTGACCATCGCGCCGAAGTGCTCGGGGTCGACGCCCCGGCCCGCCGCGGCGGCGGCGTCGTCCACGACGACGCGGCCGGTGGCGCAGTCCTGCGGGGTGCAGAAGCTGGCCAGCCAGCCGTCGCCGAGGCGACCGCAGCGACGCAGCTCGCTCGGGGCCCGGCCGCCGAGCCACACGTCCGGGGGCTGCTGCCGCGGCTTGGGCCGCACGGTGAGGTCGCGGTACTGGAAGTGGGCGCCGTCGTGGTCGACGTGATCCTCGGTCCAGAGTCGCCGGATCAGGGGCAGCGCCTCGTCGAAGATCGGGGCGCGCGGCGTCGCGGGGGACGCCGAACGCCTCGTGCTCGGCGGCGACCGGGTTGCCGAGCCCGAACGCGGGCAGCGCCCGGCCGCCCGACAGCCGGTCGAGGCTGGCCCAGGCCTTGGCGAGCAGCGCGGGGTTGCGGCCGGGGAGCACCTGGACGCTCGTGCCGAGCTTCAGGCGCGCCGAGCGCCCCGCGGCGTAGGAGAGCCCGACGAGCGGGTCGGGCGCGTCACCCGCGACCCGCTCCGAGAGCCACAGCGAATCGAAGCCGCACCGGTCCAGCCCGTCGACGAGGGACCCGAAGCGGGCCTCGTCGCGGAGGCCCTGCACGCCGAGGCCGTAGCCGACGCGGACCTTCACGTGCGGTACGCCTCGTAGCGGCGCAGCTCGCGCCGCGCGATCTGCTGGCGGTGCACCTCGTCGGGCCCGTCGACGAGATGCAGGGTGCGGGCGTGGGTGTACAGCTGCGCGAGCGGCCAGTCGTCGGAGACCCCCGCCCCGCCGAAGAGCTGGATGGCCCGGTCGATGACCGTGGTGGCGAGACGCGCCGCGACGACCTTGATCGCCGCGATCTCGAAGCGTGCCCCCTTGTTGCCGACCGTGTCCATCAGCCACGCCGCCTTCATCGTGAGCAGTCGGGCCTGCTCGATCTCGATGCGGCTCTCGGCGACGCGCTCCTGGACGACCGCGTTGTCGGCGAGGTGCTGGCCGAACGCCACCCGCTGCTGGGCGCGGGCGCACAGCAGGGCGAGCGCCCGCTCGGCCATGCCGATCGCCCGCATGCAGTGGTGGATCCGGCCGGGCCCGAGCCGCGCCTGCGCGATCGCGAACCCGCCGCCTTCCTCACCGAGGAGGTACTCGGCGGGGATGCGCACGTCCTCGTAGAGCGTCTCGCAGTGACCACCCCCCGCGTCGTGGCCGAACACGGGGAGGGTCCGCACGATCCGCACCCCGGGCGTGTCGAGCGGGACCACGACCATCGAGTGGCGGTGGTACGGGTCGGCGTCGGGGTCCGACACCCCCATGAGGATCGCGAAGCGACAGCGCGGCGACGCCGCACCGCTCGTCCACCACTTGTGCGCGTTGACCACGTAGTGGTCGCCGTCGCGGATGATCCGGCTCTGGATGTTCGTGGCGTCGCTGCTCGCCACCCACGGCTCGGTCATCGCGAAGCAGGACCGGATCTCCCCGTCGAGGAGCGGGCGCGAGGAACTCCTCGCGTTGCAGCGCCGTCCCGAACGTGGCGAGGATCTCCATGTTGCCGGTGTCGGGCGCCGAGCAGTTCGTCGCCTCGCCGGACAGCAGGCTCGTGCCCATCAGCTCGCACAGCGGCGCGTACTCGACGTTCGACAGCCCGGCCCCGTAGCGCGGGTCGGGCAGGAACAGGTTCCACAACCCGCGCCGCTTCGCCTCCGCCTTCAGCTCCTCCATGACCGGCGGGTGGGCGTGCGGGTCGCCGGCCGCCTCGACCTGGTCCCGGTAGAGCGGCACCGCCGGCTCGACCCGCTCGTCGATGAAGGCCCGCAGCTGCTCGCGCAACGCCTCGGTGGTGGGGGACAGGGCGAAGTCCATGGCTTCGGCACCCTAACCTCGGCTCTCCAGATGGACGTCCGGCTGCTCGCGCTCGGGGCGGCGTGGCTCCTCGGCTGGTACCTGTGCTGGCGCGTGCACCGCGTCCCGTACGCGCCCGAGCCGGGGCCGAGCCGCGGAACGCGTCGCGGTCGTGATCCCCGCCCGTGACGAGGACCGCAACCTCCCCACCGTCCTCGCCGGGCTCGCGTCGCAGACCGCGGCGCCACGCGAGGTCCTCGTCGTCGACGACGGCTCGACCGACACCACGGCGGCCGTCGCCGCGGCGCAGGGCGCCCGCGTGCTCGCCGGCGCGCCGCTCCCGTCCGGCTGGACGGGCAAGCCGTGGGCGCTCTACCAGGGGGTGCGGGCCGCGGCGGCGCCGCTCGTGGTCTGCCTCGACGCCGACGTCGACCCGTCCCCGCACCTCCTCGCCCGGCTCACCCAGGTGTGGGCCGAGCGGGGCGGCCTCGTGTCGGTGCAGCCGTACCACGAGATGCGCCGCTGGTGGGAGCGGGCCGCGGCGTTCTTCAACCTCGTCGCGGTGATGGGCGTCGGGCTGGCGTCGCCCGGCACGGCGCGGGCCCGGTCCCGCGCCGCGTTCGGCCCCTGCCTCGTCGCGCCGCGTGACGCGCTGCTCACCCATCTCGACCACCGGTCGGTGCGCCGCGCCATCCTCGAGGATGTCGCGCTCGCCCGACGGTTCGCTGCCGCCGGCCAGCCTGTCCGCTCCTTCGGGGGCGGCGACCTCGTGGCCTTCCACATGTATGACCGGCCGCGTGCCCTCGTCGAGGGGTTCACGAAGAACTTCGCGGCCGGGGCCACGACGACCCCGCTGCCGCGTCTCGTCGCGATCGTCGCGTGGGTGACCGCCGCGCTCGTCGCGGGGATCGCCGCGTTGAGCGGCAACGGAATCTGGCTGCTCGTCTACGCGGCGTTCGCGCTGCAGTGCTTCGTCATGCTGCGCCAGCTCGGGAACTTCGGGGTCATCGCCGCGGCGCTCTACCCGCTGCTGGCGCTGGTGTTCGTCGGGCTGTTCGCCGCGTCGGTGGCGCTGAACCTCCGCGGGCAGGTGCGTTGGAAGGGCCGGACGGTCCCGCTCCGCGGCGGCACCGAGCACGGCGCGTAGTGGCCTCCCTCGCGACGACGCGCCACGTGCTCCTCGCCCTCGGCGACGCCGCGCTCTGGGCGGCGTGGAGCGCGGTGTGCGGCTACGCCGCTCACCGGCTCCCGGACGAGCGGCTTCGCCGGTCCGGCCCGTTGCGGCTCCGCGCCGTGGAGCGCGACGGCCGGGTGTACGAGCGGGTGCTGTGCATCAAGGCCTGGAAGGACGCCCTGCCCGAGGCCGGGTCGCTGTTCCGGGGCGGGTTCTCGAAGCGGCGCATCGTCGGGCACGACCGCACCTACCTGGAGCGCTTCGCCCGCGAGACCTGCCGCGCCGAGCGCACCCACTGGGCGATCCTCGCGCTGAGCCCGGTGTTCTTCGCCTGGAACCCGTGGTGGCTCGCCACGGCCATGGCCGGCTACGGCGTCGTCGCCAACGTCCCGTGCCTCCTCGTGCAGCGCTACAACCGCGCCCGCCTCGAGCGGCTGCTCGGCCCGCACCCGACCTGGGTCGCCCGCACCTGAGGCCGCACACCCCGATGACCATGCCTTCATCGCCGGCTCATACGGGCTGGTCAGGCTGGTCCCCTATCGTCGTGGCGAGGAAGGAGACGCTCGCATGGGCACCGCCCGACGACGGGTCGCGGCCGTCGCCGCGCTCGTCGCGTTGACGCTGCCGGTCGTCGTGGCCGCACCGGTCGGCGCCGAGGCGCGCGGCGCGCCGGTCTGTGCCCGGGCCCAGGCCCAGTGGGCCCGCATCGTGGCGTCGAACGCGCAGCGTCAAGGCGGCGTTCGAGCGGGCGTCCGCCCTCCAAGCGCAGCTGAACCGGTCCGGGCGGACCCAGCTGGGGCACCGGCTCGACACCCGCCTGCAGTACCTGCAGTCGCTGCACACCGAGCTCGTCGCCCGCGTCGCGCTGATCGCCGCGCGGGTGCAGGGCCGCTGCTCGACGCAGCCGCCCGTCCTCCCCGGTCTCTGACTCAGGGCGCCGCGGTGCGCGTGGCGGCCTCGTACACCTCGGGCGCCGGTGGCGGGTCCAGGTCGGGGCGCGCGGCCCGGCGACGCACCTCGGCGGCCGCGGCGTCCGCCGCGGTGAACGCCCGGGTCGTGCAGCAGCACTCCACCGCGATGCCGTTCGGGTCGTCGAGATAGATCGACGTGCACCAGCCGTGGTCGATCTGGAGCACGTCGTAGCCGTGGGCCCGCCAGTGGTCGCGGGTCGCGGCCAGCGCCTCGAGGTCGTCGACCGCGAACGCCAGGTGATTCGTCCAGCTGGGGAGCCCCAACCCGCGGCTGATCGACGGATCGAAGTCGTCGGGCACCGCCGGGTTGTCGTGCAGCTCCCACACCGCGAGGCACTCACCGCCGCCCGTGTCGTAGAAGAGGTGCCGCGCCCAGCCACCCTCGGCCGCGGTGGCAGCCTCGACCCGGACGAGGTGGAAGCCCATCACCCCGGTGTAGAAGGCGTGCGTCGCCTCGGCGTCGCGGGTGGTGATCGCCACATGGTGGAAGCCCATCGGCTCGCCCCTCTCCTCGTGCCACGTCCCACGGTTCGTCCCGTGCGGTTCGCCGGATCAGTACCCTGACACGCCGCCGGCCGGCGTGCCGGCCCCACGACCGATGACCGAGCTCCGAGAGACCGACGTCGTCGCCGATCCGGTGGCGCAGTTCCGACGCTGGTTCGACGCCGCGGCCGCCGCGGGCGTCGACGCCCACGACGCCATGGTCGTCGCGACCGCCAGGCCCGACGGAACGCCGAGCGCCCGGGTGGTGCTGCTCCGCGGCTTCGACGACGCCGGGTTCCGCTTCTACACGAGCTACGACAGCGCGAAGGGCCACGACCTCGCCGCCAACCCCCGCGCCGCGCTCGTGTGGCACTGGCCGGCGCTCGGACGCCAGGTCCGCGCCGTCGGCCCCGTGGCACGCCTCGACCGGGCCGCGTCCGTCGAGTACTGGCAGCGCCGCCCGCCGGCCAGCCAGGTCAGCGCGTGGGCGTCGCGGCAGAGCGAGCCGATCGCCGACCGCGCCGCGCTCGAAGCCGCCGCGGCGGCCACGGCCGACCGGTTCACCGGCCAGGACGTGCCGCTGCCACCGTCCTGGGGCGGCTACCTCGTCACCCCCGAGTCGATCGAGTTCTGGCAGCACCGCGACGACCGCCTCCACGACCGGCTCCGCTACCAGCGCAGCCGGGCCGGGCTGGACGCTGCAGCGCCTCCAGCCGTGACCCGTCAGGTCGTCGGCAGCGCCGGGCCCTCGACGTCGACGACCCGCTCCCCGTGCTGCCGCTCCCAGCCGCGCGCCTCGACGATCCCGACGTACACCACGATCCGGCCGAAGACGAGCAGCCACGTCAGCAGCGCGAACACCACCCCGATTGCTCCGTACACCGCCGACGCCCGCGACACGAGGTGCGGCACGACGTAGGCGCCGACGACCTTCAGCGCCTCGAGCGCGACGGCGCCCAGCGCCGCCGCCGGGAGGAGGGCGCGGAGCGGCACCCGGCGGTTCGGCAGGATCCACGACGTCCACACGAACAGGGCCGTGTCCGTGGCGAGCGACACGACGATCACGAGCGGCGCGAAGACGGCGGGGAGCAGCCCCCACGCCGCGGTGGCGAACGCGCCGCCGCCGATGCAGAGCGCGGCGCCCCCCAGCCAGGCCAGGCCGTAGAGGCGGTCGGCGAGCCCGCGCCGGTCGACGTCCCACGACGCGTTGTACGCGTCGGCGATGACGATCGCGAGGTTGGTGCCGACCCAGGCCAGCCCACCGAGGCCGACGACGGTGGCGACGGCCCGGCTGCGTCGCGCCGAGTCCACGGCGTGGTGCACGAGCCGCGCCGCGGAGCCGCTCAACCCGAGCTGCCCGGGCAAGTCGCGGGCCACGCTGGCGCCCCCCGCCGACAGGAACCCGAGCACCGCGATGGCGAGCACCATCACGGCGAAGATCGCGAGAAAGAGGTAGAGCGTGATCGACGCGGCGAGCGCCGACCCGCGCACCTCGACGTAGCGGTGCTGCACGTCGAAGACCGTCTCGGCGCCCGGGAGGCGGAGGATCCGGGCACGCAGCCGGGCCAGCTCACGACGCGGAGCCTCACGGCGGCGCATGCCTGATCGTACGGGCTGCCCGCCGAACCCGTCAGCCGACTAGAACGCCCGCATGACCGTCGCCGCCACGGTGCTGCTCATCGTCGCCGGCGGATTCGCGATCGCCGACTGGGTGGCGGTCGGCGCCGACGCGCGGCACGTCGAGTACTGGTGCAAACCCGCAGCGACCGCGGCGTTCGCCGCGGCCGCCGCGACCGTGCGCACACCAGCGGGCGACACGCGGCTGTGCTTCGTGGTCGCGCTCGCGCTGTGCTGGATCGGCGACGTGTGCCTGATGCTCCCCGACGGGTGGCGGGATCACGACTGGTTCGTTCCCGGCCTCGGCGCCTTCCTGCTCGCCCAGGTCGCGTTCGCGGTCGGCTTCGCGCTCCGCGGCGCGCCGGCGTCGAGCGACCTGCTCGGCGCGGGGATCGTCGTGATCGTCGCCGTCCCGCTCGGTGCCCGCTTCGTGCGCGCCCTCCGCCGCGAGGGCCGATCGGCGCTCGTCGGGCCCGTGCTCGCCTACCTGCTCGCCATCGGCGCGATGGCGACGACTGCGGTCGGCAGCGCCGACGGTTGGGGGATCGCCGGCGCGGGGCTGTTCCTCGCCTCCGACGCGCTGATCGCCGAGACCCGCTTCGTGCGGGCCCATCGCGGCGCGGCCGTCGCGATCATGGTCACCTACCACCTGGCGTTGGCCGGCCTCGTCGCGTCGCTCGTCTAGTACCGCGTCGGTCGGTCGTCGCCTCGGCGACGGCCGCCTTGGGTCGGGCTCGCGGCCGGGGTGAGCACGCTCTCGTTGACCCACTGCACGGCGGGGCGCAGGCGCCGGCAGCCACTCGCGGGAGGCCTCGCACCCGTTGGTGTTGAACGACGCGCCCCACCGGCAGAGGAACGCGGACAGCATCGGATCGCTCCACTACAGCGGGACACCGGCGGCGTTGACCGCGTCGACCATGGCCAGCGTCTCGGCCTCTTCGCGGCGAGGAGCGCGTCGCGGTTGTTCGGTGTCGTCGTGGACCCGTTGCGTCGACGCGAACCGAAGTTCGGCGTGACTCGCCGCAGATCGGCGCGCGTGAACGGTTGGTGAACGGGCTCGTCGCGCGCCCGCGGCGTGACGCCCGCCTTACAGGAGCAGGGGCGCGGGGCGCGCTCGTGGCGTCGGGCGAGGGCGCGGCGTTGCTCGGCGACCTGGTCGACGGTGACCATGGCGATCCGGTGGTCGTCGGCGAACGCGGCGAGGTCCGGCACGCGGGCGGGGGAGCCGTCGCTGGCCAGCACCTCGCAGATCACCGCGACGGGCGGCAGCCCGGCGAGGCGAGCGAGGTCGACCGACGCTTCGGTGTGCCCGCGCCGCTCGAGGGTGCCGCCGGCGCGGGCCCGGAGCGGGAAGACGTGCCCGGGCCGCTTGAACTCCTGCGGGGTCGATTCGGGGTGGGCGGCCCGGCGGATGGTGAGGGCGCGGTCGGCGGCGCCGATCCCGCTGCCCGCCTCGACGTGGTCGATCGAGACGGTGAACGCGGTGTCGCAGCCGGCGTGCTCGGGCGGCACCATCGGGGCGAGGCCAAGCGTGTCGAGCCGCTCCGGGGCGCAGGGCATGCAGACGAGGCCGCGAGCCCAGCGGAGCATGAAGTTGATCGCCTCGGGCGTCACCCAGCTGGCGGCCATCGTGAGGTCACCTTCGTTCTCGCGGTCTTCGTCGTCGACGACGAGCACCATCTCGCCCCGCCGGATGCGGCGCAGCGCCTCCTCCACCGATGTCAACTCCATGGGTTCCCTCACACTCGTTCGGTTCGTTGTGACTGCTGCTGGACGGCCGCGGGCAGGGTGACCACCATGCGACAGCCCTTCGGGTCTCGTCCTTCGGGGTGGATGTCGCCGCCGTGCAGGTCGACGATCCAGCGGGCGATCGCCAACCCGAGGCCCGCGCCGCCGGCACGGGACGACCGGGCCGCGTCGACGCGGTAGAAGCGCTCGAAGACGCGGCCCCGGTCGGCTTCGGGGATCCCGGGTCCCTCGTCGAGGACCTCGATGACGACGCCCCGCGGGCTGCGCCGGGCGCGCACCTCGACGGTGCCGCCGGTCGGCGTGAACCGCACGGCGTTCTCCAGCAGGTTCGCGACCACCTGCTGGACGCGTTCGGGGTCGCCGTCGGCGGTGAGGTCGGCGGGCTCGACGCTGACCGCGACGTCGACGGTCGGGACGTGGAGGCGCTGCTCGCGCACGGCGTGCTCGAGGAGCGGCTCGACGGGGAACGCGGCGCGTTCGAGCGGCACGACGCCGGCCTCGAGGCGGGACAGGTCGAGGAGCTGCTGCACCAGCCGGCCGAGCCGCTCGACCTGCGCGAGCATCGTCTCGAACATCTCGCGGTCGGGCGCTTCGACGCCGTCGACGAGGTTCTCGAGCTTGGCTTGCAGCGCAGTGATCGGGGTGCGCAGCTCGTGCGACACGTTCGCGACGAGGTCGCGGCGGACCCGGTCGGTCTCGCCGAGCTCGGCGGCCATGTGGTTGAACGCGACAGCCAGCGCGCCGACCTCGTCCTGGGAGGTGTCCGTGACCCGGCGGGAGTAGTCGCCGGTCGCCATGGCCTGCGCGGCGTCCGCCATCTCCCGCAGCGGTGACGTCATCCCGCGTGCCAGGAACCAGACGATCGACCATGGCGATGCACCCGGCGATGATCCCGCTCGCCGACGGCCAGACCCCGACCTTGATGCCGAGCCAGAACACGAAGATGGTCGCGGCGACCGCGGCGGCGATCACGAACCCGAGCTTCAGCTTGATCGTCGGGAACGAATCGAGGGGACGGCGCACGTCGAGATCGTGCACGTCGATGGGCAGGCGGTGCTTGCTCACGGCGTGCCGGCCCCGTAGCCGACGCCGTGCACCGTGCGCACCACGTCCGCGCCGAGCTTGCGGCGCAGCGCCCGCACGTGCGAGTCGACGGTGCGGGCCCCGCAGCCGTCGCGGTAGCCCCACACGTCGCCGAGCAGCCGCTGACGGGAGAACACCCGGCCGGGGTTGTCCGCCAGGTACGCGAGCAGGTCGAACTCGGTGGGGGTGAGGTGCACATCGGCACCGTCGCGGTGGACCCGGCGTCCCTCGAGGTCGAGCTCGACGTCGCCGAGCCGCACCTCGGTCGAGCCGGGGGTCCCGACGCGTTCGGGTGCGCGCTCCACGCGGCGGAGCAGCGCGTGGACCCGGGCGGTGAGCTCGCGGGCGCTGAACGGCTTCGTGAGGTAGTCGTCGGCGCCGACCGCGAGACCGACCACGAGATCCGTCTCGGAGTCGCGGGCGGTGAGCATGAGCACCGGGACGGGCCGGTCGCGCTGGATGCGCCGGCACACCTCGAGGCCGTCGAGGCCGGGGAGCATGAGGTCGAGGACGACGAGGTCCGGCTGGAGTCGCTCGCACGCGGCGACGGCGCCGAGGCCGTCAGCGGCGATCTCTACCGCGAAGCCCTCGCTGCGCAGCCGGGCGGCGACCGCCTCGGCGATCGACGCCTCGTCCTCGACGACCAGCACGGTCCGGCTGGTGCTCGGCGCCCGATCGGTGAGGACCTCCGTCACGTCACCCATGCTAGGGAGCGTCTGTCGCGGAGTCTCCATGAAGATGTGCGGATTTGATGCAGACGCCCGCTCAGCGTCCGGCGGGGTCGGCGAGGGTGTGGGGAGCGATCGCGAGGAGCACACCGTCTCGCAGCCGCACCCGCGCGGGGCGCGGCGAACTCGTTGCTCACCGCGCGGGTCGTGCCCGGCGCGAGGTCCTCGTCGTCGAGGGCGTAGCGCAGCCCCTCGGTGCGGATCCCGCACGCCGGGCCGCCCATCGGCACGAGCGTGAGCAGCGCACCCGGCGCGCCCGACAGCTCGACGTCGTCGCGGACCACCACGACGTGGGCCTCGCCCATCCACGCGTCGAGGCGCGCCACCCGATACCGCGGCGACGCGAGCAGGGTGAGGTTGGCGGCGAAGTGGTCGACGCGCCCGCCGTGGCCGCCGACGACGGTCACGGCGCGGTGCCCCCGGGCCAGCGCGGCGTCGAGCGCCAGCTCGAGGTCGGTCTGGTCCTTTTCCCGCGGATGCGCCTCCACGACGGCGCCGGTGCGCCGCGCCTCGGCGAGCTCGTCGATGTCGACCGAGTCGAGGTCGCCGACGACGAGGTCGACGGTCCGGTCGAGGGCCCGCGCGTGCGTGAGACCCGAATCGGCGGCGATGACGAACGCGTCGGACGGCAGGTGGGTGCGCAGCGTCGTCGGCGGGGGGTCGCCGCCGGAGAACACGAGCGCGGCGTCGGGGCTGATCGGGTTTCCTCCGGTCGCTCGCGGGCCTTGGATGGCGAGTCGCGTCCGGCCGGCGCCTAGCGTACCGCCGGTGCCGCGTCGTCACCTCGGGTCCTTCGTCGTCGCGGGACTGGTCGTTCTCGTCGCGGCCGCGTGCGGCAGTGGTGGGTCCTTGGCGACGTCCCAGCCGTCGACGACCGTGCCGTCGACGACCCCGACGACCAGCGCGTCGGGCGGCACGCTGCACGTCGCCCCAGCATCGTTCCAGCTCCCGGCGCCGGTGTCGCGGGAGGTGCTGCTGACCGACGGGCACCAGCTCGTGGCGTTGGGCGGGCTCGACGCCACGAAGACCTCGACGGCGATGGTGACCTCGCTCGACCCGTCGAGTGGCGCGGTGCGCGCGTTCGGCACGCTCACCGACCCGGTGCACGACTCCGCGGGTGTGTACCTCGGTGGCCGCTTCCTGGTGATCGGCGGTGGCGACGGGACGCCGCCGCAGCGGACCACCGTCCAGGCGCTCGCCGCGACCGGCGGCGCGACCCAGATCGTCGGCAACCTCGCGCAGCCGCGCGCCGACCACGTCGCGGCGCTCGTCAACGGGACGGTGTACGCGCTCGGCGGCGGGCAGGAGGCCACCACCCTCTACACGACGGTCGAGGCGAGCAGCGACGGCGCGACCTGGCGGGCTGCCGGGTCCCTCGCCGCGCCGGTGCGCTACCCGGCGATCGCGGTCGCGAACGGCGCCATCTACCTCTTCGGGGGCGTGACCACCGCGCAGGGGACCGACACCACCGACATCCAGCGCTACGACCCGGCGACCGGCACCACCCAGGTGGTCGGCCAGCTTCCCGCGCCGCTGTCGCACGCCACCGCCGTCCTGCTCGGCAACTCGGTGTACCTCTTCGGCGGGTTCGTGAACAACGTGATCAGCCCGCAGGTGCTGCGCGTCCAGCTGCCGACGGTGACCGTCACGTCCGCGGGCGCGCTGCCCGCACCGCTCTCCGACGCGGCCGCCGTCGTCGTCGGTGGCGTCGGCTACCTCGTCGGGGGGCAAGGCTCGACGAGCGCGCCGGTGACCACGGTGCTCACCCTCACGCTGTCCCACTGAGGTCCGTCGGCGCGTAGCGTCGACGTCGGTGGACGTGACCGGCGCGATGCTCGAGCACGGTCACGAGCAGGTGGTGCTCGTCGCCGACCGGGCCGCCGGGCTGCGCGCCGTCCTCGCGATCCACTCCACCGCGCTCGGCCCCTCGCTCGGCGGGATCCGGTTCTGGCGCTACGACACCGAGGACGACGCGGTCCGCGACGCGCTCGCGCTGTCCGAGGCGATGACGTGGAAGGCGTCGCTGGCCGGGCTGCACCAGGGCGGCGGCAAGGCGGTGGTGCTCCTCGACGATCCCGACGCCGCGCACCCGCCGGCGATGCTCACCGCGCTCGGCCGGGCGATCGACGAGCTCGGCGGCCGCTACCTGGCGGCCGAGGACGTCGGGGCGAGCACCGCCGACATGGACCAGCTCGCCGCGGTCACCCCCTGGGTCACCGGCGTCCGCGAGGCCGCCGGCGGCTCGGGTGACCCGTCACCGGTCACGGCGGCCGGCGTCCTCGCCGCGCTGCGCGCCGTCGTGCGCGCGCTGGACGGCGCCGACGCCACCCTCACCGACCGACACGTCGCGATCCAGGGTGCCGGCAAGGTCGGCGCCCACCTGGCCCGCCTCGCGCACGCCGCGGGGATGACCGTCACCGTCGCCGACCGGCTCGACGCGCGCGCCGACGCCGTGGCCGCGACCTGCGACGGCCGCGTCGTGCCTCCCGACGAGGTCCTCGCGGTCGACTGCGACGTGCTCGCCCCCTGCGCGCTCGGCGACGTGCTCGACGCGGTGAGCGTCGCTCGCCTGGCCTGCCGGGCCGTGTGCGGCGCGGCCAACAACCAGCTGGGCGGCCCCGGCGTCGACGACCTGCTCGCCGCCCGCGGGATCCTCTACGTCCCAGACTTCCTCGCGGGCGCCGGCGGGATCATCAACATCGCCGAGGAGTTCACCGGCTACGACGCGGCGCGTGCCATGACCCGCGCCGCGTCGATCGAGGACACGACGGCCGCGGTGCTCGACGAGGCGGCCCGCACCGGCGCCACACCGGAGCGGGTCGCGCTGACCCGAGCCCAGACCCGCGTGCGCGTCGAGGGCGCCGGGCGCCGCTGGCAGCCCGGCGACCCGACGGCCTGGACCGACGGCGCACCGCTGCGACACCTGCGCCCGACCGGTAGCGTTCCCTGAGTGCCGCGCACCCTCGACCACGTCGACACCCCGACCGTCGACGACGTCCGGCGACGCCTCGACGACGACGGGTACGCCATCGTCGAGGGGCTGGTGCCACGCGACGCGGCGCTGCGCATCGGGGCCGAGCTGCGTCGCCTCCTCGACGGCGTGCCCTACGGCCGCAACCCGTTCGAGGGCTACCAGACCCGCCGGCTCTACGCGCTGTTCGCCAAGACCCGAGTGCTCGACGACCTCGCGATCCACCCGCTCGCGCTCGGCGCGGTCGAGGCCGTCCTCGGGCCGCACTGCCAGCTCAGCGGCCCGACCGGCATCGAGATCGGTCCCGGCCAGGACGAGCAGGTGCTGCACCGCGACGAGGACATCTACCCGGTTCCGCGACCCCATCCGCAGCTCGTCATGAACGTGATGTGGGCCTTCGACGACTTCACCGCGGCGAACGGCGCCACCCGTCTCTTCCCGGGCAGCCACCGCCAGCTCGACCGGCCCGCGCCCGACGCGACGCCGGTGCTGGCCGAGATGCCGGCCGGGTCGGCGATGCTCTACGTCGGGTCGCTCTGGCACGGCGGCGGCGCGAACCGCACCGACCGGTCACGCCTCGGCGTCGCGATCGAGTACTGCGCCGGCTGGCTCCGACCCCAAGAGACGCACCTGCTGGTGGTCACGCCCGCCGTCGCACGCACCGTCCCGAAGCGGCTCCGCGAGCTGCTCGGCTACAGCATCTACCCGCCGTTCGTCGGCTACGTCGACGGGCGTCACCCCGAGCGGATCCTCGAGCGCGCGACGCCGAGCGCTGACCGGCGGGTGCGCGCCGGGCATCGGATCCCCGCCGCGGCTGACGCACCGCCAGGCCTGCCCCGGCGCCACCCCGAGGGCGAGGATCGCGTTCTGCGCCCAGGCGCGCACCGTGGCCGCGTCCGTCGCTCAAGCCGCCCGAGCCGGCCGCCGGCGACCGGGTCACTGCCCGGTCGGTCAGGGCCCGGTCGGGCCCTCCGCGTCGGCGAGGCGCTGCGCGGTCAGCCACCCCGCCACCGCCGTGGCGCCGGCGACGAGGCCGAACAGCCGCGACCGCAGCGGCAGCCGCGGCGTCACGAGGAGCACGACGGCGTCGATCCCGTCGACCAGCGCTCCCATGCTCACCCACTCGGCGCCGTGCGCCGACTCCCGCACGCTGGTGAGCGCACCGAGGCCGAGCGCGAGGTCGCGGCCGCCGGCGAGCCGCAGCGCCGCCCGACCAGCCGGCTGCGTGCCGCCGACCGCCAGGCGAGCGAGCGGCCCCGCCGCGGCGAGCATCGCCGCGCCGGCGCCGACCCGGGCCCGGGCCACGAGCACGGCCAGACGCTCCACCCGGTCGTCGATCGCCGCCGTCGGTCATGCCGGCGCATCCTCGCGCTCGCGCTCCCCGCCGGTCCCGGCTCGCGGCCACGCGGCGGGATCGGCCGACCGCCCGTAGGGTGGCGGTCGGGCCGCGACGGACGCGGTGAGCCGACAGGGAGACACGGTGGCGCCTGCAGGTCGACGACGAGGAGCTGGTCACCTGCGTGTCCTGCGGGCTCTGCCTGCCCCACTGCCCGACCTATCGCGTCACCGGCGACGAGAGCGCCTCGCCCCGGGGACGCATCGCCGCGATGCGAGCCGTGCAGGCCGGCACCGCCGGCCTCGACGCCGAGTTCACCCGCTACATGGACGAGTGCGTGCAGTGCCGCGCCTGCGAGGCCGTGTGCCCCTCGTCCGTCGCGTTCGGCCACCTCATGGCCGGCGCCCGCGAGACGCTCGCCGCCGAGACCCGCTACGTCCCCCGGTGGCAGCGGCTCGGCTACCGCGCGCTGACCCACCATCGACTCCTCGTCGCCGGCTCGCGGGCGCTCGCCGCCGGCGCAGCGGCTGCACCTCGTCCCGACGAAGGTCCCGCTGCCGCGACTCCCGCTGCGCGCGCGCCGCGCTGCGCCCCACCGGCGACGACGTCTGGCTCTTCACCGGCTGCGTCATGGACGCCTGGCAGCGGCCCGTCCACGCCGCCGTGATCCGCGTCCTCGGTGCCGCCGGGGTCGGCGTCGCGCTGCCCGACCCGCGCGACGCCGCCCTGCTGCGGCGCGCTGCACCACCACGCCGGGCTCGTCGACCCGGCGCGCGCCCTCGCCCGCCGGGTCATGGCCGCCTTCCCCGGGGACGCACCCGTGCTCGTCGACTCGGCCGGCTGCGGCGCCGCGCTGAAGGACTACGGCCACCTGCTCGGCACCGACGACGCCGCTCGGTTCAGCGCGCGGGTGTTCGACGTCCACGAGTGGCTCGCCGCCCGACCGCGACCGGCTCCCCCTCGACGACGCGCCCACGTACCCATCGCCGATCGCCGTGCACGACCCGTGCCACCTCCGCCACGTCCAACACGCCCACGACGCCGTCCGGGTCCTGCTCTCACCGGTCGCCGAGCTCCGCGAGCTCGACGACGACGGCCTGTGCTGCGGCGCCGGTGGCGCGTACGCCGCGCTGCACCCCGACCTCGCGGCGGACATCCGCGCCCGCAAGCTCGCCGCGATCGCCCGCACCGGCGCGCCGATCGTCGTGAGCGCCAACCCGGGCTGCGCGCTCCACCTCGCCGCCGCCGGCGTCGACGCCCGACACCCCTTCGAGGTCCTCGACGCCGTCCTGACCGGCGCCGGGCGACCGGCCGGCCTCCCACCGAAAGGATCAGCGTCATGACTGACCTGCGCCTCGACGGACGGGCCGCGCTGGTGACCGGCGCCTCGAAGGGCATCGGCCGGGCCATCGCCGCCGCGTTCGCCGACGCCGGCGCCGACGTCGTCCTGTCCTCCCGCAAGCCCGAGGCGCTCGAGGAAGCTGCCGCCGGCGATGGGGCCGCACGCGACGACGTTCGCCGCCAACGCCGGCGACCCCGAGCAGGCCGCGGCCTGCGTCGACGCGACGATGCAGCGGCACGGTCGTCTCGACATCCTCGTCAACAACGCCGCGACCAACCCGTACTTCGGGCCGACCATCGACATCGATCTCGCCCGCTACGACAAGACGTTTCAGGTCAACCTGCGCGGCCCGCTCGTGTGGACCCAGGCGGCGTGGCGCGCCTGGATGCAGGACCACGGCGGGGTCGTCTTGAACGTCGCCTCCGTCGGTGGGCTGCGCGGCGAACGCGGCCTCGGCATCTACAACGTCACGAAAGCGGCCCTGATCCATCTCACCAAGACGCTCGCCGTCGAGCTCGCGCCCGGCGTCCGCGTGAACGCCCTCGCGCCCGGCCTGGTCAAGACCGACTTCGCGCGTGCCCTCTGGGAGCCCGCCGAGGCCGCCGCCGCGGCGCACGCGCCCCTCCAGCGCCTCGGCCTGCCCGACGACATCGCCGACGCCGCCCTCTTCCTCGCCAGCGACGCCGGCTCCTGGATCACCGGGCACACCCTCGTCGTCGACGGCGGCGCGCTCGTGCGGCCCAGCGTCGGGTGAGCGCGCGCGTCACCACGCGGCCTCCTGGTGGTCAACCAGGCGCGTGGCACATCGACCCGCTCCCGCCACCCGCGGACGCTGCCGGCACGCGCGCCCTCGCCTGGCCCCGCACCCCGGCCGGTCGAGCCGCGGTCGCGGCCGGGATCGCCGTCGACGTCGGCTTGGCCCTCGACGCCTTCGTGGTCCGGCCCGTCACCGCGACCCCCGCCGACCCGAAGGCGCTCCTGCGCACCCTCCTCGTCGTCGGGGTCGCGGTCGTCGCGGTCGCCCACCGCCGTCGCGACGCCACCACCCCGATCGACCCGAGCGCGTCAACGCGGGACCCCGCCGCCTGGGTCGCCAGCCTCGCGGCCGCGCAGCCGCCCGGCGGACCCACCCCGCTCGCCGCCCACCTCGGCGAGGTGCTCGAGGTGTTCTGGGACGGTCCGCCCGGCCCGGCCCCGCTCCCGTGGCAGGCCAGCCCCTCCGGCTGGGTGTGGGAGGCGCCGCCCACGGCCCTGCCGCGAGCCGCGGGCCGCGCGCTCGCTCCCGACGCTCGTCGAGCTCGGGCGCACTGCGACCGGCGCCCTCTGGCTCCACCTCGGCGCGTTCCGCCGGATCGCCGTCGTCGGTGTGCCCGACGAGGCCGCCCAGCTGGTCGAGCGCCTCCGCGACCGTCTCGCCGCGCGCGGCCGCGGTCGGCGCCCTCGACACCGCATCACTGCGCGGCCCGCTCGACGATCGCGGCTGACGCCCGTCGCCATCGACGAGCTGCTCGCGGTGCTGTGGCGGCGCGCCGCCCGCCGGCCGCGCCGCCGACCCGGTCGCCGCACGGCACGGCACCCGCGCCCGGAACCGGTCGCGCCGCTCGTCGTCGCTATCCCGTCCGGCGCGTCAGCCGACACCGTCGCCCGTCTCGTCGACGCCACGATCGGCGCCCCGGACGTCACGCTGCTCGTCGTCGGGGACGTCCGCGCCGCGGACCTGCGCCTCACCTGCCGCGACGGTCGCGTCGAGGTCTCGTGCCTGGGCGGCGTCACCGTCGCCGCCCACCCGCCGGCTCCGGCCGCGCCGCCGGCCGGTTCGGTGCCCGAGTCGGTGCCCGCGCCGGTCCACGACGGTCGAGTCGACCCGACCGACCGGGCCGGCCGCGTCGAGGTGCGCGTGCTCGGTCCAGTCGAGGTGCACGGCGCTCCCGGCCCGCGCCGGGGCAAGTGCCTCGAGCTCGTCGCGTACCTCGCCTGTCACCCCGACGGCGTCGGCGACGACCAGATCCGCGCCGCCCTGTGGCCGGACCGTGCCCCGACGGCCGCGACGTGGTCGAACCGGGTCTCCGTGGCCCGCAAGGCGCTCGGCGTCGACGCCACCGGTGAACCGCATCTGCGCCGATTCCGCCGCCACGTCGGGCGACTCGGGCCCGGCGTCGGCACCGACGTCGCCGCGCTCGAGGACACCCTCGACTGGGCCACGACCGCCCCGCCCGCAGCCGCCGCGGCCGACGCTCGCCGAGGCCCTCGACCCGTGTGGGCGGCCGACCCTTCGACCTGGCCGGCTACGGGTGGGCGGAGCGCGAAGGCCACATGACCCGATGCGAGCAGGTCGTCGTCGACGCCGCGCACCGCCTGAGCGAGCTCGCTCTCGCCGCGCACGACCCTCGCCGCGCCGTCTGGGCGGCGACCCGAGGCCTCGAGGCCTGCCCCGCCAGCGAGACGCTTCGCGCCGACGTCGCGCGAGGGCGCGCCGCGAGCGTGAGCGGGCCGCGCCCGCCGCCCGCCGTCACGCCCCTCCATCCCTGACCCAGCCCCAGTCGCGACGCGTCGCACACCGCGCGTGCCGGCCGCCCACCGCACCCAGAGGAGGACCATGCACTGGTCTGTCATCGCCCGCGTCGTCGCCGACAGCGTCAACGCCAGTCCCTCGGCGAACGGCTTGCCCGGCGCCGGCTTCGTGCAGCGACTCATCGACTGGACCGCCCAAGTCGGTCTGTGGGGCAGCTTGGCCGCCATGCTGATCGGCGCGGCCATGTTCGGGATGTCCCAGCAGGTCGGCAACTACCTCGGCGCGTCTCGCGGCAAGCACCTCGTGTTTGGTGGCGCCATCGGCGCCGCGATCACCGGTCTCGCGCCGAGCGTCATCAACCTGATCTTCAATGCGTCGCGGGGCTGACCCGGCGACGCTCCAGCTGCGGGCCCGCACGGTCGTCGCCTCGATGCTCGCGGCCGCACTGGTCGGCGCCGGTGCCCGCGGGCTGCTCACCCCCGCACGCCCGTCGGCGCACACCACCCCGACGCCGGGCTCGGGTCCCGGCCCGACCACCGACGCGGCGGTCCCGGCCGGGTTCGCGCACACCCGGGCCGGCGTGATCGCGGCCGCGACGACCGACATCCGCCAAGGCCAGCGGCTCTACGAGATGGCACCCGACGGCCGGGTCGCCGCGCTGCGCGCCATGGCGTCCCAGGCCGCGGCGGGCGCGTACGTCGCCGAACAGACCCAGCAGCTCGATGAGCTCGACGGCATCGCCGCACGCGGGCAGGGGCCCCTCACGTGGGACGTCGGGGTGCTCGCCACACGCACTCGACGCCTACACGTCGAGTCGGGCCCTCGTCACCGTCTGGCGCGTCGGCATCCTCTCGATCAGCGGCCTCACGGCGCCGCTCGCCGAGTGGACGACCGACGCGTACGAGCTCGTGTGGGAACGCGGGGACTGGCGCATCTGGTCCGAGACCCAGACGCCGGGCCCGACCCCGCTTGCCCACCCGTCTGAGACGCCGTCCACACCCGAGCAGCTGCGGACCGCGCTCGCTGGGTTCACCCGGTACCCCGGCTCGGACCCGTTCTGAGCCGTGGGGCTCCTCGACGGGATCCTCAGCGGCCTCGGCTGGATCTGGGACCAGACCGGGGGTCAGGCGACGACCGCGGCGTGGGACCAGATCGTCCGCGGGCTCGTCGGCTGGGTCGTCGACTCGCTGGCCTGGTTCGTCAACGCCGTGCTCACCTTCTTCGACCGCGCCTCCACGCCGAACCTCGCCAGCTCCTGGTTCGCGGGCGGACCGATCGGCAGCGGCGCGCACTCCCCGTACGGTGTCGTCGCCGGGCTCGCGTTGACGCTGCTGCTGCTGTGCGTCCTGCTGAGCGTCGTGCACGGGCTGCTCATCGGCGAAGGACCGGCCATCCTCGGCCGGCTCGCCCGCGACATCCCCCTCGCCATCTTCGGCATCGTCGCCACGATCGGTGTCGTCCAGGTCCTGCTCGGCGCGGCCGACGAGCTCTCCCAGCAGATCCTGCGCGGCACCGACGCCGGCGCCCACGCCACGACCGTGCTGCACACCATCGCGCAGGCGCAGGCGTTCAGCGGCCAACCCAGCTTCGTCGTCTTCCTGCTCGGGCTGGTCGCGGTCCTCGGCGCGTTCCTGTTGTGGGTCGAGCTGCTCGTGCGCGCCTCCCTCCTCTACGTGCTGCTCGCGCTCAGCCCGCTGGCGTACGCGGCGTTCGTCTGGCCGAGCGCCCGGCGGGTCCTGCACCGTCTGGCCGAGCTCGTCGTCGCGCTCGTCCTGTCCAAGGTCGTGATCGCGATCACGCTCGCGGTCGCCGCGTCCGCGCTCGCCGCGACGCCGTCGAGCGGCGCGCCGCTGCCGGGCGCCGAGGCGCAGCTCGGCACGCTGCTGACGGGGACGATCATGTTCCTTCTCGCGGCGTTCGCCCCGTTCCTGATCCTGCGGCTCTTCCCCGCGGTCGAGGCCGCCACCGTCGCCCGCGGGATCTCCCACGCCCCGGCGCGCGCCACCCAGACGGCGCTCCTCTCGGCGCTGACCGTCACCCGCCTCGCGGGTGTCGCCCAGGCGGCCGGTCCCGCCACCGCGGGACGCGCCGCGACACCGATCACCGCGACGCCGGATCCGACCGGCCCACGCCGTGGCGCGACGCCCGACCGGACGCCGGCCGACGCGACGGGCCGGCGCGCGTTCGCACGCGGCTTGCCGCGCGCCCCGACCGGGTCGTCGGTGGCGAACCCGCCGGAGTCGTCCTGACGACCGTCGACGTGCCGCGCCGCTACCGGTTCGGCCCGCTCGACCGGTCCGGGTGGCTGCTCGGCCTCGGGGCGGTCCCGTGCGTGCTGCTCGGCGCCGGCATCCTCGCCGCGGGGCTGACCCTGAAGGCGAGCGGGTCGGCGGTGCTCGCGGCCGCGCCGCTCGTCGTGGCCGCGACCGCGGCGTTCGCGCGCTACGACGGGCGCGCCGCGCACGAATGGGTCGCGCCACTCGCCGGGTGGGCGAGCCTGCGGTGGTCGCAGCGTCACCAGTGGGCGGCGCAGGTCCCGTTGCTCGGCGGCGACGCCGCGCCGGACCTCCCGCCGTTCCTCGCCGGGCTCGAGGTCCATGAGCTGCCCGTCGGTCGCCCGCGGGCCCCCCGGGCCGCCGGGGTCGGGCTCGTCGTCGACCCGAAGGCGCAGCTCGTCAGCGCGACGGTGCGGGTCCAAGGGAATGCCTTCGCGCTCCTCGAGCACGACGACCAGGCGCGTGTCCTCGACAGCTGGGGTGCCGCGCTCGCCGGCTTCTGCCGCGAGCGGGGCGCGGTCACGCGGGTCACGTGGTCCGAGTGGGCGGCGCCGGCGTCGCTCGAGGAGCACCTGCGCTTCGTGCGCGACCAGCACGGCGGCGGCGTCCCGGGCGCGCACTGGCGTGACTACGCGGATCTCGTCGGGCGGGCCGGCCCGCTGACCATCGCGCACGAGACGCTCGTCACCCTCACCGTCGACCGGCGAAGCGCCCGGCCGGGCAACGGGCCGGATCCGGCGGTGGAGACGCTCCTCGAGGAGGTCGAGCGGTTCATCGCCCGGCTCGAGCGTGCTGGCCTCACCGTCGACCCGCCGCTCAGCCCCGCGGAGCTGGCGCTCGCCGTCCGGCTGCGCGCGGATCCGTCGGCCGCGGCGCGGCTCGCGACGCGCCGCCAGCGACTCGCGGAGCACGCCGCGGTCGTCGCGCCCCACAACCTGGCGCCGCTCGCCGTCGATGTGGCCTGGCGCCACGTCAGGATCGACCAGGCGCTGCACCGCAGCTTCTGGATCGCGGACTGGCCACGCCTCGAGGTGCCCGCCGACTGGCTCGCCACGCTGCTGCTGCACCCCGGCGGGATCCGCACCGTCACCGTCGTCCACGAGCCCGTCCCGCCCTCACGGTCGCGTCGCGCCATCGACCGCGAGGTCACCCGGCTCACCTCGGACGAGGACGAGCGCGTCAAGCGCGGGTTTCGGGTCCGCGCCCAGCACCGTCGAGCCGAATCCGAAGTCCTTGCCCGCGAGGCCGAGCTCGTCGCCGGCTACGCCGAGCTGCGATACGCCGGGTTTCTGACCGTCACCGCGTTCGACCGGCGCGCGCTCGACGAGCAGGCCGCCGACTGGGAGCAGGTCGCCGCGCAGTGTGGCGTCGAGCTGCGGGCCCTCGACGGCCAGCACGACCTCGCCGTCGCCGCCGCGCTGCCGGTCGGGCGCCTGCCGAGCGGGCGCGGCCGCCGGTGAGACGGATGAGCGTGCCGCTGCACCGTTCCACCACCGCGCATCTCTGCAGCCTCTACCCCTTCCAAGCGGAGCGGGGGCTCGGCGCCCGCGGCGTGTACCTCGGCACCAATCTGCTGACCGGGGGCGGCGGGTTCGCGTTCGACGCGTTCGAGGCCTACCGAGCCGGGCTGGTCACGAACCCCAACCTGCTCGTCGCCGGCGAGCCCGGCACCGGCAAGTCCACGTTCGTGAAGACCTACCTGGCACGCTTGCGGTCGGTGTACGCGCCGCCCGCCGCACCGGGTCGTCGCGTCGCTGGTGCGCGGCCGCCGGGCCGCTGGCTCGCCGTGGCCGACCCGAAGGGCGAGTACACCGCGCTCGCCGAGCGCCTCGACCTGCCCGTCGTGCGCCTCTACCCCGGCGGTGCGACGCGCCTCAACCCGCTCGACGCCGGCACCCTCGCCGGCCACGACGACCGCGACGAGCGGCTGCGCCGCCGCACCGACCTCGTCGCCGCGCTCCTCGGCCAGGTGCTGCGACGCGAGCTCAGCCCGGTCGAGGACGCCGTCCTCGGATGGGCCGTCCAGTCCCTCGACGCCGCCGACGACACGCCGACGCTCCTCGACGTCGGCCAGCTCCTCTCGCACCCCACCGCGCACATGCTCGAGCGGGCTCGCGTCGACGGCGACACGCTCGCCCGGGCGCTCGACCCACTCGTCTACGCCCTCGAGAAGCTCCTCGAGCGGTCGCTGCGCGGCATGTTCGACGGGCACACGACGGTCGGCACCGCCGACCTGGCACGCGGCTTCGTCCTCGACTTGTCGGTCGTGCACCACGACGACGAGGCGCTGCGCCTCGTCCTCCTCGCGGCCACGGCGTGGCTCCAGACCACGCTCGCCCGACGCGACGGCGTCCCGCGCGTCCAGGTGCTCGACGAGGCGTGGCGGCTGCTCGGCTCCGAGCGCACCACCCGCTACCTGCAGGCCTGCTGGAAGCTGTGCCGCGACTACGGCGTCGCGAACCTGGCGGTCGTGCACCGCCTCTCGGACCTGCGAGCCCAAGCCGACGACGGCACCGCGACCGCGAAGGTGTCGATGGGCCTCCTCGCCGACACCCAGACCCGCGTCCTGTTCCGACAGGCGAGCGACCAGCTCGCGGACGCTCGTGCCCTGCTCGGGCTCAACCCGCGCGAGACCGAGGTCCTCGGTCGCCTCGTCCGGGGCCGTGCCCTCTGGAAGGTGGGGGCCCGCACCGCGGTGGTCCAGCACGTCGTCGGCGTCGGCGAGACGGCGATGTGCGACACCGACAGCCGCATGCGCGCCTGAGCGGCGCGGACGCTCAGGCGACGGTCTGGAGGGCCGCGGCGGGCGTCGGGGCGCGCCGGCGTGCGGCCAGCCCGGGGATGCAGGCCATGCCGACCGCGGCGGGCAGGAGCGTGCTGACGACCCGGTAGGCGAGCACGCCCGCGACGGCGGCGGCGAGCGGGGCGCCGAAGTTGTGCAGGACGAGCGGGACCGCCGTCTCGACGAGTCCCAGCCCGGCGGGGAGCAGGGGGACGAGCGTGGCGAGGACCCCGATGGTGTAGGCGAGCAGCACGACGTCGAACGGCAGCGCGATGCCGAGCGCGGCGAGCGCGACGTAGAGGCACACGACGTCGGCGAGCCAGGCCGCCGCCGACAGGCCGAGCAGCAGCGCCCGGTTGCGGCGCGAGCCCAGCACCACGGTCGCCTCCGCGTGCCAGGCGGCGCCGGCGGCGCGGCGTTCCTCGACCGATCGGCGCGGCCGCCAGCAGCACAGCGCACCGAGGATCACCGAGAGCCGCTCCGCGGTGGCCGGCCGCTGCCCGAAGTAGTCGATCGCGGCGGTGCCGATCAGGAGGAGCAGCGCGGCGACGATGAGGGGGAGGGCGTCGCCGCTCGGGAGGTGCGACTGTGACGCGGCGATGAGCACGTTCACCGCGGCGACGCTGACGATCGCCAGGGCGCTGATGAACTCGGCCATCCCGAGCGTGACCGTGACGCGACGGACCGGCATGCCGCGGCGGTGCATCTCGGTGCCGGTGATGACCATCCCCTCGGCGGGCGACGCGGGGGTGATGCACCCGAACCCGCAGAGGATCATCGCGAGCCGCATCGCGCTGCGCCGCCCGAGCCGGACGTCGGGGCCGATGAGGCGGCGCAGCTGGGCGGTGAGGAGGAGGTACGCGACGACCTCGACCGCGACCGCGACGGCCAGCCACCCTGGGTCGGCGTCGCCGATCGCGGCGGCCCCGTCGGCGAACCCGGCGACGAGGGCCACGGCCACGTAGCCGAGCAGGCCCGCCAGGCCGAGGGCGAGCACCCAGCGCAGCAGCCGACGCCGGCGGGGTGAGGTGATCGCCACGACCATGGGCGTACCCCACCATTCGATCGTCAACGCTGTGTGAACCCGCCGCGAACGCCCCGTCACGGCCGCCCGGCGGGCCGATCCCACTGGCGCCACAATGACCCCATGAGGCCGGCTGACGGGCCCGCCCCGCGCCGCTGGTGGACCCGGACCTCGCGTCGGGTCCGCTGGGTCGCTGGTCTGGCGGTCGTGGCCGTCGCCGGGACGGTGCTCGGCGTTGCGCTCACCGTGGGGTCCGGCGGCGGGTCGGCCGCGTCGGCCACCAGCTACTGCCAGGTCGCGAAGGTGCTCACCGACTACCGCGGCCATGAGGCCGCGACGATCGACCCGCTGCTGACCCGGGTCGACGCGCTCGCCCCCGTCGATGTCCGCCCCGCGGTGCGGGTGATGCGATCGACCCGCATCGACTCGGCCGCGTACCGCTCCGCCGAGCAGGCGTGGCGCCGCTACGACACCAACCACTGCTGCACGTGCATCGGCGGCCCCAACCTGCCCCAGCTCGCCGTGCCGACGACCCTGCCCTGAGCGCGGCTCACGTCAACGACTGGAGCAGCGCCCACGTGCGGGTGCGCTCCTCCCCGGACCCGAACACGTTGGCGACGAAGTCGGTCGCGCCGATCGCCGCGAGGTGCTCCACCTGGGCTCGCACGCCGTCCTCGTCGCCGACCATCGCGACGTCGCTGGGCCCCTCGACCCCTTCGCGGTCGAGCATCGCCCGGTAGGACGGCAGGTTCCCGTACACCTGGAAGTTCCGCGCGGCGCGTGCCCGGGCCGCGTCGACGTCGCTCGTCACGCACACCGGCAGGCCGACACCGACGCGCGGGGCCGGTCGACCCGCCGCGGCCGCCGCCGCGCTGATCGTCGGGACCACATGCGACGCCAGCGTCGCCGGCCCCGTCATCCAGGTGACCGTCCCGTCGGCGACGCGGCCGGTGAGCGTGAGCATCTTCGATCCGAGCGCGGCGACGAGGATCGGCACCGGCGTGGCGCCCTGCACGTCCAGGGTGGCGTGCCCGGCGAGGGTCTCGCCGGCGAACGACGCCGGGTCGCCGTGCACCAGCGGCGCCAGCACCTCGAGGTACTCGCGGAGGTGCCGCACCGGTTTGTCGAACGAGTAGCCGTACATGCCCTCGATCACGAGCTGGTGCGACAGGCCGATGCCGAGCGTCAGCCGCCCGCCGATGGCGGCTTGGGTGGTGAGCGCCTGCTGGGCCATCACCACCGGGTGGCGCGGGTAGGTGGGGACCACCGCGGTACCGAGCTCGATGCGTCCGACCTCCCGCCCGACGATCCCGAGCGCGTTCAGCGCATCGACGCCGAAGATCTGCGGCAGCCAGAACGACGCGAAGCCGTCGTCGGCCGTGCGTCGCGCCAGGTCGACGATGGCATCGATCGGCCCGCTCGCGGTGTCGCCGCCGAAGATCCCGATCCGCATCCCGCCTCCTCCCGCGGCAGATTAGACAGTCCGACGTCGGCCCGCGGCGGCGCCGCGTCGCGGTCGCCGACGCCGTGCCTGCCATACGATGACCCGGCACCGCCCGGGCACGACCCGGGTGGCGTCAGCGTCTCGGGGGGAGGACGATAGGTGGACCGGCGCGAGTTTCTCCGCGGCGCGGCCGTACTCGGCGCCGGCGCGGCCCTCGGGTGGCGTGGCGGGTGGCCGACGCTGCCCGCCTCGACGGTGACCGCACCCCGTGCGGCCGGACCGCCAACGTCCGACGAGCTGCGCAAGATCCAGCACGTGGTGATCCTCATGCAGGAGAACCGCTCCTACGACCACTACTTCGGCGCGTACCGCAAGGGGCGGGGCTTCGACGACCGCCCGAAGGGACAGCCGGGCGTGTTCGCGCAGACCGACCCGCGGCGCGCGGCGGCGTCCCCGCGCGGCGAGCTGCTCCCGTGGCATCTCGACACCCAGACCATGAACGCGGCGTGCACGGTGAACCCGTCGCACGAGTGGGGGCCCCAGCACTTCTCGTGGAACCACGGGGCCATGGACCGGTGGGTGATCGCGCACACCAGCGCCGACGGCCCGGCGGCCGCACCCCAGGTGATGGGCTACTACACCCGCCAGGACCTGCCCCTCTACTACGCCCTCGCGGACGCGTTCACGCTCTGCGACAACTATCACTGTTCGGTGCTGGCGCCGAGCGACCCGAACCACCACTACGGGATGGCCGCGACGCTCGACCCGGACGGCGTGGCGGGCGGCCCCGTGGTGACCAACGCACCGAGCGTCGCTGCGGTGCCGCCGTCGACGGTGGCGACGAACGCGGCGCGGTACTCGTGGACGACGATGCCCGAGCGCCTCCAGTCGCTGGGCGTGTCGTGGAAGGTGTACCAGGCGCGCGGCACCCTGGCGTCGACGCCGCTCACCAACAACATCCTCATCACCTACCGGCAGTTCGCTGACCCGAGCACCGCCCTGTACCAGAACGCGTTCGCGCCCATCTACCCGGCGGACTTCGTCGCCGACATCGAGGCCGGCACCCTCCCGTCGGTCAGCTGGGTGTACGCCCCGCCGCTGCACGACGAGCATCCGCCGGCGGCGTCGAACACCGGGCGCGCGCGTCACCGGGCAGATCCTCCAAGCGCTGATGCGCAACCCGAAGGTCTGGGCCCAGACCGTGATGTTCGTCCTGTGGGACGAGAACGGCGGCTTCTTCGACCACGTCGCGCCGCCGACCGCGCCGCCGGGCACGCCGGGCGAGTACCTGACCACCGCGACGCTGCCGACCGCCGCCGCGGGGATCAGCGGCCCGATCGGTCTGGGGTTCCGTGTCCCGCTGCTCGTCCTGTCCCCGTTCAGCCGCGGGGGCCACATCAACTCCGACGTCGCCGACCACACGTCGCCGCTGCGGTTCCTCGAGACCCGCTTCGGCGTCGAGGTCCCGAACCTGTCCGCCTGGCGCCGCTCCGTCACCTCCGACCTGACGAGCACGCTCGATCTCTCCCGCGCCCCCAACCTCCACACCCCGCCCCTGCCGATCCAAGGGCTGAGCGATCGGGAGGTGTCCCGCGAGTGCTTCGCGGGGTACGCGACGCCGCCCGACGTGCAGCACCTCCCCACCCAGAGCTCGTAGCGGTCGGTGGCCGCGACCGCCGACGCGCTGGTCCTGACCGAGCCGGGCCACCTCGAGGCCCGCACCCTCCCGCTGCCCGCGCTCGAGCCGGGCGCCGCGTGGCTGCGCGTCGAGGCCTGCGGGCTGTGCGGCACCGACCACGAGCAGTTCAGCGGCGCGCTCCCGATGGGCGCGCCCTTCATCCCCGGGCACGAGATCGTCGGCACGATCGAGCGCCTCACCGACGAGGCCCGCACCGCCCGCGGGCTCGAGGTCGGTGACCGCGTCGCGGTCGAGGTGTTCCAGGCGTGTGGTCGCTGCGCCGACTGCCGGCGCGGCGCCACGATGCTCTGCTCGCACCACGGCCTGCGTGACATGTACGGCGGCACCCCGGTCGACGTCGCGCCGGGCCTCTGGGGCGGGTACGCCACCCACACCGTGCTCCCGGCCGACGCGCGGGTGCATCGCGTCCCCGCGTCGCTCGACCCGGTCGACGCCACCCTGTTCAACCCGCTCGGTGCCGGGCTGCGCTGGACCGTGACGCTGCCCGGCCTGACGGCCGGCGCGGTCGTCGCGGTCCTCGGCCCGGGGATCCGCGGGCTCAGCGCGGTCGTGGCCGCCCGCCACGCCGACGCCGCGTTCGTGCTGCTCACCGGCGCCGGTCCCCGCGACGAGCACCGCCTGGCGCTCGGCCAGGCGTTGGGTGCCCACCCGGTCGACGTCACCACGCAGGACCCCGTCGCGGTCCTGCGCCGCGACGCCGGCCAGCTCGCCGACGTCGTCGTCGACGTCACCGCTGCGGCGCCCGAGGCGTTCACCCAGGCGCTCGCGCTCGCCCGCCCCGGCGGCACGGTCGTCGTGGCCGGCACGCGAGGCACGGCGGTGCTCGAGCGCTTCAACCCCGACTGGCTCGTCTTCAAGGAGCTGCGCGTCCTCGGCGCACGGGGCGTCGACGGCGCCGCCTACGCCGACGCGCTCCGCCTCCTCGCCGCCGACGACCGCCTCGCCCGCCTGCCCGCCCGCGTCGTCGCCGCCGAGCCCGACGCGGTCGCCGACCTGCTCGGCGACATGGCGCAGGCGCCGGACCGGCCCGTGCGCGCCGTCGTCGTGCCGGGTGCCGCCACACGCTGAGCCGACCGCCGCGTCGTCACGCTGGCCCACGCCAGCGTCACGGGCCACTTCGCCCACGACGAGCGCCAGAGCGCACGGTGGCGCGCCGACGCCGCAGCAGCCGGCGCGCTCGCCCCTTGACCAATCCCCGACCCGGGCTTACCGTCGATGTGGAGTCCCGAGCGGGTGAGTCTGGCCTTCCACCCGGAAGGCCGAGCGAACTTGTTCGGGGCTCCGTCGCGTGGCGCGGGCGTCCTCAGAGGGCGTGCAGCAGCTCCCAGCTGTAGATGCCCGTGCGGTGGCCGTCGCCCCACGTGACCCCCAGGCCGTAGCCGCCGACGATCTCGGCGTCGACGAGGCGCAGGGCACCCGGCGCCGCGACCGCGTGACCCTGGTCGCGGCGGGTGCGGCACGCCGCGCACGGACAGCGTCGCCGCAGCGTCGCGAGGTCCACGGCCGTCACCGACCCGTCCTCCCAGGTGAGGCGCACCCCCGCGGCTCGGTCGACGTCCACGGTCCGCGGTGCGGGCGTCACGCCCGCCGCCCCGGGCGCGCACGAGCCGGCACGTCAGGACGGCGGCCGGTAGACCTCGGCGCCGGTGGCGACGAACTCATCGGCCTTCTCCTTCATCCCGAGCTCGATGGCCTCCCAGTCGCCGAGGCCGTGCTCCGCGGCGTACTCGCGGACGTCCTGGGTGATGCGCATGGCGCAGAACTTCGGTCCGCACATCGAGCAGAAGTGGGCGGTCTTCGCCGGCTCGGCGGGCAGCGTCTCGTCGTGGAACGCCCGGGCGGTGTCGGGGTCCAGCGCCAGGTCGAACTGGTCCTGCCAGCGGAACTCGAAGCGGGCCTTCGACAGGGCGTCGTCCCACGCCTGCGCGCCGGGATGTCCCTTCGCGAGGTCGGCGGCGTGCGCGGCGATCTTGTAGGCGATCACGCCGTCCTTGACGTCGTCGCGGTCGGGCAGCCCGAGATGCTCCTTCGGGGTCACGTAGCAGAGCATCGCCGTGCCGTGCATGGCGATCATCGCCGCGCCGATCGCGGAGGTGATGTGGTCGTACGCCGGCGCGATGTCGGTCGTCAGCGGCCCGAGCGTGTAGAAGGGCGCCCCGTGACAGACCTCGGTCTCGAGGTCGACGTTGGCCTTGATCTTGTGCATCGGGACGTGACCCGGCCCTTCGATCATCACCTGCACGTCGTGTCGCCACGCCCGCTCGGTCAGCTCGCCCAGGGTCCGCAGCTCCGCGAACTGGGCGTCGTCGTTGGCGTCGGCGATGCAGCCCGGCCGCAGGCCGTCGCCGAGCGAGAACGCGACGTCGTACGCCGAGAGGATCTCGCAGAGCTCGTCGAAGTGCTCGTAGAGGAAGTTCTCCTGGTGGTGCGCCAGGCACCAGGCCGCCAGGATCGAGCCGCCCCGGCTCACGATGCCGGTGAGACGCCGGGCGGTCAGCGGCACGTAGCGCAGCCGCACGCCGGCGTGCACCGTCATGTAATCGACGCCCTGCTCGCACTGCTCGACGATGGTGTCGCGGTACACGTCCCACGACAGCTCGGCGGCGTCGCCGTCGACCTTCTCGAGCGCCTGGTAGATCGGCACCGTCCCGATCGGCACCGGCGCGTTCCGCACGATCCACTCCCGGGTGGTGTGGATGTCGCGTCCCGTCGAGAGGTCCATGACCGTGTCGGCCCCCCAGCGGGTCGCCCACGTCATCTTCTCGACCTCCTCGGCGATCGAGGAGCTGACCGCCGAGTTGCCGATGTTGGCGTTCACCTTGACGAGGAAGGCGCGGCCGATCGCCATCGGCTCCGATTCCGGGTGGTTCACGTTCGCGGGGATGATCGCCTGGCCCGCCGCCACCTCGGCGCGGACCGTCTCGGCGTCGACCCCCTCGCGGACGGCCACGAACGCCATCTCGGGGGTGATCGTGCCCTGCCGCGCGTAGTGCAGCTGGGTGACTCGCCGGCCGGGGCGGGCCCGCAGCGGCGCCCGGCGCACGCCGGCGAAACGCTCCGTCGCCGTGCCGCCACGCACGCTCGCCCGACCGTCGTCGCGCGGCGCCACGGGTCGGCCGACGTAGGACTCGACGTCGCCGCGGCCCAGGATCCACGCCTCGCGCGTCGGCGCCAGCCCGACGCGCGGGTCCGAGCCCGGCCCGCTCGTGTCGTAGAGGCGCACCGGGTCCTCCCCGCCGCCGAGCGGCACCTCGGCGAACGGGACCCGCACGTCGCTCGGCCCCTCGACGTAGACCTTGCGGCGCGTCGGGTTGGTCGTGGTGGTCATGGTGTCTCCTCCCAGCGGAAGTGGTTCAGTGGGCCGTGGCCGGCCCCGAGATTCCAGGCGGCCGCGGCGCGGATCGCCTCGTGCACGAACGTCTTCGCGGTGACGAGCGCCGCGCCGACCGGGCACCCCCGGGCGAGGCCGGCGGCGACGGCCGCGGCGAAGCTGCACCCCGACCCGTGCGTGTTCTCGGTGGCGAGGCGCGAGGCGACGAGCTCGTCGAGGCCGTCGACGCCGACGACGACGTCGCGGGCGTCGTCGCCGGGACGGCCGTCGCCGCCGGTGACCACGACGGTGGCCGGACCGGCCGCGGCGAGGGCACGGGCCGCGTCGCGCTGGTCCTCGACGCTGCGGATGGAGACGCCGAGGAGCGCCTCGGCCTCTCGGCAGTTCGGGGTGAGCACCCGGGTGTGGGGGAGCAGCTGGTCGCGGTAGCAGCGCTCGGCGTCGGGGGCGAGGAGCCGCTCGCCGGTCGATGAGACCATCACGGGGTCGACCACGAGGTTCGGGAGGCGGCCGGCCGCGGCGAGCTCGGCGACGGCGCACACCGTCGCCGCGGTGGCGAGCAGGCCGGTCTTCACCGCGGCGACCGGCAGGTCGCCGAGCACGGCGTCGACCTGCGCGACGACGAAGTCGGCGTCGACGGGCTGCACGGCGCAGACCGCGGCGGTGTGCTGCGCGGTCAGCGCGGTGATCGCCGACGTGCCGAACACGCCGAGCGCGGCGAAGGTCTTCAGGTCGGCTTGGATGCCGGCGCCGCCGCCCGAATCGGATCCGGCGATGGTCAACGCCACCGGCGGTGTCACCGCGACGCCCCGGCCCGCAGCGCGTCGAGGAGCCCTGCCACGACGGTGGCCGGGTCGTCGGCCCGCATCACCGCGCCCATCACCGCGACGCCGAACGCGCCGGCGGCGACGCAGCGGCCGGCCCGGGTCGGGTCGATGCCCCCGAGCGCGAACACGGGCAGCGGCGGATCCCGGAGCGCGTCGACGCCGAGCGGGGGTCCGTAGCCCGGCTTCGACGCCGTCGCGAAGATCGGCGACACCGTCGCGTACGAACAGCCCTCCGCTGCGGCGCGGCGCAGCGCGTCCCCGTCGTGGCAGGAGCGTCCCACCAGGCGCGGCGGGACGGGCGGGAACGGGTCGGCGGCCGCGAGGTGCACACCGTCGGCCACGGCGGCGCGATCGGCGAGCCCGCCGGCGACGAGGAACGTCCCGCCGGCGTCGTGCACCACCGCGCGGAGCGCGGCGGCGAGCTCGGCGCGCTCGTCCGGTGGGAGGGTCTTCTCGCGCAGGATCACGCCGCAGGCGCCGCCGCGCAGCGCCGCGGCGACGACGTGGCGGAGCGGTCGGCCGCGACGTCTGGGACGCGTCGGTCAGCACGAGCAGGCGGTCGAGCGTCGTCACAGCTCGGGTCGTCCCTCCCACGTGGTCGACGCCTCGGCGTAGAGGCGGCGCGGGATCCGGCCGGCCAGGTGGGCCAGACGGCCGGCTTCGACGGCGCGGCGCATGGCGTCCGCCATCTGCTCGGGGTCGCGGGCCCGCGTCACGGCCGACGCGAGGAGCACGCCGTCACAGCCAAGCTCCATGGCCAGCGCCGCGTCGGACGCGGTGCCGACCCCGGCGTCGAGGATGACCGGCACCGTGACCTGTTCGCGGATGATGGCCAGGTTGTAGGGGTTGCGGATACCCATGCCGCTGCCGATCGGGGAGCCGAGCGGCATGACCGCGGCGCAGCCGAGCTCGGCCAGTCGCCGCGCCGTGACCGGGTCGTCGTTCGTGTAGGGCAGCACGACGAACCCGTCGTCGACGAGCTGCTCCGCGGCGACGAGCAGTTCGACCGGATCCGGCAGCAGCGTCCGATCGTCGGCGATCACCTCGAGCTTGATCCAGTCGGTGGCGAACGCGTCGCGGGCCAGCCGGGCGGTGAGCACGGCCTCCCGCGCGGTGAAGCACCCGGCGGTGTTCGGCAGGGTGCGCACCCCGGTGCGCTCCAGCACGTCGACGAGCGAGCCGGGGGCCGCCGGGTCGATGCGACGCAGCGCCACGGTCACGACCTCGGCGCCCGAGGCGACGATGGCCCGCTCGAGGCTGCGGAGGCTGGGCGCCCCGCCGGTGCCCAGGATCAGCCGCGACGACAACGCGGTCCCGGCGAGCCGCAGCGGGTCATCCATCGGTCATCCTCCTTGCGCGGCGCGCAGCACCTCGACGCGGTCGCCGGCGCGCAGCCGGGTCGCCGACCACGCCCCCCGGGGCACCACGTCCTCGTTCAACGCGACGGCGACGCCGCGGGGATCCCGGCCGAGCCGGTCCACCAGGGTGGCCACCGTGGCCTCCGCGTCGACCTCGGCCGGCGCGCCGTTCACCGTCAGGATCACCGGAAGCGCTCCGGGCCGAACGGTGCGGCGAGCGCGCTGGCGCCCGTGGTGACGACGTCGGCGACGACGTCGGCGGTGACCGGGGTCAGCAGGATCCCGTTGCGGAAGTGGCCGGTGGCGGCCACGACCCCGTCCCGGTCGGGGACGGGCCCGAGGATCGGCGCGTTGTCGGGTGTCCCGGGACGCAGCCCGGCGCGGGTCTCGGCGAGCTCGAGCTCCGCGACGCCGGGCACCAGCTGGGTCGCGGCGGTGAGCAGCTCGTGCACCGCGCCCGCGGTGACCGTGTCGTCGAAGCCGCGCTCCTCGACGGTCGCACCGACGACGAGCTGCCCGTCGGCCCGCGGCACCAGGTAGACGGAGACGCCGTCGGCGAGCCCGCGGACGGTGCGGGTAAGCAGGCTCGCCACGTCGCCGCGCAGGCGCAGGATCTGGCCCTTCACCGGGCGCACCGGGAGGTCGACGAGCTGCGCCGAGCGGCAGCCGGCGGCCACGACGACCGCATCACCGTCGACGCGGCCGCCGCCGCGCAGGCCGACGCTCGGGCCGGTGTCGACCGAGACCGCGGCCTCGCGCCGCAGCTCGACGCCCGCACGCGCGACACGCCGCGAGGAGCGCGGTCAGGAGGGCCCGGGGCTCGACCTGGCGGTCGCCCGGCACGAGGGCACCGGCGCGGACGCGGGGGGAGAGCGACGGCTCGAGGTCACGGCACGCCGCGCTCGCCTGGGGCTCGACCGGCAGGTCGAGCTGCTGCTGGAACTGGACGAGCGCGTCGAGGGCGCGCCGGTCGTCGTCGTGCACCGCGACGACGAGGGTCCCCTCCCGCCGGTAGCCGACCGGCACGTCGGACGCCGCCTCGAGCTCCTCGACGAACGCGGGCCAGCGGCGCGCCGAGTCGAGGTTCAGGCCGAGGAGCGGCACCTCGCCGTAGTGCACCTCGGTGACCGGGGCGAGCATCCCCGCGGCGACATCGCTGGCGCCGCGGCCCGGTTCCGGGTCGACGACCGTGCAGGCGACGTCGCGCTGGCCCAGCCGCCACGCGACCGCCAAGCCGATCACGCCGCCGCCCACGACCGTGGCGCGGCTCACCGCGCCGCCACCGCGTCGATGGCGCGCAGCAGCGCCTCGGTCGCCCGCGCCGGGTCGTCGGCGTCGGACACCGCGCTGATCACCGCCACGCCGTACGCACCCGCGTCCAGCAGCGCGGCCACCCGGTCGGTGGTCACCCCGGCGACGGCGACGACCGGGATCCGCACCGCGGCGGCGACGCTGCCCACCCCCTCGGGTCCGAGGGGGGCCGGCAGCCCGCCCTTCGTCGCGGTGGTGAAGGCCGGCCCGACGCCGAGGTAGGACGCGCCGGCCGCTTCGTGCTCGACCGCGGCGCCGACGTCTCGGGCCGTCGCCCCGAGCACCCCACCCGCCCCCAGCACCCGCCGGGCCGCCGGGACCGGCAGGTCCGCGTCGCCGACGTGGGCGCCGCCGGCGTGGACGGCGACGGCGACGTCGGGTCGGTCGTTCACGATGCAGAGGGCGTCATGGTCGGCGCAGAGGTCCGCGACCCGACCAGCGAGCTCGTACAACTCGGCGTCCGACCGGTCCTTCGCCCGGACCTGGACCACCGGGGCGCCCGCATCGAGGGCGGCGCGCACCGTTCGCAGCGGGTCGCGGCCCGGCCGCGTGTCGGTCACCACGTGCAGCCGACCGAGCGTCACCCTCCTCCCTTCGCCGGCATGACCCGGATCAGGTTCCAACGGTCGAGGGCGGCCCAGCCCTCCTCTCAGCCCGCTCCACCGGGCTCCCGTGCGATGAGCGCACCCTACTGCGCCTCGCCGGCGCCACGGTCGGGCAATCCGCCGTCGGTCCGGTGCTCGCCGGTCCGACGGACGAGCCCCAACCCGCAGGCCAGCCGGCCGCGGCACCGCCCCCGCCGGGCGGTGTTGCGCACCCGCTAACACTTCGGCGTGCCGCGTTAAGCGCCCGCTAAGGCCGTTCCCAGCCGCGTCGCGAACCGGTAGGAGACGTCCAGCGCTCCGTTGGTGGCCCGCGGGGCGAGTCGGACAAGCCGAGGGGTGCGCCGTGGCCGATCTGTTCGTCGTGCTGTCCCTCCTCGGCTTCTTCGCCCTCTGCTTCGCGTACGTGCGGGCGTGCGACTGGATCATCGGGCCGGACAGCGAGGCGCTGCCCGCCGACGAAGGCACGGGCACCGCGGCGAGCGACCAGCCCGCCCCATGAGCGCGGACAACCTCGCCGGGCTGATCGTCGGCGTCCTGCTGGCCGGCTACCTGTTCGTGGCGCTGCTCTACCCCGAGCGCTTCTGATGACACTCCCCGGGTGGGCGCAGCTCGTCGCGCTCATCGTCCTCATCCTGGTCACCGCCCCACCGCTCGGGGCGTACATCGCGCGGGTCTGACGAGGGCGGCCCCATGATCGGCGACCGGGTCGCGCTGGCCGATCGAGCAGGCCATCTTCCGGTTCTGTCGCGTCGACCCGAAGCGGGAGCAGCGCTGGTCGGTCTACGCCGCGTCGCTGCTCGCCTTCAGCGTCGTCGGCGTCTTCCTCCTCTATCTCTTGCAGCGCGTCCAGTCGAACCTGCCGTTCAACCCGACGAGCGTCGCGAACGTCGCCCCCGCCCTGTCGATGAACACCGCGGTGAGCTTCGTCACGAACACCAACTGGCAGGCCTACGGCGGCGAGTCGACCATGAGCCACCTGACCCAGATGGTCGGGCTCACCGTCCAGCAGTTCGTCTCCGCCGCGGCCGGGCTCGCCGTGATGGCCGCGCTGCTCCGCGGCCTGTCCCGGGCGGGGCAGCGCACGATCGGGAACTTCTGGGTCGACCTCGTCCGCACCACGATCCGGATCCTGCTGCCGCTGTCGTTCGTGTTCGCGATCATCCTGCTCACCCAGGGCGTGATCCAGAACACGCACGGGTTCACGACGGCCCACACCGTCGCCGGCACGACCCAGCAGCTCCCCGGCGGGCCCAACGCGAGCATGGAATCGATCAAGCAGCTCGGGTCGAACGGCGGCGACTTCTTCAACACCAACTCGGCGCACCCGTTCTCCAACCCGACGAAGCTCAGCGACTTCCTCGAGCTCTACGCCATCCTGATCATCCCGTTCGCCGTCGCGTTCACCTTCGGCCGCATGGTGCGCTCCAAGCGGCAGGGCTACGCGGTGTTCACGATCATGTTCGTCGTGTGGTTGGGCGCCTCGATCGGGACGATGGTCCTCGAGACGTCGGGCAACCCGCGGCTCACCAACGCCGGCGCGACCGAGGTGGCCACCGCATCCCAACCCGGCGGGAACATGGAAGGCAAGGAGTCGCGGTTCGGACCCAGCGGCTCCGCGCTGTGGGCCGCCTCGACGACCGCGACGTCGAACGGCTCGGTCAACGCGATGCACGACAGCTTCACGCCCGCCGGCGGGCTCCTCCTCCTCGGGCTCATGAAGCTCGGGGAGGTCACGCCCGGCGGCGTCGGGGTCGGCATCAACGGCCTGCTCATCTTCGCGATCCTGGCGGTGTTCATCGCCGGGCTCATGGTCGGGCGAACACCCGAGTACCTCGGCAAGAAGATCCAGAGCGCCGAGGTCAAGCTCGTCGCCCTCTACATCCTCGCCATGCCGCTCGTGCTCCTCGGCGGGCTCGCGGTCGCGGTGTTCGTCACCTCGGTGAAACACGTCTCGATCAGCAATCCTGGCGCGCACGGCTTCAGCGAGCTGCTGTACGCGTTCACGTCGGCGTCGAACAACAACGGCTCGGCGTTCGCGGGGCTGAACGCCAACACGTCGTTCCTCAACTCTGCCCTCGCCTTCGCGATGCTCGTCGGCCGCTTCTTCCTGATCATCCCGACGTTGGCGCTCGCCGGCTCGCTGGTGCGCAAGCAGACCGTCCCCGCCTCGTCGGGGACCTTCCCGACCGACACGCCGCTGTTCATCGTGCTGGTGATCGGCGTGCTCGTGATCGTGGGCGCCCTCACGTTCCTGCCGGCGCTCGCGCTCGGCCCCCTCGTCGAGATCCTCAAGCTCTAGGACGCCCACCCGATGCCTGGCCAGTCCCGCTCCATGTTCGACCCGCAGATCCTGCGTCGCGCCGTCGGCGACAGCTTCCGGAAGCTCAACCCCAAGACGCTGTCGCGCAACCCGGTGATGTTCGTGGTGGGCGTCGGCAGCGTCCTCGTCACCGTCCTGTTCCTCCGGGACCTGCGCACCGCCAGCGCCGACGAGGACGTGTTCGCCGGGCTCGTCGCCCTGTTCTTGTGGTTCACGGTGCTGTTCGCGAACTTCGCCGAGGCCGTCGCCGAAGGTCGCGGGAAGGCGCAGGCCGACACGCTGCGGCGCACCCGCTCGGAGACCGTGGCCCGACGCCAGCGCCCCGACGGGACCATCGAGGAGTGCGCGAGCACGGTCCTCGACGTCAACGACCGCTGTGTGGTCAGCGCGGGCGAGCTGATCCCGAGCGACGGGGAGGTCGTCGAGGGCATCGCGAGCGTCGACGAGTCCGCCATCACCGGCGAGTCGGCGCCGGTGATCCGCGAGTCGGGCGGCGACCGCTCCGCCGTCACCGGCGGCACCCGGGTGCTCTCCGACGAGATCATTGTCCGCATCACCGCCCGGCCGGGCGAGACGTTCCTCGACCGGATGATCGCGCTCGTCGAGGGCTCGTCCCGCCAGAAGACCCCGAACGAGATCGCGCTGAACATTCTGCTCGCCGGGCTCACCATCATCTTCCTGCTCGCCACGGTGACGCTGCAGCCCTTCGCGATCTTCAACCACGCCCAGCAGACGATCGTCATCCTCGTCGCCCTCCTGGTCTGCCTCATCCCCACGACGATCGGTGGGCTGCTCTCCGCGATCGGCATCGCGGGGATGGACCGGCTCGTGCGCCGCAACGTCCTCGCCATGTCCGGCCGGGCGGTCGAGGCGGCCGGCGACTGCGCCACGCTGCTGCTCGACAAGACCGGCACGATCACCTTCGGGAACCGCGCCGCCGACGAGTTCCTGGTCGCCGAGGGGATCGGCGCGGAGGACCTCGCCGAGGCCGCGCAGCTGTCGTCGCTCGCCGACGAGACCCCTGAAGGACGCTCGATCGTCGTGCTCGCGAAGGAGCGCTACGGCCTCCGCGAGCGGGAGCTCGCCGGCGCCGAGCTTGTCCCGTTCACCGCGCAGACCCGGATGAGCGGCGTCGACCTGCCGGGCCGGTCGGTGCGCAAGGGCGCGGCCGACTCGGTGCGCCGCTGGGTCGAGGAGCACGGCGGGTCGTTCCCGCCGCAGCTGAACGAGACGGTGGATTCGATCGCCGGTCGGGGCGGCACGCCGCTCGTGGTCGCCGACCTCGTTGACGGCGGGTCGGCCCGCGCCCTCGGGGTCGTCTACCTCAAGGACATCGTGAAGCCGGGCATCGCGCAGCGCTTCGCCGACCTGCGCCGCATGGGGATCCGCACGGTGATGATCACCGGCGACAACCCGCTCACCGCCGCCGCGATCGCCGAGGAGGCCGGCGTCGACGACTTCCTCGCCGAGGCCACCCCCGAGGACAAGATGGCGCTGATCAAGCGGGAGCAGCGCGGCGGGCGCCTCGTCGCGATGACCGGCGACGGGACGAACGACGCGCCGGCGCTCGCCCAGGCCGACGTCGGCGTGGCGATGAACACCGGCACGCAGGCGGCCAAAGAGGCCGGGAACATGGTCGACCTCGACTCCGACCCGACGAAGCTCATCGACATCGTCGAGATCGGCAAGCAGCTGCTCATCACCCGCGGGTCGCTCACCACGTTCTCGATCGCGAACGACGTCGCCAAGTACTTCGCGATCATCCCGGCGATGTTCGCCGGCTTCGCCACCGTGAAGGTGCTGAACCAGCTCAACATCATGGGCCTCGCCAGCCCGCGCTCGGCGATCCTCTCCGCGGTGATCTTCAACGCGCTCATCATCGTGGCGCTGATCCCGCTCGCGCTGCGCGGCGTGAAGTTCGTCCCGAAGGCCGCGAGCCAGCTGCTGCGCCGCAACCTGCTGATCTACGGCGCTGGAGGCGTCGTCGCGCCGTTCGTCGGGATCAAGGCCATCGACCTGCTCATCACCGCGTTGGGGGTGAAGTAGATGCGCCGCCAGCTCCGCCCCGCGCTGCTCATGCTGCTCGTGTTCACCGTCTTGACCGGCATCGCGTATCCTCTGGTGGTCACGGGGATCGCTCAGACCGGGTTCGCGGACAAGGCGAACGGCTCACTCATCAAGCGAGGTGGCACCGTCGTCGGGTCCCACCTCATCGGCCAGAGCTTCACCGACGCGAAAGGCCGGCCGTTGCCCCAGTACTTCCAGTCCCGACCCTCGGCGGCGGTCGGCGCGGCCGGCACGACGAGCGCCGGGTACGACCCGACGCTCAGCTCCGGCTCGAACCTCGGCCCGACGAACCCGAAGCTGCTCACGATGGTGGCCGACCGGGTCCGCGCCTACCGGACGCTGAACGGCCTGCGACCGAACCAGGCCGTGCCGGTCGACGCGGTGACGTCGTCCGCGTCGGGCCTCGACCCCGACATCTCGCTCGCCAACGCCCGGCTGCAGGCCCCCCGGGTCGCCCGGGTCCGGCGACTCGGGCTCGCGACCGTGCTGCGCCTCGTCGAGGACCACCGGTCGGGACGCACCCTCGGCTTCCTCGGCGAGACCACCGTGAACGTCTTGTCGCTGAACCTCGCGCTGGACGCTCTGGGGAGCTAGGGGTCAGCCGGGATGGCTCGCGGCCGACTCCGCATCTACCTCGGCGCCGCTCCCGGTGTCGGCAAGACCTTCGCGATGCTGAACGAGGGCCGTCGCCGGCACACGCGCGGCACCGACGTCGTCGTCGGGCTGGTCGAGACCCACGGCCGCGAGAACACGGCCGCGCAGGTCGCCGACGCTCGAGGTCATGCCCCTTCGCCACGTGCACTACCGCGACCGCGACTTCGAAGAGATGGACGTCGACGCCATCATCGCCCGCCGCCCCGCCCAGGTCCTCGTCGACGAGCTGGCGCACACCAACGTGCCTGGCTCGAAGAACGAGAAGCGCTGGCAGGACGTCGACGAGATCCTCGACGCCGGCATCGACGTCATCTCGACGCTGAACATCCAGCACCTCGAATCGGTGAACGACCTCGTCGAGCGCATCACCGGCGTGAAGCAGCACGAGACGATCCCCGACGCGAAGGTTCGGGCCGCCGACCAGGTCGAGCTCGTCGACATGACACCCGAGGCGCTGCGCCGGCGGATGGCGCACGGCAACATCTACCCCTCCGAGCGCGTGGACTCGGCGCTGGCCAACTACTTCCGGCCGGGCAACCTCGCCGCCCTCCGCGAGCTGGCGCTGCTCTGGGTCGCCGACCGGGTCGACGAATCGCTCCAGCAGTACATGGAGGACCACGGGATCGACACCTCGTGGGAGACCCGCGAGCGTGTCGTCGTCGCGCTCGACCGGCGCGCGACAAGGCGACGACCTCATCCGACGTGCGGCGCGCATGGCGCAACGGACCCGCGGCGACCTGCTCGGCGTGCACATCCGCAACACCAGCGGGCTCGCCGAGACGCGGGACGACGCCCGCCTCGCCGAGCACCGCCAGCTGCTCGAGTCGCTCGGCGGCACCTACCACGAGGTGGCCGGCGACGACGTCGGCCGGGCGCTCGTCGAGTTCGCGAAGGCCGAGCGGGCCACGCAGCTGGTGATCGGCGCGTCCCGACGCTCCCGGTGGAACGAGCTGCTGCGTGGGTCGGTCGTGAGCCGGGTCATCCGCCAGTCCGACACGATCGACGTCCACGTCATCTCGGGCACCGACGCCGAGCCGCCGGGCCCGGTGATCCGGCCGCTGCCGCGGTCCCCCCGTGGCCCGTCGCGGCGCCGGGAGCTGACCGGCTGGGCCTTCGGCCTGGTCGCGCTCCCGGCCCTCACGGTGATCCTCACCGCGACCCGCAGCAGCCTCACCCTGCCGAGCGACCTGCTCCTCTTCGTGTTGGTGGTCGTCGCCGTCGCCGGGATCGGCGGCCTCCGACCGGGGGTGTCCGCGAGCGTCGCGCGCGTTCCTGCTCGCCGACTACTTCCTGATCCCGCCGCTCCACCAGCTCGCCATCGGCTCGTCGGAGAACGTCATCGCGCTCATCACCCTGCTGCTCGTCGGCGTGACGGTCAGCGGGTTCGTGACGGTCGGCGCCCGCCGCACCGCGGAGGCGGCGCACGCCAAGGCCGAGGCCCGCACCATGGCGCGACTCAGCGGCTCGGTCATCGGCGCCGCGGACCCGCTCGGCGTGCTCATGGCCCGACTGCGCGACACCTTCGGGATCGAGGCGGCGGCGGTGCTGCGACGCGAAGGCGACGGCTGGCGCGTCGAGACGTCGGCGGGGGAGCCGGTCCCGGCTCGCCCCGAGGACGGCGACTTGGCCATCCCCCTCGACGACGACGAGCAGCTCGTGCTCCGCGGCGCCGGGCTCGACCCCGAGGACCTGGCCCTCCTCGAGGTGTTCACCGGCCAGCTGTCGCTCGCCCTCGAGTCGCGGCAGCTGCGCGCCGAGGCGGCCCTCGCCAGCGGCCTCGCCGAGGCCGACCGGTTCCGCACCGCGCTCCTCGCGGCAGTGTCGCACGACCTGCGGACCCCGCTCGCGTCGATCAAGGCGTCGGTCACCAGCCTGCTCCAACGCGACGTCGACTGGCCGGCGGACGCGCAACGCGAGCTGCTCGAGGCGATCGACCACGGCTCGGACCGACTCACGTCCCTCATCAGCAACCTGCTCGACATGGGCCGGCTGCAGACCGGCACCCTCGAGCCCGTCCTGCGCGACGTCGGCTTCGAGGAGGTCGTCCCCGCGGTCGTCGCCGAGGTGCCGAACGGCGCGAGCCAGGTCGTGCTCGACCTCCCCGAGACCCTGCCGCGGGTGCGCGCCGACGCGAGCCTGCTCGAACGCGCCATCGCCAACGTGATCGAGAACGCGCTGCAGTGGTCGCCGCCCGACCAGCCCGTCCGCGTCTCGGCCGGCTGCTTCGGCTCCAACGTCGACCTCCGAGTCGTCGACGCCGGACCAGGCGTGGCCGCCGAGCAGCGCGAGGCCATCTTCCGCCCGTTCCAGCGGCTCGGGGACAGCCCGAACGGCGCCGGGGTCGGCCTCGGCCTCGCCGTCGCCCGCGGCTTCGTCGAGGCCATGGCGGGTCGCATCAGCGTCGACGACACGCCGGGCGGTGGGCTCACCGTGACCGTGTCGCTGCCGCGCGCCGACCGATGAGCCGGATCCTCGTCGTCGACGACGAGCCGGAGATCTGCCGCACGCTCGGCATCAACCTGCGCATCCGCGGCTACGACGTGGACCTCGCCGGCGACGGCGAGGCCGCGCTCGACCTCGCGGCGCGCCACCATCCCGACGCGGTCGTGCTCGACCTGGGTCTGCCCGGGATCGACGGCGTCGACGTCATCGCCGGGCTGCGCGGCTGGAGCCGCGTGCCCATCGTCGTCCTCTCCGCCCGCGACGGCGAGCCCGACAAGGTCGCGGCGCTCGACGCCGGCGCCGACGACTACGTGACAAAGCCGTTCGGGATGGACGAGCTGCTCGCCCGGCTGCGCGCCGCGCTCCGACGCGCCACCCCGGCCGAGGAAGACGCCGTCATCGAGACCCCCGACTTCACGATCGACCTCGCCACCAAGCGCGTCACCCGGGGCGACGACGAGATCCGGCTCACCCCCACCGAGTGGCACGTCGTCGAGCTGCTCGTCCGCAACCCCGGCAAGCTCGTCTCGTACCGCCAGCTCCTGCGCGAGGTGTGGGGCCCCGGGTACGAGAAGGAGACGCACTACCTGCGGGTGTTCATGGCGCACGTCCGCCGCAAGCTCGAACCCGAACCGTCCCAACCCCGCTACTTCCACACCGAGGCGGGCATGGGCTACCGGTTCCAACCCGACTGACCGACCCGCCGGCGCGACGCCGAGCGGTGTGCGGGCACCGGCGTAGGCTGCCGCCGCCAGGAGACCAGGTGAAACCCGCACCGTTCGAGTACCACGCGCCCGAGACCGTGGCCGACGCCGTCGGCGTGCTCGGCGCGCACGGCGACGACGCCAAGCCGCTGGCGGGCGGGCAGAGCCTCGTCCCGATGCTCGCCTTGCGCCTCGCCCGCTTTGAGCATCTCGTGGACCTGAACCGCGTGCCGGAGCTCACCCGGGTGGAGCGACGCGACGACACCCTCGTCGTCGGCGCCATGACCCGCCAAGCGGTCCTGGAGCGCCCCGGCCCGGCTGACGACGTCCCGCTGCTCGGCCGCGCCGCCCCGCTCATCGGCCACTTCCAGATCCGTAACCGCGGGACGGTCGGCGGGTCGGTCGCGCACGCCGACCCGGCGAGCGAGCTCCCGGCCGTCACGCTCGCGCTCGACGCCGCGCTGCACGTCAGCACCCCGACCGGGCCGCGCGTCGTCCCCGCCGCCGAGTTCTTCGTCGGGAACTGGACCACCGTCCTCGACGCGGACGAGCTGCTCACCGCGATCGCCTTCCCCGTCTGGTCGGGCCGGTGCGGCTACGCCGTCGAGGAGATGGCCCGCCGCCACGGCGACTTCGCGCTGACCGGGGCGGCCTGTGCCGTCGCCCTGGGCGCGAGCGACCTGATCGATCGCTGCGCCATCGCCCTCTTCGGCATGGGCAGCACCCCCGTGCGCGCCACCGCGGCGGAGCAGGCGCTCGCAGGTCGACGCGGCGACGACGGCGAACTCGCCGAGGCCGCGCAGCTCGCCGTGCGGGACCTCGACCCCCCCGACGACGTGCACGCCTCACCCCGGTACCGACGCACGGTCGGCGCCCATGTCGTGCACCGTGGGCTGACCCGGGCCCTGCAGGAGGCACGCGCGTGACCGAGACGGCGGTGCACGTCACGGTGAACGGCGAGCCCCGCCGCGCGATCGTCGAGCCCCGCAAGACGCTCGCCGACTTCCTGCGTGAGGACTGCGCGCTCACCGGCACCCATCTGGGCTGCGAGCACGGGGTCTGCGGCGCCTGCACCGTGATCGTCGACGGCGCGGCGATCCGGTCCTGCCTGCTCTTCGCGGTGCAGGCCGACGGTGCCGAGATCACCACCGTCGAAGGCCTCGGCACGCCCGGGACGCTCACCGCGGTCCAAGAGGCCTTCCGTGAGGAGCACGGACTGCAGTGCGGCTTCTGCACACCCGGGTTCGTCGTGTCGGTCCACGCGTTCCTCGCCGCGCACCCGCAGCCGTCCCGCGACGAGATCCGCGACGCCCTGTCCGGCAACCTGTGCCGCTGCACCGGCTATCAGGGGATCATTCGGGCGGTCGAACGCGCCGCGTCGGTGATGGCGACCGCCGCGACGGACGCCCCCGCGTAGCGCACCCCGCGGCGCCGCCCAGCTCGGCGAGCACCCGGACCGTGGACGCGCCCGCCGCCTCGGCCGCGACCGGCGCCACCGCAGCGTGCGGCGCCGCGACGGCCACGTGCCACGCGCCGTGCTGGACAGCCCAGCGGCCGGGTCCGACCTCGGTCACGCGGTGGCGGCGGACCGGGGCCGCCACGGGCTCGGCGGCCCACGCCGCGGCGCCGGCGAGCGACACGTCGACCAGGACACCGCCGCCCCGCTCGAGCGACGTCGCCACGCCGAGCGCGCCGAGCAGACCAGCGATCGGATCGGCGATCGCGTCGCCGCAGAACACCGGGTCACCGGCGTCGTCGCGAGCGACGAGGCCCCCGGCGACGGCCGCGTCGTCGCCGAACCCGACACGGTTCGACCACGCGCTCGATCGTCCGTAGGCGGTGATGGTGAGCCAGGTCAGTCCCGGCCGTGCGCGCAGCATCCGCTCGGCGTCGATGCCCAGCTGGCGGAGCGCCCGGGGGCGGGACGCCTCGATGACGACATCGGCCCGGTCGAGCAGCGCGGCGAGCTGGGCGCGCCCCTCCGACGTCGCGAAGTCCAGCCGCACACTCTCGTGACCGCCGTGCAGCGCATCGAAGAACGTCGCCGGTCCCCGACGCGCGCCGTCGGGACGCGTCGGCGTCTCGATCTTCACGACCCGGGCGCCGGCCCGGCCCAGCAGGTGGGCGGCCACCGGGCCCGCCCACATCGCCGAGAGATCCACGACGATGGGACGGGCCCCGCCGCGCCGTCGGCCGCCCAGCCGGTGGACGCGACACGGCGCGACCCGGGCGCCCTCGGCGCCCAGCTCCGCCGCGGGGAGGCCGAGCTCCTGCGCCCGCGCGGCGACGCGACACGCCGACCTCGCCCCGGCGAACGCCGCGAGCGCGGCCCACGGGTCGGCCACCGACCGACCCACGACCGCCGGGACCAGCTCGACGTCGGTGACGCGCGGCAGGTTCACCGCCACCCAGCCGTCGGCGGCGGCGAGGAGCTGGCACGACCCCCCGACCGACGTCCGGCCCCCACGTCGCCCCCCGAGCTGCGCCGCCCGGCCGAACAGCGTCGACGCCAGGTCCACCTCGACCCGCTCGCCCACCCGACCGGTCGCGTCCGCGAGGTCCGCGACGAGCCGCTCCAGCCGTCGCCACAGCGCCGGCGGCGGTGGCCGCGGCGCCCGGTCGGGCCAACCGGTCAGCGCCATCCCACCCGAGGCCGCCCACGCGAGCAGCGCGCACGGCGACGCCGAGCGACCCGCCGGACGGGCGGGGTCGCACGCGAAGTCCACGGTCGTGACGCGACCCACGCGGCCGAGCGTACGGGCCGTGCCGGGCCGCACCGAGTGCGATCACGCGCGGGCTGCTCGCGAGGACCGGGCGGGCTGACCGCACGCTCCGTGACCCCACCACTACGCTCCTCGACGGTGCCTAGGGCAGCAGCGGCCGTCGAGTCCGAGACGCGACGACACGGCGGCCGCCGAACCCCCGGGCCCGCAGACGGGAGGGCCGGCCCCGCTGCGGCACACCCGTCCGGCTGACGTCGAACACCGATCTGGGGGGACGGACACGGACGCTCAGACCCTTGCGGTCGACGACGTGACCGTTGCCTTCGGCGGTCTCACCGCCCTCGACTCGGTGTCGCTGAGCGTGACGACCGGTGAGATCGTCGGCGTGATCGGCCCGAACGGTGCGGGCAAGACCACCCTCTTCAACGTCATCTGCGGGTTCGTGGTCCCGCGCTCGGGTCGCATCGTGCTCGACGGCCGCGCCGCACGACGCATGCACCCGCACCGGCTCGCGAGGCACGGCGTGGCCCGCACGATCCAAGGCATCCGCCTCTGGCCGGGCCTCACCGTGCTCGAGAACGTCATGGCGGGCGGCCAGCACAAGGAGCGCTCCGGGCTCGCCAGCGCGCTCCTCGGGGTCCCGCCGTCGTCACGTGACGAAGACGCGCTCGCGGCGCGCGCCCTGCAGGTGCTCGCCGACCTCGGCGTCGCGGACGTCGCGGGCCGTCTCCCCCACACGCTGCCGTACGCCACGCAGAAGCGGGTGTCGCTGGCTCGCGCCCTGATCGCCCAACCCCGGTTCCTGCTCCTCGACGAGCCCGCGAGCGGGCTCTCCGCCGGCGACCTCGACGCCCTCGGCGACCTGCTCAGCGTGCTGAAGCAGCGCATGGGCATCCTGCTGGTCGAGCATCACATGGACCTCGTGATGGCGGTCTGCGACCGGATCGTCGTGCTCGACTTCGGCGAGGTGATCGCCACCGGCACCCCCGACGAGGTCAAGGGCGATCCGCGGGTCACCGCCGCCTACCTGGGCGAGGAGCTCCAGAGCCACGACGTCGCCGGCTCCGCCGACGGGAAGGCCACGCGTGCTGGCCGTTGACGGGCTCACCACCACCTACGGGGCGATCGAAGCCCTCCACGATGTGACGTTCGACGCCCCCGACGGGTCGATCACCGTCGTGCTCGGAGCCAACGGCGCCGGCAAGACCACGCTGCTGCGCTCCATGACCGGGTTGGTGCGACCCAAAGCCGGGACCGTGCTGTACGACGGCGTCGACCTCACGAAGCTGCCCGTCGAGGACGTCGTCCGCCACGGCGTCGCGCACGTCCCCGAAGGTCGCAGCGTCGTGCAGGAGCTCACCGTCGACGAGAACCTCCGCCTCGGCGGCCTGTGGCGCCGAGACCGGGCGGACCGGCGGCGAGCCCTCGACGAGGTCTACGACCTCTTCCCGCTGCTCCGAGAGCGGCGCCGCCGCGCGGCGTACACCCTGTCGGGCGGCGAGAACCAGATGCTGGCGATCGGGCGGGCGTTGACGAGCCGGCCGCGCGCCCTGCTCCTCGACGAGCCGTCGCTCGGCCTCGCACCGCTCATCGTCCGCCAGATCATGGGGCTCCTCCGCACCCTGGCCCGCGACACCGGCCTGACCGTCCTCCTCGTCGAGCAGAACGCCAAGTCGGCGCTGTCGATCGCGGACCAGGTCGTGGTCTTGTACCTCGGCCGGGTCGTGCTCACCGACGCCGCCAGCCGCGTCTCCGACGACGCCGATCTCCGTCACCACTACCTCGGGTTCTAGATGCGAGACTCTCGCCCGCTCCTCGCCGGCCCGCACGACCGCGGAGGCCACCCGTGCTGAACCAAACGCTTCAACGGCATCAGCAGCGGCGCCATCTACGCGTCGGTCGCGCTCGCGCTCGTGCTCATCTGGCGTGCCACGCGCGTCGTGAACTTCGCGGCGGGCGGGATGGCGATGATCAGCGCGTTCGTCGCGTTCAGCGTCATCGACAACGGCGGCGGCTACTGGCTCGCCTTCCTCGTCGCGTTGGCGTCCGGTCTCGTCGGCGGCGCCGTCGTCGAACGGATCCTGATCCGACCCGTCGAGTCCAAGCCGCCGCTGAACGCCGTCATCGTCACCTTCGGCCTCCTGATCTTCCTCGAGGCCGTCGCGGGGATGATCTGGGGCGAGAACTCGCGGGCGCTGCCATCCCACTTCTCGATCCGCGGCCTCCACGTCGGCGGCCAGACGATCGCCCTGTCACCCTTCGACGTCTTCGTGATCACGTCCGTGCTCGTCGTGATGGTCCTCCTCGCCCTGCTGTTCCGCGCCACGAACCTCGGGCTGCGGATGCGGACCGCGGCGTACCAGCCCGAGGTGGCCCGCCTGCTCGGCGTCCGCGTCGGCCGGATGCTCAGCCTCGGCTGGGCGTTGGCGTCGCTCGTGGGGGCGCTCGCCGGCGTGCTCGTCGCCCCGAAGGTGTTCCTCTCGCCCGAACATGATGGACGCACCCCTCGTGTACGGCTTCACCGCGGCCGTGATCGGCGGGCTCGACAGCCCGGTCGGGGCCGTCGTCGGCGGGCTCGCGCTCGGCCTCGTGACGAGCTACGTCGGCGGCTGGTCCGACGCTGGGCCCGAGCCTCGAGGTGATGGGCGCGCTCGTGCTGCTCGTCGCCGTGCTGATGGTGCGACCCGAAGGTCTGTTCAGCGGGATCAAGCCCCGGCGCGTGTGACGTGACCTCCGAGAAGGTGCGCGACGCCGACCTCCCCGCCGGCCGAGCGGCCGGTCCGGGAGGTCGCCGGCCCCCGGCGTGCTGCCCGGGCTGCTGCGCCGGGCCGTGGGCGGCGGCACGCCCCTCGCTCGCGTCGCGCCGTCGGCGCGCCACGTGGCCTGCTCGGCCAGCCGCTGGTCCGTCATCTCGTCGTCGCGATCGGTGGCCTCTTCGATCATCTGGGTCATCACCTCGTCGGTGAGCTCGTTCGACAACTTCCAGATCGCCCAGATCGGGGCGTACGTCGTCGCGATCGCCGGGCTCTCGGTGCTCACCGGCCTGAACGGTCAGATCTCGCTCGGTCACGGCGCGCTGATGGGCATCGGCGCGTACGCTGCCGCGCTGCTCATGATCCACACCGGGTTCCCGCTCATCGTCGTGCTCGTCCTCGCGGCCGTGGCCGCCGGGCTGGCCGGGGCTGATCATCGGGCTCGGCGCGGCCCGGCTGCGCGGCCCGTACCTGGCGGGCGCGACGCTCGCGCTCGCCGTGGGAGCTGCCCGGTGTGGCCTACCGCTGGCCCGACGCGCTCGGCGGTGGCACCGGCCTCTCGATCAACCAACCGACTCCCACCGACGTTCCTCGGCACCAACTTCGACCCGCAGGAGTGGATCGCCTGGATCTCGGCGATCTGCGCCGTGATCACGTTGATCATCCTCGCCAACCTGATCCGCAGCCGGTTCGGCCGGTCCTTCCGGACGGTGCGCGACGACGAGATCGTGGCGTCGCTCGCCGGGATCCACGTCGCCCGCACCCAGCTCCTCGCGTTCGTGGTGAGCGCCGCGTGCGCCGGTCTCGGCGGCGCGCTCCTGGCGCTGTCCACCGGGACGGTCAACCCGCTCGGGTTCCCGCTCAGCCTCTCGATCGCGCTGGTCGCCGCGATGGTGATCGGTGGCCTGGGCAGCCTCACCGGCGCGATCTGGGGCGGGATCCTGGTCGTCTATCTGCCGCAGTGGGCCACCTCGGTGTCCAACGATCTCGGCTTCTCGCGGGCCGTGAGCTCGAACCTGGCGTTCGGCTTCTACGGCCTGGTGCTCGTCCTGGTGATGCTCACCTTCCCGGGGGGTATCCAAGGCGGCGTGCGCCGAATCCTCTACGGTCTGCGCGCTCTCGCGAGCGCGCCGGAGTGGCCCTGGTTCGACGGGGCTTCATAGCAACAGCCAGGAGCAGGGAGTGGAGCCGTGAGCTCTGCGGTCTCCCCGCTCCCTGTCCAAGAGGGGGAACAGTGAGGAAACGCTCTGGAAGATTCGGCTGGGGTTTCCGGACCGCAGCCCTCGTCGGCGTGGGCGCGCTCATCGCCGCGGTCGGCCGGCTCGTCGGCGCTGGCCTCGAGCGGTCAGTCCCGCGCCGAGGACCCCGGCGTCACGTCCAACTCCATACTCATCGGGAGCCACGACCCACTCACCGGAATCGCTGCACCCGGGTACAGCGAGATCGCGCCGGCGGAGAACGCGTTCTACCAGTACGTGAACTCCAAAGGCGGGGTGAACGGCCGGAAGATCACCTTCAAGTACGTCGACGACGCGTACAACCCGGCCCAGACGCCGACGGTGGTCCGCCAGCTGGTGCTCCAGGACAACGTGTTCGCGATCGTGAGCGGGCTCGGCACACCGACCCACGAGACCGTCGTGCCGTACCTGAACTCGAACCGGGTGCCCGACCTGTTCGTCGCGTCCGGGCTGTGACTGCTGGAACAACCCGAAGTCAGGCGCCCTACACGTTCGGGTACCAGACCGACTACACGATCGAGGCGAAGATCCTCGGCTCGTACATCACCAAGAACTTCAAGGGCCAGAAGGTGGCGTACATCTACCAGAACGACGACGTCGGCCAGGGCGCCCTGCAGGGTCTCGCCCAGGAGATCCCGAAGGGCGCGGTCGTCGCCAAGCAGCCCTACAGCGTGAACGACCTCATCTCGGCGGCGGGTCTGTCGAACCAGGTCGCCGCCGCGAAGGCCGCCGGTGCCCAGGTGGTCGTGCTCTTCACCGTCAACTTCGGGACCGCGTCGGTGCTGAAGTCGGCCGCGCAGATCGGCTACCACCCGCAGTTCGTCGTCTCCTCGATCGGGAGTGACCCGCCGATCGTCGACGGGCTCCTCGGCAGCGCCAACGCGTCGCTCGAGAACGGCGTCATCACCGACGGGTACCTCCCGTCCGAGGACAACTTCGCGAACCCGTGGATCGCCCTGTTCAAGCAGATCCACGACCAGTACGACGCCAGCGAGCCGTTCGACGGCAACACCGTCTACGGCATGTCGGCCGGCTACCTGTTCGTCCAGGCGCTGCACGGCGCGGGCAAGAACCTGACCCGCCAGTCGCTGATCAAGGCGCTGAACTCGAAGGGCTCGTCCTACAAGGGCCCGGGCCTCGTGCCGCTCGCGTTCTCGTCGACCAACCACGGCGGGTACACCGGCGCGCAGATCGCCATGGTCAACAACGGCCAGGTGACCCTGTCGGGCCCGGTGTACACGACCCAGGACACGGGACCGATCAGCACCTACTCGGCAACCCAGCCGGCGCCGCCGTCGAGCTTCTGACGGAGGCGTCCGCTCGATCCGGGAGGACCGGCCGGCTTCGCCGGCCGGTCCTCTCCGCGATCGCGCTCGAGCCTGACGGGCGAGCGGCCCAGCGGCACCCGAGCGCCGGGCCGGCTGCGCATCCGGGGCCGGCGTCGTCGATAATGCTGCTCACTGGCGTCGGTCGGGAGGATCACGTGGCAGAGCGCAAGGACCTGGTGGCGCAGATCGCTGCCAACAAGCGCCGCACCGTCTACCTGATGGCCGGGTTCGCGATCCTGATCACCGGGGCGGTCGCGGCGTTCGACATCCTCTTCGCGTACGGGCCGGCGTTCATCGTCATCGCGGTGATCGTGGCGCTGTGCCTGGTCTGGGGCAGCTACTTCTACTCCGACCGCATCACCATCGCCGCGGCCCGCGCCCAGCCGGCCGACCCCAACCAGTACCGCCAGCTCCACGACGTCGTCGAGGAGCTCTGCCTCGGCGTCGGGCTTCCCAAGCCTGCCGTCTACATCATCAACGACCCCGCCCCGAACGCGTTCGCCACCGGTCGCAACCCGGAGCACTCCGCCGTCGCGGTCACCTCCGGGCTGCTCGCGACCATGAACCGCACCGAGCTCGAGGGCGTGCTCGCCCACGAGCTCAGCCACGTCCACAACTACGACATCCTCGTCTCGACGATCGCGGTCACCCTCGTCGGGTTCGTCGCGCTGCTCGCCGACTTCGGGCTGCGCCTCATCCTCTTCGGTGGGCTCGGGGGACGGGGCCGCGACAACGAGGGCGGCGAAGCGGCGATCTTCCTCATGGCGTTCGCGATCTTCTTCCTGATCCTCGCCCCGATCGCCGCGAAGATCATGCAGCTCGCCATCTCGCGTCGCCGGGAGGCGCTCGCCGACGTCTCGGGCGTCTACATCACCCGCAACCCCCAAGGGCTGATCTCCGCGCTGGAGAAGCTGCGGGACAACTCGACGGTCGTGCACCACGCGCCGGCCGCCACGGCCCACATGTGGATCGAGTCGCCGCTCGACAAGAAGTCGAAGGATGCGCACGGCTGGTTCAACCGCCTGTTCGAGACCCATCCCCCGATCGAGCAGCGCATCGCCGCGCTCCAAGAGGTCGAGGGGAGCGTGCCGCCCGCCGCGTAGACCGGACCCGTCCGGCCACCCAGCGCGACGGGGCGTCCTACTCCTTGCGGGCGCGGCTCGGGGCCACCCGGGGCGGCTCGTCGGGCTGCTTGGGGTACACGGGGGGCCAGGGGGCGTCGTGCAGCCCGTTGGCGCGGTCGCGCTCGTGCATCGCGAGGAGCGGCTCGAGTGACTGGGGATGGTCGTCGAGGTCGGCCCACGGGTCGCCGCGCGTCTCGAGCCGGGCCGGGAGCGTCGCGAGGGTGAGGTCGTCGGGATGGATGTCGGGGATCTCGTCCCAGGTGACGGGGGTCGACACCTGCGCGCCGGGCCGGGCCCGCACCGACCAGGCGCCGAACACCGTCTTGTGGGGGGCGTTCTGGTTGAAGTCGACGAACACCCGCTCGCCGCGCTCCTCCTTCCACCAGGCCGCGGTGAGCAGGTCGGGTCGGCGGCGCTCCAGCTCCCGGGCGATCGCCACCGCCGCCGACCGGACGGCGTAGGAGTCCCACCGCGGCTGGAGGCGCACGTAGACGTGCAGACCCCGGTTCCCCGTCGTCTTGGGGAAGCCGACGATGCCGAGCTCGTCGAGCAGTGCCCGCACCTCGACCGCCGCGGCGCGGACGTGCGTGAAGTCGGTGCCCGGCTGGGGATCGAGGTCGAGGCGCAGCTCGTCGGTGTGGTCGGGGTCGACCGCTCGGTAGGGCCACGGATGGAACCCGAGGCATCCCAGGTTCACGGCCCACAGGACGTGCGCCAGGTCGGCCGCGACGAGCGCCCGGGAGGTCGTGCCGTTCGGGGTGCTCACGATCGCGGTCGTCAGCCAGTCGGGTGCGCTCGCCGGCACGCGCTTCTGGAAGAACGACGGCCCGTCCGCGCCGTGCGGGAAGCGCTGCAGCAGCGTCGGGCGTCCGCCCATCGCGCGGAGCAGCGGGTCACGGACCCGCAGGTAGTGCTCGACGAGATCGAGCTTCGTCTCCCCGCGCTCGGGGAAGAAGACCTTGTCGGGCGAGGAGATCACGAGCTCGTGCCCGTCGACCTCGAGACGCTGCTCGGGGGCGGCCGCCACGACCTGCACCGTAGCGGCGCGCCGACGACCCGCCGACGGACGGCCGCCCGTCGCCGTCGATCAGCCGAGCCCGACGCGCGCCGCGGCGTCGGGCGACGGCGGCGGCCACGCGTCCGGGTGCAGGATCCCGGCGAGGATCTCGATCCCGTCGACGAGCCGCGGGCCGGGTCGCACGAAGTACGCCGACGCGTCGACGGCCCACACCTGTTCGGCGGCGGGTGTCCCGGCCAGCTCGGCGCGCAGGCGCTCGTCGCGGCGCGCGAGGTCGAGCGAGCCGGGCAGCGTGTACCCGCAGGGCGCCACGATCACCACGTCCGGCGCCGCCGCGGTGATCTCGTCCCACGACACCGCCACCGAGTACTCGCCGGCGCGCGTCAGGACGGGATCGCCGCCGGCAGCCTCCACCAGGTCCGGGATCCAGTGGCCGCCGTTGTACGGCGGGTCGGTCCACTCCAGCACGAACGTGCGTGGACGCGGCCGGCCGGCGACCGCCGCCCGCACCGTCGCGAGGCGGTCCCGGAGCCCCGCGACGACGCGCGCGGCCTCGGCGCCGACCCCGGCGGCGTCGCCGACCGTCTCGATCGACGCGAGCACCTCGTCGAGCCGCTTGGGATCCAGCGTCAGGACCGCCGCGCTGCATCCCAGGTGGTCGAGCGCATCCGTCACCTCGCTGACGTCGACCGCGCACACCGCGCACAGGTCCTGGGTCAGGATCAGATCGGGGTCGAGCTCGCGCAGCGCGCCCTCGTCGAGCGTGTAGATCGAGTCGTGGGCGTCGACCCGCTCACTGACCACACGATCGATCTCGGCGGGCGTCAGCCCCGGCGGCAGCGAGGTGTTCGACACGACCGTCTTCGAGCGCGCCGACGCCGGGAAGTCACACTCGAAGGTGACGCCGACGAGGTCGTCGTCCAGGCCGAGCACGCACACAATCTCCGTGGCGGAGGGCAGCAACGACACGATGCGCATGCGGATCGCTCCCGGTCGAACGGGCGGGCTGGCTCACAATCTCGCGCACGACCGGACCGCGGCGGCGGCCGCCGCCTCGGTCGTGCGGGCCGTGATGCGCGCGAGGTGCTCCAGGTCCTCGGTTCGGCCTGGGTTCTCCTCGAGGTACCGGGCGACCGCCGCATGGTCCGCGGTGCCGTCGGGGCGGGTCATCGCGAACAGGTCGTCGTCGACGAGGCCCTCGTCGGCGTAGTCGCTGATGCCCCGGTACACCGACCACGGGCAGCCGGCCGCGGCGCACACCTCCGCCACGGCGGCGGTCTCCATGTCGACCGCCACCACGCCCTCGGCGGCCATCGCCGCGATCCGGCGGGGATCCGAGATCAGCTCGTCACCGCAGCTCAGGGTCCCCCGCGGGACGAGGTCACCGTTCGCCGAGGGCCGGTACCGGCGGCCCGACGCCCGGTCGAGGACCTCCTCGGGGACGATGACGTCGCCGACTTGCACCGCGGTCCGGTCGACGCCGCCGGCGATGCCGACGACGATGACGTGGTCGACCCCCCGGTCGAGGATCCGCTCCGTGGCCCGCCGGGCCGCCGGCATGCCGATCGTCGTCAGCAGCGCCACGACGTCGAGGTGGCCGGCGCGACCGCGATAGATCGCCCCGTCCGCCACGAGGCCGAGCTGGCGGACGAGCGGCGCCAGCTCCGGCTCCATCGGGGCAAGCATCCCGACCCGCTCCACCGCGCCGTCCCGGGCCACGCCGGGCAGTGTGCCCGATCCCGGTGCTGCTTGACATATCAAGCGCTACTTCTGTATAGTACGCAGGCCGGGCAGCGGCCCGGCAGACGGACCACCAGAAAGAGGAACCATGGCCACCCCTTCGAGCCGTCCCGACTACGTCACGGCGGCACTCGACCAGGCGGCGCAGCTGCGGACCGAGGCGCTGGCCAGCGGCGCCCGCGCCTACGGCGTGGCGACGGACACGCTGCACCGCGTCGCGACGACCGCCCAGCCCGACCTCGAGCGCCTCGTCGACCTGACCTTCGGGACCGTCGAGGCCGTCGTGGCCCGTGGGCGCAGCGTCGCCGACAGCCTCGTGGCGGCCAGCGCCCGCCTCGGCGCGTAACCCGACCCCGACACGCGTGGGCGAGCGGCCGCTTCGGCGGCCGCTCGTTCTCGCGCGAGGCTTCGCCGCAGACGACGAGGAGCAGCACCGATGCCCAGCGGTGACGATCGCAGCTCCCGAGCCCAGGCGCTCGGCGCATTCATCCGACGGCAACGGGAAGCCGCGAACCTCTCCCTGCGCGGCGCCGCCGAGCGTGCCGGCATCTCGAACCCGTACCTGAGCCAGCTCGAGCGTGGGCTCCACGAGCCGTCCGTGCGCGTGCTCAGCGCCGTCGCCCGTGCCCTCCGCGTCCCGGCGGACGAGCTGCTCCAGCACGCCGGGTTCGGTGAGGACGACGGCTTGCCGACCCGCGGCGACGGCGACACCGAGTCCGTGATTCGACGCGACCCCCACCTCTCGCCCGAGCAGCGCGACGCGCTGCTCGGCGTCTACCGCAGCTACCGGGCGGCGAACGATCCGACACCGTGAGCGTCCCCGAGCCGGGCCGACGGCACCCGACCCGCGGACGGCCCGGCCGCCGGTGACGAGGAGGGCGCATGGCTGACCGCTACCAGGACTTCCCCCATCTGTCCTTCGATCGCCCCGTCGACGGGGTCCTGCGCCTCACCCTCGACGGCCCGGACCTCAACGCGGTCGATCAGCACGTCCACCGGGAGCTCGCCGACGTGTGGCCGGCCATCGACCACGACCCGGACACCAACGTCGTCGTCATCCAAGGCGCCGGCCGGGCCTTCTCCGCGGGCGGGAGCTTCGAGCTGATCCGGAGCATCGTCGAGGACCCCCAGGCCCGCACCCGCGTCCTCCGAGAAGCCCGTGACCTGGTCTTCAACATCCTGAACTGCTCGAAGCCCATCGTCTCGGCGATCCACGGCCCGGCGGTCGGCGCCGGCCTCGCGGCGGGCCTGCTCGCCGACGTCTCCGTGGTGGGGCGCACCGCCCGGATCATCGACGGCCACACCCGGCTCGGCGTCACGGCCGGTGACCACGCCGCGCTCTGCTGGCCGCTGCTCTGCGGGATGGCGAAGGCCAAGTACTACCTGTTGACCTGCGAGACCCTGAGCGGCGCCGAGGCCGAGCGGATCGGGCTCGTGTCGCTCTGCACCGACGACGACCAGGTCCAGCAGGTCGCGCTCGACGTCGCGACCCGCCTGAACGACGGCTCGCAGACGGCCATCCGGTGGACCAAGCAGACGCTCAACCACTGGTACCGAGCCCAGGCGGCCACCTTCGACGCCTCCCTGGCGTACGAGTTCCTCGGGTTCACCGGATCCGACGCGGCCGAGGGCCTCGCCTCGCACACGGAGAAGCGGGCGCCGCGCTTCGGCGCGCCCTCCGCCGAGCACGGGGCCTGACGCCGGCCAGCACGACGGCGGCCGGCGGTCGCGCCACCGCCCGCGGCGCGTGTCGACACGCCAGCCAGCCGAAGCGACGGCCACCCAGCCCGACCGGGGTCTCCCGGGGTGCCTGCCGTATCCTCGGTCGTCGTCTGGCACCCGCGCTCGACCGGGCGGTGGCTGCACCCTCTGGAGGTTCTGATCCCCGTGGCGCTCTGGCTCGTCCGCGCCGACCCGGCCACCGTGGAGCCCGCCCGAGTCGCGGGCGTCATCGGGCTCGGCGTCCGAGGCCTCACCGACCTCACCGCGGTGAGCACCTCGGCCGACGCGGGCGAGGTCGTGCGAGCCACCGTGCCGCACGCACGACGGGCCGCGCGCCGCGCCGTGGCCGCGTCGATCCACGCGTTCGTCCGCCGAATCGCTGACCGCGATCTCGTCGCCCTGCCGACCGCCGACGCCGTCTGGTTCGGTCGGGTCACCGGCGCGTACCGCTACGACGAGACGGCGCCGACCGGGATCCGCCACCAGCGGCCCGTCGAGTGGCTTCGTGCGGTGCGGTGGGAGGACCTCGACCCCGAGATCGCCGCGGCCGTCAGGACGAGCGGCGACGCGCTCGTCACCCCCCTGCGGGCGAGCTCGACGGTGCGGGCGTCAGCCGCCGCCGAGCCGAGCGTGTTCAGCCGACGCAAGTTCCTCGTGGGCGCACTGGGCGCCGGGACCGCCGCGGCGGTCGCCGGCCTGCTCCACCCCTGGGAGTCCGGCAGCGGCAGCGGTGGCGTCGCGCGCCCGCTCGTCGACCGCGCGGGTCGCGCACCGAAGTCGGGACGATCGATCTACGCGAAGTGGGTCCGGGCCGAGAACGCCAAGCCCGGCACGAGCGACTGGAACCTCGACAACGGCGGCACCAACCAGATCGAGGGCTACGCGAGCCAGGTGAGCGCCGTCCGCGGCGAGACCGTCACGATCTACGTGTCGACCCAGGCGCCGACGTTCACCGCGCAGGCCTACCGCATGGGCTACTACCAGGGTCACGGCGGCCGGCTGGTGTGGTCGTCCGGGACGATCCCGGGTGCCCGGCAGGCGGCACCGACGATCACGCCCGGCACGAACATGGTCGAAGCGAACTGGAACCCGTCGTTCGAGCTCACCCTCACGTCGCAGTTCCCGCCCGGCGTGTACCTGATCAAGCTGCAAGGCGCCGACGGCTTCCAGCACCACGTCCCGCTCACCGTGCGGGACGACAGCAGCGAAGCCGCGTACCTCGTCCAGAACTCGGTGACGAGCTGGCAGGCGTACAACCAGTGGGGCGGATACTCCCTGTACTACGGCGTGACGGGCCGCGGCCAGGACTTCGCGCACCGAGCCCGCATCGTGTCGTTCGAACGGCCGTACGACAAGGGCGACGGCTCGAGCGACTTCCTCGGTCTCGAGCACCCGCTCATCATGCTGATGGAGCAGATGGGGCTCGACGTCACGTACACGACCGACGTCGACGTCCATCAGAACCCGAACCTGCTCCTGCGGCACCGCTCCTTCTGGTCGCTGGGGCACGACGAGTACTGGTCGCTGGCGATGCGGAACGGCGCCGAGGCGGCACGGGACGCGGGCGTCAACCTGGCGTTCCTCGGAGCGAACGCCGCGTTCCGCCAGATCCGCTTCGAGCCGTCGGCGCGGGGACCGAACCGCCACCAGGTCTGCTACAAGTCCGCGGCCGAGGACCCACTCTCGACCACCGATCCCGCGCTCACCACGGTGAACTGGCGCGACCCGCCGGTCTCGCGGCCCGAGAGCATCATGATCGGCGAGCAGTACGAGTCGAACCCGGTGAGCGCCGACCTGGTGTTCGTCGACCCGTCGTCGTGGGTGCTCGCCGGGACGAACATCAAAGCCGGGGCCATCATTCCGGTCGGCGTCGGCACGGAGTACGACCGCTACTACCCGAACCAAGCCGGTCCCCACAACGTGACGATCATCGCCCACTCGCCGCTCGTCTGTAACGGCCGTCCGAGCTACGCCGACATGACCTACTACTCCGCGCCAAGCGGCGCCGGTGTCTTCGCGTCGGGCACGATCTACTGGATCACGAAGGTGTCCCAGCCCGGGCCCGGTTCGGACTACAACCCGCTCGCGGTCGCCGTCACCAAGAATCTCTTGACCGTGTTCGGCGCGGGCCCCGCCGGGGAGAAGTTCCCGTCGGTGTCCAACTACGCGCAGATCGCCGGCAACGCCAGCACCACGCCCCCGACCATCCCCAACAGCGCGTAGCGCACCGGTCGTGACCAGGCGCTGAACGCCACTCGGGCGCGTCGTTCTCGCCGGTCGCTAGCGCGAGGACACCGCATCCGGTGCCACGTCTCGCGGGGTCGTCCGCGTCGTCCTGGCACCCGACGCCGCGCGGTCCGGCTCGCCGCCGCGGGTGAGCGCGACGACGGCGAGCCCCGCGCCGATCGGTACCAGGGCGAGCACCGGCAGCTGGTACCGCCAGGAGAACTCGAAGAAGTCGGCGCCGAGCAGGAGCACCAGCCCCGCGACCGTGGGCAGGAGGCACGCCGCCCGCAGCCCCGAGCGGCGGGCTCGCCCCACGCCGACGCCACCCGCCAGCCCGAGCAGGAACAGGCCGGCGAGCACCGGACCCGGCACGAAGCCGACGGTGAGCTGGTAGTCGCGCAAGAAGGTGGTGAGCGGGTGCAGGACCGACGGACCGCCGCCCCCGTGCTCGGACAACGTCTCCGCCGCGTTCATGCCCGGGAAGGTCGGGTAGGAGTGCTGGAACTGCCAGCGGCTCACCGGCCGGTCGCCGTGGGACGTGGTCGGCGACCACGCGAAGTTCTTCGCGAAGTCGTCGAACACCACGCGGGCCAGGTCGAGCGGCTGATGCTCGAAGACGCGGTACGCGAAGGACCGCAGGACGTTGTCGCGGGTCTTCCCGGGGGGCGGCACGACGTGCGAGATCGGCGTGTGGGCATCGTGCGCGTACTGGTCGACGCCCAGACGGTGACCGAGGGGCTCGGGCGGGCAGAGCACCCGCTCGTCGCTCGGCAGCGACAGGCCGTGACAGTCGACGATCACCTCGGCCCGACCCGCGAGCACCGCCGCGTCGGCGGTCGTCAGCCCGACGCGGTGCGACCAGTGGTGGTAGTAGCCGACGTAGACCGCGACGGGGAGCACGAACGCCGCGGCGACGATCCCCGCCCGCACCACGCGCCCCGACCCTCGCGGGCCGGCCACCGCGGCGTAGACCGCGGCCGGGACGATCAGCGGCAACCCCACGGTCCGGACGGTGACCGCGACCCCGAGGAGGATCCCGCTCGCGATGAGCGCGGTGAGCTTCGGCTGCCGGTTCCACAGCAGCGCGACGATCCCGCCGACGAGCAGCACCTCGAAGAGCGTCTCGGCGAGCACGTTCTGCTCGATCTGGATCTGGTACGCGTTCAGCAGCACGGGCAGCGCCGCCACCGCGCCCACCCAGGGCCGGGCGCCGCGGCGCAGCAACAGCGCGTAGATGGCCACGCCGAGCGCGAGCCCGAGCAGGTGCTGGAGGGCGGCGACGCTCGCCAGGTTCCCGAACAGGAACAGCAGCGGGCGCAGCACGATCACCGGGTACCCGACCGGCTCGCTCTTCGTCGGGTCGAAGTTCAGGTCGTGCAGGTACCGGTACGAATCGATGTACAGCAGCGCCGGCCGGTAGGCGAACTGGGCGATCACCCGCAGGCTGGTCCCGACGGCCAGCGCCGCCAGGAACAGCCAATGGCGCCGAGCCGCGTGCGACCACCCGTCCATCACGGCGCCCCCGAGGACGTGGGTGTCAAGCGTCTGGCTCCCGTTCACCAACCCGCGGCCCAGGCCGTACGGCCAGCATCTTGCCCGACCTCGGCATCTGCCATCCGGATACGGAACCGGCCTGCCGACGCTGCCCTCCCGATGGGCGCGTGGTCTGGTATCCAATCCGAGCGTCGCCCGTTCTGCTTCCCGGCGCGACAACCCAGGCGGCCCACCTTGTCGACGATGATCCCGCACCCGGCCGGTACGGCCCGCGGTGGCGCACCGGTCGACGAGCGACCCCGACGCGAGCAACCCGCGCCGGCGGGGCGCCCCCCGTCCGCCGTGGGCGACACGCCCGGCTGGTCGCGTGGGGAGGTCCTCGCGCTCGTCCTCGTGACCTTGGTCTTCGCGGTCGCGGCCGCCTGGACCGTCGGGCGCCAGAGCCTCACCGGGGACGAGGCCGCCAGCTGGGCGATCAGCGGGCACACCCTTGGCGACCTGCTCCACGTCCTCGGCAGCTCCGGTGGCGACCGAGCCGCCGGTCTCTACTACGTCGTGCTGTGGGCCTGGACCCGGGTCTTCGGCACCAGCGTGACCGCGCTGCGCTCGCTGTCGGTCGTCGCCGCGGTCGCGACGCTGCCCGCCTTCCATGCGGTGGCGCGGCGCTTCGGCCGTCCGTCGGCGTTCGTCGCCGACCTCCTCCTCGCGACGAGCCCGTTCTTCTTGACGTACGCGCGACAGGCTCGCGCGTACTCGCTGGCCATCCTGCTGGTCGTGCTCACCGTCTGGGCGTTCCTGCGGGCCCTCGACACCGGCGCCGCGCGCCACTGGACGACCTTCGTCGTGTTCGCTGGTCTCGCGCTCTACACCCAGTGGTTCGCGGCGCTCGTGCTCGTCGCGCTCTACGGCGCCGCCCTCGCGACCGGCGCGCACCGCTGTCGTCTCACGCCGCGCGATCGCCGCGACGGCCACGTTGGCGGTGCTGGCGACCCCGATCCTCGCCCTGGTCGTGCTCGGCGACACGGGCGGCGTCGACTGGATCGCACCGCTCAGCCGGGCGCAGCTCCACGACCTCGCGGCGACGCTCGCCAGCACCCATGCCACCGTCGGACAGGTCGCGTTCTTCGGCGTCGCCGCGGTCGGCTTGGTCGCGGCGCTCACCCGATGCCGGGCCTCGCGTGCCGGGGGCTCCCAGCCCGCGGCGGCCGTCGCCGCCGTGTGGTTCGTCGATCCCGACCGCGCTGCTGGTCGCCGTCTCCGTCGCCAAGCCGCTGCTCCTTGCCCGCTACCTGGCCGTCACCGTCCCCGGCCTCGCCCTGCTCCTCGCGCTCGGGCTCGGCGCGATCGTCCAGCACCGCGCCCTGCTCATGGTCGCCGCGGTCGGCGTCCTCAGCGTCCTCGGCTCCACCGGCTACCGGCCGCTGTGGGCCGCCCGCCACGCCGACGAGGACTGGTCGGGGATCGTCGCGACCGTCGCCCACCAGAGCGTCACCGATCAGGCGGTCTTCGTGTTCCCGGCGAACGCCGAGTACGGCGTCGGCTACTACGCCCGCGGCATCGTGCCGCTCGACCGTCAGGTCGGTCCGACGTGGCCGCCCGTTCCGTGGGCCGACCCGTACGGCCGCGCCACGCCGAGCACCGCGAGCGCGCTCCACACCGCCCAGACCGTCCGCGCGACAGTCGTGTGGCTTGTGGTCCGCCGACCCGTCGGGCCCACGATCCGCGCCGACGACCTCGAACCCGGCGGCCCTGCAGGCCCTCGAGCGGGTGCTGGCGCGCCGCTTCCCGCACCACGCCACCGTGCGGCCCTTCAACGACCACACCGCCACCCTGGTGCGCTACTCCACCGACCCCTGACGCCGCGCGGTTCCCAGACCCGACCGCGCGCGGCCATGCCTACCCGTCAAGGCCTGTCGCATCTTGGCCGCGAGCTGGGCGAACATCGGATAGACGGTTCCGGCCGGCCCCATCGCGCGGATCGACGGCTCCCAGAGCTCCCACCGGTCGATCAGCCGAGCGCCGAGCAGCACCTTCACGAGCTCGAAGTTCAGCGCGCCGAGATGCTCGAGCGCGCCGAGCTGCTCGAAGTAGTCGAGCTCCCGGTACAGCACGTAGGCCTCGCGAGCGTTCGTCGCCCGATAGCCGGCGAACGCGCTCGCCAGCTCCTCCTTCGTCTGGAACCCAGCGACCAGCCGACGAGCCTCGACCAGCTCGTCCTCCTCCCAACGGCGGAGGAGATCCGCAGCGACCTGCGTCTGTCGGTTATGCCGAGCCTCCCGCACCTGCAGCGCGCCGAAGATCGCAGCGCCGATCGCCGCGAGGAGGCCCACCGCCCCGACCGCCGTCGCCACCGCGGTGACCTGCTCGGCCCAGTTGGGATCTGCCATGAGTTACGCCCTCCTCGCTCCCACCGACTTCATCGTTGACCTTTCGGCTATGACCCGAAATCCGAGTCACCTGCGGTCTCGTCATTGGCGCATTCGCTCGCCGAGCCGCACCCGCCGCAGGGCGTCGGCGCGGTGCAACCGGGTCGAGCGCCTCACGGCCGGAGAACTCGTTCGCCTGGCACCGACACCGCCTGGCCGCCGGTCCACCCAGAGCCGCCGCGTAGCGCCACCAGCGTCATCGCTCGCCGTAGTCTCAACGGGCCCCAGGCGGCTGCCGAGCAGCCGACCATTCGGGTACATGTCAGTCGGACGAGGCCGCGGGCGACCTTGAGTCTGGAAACGGGCCTGAGGCGAGGTTCGTCACAGGTTCGTGACCGTGTTCGTCACATGCCCGTGCCCAGGTAGGCTCAGTGGACAGAGCAGCCGCCTCCTAAGCGGCAGGTCGTCGGTTCGAGTCCGACCCTGGGCGCGGTCCCCGTGACGCGGGGTCGCTCGATCGAACGTGCCATGACGTGTTGACCGGCGTGCGTTCACCGGCCCATCGGCGGTCCGAGGTCAGCGGTCAAGACGTTGGGGCGGGGGAGTCCCTGCGCCTCGCAGAGCAGGTAGTAGGCGGCGAGGGTGCCGGCGCCGTCGGTGACGCTCTCGACGTTGCCGTCGGCGTCGAGGTTCAGGTTGGCGCCGTACATGTGGAACCAGACACGGGTGTCCGCCTCGACGCAGGTGAGGGTGTGCACCGAACCGGCCGGCTCGTAGAGGAACGATCCGGCCCGGTTCACGTAGTCGTACTCCTTGTACTTCCACGCGCCCGACGTCGTGTAGCCCCACACGGGTCCGGTGTGCCGGTGGGTGGGCACCTCGAAGCCCGGCTGGAAGATGTTCTCCACGATCCAGAGCCCTTCGCGCTCCTTGACTTGGAGCACCTTGAGCTGGTTGCCGTCCCCGATGTCGACGAAGGGGAGCTCGTCGGCGGCGACGTGGACCGCGGTCGGCTGAACCTCGGTGATGGTCATGGCTCCAGTGTGCCCGATTCGGGGACGGCGAGCCCGTAGAGCCGGGCGGCGTTGCCCGCCAGCACGGCGGCCTTGCGGGCGTCGGACAGGTCGGCGCGCTCGCCGAGCAGCTGCACGCTGCGTGGGAAGGCGCAGTCCCAGTGGCAGTAGTCCGACGCGTAGCAGACGGTCTCGTCGCCGACGCGGTCGAGCACCCACGGGACGCTGCGCTCCTCCGGCTCGCACGACACGAACCCGCGGCCGCTGAAGTACGTCGACGGGGGCCGGTCCAGGGCGGGCGCCTGCTCGGGCAGCAGCTCCCAGTGCTCGTCGAGCCGCTCGAGCCAGAACGGCAGCCACCCGGCACCGGCCTCGAGGAACGCCACGCGCAGGTCCGGGAACCGGGCCAGCACGCCGCCGACCGTGAAGCTGGTCAACGCCAGCATGGCGCCGACCGGGTGGGTGATGGCGTGCTTGGCCAGCCGAGTGGCGAACCGGTCGATAGCGATCGGCACCTGCCCCGGCGCTTGGCCGCCCCCGTGGACGCACACCGGGACGCCGAGTCGCTGCGCCGTCGCCCACACCACGTCGAACGCCGGGTCGTCGAGGTTGCGCTCGAGGATGTGCTGGGCGGTCACCATGCCGACGAACCGATGCTCCGTCACGCAGCGTTCCAGCTCGTCAGCGGCCATCGGCGGCTCGAGCATCGGGAGCTTCGCGACCACCTTGAGGCGCTCGGGTGCGAACGCCGCGTACTCGGCGCGGGCGTCGTTCAAGGTGCGGCACAACGCCCCGGCGAACGTCGGGTCACCCAGCGCCCACTCCTCCCCCGAGCCGGGCGGGAACATCACCGTGACGTCGATGCCCTCGAGATCCATGTCGTCGAGCCGCGCCGCCGGGTCCGACATGCCCGCCCGCATGCTCGGGTCGAAGTCCACCTCGTCCTCGTCATCCCAGGTCGCCTCCCGCGGGTTCTCGTCGTTGAGCTGGAGCCCGCCGCCGGGCACGTCGGCGTAGGTCAGCTTCATCGAGTGGACGTACGCCGCCATCTGGGACCGGAAGGCGTCGGGGATCCGTCGACGCCAGCGCGGCGGCTCCCCGCCGTGCCCGTCGGCGTCGATGACCGCATAGCCGTGCCACGCCACGCTGCCATCATGGCCGCTTCGGAACGCTCACGGGTGAGGCGCAGGATGCGCGGTCATGGCTTCGCGGTGCTCGACGTCCATCACCACGTCGGCGACGCGTTCACGGCGCTCGGGGGCGAGCTCGACCCGACGGGCGGGATGGACGCGGCGGAGTACGAGCAGGTGGAGCTCGAGGCGCGGCTCGCCGTGATGGACCGCGACGACGTCGCCCAGGCAGTCGTGATCCCCGGTCACGGCTATCTGCGCCCCGACGGGGTCTCGGACACCCGTCGGGTCAACGACGGGATCGCGGCATACCGCGACGCGCGGCCCGACCGCTTCCCGGTCGCGGTCGGCGTCACCGAGCCGGCCTACGGCGCGGCGTCCCTGGCGGAGGTCGACCGGGTACACGACCAGCTGGGGCTGGCGGGCATCAGCTTCCACACCCGGTTCCAAGGCGTGTCGCTGGACAGTCGGTGGGTGGCGCGGGCGGTGGAGCGGCTCGCGGAGCACGGGATGGTCCCGGTGATCCACGCGATGGACGACACCCCCGAGGAGGCGCTCTGGAAGCTGGCGGCGCTGGCGCGTCGCCGTGCCCGGCGTCCCGGTCCTCGCCCTCGACGCCTTCAGCTCCTACGAGGCGACCCGGCAGTGCGACTTCGTGGCCGAGGTGGCACCCAACATCGTGTTCGACACGAGCCTCAGCTACAACTTCGACTTCATCGAGGGATTCGCGCGCCGCTTCGGTGTCGAACGCGTCGTGTTCGGCACCGACCTGTACTCCTGGCCGGTCGGGCGGCGCATCAGCCACCTGCTGGACCAGATCGTCGAGAGCGACCTCGGCACGCCGGAGAAGGCGGCGATCCTGGGTGGCAACGCCGCGGCGACTCTTCGGGCGCCCCGCCGACGCGTCGAGCGAGGGCGACGACGGCCGCCCGGCTGGCGCCTAGTAGCTCAGAGTCGCCAGCCGGCCGCCTTGCGCTCCGCGCAGGTCGGGCAGACGGGGTAGCGCGTCGGGTCGCGGCTCGGCACCCACTTCTTCCCGCACAGCGCGACGATCGGCTCCCCGGTCACGTACGCGCGGGCGATGTCCGCTCGCTTGGCGTAGTGCGAGAACCGGTCGTGGTCACCGTCGTCGGTGACGGGACGCGCCGGCGCCTCGACGGGCGTCAACGTCGGGGTCGCCATCACGACCGCGGATCGTACCGCCGGGATCCTGGCCGACCACGGGTGACGGGCAGGCGTCGCCCTCGGTACGCTCTCGCCCCGATGGAGGCGCTGCTGTACGGGGTGCGACCCGAAGCGTGGGAGCCGCCCGACGACGTCGAGGCGCACCCGCTCCTCGGGAGCCTGGCGAAGACGCCGATGCGCCTGACCGACGTCGACGACCCGACGTTCCTGCTCCCGGACTGGGTCGTCACCAAGCCCCGCCTGACCGGCATCTGCGGGTCGGACTCCAAGCAGGTGTTCATGGACTGGGGCGACGTGGCGTCGCCCGACAACCCGATGAAGGCGTTCTTCTCGCTGCCGCAGGTCCTCGGCCACGAGGTCGTCGCCGACGTCGTCGCGACCGGGCCGGCAGCCGAGGGCCTCGCCGTCGGTGACCGGGTGGTGCTGAACCCGTGGCTGTCGTGCGGCCCCCGCGGGGTGACACCCGTCTGCCCGGCCTGTGAGCGGGGCGACTACAGCCTCTGCTGGAACTTCGCGGCGCCGCCGATCGCGCCGGGCATCCACACCGGCACCTCCCGCGACGCCAGCGGCGGGTACGCGCCGCTGATGCCCGCCCACGACTCGATGCTCTTCAAGGTCCCCGACGGTGTCCCCGACGAGCTCGCCGTGTTCGCCGACCCGTTCGCCGTCAGCCTGCACGCCATCACCCGCCACCCGCCGACGCCCGGCGGGCGGGCGATGGTGTACGGCGCGGGCGCGCTCGGCACCTGCGCGACCGCGATCCTCCGGGCCCTCTACCCGGACGTCGAGGTGCTCGTCGTGGCCCGCTTCGACGCGCAGGCCGCGTTGGCCCGTTCGCTCGGGGCCACGGTCATCGGCCACGAGCCGGCGTCGCAGGTGATCGAGGAGGCGGCGGCCTGGTCGGGGGGCGTCCTCCAGCCGGCCGACGGGCTCCCGATGGCGTACCCGGGCGGGATCGGCGTCGTGTACGACACGATCGGCAAGCGCGAGACCTTCGAGGTCGGCGCCCGGGTCCTGGCCGCCCGCGGCACGCTCGTGAAGGCGGGCGTGCACGGCCCGACGTTCTGGGAGGACACCCCGCTGTACTTCAAGGAGATCTCCTTCGTCGGGTCGAACGCGTTCGGGTTCGAGGAGATCGACGGGGTGCGCCAGCACGGCATCGCCCACTACCTCGACCTCGTCGCCGGCGGCCGCGTCGACCTCACCGGGATGCTCACCCACACCTTCCGCCTCGGCGATTGGCGCGACGCGTTCGTGGCCCTCGCCACCCAGGATCAGTCCGGCGCGATCAAGGTCGCGTTCGACCAGCGCGATGCCTGACCAGCACCACACGGTCGCGACGCCCGACGGCCCGATGGACGTCTACGAGGCGACACCCGACGGTCCCGCCACGCGCGCCATCGTCGTGATCCAGGAGGCGTTCGGCGTCAACCGCCACATCGAGGACGTCACCCGCCGCTTCGCCGCCGCCGGGTACCACGCCGTCGCGCCCGCGCTGTTCCACCGGGCCGGCGGCGGCACCATCGACGACTACGACAACCTCGACTTCACCAAGCTGCTCGCGCTCTTCGAGGGCGTCACCGACGACGGCATCCTCGCCGACGTCGACGCCACCCTCGACCTGCTGGTGGGCGCCGGGTTCGACGGCGCCCACACCGGCATCGTCGGCTTCTGCTTCGGCGGCCGCGTCACCTTCCTCGTCGCGGCCCGCCGCGCGCTCGGCGGCGCCGTCGGCTTCTACGGCGGCGGCATCGTCTCCGCCGGCCACCTGCCGTTCCCGCCCCTGATCGACGAAGCCACCACGCTGCAGACCCCCTGGCTCGGGCTCTTCGGCGACGAGGACGCCTCGATCCCCGTCGCCGACGTCGAGCGGCTCCGCGAGGCGCTCCGCACGGCGCCCGTGGACGCCGAGGTCGTCCGATACCCCGACGCCGGGCACGGGTTCCACTGCGACCGGCGGGCCGACTACCACGAGCCCTCGGCCCGGGACGCCTGGACCCGGGCCCTCGCCTGGTTCGACGCCCACCTGGCCTGACCGGCCCACCCCCGGCTGGCTGCGGAGCGCGCGATCCGGCACACTGTGGGTGGTTTCCGCGCGGGGGCGAGGAGAGGCCGGTGCAGACCGAGGGTGACACGGTTGCCGTCGTGGCCCCCGTGGCCCCGGGGTCGGACGCGGCCGCCGTCACCGAGGGCGCCCGCTGGGTCACCCGGTGGGAGGGGTGGGCCGACTGGCCGCTCTCGCTGCCGATGCTCCTGCTGGCGGCCCTCGCCGTGGCCCTCGACGTCGCGACCGCGTGGACCGGCACCGACCTGGGGTCCCTCGGACGAATCGCGGTGTCGCCGGCGCTGCCCCTCGCCCTCCTGCTCGTGGTCTGGCTCGGTCCCGGACGGGTCGGGTTCGCCCGCCCGCGGGTGTGGGCGTGGCGCGAGTTCGCGCTCGGGGCCGGCGTGGTGCTCACCCTCGCCACGCTCGGCTACGCCACGGCGTTCGGTCGGCCCGCCGAGGCGGTCGGGCTCGTCGTCGCCGCGCTCGGCGAGGAGCTGATCTTCCGCTTCGCCGCGGTGCTCGTCCTCGGCGCGCTCGCTGCTCGACTGCTCGGACGGCCGTGGCGCAACCCGCGCGACTGGGGCACCGCGCCCGGGCTGCTCGCGCTCGGCGGCGCGGCCGTGGTCTTCTCGGCGCTGCCCGGTCACGTGGTGCAGATGAACGGGCCGAGCAGCAGCGTCGCCTTCGCCAGCCTCGCGCTCCTGCTCGGCTACACCGTGCTGCGCACCGGGACGGTCTGGCCCGCGGTGATGGCGCACGCCCTGTTGAACCTCACCACGATCGCGACCTGGCAGACCGCCGGCCCGTCCGGGCTGCGGCTGGCGCTCGCCGCGACCGTCCTCGTGGCCCTCGTCGCCGGCGCCGACGTCGCGGGTCGACGTCTCGGCGTACGCCGGCGCGTCCCGACGGTCATCGACCTGCGCCGCGCGTCGCCGGTCCCCACGTAGCCCGCCGCACCCCGACGCGTACGCTGCACGCCGGCGTCGCGGTCTGCACTGGGCGCGCCGCGACGCCATCCCGCCGGGCGCCGCCCGGGCCGAGGGCAAGGCCACGCCATCGACGACGCCGCCGCGGACGCACCGAGCACCCGGCCGACCGGGCCGCGGCTGCGCGCCCACCCGCGGCTGGTCCTGCTCGCTGTCGGGGCGTGCGTCCTCGAGGCGAGCGTCGTCTCAGCGCTCGGCGCCCCCGGCGCGGCCGCGCTCGCCCCCCAGGCGGCGGCGCCGACGCCCTTCGACGTGTTCCACGACCTGCGCTGGCTGCTCGTCTACCACCCGTCGTGGCCTGCGTTCGTCGTCGAGGCGGTCGCGCTCGTGGCCGTGCGCAGCCTCGTCGTCGCCGCGCTCGTGCATACCGCCTGGCCGGCCGACCGGGACCGGCCGGCGTTCCGCGCGACGTGGTGTCGTACCGTCCGGTTCGTCGCCATCGTCGCGGTCGCGCTGCTGCCGTTCGCGGTCCTCGCCTTCGCGATGGCGGTCACCGCGCTGTCGTGGCTGTTCTTCGTCTCGGTCCCGGTGCTCGTCATGGCGGCCGCGCTCGTCCACTCCGGGGTCGTGTCGCCATCGTGGTGGCGGGACCGGCCGACGTGGGAGACGGTGCGCGTCGTGCTCCTCGCCTTCGCCGCGCTCACCGCCGCCGGCGCGGTCCTCAGCGCCGCGCCGGTCTGGGCCCAGCCCCCGCTCGCCGGGCTCGCCGGTGTCGTGGACGCGTGGTGCTGGCTCCGGCTGGTCCACGCCCGCGCCGGCGTCGCCCCCCAGCAGCGGCGACGGCCCTTCGTGGTCGTAGCGCTCGCCGGGATCGTCGCGCTCGTCGTCGGCGGCACCGCCGCCGGCTTCGCCGTGTCGATCGCGGTGCAGAACGGCCGCACCCCCGTCGCACCCGAGCGCCCCACCGCCACCGGGCCGCCGGTGCTGATCGTCAAGGGCTTCAACTCGGAGTGGGACGGTGTGACCCGCCAGTGGGTGCACGGCCGGTACCGGATCCGCCGGTTCTCGTACGCCGGGCTCGACGCGCACGGCCAGCCGCGCCGCTACGAGCGGTCCGACACCCACCAGTCCGTGCCGGCGCTCGCCCGCGAGCTGCGGACCCAAGTCGACGCGTTCCACGCGGCGACGGGGCAGCCGGTGAGCATCGTCGCCGAGAGCGAGGGCGCGCTCGTCGCGCTCGCCTACCTGGCGGCCACCCCGCACGCGCCCGTGCCTGCGATCGTGGCCCTCAGCCCGCTGCTCGTCCCGGGACGCGTCGATTACCCGACGGTCGGCGACGCCGGCTGGGGCACCGCCGCCGGGACGGTGCTCGACGGTCTCGCCCGCGCGTTGAGCGGCGTCGGGCCGGTCGACGTGTCGGCCGACACGGGCCTGTTCCGGTCCTTCGTCGACGAGGGTCCCGCGCTGCAGGGGCTGCTGCGCTGCACCGTGCCCGGCCGTCGGACGCTGGCGGTGATCCCGCTCGACTCGGGGGTCGCGGTGCCGGCCCCCGTCACGATCGGGATCCCCCACGTGGTCGTCCCGGCGTTTCACGGCGGGCTGCTCGGCGACCACACGACCGGCGCGGCTCATCGACGACGTGCTCGCCGGCCGGCCGGCGACCGGCTCGGGGTTCTGGGCCGGCACCGGGGACGTCGTCGGCGCGCTCGCGGCGGCGTGGCAGGCCCCCGGGCTCGAACCCGGGCTCGAGCCCGCCTGGCGCTCCCTGCCCGAGCCGAGCGACTGCGCGGGGGACGCGCCGCGATCGGACGGTGGGTGAACGGCGGGTCGACGACCCCCTGAGCGGGTCAGAACAGGAAGCGGCTGATCGCCTCGACGACGCACGCCGGCTTCTCGCTGCCCTCGAGCTCGACCGTGTTGCGCGTCGTGACCTGCGCGCCCCCCGGGACGTCGTCGACGGCGAGGATCTCGACGCCGAGCCGGATCCGCGAGCCGACCGGGACCGGCGCCGGGAAGCGCACCTTGTTCGCGCCGTAGTTCACGCCCATCGTCGCGGTCGGGACGCGCAGCAGCTCCCCGAGCCACCGGTTCGTGATCGACAGGGTCAGGTAGCCGTGCGCGATCGTCGTGCCGAACGGGCCGGCACGGGCGCGCTCCGGATCGACGTGGATCCACTGGTGGTCGCCGGTGGCGTCGGCGAACTGGTTCACCCGCTCCTGGGTGATCTCCAGCCAGTCGCTGTACCCGAGGTGCGTGCCGATCCCGCCGCGCAGCTCCTCGACCGAGTGAAACTCCGTGCTCATGGGCCCATCGTAGAGACGCCGCTACGCTGCGCGCGTGGAGCTGCGCTTCTCGTCCGAGGACGAGGCCTTCCGGCGCGAGGCGCGCGGCTGGCTCACCGACCAGATCACCGGTCCCTTCGCGTCCGTGCGCGGCCGCGGCGGTCCCGGCGACGAGCACGAGCTGTTCGACGAGCGCGCCGCGTGGGAGCGGGCGCTGGGCGACGCGGGCTGGATCGGGATCGGCTGGCCCCGCGAGTACGGCGGACGGGGGCTGTCGCTCACCCAGCAGGTCATCTTCTACGAGGAGTACGCACGGGCGCAGGGCCCCGGACGCGTCGGGATCATCGGCGAGGGGCTCCTCGGGCCGACCCTGATCGAGTTCGGCACCGACGACCAGAAGCGACGGTTCCTCCCCGGCATCCTGTCCGGCACCGAGATCTGGTGTCAGGGCTACTCCGAGCCGAACGCCGGGTCCGACCTCGCCAACGTCCAGACCCGCGCCGAGCGGGACGGCGACGAGTGGGTCATCGACGGCCAGAAGGTGTGGACGTCGCTCGCGCACTGGGCCGACTGGTGCTTCGTGCTGTGCCGCACCGACCGGGACGCCCCACCCCACCGCGGGATCTCGTACCTGCTCGTGCCGATGCGCCAGCCCGGCGTCGAGATCCGACCCATCGTCCAGCTCACCGGAACCTCGGAGTTCAACGAGGTGTTCTTCGACCGGGCCCGCACCCCGGTCGCGAACGTCGTCGGCGACGTCAACGGCGGCTGGAAGGTCGCCATGGGGACCCTGGCGTTCGAGCGGGGCGCGTCGACGCTCGGGCAGCAGCTCAGCTTCGAGAACGAGCTGGCCGAGCTGCTGGAGGCCGTGCACAAGCGGGGCCGGGCCGACGACCCGGTGCTGCGCCAACGGCTGGCCGACGTCTGGATCCGGCTGCGCATCATGCGGCTGAACGCGCTGCGCTCCCTCACCGCGCTCGAGCGCGGCGAGATGACCCTGCTCACGAGCATCCACAAGCTCTACTGGGCGTCGCTGCACCGGGATCTCGGGGAGCTCGCGCTCGACGCGCTCGGCGCGGACGCGACGATCGTCGACGGGGCGCCCTACGAGCTCGCGGCCCCGCAGCGGCTGTTCCTCTACAGCCGGGCCGACACGATCTACGGCGGCGCCAACCAGATCCAGCGCAACGTGATCGGCGAGCGAGCCCTCGGCTTGCCGAAGGAGCCGCGGTGACGCCGACCGGCCCGCCCCCGTACCCGGACGGCCACGGGCTGCTCGCCGACCGCGTGGTCGTGGTGACCGCCGCGGCGGGCACCGGCATTGGGTTCGCGACCGCCCGACGCTGCGCCGAGGAGGGCGCCACCGTGGTGCTCTCCGACCACCACGCGCGCCGCCTCGACGAGGCCGCGGGGGCACTCGCCGAGCAGCACGGGGCGCGGCCGACGACGGTGGTGTGCGACGTGACCCGCGAGGACGACGTCCAGGCGCTGCTGGACGGGGCGATCGCCGCGCACGGCCGGGTCGACGTCATGGTGAACAACGCTGGCCTCGGCGGGACCGTCGAGCTGGTCGACATGATCGACGAGCAGTGGGAGGCGGTGTTGGGTGTCACGCTCGACGGGACGTTCCGCTGCACCCGCGCCGCGCTGCGCCACATGGTGCCCCGCGGCGCGGGGGTGATCGTGAACAACGCGTCGGTGCTCGGCTGGCGGGCCCAGGCCGGGCAGGCCCACTACGCGGCGGCGAAGGCCGGCGTGATGGCCCTCACCCGCTGCGCGGCGATCGAGGCCGCGCCCCACGGCGTCCGCGTGAACGCGGTCGCGCCCAGCCTGGCCACGCACCCCTTCCTGACGAAGGTCATGAGCGATGACCTGCTCACCGAGCTCACGTCGCGCGAGGCGTTCGGACGCGGCGCCGAGCCGTGGGAGGTCGCGAACGTGATCGTGTTCCTCGCCAGCGACTACGCGTCGTACCTCACCGGCGAGGTCGTGTCGGTCAGCTCCCAGCACCCATAGCCAGGGACGCGACGCAGTGGTCGACTGGCTGGTGCCGATCTCGCGTCGGGCGCGGTTCCTCGACCGGTCGGGCCGCACGATCAGCCCGACCCTCGAGACGGTGCGCACCGCGGCGCTGTCCGGCCGCCTGACATCGGTGGTCGTGGAGGTGCGCGGCGCGCTCGCCGACGTGGAGGACCGCGACACCGTCTGGCTCCTGTGGGCCGAGCACGACCTCGGCATCCTCGCCGTGGGTCGCGCGGCACCGCGCCCGCCGCGGCGTGGCGAGCGCCCGGCGATCACGGTCACGCTCGACCGACCGCGCACCCGCACCCTCGTCGTGGACCCGATGCCCGCGGCGCTCGTCTACCGGTGGGTCACCGACCTGCGCAGCGGCACCCGCCTCGACCTGCGCCCCCGTGCGCTCGAAGCCGTCCAAGCCTGGGAGCACGACCGCGCTGAGCGCGACGAGGTGCTCCTGCGCCCCCTCGGCCTCCCGAGCTGGCGCCACCGTGCCGCGCAGGGCGGCCGCAGCCGACCCATCGACGACGTCCTCCTCGCCTCGATCGTCCCGTTCCTGCGATCCCAGGACTTCGCCGTCGGGGTCGTCTCCCGCGACCGGGCGACCCGACTCGTGGCGCGGCGCACCCGCGACCTTCTCGTCGTGCACGCCGTGCCGGGCGCCGCCAGCCGCCCCGACCGGGCCCGCGCCGTCGGCGAGCTGCGCGAGCACCGCTGGGCGCTGCAGCGCGCCCACGCCGACCACCGCCTCCAGGTGTGGGGATGGATCGCGTTCGCGACCCGCCCACCCGCTGAGGCGCTGGCGTTCCTCGAGGACGAGGCGCTCGTCGTCACCTGGCGCCAGAGCGGCGGGCGCGTCGAGATGAGCGAGCGGTCCAAGCAGCGCTGGTACCAGCGCCTCGGGGTGCGGTGAGCGAGCGCGCCCGTCGCGCTCAGCGACGCAGATCCGACGTGGTGGCGCGCAGGTAGGCGGGCCACTCGCCGCCGCCGTGGACGACGATCTGCTCGCCGGTCACGTACCGGGCCAGCGGCGAGGCCAGGAGCACGCACACGTCGCCGACGTCGCCGGGCTCGGCCATCCGGCCGGCGGGGACGGTGTCGCCGACCGCCGCGACGCCGGCCTCGTCGCCGTAGAAGAGGTGCGCCTGCTCGGTGCGCACCAGCCCGACGGTGACGCACACGACGCGGACCTTCGGCGCGAACTCGAGTCCGAGCGTCTGGGTCAGGTTGATGAGCCCGGCCTTCGCGGCACCGTACGCCGCGGTGCTCGGCGAGGGCCGCAGGCCGCTCACGCTCGAGATGTTGACGATCACGCCCCCGTCGTCCTGGTCCTTCATGACGGCGTACGCCCGCTGCGCGAAGACGAACGGAGCGATGAGGTTCAGCGCCACGATCGACGTCGTGAAGCGCGGCGAGACCGTCGCCGTCTCGGACGGCGGCGCGCCACCGGCGTTGTTGACGAGCACGTCGAGGCGACCGAACCGGTCGGTGGTGAAGCGCACCACCGCGTCGATCTGGTCCGGTTCTCGCACGTCGGCGGCGACGAACGACGCGGCCCGGTCCCCGACGCTGGGAAGCGTGTCGGGTTCGTGGCGGCAGCAGATCACGACGTCCGCGCCCGCGGCGAGGAACCGCTCGGTGATGCCGCGTCCGACGCCGCGGCACCCGCCGGTCACGACGACCGTCTTGCCGGTGTAGTCGAGCGCGGGGCGCGCGACGTCGCTCACGCCGTGACGGTACCTGACGTCCTTCCGATACGCTCGGCCACGTGATCCGGTCGGAGGTCCGCGACCACGTCGCGGAGGTGGTGATCGACAACCCGCCGGTGAACGCTCTCCCGGTGAAGGGCTGGTTCGAGTTGGCCGACACGATCCGCGCGCACGGCCGCGACCCGGAGGTGCGGGCCCTCATCGTGTCCGCCAACCCGACGCTCGGCGGCTTCCAAGCCGGCGTGGACATCAAGGAGCTGGCCGCGGACCCGACGAAGCAGTCGCTCATCGACGTGAACCGCGGCTGCTGGGAGACCTTCGCCGCGGTGTACGACTGCGAGGTGCCGGTGATCGCCGCGGTGCACGGCTACTGCCTCGGGGGCGGCGTCGGGATCGCCGGGAACGCCGACGTCGTCGTCGCCGCCGACGACGCGACGTTCGGGCTCCCCGAGGTCGACCGCGGCGCTCTCGGCGTCGCGACCCACCTGGCGCGGCTCGTCCCGTATCACAAGATGCGCGCCATGTTCCTCACCGGCGCGACGGTGACGGCAGCCGAGCTGCTCGCGTTCGGCACGGTCGAGCGGGTCGTGCCCCGCGCCGCGCTGCTCGACACGGCCCGTGAGCTGGCGCTCGTCATCGCCGCGAAGAGCCCCCTGGTGATCCGGCGGGCCAAGGAGTCCCTCAACGCCATCGACCCGGTGGACGTGAAGCGCTCCTACCGCTTCGAGCAGGGGTTCACCTTCGAGCTGAACCTCTCGGGCGACTCCGACGAGCTGCGCCAGGCGTTCGTCGAGAAGCGAGACGCCGACCTGGGCGGGACGGGGGAGGCCCGGTGAAGCCGCGGGTGCCCGTCCTCGAGGGGCTCTTCACCGACGACGACGGCGACGCCCGTCTGCTCGGGGGGCACTGCCCGCGGTGCGGCGCGTGGTTCTTCCCGAAGCAGTGGTCGTTCTGTCGCAACCCGCGCTGCGACGGCGGTCCCCTCGACGACGCGCCCCTGTCGTCGCACGGTCGGCTCTGGTCGTGGACCGACAACCGGTACGCGCCCCCGCCGCCGTACCCGGCGCGGGACCCGTTCGAGCCGTACGGCGTCGCCGCGGTCGAGCTGCCCGACGAGCAGCTCGTCGTCCTCGGGCAGCTCGCGCGCGGCACCGACACGGCCACGCTGCAGCTCGGTCAGCCGATGCGGCTGGTGGTCGAGACCCTGTACGAGGACGACGACGCGGAGCGCACGGTGTGGAAGTGGCAGCCGGAGGGTGACGGATGAGCGACGTGCGGATCCTCGGGATCGGGATGCACCCGTGGGGCAAGTGGGGCCGGAACTTCGTCGAGTACGGCGTCGTCGCGGCCCGCGCCGCGCTCGCCGACGCCGGCGTGGCGATGGCCGACGTGCAGTACCTCGCGGCCGGCGACACGATGCGCAACGGCTACCCGGGATACGTCGCCGGCTCGACGTTCGCGCAGGCGCTCGGCTGGTCGGGGCTGCCGGTGTCGTCGAGCTACGCCGCGTGCGCGTCCGGCGCGGTCGCGCTCGACACGGCCCGGGCCCGGCTGCTCGCCGGCCAGGCCGACGTCGCGCTGGTCGTCGGCGCCGACACCGCGCCGAAGGGCTTCTTCGGGCCGCTGCCCGGCGAGCGCCCGGAGGATCCCGACTGGCTGCGCTTCCATCTGCTGGGCGCGACGAACCCGACGTACTTCGGGCTCTACGCCCGCCGCCGCATGGAGCGGTACGGCGCGACCGCGAAGGACTTCGCCGCGGTGAAGGTCAAGAACAGCCGCCACGGCCTGTCGAACCCGAACGCTCGGTACCGCAAGGTGTTCACCGAGGACGAGATCGCCGAGTCGCCGGTCGTGGCCGACCCGCTGCGCCTCGTCGACATCTGCGCGACGAGCGACGGCGCCGCCGCCGTCGTGCTCGCCCGCGACGACGTCGCCGTGCGCCGCGACGACCGGGCACGTCAGCTGCGCCTCGCCGCGGTGTCGACCGTCACGCCGACCTACCCGAACACCGACCTGGATCTGCCCGACATCGCCACCGACTCCGGCGTCGGCGCACCGCCGCCCCCACGCCCGTTCCGGGACGCGATCGCGGCGGCGGCGTACGAGGAGGCGGGCCTCGGCCCGGCCGACCTGAGCTGCGCCGAGGTCTATGACCTCTCGACCGCGCTCGAGCTCGACTGGTACGAGAACATCGGGCTGTGCGGCCCGGGGGAGGCCGAGGCGCTGCTGCACTCGGGGGCGACGACGCTCGGCGGCCGGGTACCGGTGAACCCGAGCGGCGGGCTGGCCTGCTTCGGGGAGGCCATCCCCGCGCAGGCGCTCGCCCAGGTGTGCGAGCTCGCCACCCAGCTGCGCGGCGAGGCCGGCGACCGTCAGGTCGACGACGCCACCGTGGGCCTGGCGATCAACCAGGGTCTTTTCGGGCACGGGTCCTGCGTCATCGTGACCCGCTGATCATCGATCAGCGGCACGGCTCGATGAGGGTGCGGGACAGCTCGTCGAACGCGCGCCGGTAGGCGTCCGGTTCGGTGTCCCACACCGCGACGACCCGACCGCGCCACCCCCAGGTCGGCGTACTGGCGCACCCGGTCGGGCTTCGTCGACCCGCTGTACGTCAGCTCGATCGTGTCGGGGTCACGGCCCCGCTCCCGAGCCGCGGCCTGCAGCACGCCGAGGCGGGCGGTGAAGTCGTCGTGACGCAACCCGATCGGGAAGTAGCCGTCGCCGAGCCGACCGGCGCGGCGCGCCGCCGCGACGCTGTGGCCCCCGACGAGGATCGGGACGCCGCCGGGCTGCACCGGCTTGGGGTTCGACTTGGCGCGCTCGAAGCGGGTGTGCGCGCCGTGGAAGGTCGGCTCCGGGTCGCGCCACAGGACGCGCATGGCCTCGATGTACTCGTCGGTGCGGGCACCGCGGTCCTCGAAGCGCGTCCCGACCGCCTCGGCCTCCTCGCGCAGCCAGCCGACACCGATCCCGAGCCGCAGCCGGCCACCCGACAGCCGGTCGACGGTCGCGCACTCCTTCGCGCACAGCACCGGGCTGCGCTGCGGGAGGATCAGCACGCCCGTGCCGAGGACCAGGCGGGTGGTCCGTCCGGCGAGGAACGCCAGCAGCGCGAGCGGGTCCGGGATGTCGTCGTCCTCGATGGTGACGCGGCCCTCCGCGTTGTACGGGTAACGGGACCGGTAGTCGGCCGGGATCACCGCGTGCTCGAACACCCAGATCGACTCGAAGCCGGCCGCCTCCGCCGCCTGGGCGTAGGCGCCCACCCGGTCGGGCGAGGAGAGGAACGACCCCTCGCAGGGGGCCAGCAGCCCGAAGCGCATCGCGGGACGCTACGCCCGGCGGGTGGGCCACGGTGGGTCCCGATCGGTACCGTCCGGGGGTGAGCGTCGACGGCATGAGCGTCGAGGCCCCGGGGCCGGCGCCCTGGTGGGGCAAGCGGACCCAGCGGGCCGTGCTCCTCGTCGTCGGGCTCGTCGTCCTCTACCTCTTCGCGCCGACGCTCGGCGAGGTGCTCTCGTCGTGGCCGCGCCTCGCGCACCTCAACCCCGGCTGGATCGCGGTCGCGGTCCTCGCCGAGGCGGTCAGCCTCGTGTGCGTCTGGTGGCTCATCGCGTTGGCGCTGCGCGCCGGCCACTGGTTCGCGATCGCCACCTCGCAGCTGGCCGGGCACGCCCTCAGCCGGGTCGTGCCCGCCGGCGCCGCGGCCGGCGCCGCCCTGCAGTACCGGATGCTCGCCGCGTCCGGGATCGACGCGCCCGCCGCCGGGTCGGCGCTCACCGCGGTCACGCTCTTGCAGCTCGCGACGCTCGCCGCCATCCCGCCGCTCGGCCTGCTCCTCTCGCTCTTCGGCGCGCCGCTCAGCCCGGGCCTCCAGCAGGCCGCGTGGGTCGGGTTCGGCGCGTTCGTGCTGCTCATCGCGATCGGTGCCGTCCTCGTGACCTCGGACCGGGCCATCAACCGGATCGGTGCCGGGATCCAGGTGCTGCGCAACCTCGTGCTGCGCCACCACCCGCCCGTCACCGACCTCCCCGAGCGGCTGCACGCCGAGCGTGACCTCGTCACGAAGGCACTCGGCAAGCGGTGGTGGGCCGCGCTCCTCGCCTCGACCGGCAAGTGGGCGTTCGACTACGCCGCGCTGCTCGCCGCGCTCGCCGCGGTCGGTGCCCGACCCGACCCCGGCGTGGTGCTCCTCGCGTACGCCACCGCCGCCGTGCTCGGCATGATCCCGATCACGCCGGGGGGCCTGGGGTTCGTCGAGGCCGGCCTCACCGGCGTGCTGGCCCTCGCCGGCGTCCCCGCGGGCGACGCCGTGCTCGCCACCCTCAGCTACCGGCTGGTGTCGTTCTGGCTGCCGCTCCCCGCCGGGCTCACCGCGTACGCGCTGTTCCGCCGACGGAACCGTCGCTTCCAGGAGGCGTGAGCCAGCGCACCCCGTCGGCGCCGGCGACGACGACCGCGGCGGTCAACCCCAAGAACAGGCCGTGGGCCAGGATCCCGGCGCGCGCCGCGAGCGCCGCGGCGAGCCCGACCGGGTCGCCGATCGGCCCGAAGGCGGCGTCGAGGATCAGGTTGCCCTGGTCGGTGCGCACCGGCGCGCCGTCGGCGGTGCGCCGCATCACGGCCGTGCCACCGAGCGACGTGACGAAGCGATCCTGCGACTCCCAGCCGAGCTCGAGGACCTCGAGCGGGACGGGATGCCGCGTGCCGAGCCGCGGCGACAGCTTCGTGTCGTCGACGACGATGAGCTCCCGTCGCGTCGCCTGGGCGACGAGCTTCTCGCGCAGGTGCGCACCCCCACCGCCCTTGATGAGGTTCAAGTCGGGATCGACCTCGTCCGCGCCGTCGATGGTGACGTCGAGGTCGCGGGGCAGGTCGTCGGCGAGCATCGGGATGCCGAGCGCCTCCGCCTCCTGGCGGGTCGCGTCCGACGTCGCGAACGCGACGACGTCGCGCAGCTCGCCCGCCTGGAGCAGCGCCCCGACCCGCCGGGTGGCGAACACCGCGGTGCTGCCGGTGCCGAGCCCGATGGTCATGCCCGATCGGATCTCGCCCACCGCCGCCTCGGCGGCCTGCCGCTTCCGCGCCGCCTGCTCGTCGGGCACGCCTGCGAACCTACCGGGCGGCGACGGCCACGGCGCGAGGTGATCGGGCCGGCGAGCTTCCCGGTGTCCCGGGATAGGGTCCGCGGGCATGGGGATCCGCACCGAGCGCGTCGTCGCGGGCGTCGTCGAGGTGGTGCTCGACGTCGCGCCCGTCGAACGCGCTGCCCACGGCGGGGTTCCGGGAGCTGGCCCGGGCGGTGCGCGAGGCGGCCGATGACCCGACGACCCGCGTGCTGCTGCTCCGCTCGGCGCTGCCGCGCGGCTTCGCGGCGGGGGTCGACGTGCGCGAGCTGGCCGAGGGCGGGGCCCGCGCCGTCGTCGAGGTGACCCGGGCCTGCGCCGACGCGTACGCCGCCGTCGACGAGTGCGCCGTACCGGTCGTCGCCGCGGTGCACGGCTTCTGCCTCGCCACGGGCGTCGGGTTGGTCGGCAACGCCGACGTCGTCGTCGCCGCCGAGGACGCCACGTTCGGGCTCCCCGAGGTCGACGTCGGCGGGCTCGGCACCGCGACGCAGCTGGCCCGCCTCGTGCCCGAGAAGAAGGCCCGCTGGCTCGCCTACAGCGGGCAGCGCGTCAGCGCGGCGGCGGTCGCCGGGTGGGGCGGCGTCGAGCAGGTCGTGCCCCGCGACGACCTGCTGGCCGCCGCGCGGTCCGTGGCGTCGACCCTCGCGGCGAAGAGCCCGCTCGTGCTGCGCCGCGCCCGCGCGTCGCTGCACGCCATCGACCCGGTCGACAGCCGCCGCGCCTTCCGGCGCGAGATGGGCCTCGTGTTCGAGCTGAACCTCACGCCCGCGCCCGCCGAGGCCCGAGCCGCGCTCGCGGAGCGGACCCGGTGACGGCCGACAAGCGCCTCACCGAGGACGACGTCGTCGCCGAGCTGCGCGACGGCATGACGATCGGGATCGGCGGCTGGGGATCGCGGCGCAAGCCGATGTCGATCGTGCGGGCCATTCTGCGCTCCGGGCTCTCGGACCTCACCGTGGTCAGCTACGGCGGCCCCGACATCGGGATGCTCTGCGCGACGGGCCAGGCCCGCAAGATCGTGTATGGGTTCGTGTCGCTCGACACCATCCCGCTCGAGCCGCACTTCCGGGCCGCCCGCCAGGCGGGCACCGTCGAGGCGATGGAGCTCGACGAGGGGATGCTGCAGTGGGGCTTCCGCGCCGCGGCGATGCGGGTCTCGTTCCTGCCCTGCCGGGCCGGGCTCGGGTCGGCGATCCTCGACATCAACCCGTCGATGCGCACCGTCGTGTCGCCCTACGACGGCGAGGAGCTCGTCGCCATGCCCGCCGTGCCCCTCGACGTCGCGCTGCTCCACGCCAACCGCGCCGACCGGCGTGGCAACGCCCAGTACCTCGGCAACGACTGGTACTTCGACGACGTGTTCGCGATGGCCGCGACCCGCACGTTCGTCTCCTGCGAGCGGGTCGTCGAACCCGGTGCGCTCGTGCAGGAGGGCCCCGAGCAGACCATCAAGATCAGCCGCCTCTGGACCGACGGGGTCGTCGAGGCGCCCCTCGGCGCCCACTTCACGCACTGCCTGCCCGACTACCCCCGCGACGAGGCCGTCCAACGCGAGTACGCCGCGTCGGCGAGCGACGCCGACGCCTGGGCCGCGTTCCGCGCCCGGTGGGTCGACGTCCCCGAAGCCGACTACCGCCGGCTCGCCCGCGCCGCGTCATGACCGCTGACCCGACCCGCGCCGAGCGGTGCGTCGTGGCCTGCGCCGAGGCGTTCCGCGGCGACGGCGAGATCGTCGCCAGCCCCATCGGGGTGATCCCCACCCTCGGGGCTCGCTTGGCCGCGCTCACCTTCGAGCCCGACCTCATCTACACCGACGGGGACGCCCTCATCCTCGGCGCGCCGATCCCCCTCGGTGACGACACCGCCCCGAAGGTCGTCGAGGCGTGGCTCCCGTTCGGGCACATGTTCGACGTCGTGTGGTCCGGCCGCCGCCACGTCATGATGGGCGCCACGCAGGTCGACCAGCACGGCAACCAGAACATCGCGTGCATCGGACCCTGGGCCCGCCCGAAGGCCCAGCTGCTCGGCGTCCGGGGCGCCCCCGGCAACACGGTGAACGACCCGACGAGCTACTGGGTGCCGAACCATTCGCCGCGCGTGTTCGTGCCCGCCGTCGACTGCGTGTCCGGCGTCGGCTACGACCGGGCCGCCGCCGCCGGGCCGAGCGCCACCCGCTTCCACGAGATCCGCCGCGTCGTGTCCAACCTCGGCAGCTTCGACTTCGAGACCGACGACCACCGCATGCGGATCCGGACCCTGCACCCCGGCGTGACCCTCGACGCGGTCACGGAGGCCACCGGCTTCCCGCTCGTGGTCCCCGACCCGATCCCGACGACCCGGGCACCCACCGACGAGGAGCTGGGCCTGCTGCGCGACGTGCTCGACCCGGCCGGGCAACGGGAGCGCGAGATCGCCGGCTGATGCACCCGACCCTGCACACCGAGCTCTGCGACCTGTGCGGGATCCGCGTCCCGATCGTCCAGACGGGCATGGGGTGGGTCGCCGGGCCCCGCCTCACGTCCGCGACCGCGAACGCGGGCGGGCTCGGGATCCTCGCCGCCGGCACGATGGACTTCGAGCAGCTGCGCGCCGCGATCACCGAGACGCGGGCCCGCACCGACGCCCCGTTCGGGGTGAACCTGCGCTCCGACGCCCCCGACGCCGCGGACCGCTGCGCGCTCCTCATCGACGAGGGCGTGAAGGTGGCGTCGTTCGCGCTCGCCCCGAACCCGGAGCTCATCGCCCGCCTGAAGGAGGGCGGCGTGGTCGTCATCCCGTCGATCGGCGCGAAGCGCCACGCCGAGAAGGTCGTGGGGTGGGGCGCCGACGCCGTGCTCGTCCAAGGCGGCGAGGGCGGCGGCCACACCGGCCCGGTCCCCACCTCCTTGCTGCTCCCCCAGGTGCTCGACACGGTCGACGTGCCCGTCATCGCCGCCGGCGGGTTCTTCGACGGCCGGGGCCTCGTCGCCGCGCTCGCCTACGGCGCGGCCGGCATCGCCATGGGCACCCGGTTCCTGCTCACCGAGGACAGCCCGGTCGGCGCCGCGGTGAAGGACCTCTACCGGTCCAAGACCGTCACCGACACGCTCGTCACCACCCAGGTCGACGGTGTCCCGCACCGCGTGCTGCGCACCGACCTCACGGAGCGCCTCGACCGCAGCAGCGCCCTCACCCGCCTGCCCCGCGCCGTGCGGAACGCGGCCCGGTTCAAGGCGCTGTCCGGGCTGCGCTGGCGGGACCTCGTCTCGGAGGGCCGCGCGATGCGCCGGTCCCAGGACCTGACGTGGAGCCAGGTGCTCATGGCGGCGAACACGCCGATGCTGCTGAAGACCGCGATGGTCGACGGGCGACCCGACCTCGGTGTCATGTCGAGCGGGCAGGTCGTCGGCGTCATCGACGACCTGCCGACCGTCGCGGCGCTCGTCGAGCGCATCGTCGACGAAGCCGACGCGGTGCTGAAGCGACTCGGGGCGTAACCGCCCGGGTCAGCGGGTGCGACGCCGGGGCCGGCCCTCGGGCACGCGCGCCAGGCGGGGACGCGGGCGCCGCTCGAGGGCCGAGGCGACGGCCACCGCGGCGACGCGAGGCGATGAGGGTCACGACGGCGATGGTCATCACCCGGGTGAACGACGGCGGCGGCCCGGGTGTTCCCGGCGTGGGACGATGACCGGATGGCGCTGACCGTCGAGGAGGCGCGTGCCGTCTTCGACCGGCGCCGCCAGGCCTGGCTGGCCGGGGACGTCGACGCGTACCTCGACTGCTGGGTCCCGGACCTGGTGCTCGAGACGCCGGGCCGGGTGGTGCGCGGCCGCGCCGACTACGAGGCCATGGTCCGCGGCTCATTCGCCTGGGCCGCCCCCCGCACCTTCGAGGTCCACCACCTCGCCGCCGACGGCGACGTCGTGCTCGCCGACTGGACGATCACCGTCGAGCGGCGCGCCGACGGCACCGCGGTCACGTGGCGGGGGATGAGCGTCTGCGGGCTGCGCGACGGGCGGATCGTGTGGTGGCGCGAGTACTACCAGGACCCGGTCGGGCTCGCCCGCGCGGCCCGTGAGTAGCGTCGGCGGCCCGATGGACCTCACGTTCACGCGTGACGAGGAGGTGTTCCGCGCCGAGTGCCGCGCCTGGCTCGAGGCGCACGTCCCGCACGGCCTCCCGTCCGGTGACACCCGCGCCGGGTTCGCGGCGCACCTCGACTGGGAGCGCACGCTCTTCGCGGCCGGCTGGGCGGTCGTGTCGTGGCCCGAGGCGTACGGCGGACGCGGCGCGTCGCCGATGGAGTGGCTGATCTTCGAGGAGGAGTACTACCGGGCCGGGGCGCCCCAGCGCGTCACCCAGAACGGGATCTTCCTGCTCGCCCCGACCGTCTTCGAGTTCGGCACCCCCGAGCAGCGGGACCGGATCCTGCCCCGCATGGCCGCCGCCGAGGACCTGTGGTGCCAAGGCTGGTCGGAGCCCAACGCCGGCAGCGACCTCGCCGGCATCCAGAGCCGCGCCACCCCCGACACCGGCGGCTGGCGGCTCCACGGGCAGAAGACCTGGACGACCCGCGGCGCGTTCTGCACCCACCTCTTCGGCCTGTTCCGCAGCGACCCCGACGCCGAGCGCCACCACGGCCTCACCTACTTCCTCGTGCCCCTCGACGCCCCCGGCGTGACCGTGCGCGGCTTCGGCCGCCTCGACGGCGACGAGGGCTTCGCCGAGGTGTTCTTCGACGACGTGTTCGTCGCCGACGACGCCGTGCTCGGTGCGGTGCACGACGGGTGGGGCGTGGCCATGGCCACCGCGGGCGCGGAGCGGGGCCTCACGCTGCGCAGCCCGGGGCGCTTCGCCGCCACCGCGGCGCGCCTCGTCGACCTGTGGCGCGCCCGGGGTCGGTCGGCACCACCCGGGCTCGCGGACGCCGTCGTGCAGGACTGGATCGACGCCGAGGCGTACCGCTGGCAGACCTTCTGGACGGTCACGCGGCTCACCGACGGCGAGCGCGTCGGCGCCGAGGCGAGCCTGACCAAGGTGTTCTGGTCCGAGCTCGACGTCCGCCTCCACGAGCACGCGCTCGCGCTCCTCGGCCCGCACGCCGAGCTCGACGACGACGACGAGAGCGCCCGCTGGATGAAGGGCTACCAGTTCGCTCTCTCGGGCCCGATCTACGCCGGCACGAACGAGATCCAGCGCAACGTCATCGCCGAGCGGGTGCTCGGCCTCCCGCGTCGCTGACCCGGTGCGGTTCGCGTTCACCCCGGAACAGCTCGCGTTCCGCGACGCGGCCCGGGACCTCCTCACCGGCGAGTGCCCCCCGGCCGCCGTGCGCGCCGCGTGGACGAGCGGAACCGGCCGCAGCGTCACCGCCTGGCCCGCGCTCGCCGCGATGGGCGTCCTCGGCGCGCTCGCGCCAGAGCCGGCGGGCGGGCTCGGCCTCAACCTCGTGGACCTCGTCCTCGTCCTCGAGGAGACGGGCTACGTCGCGCTCCCGGACCCGATCGTCGAGCACGCCGCCGTCGCCGTGCCGCTCCTCCCCGACCCGGGGCCCGCCGCCGCGGGGGAGGTGACCGTCACGGCAGCGCTCGACGGCAGCGGCCTCGCCGTCTGGGCCGACACCGCGGACCTCGTCGTCGTCGACGCCGGCGACGCGCTCGCGGTCGCGGCCCGAGCCGCGCTCGCGCTCGCGCCGCGTCGCTCGGTCGACGGCGCCCGCCGCCTCTTCGGCGTCGGGCCCGTCCCCGACACCGCCGCCCGTGTCGCCGACGGGGCGGCGTTCGAGCGCGGGGCGCTCGGCGCGGCCGCGCAGCTCGTCGGGCTCACCCGCCGGCTCCTCGACCTCACCGTCGGCTACGTGGGCGAGCGACGCCAGTTCGGCGTGCCGGTCGGGTCCTTCCAGGCCGTCAAGCACCACCTGGCCGACGCCCGCCTCGCCCTCGAGTTCGCCGCGCCCCTCGTCTACCGGGCCGCCTGGTCGCTCGCCGCGGGTGACCCCGACGCCGCCCTGCACGTGTCGATGGCGAAGGCCCAGGCTGGCGACGCCGCCCACCGGGCCGGACGGGCGGCGCTGCAATGCCACGGCGCCATCGGCTACTCCTACGAGTACGACCTGCACCTCTATTTGAAGCGGGCGTGGGCGCTCGCCGCGGCGTGGGGCGACGCGCCCTGGCATCGGGGCCGTGTAGGCCGCGCGATCCTATGAGCCTGCTCACCGGAGGACCTGATGCCTGAGGCCTACATCGTCGACGCCGTCCGCACCCCCGTCGGCAAGCGGGGCGGCGGCCTCGCCGCCGTCCACCCCGCCGACCTCGGCGCCCACGTGCTGCGCGCCGTCGTCGAGCGCAGCGACCTCGACCCCGCCGCCGTCGAGGACGTGTACTTCGGCTGCGTCGACGCCCTCGGCCCCCAAGCCGGCGACATCGCCCGCACCGCGTGGCTCGCCGCCGGCTACCCCGAGGAGGTGCCCGGCACGACCATCGACCGCCAGTGCGGCTCCTCGCAGCAGGCCCTGCACTTCGCGGCACAGGCCGTCCTGAGCGGCACGAACGACGTGATCATCGCCGGCGGCGTCCAGAACATGAGCATGATCCCGATCGCCGCGGCGATGACCGCCGCCGAGCCGTTCGGGTTCACCGACCCGTTCTCCGGCTCGACCGGCTGGGTGGCCCGCTACGGCACCCAAGAGGTGTCGCAGTTCCGCGCCGCCGAGCTCATCGCCGAGAAGTGGGGGATCAGCCGCGCCGACATGGAGGCCTACGCGCTCGAGAGCCACCGCCGGGCGCTCGCCGCCCAGGACGAGGGCCGCTTCGACGCGGAGCTCGCCCCGCTCGCCGGCGTCACCGCCGACGAAGGCCCCCGCCGCGGCACCTCGCTCGAGCAGATGGCGAAGCTCCCGACGCTCGTCGACGGCGGCCGGCTCACCGCGGCCGTGTCGTCGCAGCTCTCCGACGCGGCCAGCGCCATGCTCATCATGTCCGAGCAGGCCGTCCGCGACCACGGGGTGCGACCCCGCGCCCGCGTCCACCACCTCTCCGTGCGCGGCGCCGACCCGATCTTCATGCTCACCGCGCCGATCCCCGCGACCGCGTACGCGCTGGAGCGCACCGGGCTGGCCCTCACCGACCTCGACCTGATCGAGATCAACGAGGCGTTCGCGTCCGTGGTCCTCGCCTGGCAGCGCGAGACCGGCGCCGACCTCGCCCGGGTGAACGTCAACGGCGGCGCCATCGCCCTCGGCCATCCCCTCGGCGCCACCGGCGTCCGCCTGATGACCACGCTGCTGAACGAGCTCGAGCGGCGCGGCGGCCGCTACGGCCTCCAGACCATGTGCGAGGGCGGCGGACAGGCCAACGTGACCATCATCGAGCGGCTGTGATCCCGGCCGCACGCGCCACGACCGGCGCGTAGCGGTCCAGGACAGGCACCACGACGTCGCGGGGCGCGGTCGGGAGACGCAGCACGACCTCGTCGATGCCGAGCGACGCGTAGTACTCGAGCTTGCCCTCGTCGGGCATCGTCCCGAACGGGATCACCCGCACCGCCGCCGGGTCGCGGCCCACCGTCTCGCACGCCGCCGCGAGCGCGGGGAGCGCCGCCCGGATCCCCGCCCCGCCGATCGGCAGCCACCCGTCGGCGTACTCCGCGACGTGCGCGAACATCGTCGGCCCGGCCGCGCCGCCGAGCAGCACCGGCGGACCGCCCGGCTGCACCGGCTTGGGCCACGCCCAGCTCGCCTCGAAGCGCACGGAGTCGCCCTGGAACGCCGCGGTCTCGTCGCGCCACAGGGCCCGCATCGCCAGCACGTGCTCGCGCGCCACCGCGCGGCGCGTCGCCGGGTCAACGCCGTGGTCGATCATCTCCTCGCGGTTCCAGCCGAACCCGATCCCGAAGTCGAACCGGCCGCCGGACAGCGCGTCGAGCGTCGCGACCGCCTTCGCGGTCACGATCGGCTCGCGCTGGGCGACGAGGCAGATCCCGGTCCCCAGCCGGATCGTCTCGGTCAGCGCGGCCGCGGCGGCGAGCACCACGAACGGGTCCACGGTGCGGCGGTACTCCTCGGCGAGCTCGGCGTCCCCCGTCGGTGGCGGCGTGCGGCGACTCACCGGGATGTGGGTGTGCTCGGGCAGGAACAGCGACGTGAGCCCACGCGCCTCGGCCTCGACGGCCAGCTCGGGCACGGCTATGGACACGTCGGTCGCGAACATCGTGACCCCGAGGCGCACGGCTGTACGGTACCGCCGCCATGGGGATCTGTGACGGGCGCATCGCCATCGTGACCGGCGCGGCGCGCGGCCTCGGCCGCGCGCACGCGCTCGAGCTCGCCCGTCAAGGTGCCGCCGTCGTCGTGAACGACCTCGGCGTCGAGCTCGACGGCACCGGCCGCGACACGGCGCCCGCGCAGGCGGTCGTCGACGAGATCGTCGCCGCGGGCGGCACCGCCGTCGCGAACGGCGACGACATCGCGGACTGGGACGGCGCCGCCGCGCTTGTCCGGTGCGCGCTCGACACCTACGGCGGCCTCGACGTGCTCGTGAACAACGCCGGGTTCACCCGCGACCGCATGGTGGTCAGCGCCACCGAGGAGGAGTGGGACGCTGTCGTGCGGGTCCACTTGAAGGGCCACTTCGCGCCCACCCGCCACGCGTGCGGCTACTGGCGGGAGGAATCGAAGGCCGGCCGGCCCGTCGACGCCCGGATCGTCAACACGAGCAGCGGCGCCGGGTTGCTCGGCAGCGTCGGGCAGGCCGCGTACAGCGCGGCGAAGGCCGGCATCGCCGCGCTCACCCTCGTCGAGGCGGCCGAGCTCGCCCGCTACGGCGTCACCGCCAACGCGCTCGCCCCGTCGGCGCGCACCCGCATGACCGTCGACGTGTTCGCCGACCAGATGGCCCAACCCGAGTCGGGGTTCGACGCCATGGACCCGGCGAACGTCGCGCCCCTCGTCGCGTGGCTCGCCAGCCCCGACTCCGCCGACGTCACGGGACGGGTCTTCGAGCTCGAGGGCGGCCGGTTGAGCGTCGCCGACGGCTGGCACCACGGACCCGCCCGCAACAAGCACGACCGCTGGGACCCCGCCGAGCTCGGCCCCGTCGTCCGCGCGCTCGTGGGCGAGCTGCGCCGCGCGGACCCGCCCTACGGGGCCGGGTAGTCCGCCGCCGCGAGCTCGAACATGCTCAGCGCCGGCAGGGCCTGGCGGCCCGTCACCCGCAGCCCGGCCCGGGCGAACGAGCGCGTCGAGCTCGGCTCGGGTGCGTTCCCGGCCGGCTCCGGTGTCGACGAGCATCTCGAGGTCGAGCGCCTTGGCCGGATGCCAGCCGCGGTGGCGGGGCAGCTCCTGCTCGAGGACGAGCACCCGCCCATGGGATGGCAGGGCGCGGCGCACGTTGCCGAGGATGCGCACGCAGGACTCGTCGTCCCAGTCGTGCACGATCGCCTGCAGCAGGTAGCGGTCTCGGCCGGGGGGCACCGCGGAGAAGAAGTCGCCGGCGATCACCTCGACGCGGTCGGCGACCCCGGCCGCGGCCAGCACTGGGCCGGCGCCGGCGACGACCGTCGGCAGGTCGAAGAGGGTGCCGTGCACCGTGGGGTGCGCGGCCACGATCCCGGCGAGGAGGGTGCCGGTGCCACCGCCGACGTCGCAGACGGTTCGGCACGTCGCGAAGTCGCGGCGGGCGGCCACCGCGTCGACCTGCACGCGCGAGGCCTCGGCCATCGCGGCGGCGAACAGCGCACCGGCGGCCGGGTCGTGCTCGGTCAGCTGCTCCCAGAAGGGGCGGCCGAACGCGGCGCTCGCCGCCGAGTCGCCGGTGCGAACCGCGTGCAGCAGCTGTCCCCACACGGCGAGGTGCCACGACGACCCCCAGAACCGGGCCCAGGCGGCGAGCGATCCCGGGTGCGAGGACGCCAGCCGCGCCGAGACCCGGTTGTTGGCGAATCGGCCGTCGCGTCCTCGTCGGAACACGCCGCGGGCGACGAGGTAGCGCAGGAGCCGCTCGAGGGCGTCGGGGTCGGCGTCGACGGCTGCCGCCAGGGTGTCGGCGTCGGCGGGACCGCGCGCCAACGTCGCGGCGACCCCGAGCTCGGCAGCGACGGCGAGCGCCGCGGTGTCGAGCACGCCCAAGGTCCGCTCGATCAGGATCAGCTCGGGAGGGCCGATCGCGTCGTGCAGGCGCGCGCACGCGTTCCGGGCGGCGAGGACGGGGCGCAGGACCCAGGCCGGCGGCAGGCGCCGTGCCATGCGACTACAGGCGCTCCACGACCATCGCCATGCCCTGCCCACCGCCGACGCACATCGTCTCGAGGCCGTACCGGCCACCGCGGTCCTCGAGCCCGTTCAGCAAGGTCGCCATGATCCGCGCGCCGGTCATGCCGAACGGGTGCCCGAGGGCGATGGCGCCGCCGTGCACGTTCAGCTTCTCCCACGGCACCCCGAGGTGCTTCGCCGAGGGGATGACCTGGGCGGCGAAGGCCTCGTTGATCTCCACGAGGTCGAGCTGCTCGGCGGTCAGGCCGGCGCGGCGCAGCGCCTGCCGGCTCGCCTCGATCGGCCCGAGGCCCATGATCTCCGGGTCGACGGCGCTGACCCCCGACGACACGACCCGAGCGAGCGGCGTGATCCCGAGCTGGTCGGCGCGGGTGTCGCTCATGACGATCGTCGCCGCGGCGCCGTCGTTCAGCGGGCAGGCGTTGCCGGCGGTGACGGTGCCGCCGGGTCGGAACGCCGGCTGCAACGACGCCAGCTTCTCCAGCGTCGTGTCGGGGCGCGGCCCGTCGTCGGCGCTTACCAGCGTGCCGTCGGGCGCGGTGACGGGCGTGATCTCACGCTCGAAGAACCCGTTCTTCTGCGCCTCGACGGCCCGCTGCTGCGAGCGGAGCGCGAACTCGTCCATGTCCTCGCGCGTCACGTGCTCGGCCTCGGCGACGTTCTCGGCGGTCTGGCCCATCGCGATGTAGACGTCGGGCAGGTCGGGCTCCGGTGTCCAGGCGGGCTGCCCGCCCGCGGTGCGGGCCGTGGTGCGGGCCTCGGCCTCGGCGAACACCGGGTTGTGGGTGTCGGGCAGCCCGTCCGACATGCCCTTGGCGAAGCGGCTGACCGTCTCGACACCGCCGGCGACGAACGTGTCGCCCTCGCCCGCCTTGATGGCGTGCGCCGCCATGCGGATCGTCTGCAGCGACGAGGAGCAGTAGCGGTTCACGGTGACGCCCGGCGCCTGCGGGAGCCCGGCCAGGAGGGTGACGACCCGCGCCACGTTGTACCCGGACTCCCCGGCGGGCTGCCCGCAGCCCCACAGGACGTCCTCGACCTCGGCGGGGTCGAGGACGGGCACCCGGGCCAGGGCGGCCCGGATGACGTGGGCGGAGAGGTCGTCGGACCGGCAGGCCACGAGGGAGCCCTTGTTGGCCCGCCCGATCGGGGTGCGGGTGGCAGCGACGATCACGGCTTCGGGCATGGCGGGGCCTCCTCGGCGCCTGGGATGCTGCACCTTCCTACATCCGGGCCGGTCCCGGGAGCGAACGACGAGCGGGTCGGCGACGACAGCGGCGGGCCGGCGGCGCAAGGAGCGGTGGTGGCGGACGCCCACACCTACCAGCCCATCGAGGACTACGGCGTGATCGGCGACCTCCACACCGTCGCGCTCGTCGGGGTCAACGGGTCGATCGACTTCTGCTGCTTCCCGCGCTTCGACTCCCCGACGATCTTCGCGTCGCTCCTCGACCACCGGCACGGCGGCCGCTTCTCGATCCACCCCACGCTGGCCGACGTGACGCACCGCCAGCTCTACCTCCCCGACACGAACGTGCTCATCACCCGGTTCCTCTCCGACGACGGGCTCGCCGAGGTCTCGGACTTCATGCCGGTCGGCTTCTTCCCCCACGACCATCCCCGGGTGCTGATCCGCCGCGTGAAGTGCGTGCGCCGGTCGATGGCCTTCGACCTCACGTTCGACCCGCGCTTCGACTACGGACGCGCCGACCGCACCGTCGAGGTCCGGGACGGCGAGGTCATCTACGCCTCCCGCGGCGCCGACGGCACCGCGGTGCGGCTCCGCACGCCGGTCCCGATCACCATCGACGGGCACGGCACGGCACGCGCCACCTTCGAGCTGTCCGCCGGCGAGAAGGTGGCGTTCGTGATGGAGGAGGTCGCCGACCATCTGGCCAGCCCCTCGGCGCACCCCGGCTACGTCTCGACCGCGTTCAAGGACACGGTGAACTTCTGGCGCAACTGGATCGGCCGCTCGGCGTACGCCGGCCGGTGGCGCGAGATCGTGAACCGCTCCGCCCTCGTGCTCAAGCTGCTGGTTTCCCAGACCCACGGCTCCCTCGTCGCCGCGCCCACCTTCGGGCTCCCCGAGGAGCTCGGCGGGGAGCGCAACTGGGACTACCGCTACACGTGGATCCGCGACGCGTCGTTCACGCTGTTCGCGCTGATCCGCCTCGGCTACACCGACGAGGCCGGCGGCGTTCATGCGCTGGATCCACGACCGGTGCATGGACCTGAACCCCGACGGGTCGCTGCAGATCATGTACGGCCACGACGGCCGCAAGGAGCTCCCCGAAGAGGAGCTGGACCACCTCGAGGGCTACCGGGGCTCCTCGCCGGTGCGGATCGGCAACGGCGCCTACAACCAGCTGCAGCTCGACATCTACGGCGAGCTCATGGACGCGGTGTACCTGTACAACAAGTACGGGGAGCCGATCCCCTACGACCTGTGGGTCAACCTGGTCCGGCTCGTGAACTTCGTGTGCGACCACTGGCAGCTGCCCGACGAGGGCATCTGGGAGGTGCGCGGCGGCGCCCAGGAGTTCTTGTACTCGCGTCTCATGTGCTGGGTCGCGGTCGACCGGGGCATCCGCCTCGCCGACCGACGCTCGTTCCCGTACCCGTTCGAGCGGTGGCGCACGACCCGCGACATGATCTACCACGAGATCATGACCTCGTTCTGGGACGACCAGCGGCGCACGTTCGTGCAGTACCTGGGCTCGGACACCGTCGACGCGTCGACGCTGCTCATGCCGATGATGAAGTTCATCAGCCCGACCGACCCGCGCTTCCTCGACACCATCAAGGTGATGAACACCGACATCGTCGACGACTCGCTCGTCTATCGCTACCAGATCGGCAGCGCGGCGAAGGACGGCCTCATGGGCGAGGAGGGCACGTTCAACATGTGCTCGTTCTGGTTCGCCGAGGCCGTGGCCCGCTCGGGTGACGTGCAGCGCGGCCGCTTCCTGTTCGAGAAGACCCTCGGCTACGCCAACCACGTCGGGCTCTTCGCCGAGGAGCTGGGCCCCCGGGGCGAGCACCTCGGGAACTTCCCCCAGGCGTTCACCCACCTCGGGCTCATCAGCGCCGCTCACTCCATCGACCGCAAGCTCTCCGACGCCGGCTGGGTGGGTTGAGTCGGCCGCGGCACCTCCCGAGGCCGCGGGGGCCTACGATGCCCGGCGGCAAGGGGGGAACCAATGCGGAGATCGTCGCGAGCGGTCGTGGGTGTCGTCGCCAGCCTGCTGGTGACCGGCACGCTGGCCGGGATCGGGGCCACGGCGGCCGGCGCCAGCGCACGGCAGGCCACGAGCCCGAAGCACGGCGGGTCGATCACCTACGCGCTCGGCGCCGAGACGACCGGCGGGTACTGCCTGCCCGGTGACGCCGAGCTGGCGACGAACGGCATCGAGGTGGCCACGGCCATCTACGACACCCTCACCACGATCAACGCGAAGGGCCAGATCGTCCCGTTCCTCGCGAAGTCCGTGACGCCCGACCCGACGTATCAGACCTGGACGATCACCCTGCGGCCCGGGATCAAGTTCCAGGACGGCGAGCCGCTCGACGCCGCCGCGGTGAAGCTGAACCTCGACACCTACCGGGGCGACAACCCGAACATCTCGTCGCCGCTGAACGGGTTCACGTTCAAGAACATCACGAGCGTGACCGCCACGGACCCGATGACCGTCGTGGTGCAGACCGCGACGCCGTGGCCCGCGTTCCCGTCCTACCTGTACGGGTCGGGTCGCACCGGCATCGTCGCCCCCGCCCAGCTGGCCAGCAACGCCGTCTGCCCGACGAAGATGATCGGGACCGGTCCCTTCGAGCTCGTCAGCTGGCTGCCGAACGAGAGCCTGACCGTCAAGCGGAACCCGAACTACTGGCAGAAGGGCCTGCCGTACCTCGACTCGATCAAGTTCGTGCCCGTCACCGAGGCCGCGTCGCAGCTCAACGGCCTCATCGCCGGTGACTACGACATGATCCAGACCGCCGACGCGTTGAACATCATCGCGTTGCGGCAGCGCAAGGCGAACGGGCAGGCCAACGAGTTCGACACCGACGCCGGCGCCGAGGTCGGCTACGGCCTCCTGAACCTGGCGAAGCCGCCGTTCAACGACATCAACGCCCGCCTCGCGGTCGCGTACGCCGGGAACGCCAACGAGCTGAACCAGATCCGCAACCGCGGGCTCGAGACGATCGCCACCGGCCCCTTCGCGCCCGGCACCCCGTACTACCTGACGCCCGCGCAGGCGCTGGCCGCCGGGGCGCCGCACCACGACCTGGCGAAGGCCAAGCACTACGCCGCGCTGTACTCGGCCGCGCACGGCGGGCAGGCGCTGAACTTCGAGTTCCTCACGGTCACCGACCCGGAGCTGCTGGCCCAGGCGGAGATCGTGAAGGAGCAGGACGCGAAGGCCGGGATCGGCGTGACGATCAAGCAGGTCGACCAGTCGACGCTGATCAGCCTGGCGCTCGCCGGTGACTTCGACGAGTCGGCGTTCCTGAACCACCCGCAGGGCGACCCGGACACCCAGTACGTCTGGTGGCACAGCGGCTCACCGGTGAACTTCAGCCACATCAACGACCCGGTGATCGACGCCGACCTCGACCAGGGCCGGGTCTCCACGAATCCGGCGCAGCGCGTCGCGCTGTACCGGAACCTCAACGCGCGGTTCTCGTCGCAGGTCTACGAGCTGTGGGCTTGGTACAACAAGTGGGCGGTCGCGTCGCAGCCCAACGTCGAGGGGCTGACCGTGAGCCCGCTCCCGGACGGGCACGGCAACGCCTTCCCGCTCTACGACGGGGTCGTCCCGACCGCGACGCTCTGGAAGAAGTAGTCCCGGCCGGACCGCGGCCAGGCGTCAGTCCTCGACGGTGATGGCCTGCTCGGGGCAGTTCGCCGCGCCGCGGCGGGCCTGGTCCTCCAGACCGGGCGGGACCTCCTCGGCGGTGAGGACGCAGTGGCCCTCGTCGTCGGCGCTGAACACGTCCGGGCTCAGGCTGTAGCAGCGCCCGTGGCCGGTGCAGGCCGCCAGGTCCACGCGGACTCGCATCGCCCCGAGGCTAGGCGGGGTGAAATCGCCGCCCGCACCGGGCGTTGTGATCCGTGTATTGCCCGCCGCGGCCCCGTGATCGCCCCACCAAGGCTGTGCCGTGGCCGGTGGCGCCGCCCGCCCCATCCCTGCCCCCGGCGTCACCGGTCCCGGCCAGCGTTTCCCCGCTTTTCACCCCGCCGGCTCCAGGTGGCCACACTGAGGGGCCATGGACGCGGCCGAACTGCGCCCGGTGGGGCCACCTGCACGCGAGCCCGACGACGAGCGGGCCCTCGTCGCCCACGCCCAGGATGACCCGGCGGCGTTCGGGCAGCTGTACCGACGCTACGTGGAGCGCATCTACGCGTTCGCATACCGCCGCACCTGGACCCGCGAGGCCGCCGAGGACGTCACCGCCGCGACGTTCGAGCGGGCGCTGCGGCACCTGCCCCGCTTCGACCCCGACGGCGCCGGGTTCGGCCCGTGGCTGTTCCGCATCGCCGCGAACGAGCTCGTCGACCACTACCGGCGCGAGGGCCGGACGCGCAGCGACCGCGGGCAGCGCGGCCTGCACGTCCTCTCGGCCGAGGCCGTCGAAGACGACCTCGACGCCATCGAACGCGACGACGAGGTGCAGGCCATGGTCGACCGGCTCGGCACCCTCCGGCCCCGCTACCAGACCGCGCTGTCGCTGCGATACCTCGCTGGGCTGTCCGCCGACGAGGCGGCCGCGGCGATGGGCTGCACCAAGGCCGTGCTCGCCGTGACCCTCCACCGAGCCCTCGGGGCGCTGCGCCGCGCCGTTGAAGCCAGCACCGACCCGGAGACGGCGTGACCAGCCGCGCCCGCCTCCGGACCCGCCTGCGCGCCGCGGGCACCCGGCCCACCGTCGCCGCGTCCGAGACGTTCGTCACCGAGCTCGGCCGCCGCCTCGAGCACACGATCGCGGCCCCCGTGGCCGAGCTGACCGTGACCCGCGCCGCAGCGCGCGACGCCTTGACGCGTCTCGGGCGCGTCACCGCCCGGCCCGCCCCCGAGTTCGTCGCCGCGCTCGAGGACAGCCTGCGGGACCCGGACACCGCCCGCGACGCGCCACTCGTGCCGTCCCGGCGTCGCCGCAGCGTCCTGTCGGCGAGCTCGGCGGCCGCCGCGAGCGTCGCCGTGGTGCTCCTCGCGACCGCGCTCCTCGGCGGATTCGGGTCCGGCAGCACGAGCCTGCGTCTCGGCGACGCCGCGAACACCACCGTCGTGCTCCCGAACGGGCGGTCGGTCGCCGGCCGCGCCGGCCTCACGCTGCCGAATGGGACGATCGTGCGCACCGGGCCGCACGGCCAAGCCCACGCCGGCTCCGTCCAGCTCGGTCCCGGGTCACAAGCGGTCGTGCACGGCGGTCACCTCGACGTGACACCGCCACCGGTGCCGCCGATCACGCCGACCGTCCCGACGACCCCCGTGACCGTCCCGACGCCACCGGTCACGCCGCCGAGCCTCCCGCCGGTCACCCTTCCGACCGTGCCCGGGCTCCCGTCCGGCCTGCCCCCGGTCACCGTCCCGACCGTGCCGGGGCTCCTGCCTGGCCTGCTGCCCTAAACGCGACGTCGGGTCGCGCCCGGCGCGTCGTCACCAGGCGAGCTGCACGCGCACCGGCCGATGGTCGGAGCCGCAGGCGTCGAGCACCGCCGGGTCCGTCACGGTGACGTCCGCCGTGCGGACCAAGACGTGGTCGATCTGGCTGTGCGGCCGCTCCGCCGGCCACGTGCGGCCGGTGACGCTGCGCCGCCACCCGTCGCCCAGCAGCGCGACGGTGGGCGGACCCCAGAAGTTGCAGTCGCCCGCCACCACCGTCGGCGTGCCCGGCGGCGGCAGCTCGCGGGCGAGGCGGCGCAGCTGCAGCATCGGGCCGTGCGGCAGTCGGGACGTCAGGTGCACCCCGACGAGGCGCAGCGGCCGGTCGTCGACCGTGACCTCGACCTGCGGGAGCGACCGGGCCGGCGCGGGATCACCCCACGTCGGCCCGACCGGCACCGAGGGCAGCGGTCGGGCCGGCACGCGGGTGAGCACCGCGGTCCCCACGGTCCCGGCACCGTCGGGGTCGTGGTGCGGCCAGCGGCCCGTGTCGGTCGCCCGACCGGTGGCGACGTGGTGCACCGCGTACCCGGACGCGGCGGCGAACGCGTCGACGGTGCCGCGCCGCCCGTCGGGTCGCCACACCTCCTGGATGACCATCACGTCCGCCGCCAGACCGGTGAGCACCGCGGCCAGGTCGTAGGGGCGTGCGCCGCGTCGGGGCGGCCCGAGCCCGTAATGGGTGTTGAACGTGACGAGGCTGAGCGACGCCATGCGGGCGGTCACCCTACGGGCGCTCGCCCCCGCTCGGCAGGCGGACCACGAACCGGGCACCGCCCAGCGGCGCGTCGTCGAGGTGCACGCTGCCGCCGTGCGCCTCGGCGATCGCCCGCACCATCGCCAACCCGAGGCCGGCGCCGCCGCCGGCCCGGCCCCGGCCCTCGTCGAGTCGGGTGAACCGGTCGAAGACGCGGTCGCGATCCTCGACCGGGACGCCCGGCCCGTCGTCGTCGACGACGAGCCACACCGAGCCCTCCCCGGTCGTCACCGCCACCGCGGCCCGGCTGCGGGCGTGACTCGACGCGTTGTCGAGCAGGTTGCGGACCACGCGGCCCAGCTGGCGGGGGTCGCCGACCACCCGCCCGGCCGACACCCGCGACGTGTCGATCGGGACCGGCCGCACCCGCGTCGTCTCCTCGAGCACCAGATCGTCGACGTCGACCTCGACCGGCGGGGCCGGGGCCTCCTCCTCCACCCGGGCCAGCTCGAGCAGCTCACCGACCGCGCCTTCGAGCCGCTGGTCCTCGTCGAGGACCCGGCGGGCGACGCGCGGCCAGTCGGCCTGGTCCCCGCGGCGGAGCGCGACCTCGAGCTGGGCGCGGATAGCCGCCACCGGGCTGCGCAGCTCGTGCGACGCGTCGGCCACGAACTGGCGCTGCCGCGTCGAGGATTCCTCCAGCCGGTCGAGCATGGCGTTCATCGTGTGGGCGAGACGCCCGACCTCGTCGCTCGTCTCCGGCTCCGGGACCCGCCGATGCATCGTCGTGCCCGTGATGGCCGCCGCCTCGGCCCGGATCAGCTCGACCGGTCGCAGCGCCCGCCCCGCCAGGTACCAGGCGAGGAGCGCGATCGCGGCGACGAGCAGCGGCACCCCGACCAGCAGATCGTCGGTGACGCTGTGCACCGTCCGGTTCACGTCGGCGATCGAACGGTCCGCGATCAGGGTGCTCTCACCCTGCTGGGTCGCGACGCGCGCCTGCGCGCGCACCGACTCGCTCGCCGGCGGCAACGTCTCCCGCAGGCCCGGCACCCGCGGCGCGCCGAAGCTCACGATCGTCCCGTCCGGCGCCACGAGATACATCGACGGGAGCCCGCCCGCGCCCGGGTCGTTCGGCAGGTTCACCTGGTCGGGGGCGCGGCCCTCGTCCAGCTGGCGGGCGACCATGGCCAGCTGGTCGCGGTTCGTCCGCTCGATCTCCGACAGCAGGCTGGCGTGCACCGCCCGCACCAGCCCGAAGGACGCCGCGGCCAGCCCGACGGCCACGAGCCCGGCGGCGGCCAACGTGATGCGCACCCGCACCGAGCCGAGCCGGTGCCGCACCCGGTCCCACCCACCCATCTCAGGAGTCCTCGACGCTCAGGCGGTAGCCCGCGCCGCGCACCGTGCGGATGAGCCGCGACCCGAACGGCTGGTCGATCTTGCGGCGCAGGTACCCGACGTAGACCTCCACGACGTTCGGGTCACCAGCGAAGTCCATGCCCCACACGTGGTCCAGGATCTCCGCTTTCGACGCCACCGTCCCGTCACGGCGGAGCAGGAACTCGAGCACCGAGAACTCGCGGGTGGTGAGCCGGATCTCGGTGCCGGCGCGCGTCAGGCGCCGCGCGCCCGGGTCGAGCCGCAACGGCCCCAGCTCGAGCGTCGCGGGCCGCGGCGCGGCACCGCGCCGGAACAGGGCCCGCAGCCGCGCGAGCAGCACCACGAACGAGAACGGCTTCGACAAGAAGTCGTCGGCACCGGTGTCGAGCGCCTCCGCCTCGTCCCACTCGCCGTCCTTCGCGGTGAGGATCAAGATCGGGGTCCAGACCCCCTCGTCGCGCAGCGTCTTGCAGACCCGGTAGCCGTTCATCCCGGGGAGCAGCACGTCGAGCACGATCGCGTCGTAGGAGCCCTCCCGGGCGCGCCACAGCCCGTCGAGCCCGTCGTGGACGGCGTCGACGTCGAAGCCCTCAGCCTCGAGGCCTTCGCTGATCGCGTCGGCCAGGTGCACCTCGTCTTCGACGATCAGCACCCGCATACCGCTCGATTGTGCCCCCCATCCGCCGGGCACCCCGCGTCCACGCTGAGAGGACCCTCAGGAAGGAGGGCCGATGAGCTCCCACAGGTTCCCGGCCGGGTCGGTGGCGAACACGTGGCGCCCACCGTCGAACGTCCGCCCCCTCGTCGTCTGACCGGTCGCCTCGACCCGCGCGACCACGGCGTCGAGGCCGTCGCCGAGATCCACGGCGGTGTGGGCCCGGCCCGACGGCCGGTGCTCCGGGTCGACGCTCAGGTGCACCTGGGTGCCGTCGTCGGCCTCGAACCAGCGCGGCGTGCCGAACCGCGACGCCTCCCGGCCGGGCTGGACTGGCCGGTAGCCGAGCACCTCGACCAGCCAGCGGGTCTCGTCGGGCACCCCGCCCTCGGGGACACCGAGGTTGACGTGGTCGAGGCGCATGACGTGAGACTAGGTGTGATGCCGCCGCAGATCCCCGTCACGGGTGACCCTGACGCCGACCGCCTCCTCGCCGAGAACCCGCTCGCGCTCCTCATCGGCATGCTGCTCGACCAGCAGGTCCCCATGGAGTGGGCGTTCCGGGGACCCGCCACGCTCAAGGCGCGCCTCGGCGGCCTCGACGCCCGCGCCATCGCCGAGATGTCCCCCGACGCGCTTGACGCCGTGTTCCGTGCCAAGCCGGCGCTGCACCGCTTCCCGGGCTCGATGGCCAAACGCACCCACGCGCTCGCCCAGCACCTCGTCGACGAGTACCACGGCGACGCCGCCGCGGTGTGGCGCGACGTCACGAGCGGCGACGAGCTCTTCGCACGGCTCGTCGCGCTGCCCGGCTTCGGCGCGGAGAAGGCCAAGATCTTCCAGGCGCTGCTCGCCAAACGCCTCGGCGTTCGACCCGACGGCTGGGAGCAGGCCGCCGCACCGTTCTCCGACGACACGCCCCGCTCCGTCGCCGACATCGACTCGCCTGAGACCCTCGCCCGCGTCCGCGACTGGAAACGCACCCAGAAGCGCCGCGGCAAGACGAAGGCCGACTGACCTCGACGGCCGTCCCGCGGGTGGGCCCCCGGGAGCCCACCGCAAACCCCGTTTCATGCAGTACCATTGGTGTCCGACGGCCGCCGACGGCTGCCGTCGGGTCTTCCTCGCTAGTCCGGACGGACCGGGTTGTGGGATCGAGGACGACCCCGCCGCCTTCCTTGCGGCAACCCGACCGACATCCGTGGACAAAGCGAGCACTTCCCCATGACGAACCCCTCCACCTTCGAGGCGCTCGGCGTCGCGCCCGATCTCGTCGCGACCCTGGCCGCGCAAGGCATCGACGCCCCGTTCCCCGTCCAGGCGCTGACCATCGCCGACGGCCTCGCCGGCCGCGATGTGTGCGGCAAGGCCAAGACCGGCTCCGGGAAGACCCTCGCGTTCGGCTTGCCGCTGCTCCAGCGGGTCCGGCCGGCCGAGCCGCGCCGCCCGACCGGGCTGGTCCTGGTCCCGACCCGCGAGCTCGCCAACCAGGTGTTCGGCGTGCTCGAGGCGCTCGCCGCCGGGCGTGGCCAGCGGGTCGTCGCGGTGTACGGCGGCGTCGGCTTCGAGCCCCAGATCGCCGCGCTCAAAGCCGGCGTCGACGTGATCGTCGGCACCCCGGGGCGCCTCATCGATCTGCTCGAGCGCCGCGAGCTGCGCCTCGACCACCTCGACGTGCTCGTCCTCGACGAGGCCGACCGGATGCTCGACATGGGGTTCCTGCCCCAGGTGCAAAAGATCCTGTACCGCCTCCAGTCCGATCCGCAGACCATGCTGTTCTCGGCGACGCTCGAGGGTGCCATCCGTCGCCTCGTCGACCGGTACATGCGCGACCCGGTGTTCCACGAGGTGGCGTCGCAGGACCCGACCGTCGACGAGATGGAGCACCGCTTCCTCGTCGTCCACCAGATGGACAAGCCCAAGGTCGCGGCGGCGATCTCACGGGGGGTGCACCGCACGCTCATCTTCTCCCGCACCAAGCGCGGCGCGGACCGGCTCGTCTCCGACCTGCGCCGCGAGGGCGTGCGGGCCGCCGCGATCCACGGCGATCTCCGCCAGCAGGCCCGCGAGAAGTCGCTCACCGACTTCATGACCGGCAAGGTGCCGGTCCTCGTCGCCACCGACGTCGCCGCCCGCGGGCTGCACATCGACGCCGTCGACGTGGTCCTGCACTACGACCCACCCGAGGACCACAAGGCCTACCTGCACCGCTCCGGGCGCACCGCCCGGGCCGGCGAGACCGGCTTCGCGGTCACCCTCGTGCTCTGGAACCAGGAGAACGAGGTACGCGCCATCCGCCGGCCGCTCGGGCTCACCGAGCCGTTCATCGAGGTGTTCTCGAACGATCCCCGCCTCGCCGACCTGCACCGCCTCGAGACCGACGAGGCGACCGTCCCCGCCTAAGGAAACGATCCCGGCGGGGCGAGCCCGCCGTGCGAGGATGAGCCCGTGGCACGCGTCTCGCGCAAGGTGAGCGCGATCACCGAGTCGGCGACCCTCGCGGTCGACGCGAAGGCCAAGGCGCTGCGCGCCGCCGGTGAGCCGGTCATCGGCTTCGGGGCCGGCGAGCCCGACTTCCCGACCCCGCCGCACATCGTCGACGCGGCCATCGCCGCGTGCCGGGAGCCCCGCAACCACCACTACACACCCACCGCCGGGCTGCCCGAGCTGCGCAGCGCGATCGTCGAGACGACGCGCCGCGACTCGGGACTGGAGTGCGAGGCCCGCCAGGTCGTCGTGACGAACGGCGCGAAGCAGGCCGTCGCCGAGGCGTTCCAAGCCCTGCTCGACCCCGGCGACGAGGTGCTGCTCCCCGCGCCCTACTGGACGACGTACCCGGAGGCGATCGCGCTCGCGGACGGCACCGCCGTGGTGCTCCCGACGACCGACGCGACCGGCTTCCGCGTCTCGGTCGACCAGCTCGAGGCGGCCCGCACGCCGCGGACGAAGGCGCTGCTGTTCGTGTCGCCGAGCAACCCGACCGGCGTCGTCTACCGGCCCGCCGAGGTGGAGGCCATCGGCCGGTGGGCCGCCCAGCACGGCGTCTGGGTCGTCACCGACGAGATCTACGAGCACCTCACGTTCGGGGAGCACCGCTTCTCGTCGATGCCCGTGCTCGTCCCCGAGCTCGCCGACACCTGCGTCGTGCTGAACGGCGTCTCGAAGACCTACGCCATGACCGGCTGGCGGCTCGGCTGGATCATCGCCCCACCCGACGTCGCCGCGGCGGTCACGAACCTGCAGTCCCACGTGTGCTCCAACGTCGACAACGTCGCCCAGCGCGCCGCGCTCGCCGCCGTCAGCGGCGACCTCGACGCCGTCGCCACGATGCGGCGCGCCTTCGAGCGGCGGGGCCGCACCATGCACGAGCTCCTCGCCGCCATCCCCGGCGTCCGCTGCCTCCCCCCCGAGGGCGCCTTCTACTGCTTCCCCTCCTTCGAGGAGCTCCTGGGACGCGAAATCGCCGGCTCGACCCCGACCACGAGCCTGGAGCTCTGCGAGCTCGCGCTCGACGAGGCGCGGGTCGCGATGGTGCCCGGCGAGGCGTTCGGCGCGCCCGGGTACGCGCGCCTCTCCTTCGCGCTCGCCGACGAGGACCTCGTCGAAGGCGTCGAACGCCTCAGCAAGCTGCTCCGCTGACCGTCCGCGCCCCGAGAACCATCGACGGGGCACCAACCCGCCGCCGGTAGCCTCGCCGACGTGGCCCGCGTGCTCGTGACCGAGGAGCTCGCGGCCCGAGGCCTCGACGCCATGCGGGCCGCCGGCCTCGACGTCGACGAGCGCCTCGGGTTGCGTCCCGACGAGCTGCGCGACGCGGTGCAGGGCGCCGCCGCGCTGGTGATCCGCAGCGCCACCCGGGTCGACGACGCCGTCCTCGAGGCCGGCCACGAGCTCGTCGTCGTCGGCCGGGCGGGCATCGGGCTCGACAACGTCGACGTGGACGCGGCCACGCGGCGGGGCGTGATGGTCGTGAACGCGCCGCAGTCGAACGTGCTGTCGGCCGCCGAGCACACGCTCGCCCTCCTGCTGGCGCAGGCCCGCAACATCCCGCAGGCCGACGCCGACCTGAAGGCCGGCGCGTGGAACCGCTCCCGGTGGGAGGGCGTCGAGCTGGCCAACAAGACCCTCGGAATCGTCGGGCTCGGCCGCGTCGGGGTGCTCGTGGCCCAGCGGACGTCGGCGTTCGGGATGCACCTCCTCGCCTACGACCCGTTCGTCAGCGCCGATCGGGCCCGCCAGCTCGGCGTCGGCCTGGTGGGCGACCTCGACGAGCTCATGCGGGAAGCCGACTTCCTCACCATCCACCTGCCCAAGACACCCGAGACGGTCGGGCTCATCGACGCCGCCATGCTCAGCCACGCCAAGCCAACCCTGCGGCTCGTCAACACCGCCCGCGGCGGGATCGTCGACGAGGCCGCGCTCGCCGACGCGCTCCGCGACGGCCGCATCGCCGGCGCCGCGCTCGACGTGTTCGCCGCCGAGCCCACCACCGAGTCGCCCCTCTTCGCCCTGCCCAACGTCGTGGTGACCCCCCACCTCGGGGCGTCGACCGTCGAAGCCCAGGACAAGGCCGGCCAGACCATCGCCGAGCAGGTCGTGCTCGCCCTGCGCGGCGAGTTCGTCCCCTACGCGGTGAACGTCGCCGCCACCGAGGCGAACGCCACCGTGACGCCGTTCCTGCCGCTCGGGGAGCGGCTCGGTCGGCTCTTCACCGCGCTGGCCGGCGGTGTCGTCGACACCCTCGAGGTGAGCTACGAGGGCGAGATCGCCGACTACGACTGCCGGGTCCTCACCCTCGCCGTCCTGAAGGGCGTCCTGCAACGGGTCGTCGACGAGCCCGTCTCGTTCGTGAACGCCCCCCAGCTCGCCGCGACCCGCGGCCTCGCCGTGCGTGAGACCACGTCCTCGTCGGCGCTCGACTACGTCAACCTCGTCACCCTGCGCGGCCAGCGCGACGGCCGGCCAGTGCACGTGGCCGGCACGCTGTTCGGGAAGCGGGCTGCACCCCGCATCGTCGGGATCGACGAGCACAGCGTCGACGTGCCCCCGACCCGCCACATGCTCGTCGTCCACAACGCCGACGAGCCCGGCATGATCGGCACGGTCGGCACCATCCTCGGCGAGGCCGGTGTCAACATCGCCGACATGGACGTCGGCACGAACGCCGACGGCGCACCCGCCCTCATGGTCATCGCCACCGACGTGCCGGTGCCCCGCACCGTCGTCGACGCGCTCCGGGCCAAGACCGGCATCCTCGAGGCCCGGGCGCTCGAGCTCGACTGATGGCCGCGGCGATCGAGCTCGTCCTCGACTGCGCCGACCTCGACGCGCAGGCCGCGTTCTGGGCCGCGACGCTCGGCTACGAGCCGGTCGGCACCGCCGGCCAGTACCGCGCCCTCGCCCCACCCGCCGGGCAGACCGGACCCCGGCTCATCCTCCAGCAGGTCCCCGAGCCCCGCATCACCAAGAACCGCATGCACCTCGACGTCCTGACCGACGACGTCGCCGCCGAGGCGGACCGGCTGGTCGCGCTCGGTGCCCGGGCCCGCGGCGACGCGTTCGAGGAGCACGGGTACCACTGGCAGCCCCTGGCCGACCCCGAGGGCAACGAGTTCTGTGTGTGCGCCTGCCGTTAACGCCGGGCGGGCCGCAGCCCGTCAGCGACGGCTGCGGCCGCGTCCACGTAGCAGCGGTCGGGGACTGTGCGCTCATAGCTGGCACCGCCGGGGATGTGGAAGATGCCGCTGCGCAGATTCGCCTTCACCGGATGCGTCGCCGGGCACACCCGGCCATCCGGGTCGAGCCACGGGGCGGGCCCGGCCGCGACGAGATGGGGTCGCGGAGCGGACGACGCCGCGGCCGGTGCAGGGAGTGGCCACAGCTCCTCATCGTCGTCGAGCGCTCGGGCGGTACCCACGACACGCCACAGCGCGTACGCGGTGACGACGAGCGTGCCGACACCGACCACGCACCACAGGCCTCGGTGCCTCATCACCGCCGATTGTCGCATGGGTAGTGGGTCGGTTTGACCCTATGCAGCGGTTGGCTGCTGGGCCCTACCGGCCCGGAGGATGTTGATCGCCGCGTTCGTGTCGGCGTGTGCCTCATGGGCGCAGGCCTGACATCGAAACTCGGTGTCGTGCCGGTTCCCGGCCGCGACGTGCCCGCAGTGGGCGCAGGTGCGGCTGGTGTTGTGGGGTTCCACGGCGATGACGCACCGACCAGCTTCTTCCGCTTTGTAGGTGATCATCGCTATGAGCTGTCCCCACCCGGCGTCACGGATGGATCGGTTGAGTCCGGTCTTGGCTCCCGCCCCGTTGGGTGCATGGCCTCCGTTGGCGGTGGGGCGAGGTTTGGGGCGTCGGACCATGTTGTCGATGTGGAGGTTCTCGTGGACCACCAGGTCGTAGTCGTTGATCAGCTGGCGGGACAGCTGGTGCAGCGCATCGGCGCGGCAGTTGCGGATGTAGCGATACGTCGCCCCGACCCGTTCCCCGACGCGAGCGCGCCGCTTCGAACCTTTCTGTTTGCAGGCCAGGGCGCGTTGGGCGCCAGCGAGGCGCTTTGCGCCGCGCCGCCCGTGCGCCGGGTTCGACACCAGCCGGCCGTCGCTGGTCGCCACCAGCACCCGCACGCCCAGGTCGATCCCGACCTGGCGGCCGGTCGCGGGCAGCGGCGTCGCGGGCACGTCGACGCAGCGGATCGTGACCCACCACCGCCGCCCCTCCCGCTTGACCGTGATCGCCTTCGCCACGCCGCGAAGCGGCCGGTGCAGACGCACCCTGACCCCACCCACGCCGTGGAGATGCACCCGCTGGCCCGCCGGGTCGAGACGCCAGCCGTGGCGGTCCTCCCATTGCAGCGAATTGAAACGCCGCGCCGATCGAAACCGCGGATACCCAGCCGTTTGACCCTCCCGGCAGCGACGAAAGAACCCCGCAAAGGCCCGATCCAAACGCTGCAGCGTCCCCCGACACAGCGTCACACCCGCAGCACGCACCACCGGATCCACCGCACGCAACGCCGTCAAGGTCCGGCACTGATCCATATATGTCACCGAGCGGTGCTCCCAGCGCCACGCCCCACGGCGTTCCTCCAACGCCGCGTTGTACAGCCCGCGTTGCAGCTCGAGCAGCCCAGCCAACGCCACCCGCTGCCGACACGTCGGACGCAACAGGAACCGAAACGAACGACACCGACTCACCCGGCAACGCTAAGACCCGCCTACGACACCACACTGATCCACTTGCGTTTTTCGCCGCGTGCGGTCATCATGGTGGCGATGAACGAGCAGCCCTTCACCCATCTTGACCTGAGCCTGCTCCTTACGTAGCGGCGAGCACCCCCGTGCTCGCGGACGCCTCCTCGTGCTTTCGGGCCGGGGAGGTTTTTCGTGCGGCAAGCAGGCATCACGACAGGAGTCAGCCATGACCGACCATCTGCGGATCTTCGACACCACGCTGCGGGACGGCGAGCAGTCGCCGGGCATCTCGCTCGACGTGGCCGAGAAGCTCGAGGTGGCGGAGCAGCTGGCCCGCCTCGGGGTCGACATCATCGAGGCCGGGTTCCCGATCGCCAGCACCGGCGACTTCGAGGCGGTCGAGGCGGTGGCCAAAGGCGTGCGCGGGCCGGTCATCGCCGCGCTGTCCCGCACCGGCTTCGAGGACATCGACCGGGCGTGGGAGGCCGTCCGCCACGCCGAGCGGCCCCGCATCCACGTGTTCATCGCGACGTCGCCGATCCACATGGCGAAGAAGCTCCGCATGACCGAGGAGCAGGTGCGAGCCGAGGTCGTCGCCGGCGTCGGCCGGGCCCGCTCCTACTGCACCGACGTCGAGTTCTCCCCCGAGGACGGCAGCCGCTCCGACGTGGACTTCATGTGCGACGTGCTCCAAGCCGCCGTGGAGCAGGGGGCGACGACGTTGAACATCCCCGACACCGTCGGCTACGGCGTCCCCGAGGAGTTCGGCGCGCTCATCGCCCACGTCCTGGCTACCGTGCGCGGCGACTACGTCGTGTCGACCCACTGCCACAACGACTTGGGGCTCGCCGTCGCGAACTCCCTCGCGGGGGTGAAGGCCGGCGCCCGGCAGGTCGAGTGCGCCATCAACGGGCTGGGGGAGCGGGCCGGCAACGCGGCGTTGGAGGAGATCGTCATGGCGGTCCGGACCCGCCCCGACTACTTCGGCGAGATCGAGACCGGCGTGCGCACCGAGGAGCTGGCCCGCACCTCGCGGGTCGTGTCCCGCCTCACCGGCTACCCCGTCCAGTACAACAAGGCAGTCGTGGGCCGCAACGCGTTCGCTCACGAGGCCGGCATCCACCAGCACGGCGTCCTCGAGGACCGCGAGACCTACGAGATCATCGAGGCGTCCACCGTCGGTCAGGAGGCCGCCCAGATCGTCCTCGGGAAGCACTCGGGTCGGCACGCCTTCGCCGACACCCTGGAGAAGATGGGCCTGCGGCTCCAGGGCGACGCGCTGAACCAGGCGTTCGCCCGGTTCAAGGAGCTCGCCGACCGCAAGGTGCAGCTGACCGAGGCCGACCTGGAGGCGATCGTCGCCGAGGAGCTCGGCACCGCCGCGGTGCACCGCTACGCGATCGCCAGCCTCGACGTGCACGGCGGAACCCAGGCCACCCCGCAGGCCACGGTCGTGCTGACCGACGGCGACGCCAAGGTGGAGGGGCGCGGCGAGGGCAACGGCATGATCGACGCGGCCATCGCGGCGATCAGCGAGGCCACCCAGATCCACGGCCAGGTCGTCGACTTCAAGGTGTCGTCGGTGACCGGCGGTCGCGACGCGCTCGGCGACGTCGTGATCCAGCTGGCCGTCGACAGCCACAAGGCGTCCGGGCGAGGGCTGGCGACCGACGTCGTCGAGGCCTCGGCGCGGGCCTACCTCAACGCGGTGAACAAGCTGGTGCGCCTGCGCGACGCCACGCCGCGGCAGCGGACGGTCGGCCCGTGACCGTCAATCTCTGGTCGGACGCCGACCACGCCCGCGACTACCTCAACCGGCGCAAGGACCTGCCGCATCGCCTCGACGGCTACGAAGCGCTGCTCGAGTTCCTGCCCGCGACGCCGCGGCGCGTCCTCGACCTCGGCACCGGTGACGGCGAGCTGCTCGCCCGGGTCCGCGCCGCGCACCCCGCCGCCGAGGGCATGGCCGTCGACTTCTCGGCCGAGATGCTCGGCCGGGCCCGCCGCCGGTTCGCCGACGACGCGACGGTGACCGTCGTCGAGCACAACCTCGACGAGCCGCTCCCGGGGGCGTGGGGGACGTTCGACGCCGTGGTGTCGTCGTTCGCGATCCACCACGTCAGCGACGCCCGCAAACGGTTCCTGTACGGCGAGGTGCACGACCGGCTCGAGCCGGGCGGCGTGTTCTGCAACCTGGAGCACGTGGCGTCGCCGACCCCCGAGCTGCACGCTGCGTTCCTCGCGGCGATCGGCAGCTGCGTCGAGCGTGACGACCCGTCGAACCAGCTCCTCGACGTCGAGACCCAGCTCGGCTGGCTGCGCGACCTCCGCTTCGAGCAGGTCGACTGCCACTGGAAGTGGCGCGAGCTCGCCCTCCTGGCCGGCGTCAAGGCCGCCTGAGGCCGACGGTCCCGGCGCCGGTCCGCCGCGGCGCGGGCGTCGGCACGTCGGCCGACACTCCGGCGACCATGCGCCGCAGGTCGCGCAGCTCGCGGCGCATGCTCCGACGCAGGTAGCGCTGCACGAGCGGCGCCAGCGGCGCGAGCCAGCGGGCGAGCACGTACTGCTCGTAGTGGATGACGGTGCACTGCGCCGTCCCCAGCGGCGTGACCACGAACCCGCCCTCGACCGTGGCCTCGTCGCGAGGCACGTCGGCGTCGCGGCTGTGGAACCCGGTCGGGGTCAGCTCGTAGTCGAAGCGGCCCTGCCACGGCACCCCGGCGAAGTGGCCCTCCACGTCATAGGTCCCGCCGGTGTCGCCGTCGGGGTGCACAATCACGGCGTCGGCCTTGCGTTCGACCCGCTCGACGTTCTTGATGTCCCAGATCGCCGGGAGCACGGTCGCCGGCGGACACGGCACCTCGACGGCCTCGACGACGGTGATCCAGCGCGGCATGCGTCTCCCTCGCGGTCAGGGTCGCATCAGTCCAGCAGGCCGGTCAACAGTGTCCGAACCCGCCGCCCGATCTCATCACGAATTGGGCGCACCGCGGCGAGATCCACGCCGGCCGGGTCGTCGACCGTCCAGTCCTCGTAGCGCTTCCCGGGAAAGATCGGGCAGGCGTCCCCGCAGCCCATCGTGATGACGACATCGGCGGCGCGGACGATCTCGTCGGTCCACGGCTTGGGGTACTCGTCGGCGATGTCGATGCCGATCTCGGCCATGGCCGCGACGGCCGCCGGGTTGACCTCGCTCGTCGGCTCCGAGCCACCCGACCAGGCCACCGCCCGGTCCCCGGCCAGGTGGTTGAACCAGCCGAGGGCCATCTGGCTGCGACCAGCGTTGTGCACGCACAAGAACAGCACGGTGGGGGCGCCGTCGTCGACCTTGCCTTCCACCCGAGCCAACGCCTGCAGGCGCTGACGGGCGAAACGCTCGGCCAGCACGGGCAAGAAGTTGACGGTCGTCGCGCGCTCCGCCAGCTGGTCCCAGCTCGTCGTGAGGAACCGCTCGATCGTGTCCTGGCTGAACGTGCCGCGGAACTCCCTCGCCAGGCGCGCCGCGGCCGATCGCAGCGCCAGATGCTGCTCGACGGTCGGTCCCGAGGTCATGTGCGACTCCCGTTCATCGTGTGTCGTGGGACTCGTGGGGGACGACGACGGCGTCGCCGGGCAGCGACGGGTTCAAGAACCGCGCCAGCGCGACCGCCGCAAGACCACCGACGAGCTGCACCGCGATGAACGCGGGTGCGCTCGAGGGTCGGATGCCGGCGAAGGTGTCCGTGAGGGTCCGCCCGATCGTCACTGCGGGGTTGGCGAAGCTCGTGGACGACGTGAACCAGTAGGCGGCCGCGATGTAGCTGCCGACGGCGAAGGCGGCGACGGACCCGCGCCCCGAGCGGACCACCCCCAGGATCACCAGCACGAGCCCGAAGGTGGCGACGAACTCGCCGAGCCACAGCCCGCTCGACGACCGGGTGTGGGTTGAGAGCGTCACCGCGGGCAGGCTGAACATCAGGTTCGCGACGATCGATCCCACGCACGCCCCGAGGACCTGCGCGACGACGTAGGCGATCGTGTCACTCGTCGGCATGCCGCCGAGGAGTCGATCAGCGAGCGTGACGACCGGGTTGAAGTGCCCGCCGGAGACGGGGCCGAACGCGAGGATGAGCGCCACGAGCGCGGCGCCCGTCACGGTGGCGTTGATCAGCAGCTGCAAGCCGGGCTGGCCCGGCGAGAGCCGCTGCGCGGCGATGCCGGAGCCGACGACGACCGCGACGAGAAACGCCGTGCCGAGGCTTTCGGCGGTGACCCGCCGGGCGAGGACCCGATCCACGAGCGCCGGTCAGCAGCAGCGGGCGGCCGACGCCGGCGCCGACGCGCAGCAGCGCGCGTCGTCGTCGGGCGATGCCGTGCGCAGGTCTCCCGCGGGCATCTCGGTGTCGCTCAGGACCGTGTAGATCTCCCACGGCTCACCGTCGGGGGCGTCGACCCACACCTTGTCCTGCACCGCGTAGCAGCAGGCGACCTCGTCCTCCGTCGCGGTCGGCAGACCCTCGCCGGCGAGGCGGGCCTCGGTGGCTCGCACCGCGGCGGTGTCCTCGACCTCGACGCCCAGGTGATTGAGGGTGCCGGCCGCGCCGTGGCCCTCGACGAGGACCAGCTTCAACGGGGGCTGCTCGACCGCGAAGTTCGCGTAGCCAGGCCGCAGCTTCGCCGGCGGCGTGTCGAAGAGCTTCGAGTAGAAGTCAACGGCGGCGGAGAGGTCCGCCACGTTCAACGCCAACTGGACCCTCGCCATCGTGCGCCTCCTGGTACATTCACCGTGATCGATTGATCCATGATGGACGATGGATCGACGATTGTCAATCTGTCACGGGAGGACCCGGATGGGCGAGATCGAGGTGGGTGCCGAGCGGGAGGAGTGCTGCCCCTCCGTGCTCGACGCGCCGCTGGCCGAGTCCGAGGCTGCTCTTCTCGCCCAGGGGTTCGCGGCCCTCGGCGATCCCGTCCGTCTTCGGCTGCTGAGCCTCATCGCGGCGGCCGGCGAGGTGTGTGCCTGCGAGCTGCTCGAGCCGTTGGGCCGGTCTCAGCCCACCGTCTCGCATCACACGAAGGCGCTGGCCGACGCCGGGCTGATCACGGGCGAGAAGCGGGGACGGTGGGTCTGGTGGTCGGTGGTGCGCCCGGCACTGGCCGAGCTCGCCGACGCGCTCGCCGCGGAGGGTCGCCCCGCCCGCGTGTAGCGGTCGCGCTCGTCGCCCCGGTCAGCGCTTCTCGGCCACCAGCAGCGAGTAGCCCGCGATCCCGTCGCGCACCGCCCGCGCCGCGGCGGCCACCCGCTCCAACGCGGTGTCGAAGTCGATCCCCTCGAGCGCCGGGACCTTCGCGATCCGAAAGGCGCGCAGCCGGGCGTCGATCTGGTCGACCATCTCGGCCAGCGCGTCGTCGTGGGCCTCGGTGCGGGTGACCGTGAGACCCGCCCCGTCGAGGAGCGCCACGTACTCGGCTACCGGCCGGGCGTCGGCCATGCACGCCACCCAGCCGGCGAGGGACTGCAGCTCGGCGTCGAGGCGGGCCGGGTCGAGCGCCACGTCGGTGATCCCCACGCGCCCGCCGGGGCGCAGCACCCGGGCCATCTCGGCCGCGGCGCGCGCCTTGTCGGGGAACGTGCAGAACGCGCACTCGCAGAACACGACGTCGACGGCGCCGTCGGGGAGGGGGATCCGCTCCGCGTCGCCGAGATGGAAGCGCACCCGGTCGGCGAGGCCCCGCTCGTCGGCGACCCGGGTGGCGTTCGCCACCGTCTGGTCGCCGAGGTCGACGCCGTCGACCGCGACGCCGAACTCGCTGGCGAGGAGGAACGCGGTGGCCCCGGGCCCGCTGGCCACGTCGAGGACCCGCTCGTCGGGGCGCAGGTCGAGGTGGCGGGCCAGCCGGCGGGTCAACGCCAGGCCCCCCGGGTGGTAGCTCTCCCCGAGGATGAGCGCGACGGCGTCGTTCTGATACGCGGTGGCGCAGCAGACCTTGACGTCCGCCGCGGTCGGGTCCGACACGGTCATCGCAGCGACTGGCCCCGGTTCGTGGCGTCCGCCGGGACGTGACCGTTCCCGTTACCGTCGTGGGTCTTGGACCCGTACCGGGTGGTGAGCAGCATCGGCTGGAGCCCCTCGGCGTTCGGCACGATCGTCGGCACCGCCACGCCGCTCAGCTGCTCGCGGACCTGCTCCCGGTAGCCGACCGAGTTGTAGGCGCAGAACGGGATGAGGCGGCCGTCGGGGGTGACCTCCTCGACGCAGCACTTCATGAGCTGCTTCACGTTCAGGGTGTAGGGATCCTGGAAGTCCTGGATCACGATCATGAACGCGGTGTCGGTCACCGTCTTCAGCGCCTCGGGCAGGTCGATGCCGCACACCGCGCACTCGAGCTGCTCCTGGTTCATCTCGGTGCCAGGCGTCGCCGTCGCGCTCCACAGCTTCTCGAGCGCGTGGCGGATGTCCATGTCCGGCATCACCCGGTTGCTCACATAGTCGAGGTAGTCCTCGATGTGGAGCAGGCGCGGGATCGGGACGACGTTGTCGCCGTCGATCAGCAGGTAGGTGATGCTCCGACACGTCGGGAAGCAGCACGGCACCGGGAAGAAGTCCGACACCCGGAACCACTCGGGGACCTGGTCGGCGAGGCCGTGCACGATCTCGGCGTTGGTGAGCCGCTGCATCGGGTCGAACTCGAGGTGCCGACCGGAGTGCGTCACCGGCTGGAACGCCACCGACCGCACCGCCGGGTGCTGGATCCCGAACTTCACGATGTCGCCCATCTCGTGCTCGTTCAGGCCCTGCTCGATCGCCGCGACGAGCGTCACCGTGAGCCCGGCCTCGGCGCAGTTGTCCAGCGCCGCCTGCTTGGCCTTGCGCAGGTCGCGGCCGCGGATCTCGGTGTGGGTCCGCTCGTTGAAGCCGTCGAACTGCATGTAGATGTTCGGCTTGCGGTCGAACGCGGCGAGCGCCCGCACGAACTTCTTGTCGTGCGCCAGCTTGATCCCGTTCGTGTTCAGGTTGACGGTCTTGACGCCCTTGTCGAGCGCCAGCTGGATGAAGTCGAGGATCAGGGGGTGGATGGTGGGCTCGCCACCGGAGTACATGACGACCTCGGGCTCACCCTCCGAGTGGACGAACGCGTCGAGGGCGGTGCCGCACTGCTCGAGCGTGAGCGAGAACCCGTCGGGCTGGTGGCCCGAGTCGGCGAAGCAGATCGGGCAGTCGAGGTTGCACCCCGTGTTGACCTCGATGATCCCCAGACACGCGTGCTGCTTGTGGTCCGGGCACAGCCCGCAGTCGAGGGGGCAGCCGTCGACGACCTCGGTCTGGGTCTCGAGGGGCATCGTCCCGGGCTTGTTGAAGCGCATCGAGTCGAAGTACATCTGCGCGTCGCCGTAGAGCAGCGCCTCGAACTGGCCGTGCTCCTGGCAGCGCTTCCGCATGAACACCCGGTTGTCCTTGACGTTCACCTCGGCGTCGATGACCGTCTTGCAGACCGGGCAGATGCTCTTCGTGTACTCGAGGAACACCTCGTCCCGGTCGACCTTCTGGCGCGGCGGACTCGTGGTCGTCATGGAACAGCCCCTTCCAGGCCCCGGCTCGGGTGCGCGTACCTTACGGTCCCTTCGTCGCCGAGGACACGAGCGGATGGGCGATCCCGGTCGGCCCGAGGGCCCGGGCGAGCGGCGGTCCCCCGGCGCCACCGGGCCGTCCCGGCCCCGATCTTTCGGTTCAGCGCACCCGCCGTCATGCCGATGAAACGGGGTCAGGTTTGGCGGATGCGGAGGCTCGACGGTGCAGGTCTTGGCGGTGGGGGCGCACCCCGACGACGTCGAGCTGGGGTGCGGGGCCACGCTGCTGCGCCACGTCGCCCGCGGCGACGCCGTCACCATCCTCGTGATGACCGCCGGTCAGCGCGGCCGGGTCGACGGGATGAGCCGACAGGTCGAGCAGGAGGACGCCGCCGCCCGGCTCGGGGTGGACCTCCGGTGGGGCGGGTTCCGGGACGGGTCGATCCCCGACGGGCCCGAGGCGATCACCGTGATCGACGAGACCGTCGCCGCCACGGGCGCCGAGATCCTCTACACCCACGCCGCGCACGACACCCACCAGGACCACCGGGCGACGGCCACGGCCAGCGTCGCCGCGGCCCGGCGCCTGCCCACCGTCTTGCAGTACGAGACACCGTCGACGCAGAACTTCGAGCCCACCATCTACGTGGATGTCGCCGAGACGCTCGACGCCAAGCTGGCGGCGTTGCGCGACCATCTCTCCCAGGTGCTGCGCCAGGGACCCGTCGACCTGGAGGCCATCGAGGCCCAGGCCCGGTTCCGGGGGTCCCAGGGGCGGATCCGCTACGCCGAGGGGTTCGAGGCGGCCCGGCTGGGTTGGGACCTCGCCAGCCCGGCGGCGGCGATGGCGCCGGCGCTCGCGTTCGCGACTAGCGGCTGACCCGCGGCAGCCACGCCGGGCGGTCGGCCTCGTACCGGCCGATGTCCTCGCCGTGCTGCAGCGTGAGGCCGATGTCGTCGAGGCCGTGCGTCAGCCGGTGATGCACGTGGTCATCGAGGTCGAAGGGCTCGTCGAGGTCCAGGGCCGGGACGGCGACGCGCCGGTCGACGACGTCGACGACCACCTCGATGCGTCGGGTCGTCCTCGACCGCGTCGAGGATGCGACGCACCACCGGTTCCGGCAGCACGACGGGGACGAGCCCGCCCTTCAGGTGCGTTGTTGCGGAAGATGTCACCGAAGCGCGGCGCGATGACGGCCTCGAACCCGTAGTCCTGCAGCGCCCACACGGCGTGCTCCCGCGACGACCCGCACCCGAAGTTCGGGCCCGCGACCAGGATGGTGGCCCCGGCGTGACTCGGGCTGGTTGAGCACGAAGTCGCCGCTCTCCCGCCACTCCGCGAACAGCCCCTGCCCGAACCCGGTGCGCTCGACCCGCTTGAGCCAGTCGCTCGGGATGATCTGGTCGGTGTCGACGTCGGAGCGGTCGAGGGGCACGGCCCGCCCGACGATCACCCGTACGGGCTCCATCGCCGCTACCCCAGGTCGGCGGGGGCGGCGAACCGGCCGGCGACGGCGGTCGCGGCGGCGACGGCGGGGGACACCAGGTGGGTGCGGCCGCCCCGGCCCTGGCGCCCCTCGAAGTTGCGGTTCGACGTCGAGGCGCACCGCTCGCCGGGCGCCAGCTTGTCGGGGTTCATGGCCAGGCACATCGAGCAGCCGGGCTCGCGCCACTCGAAGCCGGCCGCCTCGAAGACCCGGTCCAGGCCCTCGGCCTCGGCCTGGACCTTGACCGCCCGCGACCCGGGCACGACGAGGGCCCGCACCCCGGCGCGCACGCGCGCGGCCGTCGAGGACGTCGGCGGCGGCGCGGAGGTCCTCGATGCGGGAGTTCGTGCACGACCCGATGAAGACCGTGTCGATCGGGATGTCGCGGATCGGCGTGCCGGCCTGCAGGCCCATGTAGCGAGCGCCAGCGCGCGCCGCCTCCTGCCGGTGCGCGTCGGCGAACGAGTCGGGGTCGGGCACCGCGCCGTCGATCGTGACCACCTGGCCCGGGTTCGTGCCCCAGGTCACCTGAGGGCCGCAGCGCCGCGGCGTCGAGCACGACCTCCCGGTCGAAGCGGGCGTCCGGGTCGGTGGCGAGGCGCCCGCCAGTCGTCGAGGGCCCCCTCCCAGGCCGCGCCCGTTCGGGCGGCGGGCCGGCCCTCCAGGTAGGCGAAGGTGGTGTCGTCGGGTGCGACCAGCCCGGCGCGGGCGCCCGCCTCGATGGACATGTTGCAGACCGTCATGCGGCCTTCCATCGACAGGCCGCGGATCGCCGAGCCGCGGTACTCGATGATCGTGACCCGATCCCACCGCTCGGTGCCGATGCCGGCCGATGATCGCCGAGCACCACATCCTTGGCCGTCACCCCGGGCGGCAGCTCCCCGTCGACGACGACCGCCATCGTCCCGGGACGGACCTGCGGCAGCGTCTGGGTGGCGAGGACGTGCTCGACCTCGCTGGTCCCGATCCCGAAGGCGAGCGCCCCGAACGCGCCGTGGGTCGAGGTGTGCGAGTCGCCGCACACGATCGTCATGCCGGGCTGGGTGAGCCCCTGCTCGGGGCCGATGATGTGGACGATGCCCTGACCCGGGTCGCCCATCCCGTAGCAGCCGGATCCCGAACTCGGCGCAGTTGCTGGCCAGCACCTCGATCTGGCGGGCCGACACCGGATCGGCGATCGGCGCGTCCACGTCCGTGGTGGGGACGTTGTGGTCCATCGTCGCGACGCGCAGGTCGGGTCGGCGGACCGGCCGGCCGGGAGCCGCAGCCCGTCGAACGCCTGCGGTGAGGTCACCTCGTGGACCAGGTGCAGGTCGACGTAGAGCAGGTCGGGCTCGCCGGCGGCGGCGTGGACGACGTGGCGGTCCCAGATCTTCTCCGACAGCGTCGCGGCCATCCGCACCTCCCGACGGGCCAGTCTGCCAGCCGCGTTGCGGCGAGCCGGCCGAGATCATCGTGACATCGAAGCGAAACGAAACCGAAACATCCGATCCCTACCGTCAAGCCATGCAGGACCCGGCGCTCGTCCGCTGGCCCGACGAATCCGACCGCCTCGACGGGCTCCGGAGCGCGCAGACCCCGCGGCTGCTCCTCGTCGACGCCGACGACGCCCCACCGGTCACCCTCGACCCGCTCGAGGACTGGGTGCGCCTCCCCGCGGACCGCGCCGAGCTGACCGCCCGGCTCGAGCGGCTCCGGGCCCGCGACGCCGCCGCCCACGCCCCCCACGTCGACGGGGACGGGCTCCTCCACTTCGGGGGCGCCTGGGTGGCCCTCTCCCCGGTCGAGCAGGCGCTCGCCGGCGCCCTCACCGAGCGGTTCGGCGCGGTCGTCCGGCGCGACACCCTGTCGCGGCGCGCCTGGCCGGCCGGGACCCCGACCCGCAACGCCCTCGACGTCCACATCCTGCGGTTCCGGCGCCGGGTCGCCCCCATCGGCCTCGAGCTGCGCACCGTCCGCGCCCGCGGCTACCTCCTCCAGGCGGGCTCCGCCCCTGACCTCCACGCCTGACCGCCGGCGCGTCGACCGCGCGACGCTGAGGTCGTGCGGGTAGGGGTCGACACCGGAGGCACCTTCACCGACCTCGTCGCCGACGACGGCCGCGTCCTGAAGGTCTCCTCGACGCCCGAGGCGCCCGCCCGGGCGGTGCGCCACGCGCTCGCCGCGCTCCCGGGGCCGGTCTCGGTCCTCGCCCACGGCACCACGGTCGCGACGAACGCGCTGCTGGAGCGGCGCGGCCCCCCGGTCGCGCTCGTCACCACGACCGGCTTCGCCGACGTCCTCGAGATCGCCCGCCAGACCCGCCCCGCCCTCTACGACCTCCACGTCGACCGTCCCGTCCCACTCGTCGACCGCGACCGGCGCCTCGAGGTCGGCGGCCGTCTCGACGGGGACGGCCACGAGCTCGAGCCGCTCGACCCGGCCGCCATCCCCGACCTCCCCGACGGGGTCGACACCGTCGCGGTGTGCCTCCTGCACGCCGACCTCGACGCCGCGCACGAGCGGGCCGTGGCCGCCACCCTGCGCGGCCGCGGGCTCGACGTGAGCTGCTCGCACGAGGTGTCCCCCGAGTTCCGCGAGTACGAGCGCACCGTCACCACCGTCGCGAACGCGCTGCTCCGGCCGGTGTGCCGCGCCTACCTGCGCGACCTCGCCGGCTGCGCCGACGAGGTCCTCGTCCTCACCTCGGCCGGCGGGCTGGTGCCGGCCGCCGACGCCGCCGACGTCCCGGCGTCGCTGCTGCTCTCCGGCCCGGCGGGCGGTGTGCGCGCCGCCGCCGCGGTCGCCGCGGCGTGCGGCTACCCCGACGCGGTGTCGCTCGACATGGGCGGCACCAGCACCGACGTCTGCCTCGTCCGCGGCGGCGTCCCCCTCCCCGCCCCGAGCCGCGACGTCGCGGGCTACCCGATCCGGCTCCCCGCGCTGGACGTCCACACCATCGGCGCCGGCGGCGGATCCATCGCCGCGCTCGACGCCGGCGGCGCGCTGACCGTCGGGCCGCGCAGCGCCGGCGCGGTCCCCGGCCCCGCCTGCTACGGACGGGGCGGCGTCGAGGCGACCGTCACCGACGCCGACCTGGTCCTCGGCCGCATCGACCCGCACGCCACCTTCCCCGACCTGGGTCGCCTCGACCCGACACGGGCGCGCGCCGCGCTCGCGGCCGCCGGCGTCGACCCGGCCGGGGTCGTCGCGGTCGTCGACACCGCGATGGAGGAGGCGGTCCGCGCCGTCACCGTCGCCCGCGGGGTCGACCCGCGCGGGCTCGCGCTCGTCGCCTTCGGCGGCGCCGGGCCGCTGCACGGCTGCGCCGTCGCTGACGCGCTCGGCATGCCAGCCGTCATCGTCCCGCCTCGCGCCGGCGCGCTGTCCGCCGTCGGGCTCCTCGCGTCACCGCGGCGCCGCGAGCTGGTGCGCAGCTGGCCCACGCCCGCCGATCACCGCGGCGTCGACCGGGCGCTCGAGGAGCTCGGCGCGGCGGCGGCCGCCGCGGTCGGTCCCGACGCGACGGTCGACACCGCGCTCGACTGCCGCTACGTCGGCCAGAGCCACGAGCTCACCGTCGCCACCCTCGACGACTTCCACGACGAGCACCGCCGCCGCAACGGCTACGCCCGACGCGACGTCCCGGTCGAGGTCGTCGCCGTGCGGGCCGGGGCCAGTCGGCCGGCGCTCGTCACCCCGGACGAGCTGCCGGCCGTCGAGCGCCGAGCCGTGCGCGGCCCCCGCGTGGTCGCGGAGGCGGACTGCACCGTCTGGGTGCCCGACGGCTGGCGCGCCACGCCCGGTCCGCTCGGCGCCTGGGTGCTGCGACGCCACGGGGCCGGCGCGCCGTGACCCTCGACCCGGCGGCGCTGCGCGTCCTGACGGCCCGGCTGACCGGCATCGCCGAGGAGATGGGCGCGGTCCTGCGCCGGGCGGCGTCGAGCCCGAACATCAAGGAGCGGGCGGACTGCTCCGCCGCGCTCTTCACCGCCGGCGGGGAGCTGCTCGTCCAGGCCGAGCACATCCCGGTGCACCTGGGCTCCATGCCCGCGGCGGTGCAGGCCGCGGTGCGCGCCGCGGGACCCGACCCGGCGCCGGGCGCGCAGTGGGTGCTCAACGACCCCTTCGCCGGTGGCACCCACCTCAACGACGTGACCGTCGTCGCGCCGGTGCACGTCGACGCCGGCCTCGTCGGCTGGGTCGCCAACCGGGCCCATCACGCCGACCTCGGCGGGCTCACGCCGGGCTCCATGCCGCCCGACGCCGTCGACATCGACCAGGAAGGCCTGCGGCTCCCGCCGATGCTCCTCGACGACGCGGTCGCGGCCCGGCTGGCGGACAGCTCCCGGGCCCCCGACGAGCGGCGCGGCGACCTCGCGGCGCAGCGCGGCGCCAACGCGGTCGGCGTCGGCCGCCTCGCCGCGGCGATCCGCCGCGTCGGGTCGACCGAGCCCCTGACTGAGATCCTCGACTACGGCGAGCGTCGCATGCGCGCCGCGCTGCGCGGCCTGCCGAACGGCCGGTGGCGCTTCGAGGACGTGCTCGACTCCGCCGGGCCCCGTCCCCACCAGCAGACCCCGACACGCGTCGTCGTCACGCTCGATCTCGACGACGACACGGCGACGTTCGACTTCACCGGCACCGACCCGCAGCGACCCGGCAACGTCAACGCCGTCGCCGCGGTCACCGAGAGCGCCGTCGTGTTCGCGCTGCGCACCGCGACGGACCCCGACATCCCCGCCAACGGCGGCGCCACCCGACCCGTCCGCGTCGTCGCGCCGGCCGGGACGGTCGTCGCCGCCACACCGCCCGTCGCCGTCGGTGCCGGGAACGTCGAGGTGAGCCAACGGGTCGCCGACGTGTGCCTCGGCGCGCTCGCCGCCGCCGTGCCAGGCCGCATCGGCGCGGCGGGGCAGGGGACGATGAACAACGTGCTGCTCGGCGGCGCCGGCTGGGTGTACTACGAGACCATCGGCGGTGGCCAAGGTGCGCGACCCTGGGCGGACGGGATGAGCGGCGTGCACACCGCCATGACGAACACCCGCGACACGCCCGTCGAGGCGCTCGAACGGTCGCTGCCCCTCCGGGTGCGGCGGTACGGGCTGCGGCGCGGCACCGGCGGCGCCGGCATCTACCGCGGCGGTGACGGGATCGAGCGCGAGCTCGAGGTGCTCACCGACGTCACCGCGTCGCTCATCACCGAGCGGCGCCGCACCGCGCCGTGGGGCCTGGCCGGCGGCGCGCCCGGCGCGGTCGGCGAGAACTGGCTGCTCCCCGGCGGCGACGCGTCGCGCGCCGAGCGCCTCCCCGACAAGGTGACCATCACCCTGCGCGCCGGCGACGTGCTGCGCATCTGGACGCCGGGCGGCGGCGGCTACGGCCGCCCGTGACTCACCACCAGATCGCGACCGGGCGGCCCGCGCCATCGCGCTCGGGCGGGTCGGGCACACGGACCGCCGTGCCGGCCGCGACGCGCGCCGCCGACCAGGCGACGACCGCGGCGTCGAGCACGTCGTCGGGGCCGGCGTCGCCGGCCGCGCCCAGATCGGCGGGCAGCACGATCCCGGCCCCGGCGAGCAGCGCGACCCGGTCCTGATGCCCCGCCCAGGTCCGCTTGGCGTGCGCGAGCGGCGCGCCGGCCAGCGCGCGAAACGACACCTCGGGGTGCACCTCGACGATGCGCGCCGGCTCGGCCTGCCAGCACGGCGCCACGTCGAGCATCTTGGCGCGGAGGCTCCACGCCTGCGCGCTCACGCCGCGCCCGTGTCGCGCGCGGGCGAGGCGGTTCGCGGTCGCGAGGTCCGGCGCGTCGAGGACGTCGGGCGGCGGCGGATCGAACACCGACGCGCGGCGCCCGCCGAGCAGCTGGCGTGCCGCCACGTCGGCGGCGCGGGGGACGGTGCAGCACCCGAGCGGGATGTCGACGCCGAGCACCGTCGCGGGGTCCTCGACCAGCGCCGCGAAACGCGGGCGGAGCTGCGCCTCGCTGAAGCGACCGTCGACGAGCACCACGGCGACCCAGCCGGCGGCGCAGCCGTCGACGCCCGCGACCCGGGTCACACAGGCCGGACCGAGATCACCTCGACCTGGAAGCTGCGCCGCGGCGCCGAGTACGCGACGACCTGTCCGGGCCGGGCGCCGAGCAGCGCCTGGCCGAGCGGCGACGAGACGGACAGCACGTCGTAGGTGTCGTGGCGCTCCTCGATCGAGCCCACGAGGTACTCCGTGGTGCCGTCGTCACCGTCCATGCGGATCTCGACGATCGTCCCGGGAGCGACCACGTCGGCGTCCGCACCCTCCACCATCACGGCGGACCGCAGGATGCTCTCGATGTGACGGATCCGGGCCTCGTTGTGACCCTGCTCGTTCTTGGCGGCGTCGTAGTCCGCGTTCTCACGGATGTCGCCGTGCTCCCGGGCCCGCTCGATCCACAGGGAGATCTCGGTGCGCCGGGCGGTGCGCTCGTCCAGCTCCTGGCGCAACCGCTCTTGGGCGTCGCGCGTCAGGTGCACTGCATCCATCCAGGGAGCGTACCCGCCACCCCGTCGATCAGCTCCCGTCACTTCCGCTCCAACGGTTGTCGTGGCGCGACGTCGAACGCGGTTGACCCCACCGTGGCGCCCTGCGAAACTGGTAGGCCGATGCAGCCACACCACACCGTCATCGTTATCGACTAGCAGGCGCCCGCCTCCGGCGCCTGCCTGCAGCCGTCCACTCCGGTGGACGGTTTTTCATACCTGGAGACCTCGCGGAGCCACGGCAGTGACCCACCAGATCGGCATCATCGGCGGCGACGGCATCGGGCCCGAAGTCGTCGCCGAGGCCACGAAGGTCCTCGACGCCACTGGCGTGGCCTACACGCCGGTCGTGTTCGACCTCGGCGGCGCGCGCTACCTGCGCGACGGCGTGGTGCTGCCCGCCGAGGACCTCGCCGCCATCCGGGAGCTCGACGCCGTCCTGCTCGGCGCGGTCGGCGCGCCGGGCGTCCCGCCCGGCGTCCTCGAGCGCGGGCTGCTGCTCGCGCTCCGCTTCGACCTCGACCTCTACGTGAACCACCGTCCCTTCGCGGCGCCGCCCAGCCCGCTGAACGACGGCGTCGACCTCGTCGTGGTCCGCGAGAACACCGAGGGCTCCTACGCCGGCGAAGGTGGCGTCCTGCGGCGCGGCACCCCGCACGAGATCGCCACGCAGGGCTCGGTGAACACGCGCTTCGGCGTCGAGCGCTGCGTCCGCTACGCGTTCGAGCTGGCCCGCAGCCGCCACCGCCGCCACCTCACCCTGGTGCACAAGACGAACGTCTTGACGTTCGCCGGCGACCTGTGGGAGCGGACCGTCACCGAGGTCGCCGGCGAGTACGACGACGTCGACACGGCGTACCACCACGTCGACGCCGCCTGCATCTACCTGGTGCAAGACCCCGGCCGCTACGACGTCATCGTCACCGACAACCTCTTCGGCGACATCCTCACCGACCTGGCGAGCGCGGTATCCGGCGGGATCGGCCGCGCCGCGTCGGCGAACCTGAACCCGGCCCGCACCGGGCCGTCGCTTTTCGAGCCGGTGCACGGGTCAGCGCCCGACATCGCCGGGACGGGCGCCGCCGACCCCCGGGCGGCGATCATCTCAGCGGCGATGATGCTGGAATTCCTCGGCGAGGAAGACGCCGCGGCGCGGGTGCGCGACGCGGTGGCGAAGTCCGAGGACGTGGTGGGAACGACGAGTGACGTCGGCGACGCGGTCGCCGAGCGGGTCTGACAGGAGGCAGAGCTATGCCCATCGAGGCAACCGACTTCATCTGGATGGACGGCACGCTCGTGCCGTGGAAGGACGCCACCGTCCACGTCCTGACCCACAGCCTCCACTACGGCTCTGGCGTCTTCGAGGGGATCCGCGCCTATCCGACGGCGCGCGGCCCCGCCGTGTTCCGCCTCACCGACCACATGCGTCGCCTCCACCAGTCCGCGAGCCTGCTGCACGTCGACCTGCCGTACTCGGTCGCCGAGCTCGTCGAGGCCACGAAGGAGACGATCCGAGCCAACCGGCTCGACTCCTGCTATATCCGCCCGATCGCCTACCTCGGGTACGGCGAGATGGGGCTCAACCCGCTGCCGTGCCAGGTGAACGTCTCGATCGCGGTGTGGCCCTGGGGCAGCTACCTCGGCGACGAGGGAGTCCAGCACGGCGTCCGCATGAAGATCTCCACCTGGCGGCGCATGGATCCCAACATCAACCCCGTCGCGGCGAAAGGCACCGGGATCTACATCAACTCGAGCCTCGCGAAGGTCGAGGCGCTGCGCGGCGGCTACGACGAGGCGATCCTGCTCAACCCGTCCGGCACGGTCGCCGAGGCGACGGGCGAGAACGTCTTCGTCGTGAAGAACGGCGTGCTGCTCACGCCACCCCTGTACGCCGGCGCGCTCGAAGGGATCACCCGCGACGCGGTGATGGCGATCGCCCGCGACCTCGGCTACGAGGTCGCGGAGCAGCAGCTGCTGCGCACCGACCTGTACCTGGCCGACGAGGCGTTCCTATGCGGCACGGCGGCCGAGATCGTGCCCATCCGTGAGCTCGACGACCACGAGATCGGCGAGCCCGGCGAGGTGACCCGCAAGATCCAAGAGACCTACTTCGCGACCGTCCGCGGGCAGGTCGAGAGGTACGCCGACTGGCTCGAGTACGCCGATGGCTGACGTGGAGCTCCCCGCCCGCGTCGAGATCTACGACACGACGCTGCGCGACGGCGCCCAGCTCGAGGGCATCTCGCTCACCGTCGACGACAAGCTGCGGATCGCGGAGCAGCTCGACTGGCTCGGCGTCGACTTCATCGAGGCCGGCTGGCCCGGCGCCAACCCGAAGGACGACGAGGTGTTCCGCCGGGCCGGCGAGCTCGACCTCGCCACGTCGACGCTCGTGGCGTTCGGGTCGACCCGGCGCGTCAAGGGCAAGGTCGACTCCGACGAGACGCTGCGCCACCTCGTCGAGGCCGGCACCGCGACGGTGTGCATCGTGGGGAAGTGCTGGGACTACCACGTCACCGAGGCGCTCGGCACCACCCTCGACGAGGGCGCCGCGATGGTCACCGACTCGGTCCAGTACCTGCGGGCCGCCGGGCTCGACGTCCTCTTCGACGCCGAGCACTTCTTCGACGGGTACCGCCACAACCCCGAGTTCTCGCTGCGGGTCCTCGAAGGCGCGGCCGAGCAGGGGGCGTCGCGCCTGGTGTTGTGCGACACGAACGGCGGCTCGCTCCCCGACGACGTCGAGCGCATCGTCCGCGAGGTCGTCGCCTACTTCGGCGGCGACGTCGGGATCGCGGTGCACCTCCACGACGACGCCGGCACCGGCGTCGCGAACGCGCTCGCGGGTGTCCGCGGCGGCGCCATCCAGGTGCAAGGCACGATCAACGGCTACGGGGAGCGCACCGGCAACTGCAACCTGACCACCATCATCCCGAACCTGACCCTGAAGATGGGCGTCGAGACCATCCCCCGCGACCGGCTCGAGCGCCTCACCCCCGTCGCCCACCACGTCGCCGAGCTCGTCAACATGGCGCTGAACCCGCAGGCGCCCTACGTCGGCGGGTCGGCGTTCGCGCACAAGGCCGGCCTCCACATGAGCGCCATCGCCAAGCGGCCCGACGCGTACGAGCACATCAACCCCGACACCGTGGGAAACGGCACCCGCTTCGTCGTGTCCGAGCTCGCCGGCCGCTCGACGATCCTGCTCAAGGCCCAGGAGCTCGGCCTCACCCTCGACGGCCCGCAGGTGAACGACGTCGTCGACGAGCTGAAGCGCCTCGAGCATCAGGGCTACCACTTCGAGGTCGCCGACGGGTCCCTCGAGCTGCTCATGCGCCGCGCCACCGGCTGGGAGCAGCCGTGGTTCCGGGTCGAGTCGTTCCGGGTGATCACCGACGACCACGACACCGACCAGCTCAGCGGCGACTTCAGCACCGAAGCCACGATCAAGGTCCACATCGGCGGGGAGCGCGTGGTGCGCACCGCCGAGGGCAACGGACCGGTCAACGCCCTCGACAGCGCGCTGCGCAGTGCTCTCGGCGCCCGCTACCCGGCGCTCGACCGAGTCCACCTCACCGACTACAAGGTGCGGGTCCTCGACACCGAGAAAGGCACCGGCGCCGTGACCCGTGTCCTCATCGACACGACGAACGGCGACCGGTCCTGGACCACGATCGGCGTCAGCGAGAACATCATCGAGGCCTCCTGGCAGGCGCTGTACGACTCCCTCGTCTACGGGCTCGCCCTGGCGGCCGACCCGGCCGACTAGAACCTCGGCATGGCCGCCGACCCGTTCGTCGCCCCCGAGCTCGACGACGAGCCCCGCCAGGTCCAGAACCTCGCGCCCGGCGTGCGCATGCCCGCGGCGCGCCCCTGGTACTCCGACCGTCCCGGCGACGAGGTCTCGTTCGGGCAGCCTCACGGCCGGCTCTTCGGCGATCCCGGCCCCAACATCGGCTACGCCCTCACCCTCGCCCAGCGGCTCGCCGACCGGCTCACCCTCGCCCCCACCGAGCGCCTCGACGACGCCCTCGCCGTGGTGAGCGAGCTGGCCATGAAGCGCGCCGCCGTCTTCGGGCGGGCCCCGGTCATGGCCGACCTCGACGTCGCCGCCCACCTCCTCGGGCACCTCGGCGGCTGCGACCCCGACGACGCCGTGTGGCGCGCCGCCGCCGTCGACGGCGCCGAGCACGACTACGCCGTGCGCCGAGCCCTCTGCGACGCCGTCGACGCCGACACCCTGCGCCTCCCCCCCGACGTGGTGAGCGGCCGGGCCCTCGAGCTGCGCGCCCGGCTGCGCGCCGCCTGGCGGCCCGCCGACACCTGACCGTCCGCCGCACCCGCGGGCTTTGGCCGGGCGCGCGCCGAGATTGCTGACGCCGATGTCAGGTCCCTGGGTAGAGTGCCGAGGCGGTGGGTGCGTTCGTGCTGTCATCCGAACATGAGGAGCTGCGGGCGTCGGTCCGCCGCTTCGCCGAGGACCACGTCGCCCCCCACGCGGCCGAGGCCGACGAGCGAGCCGAGTTCCCCTGGAAGTCCTTCGAGGCCTACCGGGATTCGGGGCTCATCCGCCTCCCCTACCCCGAGGTGCACGGCGGGGACGGCGGCGACGCCCTCGCCTACGCCGTGCTGGTCGAGGAGGTGGCGCGGGTCTGCGCGTCCTCCTCTCTCTTTGTGCTCATCAGCCGCCTGGCGTCCCACGCGATCCTCGCCCACGCCTCGCCGGCGCTCCAGGCGGCGGTCATCCCGAAGGTGGTGGCCGGCGACTGGCAGGGCTCCTACTGCCTCTCCGAGCCGCACGCCGGCAGCGACATCGCCGCCATGTCGACCCGCGCCACCCGCGACGGCGACCACTACGTGCTCACCGGCCGCAAGTACTGGATCACGAACGCCGGGATCTCCGACTTCTACACGGTGTTCGCCAAGACCGCCCCCGACGCCGGTGCCCGCGGCATCTCGGTGTTCGTCGTCGAGGCCACCTGGGACGGCGTCGCCATCGGGAAGCTCGAATCGAAGCTCGGTGTCCGCGGGTCCCCGACCGGTGAGCTGCTCCTCGAGGACGTCGTCGTCCCCGCCAGCCACCTCGTGGGCGACGAGAACGCCGGGTTCGGCTACGCCCTCGAGGCGCTGAACAGCTCCCGCCCCATCATCGGGGCGCAAGCCGTCGGCATCGCCCAGGGCGCCCTCGACGTCGCCACCCAGTACGCCACCGAGCGATCCCAGTTCGGCAGCCACCTCGCCGACTTCCAGGCCATCCGCTTCCTGCTCGTCGACATGGCCACCCGCCTCGAAGCCGCCCGCGCGCTCGTCTACCGGGCCTGCGCACTCCTCGACGCCGGCGACCCCGACGTGGCGTCCGCCTCGTCGATGGCGAAGCTGTTCGCGTCCGACGCCGCCATGCAGATCACCACCGACGCCGTCCAGGTGCTCGGCGGCGCCGGCTACACCCGTGACTTCCCGGTGGAGCGCATGATGCGCGACGCCAAGATCACCCAGATCTACGAGGGCACCAACCAGATCCAGCGCATGGTCATCGCCCGAGGGCTGCTCGACCACCCGACCCGCTGAGCCGCCCCGGGATCGCCGTCAGGGTTGGCGAACCAACGGTGCGAGGGCGACGGGCTCGCCCGTCGTCGCTGACACCGTGCGGCGACGGAGCCGGCGGTGCGCCCGCCAGCCGCCGGCGCCGGCGACGACGCCGAGCGCGTAGAGCGGGAGCAGCGTGCGCACGAGCCCGTCGGTCGTCCAGACCTCCGGTCCGAGCAGCGTGGCGAACCCGGCGAACCCGACCACGACCCAGGTGAGCGGGTCGTCGCGGGCCCACGCGACCGCGCCGAGCGTGACGATCGCCGCCGTCAGCGCCCCGGCCAGGACCGTGGCCGAGTCCGTGCCGTGGCCCAGCGCGGAGGCCAGGCCCGTGCCCGGCAGGCCGAGTCGCCCGCCGGACGTCCCGTAGGGGAGGGTCCCGAGCCGCAGGGAGATGACGGCGACCCAGGAGCCGTACGCCACGAAGGGCCAGGTGAGCGCCCGCACGTGACGACGCGAGCTCGCCGGGCGCCGCGGGTGGGCCAGCTCCCAGACCGCGAGGGCGGCCACGCCGACGAGCATCGACTCGCGCGTCAACGCCGCGAGGCACAGCGCCACCACCGCCCAGCGATCGCGCCCGTCGCGCCACAGCAGCACACCGGCCCCCAACAACGCCAGCGCCGCGAGCTCCGGCGTATAGCCCATCAGCGCCCGCACGCCGACGATCAGGACGCCGAGCGCCCACCACGGATTCAGGCCGCGTCGGAGCAGCAGCAGCGCCACGACGAACGTGGCGGCCGCGCCCGAGCAGATCGTCAGCGCGGCCAGCGCCCAGGGCACGAGCCCGGGCTGACCCAACGACGCGAGCCAGCCCAGGTAGCCCCACAGCGGCCGCTGCGCCCGGTAGGCGTAGTCGGTGGAGGAGCCGATCACCGCCGGTCGGGCGAGCAGCGGGTCTTGCGCGATGGCCGCGAACGCCTGCCCGTCACCGTGCACGAGCACGGACTCGACGTGTGACAGCGACCGGTTGTACAGCGAGATGTAGGGGTCCTGACCCGCGCAGCACCGCGAGGACTGGGTCAGCGCAGACGCCGCGACGAGCGCCGTGGTGAGGATGAGACCCGCCACGACGACCGCGACCAGCTGCCGACGGGCCGGCCGAAGCACACGAGTGTGTCGACGCCGATCCCTGCGGGCTTGACCTCGATCGACTCGCCGGCGCCCGACCGTCCGCCGCGATCGCCGGCCGCGTCCCTGCGTGCCCGACGGGTCGGCGGGATTCGGTCCGGGGATGCGGAGCACGGTCGAGCACAATGGGCCGATGACCGCGCCCGCCCGGGTGCGGTTCTCGCCCGCCCCCACCGGGTCACTCCACGTCGGGTCGGCGCGAACCGCCCTGTTCAACTGGCTGTACGCGCGCCACACCGGCGGCACCTTCCTGCTGCGCATCGAGGACACCGACCAGAGCCGCTCCGAGGACGCCTGGGCCGTCGGCATCGAGGACACGCTCGGCTGGCTCGGCCTCGACTGGGACGAGCCCGTCGTCCGCCAGAGCCAGCGCTTCGCCGAGTACCGCGCCGCCGCCGCCCAGCTGCTCGACGAGGGCCGCGCCTACGAGTGCTACTGCACCGCCGAGGAGATCGCCGCCCGCAACGACGCCGCCGTCGCCGCCGGACGCAGCCCGGGCTACGACGGCCGCTGCCGCGAGCTGGGCGACGCCGACCGCGAGGCGCTCGCCGCCGAGGGACGACCCCGGACCCTCCGCTTTCGGACGCCCGACACCGGTGCGAGCACCTTCCTCGACCTGGTGCGGGGCGAAGTGCGGGTCGAGTGGGCCACGATCCCCGACTTCGTCATCGTGCGCGGGGACGGCACACCCCTCTTCTTCCTCGCCAACGCCGTCGACGACCTCGAGATGCGGATCAGCCACGTCATCCGCGGCGAGGACCTCTTGGACTCGACGCACCGGATCCTCGCCGTCCGCTCGGCGCTCAGCACCCACGCCCCACCCCAGTTCGCGCACCTGCCGCTCATCGTCGGCCCCGACCGCGCCAAGCTGTCGAAGCGCCACGGGGCCGTCGCGCTCGAGGAGCTGCGCGACGCGGGCTATCTCCCCGCAGCGCTGCGGAACTATCTGGCCCTGCTGGGGTGGGCCCCGGAGGACGGCCGGGAGATCCTGGACACCGACGAGCTCGTCGCCGCGTTCGAGCTGGAGCGCGTCACGCACGCCGCCGCGGCCTTCGACTACGAGAAGCTCGCCTGGGTGAACGGCGAATGGATCCGCCGCCTGACCCTCTCCGAGCTGGAGGCCGCCGCGTTGCCCCTCGCCCGGGCCCGCTACGGCGAGACGCTCGACCTCACCGTGCTGCGCCGGGCGCTCGAGCTGGGCCAGGAGCGCGCCACCACGCTGCGGGCGCTGCTCGACCAGGCCGATTTCCTCTTCGTTCCCGACGACGAGTTCACGGTGACCCCCGAGGCGTGGTCCGAGGTCACCACCGACCGGGTCGACGACATTCTCGCGGCCGTCGAGGCGCATCTCGCCGACCGTGACTGGAGCCAGCCCGTCGATCTGCGCGACGCGATCGCGGGTCTGGGTCTGAAGGCGCGCCAGGCCATGCCCGCCGTGTACACGGCGATCGAAGGACGACGGTCCGGCCTCCCGGTCTTCGAGTCGATCGAGCTCCTCGGTCGGGAGCGGTCGCTGCGCCGACTCCGCGCCGCCCGCGAGCAGCGCCGCTGACACCCACCGGGTCGATTTCTCGTTGCAGGCACTAGGCTGTCGGCACCTTCGGGGGTGGTGTAATCGGCAACACAACAGGTTCTGGCCCTGTCATTGGGGGTTCGAGTCCTCCCCCCCGAGCCCAGCGGCCCCGTCGTCTAGTGGCCTAGGACGCCGCCCTCTCAAGGCGGAAACGGCAGTTCGAATCTGCTCGGGGCTGCCATCGCGAACGGCCCGTCGTGTCCCCCGCGGAGCGGCGGGCCGTGTGTCGTTCGAGCGTCATCCGCGTGTCACGGCGCGCGTCGCCGCGCACATCGAGGCGCGTCGCCGACGGTGAGCGCGGCGCGCGAGCGTGCGCCGCGCTCAAGGTGATCGGGATCGGGGTCGACGTAGTACGGCGAAATCCACCACTTTCGCCATCGAATCCGTTACGGTCGTTGGGCGCGGCTCACCGCGCGTCCTCGTGCTGAGCAGCACACGCGAATCAATGGAGGAACGAACGCCGAACGCCATACGACGCTCATGGGAGTGTCGCAGGAGCAGATCGGACCGCCGCCGCGGCCCGAAGTGCTTGACACTGCACCTGCAATACGTTCGACTTTCCTGAAGCAACCGGACTCCTGGAGGAACGGTGAACAAGTCAGAGCTCATCGACAAGGTCGCCGGACAGGCGAGCCTCTCGAAGTCCGACGCGGAGAAGGCGGTCAACGCGTTCATCGGCGTCGTTGAGGGCGCCGTCGCCACCGGTGACAAGGTCACCCTGCCCGGCTTTGGGGCCTGGTCACGCACCGCGCGTGCCGCCCGCACGGGCCGCAACCCCCGGACCGGGGAGCCAGTGCAGATTCCGGCGTCCAACGCCGTGAAGTTCTCAGTGGGTGCCGATTTCAAGAAGAAGGTGAACACCTGAGACCGAGCCCGAGCCGAATCGGCCTCGGAGCCATAAACCGTCAAAGAAGGGTAGGTGATCGTGCCTCCGGCCAAGAGACGCACACGTAAAACCGCTAAGAAGACGACCGCTCGCAAGCCTGCGAAGCGCCGTACCGCGAAGAAGACGACCGCCCGGAAGCCGGCGGCGCGGAAGACGACCCGTCGTCGTCGCAAGTCGACGGCGAAGAAGGCGCCGGCCAAGAAGACGACGAAGCGTCGTCGGAAGAAGGCTGTGGCCAAGAAGGCTCCCGCCAAGCGGCGTCGGCGCAAGTCGACGGCGAAGAAGGCGCCGGCCAAGAAGACGACGAAGCGTCGTCGGAAGAAGGCTGTGGCCAAGAAGGCTCCCGCCAAGCGGCGTCGGCGCAAGTCGACGGCGAAGAAGGCGCCGGCCAAGAAGACGACGAAGCGTCGTCGGAAGAAGGCTGTGGCCAAGAAGGCTCCCGCCAAGCGGCGTCGGCGCCGTCGGGTCGCCCGCTAACCCATCCACCGCTCACCTTCGAGGGGGCCCTCCGGGGCCCCCTCGTCGCGTCCGGAACTCCCGACCTCCGGGGGTCCGGCTACGGGTCGAGGCGCTTGAACGCCTCCGCGGCGGCGAGGCCCCAGCCGGCACCGGCGCTGGCGGCCTCCCGACGGACCCGGGCCCGGAACGCCGCCCGCTCCGCCTCCTCGTCGGCACCGCCGGGCGTGATGCCCATGGTCGAGCGCCACTGGGTGCGATGGCAGAGCAGCGCCGCCAGCTTGGCGTCGAGCCCGGGACCGGCGTCCTCCACGTGGTCGACGACCTCGGCCTCGAAGAGCAGCACCCGCGCCGGCCGATGCGGGGCCCCCTGTTCGGGAAAGAAGTGCGGGTCCCGGGCCGCGACGACGCCGTCGAGGACGAGCTCGCCGGCTCGGCGGTGGTCGGGGTGGATCCGGTAGCGCTTCCACGGGTCGTGGCCCAGGAGCGTGTCCGGTCGCAGCCGACGGATCGCCTCGCACACGGCGGCACCCTCCGCGGGCCCGGCGGCGAGCTCCCCGTCGACGAGGTCGAGGAACTCGACCGACGACGCCCCGAGCGCCGCGGCGGCGTCACGCTGCTCGACACGCCGCTGCCGGGCCAGCGCCTCGAGGTCAGCGTCCGCGTCCCAGGTGCCCTTCGACCCGTCGGTCAGCACGAGAAGGTGCACCTCGGTGCCGGCCGCCGCCCAGCGAGCGAGCGTCGCGCCGCAGCCGAACTCGATGTCGTCGGGATGGGCACCGACCGCGAGCGCTCGACGGGGCGCGTCCGTCACGCTCGGACCGGCCCCTCGAGCGCGGCGAGGTCGTCGGGCACGTCGATGTCGAAGGCCAGGTCCGGGTCGCGGACCACTCGCACCCCCAGGCCGAGTCGTCTCGCCTCGGCAGCGTGACGACGGAACGAACCCGGTCCGTACGCGAAGCGAAACGGCGTCCCCGCGGGCAGGGACAGGACGTTCGTGCCGTCGTCGCGGTGACACGGGACGAGCGCCACGACCGGACGGTCCCCGTCGGCGACCAGGCGCTCGAACGTGCGCGCCCGGGCCAGGTCGGCGTGGGCGATCAGCACCCGCGCCACCCCGCGGGCCTGGAGCTGCTCGGCGCCGCGGGCCGTGGCGTCGTCGAGCGAGCCCGGGTCGGCGAGCACCGTGTAGCCCCGTGCTGTCGCCCACGCGTCGACCTCGGGGGCGCTCGTCACGACGACGGTCGGCAGGTCGCCCGCGGCGTCGGCGACCCGGTCGGCGAGCCGGCGACCGAGGTCGGCGCGTGCGTCGTCGTCGAGCACCGACGCCAGCCGCGCCTTGCCGAGCAGAAAGGAGCGGATGGGGAGCACCACGCCGGCGCGTGGCCTACGGCCAGAGGTCCGACGCATGCGGCTTTATATGCTACCGGTCGTGGAGCCGGTCTACGGCGCCCTCCGCGCCACGCTGGTCGGGCCGCTCCGCGTCGCGATGCGCTGGACGGTCGAGGGCGCGCACCGGATCCCGGTCCGCGGTGCCGTGATCCTGGCGAGCAACCATGTCTCGTATCTCGATCCGCTCGCGCTCGGCTATCTCGCCGACCGGCGGCACCGACGGGTGCGGTTCCTCGCCAAACGCGAGCTGTTCGACCACCGCGCCATGGGCGCGGTGCTGCGCCACGCCCACCAGATCCCGGTCGCCCGCGACACCGCCGACGCCGCCGGGTCACTCGACGCCGCGGTCGACGCCCTCGCGGCCGGGGAGTGCGTCGGCGTGTTCCCCGAGGGCACGATCTCGCTCGACCTCGAGCCGATGGCCGGCAAGACGGGCACGGCGCGTCTCGCCGCGGCGAGCGGCGTCCCCGTCACGCCGGTCGGGCTCTGGGGCGCGCAGCGGATCCTGTTCAAGGGCCGCAAGCCGCGCTGGCGCTGGGGAGTCGCCGAGAGCGTGGTGGTCGGCGACCCGGTCCCCATCCGCCCAGACGACGACGTGCGCGCCGGCACCGATCGCATCATGGAGGCGATCCGCGACTGCGTCGGGCAGGCCCGGGCCCGCTACCCGCAGCGCCCCAGGTCGGGCGAGGGCGACTGGTGGGTGCGGGGCCCCGAGACCGTGAGCGCGCATCAGCCGCGTGGCGGCACGGCGCCGTGACCGGCCAGCGGGTCACCGTCGTGGGCGCCGGCTCGTGGGGGACGACCGTCGCCGCGCTCCTGGCACGCGAGCCCGGGGTGACCCTCTGGGCCCGCGAGGCCGGGCTCGCCGAGCGCATCGATCGCGACCACGAGAACCCGCGGTACCTGCCGGGCGTGACGCTCCCGTCCGCCTTGCACGCCACCGGCGACCTGCGGGCCGCGTGCGCCGACGCCGACGTCCTCGTGCTCGGCGTGCCCTCCCACGGGCTGCGCGCCGTCCTCACCGACGTGGCCGACGTCGTCGGTCCCGACGTGCCGGTGGTCAGCCTCGCCAAAGGCGTCGAGCAGGAGACGAACCTGCGCATGACCGAGGTCGCCGCCGACGTGCTGGCCGGCCACCGCCGCGACCGCATCGGCGTGCTCACCGGCCCGAACCTCGCCCGTGAGGTCGCCGCCGGCCAGCCGACGGCGTCGGTCGTGGCGATGATCGACCCGGCCACGGCCGCGGCGCTGCAGGAGCGGTTCATGACCAGCACCTTCCGGGTGTACACGAACCCCGACGTGGTGGGCTGCGAGATCGCCGGCGCGCTGAAGAACGTGATCGCCATCGCGGCGGGCATCGCGGCCGGGCTCGGGTACGGCGACAACACGAAGGCGGCCCTCATCACCCGGGGGCTCGCCGAGCTGGCCCGGCTCGGTGTCGTGCTCGGCGGTGAGCCGCTCACCTTCTCTGGTCTGGCCGGGATGGGCGACCTCGTGGCCACGTGCACCAGCGACCAGAGCCGCAACCGGCGCGTCGGCGTGGAGCTCGGGCGGGGCCGGACGCTCGACGACATCGTCGCCGAGATGAACATGGTCGCCGAGGGGGTCAAGAGCACCGGCGCGGTCCTCGAGCTCGCAGCGACGCACGGCGTCGACATGCCGATCGCCGCGATGGTCGGCGCTGTGCTCTACGAGGGCCGTCGCCCGGCCGACCTCGTGCCCACCCTCATGCTCCGCGAGGCCAAAGCCGAGCTGCACGGCATCCGGTGACCGCCACGATCGTCGGCGCGATCGGCGCGCGGCACCAGGCCCGGGTCGACGACCGGGGCGCGGTGCAGCCCCTCGACGTGCCGTGGACCCTCGATTGGTCGATCGGCGCCGACGATCGCTGGCGCGACCCCGCGAGCGACCCGACCGTCCGCCAGCAGCTCGTCGACGCGGTGCCCGTCGTCCGCACGGCGCTGCGCACCCCGGGCGGCGACGCCGTGCAGCACGTCTACGGCGTCGGCGGCGACGGGGACGTCGTCATCGTGGAGGTCAGCAACGAGTCGCCCGCACCGGTCGTGGTCGCCTTGACCGTGCGCGGCGCGCACCGTGTCGCCGTCGAGGACGCGACGGTGCTGGTCGACGGCCGGCCGGCGTGGCGGACCGCTCGGGCCGCCCCCCGCTGGGCCGTCGGCGTCGGGTCGACGATCGACCAGGTGCGATCCGGTGCCGCGTCGAGCGGGCCCTTCCCGCCCACCGCGGACCGCGCCGGGCGCCTCGAGGCCGCCTTCCTCTACCCGTTGGCGCACCGCGCCACCCTCACGTGCGCGCTCCGCTCGGCGCGGTCCCCGGCGCCCGCCCGGCCGGCGTGCCGTCGACCCCGGGACCGGCGGCCGCGGCGCGGGGATGGCGCGCCCATCTCACCCGCGGCCTCCAGGTCGAGCTCCCCGACCCGCAGCTCGTCGACGAGCTCACCACCGCGCGGGCCACGGTGCTCCTCGCCGCAGCACGTCGGCTCGTCGACCCGACCGTCGTCGCCGCGCTCGAGGACTGGGGCTTCGACGACGAAGCCGCCGCCGCGTGGCGCCGGCTCAGCTGGCGCGCCCGACACGCCGCCGCGTCGGCGCCGCCCCGGACGATGGGCGGACGTCACCGCGGCGCGCCCCGCCCGCGGCGCCGAGCTGCTGCTCGCGGCGCGGGCCCTCCTCGCCGACGAGGCCGAGCCCGGCATTGTGACCGTGCTGCCGGAGCTCCCACCCGGGTGGCGTGGCCAGCCGGTCGACGCCCGCGGCGCCCCGACCCGCGCGGGCCGGCTGTCCTACGCCGTGCGCTGGCACGGCCCCCGACCCGCCCTCCTCTGGGAGGCGCCACCGCGGCGTGCGGGTCCGCGCCCCGGGCTTGGACCCGTCGTGGGCCAGCACCGACCCGACGGGCGAGGCGCTGCTCGCCGAGCCGGGCGCGTGATGGACGACGCCGAGCTCGAGGAGCTCGGCCTCTACGACCCGTTGGCGCCGGGCGCCGCCGACCGGCTGAGCCTGCTGCGCCTCGCGCTGGGCGCACGGCGCCACGGTCGACGAGATCCGCGACCGCGATCCACGGCACCCGGCTCCACGCCCTGGCCGCGGAGCGCGTCCTGCTCGACCGGCCGCCGCGGCTCAGCCTCGCCGACGCGGCGCGCGCGGCTGACGTCGACGCGGCGTTCGCGACCCGGGTGTGGCGGGCGCTCGGCTTCGTCGTGCCCGATGCCGCCGCCGTGTGCACCGACGCCGACGTCACCGCGCTCGCCTTCTTCGGGACGCTGCGGGGCGGCGTCGGCGAGGACGTGGCGGTGTCGCAGGCCCGCGTCACGGGCGCGGCGCTGTCGCGGTCGGCGGACGCCTCGGTGCAGATGGTGCGTACCGACGTCGAGGCGCCGCTGCGCCAGGCCGGCGGCAGCGACGTGGACCTGGCGACCCGGTTCGTGGAGCTGGCGTCGACCCTCGTGCCTCGCATGTACCCGATGTTCGAGGCGGTGCACCGCCGCCACCTCGTCGAGGCGGCTCGCCGCTACTCGCTGTGGGGCGCGAGCGCGACCGCGACGAGCACCGCCGAGGCGGTCGTCGGATTCGCTGACCTCGTCGGGTACACCGCGCTGAACCAGCAGCTCACGACGGGGGAGCTCGGCACGCTGATCGAGACGTTCGAGCAGCGGGTCCTCGACGCCGTGTCCCGTCCCGGCGCCCGGCTGGTGAAGGTGATCGGCGACGAGGCGATGTTCGTCGCCGGGACCGCCGACGACGCGGCGGGCGTCGCGCGGGAGCTCCTCGACGCGGCCGACCTGCCGACCATGCGCATCGGCGTCGCCGCCGGCACCCTGCTGGCCCGCGACGGCGACCTGTTCGGCCCGGTGGTGAACCTCGCGGCCCGTCTCGAGCGCCTCGCCGAGCCCGGTCAAGCGCTGTGCGACGCCGACATGGCCCGTCGGCTCGGCCCCGACGCGGTGACCGAGCTCGGCCCGCACCCGGTCGCCGGCTTCGACGCGCCGGTCGAGGTGTTCGCGCTCAGGCCGTGAGCCGCGCCGTGGCGATCCCCCACGCGCGCGCAGCGGGAACCCGCCGTCGAACCGCTCGACGGGACGGCCGAGCAGGTCGACGACCCAGCCCGACGCCGGCCCGCCGTCCATCTCGAGGCGCACGGTCGTCGGCGACCGCGCGGCGTTGAACACGCGCACGCTCAACCCCCCGGCCTCACGGGTCACGGCGGACACCTCGGCGCCCTCGACGCGCAACGCCTGCCCGGTGGCGGCGAGCTCGCTCGTCGTCGCCGCCACCCGGGCCCGCTCGAGCGGGACGAGGAACGCGTCGGCGGCGGCGTACAGGTCGGCGGCGCTCCAGTCGCCGCGGTGGGGGAGCAGCGCGTAGTCGACCCGCTGGCGCCCCGGCAGCTGCGCCCCTTCGAGCAGCTCCATCGGACCCGCGGGGTTGGGGCGCAGCGACGGCTCCACCCGCGACAGGTAGCCGACGGCGCGCAGCACGGTGAGCGCCAGCTCCCGGCCGTCCTCGACGACCTCGTACTCGAGGAGCCCGTCGTGCAGCACCGCGAGCCCGACCGTGCCGTCGGAGCAGTCGACGAAGCGGCGCGACACGAACGTCGGCAGACCCGTCTCGTGGGGGCCGCCCTCGGCGCTGAGGCCCCGCCGCACCACCGCGAAGGCGCATTCGGCGTCCGAGCCGGTGACCGGGGCGGGCAGCGGGCAGTGCACCCGCAGCCGGTGGTCGCGCGCGTGGTTGTCGAGCTCGGCGTGGACGCGGACGAACCGCTCCGCGGCGCGCAGCTCGAGCCGGGTGCGCACCACGCAGGGCACGGTCGTGTCCTCGCGCGCTGCGCACGAGCGCATGTCCCCGACGGCGGCCGCCGGCCAGGAGTAGGTGGCGACGACCTCGAGGGCGGCGCGCACCGGACCCCGCTCGACGACGTGCACCGTGGCCGTGTCGGGTTTCTCGACGAGCCGGTCGGTGGCCGGCGGTGAGTAGTTGTAGGTGTCGCCCCCGTCGCCGCCGTCCACGAGCCGGATGCCGGCCACCCGGACGCCGTCGGACGTCTCCACCGTGACCGTCCCGTCCCGGGGGTCGACCGTGACCGAGAGGTGCTCGTTCTCGAGGCGGGCCTCGTCGACCGAGACCGCGGTCGCCGGACCGTCGCCGGACGCGACGTGGTAGGTGCGCCAGCCGAAGCCGGGCACCGGCGCCGCCGCGAACACCACGCCCCGCGTCGGCGCCAGCTCCTGCTTGAAGCGGACGGTGGCGCCCGCCTCGCCGAGCGCCAGGAGCTCCTCGCGGGTCGGCTCGAGGTCGATCGGCTCCTCCCCCGGGCGGACCGCCCGGAACGTGTACTCCCAGTCGCCGTCGGCGACCTCGCGGCGGGTCACCTCGGCGATGCGCGCCGCGGCGAACTCGACGCCGCGGATCAAGTCGAGCACCCAGCGGACCTTCTGGCCGGTGACGATGGCCGCGAAGCCGGCCGTGCCCCGCTCCCACGTCACCTGCGTCGCGCAGGGCGTCCCGTCGTCGGCGACGAGGTGCACCGGCCCGGCGCCCGCCACCATGCCCTCCACGAGCCCGCCGCGCTCGTGCCGCGTCGGGTTCACGACGAGCGTCGCGCCCGGCGCGGCCGCGACCCGCCCCGCGAGCGTGTGCAGCGCCTCGCGGACGAGCGTGTCGCCGATCTGGCGCGCCTCTTGATACCGGACCCGGACCGCCTCGACGACCTCGTCGAGGCTGCATGCACACGACGAGTCGTGCGCGCTGTTCAGCACGACCTGACGCCACGCCTCGTCGAGCAGCGCCACCGGGTAGTCGTCGGCGGGGCGCAGCAGCGCCGACAGCGGCTCGGCGCGCCGCTCGAGCGCTCGCTCCGCGGCGGCGCACAGCTGGTGCACGTCGACCCGGTTCGACGCCACCCCCATCAGGACGTTGGCGCGCGCCCCCGACCGCAGCTCGCCGGCCCACGTCGTCAGTCCCTCCGTCGGCTGCTCGGCCAGGTACTCGGGCAGCGACGTCACGACGAACCGGTAGTCGTCCTGGATCTCGTTCGCCTCGGCGACCACCCGTCCCAGCCACGGCTGGGGCAGCTGATGGTCGGTGCCGTTCATCAGCAGCATCCCGCCGCCCGGCAGGCGCGCCGCGCCGAGCTCGAGCTCGTAGCCGTGGGCGCGGGTCACGAGCGCCTTCGCGTCGTCGGGCAGGTCGCGGCCGTTCGAGTACGACCCGTAGAGGTACTCGGCGCGCACCCGCGAGCCGTCCGGCGCCTCCCACCAGAACGCGGTCTGGGTCACGGCGGCCGGCACCCCGCGCCACACCACGGCGTGCTCCAGCCCGGCGAGGGCGAGGATCTGCGGCATCTGCGCCACGTGGCCGAACATGTCGGGCAGGTAGCCGACCGGCATCGCGCCGCCCAGCGCCGTGGCCCGGGCGAAGCCGCGCTGCAGATCACGGACCAGCGTCTCGCCCGACACCATGAACTCGTCCATCAGGATCATCCACGGCCCGACCTGCAGCCGCCCGCTGGCCGCCAGGCGGTCGAGGCGGGCCGCGGCCTCCGGCCGCACCGCCAGGTAGTCGTCGAGCACCGCGGTCTGCCCGTCGAGCAGGAACCGCGGCGTACGACAGGTCCGACTCGAGCAGCGGCAGCAGCCGGTCGAGGAGCGTCACCAGTCGGATCCGGAACACCTGGAACGGCAAGTACCACTCACGGTCCCAGTGCGTGTGGGGCACGATCGCGACCGTCGTTTGTGCGCTCTGACGTGGGGAAATGCCTCGTTGATCCACTTGCTCAAACCGTCCCGGTCCTCAAGAAGTCCTCAGCAGATCCACCCAGGGTGTCGTCGACGATGCTGCGGACACGGTCGTCGTCCTTCCGGATCACATGAGCGTACGTGGAGAGCAATGTCTTCACGTCGTGGCCCAGCCGCTCGGCGACCAGCGCCGGGCTCACACCCGCGGACAGCAGCACGCTCGCATGGTGGTGGCGGAGGTCATGCCAGGTCGCCTCGACCCCGGCGCCCCGGGCAGCGGCCCGCATGTACTTCGCTGCCACCGCCCGCACCACAGGCCGGCCGCTCACGTGGAACGCGAGCCCTGCTTCCCCGGTTCCGAACGTCGCCACATGAGCGGCCAGTGTGTCGACCACGAGTGAGCTAATCGCGATCGTGCGATAGCTGTTCGCCGACTTCGGCGGCTTGAGGACCGGTCGGCCTCTCGACGGCGTCCAGAGCTGACGGTCGATGCGCACCTCGCGCCGCATGAAGTCGATCCGATCGATGCTGAGGCCGAAGGCTCGCCCTGGCGAAGCCCGGTTCCCGCTGCGACCACGACTGCTGCTCGGACGTGCTCGGCCGCGCAATGGGCAAGGGTGCGCACCCCGTCGGCCGACAGGGGAACGAAGCGCGGTGTCTCGGCCTTGGCGCAGCCGTGCGCCCTTGGCTGGGTTACGTGGGAGGCGCTCATCATCGACAGCGGCCGCCAGCAGTGACGCGAGCGTCTCGTAGACCAAGCGTGCACTCGAGGGCGCCAGGGGCAGCGTCTTTGCCCATTCCTCGATGTGAGCTCGACGGAGGCTGGCGAGCGGCCGCGACCCAAGCGCAGGGAGGATGTGACGGCGCAGTTCCCGTTCGATGCGGTCCTGGGTCGCTGGTGCCCAGGTGCGGCGGCTCAGCCAGTCGGCCGCGTACGTGGCCACAGAGACCTGGCCAGCCGCCGGCGGCGTGTAGGTGCCGCTGAGCAAGCGGTGTTGCACCTCGATGAGGAACTGCTCAGCGTCGACCTTGCGAACGAAGTGCTTCGTTCCCTGGGGACCCCCTGGGTATTCACGCCAACGGGCGCGCCAACTGCCGCTGGGTCGCCTGTCGATGCTCGCCATTCGTCGTGCCTCGTTTCCGAACCAGTTAGGGCCTGAGAGCCGCTGTGCGAGCCGTGAAGGCCTGCGCGTCGCGAGCGTGGCACTCGAGTACTCAATCGTCATTGATGACACTTCTCTGGGGCGTTGTGAAGCGCCTCGTGCACGACCGCGCATCGTTCATCGCTCCGCGCTGCAGTTCATTGCTTCATGACGTTTGCTCGTGAGTGAACGTCTGTTGCCGTTCACTGATTTCTCGGCCCGGGTGTCTTTCTCGGACGGGTGGATTGCGCTTAGTACGGGTGACGGAGCGCGATCGCGACGTACGTCCATCCACGACGCGATCCCACGTACCCGTCACATCTCGATCCCACGTCCGTCCCTGCAACTGCCGTCACGAGTTCCAAGCCGACCAGGAAAGCCAGCTTCATGCTCTTCAGACAGTTGCATCAGCGATGCGGGAGGTACCGGCCACCTACCGGGGATGGGGGTGGCGGGCGGTGTTGAGCATTGGGCGGATGCGCGCCCGCGCTTGGGAGTACTACGCGCGGGAGGTCGCGGGCGGCTTGGAGGACTACTACGCCGGTACCGGGGAGGCGCCGGGCGTCTGGTCGGGTCGGGGTGCAGCCGCGGCTGGCATCGCCGGTGTGGTGCGCGGTGAGGCGTTGGGCTTGGCGTTCGGCGAGGCCCGCCATCCTGTGGGCGGCGACGTCTTGGGCCTGCCGTGGCGGAACCCGGATGGGGTGACGGGCTTCGACGCGACGTTCTCAGCGCCCAAGTCGGTGTCGGTGCTGTTCGCGCTGGGCGGCCCGGAGGTGCGCGTCGCGGTGCGGGCGGCGCATATCGCCGCGGTGGAAGACGCCGGCCTCGCGTACCTCGAGGACCACGCGGCGCTGACCCGACGTGGCCATAACGGGGTCATGGTGACGGACACCGAGGGGCTGGTGATCGCCCGCTTTGAGCATCGGACGAGCCGAGCGGGGGATCCTCAGCTGCACTCGCACTGTTTGATCTTGAACAAGGTGTGGGATCCCGCGGACGGGTCGTGGCGGGCTTTGGATGGGCGGGCGCTGTATCTGGAGGCCAAGGCGGCCGGTGTGCTCTATCAGGCGGCGCTGCGCGCCGAGCTGACCCGGCGCCTGGGGGTGGCCTGGGGTCCGGTCACCAAGCATGGGCAGGCCGAGCTGGCGGGCATGCCGGCTGGCGTGCTGGAGATGTTCAGCAAGCGCGCCGCGCAGGTCGAGGCGGCCGCCGAGGCCAAGGTGGCCGAGCTCGAAATGGCGCTGGGCCGGCCCCTTGACGCCGATGAGCGGGGCCGGATCTCGCGGCTGGCGGTGCTGGACACGCGGCCCGCGAAGGGTCACGCGGCGCTGGATGATCGAACGCTGTATGGCCGCTGGGCCGCGGAACTGCGAGACTGCGGGCGCGAGCCGGCCGCGCTGCTCCGGCGGGTCTTCGACGCAGCCGCCCGCGTCATGCCCCATTCGACGCAGCAGCCGCCGGCTCACCTGGCCGCCGTGGTGCTGGCGCAGGTGACCGCGGAGCGGGCGACGTTTGCGCGCCGCGACGTCGCCCAGGTGATCGCCCGGCACCTCGAGATGCTTCCCGTCCCACACGACGACCTGGGCGCCGTGGGGAGCGGCGCGGGCGCGGCTGGGGTGCGATCCCGGGTCGAGGCGCTGACCCAGCAGTTGCTGGCGTACCGCGAGGTGGTGTGCCTGCAGGCCCCCGAGCGGCTCGAGGCGCCCGCCGCGTTGGTGCGCCGCGACGGGTGGAGTGTCTGGGATGCGCCCCAACAGGTCCGCTACACCACGACCGAGGTGCTCGCCATCGAGGCCCGGATCCTGCACGCCGCCGCCACCGGCCTGGCCGCCCGCGTCGGGGTGGTCGAGAGACCGATCCTCGAGCAGGCGCTCGCCGCGGAGCCGCGACGCTTGGCGGTCGAGCAGCACGGAGCGTTGCGCCAGCTGACGGGGCGGGGACGACGCGTCGAGGTGCTCATCGGCCCGGCGGGCTCGGGCAAGACGACCATGCTGCGCGTCGCGGCCCGCGCCTGGGAGGCCGCCGGCCATCCCGTGATCGGTCTCACCCAGACCGCGGTGGCCGCCGGTGTGCTGCGCAGCGAAGCCGGTGTTGTGGCCGAGACGCTGGCCAAGTTCTTGGACTGGCAGACCCACAACACCACGCCGCCTCCCTGGTGCCTCGACCCCGAGCACGTGGTGATCGTGGATGAGGCCAGCATGGTCACCACGCGTCAGCTCGACCGCCTCGTCGAGCTCGTCAGACGGCGCGGGGCGAAGCTGGTGCTGGTCGGCGATGACCACCAGCTCGGGGCGGTGCGCGCCCCGGGCGGGATGTTCCCCGCGTTGGCCGAGACCCTGGGGGCGAGCGAGCTCCGCCAGACGCACCGGTTCACGCAGCGCTGGGAAGCGACCGCGTTGGCCCAGCTGCGTCGCCGTGATGGGGCCTGGCTGGAGGCGTTCCGAGCCCACGGTCGTCTGCATGGTGGCAGTGGGGCGCAGGCCCGCAACGACTGCTTCCGGGGCTGGAGGGACGCGCAACGGGCGGGCCGGGACGCGATCATGCTGGCCGCCGACCAGCACAGCGTCACCGAGTTGGCCAACCGGGCCCGCGTGGCGCGGGTCGCTGCCGGTCAGGTCAGCCGCTTTGGCCTGCAGGTTCGCACCGAGACCGGCGCCCAGAGGATCGGGATCGGTGACCTCATCGAGACCCGCCACAACCACCGCGGGCTGGGCTACGGCCACGGCCCGCAGGACTGGGTGCGCAACCACGACCGCTGGCACGTCGCTGACCTCGACGTCCGCACCGGCACCCTCACCGTCGAACACGCCCGCCACCAGGGTCGCGTCATCCTGCCCGGCGATTACGTGGCCGCCCACGTGCGGTTGGGCTATGCGAGCACGATCGCGTCAGCCCAGGGCGTCACCGTCGAGGAGGCCCACGTCCAGGTCAGCTCGACCATGTACGCCAACGAGCTGTATACGGCCCTGAGCCGCGGCCGGGAGGCCAACCACGCCTACGTGGTCTGTGAGCCAGACCACGCGGCCCATACGCACGGCCAGCCGGGCGCGCCGAGCCCGGCCGAGGTGCTGGCCCGGGTCGCTACCCGGGAGCGACCCGACTGGGCCGCGCACAGCGTGCTGCGCCGCACCATGGACCACCCTGAACGGCCCGAGATCGTCGTCGCCCGCATGGCCGAGGTCGCACGCACCCTCGCTCGCACCCCACCGGGTGTCGACCGCAAGGCCCTCGAGACCTACCGAGACCATCTGGCCGCCAGCTTTCACGCACCCGAACCAACCGCGGGCGATTGAGCGCACGCCACCCCGCCCAACAGTGCCGGCCCGCGAGCCGCCCGCGATGGTCCGAGAGCTACCCGGGCTTGGTCTCGGGCGCTGACTGACGCAACGATCACGACCGTCAGAGGGCGACCCGACCAATGCCCGCGGCTCGGCATACCTCCGCCATATGGAGCGCGGGCGCCCATCGTCGGGTGGCCCCAACGATCGGGCGCACGAGCCGAGGGTCCTGACCCGCGACGGCTGCCCGCGGGCTCGTGCATGGCGACGTGCGAGCTGCCCGCCCGACGGCACCTGGCCGTGCGCTTGTCGACCGTCCGCCGGACGGCGCCCACGCCACCGCCACGTGGCAGCACCAATTCTCAAAGAAATCTCGCAGCAGGTGTCCTCCTGGACGTTTTTGAATGCGCTTGGCGTGGAGTAACGGGCTTTTCGCGTGCTTTGAAGAGCGTCGAGAGGAGCGACTCATGCGCACCAATGTCTTGGCGGTGGTCAACGGCAAGGGCGGCTGTGGCAAGACCGCCACCACCAGCAATCTGGCCGTCATCTGGGCCCACCAAGGCCACCGGGTGCTGGCCGTCGACCTGGACCCGCAAGGCAACCTGGCGATCGACTTGGGGGTCGAAGACACCGACGCGGGCTTGGCGTTCAGCCTCGCCGCCCAGGGCGGCACCCCGGTCGAGCCCATCCGCCACGTCCGGCCCGGCTTGGACGTGGTGGCGGGCGGGGCACGCACCGACGCCCTCGCCGCCGCGCTCAGCGCCCAAGCCCATCGCAACCCCACGGACGCGATCCGCCAGGTGGTCGACACCCTCCACCAGGTCGCCCGTAGCTACGAGCTGGTGGTGATCGACACCGCGCCGGCCGGCGGTCTCCTCGAAGACGCCGCCCTGGTCGGCGCCGACTGGATCGTCGTGCCCACCAAACCCGACGACAAGAGCCTCCTCGGACTCCACCGGGTCTCGCAGCGACTCGCCGCGCTGGGCGACCAGGGCCTGCGGACCGGCCAGCTGGCCGGGGTCGTGCTCTTCGCCATCCCGATGTCGGCCACCCGCATCCGCGACCAAGCCCGCGCCGAGCTCCTCGACGCCTTCGCACACCAACCCGTCGTCTTCGACGCGATCATCCGCGGCTCCGAGCGCGCCGCCATCGACCAGTCCCGCCACGGGCTGGTCGCCATCGAATACGCCCACGCCGCCACCACGCCCCTGGGTGATCACCACCGAGCCGGATTCGCGGCCGGCGCCACCCGCCTCGCCGACGACTACCAGGCGCTCGCCGCCGAGATCCTCGAACGCATCAACGCGCGCGCCGGCTCAAGCCCGACAGGCTGAGCGTGGCCCGGCTCAGCCAGTCCCAACTCGCCGGCTTCCGCCTCGGCACCGAAGCTGTCTCGGACGAACCGAACCAGCCCGCGCCGCGCCGTACAGCTCGCCAGGCCGATGCGGCCCACCGACGACCAGATCCACCCGAACCCACCCCGCCGCCGTCCACCGAGACGACTTCGCCGAATCCACTGGGCCCGGTGCCCGCCGCGCCCACCCGCCACGACGCTCGCCACAAAGTCGGCCTGACCCTTCCCCTCGACCTCGCCCAGCGAGTCCGAGAGCTCACGCAACAGGGCTACGCGCTCGCCGACCTGGTCATGGTCGCCTACCAGAACCACCGCGACCAGCTCCTCGACGAACACCACCAGGCCAGGCCCCGACAACTCGTGCGACGCGACCAAGGACGCAGCCCACTCACCGTCGCGCTCTCCCTTGCCGAACGGGCCGCGCTCGACGCCCTCGCCCGCCATCTCGGTTCGACCCGCAGCCACACCGTCGCCCGACTCCTCGAACACCAGCTCAAGAGCCGCACGCAATGACCGCAAGCCCCCAGCGCCGACCAACTCGCGAGCCCTTCGACGCGCTGATCAGCGTCCCCGAGCTCGCCGCCTACCTCGGCGTGCCCATCGCCACTATCTACCAGTGGCGTCACCACCGCCGCGGACCCACCAGCTACCGCGTCGGTCGCCACATCCGCTACCGCCAAAGCGACATCGAACAATGGCTCGAGACACGACGCGACTCAAACTAACCGACCACATCAGTCCAGCGCTGGTGCTAGGACGCGTCTGACCGCGGAGCCGTCGCCCATTTTCGCGCGACCGGTCCGCGGCCCGTGGTGGCCGCCGAGCGCGTCGGCGACGATGCATCCGCTTTCACTTGGCGCCGGTGCTCGAGGGTTGGCGCGAGCCGACTTGCTGGGCCGGTTCAGGATCCCGGTTGTGGCTTGGTCAGGATGAGGGTGGGGGCGGGATGTTCGGGCGTCGGGGCTCCCTTGGTGGGCAGCTCGATCCAGCTCACGACCGTGCCGTCGCTGTAGGTCTGCACTGCTTTGAACGTGAGCTTGTTCGTGTTGCTCGGCAGCGTCGCGAAGACGTTGAAGAGGTCGAAGGCGCCGGGTGGGATCCCACCGGCGGTCGCCACCCAGGTCACCTCGGTCACTGCGCTGGTGAAGGTGCCGTCGTCGGTCGTGATCGGCTTGGGCAGCGGGGCGCTCTGGGTCGTGAACGTCCACCCGGGCTTTTGTTGGACGAGCACGTTCGCGAACGGGTGGTTGGTGGGGAACTGGACGTCGAGGCGCACCGTCGACGCGGTCGGCGACTCGGTCGGGGCCCGGAAGGCGAACACGACGGTGGCGCCTTTGGGTTCGGAGGCGGGGTCGATCTCGACGTGTGCCCAGGCGGGGCTGGCCGCGAGGACCAGCGCCCCGATGACGGTGCCGACACTGGCGATCCGCGCCCACCACGCTCGCTTGCTCATCACTCACCTCTCGGGTCGGAAATGCGTGCCTTGGTAGTCGTTGCCCGACCGGACCTGGTTCCCAGAATTTTGGAGTTCTATGGGAACCAGGGGGCTCGGCCCGACGACTACCTGGGTATGACTTGTGCTCGGATTCGGATGGCCATCTCGGCGGAGCTCGACGGTGAGGAGCCCGGCGTGTCGGACGCGACGCTCGAAGCTCACCTGGCCGGCTGTGCGGCCTGCCGGGCCTTCCGCGCCGACGCACAGACGTTGCGACGCCGGGTCGGGGTCAGCGCCGCCCCGGCTGTGCCCGATCTCACGAGCCGGGTGATGTTCACCCTGGCGCGAGAGCAGTCGGAGCCGGCTGCCGCGCGCCAAGGGCTGCGCCTGGGCTTGGCGGTCATCGGGCTCGTCCAGCTCGGTCTCTCGCTCCCCGCGCTGCTCCTCGGTGCCGATGCCGGGATCCCGGTCCACCAGGCCCGCCACCTGGGCTCGTTCGGCGTCGCCCTCGCCGTCGGGTTCCTCGTCGCCGCGTGGCGGCCACACCGGATCGCCGGGCTGTTGCCCCTCGCCACCGCGCTCGTCATCTGCCTGGTCGGCAGCGCGATCGCCGACGTCGCGACCGGGCATGCCGCGGTCACGGGCGAGCTCACCCACATCGTCGAGGTTCTCGGTCTCGTCAGCCTGTGGCTGCTGGACCGGGCCCAACGTTGGCCCGAGACGGAGCCGGAGCTGGCCCTGGCATGAGATCGCGACGGGGGCTCGTCCGGCTCGCGGTCGTGGGCGGCCTCGCGGCGACGATCGTCGTGCTCCTCGCCGGGCCGGCGTCGGCGCACGCCGTCCTGCTCTCGACGACGCCAGCCCAAGGCGCGGTGCTGACGACCCCGCCCTCGTCGGTGAGCCTCCGCTACGACGAGCAGGTCACCTACCTGCCTGGCGCGGTGCGCGTCTACAACCAGCAAGGCGCACGCGAAGACACGGGGACGATCTCGAAGCCCTCGCCTGACGTCGTGCAGGTCGGGGTGCACCCCCACCTCCCCGACGGCGCCTACGTCGTGACCTGGCGGGTGATCTCCGCCGACACGCACCCGGTTGAGGGGGCCTTCACCTTCCAGGTCGGACTCATCGCCAACGCCACTGCTCCGAACGTGACCGGGCTCGCCCAGAACCTGCTCCACAACCAGAAGGGCCCGCGGAGCGTTGGCGTCGTCTACGGCATCGTCCGCGGCACCTACTACACGGGGATCGCGCTGCTGCTCGGGACGCTGGCATTCGCCACGTTCATCTGGGGCGAGGCGCGCCGGCTTCGGCGCACCGCGCAGCTGCTGTGGGCCGGCTGGATCCTGACCTTCGTCGCGACGATCCTCGCCGTGCTCCTGCAGGGGATCTACGGCGCCGCGCTGTCGTTCGGCGCGCTGTTCCAATGGTCGCTCATCAGCAGCGTGCTCCACACGTCGTTCGGGCACATGTCGCTGCTGCGGCTCGGACTCCTGTTGGCGGCGGTGCCGATGCTGCGCCTGCTGCTCCGCGACCCGGACCGCCATCCGCTGCCGAATTGGTTCCGACCCACGGCGGTCGTCGGCGCGGCCGGCCTCGCGCTCACCTTCGCGCTCTCGGGTCACGCTCACACCGGCACCCTCCCCACCCTGGGCGTCCCCGCGGACGTGCTCCACATCCTCGCCATGTCCACATGGCTTGGCGGGCTCGCCGTCCTCGCCTACGCCGTGTTCCCCCGCCGCGGGGTCGACGAGCTGCACGAGGTCGTCCCCCGGTTCTCCCGCACGGCGGTGGGCTGCGTGATCGCGCTCGTCATCACGGGCAGCTTCCAGGCGTGGCGCCAGGTCGGGAGCCTCCACGCGCTCACCACCACGAACTACGGCCACACGCTGCTCGTCAAGCTGGTGCTCGTCCTCACGCTGGTCATCCTCGGTGCGATGAGCCGCCAGATCGTCGGCTACCTCTTCGCTCCCCGGGAGGCGCCTGCTCCGGAGCCGAAGGTCCCGGTCGTGGCCGGCGGCGCCGACGACGATCTGTCCCCGAACGGAGACGGCGCTGACGAGGGGGAGGAGGAGTGGGAGTTCGACGAGGCGTACGAGTTGCGTCGACTCAAGCGCTCGGTGTTCGTCGAGGTGCTCGTCGCCGTCCTCGATCATCTCCGTCACGGCGCTGCTCGTCGACGCCGCCCCCGCCAAGGTTGCCGCCGCGCAGCGCGGCACGGGCGCGTCGGAGGTGACGTTGAAGTCCTCGCAGGTCTGGTTCTCCGTCTACCTCACGCCCGGCGTCGCGCCCGGCGCCAACGACGTGCACGTGTCGGCGCTCCTGCCCAGCGGCGCGCCTCTCGACCTGGTCAACGTGACCATGACGCTCGACTACCCGAGTCGCCACATCCCACCGCTGCAGATCCCGCTACGCCACCTCGGACCGGGCCATTACCTCTCGCCGGGGTTCACCATCCCGTTCGCGGGAGGATGGCGTGTGACCACGCTGGCGCAGCTGAGCGAGTTCAACGAGGTCACCCTCGCCGGGACACTGCCCATCGGCTAAGCGACGCGGGGCACAGAGCGCGGCGGCGAACCGGCCCGACGGTCACTGCCGCCGCTCGAGGCGCCTGCGACGTCGGACCCTGTCCGGGCACGAGACGAAGCTCAGCTCGCTTGCGCGTCGCGTAGCGCCGTGAGGAGCTCCTCTCGAGCGCGTGCGACGCGAGATCGGATCGTGCCGATCGGCACCCCGCAGATATCGGCCGTGTCTTGATACGAGAATCCCAGCAGTTGGGTGAGCACGAACGCCTCTCGGAGGTTCGCCTTGAGCGTCGTGACGACACCATCCCAGACCTGTTCTGACGCAGCATCCGGCAGCGAGGATGGCGTGCGAAGACTGGTGAGTCGCTCGGTGAGGCGACGTCGACGAGCCCGACGTCGCAGCTCGTCGAACCCAACTCGCCGAGCGATGGCAAGCAGCCATGTGCGAGCGCTGGCGTCACCGCGAAAGCCGGGCAACGCCCGCCATAGCCGCACGTAGACGTCTTGGGTGAGGTCGTCGGCCTCGGAACGACCGACCTGGTGGGCCATCAGCCGCCACACCTCGCCCTGGGTCTGTTGAATAAAGGCCCGCAGCGCCCACCGGTCACCGTCGCGGGCATCCAGCAACAGGCTCGTCAGTCTCGTCCACCCGTCGAGGACCCTATCCCGACCGTCGACGCGCCCACGATCACCACAGCGCTGCGTCGACGGCGGCGAACGTCGCACCGCACCGCTCGGCGCGGTCACGTTTAGCCGCCGGCTTGTTGCACCGCTGCGACGAGTTTGGCCGGGTCGAAGGCGGTCCCCGCCGCGTTCGCGAGACTGCTGTTGGCGATCGGCGTGCCGTTGATGAAGACCGTCGGGGTTCCAGTGACGTTGGCCGGAGGCTGGCTGGCCTTGTCGGCGTATCTGAGGACGTATCCCTCGTAGGTGTGGCTGGTCACGCATCGCTGAAAGACGCTGAACGCGTTGCCGGTGATGCCGGCTTGGCTGCCGAAGGCGATCAGTCGACTGTCCGGAGGAACCCGGAGTTCTCCGTTGGCGCCTGTTTGTTGTAGAGAAGGTTGTAGTAGTTCCAGAACTGGCCGGCGTCGTTCGCGCACAACGACGCGCTCGCGGCACGCAGCGATTCGGTGCTGCCAGCGGCGTGCGAATCGATGACGTTGAGGGGATGGAACGCGAAACGGATCGTTCCCGAGTCCACCAGGTTCTGGATCGTGGGTTCGAGGCTGTCGTGAAAGAGCTTGCAGATCGGGCACTGGAAGTCGCCGTACTCCTCGACCAGCACCCTCGCGGAGGGTTGCCCTTCGATGACGGATCCGTTGGGCCCCATCGGTCCTTTCGGGACGACCACCTTGAGGTTCTCGGTGGGCGAGCGGCTCGCTTGCACCGCGACCCCGACGATTCCACCGACGACGACGACGCCAAGCACCAGCGCCCACTGCCAACTGCGGGTTCGAGGACGCCAGCGCCGACCCCGGCCGGTGGCGCGCGGGCGTGGCAGGCGAGCCGTGACCGGACGCGGCGTCGAGGGGGTCGAGGGGAGCTTGAAGGCCTTCTTCTTGGGCATCAGCGACCGGCCAGGTTGTCGAGGGCGTAGCGGCTTGGGGGTCCGAGGGCCACGAACGCGGCCACGCCGACGAGCAGCACGTCCCGAGCGATCTCGGAGAAGTACTGCCACGCGTCGACGTGTGCGGAGAAGCCGCCACCACCGAAACAGCCGCAGTCGATCTGCAGACCGCGGGCCCACACCGACGCGATCCCAGCGATGAACACCACCAAGATCAGCGCCGAAACGCCGCCGCGGCCCGTGACGCCAAACCAGCGAGAGCAAGATCCCGAGGGCAATCTCCACCAGAGGAAGACCCCACGCAAACGGCTTTACCAGGGCCTCCGGCAAGATCTGATAGGCGGGGTCGCGCGGACCGCGCTGTCGGGATCGGCGAACTTCGCCAGGCCCGCCCAGATCCAGACGCCACCCAGCACCAACCGCGCTGCCGTGCACACCACGCTCGGCCACGCTCGCCGCTTGGCAATGACCACGCTCACCCCGACATCCTCGTCACGCCATCGTGTCCCCGAGCGAGACACCGGTTTGAGTCCAGCGCGTCGATGATCATCGTGGCAACCGAGACTGCATCGGACGCGGCCGTCGGGTCGAACATCTGATGAACCTCGGGTAAGAAAGACACCATAGTGGTCGTGCACGCACATCGGCGTCGCACGGCCACGAGAGGTTCGAAGGTCCGCGCTCGGACGGTGGTCCTTGATCATGACCCGGACCGAACAGCAAGGACCTGGCGTTCGTATGCCACCACCTCAGCGATCTGGCGCGGCGTGAGCGCGGTCGCGAACGCCGGCATGAGGCCACGGCCGTTCGACACGAACGTGATCTGGTCTGCAGCGTTTGGGAAATCGCGCAGGAGACGCCCGTTCGTGAAGCTCGGTCCCAGCCCACCTTGACCGGCAACACCATGGCACGAGGCACAGTTCGCCGAGAACAGCTGGCGACCGGCGAGCAACGCCGCGTCATGAGCCTCCGCTCCGCTCGGAAGGGGTGACCCCGAGGCGCTGCCGATCGTGCCACCTCCGCCGCACCCGCTCAGCATCACGAGGCCGCCAAGCACGAGGATCGCCAGCCCCGACACCGCGGCGCCCCTGCGTCGCAGCGCCACCCTGAGCATCGTGAAGTCGTCGCCTATTCCGCCACTCGCGAATGCGACGACCGACAAGCAATACCCGGGCTCTGGTGCCCCGCATTGCGTTCAGCTCCGCCGAGGTCGAGTCATCGGTAGATCGATCGATGGTTAGAAGGGTCGCCTTGGTAGTCGCCGCAACCAGCCATCTAGTTCCCACGCCCGGCACTCGTCCGAGCCGGACTCGACCCCGGCAGGGCGCCATTGGAGGCCGCAGCCCTCCCGAGGTCTGAGTCCGCGAGTTGATCGCTTTCAGTTGGCGACTTGGTCGGTACTCCGGCGCTCAGAGGGCCCGTGGGTGGGCAACATCGGGGCAACAATTCGAACGAAAAGCGTCGTGAAAGGCCGACAAATGACGAGAAGCAACAGCCCAGGTCAGGACCACTCTCTGGGCATCGTCGCAGATGAGCGCGCTCCAGCCGACATTTTCCGGCGTACGCGTGTGGTCAGCGTCTCGGGACGAGGAACGTGCTGGCCAGAACCACGTCGCTTGCCAACGTGACGGTCGTGGTCTGGGGCCGATGGCGTCAGCGGGGATCGTCGAGGCTCGACCGGCCGATGCGCTGATCGGCCCCGGCAGACTCAACCGGGCTCGACGGGGAGCTCTCGTACACGGACGCGAGCAGCGTCGAATACAGCGATCGCTCCGTTTGTCAGTGACCCCTCGAGCTGATCGAGATTTTCTACGAGGAGCTGTGCGAGGTGCTCGGGCCGGCGACGCTGGTCACGGAAAAGCACGATGCTTGGGAGATCGTCGCCACCGAGTACCATCATGGTGGCGAAGTCGGCGTCATAGGTGATCACGATGCGCTGTTCTCTCTGGGCTCGGGCCATGACTTCGTCATCTGGAGCGCCTGGAGTCCGCACTCGGCAGTGTGACTGGCGTCGTGACCCGCCCTGCGCAACATGTCCGCAAAGCGGATCGGGAGGTTCTCGTCAACGATAAACCTCACGCGCTTTCGCGGTACGGCAGTTCCCGCTCGCTGACAGCAGCAGCCGCGTACCGAAGCGTCTCCTGGAGGTCCTCGACGGAGAGTTGCGGAAAGTCGGCACGGATCTCGTCATGGGTCATGCCAGCGGCCATATAGCCGAGGATTGAGGCAACGGGGATACGAGTCCCACGGATGCAGGGCACTCCGCCCATCGTCCTTGGGTCAGCCGCGATCCGGTCGAACTTCACGACGCAAGCGTAAACGGCCGTCCCGGTCGGCAGGGCGACATTCGTGAACTGTGGGCGAGGCGGTGCTGTTGCCCTGCCAGCATGCCGTCGGGCTCGCGCTGTTGTGAGCCGCCGGTGCTCCGGGTCCTCAATCGGTCCTCAGCAGGTCCTCAGAACGACGAAAAATGACCGACACTGATGCGAAACGTTGAGTGCCAAATCCGCAGGTCACGAGCCACTTTGGCGCCGGGGCCGCAGGTCAGCGACGACCTAGCAACACTCACGGTCCCAGTGGGTGTGCGGCACGATCCCGACGAGCGTGCGCTCCGAGCTCGCCGTGGAGGAAGGTTGTCGCGTCATTCGCTCACACCGCCTCCCTTGCGGGCCGCCCCGAATCGGTTCGCCGAGAGTCGAGGAACGAGTTGCCGCGTCCGGTCCCGGGCCTGCGGTCTGAGCGTAGGAGGAACGGCACCATCCTCGCGGTCCTCACGCCACCGGGCAATCAGGCGCCATCTCGCCCAGCAGGCGGCGACGCCCGCGGCTGCTACGCGACGTCGTCGACGAGGCGCACTGCCGCAGTCGATGGCGAGGGAACGGGCTCACCGTGCGCGCGGAGGCTTTCGACATGGAGTCGAATGGCCTCACGGATCAGCTGGTCGACCTCGTCCAGCGACGTGCCCGCGGCGACGCATCCTGGGAGATCAGGGACGTACGTCGAGAACGAGTTCCCGTCTCCCTCGATGATCACCGCGTACGCACTCATGTACCCGACCCTCTGAGCCCGGCCGGTCGCAGGTCGCTCGCCAGGGTACCTGGCTTCAGATCTTGTCCTGGCTGGCCCGCAACCGTGACGGTTCCGCGCTTCTCGGCGTGTCGGTACTGACGGTGGCTCCCGCGCTGGCGGTCGAGTCGCCAGCCGTCGGCCTCGAGCACGCGGATCACCTCCCGCACCTTCACCGGGCGACGGTACGGGTCGGGTGGGTCGCGATGGCTCCGATCGCCGGCCGCGGGTGACCATGGTCCGACAACCTGGGGGCTGTCGGAGCCGACGCCGCGTACGATCGGTTGGATGCCAGGTGTCGTGGGGCTCGACCTGTCGCGAACCGCGGTGTTCCTCGACTTCGACGGCACGATCACCGAGCGTGACGTCGGCCGCTACCTCCTCGACCGGTTCGCGCCCGGCGACTGGGAGCGCCTGAGCGACGAGTACCGGGCGGGCACGATCGGCAGCCGCGAGTGCCTCGTGAGCGAATGGGAGCTCCTCGACGCCGACGAGGCGACCCTGCGCGCCGCCGCCGACGAAGTGCCCCTCGACCCGGGCTTCGAGCCGCTGGTGGCGGCGCTGCGAGAGGCCGGCGCCGACGTCACCGTCGTGTCGGATGGGTTCGGGTTCCGTGCCGAGGAGGTGTGCGCGGCCGTGGGAATCCCCGTGCTGACGAACCACGTCGACTGGGCGACGGGACGCCTCGAGTTCCCGCACGAGGACCGGTGCTGTCCGTGCTCGACGTGCGGGACGTGCAAGCAGGCGCCGGTCCAGGACGCGCGCGGCGAGCCGGCCGCTCGACGGTGCTCGTCGGGGACGGCACGAGCGACCACAAGGCCGCGCTGCTCGCCGACGTGGTGTTCGCCAAGCGACGTCTCGCCGCGTGGTGCGACGCGTTCGACGTCCCCTACCACCCCTTCGCGACGCTCGCCGACGTCCAGGCGGCCTTGCTCCCGTAGCCTGGTGGGCATGCGGGTCGCGATGGGCTCCGATGAGCAGACCGCGCTCACCGACGCGGTCGCGGACGACTTGCGGGCGCGGGGACACGACGTCGTGCTCGTCGGCCCGCCTGCCGGTCAGGACAAGCAGTGGGCCGAGGTCGGCCGCGACGTCGGGGAGCTTGTCGCCTCGGGCGACTGCGACACGGCCGTGCTGTTCTGCTGGACGGGTACCGGCGTGTCGATCGCCGCGAACAAGGTGCCCGGCGTGCGCGCCGCGCTCTGCACCGACGCCGCGACGGCCGCGGGAGCCCGCCGATGGAACGACGCCAACGTCGTTGTCATGGGCCTGCGGCTGACGAGCCCCGTCGTTGCCCACGAGATGCTGGACGCCTGGTTCGATTCTCGGCCGGACCCCGGCGAAGCGGCCAACATCGCTCGCCTCGATCCCTGAAGCCGCCCGCGCGGTCTCAGGCGTCGACGTCTACGCTCGGCGGCGTGGGAACCTACGTGATGCTCACGACCCTCGGTCCCGACGGGTGGGCGACCGTGCGGGAGCACCCCGAGCGCATCGGCGAGGTGACCGCCGAGGTCGAGGCGATGGGATTGCGCGTCGTCGCGCAGTACGCGCTGATGGGCCAGTGGGACTTCCTCAACGTCATCGAGGCGCCCGACGAGGCGACGTTGGCGAAGGCGGCGATCGCGTTGGCGGCGCGGGGCACGATGCGGACGATGACCTTGCAGGCCGTCCCGATCGATCAGCTGGTGGCGCGTCTCCGCGAGGACGGCTGAGCGGTCACATCCACCACATGGAGCGGCCGCGTCGCTCCTCGCGCACCTCGTCGTCGACGAACAGGGCCGGGAGGACGCTGTTGTCCGATCGGCGCCGCACCCGGTACTGCGCCGACCCGGCGTCCTCGGTCAGGACGGCGTCGACCTCGAACCCGCGGGCCCACCGCCGGTCAAAGCGGGACCGCACCTCGATCCGCGTCCCGGGATCCATACGTCGGGCATGCTACCGACCACCAGATGTCGACTCTGCACCGAGTTCGTGACGAGGCGATGAACGCTAACTTCACCGCCGTGACCTACCCGACGCTCCGACTCGAGCGGCGGTGCTGGGAGGCCGGGGACCGCGTCGTCGTCGGGATCGACGAGGTCGGGCGGGGCGCTTGGGCCGGCCCGGTCACGGTCGGGGCGGTCGTGTCGGCGCCCGAGCACGTGCGTGGCATCCGCGACTCGAAGCAGCTGACGCGCGACGAGCGCGAGCGCGCCGCCGCCGCCGTGCACGGCTGGGCTCGAGCCGAGCGCGGTCGGCCACGCCTCCTACGAGGAGTGCGACGTGCTCGGCATGACGCTGGCCCTGCGCACCGCGGCGCAGCGGGCGCTGGCCGGGCTGGCAACGCAGGGATACGAGCCGGACCGGATCATCCTCGACGGGAAGTTCGACTACATCGGCCGGGCCGACCTGGTCACGACCGTCGTGAAAGCCGACGTCAGCGTCCTGGCCGTCGCGGCGGCGTCGTGCGTCGCCAAGGTCACCCGCGACGCCATCATGGCGGAGGAGGCGCAGCACTACCCGCCGTACGACTTCGAGTCGAACGTCGGGTACCCGGCGCCGCGGCACCAGTGTGCGCTGCGGGCCTACGGGCCGAGCGCCATCCATCGCCGCTCGTGGATCTTCATGGACGGCCTGGTGTGGCGCGGCGTCCCCCCGGCGCCCGGCCGGCTCTTCGCGTAATCTCGCGCGCGACCCGACAGGAGGAGGGCGCGAGATGGTCGATCTGCCGGCGGTGCATGCCCGAGCGCTCGACACGACCCGACCCGTCGTGACCGGGGTGCGCGCCGACCAGTGGGTGGCGCCTTCGCCCTGCGACGGCTGGGACGTCCGGGCCCTGCTGAACCACGTGGTGAGCGGCAACTTCTGGGTCACGCCCCTCGTGGACGGCCAGACGATCGACGCGGTGGGGGACCGGCTCGACGGGGACCTCCTCGGCGACGACCCGGCCGCCGCCTACGACCGCTCCGCGGCGGAAGCCGCCGCCGCGTTCCGTCGTCCGGGCGCCATGGAGTCGCCCGTGGCCGTGTCGTACGGACCGGTGCCCGGCTCCGTGTACTGCGGGCATCGGTTCCTCGACGTGCTGATCCACGGCTGGGATCTCGCCCGCGCCACGGGACAGGACACGACCCTGCCCGCCGACCTGGTCGACGCCTGCTTCGAGGTCGTCGAGCCGCAGCGCGACCTCCTCGCGGGCAGCGGCATGTTCGGCACGGTGCAGTCCGTCCCCGCCACCGCCGACCGTCAGACGCAGCTCCTCGCCATCCTCGGACGCCACGCCTGACCCCCTAGGCTCGCCGAGATGGGCCAGGAGATCACCGTGACGGCGCGTCGCGGCGCGTCACCGTCGGTCATGATCTTCGACTGCAACCGCTCCATCACCGGGATGGCGATCGAGCGGTACGCGTCGGTCGACGACACGACCGGCGGCCGGCCCCCCGACGTGCTCGCCCGGCGCCTCTTCGACCTCGGCGCGACGCGTGTCACCGTCTACTCGAGCGCGGTGACCGTCGAGGCGCCACCCGAACGGTGGGGTGAGCTCGAAGGACAGGTCGAGCACGCCATCCAGCACCTCTTCGGCTACTACGGCGACGAAGCCGGCTGGTCACCCGACGCGCTCCGCGCCGTCGGCGTCGAGCCCGTCCTGCCCCCGGAGCCGGCCGCCGAGTGACCGAGTCGCTGCGCCAGGCCTGGGAGGACCAGGCCGAGGCGTGGGCGGCCTGGGCCCGCGCCCCGGGCCACGACACCTTCTGGCACCACACCTGCCCGCAGCTGCTCGCGTTCCTCCCCGCCCCGGGGGCGCTGACCCTCGACCTCGGGTGCGGCGAGGGACGCCTGGCCCGCGAGCTCACGGCGCGGGGCCATCACGTCATCGGCGTCGACAGCTCACCCACCCTGGCGCGCCTCGCCGTGACCCACGAGCAGCCGACCCCGACGGTGCTCGCCGACGTCGCCCGCCTCCCGGTGCGGGACGGCGTCGCCGACCTCGCCGTCGCCTGCCTCTCCTTCCAGGACGTCGACGACCTTCCCGGCGCGGTGCGTGACGCGGCTGCGGCGCTGCGGCCCGGCGGTCGGGTGTGCGTCGCGATCGTGCATCCCATCAACTCGGCGGGTGCGTTCGCCGACGAATCGGCCGACGCCCCGTTCGTCATCCGCGGCTCGTACCTCGACGAGTTCCGCTACAGCGACCGCATCGAACGCGACGGGCTCGCCATGACCTTCCACTCGGCACACCGGCCCCTCGAGACCTACGTGCGCGCCTTCGAGGACGCCGGCCTCGTGCTCGAGGCGCTCCGCGAGCCGGCGTTCGACGGGCCACCCGAGGTGAGCAAGTTCCACGGGTGGCGACGCCTGCCCATGTTCTGCTTCCTCCGCGCCCGGAAGCCCCTGAACCCACCCTCCCCGGGCCCCACTTGCTGTATCGAACAGGTGTTCGCTATACCGGGGGGATGGCGCTCGTGGCCCTGCCCGCCCGGGACCCGGATGCCCGGGCCCGGCTCGCCGACGCCGGGGGCCGGGCCCGGCCGGTCGTCTTGGCACGCGAGCGGGCGCTGGCCGTCCCCGGCTCGCTGCAGCGAGCTGTTGCCCGAGGGTCTGGTGCGCGGCTCCGTCGCGGTCGTGGACGGCGAGCCCGGGAGCGGGGCCACGTCCGTGGCCCTGACCCTGTGCGCCGCCGCGACCGGGGTGGGGGAGTGGGCGGCGGCGGTCGATCTCGAGGGCACGCTGGGCGGGGAGGCCGCCGCCGCGGCGGGGGTCGCCCTCGATCGGTTCGTCGTGGCCCGGCGGGTCCCCCCCGCCCGCTGGGCCACGACGGTCGACGTCCTGCTCGACGGGATGAGCCTGGTCGTGGCGGAAGTCCCGCGGTCCCTGCGGGTGGGTGACGCGCGGCGCCTCGAGGCCCGTGCCCGGGAGCGCGGCGGGGTGCTGGTCGCCCTCACCGGCCCCTCGACCCGCTGGCCGGCCGGTGCCACGGCGCGGCTTCGGGTCGAGGGGGGCCCGTGGCCCGGGCTGGGTGCCGGGCACGGCCTCCTCACCTCGCGAGCCCCGCGGGTCCGAGTCGTCGAGCACGGCACCCGCGAACGTGTCGGTGTCCTCGCCGGCTGAGCGAACGCTCGGGGTGTGGTGCCCCGACTGGCCGGTCGTCGTGGCCCGACGGGAGGACCCCGACCCGGGTCGGACAGCCCGTCGCGGTCGTCGAGCCGGGCCCGCACGGGCGGCTCGTGCGGGCCGCGTCGAGCGAGGCGCGGGTGGAGGGGGTGCGGCGGGGTTTGCGTGCCGCGAGGCGGAGGCCCGCTGCCCCGGGCTCGTCGTGTGCGACGCCGACCTGGCGGCCGAGGCGCGGGCCTTCGAGACGATCGCCCGCGCGCACGGAGTCGATCACGCCCGGGATCGTCCTGGACCGGCCGGGGACGCTCACGTTCCCGACCCGGGGGCCGTCCCGCTACTTCGGGGGGGACGACGGCCTGAGCCGACGCGTCCTCGACGCGGTCGCCGCCGCGCGGCCTCCCCGACGCGCGGGTCGGCATCGCCGACGGGCCCTTCGCCGCCCGGCTGGCGGCACGCGCTGCGCCACCCGGCGACGCCCAGGTCGTCGCGCCGGGCGACACGCCTGCGTTCCTCGCACCGTGGCCCGTCGCGGTCCTCGAGGCGGACGACCTGCCCGCGCTGCTCGCCGAGCTCGGATTGCGGTGCCTCGGCGACTTCGCCCAGCTGCCCCACGCCGCGGTGCTCGCCCGCTTCGGGCCCACCGGCGCGCGCGCCCACCGCCTCGCCCAGGGCCTCGACGAGCACGCCGCCCCGCCGTCGCCGCCACCCCCCGAGCTCGTCGAGACCTGCGAGCTCGACCCGCCCGCCACCCGGGTCGACGAGGCCGCGTTCGCCGCGAAGGCCCTCGCCGACCGGCTCCTCGACCGGCTCGCCGCGCTCGGGACGACCTGCACCCAAGTCGTCGTCGAAGCCGAGACCGAGCACGGCGAGCGGCTGACCCGCCGCTGGCGTCACGAGGGCGCGCTCACCGCGACCGCGCTCGTCACCCGGGTCCGCTGGCAGCTCGACGGGTGGCTCACCGGCCGGACCGGACGCGAGGACGACGTCACCGGCGGGCTCACCGTCGTGCGGCTCCGCCCCGACCAGCTCGTCCCCGCGACCGGCCGGCAGCTCGGCTTCTGGGGCGGTGACCCCGCCGCCGCGGACCGCGCCGACCGGGCGATCACCCGACTCCAAGCGGCCCACGGGCCGGACGCGGCCGTCACCGTCGTGCCGTGCGGGGGACGCACCCCCGCCGAGCGGGTGCGCTGGGTGCCGTGGGGCGAGCCACGCGACGACGGCGTCGGACCCGACCGGCCGAGCTGGCCCGGCGCGGTGCCCGGTCCGGTCCCCACCCGGGTCTTCGAGCCGCGGCTCCCGGTCGCGCTGCTCGACGCCGACGGGACGCCGGTCACGGTCTCGGGTCGGGGGGAGGCGTCCGCCGCGCCAGCCCGGCTGGTCGGCGGCCCGACCGGGGCCGCCGCCATCGTGGCGTGGGCCGGACCGTGGGCGCAGGACGTGCGCTGGTGGGATCGCGTCTGTCGGCGGCGGCGCGCCCTCTGGCAGGTCGTGGCGCGCGGCGAGGCGAACGACCTCGCGTGCCTCGTCGTCGTCGAAGCCGGGCAGGCCGGCATCGAGGCGATCTACGACTGAACGTTGATCGCGACCGGCCAGCGCGTTGTCGCGCCAGCCCGTCAGATCCCCGTCGTATCGGGGCTGATACTTCTCGAACACCAGCCGGCGGGCGTGCGCCGCCTCCTCGGTGCCGACCGTCACGACCCGGGCCTCGCCGCCCGACACGGCGTCACCGACCCGCACCGTCACCGCCGGGTCGGCGCGCAGGTTGCGCACCCAGTCCGCCGACTCGCCGCCCCCCGACAGCAGATAGAAGGTGTCGCCCGCGACGGCGAACCAGATCTCGATCTCGTGCGGCTGCCCACTGCGCCGCCCCCGCGTCGTCAGGTAGCAGAAGTCGTCGCTCGCCACGCCCCGCGGGTCCATCACCCGATCGTGGCACGAGGGTCCGGAGGCGACGACGATGCCGAATTCGCGGCTGACTGCTAAACGTTGACACGCGTTGTGTCTGAGGTCTCCGATGAGGCCGACCGGGTGGGGTGACGAGGAGGAGCCCGTGGCCGCCCAAGAGGCTGCCCGCACCAGCCGGGCCCGCCAGCCCCGTGCCGACCGGACCCGGCAGGCGCTGCTCGACGCCGCGTCGACGCTGTGGCGAGAGCGGGGCTACGACGCGGTCGCGGTGAGCGACATCTGCGCGCGGGCCGGCGTGTCGAAGGGGACGTTCTTCTACCACTTCCCGGCGAAGGAGCACCTGCTCGTCGACCTCGTCGCCGCCGGTGGCGCCGAGGCGGTGGCCGCCGCGATCGATGCCCGGCTCGCCGAGGACGCCCCGGTGCTCGACGTGCTCGCCACCGCGGTGGCTGTCCTCGCCGAGGGTCAGCGGTACGCGCCCCGCGACCTGGTGGGCCGGGCGACGATGGAGGTGCTGCGGGCGTCGCGCCGGGCCCGGCCCGTCGACGGCCGACCGGAGCTCCGCGACGTCTACGCCCGCGCCTACGCCACCGCGATCACCCGAGGCGAGCTCCCGGCGACGTTCCACCCGGCGGAGCTCGGCGCGATCACGAACTGGACGCTCCTGCAGGGGACGCTCTTCTGGGCCGTCGGCGCCGTCGGGCCCCTCACCCTCGAGGAGACCCTCTGGCGCCGAGTCCAGCTCGTCGTCCACGGCGCCGGGCTCACCCGGCTCGCACCGTGGCCGGGTACTACTGCCCCGACGCCCGCCCCGTCCGAGCCGCCCGAGTGAACGGGTAGGCCATCTGGCGGCTCCAGCTCACGGGCGGGACGGGCTCGACCGTCCCGAACCCGGTTGGCACCTTGCCCTTCGGCATGTACGCGGTGCCGAACAGCTTGTCGATGACCGGCGTCCCGAAGTTCGTGTTGATCGCCTCGCGGTCGAGGGCGTGATGCCAGTGGTGCCACTCGGGGGTGTTGATGACCCACCGCAGGACCGGGAAGCGCAGCCGCACGTTGGCGTGCTGGAACAGCGCGAGCAGCGTGAAGAACACCACGACGCCGCCGAACACGTTGCCGCCGTAGCCGAGCAGGAACAGCGGGATGACGACCGCGCCGTGCGTGAAGACCTGGTCGATCGGGTGCAGCCGGGCCGACGCCAGCCAGTCCATGTCCTCGATGCTGTGGTGCACCGAGTGGAACCGCCACAGCAGCGGCACCTGGTGGGTGGCCCGGTGCGCCCAGTACTGACCGAACAGGGTGATGAGCACGGCCAGCGTGATCGACGCCGCGGTGGGGAGGCCGCCGACGACGTCGAGGCGACGCAGCCAGAAGAACGGGATGAGCGCCACGACGATCGCGGCGAGCAGCCCGACGGTGATGAGCAGGTTGTCGACGAGCAGGTGGGTCAGGTCGGTGAGAAACCCGCGGCGGAACACCTTCTGGGGCCGGAGGGCGAAGAGCTTCTCCAGCGGCACGAAGATGAGGAAGAGCACCGCGAGGCCCACGACGCCGGCCCCGCGGGTGACGAGGGCGATGACGAGCGCGGCGACGGTGAACAGCCCGATGGCCACGCCGCTCTTGGTGGGCCGGTCCATCGGCCGGTCGGTGGGGCGCTCCGGCTCGGGGGTGGGGTTCGGGGTGATGCTCATGACGGCCTCCTCGGGTCTGCCTCCAGGCCTACGCCGCCTCTGTCAAGGAAACTGACCGTGGTCATTATCGCTGGATGAAGCGCCCGGGCGGCGGCTGGGGGTCAGGTCCGGGCGGCTTGGGGCTCCCAGCGGAAGGTGCGGACCGACACCACGAGGCCGACGAGGCCCCAGATGGCCAGCGAGACGACGTCGCCGCCGTTCAGGGTGGCGCCGTGGGGGAGCAGCGCGGCCTGGAGGCGCCCCCTCATTCCCCCGGCCCGACCAGGCCTCTTTGGCGTATCGAACGTACGTTCGCTAGCGTCGCCTCCCCGGGTGGGTGGAGGTCTCGCCGTGTCCTACGCCGAGCTGCATTGCCACACCAACTTCTCGTTCCTCGACGGGGCGAGCCACCCCGAGGAGCTCGTCGACGAGGCGACCCGCCTCGGCCTCGCCGCCCTGGCCGTCACCGACCACGACGGCCTCTACGGCATCGTCCGCTTCGCGGCGGCCGCGGCCGAGGTCGACCTCCCGACGGTCTTCGGCGCCGAGCTCACCCTCGGAGGGCGGCCCGCCGCCGAACGGCGTCGCCGACCCGCCCGGCGAGCATCTCGTGGTGCTGGCCGAGGGGCCCCGCGGGCATGCCCGCCTCGCCCGGGCGATCAGCGAGGGGCAGCTCGCCGGGGAGAAGGGCGCGCCCCGCTTCACGCTCGCCGGTCTGGCCGACGCGGCCCGCGTCGGGGTGCACGCCAGCGGGGGCCGGGTCAGCGGCACGAACGACGCCTGGATGGTCCTGACCGGCTGTCGCAAAGGCGCCGTGCCCGGCGCGCTGCTCTCCGACGGCCCGGCCGCGGCCCGTCGGGCCCTCGAGCGCCTCGTCGCCGCGTTCGGGCGGGACCGGGTGCTCGTCGAGCTCTGGGACCACGGAGACCCGCTCGACCGGCACCGCAACGACGCCCTCGCCGCGCTCGCCGCCCGCGTCGGCGTCGAGGTCGTCGCCACGAACAACGTCCACTACGCGACGGCCCAGCATCGACCGCTCGCCACCGCGCTCGCCGCCATCCGCGCCCGACGCTCCCTCGACGAGATCGACGGCTGGCTGCCCGCGTCCCCGCTCGCCCAGCTGCGCCGCCCCGCGGAGCAGGCCCGCCGGTTCGCCCGGTGGCCCGGCGCGGTCGAGCGGACGCTCGACGTCGCGCGACGGTGCGCCTTCGACCTGCGCCTCGCCGCCCCCGATCTCCCCGACCTCGACGTCCCACCCGGTCACAGCGACATGTCGTGGCTGCGCGAGCTCACCCGGCGAGGCGCCGCGCTGCGCTACCCGCCGAGTCACCCGCAGCACGCCCAGGCGATGCGTCAGCTCGCCTACGAGCTCGACGTGATCGAGCAGCTGCACTTCCCCGGCTACTTCCTGCTGCTCGTCGAGATCGTGTCGTTCTGCGCGGAGCACGACATCTACTGCCAGGGCCGGGGCAGCGCCGCGAACAGCGCGGTCTGCTACGCGCTCGGGATCACGAAAGCCGACGCGGTCGCGCTCGGCCTGCTCTTCGAGCGGTTCCTGTCCCCCGAGCGTGACGGCCCCCCCGACATCGACCTCGACATCGAGCATCAGCGACGCGAGGAGGTGATCCAGTTCCTCTACGAGCGGTACGGGCGCGACCGGGCCGCGCAGGTCGCCAACGTCATCACCTACCGGCCCCGCTCGGCGCTGCGCGAGATGGCCAAGGCGGTCGGGCTGTCCCCCGGGCACGCCGACGCGATCACGAAATGGGTCGACCGGTGGCGGTCCCGCGACGAGGCGTTCGACGACGTCACGGCCTCACCCGACGGGCCGCCCGTCCCCGCGCTGGTGCTCGACCTCGCCCGCCAGGTCCTCGACTACCCACGCCACCTCGGCATCCACTCCGGCGGGATGGTCATGGCCGACCGCCCCCTCGTCGAGTTCTGCCCCGTCGAGTGGGCCCGCATGGAGAACCGCTCGGTGCTCCAGTGGGACAAGGACGACTGCGCGGCCGCCGGGCTGGTGAAGTTCGACCTGCTCGGGCTCGGCATGCTCACCGTGTTGCACCTCGCCGTCGATCTGGTGCGCGAGCACGAGGACACCGACGTCGATCTCGCCACCATCCCCCAAGAAGACGAGGTCTATGACCTGCTCTGCGCGGCGGACACCGTCGGTGTGTTCCAGGTCGAGAGCCGAGCCCAGATGGCGACGCTCCCGCGGCTGCGACCCCGCACCTTCTATGACCTCGTCATCGAGGTGGCGCTGATCCGCCCCGGGCCGATCCAGGGCGGCTCGGTGCACCCCTACTTGCGGCGCCGCAGCGGCGAGGAGCCGGTCACGTACCCCCACCCGGCGCTCGAGTCGTGCCTGCAGAAGACGCTCGGGGTGCCGCTCTTCCAGGAGCAGCTCATGCAGATCGCCATCGACGCCGCCGGGTTCACCCCCGGCGAAGCCGACCGGCTCCGCCAGGCGATGGGCTCGAAGCGCTCCCGGCAGCGGATGGCGGCGATGCGAGAGCGGCTCCTGCTCGGCATGGCCGAGCGGGGGATCACCGGCGAGACCGCCGACGAGATCGCCCACAAGCTGGAGGCGTTCGCCGACTTCGGCTTCCCCGAGAGCCACTCGGTGAGCTTCGCCTACCTGGTCTACGCCAGCGCCTGGCTCAAGCGGCGCTACCCGGCCCCGTTCGCGTGCGCGCTGCTGAACGCGCAGCCGATGGGCTTCTACTCGCCGCACACCCTCGTGCGCGACGCGATCCGGCACGGGGTGCAGGTCCTCCCCCCGTGCGTGCACGCCTCCCGGCGCGACTGCACCCTCGAGGCCCGCACCCTGGACGCTGGCCCGGTCGGCTACCCCCGTCCCGGCTGGCACGCCGACGCCTCCACGCACGCCATGCGGATCGGGCTGCGCTACGTCCGTGGGTTGAGCGACCGGCTCCTGGACCGGATCGACGAGGCCCGCGCCGAGCGGCCCTTCACCGACCTCGAGGACTTCACCCGCCGCACCGGCGCGACCGTCGACGCCCTCGAATTGCTGTCGACCGCCGGCGCGTTCACCGGCTTCGGCGTCACCCGACGGGCCGGGCTGTGGGCCGCCGGTGGCTTGCGCGACGCCCGCCACGACACCCTGCCCGGCGTCGTCACCGGGATCGAGGCACCCCCGCTGCCCGGGATGAGCGAGCTGGAATCCACCGCGGCCGATCTCCGCTCGACGGGGATGTCGGCGGCCCGCCACCCCACCGAGTTCGTCCGACCCGCGCTCGCCGCCGCCGGGGTGCTCACCGCCGAGGCGCTGCGCGACCGACCCGACCGGGCGACCGTCGAGGTCGCCGGGGTCGTCACCCACCGCCAGCAGCCCGAGACCGCCCACGGGGTTGTCTTCCTCAACCTCGAGGACGAGACCGGCCTCATCAACGTGATCTGCATCCCGACCGTGTGGGAGCGGTACCGGCGGGTGGCTCGCACCGCGCCGGCCTTGCGCATCCGTGGTCGTCTCGAGCGCGAGCAGGGGGTCATCAACCTCTTGGCCCAGCACGTCGAGGCCCTGTCGCTCACCCCCGCGGCCCATCTCCGGTCCCGCGACTTCCACTAGGCCAGACTCGACGGATGCAACCACGCGCGATCGCCTGGGCCGGGACGCGCACCGGCTCGTACTCGGCCATGACGACGTTCGCGCGCGACGTCCTCGGACTCCGCGTCGCGGAGGAGACCGACGGGATGACGGTCTACGAGCTCACCGACGGCGACCACTTCGAGGTGTTCGACGCCGGGGGACCGCACGGGGAGCCGTACTTCGACGCGCCCGTCGTCGGCTTCCTCGTCGACGACGTCGAGGCCGGCGCCGCCGAGCTCGCCGCGGCTGGCGTCGAGCTGCTCGGACCCGTCGTCGACCTCGGCGAGAGCGCCTGGGTGCACTTCCGCGCGCCCGACGGGCACGTGTACGAGCTCGCCGGCGGCACCCGCTTCCAGCGCCGCGCGGCGGGCGAGCCCGCGCCGCCGCGCTGATTGGCGCAACCGACATCGGCGACGTGTCCAGCGCCCGCGTCGTCCGGTGCGTCGACGAGCGATCGGTGCGGTCGCGCCGGGTTCCGTTGAGCCTCGGCTACCGTCCACTCGATGACCGCGTCGGCGCCCCCCGAATCGGGCGTCCCCGCGGAGCACGAGACCCCGTCGAGCGGTCTCACCACCGCCGAGGTCGAGGCCCGCGTCGCGCGGGGGCTGACGAACCGCAGCGGTGAGCGCACCAGCCGCTCCTACGGCGAGATCCTGCGGGCCAACATCTTCACCCGCTTCAACGCCATCCTCGGCACGATGTTCGCCGTCGTCCTCGTCGTCGGTCAGCCGCAGGACGGGCTGTTCGGTCTCGTCCTCGTGGCGAACGCGCTCATCGGCATCGTGCAGGAGGTGCGGGCCAAGCGCCAGCTCGACGCGCTCGCGGTGCTCAGCGCGCCGCGGGCGCGAGTCACGCGCGACGGCGAGGTGCGCGACCTGGCCGTCGACGATCTCGTGCTCGACGATCTCTGCGAGCTGCGTACCGGCGACCAGGTGGTGGCCGACGGGGTGGTGCGCCGGGCCGACGGTCTCGAGATCGACGAGTCGCTGCTGACCGGCGAATCCGACCCGATCGAGAAGGCCGCCGGCTCGCAGGTGCTGTCGGGCGCCATCGTGGTCGCCGGCGCCGGCGCCTTCCAAGCCACCGCGGTCGGCCCCGACGCCTACGCCCGCAAGCTGGCGGCTGAGGCCCGCCAGTTCCAGCTCGTCCGCTCGGAGCTGATGGAGGGCATCAACTTCTTGTTGCGTCTCATCCAGTACGCGCTGTTCCCCGTGTCGGCGTTGCTGCTGTGGCAGCAGCTCCGCACCGATCAGGTCTCGGGCGCGCTGACCAGCACCGTCGCCGGCGTCGTCGGGATGGTGCCCGAGGGGCTCGTGCTGCTGACCAGCCTGGCGTTCGGCATCGCCGCGGTGACGCTCGCCCGCCGCAAGGTGCTCGTGCAGGAGCTGCCCGCCGTCGAGGGGCTCGCCCGCGTCGACGTCGTCTGCCTCGACAAGACGGGCACGCTCACCGAGGGCGACGTCGTGTTCGACCGCTACGAGGCCGTCGGCGACGGCCGCGACGGCGACGTCGCGGCCGCGCTCGGCGCGCTGGCCGACGACCCGAACCGCAACGCCACCCTGGCGGCCATCGGTGCGGCGCTGCCGCCACCCGACGGGTGGTCGCGCCGCGCCGCGACCCCGTTCTCGTCGGCGCGCAAGTGGAGCGCGGCCACCTTCGCCGACCACGGCACGTGGGTGCTCGGCGCCCCCGAGATGGTCCTGCCGCGTGCCTCGGCGGACGACCCGGTCCGCGCCCGCGCGAACGAGCTGGCCGCCCAGGGCACTCGCGTGCTGGTGCTCGCCCACAGCCCCGGCTCGCTCGAGGGCGAGGCGCTCCCCACACCGATGCAGCCCGCCGCGCTCGTCGTGCTCGAGGAGAAGGTCCGACCCGACGCCGCCGACACGTTGGCCTACTTCGCCGATCAAGGCGTGGCCCTGAAGGTCATCTCGGGCGACAACCCGCGCACCGTCGCCGCCGTCGCGGCGCGTGTCGGTCTCGCCGGCGCCGACGCACCCGTCGACGCCCGTGAGCTGCCCGAGGATCCCGCCGAGCTCGCCGAGGTGCTCGAGGCCCACACCGTGTACGGGCGGGTGACCCCCCAGCAGAAGCGGGCGATGGTCCACGCCCTGCAGTCACGCGGGCACGTCGTCGCCATGACCGGCGACGGCGTCAACGACGCGCTGGCGCTGAAGGACGCCGACATCGGCGTCGCGATGGGCTCGGGCGCCGCCGCGACCCGTGCGGTCGCGAAGCTCGTGCTGCTCGACAGCCGGTTCGCGACCCTGCCCGGTGTCGTGGCCGAGGGCCGCCGCGTGATCGCCAACATCGAGCGATCCGCGAACCTGTTCGTCACCAAGACGGTCTACGCCGTCGTCATCGCGGTCATGGTGGTCCTACTCAACTGGAAGTATCCGTTCCTGCCCCGCCACCTGACGATCATCAGCGACTTCACGATCGGGATCCCGGGCTTCTTCCTCGCGTTGGCGCCGAACACGCGCCGCTACGTCCCAGGCTTCATCCGCCGGGTCCTGCGGTTCTGCGTCCCCGCCGGCGTCGTCATCGGCGCGGCGGCGCTCGTCGCCTACGGCGTGGCGCGCTATGGCGCCAACCAGACCGTCACCGAATCGCGCACCACCGCGACCCTCGTCGTCGCCGTCATCGCGCTCTGGGTCCTCGTCGTCCTGGCCCGACCGATCAACTGGTGGCGCGGCCTGCTCGTCGCCGCGATGATCGGCGCGGTCGCGCTCATCGTCGCGGTGCCGCCGTTCCGGAGCTTCTTCGCGTTGGCCCTCCCGGCCGGCCACGTCGTCTGGCAGGCCGCCGTCATCGCGGCCGTGGGGGTCGCGCTCGTCGAGGTGGGCTGGCGGGTCATGCGGCTCATCGACCGCACCCGCCCGCCTCCCGTGGCGACACCGCCCGCCGTGTCGGAGACGCCGGCTGGTCCGGCGCGCTCATCGGCCGCGCCGGCGCGTCCGGCCCGCTAGTCGGTCCGCGGTCCGCGGCCCGGAGGATTGGGGCGGCGACGCGGTGGGGAGTCGATCGGCCCTCGCGGCGACGAACCACACCGCTGGCCGATCGACGCGACGGCGGCGATGAGCGGCAGCGTCACCGGGCCGAGGGCGTCGCCGCGGATGGAGCCAGACGCTCGGGCGCCGAGGCCGACCGGACGGGTCAGACCGTGGCGCCCACCAGCGTGCCGATCGCGAAGGTGACGAGCATGGCGATGAGCCCGCCCGCCAGGACGCGCAGCGTCGCCCGCCGCAGGGGCGCGCCGCCGAAGCGTCCCCCGAGCGCACCGGTGCGCGGCGAGCAGCAGCATCGCCAGCGCCGCGACCACCGGCACCCGCGCGGCGCTCGGCACCGCGATGGCCGCCGCGAGCGGGATCGCCGCGCCCGACGAGAAGCTCACCGCCGAGCTCAGCGCCGCCTGCATCGGCGTGGCGAGCCCCGCGCCGGTCATGCCGAGCTCGTCGCGCAGGTGCGCGCCCAGCGGGTCGGCGTCCATCAGCCGCTGCGCCACCTGACGGGCGAGCGCCTCGTCGAGCCCACGTCGCTGGTAGATCTCCTGCAGCTCGGTGAGCTCCAGATCGGGGTTCAGCAGGATCTCGCGTCGCTCCCGCGCGATGTCGGCCCGTTCGGTGTCGCGCTGCGAGCTCACCGAGACGAACTCGCCGACCCCCATCGCCATGGCGCCCGCGGCGAGCGCCGCCGCGCCCGCGACCGCAACCTGGTTGCGCGCCGACGTCGCGGCTGCGACCCCGATGAGGATGCTTGCCACCGACACGATGCCGTCGTTGGCGCCGAGCACCGCGGCACGCAGCCACCCGACCCGCGCATACCGGTGCCGCTCGACGTGGTGGGTCCGCATCCTGGTCCTCGCAGCGACACGACCGCGCCGGCGCGCCGAGCCGCGACGTCGAGGATACCGACCTCGATCCGCGCGGCCGTGCGGACCGGACTGGGCCCAGCCCGCCGGCGGGTGGCCGCTACGATCCGGGCAACGACCCAGGGGACGATGATGGCGATCGACACCGAACCGACCGACACCGAGCTGCGCGACCAGACGGTGGCGTTCCTGCGAGCGGAGCTGCCCGACGGCTGGATGGACGCCGTCGACGCCGGCGACGAGGCCCGCTTCTCGGAGCTGCGCCGCGGCCTCGACTACCGCGACTGGTGCCGGCGGCTCGGCGAGTCGGGGTACGCCACGCCGACGTGGCCCGCGGAGTACGGGGCAGGCCTGTCGCTCAGCCCGGTGCAGGCCAAGCACGTGAACGAGGTGCTGAGCCACTACCGGGTCCCGCGGCCGTTCAACATCATCGGGATCGGCATGGGCGGCCCCACCGTCATCACGTGGGGCACCGAGGAGCAGAAGCAACGGCTGCTGCGCGGCCTCGCCACGAACGAGGAGATCTGGTGCCAGCTGTTCAGCGAGCCGGGCGCCGGCTCGGACGTGGCCGGCCTGTCGACGCGCGCCGAGCGCGACGGCGACGAGTGGGTCGTGCACGGCCAGAAGGTCTGGACGACGCTGGCCCACATCGCCCGGTGGGGGATGCTGCTCGCCCGCACGAACCCCGACGTCCCGAAGCACAAGGGGCTCAGCTACTTCGTGGTCGACATGCACGCGCCCGGCGTCGAGGTCCGCCCGCTCGTGCAGATCACCGGCGACGCCGAGTTCAACGAGGTGTTCTTCGAGGGGGTGCGGATCCCCGACACGATGCGCGTCGGACCTGAAGGAGAAGGGTGGCGTGTCGCGATCACCACGCTCATGAACGAGCGGGTGTCGCTGTCCGGGGCGGGCTCCCTCGCCGGGGACGCCGTCGGGGGCAGCCCGATCGACGCGCTCGATCAAGCGGCACCATCCGGTCACCGATCCCCTCCAGCGGCAGCGGCTCGCGCAGCTCTACATCGACGGGCAGCTCATCCGGCTGAACAACCAGCGGGCCGGCGACAAGCGGCGCCGCGGCGCCGAGGCCGGTCCCGAGGGCTCGATCACCAAGCTGATGCAGGCCGAATTCAACCAGCGGCTCCAGAAGCTCGCGGTCGATCTCGAGGGTGCGGGCGGCGCGGCGTGGGAGCCGACCGGCGCGGCCCGTCCCGAGGGTCCGCTCGCCTACATCGGCGGGATGGGGGAGGACCGGCCGGCGATCGCGCGGGGCTTCCTCCGCGCCCAGGCCAACACGATCGAGGGCGGGACGTCGAACGTCATGCGCAACATCCTCGGGGAGCGGGTGCTCGGGCTCCCGAAGGAGCCGGACAACTCCCGGGAGCAGGCGTGGAAGGACGTGCCCCGGTCCGCCTGAACGACATGCGACGTTCGCTCCGACGTTTCCTGCGCCGCCGTGGGGCGAGCCCGACCGAGATCGAGCAGGCCGCGGCGCGACGGCTCCTTGGCGCTGTTGACCCTCGACCGCACCGTGGTGCCCGGCGCGCGGCGCTACACCCAAACCGAGGTGGCGGCCAAGGCCGGGACCGACGTCGACACGGCACGCGCCGTGTGGCGGGCCATCGGGTTCCCCGACCTGCCTGACGACCTGCCGGCGTTCACCGACGCGGACGTCGCCGCGCTGCGCGGCTTCACCGAGCGTCTCGCGCAGCCGTGGATCTACGACTGGACACCCGACCGGGCGCTGCCCCAGGCGCGGATCACCAGCTCGGCGCTGGCTCGCATCGCCGACGCCGAGAGCGACGACATCGTCCGCTCGATCGACCGACGCCCGGCAGGCCGGTCTCTCCGACGAGGAGATCGCCACACGCGTCGCCGAGAACCTCGACTTCGACGAGCTCAGCCGGCTGCTCGACCACGCCCACCGGCTCCAGCTGCGCGCCGCGCTGTGGCGCAAGCTGGCCGGCAGCGAGCCGGGGACCCCCGGGACCGTGGACGCGACGGTCGGGTTCGTCGACCTGGTCGGCTACACGGCGCTCGCCGAGGGGCTCGACGACGACGAGCTCGCCGCCTTGATCGAGCGGTTCTCCGCGCTCGCCCACGACACGGTCGTGACCGCCGGCGGGCGGATCGTCAAGACGATCGGTGACGAGGTGATGTTCATCGCCGACCAGCCGGCGGCGGGCGCGAGCATCGCGCTCGAGCTCAGCGCGGCGTCCACCCACGACCCGGTGCTGCCCGAGGCCCGCGCCGGGCTCGCGTTCGGCCCCGTGCTGTCCCGCGAGGGCGACTACTTCGGGGTGGTGGTGAACCTGGCGAGCCGGCTCACCCGACTCGCGTTCCCCGGGACGGTGCTCGTGTCGAGCGACGTCGCCGCCGCGCTCGACGGCGACGAGCGGTTCCGGGTGCGGCCCATCGCCCGCGCAGCGGGTGCGGGGCATCGGCCGGCTCGAGGTGTTCCGCCTCGACCCGGCGACGGTGCCCACCTGAGCCGTCACGGGTGACACCGCAGCCCGACGCGCGGCAGCACCCGCTGCACGAGGTAGGTGTCCACCGCGTGGTCGATGCAGGGGATCCCCTTGCCGTAACCGGCGTGCTCGGTGCTGACCAGCGTGAGGAGCCGGGACCCGGCGATCCGACGTTGCAGGTCGATGGCCCCGGCGTACGGGGTCGCGGGGTCCGCGGTCGTCCCGACGATGAGGATCGGCGCGGTGCCCGAGACGTGCACGTCGCCGACCTGCTGCGCCGCGGGCGGCTGGGGCAGTCGCGGGTCGCAGCCGAGCGGCGACGCGGCCAGGAACGCGCCGAAGATCGGGAACTCCTGCGAGTACTGCTGGAACGTCGCGACGTAGTCGTTGAAGGACTGCAGCGGATCGAACCGATCGTCGCAGCGGATCGCGGCGAGCGCCTCCTGCAGGTCGTCGTAGTGGCCGTTCGGGTCCCGCCCGGTGAGCGTGTCGGCCAGCTCGGCGATCCCGTCGCCGACGCCGCGGTCGACGGCGGCGAGCGCCGACGCCAGGAACGGCCAGCCCTGCGCCCGGTCGTAGAGGCCGCCGGCCAACGCCAGGTAGAAGAGGGTCGCGCCCGCCTGGCGGCCGTCCGCCACCGGCACGGTGAGACCGCTCTCGAACCGCTGCTGCAAGGCGGCGAGCGCGGCCTGCGGGTCGCCGCCATGGTGGTACGGGCACTTGGCGTTCGCGGCGCAGTTGGCGAGGAACGCGTTCAACGCCGTCTCGAACCCCTGCGCGTTGGCCAGCAGCTCGCTCGTCGCGGTCGCTGACAGGTCCACGGCGCCGTCGAGCACCATGCGTGCGCACTCGGGTCGGGTACATCTGGGCGTACACCGCGCCGAGCACGGTCCCGTACGAGTAGCCGAGGTAGGTCAGCTTCGACGCACCCAACGCCGCCCGCAGCGCGTCGAGGTCCCGGGCCGTGTTGCGGGTCCCGACGTCGGCCAGCCACGACCCCTGCGCGTTGATGCACGCCTGCACGAGATCCACCGGCCCGTTCGTGCCGGTGTAGAAGCTCTGCAGCTGCGAGAGGCTGCGCGGCGTCGGGCTCTGCGCGAGCACCTCGTCGTAGGTCGTGTCGCTCACGCAGGCGATCGGACGCGACCTGCCGGTCCCGCGCGGGTCGAAGCTCACGATGTCGAAGCGGTCGCGCACCGCGGCGGGGAGGCTGCTCTCACCGCCCAGGCGCAGCGACTCGGCGCCCGGGTCGCCCGGTCCGCCGAAGTTGACGACGAGCGTCCCGACCCGCTGGCCCGGATCGGAGGCCCGGTGGCGGCTCACCGCGAGCGCGACCTGCGGGCCGCTCGGCTGACTCCAGTCCACGGGCACCGACAGGGTGGCGCATTGGAACCCGCGACCGCACGACTTCCACGTCAACGTGCTCGGCGTCGTCGACGCGGATGCGGTCGACGGCGACGAGGGCAGCACGGCCGGCGCGAGCAGCGCCGCGACGGTGGCGAGCAGCGCCGAGCGACACCATCCGGCGGCGGGGCACGGGGCGACCTTACCGACCGGTCGCGTCGACCCATCGACAAGGCGGTAACTTCGTGTGCGATGACCCCCACGGATCGAGATGGTCGGCGGCTCGCGCTGCTGAGCGTGCACGCCCACCCCGACGACGAGGCCTCGAAGGGCGCGGCCACCGTCGCCCGCTACCACGACGAGGACGTGTGGTGCGTGCTCGTGTGCTGCACCGGCGGGGAGGCGGGCGACATCTTGAACCCGTCGGTCGACACGCCCGAGGTCCGGTCGCGGCTGGCCGCGGTCCGCGTCGAGGAGCTGGAGGCCAGCGTCGCCGCGATCGGCTACGACGCGCTGCGCTGGCTCGGCTATCACGACTCGGGGATGCCGGACACGGAGACGAACGCCCGTCCCGACAACTTCGCGAACGCGCCGCTCGACGAGGCCATCGGCCGGCTCGTCGCGATCATCCGGGCGGAGCGGCCCCAGGTGATCGTCACGTACGCCGACGACCGCCAGTTCTACCCGCACCCCGACCACATTCGGGTCCACGAGATCTCGCTGCCCGCGTTCGAAGCGGCCGGGGACCCGAGCCGCTACCTCGACGCCGGTCCGGCGTGGCAGCCCTCGAAGCTGTACTACACGGGCTTCTCGCGCCGACGGGTCCAGGCCCTCCACGACGCGTACATCCGCCAGGGTGAGGACAGCCCGTACGCGCGGTGGTTCGAGCGTGACTTCCCGGATCATGACGAGCGGTTCACGACGTTCGTCGAGGTCGGCCCGTGGCTGTCACGACGGCGCGCCGCGCTGCTGGCCCACCGCACCCAGGTCGACCCGACCGGGTTCTGGATGCGCCTGAGCGACGACGTGATCCGCGAGGTGTTCCCGTGGGACGAGTACGTCCTCGCCCGCTCGTCGGTCGGCTGGCCCGCCCAAGGCGACACCGAGGACGACCTGTTCGCCGGTCTGCGCACGTCGGAGCGTCCCGCGGCGCGCGTCGATACACTCCCGCGCCCCTGACCGGAGGAGGCAACAGTGCCGAAGTACCTCAGCCAGGCGTGGCTCGACGAGGCCCGGGCCCTGGCGCAGGACCAGCCGGAGCGGCCGGGGGCGAGCGCCACGATGCAGTTCGTCGTCACCGGCAGCCCCGACGGGGACGTGAAGTACTACTGGCGGCTCCAAGACGGCGTGCTCGCCGAGGCGTCCCTCGGGGAGCTGCCCGACGCCGAGGTGACGATGACGTCGACCTACCAGGACTCGGTGGCGATCCAGAAGGGCGAGCTCGACGCGAACGCCGCGTTCATGCAGGGCAAGACCAAGGTGACCGGCAACATGGGCAAGCTCATGCAGCTGATGCCGCTCACCATGGCCCCCGAGTACCGGGCGCTCCAGGACAAGGTCCGGGCGATCACCGAGTACTGAGGCGGCGGGTCAGGCGGCCCGCTGGAGGTCGCGCAGCTCCCGGTAGCCGATGAGCGTGGCGCCGGCGCGGTCGAGCAGGTCGGGCAGCGACGGGTCGGCGCACAAGAAGGCGTGGTCCTCGACGCGGCCCGCCCAGTCGGGATGCGACGCGCGCAGCTCGTCGGCGTCGACCGCGGGGTGCAGGTACACCTCGGTGACGCCGGGTCGCAGGTCGAAGAGGGCCCGCTCGATGTGCTTGCGGGCGCCGACACCGGTGTAGAAGACGAAGTGGTCGGGGTACACGACCCCTTCGGCGCTCGTGAGGTCGCGGTACGGGAACCCGACGGTCCGCTCCCCGCCGGCCGGCCCCATCCGCAGCGGGAGCGCGAAGTCGAGCGCCAGCTCGAGGTAGACGCCGAAGAAGTCGGCGCGCAGCTGCAGGGTGCCCATGTGGCTGTCGAGATGGCTGACGTCGAAGCCCCACAGGATCGCCCGCTCGATCTGGGCGCGCAGCTCGCGGCGGACCTCGTCGAGGTCGGCGTGGTCCCAGGTGTCCTCGATGGTCCGGGGGAAGCCGCCGTCCCCGTCGAGCAGGCTCGGCCCGTGGGTGATCGGCGACCAGCGGTAGGTCTCCCACTCGGAGTTCAGCGTGAGGTGCACGCCGACGTCCTCGCCGCGGTACTGCGCGGCGGCGTCGCGGGCCCACGGGCACGGGACCATGAGCGTCGCGCTGGTGGCGAGGCCGTTGCGCAGCGCGTCGTAGACCCCGACGTTCGCGGAGCGGGACGAGCCCAGGTCGTCACAGTTCACGATGACGAGGCGAGCGTCGGTCGGGTAGCCGAGCCGCTCGACGAGGGTCGGTGATTCCCCGGCACCCATGGGCGGACGCTACGTCAGTCGTTCGATGATCGTGCCGGTCCCGAGCCCGCCGCCGCAGCACATGGTGATGAGCCCGAGGTGCCCGTCGGTGCGTTCGAGCTCGTGCAGCGCGGTGGTGACGAGCCGTGCGCCGGTCGCCCCGACGGGGTGGCCGATGGCGATGGCGCCGCCGTTCGGGTTGACGTGTGCCGGGTCGGGGTGCAGCTCACGCTCCCACGCCAGCACGACCGACGCGAACGCCTCGTTGATCTCGACCGTGTCCATGTCGTCCATCTGCTTCCCGGTGCGGGCCAGGAGTCGCTGGGTCGCGTCGATCGGGCCGGTGAGCATGAGCACCGGGTCGACGCCGACGAGGCACTGGTCGACGAGGCGGGCCCGTGGCGTGAGCCCCAGCTCGTCGGCTCGTGCGGCGGACGCGAGCAGCACCGCGGCGGCGCCGTCGGTGATCTGCGACGACGTCCCCGCGGTGTGGACGCCGTCGGGCCGCGCGACCGGCTTCAGCGCCGCGAGGGCCTCGAGGGAGGTCTCGCGCAGCCCCTCGTCGCGGGCGACGTGATGGGTCGAGCCCGTCGGCTTGCCGTCCTCGACGTCGGGGGCGTCGATGGGCAGCACCTCACGCTCGAAGCGACCTTCGGCCCACGCCGCCTGGGCGCGCTCCTGGGACTGCAGCCCGAACCGGTCGCAGTCCTCCCGGCTGATGCCCCACTTCTCGGCGATCCGCTCGGCCCCCTCGAACTGGGACGTGTACTCGAAGCGCTCGAAGTACGACTTGGGGAGCGGCCGGCCCGGCCCCTGGGACACCGCGACGCCGAGCGGCACGCGGCTCATCGACTCGACCCCGCACGCCAACGCCACGTCGACCACACCCGCGGCGATCAGCGCGGCGGCGAGGTTCGTGGCCTGCTGCGACGACCCGCACTGGGCGTCGACGGTCGTGCCCGCGACCTCGATGGGCAGCCCGGCGCTCAGCCAGGCCGATCGGGCGATGTCGAAGGTCTGCTCGCCGGTCTGGGTGACGCAGCCGCCGATGACCTGTCCGACCGCGCCCGGGTCGATGCCGGCCCGGTCGATCGCCGCCCGCTGGACCGCGCCGAGCAGCTCGACCGGGTGGACGCTGGCCAGCCCGCCGTTGCGCCGGCCGAGCGGCGAGCGGACCGCCTCGATGATGACGACATCTGCACCTGCCATGGGGCCGATCGTATCGGCCCTCTACGCTCCCCGTCGTGGGCCGCGCGCGCGCTCGTCTCGTCGGCCTCGCCGTCGTGCTCGTGTTCACCGCCGCGGCGTGCCTGGGCGGGGGCGGCGGCTCGACCACCACGACGACGAGCGCGAACGCGTCGAAGCGCGGTCCCGGCTGCCAGTTCATCGTCGCCAGCGAGGCGCGGCGGGCGACGCTTCCCATCATCAACCAGAGCGTCTTCCTCGACAACGCCACCGCGAACCCGACCGTCTGCTACGACAAGATCACGTTCACGTTCCAGCCGGGCGGCGACGGGGACCTTCCCCCCGCCTACACCGTGCAATACGTCCCGTCGAACGCGCCCGAGGTCGCGAACAGCGCGACGGTGTCGCTGACCGGGGTCCGCGCCATCCTCGAGGTGATCATCCACCCGGCGTCGGAGACGAACGCGGGGAACCTCACCTACCTGGGCAACCTGCGGCTGGCGTTGGCGTCGAACATGAACCACACGCTGATCGTCGAGTTCCTGAACATGTTCCCGCAGCCGTCGCCCGACCCGAACCAGTCGCAGCTGGTGTGGCTGATCGGCCTCGACGCCAAGCGGCCCTTCACGACCGACGCGGCCAACTCGCCCCCTCGGGTGAGCGTCCTGGTCCTGAACTGAGTCACGGGACGAGGACGATCTTGCCCAGCTTCCCGCCCGCGGCGAAGCGCTCGTAGGCCGCGGTCGCCTCCTCCATCGGCACGATCGCCTCGACGGGCACCCGGAGCTGGCCCGCGTCGAGCAACGGGACCACCTGCCGGGCGACGAGCTGCGCGACGACGGCCTTGCCTTCGAGGGGACGGGTCCGCAGCGTCGACCCGTGGATCCGACCCCGCGCGGCCATCAGCGCGAGCAGGTTCACGTCGGCGTGGGCGCCGCCGCCGACCCCGATGACCGCGATGCGGCCACCGAGGGCCAGCGCGTCGAGGTCGCCCGGGAGGTTCGGCGCGCCGATGACCTCGAGGACGACGTCGTAGGGCCCGTGCGCCGCGGCGTCGTCGGGGGCCACCACGACGACGGAGCCGCACGCCGCGCCCAGCTCGGCGACCGCGCCACGCAGCGCGGGGTTGCGCACGGTCGTGACGACCTGGGCGCCGGCTCGGGCCGCGAGCTGCACCCCCGCGACGCCGACCCCGCCGGCACCGCCGTGCACCAGGACGCGCTCGCCGACGGTCAGCCCGCACTGGGTGAACAGCGCGTCGTACGCGGTGGTGAACACCTCGGGGAAGCCGCCGGCCTCGGGCCACGAGAGGTCGGTGGGGACGGGCAGCGCGAGTCGCTCGTGCACGACGGCCCGTTCGGCCTGCGCGCCGCCGCCGACGACGGCCATGACGCGGTCCCCGGCGCCGAAGCGGTGACAGTCCATGCCGGCGACCAGGACCTCGCCGGCGAGCTCCATGCCGGGGATGTCGGGCGGCGATCCGGGCGGCGCCGGGTAGAGGCCCTGGCGCTGCAGCAGGTCGGCGGCGTTCAGCCCGGCGGCGCGCACCTCGACGAGGAGCTCCTGGTCCCCGGGCACGGGATCCGCGTGCTCACGCCAGCGGAGGGCGCCATCCACCACGGTCACGGCGTGCACGAGGCGGTCAGGTTAGAGCGGCCGGGGCGGGGCGGTACCGTCCGATGCGTGCCCGGCGACGAGGGACTCGTGATCTTCGACGAGGACGGCGAGGAGCTGCGCCTCGACGCGGAGGAGGCCGCGACGCTGCTGACGCTCACCCGCGACTTCGACGCGGCCACCGTGTCGGCGTGCCCGTCGTGCCGGAGCCGGGTGCTGGCCTGCGTCGCGCTCGTCGACCTGCTCAGCGACGCGCCGCCGCACCCCCGAACCCCGGCGCTCGTCGAGCTCGCCGAGGACGCCCCGACGCTGCACGTCTACGTCCACGATCTCGCGACGTCGTGCGGGCACCGGTCCTGGCGCGACCCCGGGTTCGCCGAATGGGCCGAGGTGCTCGAGGAGCTCGCCGACGCGCGGCGCGGCCTGCGCTGACTCAGCGGGGCAGGCGGGTGCGCTTGAACTCGTTCAGGCGCACCCAGTCGAGCAGGCCGACAGCCCGCTCCAGATCGTCGATCCGGCCGCGCTCCATGAACCGGATGAACACCGCCTCGTCGTGCTCCACGAACGTCGGCACGCCGAACACGTCCCAGTCGTCGACCGCTTGGCTGTGCTCCGCGGCGAGCGCCTTCAGCGGTCGTCCGCTCCACACCTCGTCGGTGACGGCGCCGGGGTCCAAGCCGACCGACGACACCGTGTCGCGCAGCACCTCCTCGTCGTCGAGGCGGAGGCCCTGGTCGTGGCGGGCGGCGAAGACCGCGAGGTGCGCGTCGAGGAACCGGTCGGGGAAGGCGTCTCGGACGGCGAGGCCGTAGAGGAGCGCGAGCACGCCGGTGCCCCAGTCGCCGGGCTCCCGGTCCCAGACGGCGACGTCGTCCTCACCGAGGTGGGCTTGGTCGAGGGAGAAGGCGTGGTAGTGCCACGCCACGTCGCGCAGCACGTGCGCGCGTTCCGCCTCGACGACCGCCTCGTGCGCGTTGCGGGCGAACGGGCACCGGTAGTCGAAGGTGACGGCCACGTGACGAGGCACGTGGCTCACCGTACCAGCCGTCTCGCGACCCTCCCGAGCGCGACGCCGAGCGCGACACCGGCGATGCCGTCCGACGCGTGGTGGATGCGCGTGTACACGCGGCTCGCGGCGATCGTCGTCGCCAACCCGTAGTAGACGGGCGCGAGGCGGCTCCCGCGGGACAGCACCGCGGCGGCGGTGAACGCGGTGACGGCGTGCCCGGACGGGAACGACGAGGTGATCGGCCGGCGCATCTGGTGGGGGAGCGGCTCGTCGTTCGAGAAGTGGTCGGGGGGCCGCACCCGTCGGAACGTGAGCTTCACCGCGTTCGTCACCAGGGATTCGCCGGCGAGGGCGCCGAGGTAGCGGCCGCCCCACGCAAGGTCGCGGCGCCGCAGGGTGCGTGCCGCGCCGAACGCCAGCCACAGCAGCGCATGGTCCGCGGCGCTCGACACGCCGTACATGACGTCGTCGAGGGCGGCGGAGCGTCGCGGCTCGAGCCATTTCTCGATCCGCTCGTCGAACTCGGTGACGACTTCCGCGGGGGAACGCATCGGCTGGCGAGCATATCGGCGGCCGACGCGTCGGCCGCGCGTCGATCAGCCGAGCGGGAGCGTCTGCTCGATCACGGTGCCGGGCCCACGCAGCTCGACCGCGTCCTGCGGGTCGCCGCCGTGGGCCGGGCAGTAGGGGCGGAAGGTGCAGAAGTCACATAGCCGGGACGGGCGCGGCCGGAAGTCGTCCCGTGTGCACGCCTGCTCGATCGCGGTCCACAGCGCGACGGTGCGGCGCGTCAACCCGTGATTCGACTGGTCGCTCGGTGTGGCGATGATCGCCTCGGGCTTCGACAGGTAGAGCAGCTGCACCTGCTGGGGCCGCTTCCCGAAGTTCTGCTCGCAGAGCAGCGAGTACATGTGCACCCCGGCGAGGCTCTTGGACTCGTAGAACTCGGACGGCACCGCGCCGGTCTTGTAGTCGGTGACCACGAGCTCCCCGTCGACCAGGTCGAGGCGGTCGATCACGCCGCGGATGCGGACGCCGCCCACCTTGGCTTCGAGGCGCAGCTCGAGGCCGATCGGCTGGACCTGGCGTGGGTCCTCCAGGCGGAAGTAGCGGCGGAGCAGCTCCTCGGCGTCGCGGTCGAACTGCTCCCGCTCCTCGTCGCTGAGCTCGAGCGCGGCGTACTCGTCGTCGGCGGCGAGCGTTACCCGGGCCCGGTCGAGGTCGGCGAACGCGGCGTCGATCGTGCGGTCGTCCGCCGGGCGGTCGAGCAGGTACTGCAGCGCGAGGTGCACGAGCGTCCCCTTCGCGGTCCACACCGACGGCGGCTCCGGGAGCCGGTCGACGTAGGAGAACCGGAACGCGAGCGGGCACTCCTTGAACGCGGAGATCGAGCTTGGGGACAGGGCGTAGGGGAGCGAAGCCATCCTCAGCGGAGGGTAACGCCGGGGTGTGACGGCCCGGTGGATCTGGTGCGGGCTCGGTGCCGACCCCGACCCGGCGGCGGATACGCTCCGGCGCCGTGAAGCTCGACGGGGGACTCCCGGCGGCGGGGCCGCAGGACGTGGCGCGGGCGGCGCGCGAGCTCGAGGCGGTCGGCTACGACGGCGGCCTCACCGCCGAGACGGCCCACGACCCCTTCCTCCCGCTGGTGGCCGCGGCCGAGCACACCGAGCGTCTGGAGCTCGGCACCGGGATCGCGGTGGCGTTCGCCCGCAACCCGATGACGCTCGCCAACCTCGGCTACGACCTGCACGCGTTCTCGGGCGGCCGGTTCCGCCTCGGGCTGGGCAGCCAGATCAAGGCGCACATCGAGAAGCGCTTCTCGATGCCCTGGTCGCATCCCGCGGCCCGGATGCGGGAGCTCATCCTCGCCATCCGGGCGATCTGGGCCTGTTGGAACGAGGACGTTCCACTGCAGTTCCGCGGCGACTTCTACCGGCACACCCTGATGACCCCGTTCTTCAACCCGGGCCCGAACCCGTACGGGACCCCGAAGATCATCCTCGCGGCGGTCGGTGAGCGGATGACCGAGGTGGCGGGCGAGGTCGCGGACGGGATCATCCTGCACGGCTTCACGACGGAGCGCTACGTGCGCGAGGTCACGATGCCGGCGCTGGAGCGGGGCTTCGCCCGGAGTGGACGCAGCCGCGCCGACTTCGAGGTGTGCGGGCCGCTGTTCGTCGTCACCGGTGTGAACGACGAGCAGCTGGAGCAGGCCCGGGCGGGGACGAAGCAGCAGATCGCCTTCTACGGGTCCACGCCGGCGTACCGGGGGGTGCTCGAGCTCCACGGGTGGGGCGGGCTCCAAGACGAGCTGAACGCCCGCTCCAAGCTGGGCGAGTGGGAGGCGATGGGGGAGTCGATCACCGACGAGATGCTCGACACGTTCGCGGTCGTCGCCGCGCCGGAGGACATCCCCGCCCGGATGCTCGAACGCTTCGGTGACCTGGTCGACCGGCTCAGCTTCTACGCGCCGTACCGCAACGACCCGGATCGGTGGCAGGGCGTCCTGGCCGGCTTCCGCGGCTGACCCCACCATCGTCCGCGCGCCGCCTCGTCCCCGGCGCGTCACCGAGCGCGTATCGCCGGCGACGACAGAAGGGCGGCTCCTGCCCGCGCCCGGGCGGGTGGGCACGAGCGGAGCCGCCGTGGTCACCATAACAACCCCCTCCTATTTCGATATTCCGAGGGCGCGGACGGGCCACGGCCCGGCCGGCGCTGGCCCGCGCCGGTCCGCGTCCGCCCCGTCCCGCCGCTCCGTCGGGTCGGGGCCCTAGGCTCCGCGCTCGTCGCGAGGAGGGCGAGTGCGCGTCGGGCTGTTCCTACCCAGCGTGAGTCCCGTGGCGACCCCGACGTTCCTCCGGGCGTACGCCGAGGCGGCCGAGGAAGCCGGGTTCGCGTCCGTGTGGGTCGGGGAGCACGTCGTGTTCCTCGACGAGTACTCGTCGAAGTACCCCTACGCCGACGACGGCCGCATCGGCCTGCCCGCCGAGAGCGGCCTGCTCGAGCTGTTCACGACGCTCACCTATCTGGCCGCGGTGACGCAGCGGATCCGGGTCGGCACCGCGGTGTGCCTGGTGCCGCAACGCAACCCGGTGTACACCGCGAAGTCCGTCGCCACGGCCGACTGGCTGTCCGGCGGCCGCGTCGACTTCGGCGTGGGCATCGGGTGGCTCCGCGAGGAGTTCGAGGTGCTCCACATGCCCTTCGACGACCGCGCCGCGATCACCACCGAGTATCTGGGGGTGATGCGGTCCTGCTGGCGCGACGACGTGTCCTCCTACGAGGGGATGCACTACTCGCTGCCACCGTGCCGGATGTACCCGAAGCCGGTGCAGCAGCCGAACCCGCCGATCTACTTCGGCGGCGAGACCGACGCGGCGCTGCGGCGGGCCGCGACGCTCGGCGACGGCTGGCACGGCTTCAACCATCTGCCCGAGTCGGCGGCCGCGTCGGTGCGTCGCCTCGAGCGCTTCTTGGCGGACGCGGGTCGCACCCTCGCCGACCTCGACGTCACCGTCGGCGCGTACCTGCAGCCGGTGCAGCCGTCCCACCTTCCGGCCTACCGTGACGCCGGTGTGGACCAGCTCGTGCTGAGCGCCTTCGCCGTCGACCCGGACGGGATCCGATCGGTGATCGCCCAGCTCGGCGACCAGTACGTCGCCGCCGCCGCCCGGCTGTGACGCCAGGACACCAACAGAGGGAGGATCGATGAGTCCGGACCGCAAGCTCGGCGACGTCGCGACGAAGCCGCTGTTCGAGAACGACCGGGTCAAGGTGTGGGAGATGGAGCTGGAGCCGGGCGCCACCTCGGACGTCCACGAGCACCGGCTCGACTACCTGCTCATCCAGCTCGAGGGCGACAAGATCGCCGGGATCTTCGAACCCGACACGAAGGGGGCGTACCCGCCGGGGACGGTCGAGGGCGACGTCGCGCCCGGCACCGTCGTCTACATCGAGCGGGGCGGGATCGAGACGGCCAAGAACACGGGGCAGCGCCGCTACCGGGAGATCCTCGTCGAGCTCAAGGATTGAGCGACACCGCGCCCCTGGAGGGGCTGCGCGTCCTCGAGGTGGCGACGCTCTACGCCGCGCCCCAGATCGGGGCGATGCTCGCCGATCTCGGCGCCGACGTGGTGAAGGTCGAGCCGCCCGGCGGCGACCCGATGCGCCGGATGGGTGTCATGCGGGAGGGGACGTCGCGGACCTGGTGCTGGGTGGCGCGCCACAAGCGCTCGGTCGTGCTGGACCTCGACACGGACGACGACCAGGCCACGTTCGGGCGCCTGGTCGCGGCCGCCGACGTGCTCGTCGAGAACCTGCCGCCGGCGGTGCGGTCCCGGTGGGGGTGCGGCTACGAGCAGCTCGCCGCGCTGGAACGCCGCCCTCGTCGTCGTGGCGGTGAGCTGCTACGGCCTCACCGGCCCGTACGCCGACCGGCCCGGCGCCGGCACGCTCGCGGAGGCGTTCGCCGGCCTCGCCGACCTGACCGGCGACCCTGACGGGCCGCCGACGCTGGCGTCGGTGCCGCTCGGCGACACGCTGACCGCGTTCTCGGGGGTGATCGGCGCGCTGGCCGGCTGCTGGGCGACGGCACGGGGACACCGCGGCCGGCTGGTGGACGTCACCATGTACGACCCGATCCTCGCCGTGCTCGGCGGGACGATCGCCGCGTACGACCCCGCCGACCCGCCGCGCCGCTCCGGCAGCCGGGTCCGGGGTGGGGCGCCCCGCAACGTGTACCGCAGCCGCGACGGCGCCTACCTCGCGGTGTCCGGCACGACGGACCCGCAGGTGGCGCGCCTGCTCCCGCTCCTCGGCCGGGACAGCGACGCCGACCGGGCCCGCTTCGCACGGGCCGAGGACCGGGTCCGCGTCGCGGACGAGCTCGACGGTCTCGTGGCGTCGTTCATCGCGGCGCACGACCGCGACGACGTCCTACGCCGCTTCCTCGATGCCCGGATCCCGATCGCGCCGGTGCTCGACATCGCCGGCGTGCTCGCCGACGAGCACCTCGCGGCCCGCGGCAGCCTGACACCGATGCGCGACGCCACCGGGCCGGGCCTCGACGCCGATCGGGCGTCGGTGCTGGCCGACTGGCTGGGCTGACCGGGGCGGTCAGCCCAGCTCGTTGCCGACGATCCCGACGAAGCTGACCATCTCGCCCGGGTAGCCGCCGAGGTTGTGGGTCAGCGCCAGGCCGCGGTCCGCCGTCGAGATGCGCCGCTCCTCGGGTGCCTCGCCGCGCAGCTGCAGCCACGCCTCGAAGAACATGCGCAACCCGGACGCGCCGACCGGGTGCCCGAAGCTCTTCAGGCCGCCGTCCGGGTTGACCGGCAGGTCCCCGGCGAGGTCGAAGGTGCCGGCGAGCACCTCCTTCCACGCGGTGCCCCGCTCGGCGAACCCGAGGTCCTCGTAGATGAGGAGCTCGGCGGGCGTGAAGCAGTCGTGGACCTCGGCCATCGCGATCTGGCCGCGCGGGTCGGTGACGCCCGCCTGGGCGTACGCCTCGTTGCCGGCGGCGTTGATCTCGGGGAACCAGGTGTAGTCGTAGTCGGGGTCGGCGTTGCCCGGACGCGTTGCCGGCCACGAACGACAACGCCTTGATGTACATCGGCTTGTCGGTGTAGCGGTGCGCGTCCTCGGCGCGGACCAGGATCGCGGCGGCGCTGCCGTCGGCGACGCCGGAGCAGTCGAAGACCCGCAGCCCGCCCGCCATGAGCGGCGCGCCGCAGATCGTGTCCATCGTGACTTCCTTGCGGAACTGCGCCCGCTCGTTGCGCGCCCCGTTGTAGTGGTTCTTCCACGAGATGCGGGCGAGGACCTCCCGCATCTGGTCCTCGCTCACCCCGTACTTGTTGCCGTACGCGGGGGCGCACATGGCGAACATCGCCGCGGCGGTGAGGGTGCGGTTCGTGCCGTCCGTCGGGGACTTGCTGGCGCCGACGAGACCCTGGTAGCCGCTGTCCTTGACCTTCTCGACACCGACGGCGAGCGCGCTGTCGTACGCGCCGGACGCGACGGCGTACGCGGCGTTGCGCAGCGCCTCCGAGCCGGTGGCGCAGAAGTTCTCGACCCGGGTGACCGGCTTGTTGTGGAGCTGCATCGGTCGGAGACACGGTCATGCCCGACATGCCGGACATCGCCGTCCCCACCCAGTACGCGTCGATGTCTTGCTTGTCCACACCGGCGCTGGCGAGCGCCGCGCTCGTCGAGTCGAGCAGCAGATCGTCCGCGCCCTTGTCCCAGTGCTCACCGAAGCGGGTGCAGCCCATCCCGACGATGGCCACGCGGTCCTTGATTCCGTGGGAGCTCATGTGTCTTCTCCTGTAGCGGTGCTACGAACCGGCCCGCAACGGGCGGGCCTTCCAGAAGTAGTTGTGGATGCCGTCGGCGGTGAAGAGGCGACGGAACGTCATCTCGACCCGGTCGCCGACCGCGAGCTCGTCCGCGTTCACGTCGGTGAGCTCGACGGGGAGGCGGCCACCACCGTCGAAGTCGACGATCGCGAACACGATCGGCGGGCTCGGCGAGTAGGCGATGCGGTCGATCGTGAAGGCCGCGACGGTCCCGGCGACGTCGGCCATCGGGGCCGACTCCATCTGGTCGACGGCGTCCCCGACACGCGAGACCCGGGCCGGTGGGAGGTGCAGCGCCTCGCTCGAGCGGTCCTTCGAGCCGACGAACCCGTACTTCCAGTGCTCGGTCCGCCCGGTCACGGACGCGGAGATCCGGTCGGGCTCGGGCCGGCGGGGCGGCTCGAGCGACACCTCGCCCCGCCAGGCGAGGAACTTGCCGTAGGGCAGCGGCACGCCCGCCGCGACCTGGGTGTCGACGCGCCGGGCCGGGGCCCAGCGGGCGAGCGCGTCGGTGGTGCGCAGCACGAGCACGTCGGCGCCGTCGGCGAGCGACACGAGCGCGATCGTCTCGCCGGGCGCCGCGGACTCGAGCGCGGCGGTGAGGAGCAGCCCGGGCTGCGCGGCGCCCGCGTACCCGACGGTGGCGCTGCGGTCGTCGACGACGTGGGACTTGTCGACGCCGAGGCGGGGCGTGAGGGACCGCACGGCGCGGGCGTGCGAGCCGGTGACGATGAGCTTGTCGATCTGGTCGGCGGTGACCTCGGCGGCCTTCGAGCGCGGCGTTCCAGGCCTGCTCACCGAGGGGGACGTACTTCGTCTCGCCGAAGCGCTCCTCCCACACCTTCGAGTGGCGGTCGCCGGGCTCGACGCCACCGGTCGATGAACTCCTCCGTCGCGTGCCCTTCGCCGAGGAGGGTGGCGAGCAGCGGGCCGTCGGTGTCGGCGCCGACGAGAACGGCCGCGGCGGCGTCCCCGCCGGCGGACTCGTCGGTGCTGGTCGGGAGGCCGTCGCGCCGGTCGGCGGTGACGACGAGGGTGGGTCCGGGCGTGTGCAGCGCGGTGACGAGCGCCGCGACGCCGGAGCGGACGGCGCCGGCGAAGTCGGCGGCGACGACGTCGGTGTCGAGGCGCAACGCCGCGTGGATCGTGGTGGCGTTCGTCTTGTCGAGGTAGGCGGGCTCGGTGGTCGAGAACCACAGCGTGTGCGGCTCGATGCCCGGCGGGCGCCGCGGAGCGCGAAGCGGGCGGCTTCGACGCCCATGGAGGTGGTGTCCTCGTCGTATCCGGCGACGGCCCGGCTGCCGCGCCCGCCGCCCGACCCGAACGTGTCGGCGACGGTCGATCGGTCCAGCCGCCGGTAGGGCACGTACCCCGCGGCGCTCAGAATCCCCTGCATGGCCACCTCGTTGGTTCGGCTCGGCTCGTGCCGACGCCGTGTGCCGCGGCGAGGTTACCCGCCGGGCCCGCCGACCCGTCCCTCTACGATGCGCCGGTGCACCGAGACACATGGCCAGGAGGGCGGCGATGAAGCTGGGCGACGTCGCGAACGCCGACGCCGTGCGGTACGGCAAGCCGCTCGACGGGATCCGGGTCCTGGCCGCGGAGCAGATGCAGGCGCTGCCCGTTCGGCACCCAGCTGCTGGCCCGCCTCGGTGCCGAGGTGGTGAAGGTCGAGCATCCGGGTGACGGCGAGTCGGGCCGTGGCGCGTTGCCGGCGATGACCGACCCGACGGGCCGCCGGGCGGGCGCCACGTTCCTGCGCAACAACCTGAGCAAGCGCAGCGTCGGGATCGACCTCAAAGCACCCGAGGGACGCGACCTGTTCCTGGCGCTCGCCGGCCACTACGACGTCGTCGCCGAGAACTTCAAGCCGGGCACGATGGCCCGGATGGGCCTCGGCTACGAGGACCTCGCGGCGCGGTACCCGCGCGCTGATCTACGTGTCGGTGTCGGGGTTCGGGAACACCGTGGCGTCGCCGTACGACTCGTGGGCGGCGTACGCGCCGATCGTCGAGGCGATGTCGGGCATCTACTCGTTCAAGCAGGCGCCCGACCAGCCGCCGATCGTCGGGCCCGTGGGCGCGCTCGGCGACATCTCGAGCGCCATGTTCGCCGTCATCGGGACGCTCGCGGCGCTGCGCGCACCGCGACCAGACCGGGGAGGGCCAGTACGTCGACGTCGCGATGCTCGACGCGGTCGTCGCCATGACCGACCTCGTCACGAACTTCTGGTCGATGGGACTGCGACCCGGCGGGCTCGGTCCGCTGCTGATCATGGACGGGTTCCGTGCGCGGGACGGCTGGTTCGTCGTGCAGGTCGGACGGGAGCACCAGTTCGAGCGGCTCGCCAAGATGATCGGCGAGCCCGGCTGGCTCGACGACCCGCGCTTCGCGACGCGGGAGGGCTGGCGCGTCCACCTCGAGGATGTGATCCGCCCCGCGATCGAGGGGTGGGCGGCCGGGAAGACGAAGCTCGACGCCGCGCGCGAGCTGAACGAGGCGGGCATCGCCGCGGGGCCGGTCAACACCGCGCCCGACGTGATCGACGACCCGCACGTCGCGGCGCGTCACATGCTGGTGGAGGTGCCCCGCACCGACGGTGAGCCGCCCTACCTGATGCCGGGGAACCCGGTGAAGCTCACGAAGGTCGCCGAAGGACCCGAGACGCGTGTGCCGTGGGTCGGTGAGCACACCGACGAGGTGCTGCGCGCCGAGCTCGGGCTCGACGACGCGGAGCTCGCGCGGTTGCGGGCGAGCGGCGTCATCGGCTGACGCCGGCGCGGTCGCCGAACCGGGTCGCGTCCCGCACCACGTCGTATCCTGGTTGGAATGCCCTGGTTCGGGAGCCGTCGTCGGCGCGCCCGCACGCCCGCACCGCCTGCCGGCTTCGCCTCGCTCATCATCGGGGAGAGCGCCCGGTGGTGGTGTCTGGTGGTTGCCGTGGGCCTCGCGTGCGGGTTGGCCGGTGCCGGCTACGTCGAGGCGATGCGCGGGTTGAGCCATGTGCTCGGCCCGTCCCAGTTCACCCAGCCGATCGACCTGGCCGTTCTGACCGGCATCGGCGCGCTGATCGGCCTGCTGACGCTGACGTTGGGCAACCCGGGCGACGTCGAGCTGCTCGTCGACAACATCCACGTCACCGGCGCGCGGTCGGACATCACGGACCTGCGATCCCTGATCCCCGTGTCCCTGCTCGGGATCGCGTCCGGGGGTCCCGCCGGTCCGGAGGCGCCGCTGGTCCAGACCACCGGGTCGATCGGCAGCTGGATCTCGCGGCGGCGAGGGCTCGGGGTCTCGGAGAGCCGGGTGCTCACGATCACCGGGATGGCGGCCGGCTTCGCCGTGCTGTTCGGCGCGCCGATCGGGTCAGGGGTGTTCGCCCTCGAGATCCTGCATCGGCGGGGCCTGCAGTACTACGAGGCGCTGCTGCCCGCCGCGCTGGGCGCGCTGTCGGGCTGGGTCGTGTCGATCGGCATCACCGGGCTCGGGTTCCGCGCCGATCTGGCACTTCCCGACGGTGGGCGGGCTCGAGCGCGCTCGACCTGGCGGTGGGGATCGGCGCCGGCTGTGTCGGCGCGGTGGTCGCGGCCGCGTTCACGTACCTCTCGAAGCTGTGGCGGCGCGTGTTCCGGGCGCTGCCGGTCCTCGTCCGTCCCGCGGTCGGCGGGCTGGCGCTCGGCGGGCTCGCCTTCGCGAGCCCGTACGCCCTCACGTTCGGGGAGGGGCAGGTGCAGTCGGTCGCGTCCGCCGCCAAGGTCGTCGCGGCCACGCTGGTCGTGGGGGTGATCGTCAAGCTCGTGGCGTCGTCGATGATCCTCTCGTCGGGTTGGCGCGGCGGGTTCATCATCCCGATGTTCTTCATCGGCGCGGCGTTGGGGGCGGTGAGCCACGACTGGCTCGGGGTGCACCGCGAGGTCGCGATGGCGGCGCTGATGGCCGCGACGGTCGTCGGGGTGACGAAGACCCCGCTCGGGTCGACGCTCGTCGTCGCCGAGATCGCCGGGCTGCGGCTCCTGCCGCCGGTGCTGCTCGCGTCGCTCGTCGCCTTGTTCCTCACCAGCCGGATCTCGATGATCGAGACCCAACGCCAGCGGGAGGGCGCGTTCCGTCGCTCCCGCGACGAGGCGGCCGTGTCCGAGGGGGAGCCGCCGAGCGGGGACGGCGATCCCGACGGCTCGTCGCGCCCACCGAGACGACGCCCGGCGCCAGGCGCCGCGGCGAGCTGAGAGGTCAGCGCCGCCGCGTTGACGAGCCGCGTGGCGGGCGGGTCCCCGACGCGGCCGTGAACGCCGGGCGTGTGCGAGCACGACCGGCGAGCCGCTGCCACCCCGTCCGTACCGGTCGAGGTGGACGGCACCCGCGGGCACCCTCGCGGTCGACACGGTCGGGATGGGCCGCCATCATGCTCGGCGTGACCGACGATGACGACGTGCGCGCCGCGAACGCGTCGTTCTACGCCGCGTTCGAGTCGGGCGACCTCGACGCGATGGCCGAGGTGTGGGAGCGCTCCGACCGGGCGCGGGTGACGCACCCCGGCTGGCCGACGCTGCATGGCTGGGCACGCGTCGCCGGGTCGTGGCAGGCGATCTTCTCGGCGACGCCGTTCATCCAGTTCGTGCTGACCGACGAGGAGGTCCTCGTCGAGGGTGACGTCGCGATGGTCACCCTCGACGAGAACATCCTGCAGTCCGCGGGCTCAGCGGGGGGCGGTGCGGAGGAGCTGGCGGGGGCTCGGGTCGCGACCACGAACGTGTTCGTGCGGGGCGACGGGCGGTGGCGGATGGTGAACCATCACGGGTCCCCGGTGCACCGCGACGTCGAGCCGCCCCCGGTCGAGCGATGACCGGCGTCAGCCGCCGCGGCCGGCCCGCTCGGCGGCGTGGTCCTCGATCGCCTTCGTGATGGCGTTCGACGCCGCCTGCACGAAGCGGCCCTCGCTGCCCGCGATCCAGTCGTACGACGACCGGATCGGGTCGAGCTGACCCTGGAAGTGGGGGGCGACGTAGCGGGCGAACAGCTCGTAGCTGTGCCGGGTCGCCGCCGGGTCGGCCCACTCGTGCCCGAACAGCAGGAACGTCCCGAACCCGCCGGACTGGCGTTCGAGCCGCTCGATCTGGGCGATGGCGTCGTCGGGAGTGCCGATCACCGCGAAGCCGGAGCGGTCGCAGTGCTCGAGGATCCCGGCGAGGTCGTCGGCGTCGCCGACCGGGCTCGTGGGCAGGACGTGACGGAAGTAGCGACCGAACTCGACGATCCCGAACTCGACGTCGCGTCGCGCTTGCTCCTTCGTCTCGGCGAGGTGCATCGGCCCGACCAGCCGCCAGCGGGACCGGTCGGCGCGCTGGCCGAACTCGGCGGCCCGCGCCTCCATCACGTCCCAGTGGGCGGCGAGCACGTCGAAGCCGATCTCGGTCGTCGCCCCCACCGAGAGCAGCCCCAGCCCGTACCGTCCCGCGGCGCGTGGCCCCGCGGGTGACAGCGTCGCGGCGACGGCGAGCTCGAGGCCGTCCGGCGAGTACGGGCGGAGCTGCAGGCGCGCCTCGTCGAGGGTGAACCAGTCGGTGCGCATCGTCACGATCTCGCCGGCCAGGAGCCGCACGATCGCCTCGAGGGCCTCGTCCATCCGCGGGCGCTGCCGATCGGACGGGATGCCGAGCATCGACGCGTCGGAGGTCAGCTGGCCCGGCCCGCAGCCCAGCATCACGCGCCCGCGGGTGAGATGGTCCAGCAGCACGAACCGGTCGGCGAGCAGCAGCGGCTGGTGGTACGGCAGCGAGTTCACGCCGCTGCCGAGGCGGAGATGCTGCGTGCGCTCGGCCGCGACGGCGAGGAACACCTCCGGGGAGGCGATCAGCTCGAAGCCGCCCGAGTGGTGCTCGCCGACCCACGCCTCGTCGAAGCCGAGCCGATCCAGGTGCACGAGCAGGTCGAGGTCGCGCTCCAACGCGACGGTCGGGCTCTGCCCCACGTCGTGGAACGGGGCGAGGAAGATCCCGAAGCGCACGTTCGCCGGTTCAGCCGCGGGCGCTCAGCGGCGCTCGGCGGCGATCCACGCGTCGAGGTTCGGGCTGGCCGTGAAGCTCGAGATCAGCGCGTAGCGGGTGCTCGTCCCGGGATGGCAGACGACGTGCCAGAGCCGCTGGGTGTCGACGACGAACCGGGAGCCGCGCTGCAACGAGACGTGCACCTCGGTCGCCGGGTCGGGAAGCCCGTCGGCGCCCTGCTCCATGAGCACCATGAAGCTGTCCGGGTTGTCGGTGAGCTCCAGCCAGCTGCGCACCACCCATCCCTCGTCGTCCGGGTTGAAGCGGTTGTTGTCGTCCCGGTGGATGTGGCGCAGCGCGTCCTCGTAGCGCTGCGGCTCGAGGCGGATGACCCGCACCCGCCCGAAGTCGGCGCCGACCGCCTCGACCTGGCGGACGATGCTCGGGCAGCGCGCCGCGTTCACCGTCCAGCGGCCACCCCGGTCCGGTCGCTCGTCGCCCGGCTTCCAGAACCCGCGGCAGTCGAGCTCGCCGTCGGCGGTCGCGATCGGCGCGAAGTTCGTGTCCCCGCCGCTCTTCCAGTCCATGTACTCGAGGTCGAGGTACTCCGACTCGTCGATGGGCGGGTGGAGGTCGCGCAGCACGACGACGCCCCGCGCCGCGAGCGCCGCGGGCCGTGGATGCGGGGTGCGCAGCGGGATGTCCGTCGACCAGTGCGGCGTCGGCAACGACGAGCGGAGCAGCTCCGCGGTTGGGGTCACAACCCGCGAGTGTAGGGACTCGGTCGCCTCGAGCGTGGGGTCAGAGGTCGAGGTCGCCGGTCGCGGCGGCCACCGAGCCGGTGTCGGCGTAGGCGGCGCGCACGTTGCGGGCCAGCAGCGCCTGGTGCACCTCGTCGGCGCCGTCGACGAGGCGAGCGGAGCGGGCGTGGCGCAGCATCCGCTCGAGGGGCGTGTCGCTCGAGTAGCCGAGCGCGCCGTGCACCTGGACGGCACGGTCCACGACCCGCCACAGCGTGTTCGCCACGTGATGCTTGGCGAAGCTGACCTCCTGGCGGAACGGGAGGCCGTGCTCGATCTTGTACGCCGCGTGGAGCACCATCAGCTTCGCGGTGTACAGCTCCATCGCCGAGTCGGCCATCATCCACTGGATCGCCTGCTTCTCCGCGAGCGGCTCCCCGTGCAGCTGGCGGTGCTCGGCCCGGTCGACGAGCAGCTCGAGCGCGGTCTCGATCTGGCCGATCCAGCGCATGCAGTGGGCCAGGCGGGCCGGTCCGAGTCGCGCCTGGCCGAGCAGGTGGCCGTTGCCGCGACCGCCGAGCACGTTGGCGTTCGGGACCCGCAGGTCGGTGATCCGGATCTCGCAGTGGTTGCCGTGCCCGGCCATCGTCTCCACGTCGCGCACCACCTCCCACCCGTCGGCGGGGAGGTCGACGAGGAACGCGGTGTTGCTCGCCTGCGGCGGGTCGGCGTCGGGGTCGGTCTTGGCGATCAGGATCGCGAAGCCGGCGCCGCGCGCTCCGGAGATGAACCACTTGTGGCCGTTCACGACCCACTCGTCGCCGTCGAGGACGGCGGTGGTGCGGATCCCGGTGGGGTCGGATCCCGCGACCTCGGGTTCGGTCATCGCGAAGCACGACCGGACCCGACCCTCGAGGAGCGGCTTGAGGTAGCGCTCCTGCTGGTCGGGGGTGGCGTGGTGCAGCAGGGTGTGCTGGTTGCCCTCGTCGGGGGCCTGGGCGTTCAGCACGAACGGCCCGAAGTTGGTGCGCGCCGCCTCAGCCGACACGAACGCCATCGCGGTGATCCCGAGGCCGAGCCCGCCCCACTCGACCGGCATGTGGGGCAGCCACACCCCGCAGTCCCGCGCGCGTTGGCGCAACTCGACGATCATCGCCACGACGTCGCGGCGGTTCGGCTCCCCGTCCGGGGCGTTGGCGTACAGCTTCTCCTCGGCGGGCCGCACCTCGGTGTCCATGAACTCGCGGACCCGGCGGCGCACCTCCTCGACGTCGGGGGGCAGGGTGAAGTCGATCGACATGTCGCCGAGTGTCGTGGGGCCGGCGGCCCCGGTCAAGCCGATGCCACGTACGCTGCGCCGATGCGTGGCGTGGTCGCCCGCCGGGGTGGCCTGGTGGTCGAGGAGCTCGCGGAGCCGACACCGGCGCCCGGCGAGGTGCTCGTCGCGCTGCGGGCCTGCGGCATCTGCGGCAGTGACCTGCACACGCTGGCGCACGCCGACGCGCTGCCGGCGGTCGCGGCGGCGATGGACCTCCCGGCCGTGTTTCGCCCGGAGTGCGACTACTACCTCGGCCACGAGTGGGTCGCCGAGGTGCTCGAGCTCGGTGCCGACGCCGCGGGCGTCACCCCCGGCGATCGCGTGGTGTCGATCCCGTATCTGGTGCGCGGCCCGACGCTCGTGCCCCTCGGGTTCTCCAACGACCACTACGCCGGGTTCTGCGAGCGGTTCGTGCTCACCGCGCCGCTGTGCCTCCGCGTCCCGAACGGCCTCGACGACGGCCGCGCCGCGCTCACCGAGCCGCTCGCGGTGGCGCTCCACGCCATCCATCAGGCGCGCCTCGCCCCCGGTGACGCCGCCGCGGTCGTCGGCTGCGGGCCGATCGGGCTCGCGCTCATCGTCTGGCTGCGGGCGCAGGGCGTCGAGCCGATCGTGGCGAGCGACCTCTCACCCGGTCGACGCGCCGTCGCCGCGGCGCTCGGCGCGCACGTCGTCCACGACCCGCTCGAGGAGTCGACACCCGCTGCGGTGGCCCGCGCCGCGGCGGGCCGCCCCGTCGTCGTGTTCGAGGCCGTCGGGGTGCCGGGGATCCTCGACGAGCTCATCGCCACCGTCGCGCCCCGGACCCGGGTCATCGTCACCGGGGTGTGCATGCAGCCGGACAGCATCCGCCCGCTGCTCGCCGTGGTGAAGGAGCTGACGCTGCAGTTCGTGTACGCCTACGAGCCCGACGAGTTCGCGGCGACGCTGCACGCCATTGCCGACGGGACGCTCGACGTGACGCCGCTCCTGACCGGGCGCGTCGGCTTCGACGGCGTCGCCGATGCCTTCGAGCAGCTCGGCCGGGCCGACCAGCACGTCAAGGTCCTCGTCGAGCCGGACGGCCCGCCCCGCCTCGCCGGCCGCTGACCGGTCAGTCGGCGTACGCGCCCGGCGGCGTGAAGAGCTGGGGTCCCCACCGGTCGGGGGTGAACACCGCGGCCCGCGGGTAGTCCTCGAACATCCACCGGGCGAAGTGCCGGCGGGTCCACGCGGTCGCGCCCGCGGCGCGGATCGCGGCGGTGGCGCCCGCGGGCGAGCGCAGCACCCGGGACAGCACCGCGGCGAACCGCAGGTCACGGCCGAGCGTGGCGTGGACCGCTCGCCGGTACCGGGCGGCGACGCGCGGCGGGCCGCCGCCGCCGGCGACCGCCTCCGCGGCGAGCGCGCCGCTCTCGATGGCCTGCGCGATCCCCTCGCCGGTCATCGGGTCGACGACTCCGGCCGCGTCGCCCGCGTAGAGGATCCGACCGTCGGTCAGCCGGGCGGGCGCGTACCCGCTCGGGATCGGCCAGGCCCGGTGGCGGCCCTCGGGCTCGGCGCGCGGGCCGAGCGCCGCCCGCATCGGCGCGCGTGTCAGCAGGTCCGGCCACAGCGCGGCGAGCGTGTGCCCGTCGTGGCCGGCGCCGCGCAAGACGCCGAACCCGACGTTGGCGCGGCCGTCCGGCAGCGGGAACACCCACGCGTACCCGGGCAGCAGGTCGCGCTCGAAGAGCACCCACAGCCGCGGGTCGCCGACGTGCGAGAAGTACTGGCGCACCGCGTGCCACGTCCCGAGGTCCGGCGGGGCCGCGCCGCGGGCGCGACGCACGCTCGAGTAGTGGCCGTCCGCCGCGATGAGCGCGCCCGCGCGCACCGTCGCGCCCGTGCTCGTGTGCACGACCACGCCGTCGGCATCCTCCTGCACGCCGTCCACCCCGACCGCGGTGTGCACCGAAACCCCGACGGCACGGGCCTGCGCCACGAGCGCCGCGTCGAGGTCGGCGCGGGCCACGACCGCGGCGTGGAGCCCTGACGTGGGGAGGGGCAGCTCGACCTGCCACCGATCGGGTCCGACGACCACCGCGGTGCGCACCCCCGCGGCCGGGAGACCCGGCACGTCGACGCCCAGCCGCTCGAGCAGCCGCAACGCCGCCGCGGTCAGCCCGTCGCCACACGTCTTGTCGCGGGGGAACGTCGCCCGGTCGAACACCACGACGTCGAGCCCGCGGGCCTGGGCCGTCATCGCTGCTGCCGTCCCGGCCGGCCCCGCCCCAACGACCACCAGGTCGGCGTTCGCCACCACGCTGCCGACGGTACCCAGGGTGCACCGCCCGGTTTCGACGCTGCGGAGCCGTCTCGGTCAGAATGCGTGCTCTCGGCGGCTCGCCCCCTGCTGCGGCGCGCCACACCAACGCGGAGCACCATGAACATCGCCGTGTGCGTCAAGCAGATCCCGGATCCGGCCGTGCCCGGCGAGCTGGACCCCGAGACCAAGACCCTCAAGCGTGAGGGGAAGCTGATCCTCGACGAGTCGGACAGCTTCGGCGTCGAGATGGCGCTGCAGCTGGTCGACAAGGCCGGCAGCGGCGACGTGACCCTCGTGTCGATGGCGCCGAACGGGGAGGTGTCCGGGCTGCGCACTGCGCTGGCGATGGGCGCCGCGAAGGCGGTGCTCGTGTCCGATCCGGCGCTCGCCGGCAGCGACGCCCTCAGCACCGCGAAGGTCCTCGCCAAGGCCGTCGAGCGGGCCGGCGGGATCGACCTCGTCCTCGCCGCCACCGAGTCCACCGACGGCTACACCGGCACCGTCCCGGCCCAGGTCGCACAGCTCCTCGACTGGCCGTCGCTCACGTTCGCTAAGCACGTCGAGGTGAACGGCGACACGCTCACCATCCAGCGCCAGACCGAGGCGGGCTACGACGTCGTCGAGAGCTCGCTGCCCGCCGTGGTCAGCGTCACCGCCGGGGTCGTCGAGCCGCGCTACCCGTCGTTCAAGGGGATCATGGCGGCCAAGAACAAGCCGGTCGACCAGTGCACCGTCGCGGACCTGGGGTTGAGCGCCGACCAGGTGGGCTGGGCCGGCGCCCGCCAGGAGATCACGACCATCGCCGACGCCCCCGCACGCGAGGCCGGCGAGAAGATCGAGGACGATGGCAGCGCCCACGAGCGCGTCGTCGCCTTCCTGGAAGAGCTCAAGGTCATCTGAGGTGCAGGCATGGCGATGAAGGTGTGGGTGTACGCCGAGGCGGACGGTGACAAGCCGCACTCGAGCACCCTCGAGCTGGTCACGAAGGCCCGCGAGCTCGGGGACGTCGAGGCCGTGCACATCGGCGCCGACCCCGCGGCGCTCGCCGGGCCGCTCGGCGAGCACGGCGTCACGACCCTCTACGCGGCCGATCCCGGCGAGGCGCTGCCCGGTGTCGTCGGCGCCGCGGTGCTCACCCAGCTGGTCGAGGCCCACCACCCCGACCTGATCCTGTTCGCGCAGACCTACGACGGTCGCGACGCCATCGCCCGCCTCTCGGCCGCGCTCGACCGGCCCCTGCTCACGAACGGGACCGCCCTGTCGGTCGACGGCGACCGGGTCACGGTCGGCAACGCCGCGTTCGGCGGCAACGTGCTCGTCGACACCGCCTTCACCGGGCCGAGCCCCTATCTCGCCGCGATCCGCCCCAAGTCCTTCGCCGCCGAGCCATCCGGTGGCACCGCCGCGACGGTCGAGGCCGTCGCCGCGCCCTCGGCCGGCCGGGCCGGCGAAGCGCGCGTCCTCGAACGCCACGTCGAGGAGCGCGAAGGCCCGAAGCTCGAGGACGCCACCATCGTCGTGTCCGGCGGCCGCGGGCTGGGCAGCGCCGAGGCGTACGAGCCGCTCGTCGACGCGCTCGCCACCCTCCTCCACGGCGCGTCGGGAGCGTCACGCGCCATCGTCGACGCCGGCTGGGTGCCCTACGCCAAGCAGGTCGGCCAGACCGGCAAGGTCGTGAAGCCGAAGGTGTACATCGCGCTCGGGATCTCCGGTGCCACCCAGCACCTCGTCGGCATGAAGGGCTCCGACAACATCATCGCCATCAACAAAGACGGGGAAGCCCCGATCTTCTCGGTGGCCGACCTCGGCGTCGTCGGCGACGTGCACAAGGTCGTGCCGAAACTCATCGAGGCGATCAAAGCCAAGCAGTAGGTTCGCCGCGGTGGGCGTCGAGGTGCGGGCACTCAACGAGGCCGAGGTCCGATCGGCGGGCGGGGTCGCGGCCCGGGCACTGCGCGACAACCCGATGATGGCCTACACCGTCCCCGACGACGCGCTCGGTCGCCTCCAGATCGGCTACGACACGTTCGGGGACCGCATCGAGCCCGGCATGATCGGCGCGCTGGTCGGCGGGCACGTCATCGGCGTCGCCGGCGCCAACGCGCCGGGAGGCTGCATCGGCGCCACCGCGACGCCCGAGCTGCGCCACCCACCCGCCGTGTCCCCCGCCGAGGCCGTCGGGTACGACCGGGCCCGCCACACCGTGTCGGTGATGTGCGACCACGACCCCGACGAACGCCACGTCCACGTCGGCCCGGTCGGCGTGGAGCCCGGCGTGCAGGGCCTCGGCGTCGGCGCCGCGATGCTCGCCGCGATCTGCGAGCGCCTCGACGCCGACGGTGAGCTGGGCTGGCTCGAGACCGACAAGCCCGAGAACGTCGTCTTCTACCGCCGGCACGGCTTCGATGTCGACGTCGAGGAGCGACGCCTCGGGTTCCCGATCTGGTTCATGCGCCGCACCCCCCGCTGACCGGCGCGGCTGCGGTGCCGGTGGCGATGCGGGGCGGCGGGCGTCCGAGCGCGAGGCTCGACCCCGTGGAGGTCCCCGACCTGCCCGCCGAGCTGGCCCCCCTGGCGTTCCTGCTCGGCACCTGGACCGGCACCGGCCGCGGCGCCTATCCCACCGTCGACGACTTCACCTACGACGAAGAGCTCACGTTCGCCTGGCCGGGCAAGCCGGTGCTCCGCTACGCCCAGCGCACCCACGTCCCGCCCGGCGGCGCGCCCTCGCACGCCGAGGTCGGCTATCTGCGCCCGACCCCCGGCGGCGCCGAGCTCGTCGTGGCCCACCCGAGCGGCGTCGCCGAGGTGAGCGACGGCCCCGTGACCGCCGGCCGGGTCGAGCTGGCGTCGCGCGCCGTCGTCACCACCCCGACGGCGAAGGCGGTCAGCGAGGTGCGGCGCGTCTACGAGCGGCGCGGCGACCGGCTCTGGTACCGGGTCGACATGGCCGCGGTCGGCCAGCGCCTCGGCTTCCACCTCGAGGCCGAGCTGCGACACGCCTGACCCTCGCGTCGTCGGTGGGTCGCGTCAGGCGAAGTCGACGACGACGGGGGCGTGGTCGGAGGGCAGCTTGCCCTTGCGGGCGTTGCGGTCGACGAGCGCCCACCGCAGCCGGCGGGCGAGCGGGTCGGTGACGAGCACCAGGTCGATGCGCATGCCGCGATGCTCGTGGAAGTCGCCGCGCCGGTAGTCCCAGTAGGAGAACAGCCGATCCTGCGGGTACAGCGACCGGAACGCGTCGACGAGCCCCCACGCCTCCAGCGCGGCGACCGCCGCCCGCTCCGGCTCCGTCACGTGCGTGTCCCCCTCGAACGCCGCGGGGGACCACACGTCGCGGTCCTCCGGCGCCACGTTGAAGTCGCCGCACACCACGAGCGGGTCGGTGGGGTCGGCGGTGACGCTGACCCACTCGCGGAGCCGATCGAGCCACTCGAGCTTGCGGTCGTAGAACTCCGTGCCCACCGCGCGGCCGTTCGGCACGTACACGGTCGCGACCCGCACGCCGCCGCAGGTGGCGGCGAGCAGCCGGGCGTCGCCCTCGTAGGGGTCGGTGAGCCCGGCAGCCTCGAACCCGCTCGTCACGTCGGTGATCCCGACCCGCGACAGGATCGCGACCCCGTTCCACTGGCCCTGCCCGTGGTGCACCGCCTCGTAGCCCAACGCGCCGAACGCGAGCTGGGGGAAGGCGTCGTCGCTCAGCTTCGTCTCCTGCAGGCACACCACGTCGGCGTCGGCGTAGCCGAGCCACTCCTCCACGCGGTCCTGTCGGGCCTTCAGCGAGTTCACGTTCCACGTCGCGACCCTCACGACGGCCGCTTCGGCCGGGGTGCGGGGAGGGGACGGGCCGCGTCGAGCGCGAGCCGCTGGCGCACGAACACCGCGGCGACGGCGGCGACGGCCAGCCCCACGACGACGGACAACACGATGGTCAGCGCCCCGCCGCCGCCGCCGGCGGGGCGCGTGACGGGGCCGGTGCACGCGACGTGGGGGCCGACCGGCCGGCCGTGCGGGCACGGCACGGCGACCGGCGTCGCCGTGGGTCGCCCCGCGCCCGCCGCGACGGGCGCGGCGAGCGGCCCCCCCAACGCCAGCAGCGCGGCGACGCCCGTCAGCGCGGCGGTGCGGGTCACCGGGTCCCCGTCGCGTAGCGGGGGTGCGACACGGCGAGCTTGGCGGCGACCAGATCGCGGGCGACGGCGACCGCCGCCGGGTCGTCGTCCAACGTGCCGCGTCGGATCCGTGAGGCGAGCTCGTCGAGGAGGGCGCGCAGGTCGCCGTCCGAGCCGAGGAATTCAGCCAGCTGGTCGCGTGCCGAGGCGTCGAGGCCGGGGCCGAGGACCAGCTCGCGCTCGAGCATGCCGAGGGCGTTCACCGCGACGCGGGTGTGGAACTGGACGCGTCCCTCGACGGTGCCGAGGACGTCGCGCTCGAGGAACTCCCGGACGGCCGCGGCGAGCTCGGCGGCGCTCGGCCGGTCCTGCAACGACACGTGACGGGCCGTCGGCTCCGAGCTTGGCTCGGGCGGCGCGGCACCGTCGGGGTCGAGGAGCTCGAGGAGGTCCCATTCCATCTCGGCGATGCGGCGTCCGAGGGTGGCGAGCTCGACGGACCGGACCACCCCTTGGAGGTGGGTCTGGGCCTGCACCTCGCAGATCACCCCCCACTTCAGGGTGCCGAACGCCTCCCACCAGCCGAGGCGCGCCGGGTCGAGCGGGGCGCCGCCCGCGCCCTCGTAGCCGGCGGTGAGCGCCGCGACGTCACCGAACCCGCCGACCGGCTGGTCGGTGACGCCGAAGCGCCACGACTTGACGCAGCACCAGCCGAGGTCCTCGACGGGATCGCCGAGGTGGGCGAGCTCCCAGTCGAGCACGGCGCGCAGCCCGTCGGGTCCGACGACGAGGTTGCCGTTGCGGAAGTCGCCGTGCACCAGCCGCGGCGCGTCGAGGGTCGGCGCGTCGCGGGCGAGGCGGCGCAGCCCCAGCTCGAACGCAGGGTGCGGCTCCCCGAAGGTGTCGAGCACGGCGCGGTACTGGTCGAGCTGCTCGGCGGCGCCCAGGGTGGGGAGCGGCGGCAGCGCGTCGGTGGGGACGGCGTGGATCGCCGCGGCCTGCGTGCCGAGCTCGGCGGCGAGGCGCGGCCGCGCCGCGGCGTAGGCCTCGTCGCGCAGGATCCGGCGCGCCACGGTCTCGCCGTCGATCCGGTCCATGACGAACCCGGCGCCGAGCCCGTCGTCGGGGGTGAGCACGAACCGGACCGCCGGGGTGCGCACGCCCGCGTCGTGCGCGGCGCGCAGCACGTCGGCCTCGGTGGAGCGGTCGAGGGGCCCGACGCTGGTCGGCGCGGGATCGCGGCGCAGCACCAGCGCGAGGTGCATGCCGTCGTGGGTGGCGTCGAACGCCCACGTCTCCCGGGAGGCGCCGCCGGAGAGGCGTCGCAGGCCCTCGACGGTCGCGTCGCCGCCGAGGTGGCGCGCCACGGCTGCTGCCAGGGCCGCCTCGTCCACGGCGCGCAGCCTACGAGCCGGGGTCGGCGATCCCGCCGCCCGGCCCGTCGCCCGACTCGCTCAGGCGGCGACGCCGACGGGCTGGCCGTCCACGATCTGGTCGAGGTACTCGGAGAGGCCGAACCCGACCCGCCCGTCGCTTTGCCACTCGGTCATCCCCTCGGAGATGCGCGTGAGGAGCTGCTCGCCCTCGGGGCTGGTCCTCCGGTTGCGCAGCGGGATGAGCGACAGCACGCGGCCCTCGATGACGTGCTCGGCCGACGCGGTCGCGACCTCGGCGCGGATGTGCTCGTGGTAGTAGTCGTTGCTGCGCCAGTCGGTGTCGATCGTGACCCGCTCGAGCGGCTGGTACTCCCCGTCCTCGAGCCACACGCCGCCGACCATCTGGTCGCCGTTGCGGCGCGTGACGATCGACACCACGAACCCGTCGCGCTCACCGAAGTTGCCGGTCAGCCACCGGTACCACCAGGGCGCCTGCCAGAACCGCGGACCCCACGAGTGGTCGCGCAACCCGAGCCCGTCGATCGCCCACTCCTCGTCGCCGACCCGCATGACGCCGCGCGCCCCGACGTGCTGCTCGTAGTGGCCGCGGGCGAACGCCTCGGCCGGGTCCTCCTCGACCGCCGACCCGTCGTCGTGCACCCGCTCGCCGCCGAGCATCGGTGACAGCCCGCGGTACTCGAGCTCCACGGCGCACGGCGTCCACGGGTTCTCGGTGAACGCGCGTCGTGGGTCGACCATCTCGAGCGGCCGGTCGAGGAGGCAGATCTTGCCGTGGTACGAGACCCGCAGCGCCTCGAACGGCTCGATGACCTCGTAGCGCATCCCGCCGGCGTTGAACTCGTCGTTCGTCGAGATCTCGGGCCGCTGGTAGGTGAACGCCACGCGCCCGTCGGGGAGGTAGAGACACGTGGTCAGCTCGGCGTAGCCCTCGTTGGCCCGGTTGCCGAGCCGCAGGAAGCCGCCGACCCGCTCGTGCGCGTCGAAGAAGTTGAAGTACATGCTCTCGTTGAAGTTGGTGGCGGCCTCGAGCGGGTGCAGGTACTCGTCGGCGGGGTCCAGGCGCAGTCGCATGCGGGTATCGAACCCGGGTTCGCGGCGGCGGTCAACCGGAGCCGGGACGTGCCGCACCCCGTCCCGGACTCCTAGTCTCTGACGCCGACGTCAGGGAGGAGCATCGTGGCCGGGCCGTTGACCTCGTTGAAGGTGGTGGAGCTCGTCGGGATCGGGCCGGGCCCGTTCGCGGCCATGATGCTGGCCGACCTCGGGGCCGACGTCGTGCGCGTCCACCGCGTCGAGTCGGTCGAGCACGGCTTCGACCCGGGCGGCGTCCCCGTCCTGGACCGCAACCGCCGGTCGGTCGGCGTCGACTTGAAGCACCCGGCCGGTGTCGAGACGGTGCTGCGCCTCGTCGAGTCCGCCGACGCGCTGCTTGAGGGGTTCCGACCCGGGGTCACCGAGCGGCTCGGCGTCGGCCCCGACGTGTGCCTGGCCCGCAACCCGCGGCTCGTGTACGGCCGGATGACCGGCTGGGGTCAGGACGGCCCGATGGCGCACACCGCGGGGCACGACATCGACTACATCGCGCTGGCCGGCGCGCTCGCCCACTTCGGCCGGGCGGGGGACAAGCCCACGCCGCCCCTCAACCTGATCGGCGACTTCGGCGGCGGGGGGATGCTCCTCGCCTTCGGGATCGTGTGCGGGACCATCGAGGCGCGCAACTCCGGGCAGGGGCAGGTCGTCGACGCGGCGATGGTCGACGGCTCCGCGCTGCTCATGGCGATGATGTGGGGGCTGCGGTCCCTCGGCGCGTTCGACGAGGCCCACCGCGGCACGAACGTGCTCGACAGCGGCGCGCCGTTCTACGACACCTATGAGTGCGCCGACGGCGGCTACATCGCGGTCGGCGCCCTCGAGCCGCAGTTCTACGCCGAGCTGCTCAGCGCCTGCGGGCTCGACGACGCCGGGCTGCCCAAGCAGATGGACCGCTCCGGCTGGCCGGCGCTGCGGGAGCGGTTCACCGAGCTGTTCCGCTCGAAGCCGCGCGACGAGTGGTGCGCGCTGCTCGAGGAGCGCGACGCCTGCTTCGCGCCCGTGCTCACCATGAGCGAGGCGGCCGAGCATCCCCACATCCGGGCCCGCCAGACGGTCGTGGAGTTCGACGGCGTGCTCCAGCCGGCGCCGGCGCCGCGGTTCTCCCGCACGCCGCCCGAGCTGCGGCGCGGCGCACCGAAACCGGGCGAGCACACCGACGAGGCGCTCACCGACTGGGGCTTCCAGCCCGACGAGCTCCGCGGGCTCCGCGAGGCCGGCGCCATCCGCTGACCGGGCGTCACGCCCACCCGTCGACGATCGGGCGCAGCGCGGTCAACCGGTCGTCGCGCGCCGCGGCCGTGTCGGCCGTCACGGTGACGTGCCCCACCTTCCGGCCGGGGCGCGGCGCCTTCCCGTAGACGTGCAGGTGCGCGGACGGGACCCGCAGCACCGCGGCCGGATCCGGCGGCGTGCCGAGGGCGTTCACCATCGCGCTGTGCCCCCGCGCCGCGGTCGAGCCGAGCGGCCAGCCCAGGATGGCGCGGCAGGTGGTTCTCGAACTGGCTCGTCACCGCCCCCTCGATCGTCCAGTGACCCGAGTTGTGCACCCGCGGGGCGAGCTCGTTCGCGAACAGGCTCCCGTCGCGGTCGAACAGCTCGACGGCGAGCACCCCGACGTAGTCCAGCTCGTCGAGCAGCCGGGCGGCGATCGCCTCCGCCTCGGCCTGCCGGGCGGCGCTGACCCGCGGGGCGGGCGCCCGGACGACGCGCAGCACGCCGTCCCCGTGCTCGGTCTCGACGAGCGGATAGCAGGCGGTCTCGCCGTCGAGGCCGCGCACCGCCACGAGCGACAGCTCGCGCTCGAAGGCGACGAGCGCCTCGAGGAGCAGCGGGACGCCGCCCGAGCCCCTCCCACGCGCCGTCGAGGTCGGCGGCGGAGCGCAGCACCCGCTGGCCCTTCCCGTCGTAGCCGCCCCGCCGGGTCTTCAGCACCGCCGGGAGCCCGACACGGTCCGAACGCGGCGGGGAGCGCGGCCGCGTCGTCGACCGGCACGGACGCCGCGACGGGGACACCGAGGCGCGTGAGCGTCACCTTCTCGGCCAGGCGGTCTTGGGCGACGCCGAGCGCGTCGACGCCCGGGCGGACCGGGGCGTGCGCCGCGGCGGCGCGCGCCGACGCGACCGGCACCCCCTCCCACTCGTAGGTGACGACGTCGCAGCCGTCGGCGAGGGCCGCGGCCGCACCCGCATCGTCGAGCGCCGCCACCCGCAGCGCGCCCAGCGCCGCGGCGGGCGCCGCCGCCGACGGGTCGAGGAACCGGAAGCCGCAGCCCGAGGGGCAGCCCGGCGAGGCCCAGCATCTGGCCGAGCTGGCCGCCGCCGAGCACCCCGACGAGAGGACCGGGCCCTGCCACGTCCCGCGTTCTAGTGCATGACCCCGGGTCCCCGGGTCCGGTGCCGACGCGGGGCCGGTCCGACGTCGAGGTTTCCCCGCCGACCGGGTCTCGGCGCGCGGTACGATTTGGGTCGCGACATCGGCGTCGCCCCAGTTCGAACCCGGTTCCGGGTGCGGGCGACGCGTCGCTCCCCGGACCTCGTGTCCCCGCGGCGGAACCCACCTGACGGTACGAGGAGATCGTGGACGCGCACGCGCGACGGCTGCGGCAACCCGAGTTCGACGGCTGCGGCATCGGCTTCGTCGCCGACGCCGCGGGGACGTCGCGCGGCGTCGTCGAGCTCGCGCTCCAGGGGCTGGGCTGTGTGCGCCACCGCGCCGCGGTCGCCGCGGACGGCGTGTCGGGTGACGGTGCCGGCGTCCTGGCGCCCATCCCGCGCGCCTTCTTCGCCGAGCTCGGCGCCACCGCGCTCGGCCGGCCGCTCGACGCGGCGCGCCTCGGCGTCGCGTTCGCGTTCTTCGACCGCGACGACACCCGCGCGGTCGGGTGGGCGCAGGCCGCGGTCGCCGACGCGTGCGCCGCGGAGGGACTCGAGCTCGCCGGCTGGCGGGACGTCCCCATCGACGAGTCCCACCTCGGGCCGCACGCGCTCTCGGACCTGCCCACCCTCACGCAGGGCTTGCTGCTGCACCCGGACGGGATGGACGGCGCCGACGCCGAGCGGCGCGCCTTCCGCGCCCGCCGACGCGCCGAGACCGCCTGCCGGGCCGAGGGGGTCCGCCACTACTTCGCGAGCTTCTCGTTCCGGACGATCACCTACAAGGCGCTCGTGCTCAGCGACCGGCTGGCGCTCTTCTATCCCGACCTCGGCGACACGGCGTTCGTCGCGCCCCACGTCGTGTTCCACAGCCGCTTCTCGACGAACACGCTGCCGGCGTGGGAGCGCGCCCAGCCGTTCCGGCTGCTGTGCCACAACGGCGAGATCAACACGCTGCAGGGCAACGAGCACCACATGCTCGCCCGTGGCGTGCTCGGCTCCGAGGACGCGGGCCTCGGACCGGAGGACGGGCTGCGACCCGTCCTGGACGAGTTCGGCTCCGACTCGGCGAAGCTCGACGAGACCCTCGAGCTGCTCGAGCGCGGCGGGCGCGACCTGCGCCACGCCGTGTCGATGCTCGTCCCGGAGGCGTGGGAGGTCAGCCGCGAGCTCGCGCCCGACGTCCGCGAGTACTTCCGGTACCACGCCTGCCTCACCGAGCCGTGGGACGGCCCGGCCGGGCTGATCCTCACCGACGGGCACGGCGTCGGCGCGGCGCTCGACCGCAACGGGTTGCGGCCGCTGCGCTGGCAGCAGGCCGACGACGGCATCGTCGCGTGCTGCTCCGAGGCGGGCGCGGTGTCGCTGCGCGGCCACGGCACGATCCGGAGGGGGCGGCTCGGCCCGGGCGAGATGCTGTGGTTCGACCCGGACGACCCGTCGCCGTGGCAGGACGACACGACGATCAAGCGCCGGCTCGCGGCCCGCCACCCCTACGGCGAGTGGAACCGCGACGGGCTCGTCCCGGCGTCGTCGGGCACCCCGATCCAGATGCCCCCCGAGCGGGGCGACCTCGTCCGCCAGCAGGTGGCGCACGGCTGCACCGCGGAGGAGGTGACGATGGTCCTCCAGCCCCTCGCGACCGACGCGAAGGAGCCCACCTTCTCGATGGGGGACGACACCCCGTTCGCGGCGGTGGCCACCCGCGCCCGCCCGGTGTTCAACTTCTTGAAGCAGCGGTTCGCGCAGGTGAGCAACCCGCCGATCGATCACCTCCGGGAGCGGCGCGTCATGTCGACGCGCACCTGCCTCGGTCCTCGTGGGGCGCTGCTCGCCGAGAGCCCCGCGGCGGCCCGGCTCCTCGAGCTCCCCACCTTCTTCTTGTACCCGGACGCGGTCTGGTCGCTGCTCGACCCGGCCCGCACCGTGTTCCCGGCCACCCGGCTCGACGCCACGCTCCCCGTCGCCGCGGGACCAGCCGGCCTCGCCGCGGGGATCGACGCGCTCGTGACCGCCGGGGTCGACGCCGTCCGCGCCGGCGCCGGCGTGCTCGTCGTCTCCGACCGGGACCTCGCCGCCGACCGGGCACCGATCCCGTCGCTGCTCGCCCTCGGCGCGCTCGACCGGCGCCTCGTCGATGAGCGGCTCCGCCAGGCGTGCTCGATCGTCGTCGACACCGGCGACGCCCGCGACACCCACGCGATCGCCTGCCTCCTCAGCTACGGCGCCGACTCGGTGTGCCCCCGCCTCGCGCTCGAGACCCTCGCGGCGATGGCCGACGACGACCGGCTCGGCGAGCTCGACGCCGCCGCGGCGCAGGCGCGCTACCAGGCCGCCGTCGAGGACGGCGTCCTGAAGATCATGTCGAAGATGGGCATCTCGACGGTCGACGGCTACCGCGGCGCCCAGATCTTCGAGGCGGTCGGGATCGCCCGCGAGGTCACCGAGACGTGCCTGGCCCACACCACCTCCACCGTCGACGGGATCGGGTTCGCGATGCTCGGCGAGGACGTCCTCGCCCGCCACGCCGCGGCGTTCGACACCGAGCGGCCGACGCTCGACCAGCCCGGGTTCGTCCGGTTCCGCAAGCGCGGCGGGGAGTACCACGCCAACAACCCCGACCCGGTCATCAAGGCGCTGCACGCCTCGATCGGCCTCGTCGTCGACGCCACCGACGAGGATGACGACGCGCCCGCGCGTCCGGCGAAGGCCGCGCCCGACGCCCGCTTCGCGAACATGCCCGCCGCCCCGACCGAGGACCAGGGTCGCGTCATCGTCCTCGACCCGGAGATGCGCGACGACAGCGGGCAGCTGCCGCTGCCCGACCTCGTGCCCGACGCGTCCCCCGTCGACCGGCAAGCCGCGCACCTGCTGAACCGGGCGGTGCGCGACGGCCGCACCGACCTCTACGACCGGTACCGCGAGATCGTCGAGAGCCGGCCGATCACCGAGCTGCACGACCTCCTCGAGCTCGTCCCGGCGGGACCGCCGGTGCCGCTCAGCGAGGTGGAGCCCGTCGAGGCGATCACCCGACGGTTCTCGACCGGCGCCATGTCGCACGGGGCGCTGTCGGCCGAGGCCCACGAGACGCTCGCGATCGCGATGAACATGCTCGGCGGCAAGAGCAACTGCGGCGAGGGCGGCGAGGACCCGGCCCGTTACCGCACACGCGGCAGCGCCCGGGACCGCAACTCGCGCATCAAACAGATCGCGTCCGGCCGCTTCGGCGTGACGCCCGAGTACTGCGCGTTCGCTGACGAGCTGAACATCAAGATCGCGCAGGGCTCGAAGCCCGGCGAGGGCGGCCAGCTCCCCGGCTACAAAGTCAGCGCGGAGATCGCCCGGCTGCGCTTCACCCAGCCGGGGGTCGGGCTCATCTCCCCGCCACCGCACCACGACATCTACTCGATCGAGGACCTCGCCCAGCTCATCTACGACCTCAAGCAGGTCAACCCGAACGCGGACGTGTCGGTGAAGCTCGTCGCCGAGGACAACGTCGGCACGATCGCCGCCGGCGTCGTGAAGGCCCTCGCCGAGGTGGTGCACATCTCGGGGTGCAACGGCGGCACCGGCGCGTCGCCGCTCTCCTCGATCAAGAACGCCGGGCTCCCCTGGGAGCTCGGGCTGGCCGAGACCCGCCAGCGCCTCATCGAGAACTCACTGCGGGACCGGGTGCGGGTGCGGGTCGACGGCGGGTTCCACACCGGCCGCGACGTCGTCATGGCCGCGCTGCTCGGCGCCGACGAGTACTCGTTCGGGACCGTCGCCATGCTCGCCGAGGGCTGCATCATGGTGCGGGCCTGTCACCGCGACACCTGCCCGACCGGGATCGCGACGCAGCGGCCCGGGCTGCGCGCCAAGTTCGCCGGCACCCCCGAGGGCGTCGCGAGCTACATGCTCTTCGTCGCCGAGGAGGTGCGCGGGCACCTCGCGGCGCTCGGGCTGCGCCGCCTCGACGACGCCATCGGCCGGGTGGAGTGCCTCCGGCAACGTCCGGTCGGCGACCCCCGCGCCGACGCGATCGACCTCACGCCGCTGCTCGTCCCCCCCAGCGACCCGGACGCGCCGCGCCGCTTCGTCGCCCACACCCCGGTGCAGCGGCCCCGCTCCGAGCTCGACGCCCGGCTGCTCGAGGACGCGTTCCAGCCCGTGTGGTCGGGTGAGGCGGCGACGCTCGACTACGAGATCACGAACGCCGACCGGACCATCGGTGCGTCGCTCGGCGGCGCCATCGGCCTCGAGTTCGGGCAGGCCCTGCCGCCCGGGACGGTGCACGCCCGGTTCACCGGCGCGGCCGGGCAGAGCTTCGGCGCGTTCCTCGCCGCCGGCGTCACCCTCGAGCTCGTCGGGGAGGCCCAGGACTACGTGGCGAAGGGCATGGGCGGCGGCCGGGTCGTGCTGCGACCCCCGCCCGACGACGCCGGCGACCCCGTGCTCGCCGGCAACACCGTCCTCTACGGCGCGACCGGCGGCCAGCTCTTCGTCGCCGGGCGGGTCGGGGAGCGGTTCTGCGTGCGCAACAGCGGCGCGACCGCGGTCGTCGAGGGCGTCGGCGACCATGCCTGCGAGTACATGACGGGCGGCTCGGTCGTGATCCTCGGGTCGTTCGGCTACAACATCGGCGCCGGCATGACCGGCGGCGAGGCGTTCGTCTACGACCCGGCGCATCTCCTCGCCGGCCGCCTCAACCCGCAGCTCGTCGAAGCCGGGCGGCTCGACGACGACGCCGCCGACCGGCTGCTCGAGCTCATCGAGCGCCACCGCGAGCTCACCGGCTCGACCGCGGCCGGCGGCATGCTCGCCGACTGGGACGCGACGCTGCGCCTGTTCCGACGCGTCGCACCGGTCGGTGAGGTGGCCCGCATCGAGCGCGCCAACGAAGGGGTCATCGGCGCGGCGCGTTGACTACGACAGCTCGAGCTCGGCCCCGCGCTGAACCCGAACGTGTCGGCGACGAGCCGACGGATCGTCCCGGTCCGCTTGTGCTGGTAGGCGTTGACCGCCTGGTTGAAGGCCCTGACCCCGGGCGGGTTCACGATCGCCTGGTCGAAGGCGCCGAGCGCGCCCGGGAGGGACTGGATGGCCTGCAGCCGGGGTGAGGCCAGGAGGTTCGCCTTCACCCGCTGCGCGACGCCCTCGAGCTGGTTCGCGGCCGGCACCTCGGCGGCCGGGTCGTCGGCGTGCGCCACCTGCTGCCACTGGTGCAGCGCCGCCGTCAGGTCGCGGGTCACGGTGCGGGTCGCGGCCCCGCCCGTGTCGAGCGCGACCTCGACCCGGGTCAGCGCCTGGTAGCGGGCGTCGAGGGGCGCTTGCAGCGGGGTGAAGGCCCGGTCGACCCGGTCCCGCGCGTCGCTGAGGCTGGGACGCACCGTGACCACGGCGATCACCGCCGCGACGACCGCCAGGACCACGAGCGCCGCCACGAGCCACCCGAGCCGTCGGCGCATCCTGCTCGACGCTACCGGCGTGGTCGCGCGGACCGACGCATCCCCTCAGCCGTGCGCGCGGACGAGCTCGAGCACCGCGGGCCCGTGCCGCTGCACCTTCACCGGTCCGACGCCGGGGAGGGCGAGCAGCGCGTCGTGGGTCGTCGGGCGGGTGTCCGCGACGGCGTGCAGGGTCGCGTCCGGGAAAATGACGTACGCCGGCACCCCCGACGCCCGGGCGAGACGCCGACGCCAGTCGACGAGCGCCTCGAGCAGCACCTCACGGCCGGCGTCGACCGGGCCGCGGATCGCCACCCGCGGCGCGCGAGCGGGACGTCGGGCGGCCACCGGCGCCGTCGGTCCGGCCGCCGCCTCGATCGGGGCAAGCCACGGGCTCGGGCTGCGCCGCGCCACCCGCGACCCGATGGCGCGGGCGCGCGCCCACGAGCAGTGCAGCGTCTGCTCGGCCCGGCTCAGCGCGACGTAGAGCAGCCGGCGCTCCTCGGCGTGCTCGGCGGGGCTGTCGGCGAAGCTGATCGGGACGAGGCCCCGCTCCAACCCGGTCACGAACACGGTGTGGAACTCGAGGCCCTTCGCCCGGTGGAAGGTGAGCAGCTCGACGCCGTCGCCGTCGTCGGGCACGTCGTCGCGCAACGCCGCGGCGAGGTAGGCGCGGAAGCCCTCGAGGCTGCCGGCGGCGGTCTCGGCGTCGAGGTACTCGCGGCCGAGGCGGGCGAGCGCCTCGACGTGACCGCCCCGCTCGGACGCCACGCCCGACGCCTCGCGGGCCATGGCGTCGAGGTCGACGAGGTGCTCCTGGAACCCGCGCCGCGGCGCGGCCCGCGCCGCGGCGGTGAGCGCGTCGAGCGCGGCCCGCACCTCGGGGCGGCCGAGGAACGCGCCCGGGCCCCGGACCCGGTACGGGATCCCCGCGGCGCCGAGCGCGGCCTCGAACGCCGCCGACTGCGCGTTCGTGCGGTACAGCACGGCCAGCGCCGACCAGGCCACGTCGTGGCCGTGCGCGGCGCGCAGGCGCACCGCGACCTGGCGGGCCTCCTCCTCGTCGCTGGCGTACGCGGTGACGGTCGGGCGCGGTCCGGTGGCGCGCACCGCGGCCCGCGCCGTCCCCGCCCTGCCGCCGTCGCGCCGGACCGCCTCGGCGGCCGCGACGACCTCGGGCGTCGAGCGGTAGTTCCGGTCGAGCGACACGACCACCGCGCCGGGGAAGTGCGTGCGGAACGACCGCAGGTACGCCGGGTCGCCGCCACCGAACCCGTAGATGGCCTGGTCGGCGTCCCCGACGACGCACAGGTCGGCACCGGTCGCCGAGCCACGCCCGCAGCACCCGCAGCTGCGCCGGGCTGATGTCCTGGAACTCGTCGACGAACAGGTGGCGGAACCGCCAGCGCTGCGCGGCCGCGAACCCGTCGTCGTGCTCCAACGCGTCGGCGCAGGACCACAGCAGGTCGTCGAAGTCGACGAGGCCACGCCGGCGCTTCTCCCGCTCGTAGCGGGCGTACACGGCCGCGACCTGCGCGGCGGGACGGGCCGGCTGCCGCCCGGCGAGGCTGACCGCCGCCTCGTACCCGTCCGGCGGCGACGAGCCGGGCCTTCGCCCACTCGATCTCGCCTGCCAGCTCCGACGCGGCGACGCGCGCCTCGGCACCCCGCGCCGTGACGAGCGGCACCAGCAGGCGCGCCTTGCGCTCGAGCAGGATCGGGGACATCGCGGCCCTGGTCAGTCGCCCGGGCCCGCAGCTGCGCCAGGCACAGCGCGTGGAGGGTGCCCGCGGTGACGCGGGGCCGCACCGCCAGGCGCTCGAGCCGGTCGCGCAGCTCGCCCGCGGCCCGGCGGGTGAAGGTGACGGCGAGCACGTGCGCCGGGTCGAGGCGCTCGGTCGCGGCCCGCCACGCGATCCGGCGGGTCAGGACCCGGGTCTTGCCCGCACCGGCCCCGGCGAGCACGGCCAACGGCGCCGCGTCGGTGACCACGGCGCGGCGCTGCTGCTCGTCGAGCCCGACGAGTAGGGCGTCGGCGTCCACCCAGCGACCGTACCGACGGGCTGTGACAATGGGCGCCGCCCACGGCGGTGCGGGCGACCCTGGTCTCGCCACGGGCGCTCCAGTGGCCCGGGAGGGATCCATGGCTCGGTTCTTGGCTCGGACGGCGAAGGTGGCGTTCGTGGCCGTGGCCGGGTACCTCCTCTGGTGCTGGGAGAGGTCGCGACGGACCGGCGCCCAGATCGGGGGCGGACGGGCGAGGCGCTCCAGTGAGCGACCTGCTCAGGTCCACATACCGTCCCAGATCGTCCCGCCCGGCGGTCCCGAGACCTCGTCCATCGCGGCCAGCTGGGTCGAACCGGTCGGCGCCGACTGTCCGGCGAGTCACCCGGTCAAGGCCACGCTGGCCGACCACGTGTTCTTCGTGCTCGGCGACCCCGGTTACGAGCGCACCAGTGCCGAACGTTGCTATGTCGATCCCGGCGCCGCCGAGGCGGACGGGTTTCGGCGCGCCGACTCGTGAGCCCGACGGTCGGGAATAGCACGGTCGAGGTCGTCTGCGCACCAGACACGTGGACGCTGCGCTGGCCGCGAACCGGCATCACGTTGGGACCCTGTCGTTCGTTCGCGACCGTCGACGGAACCGAAGATGGCAGCGGGTCCGCGGGCATCTGGCACGTCGACCGAGATGGGGCAGGCGGCGCGGCGGCGCGGTGGCACTCGGATTCGGGGCTGACCGTCACGGTGCGCATCGATGCCGAGGGGCCCGTGGCAATCGTCGAGGCCGAGGTCTCAGCCGGGCACGCGGCCGTGGTCGATCGCGTCACCCCGCTGCTCGGCAGCACCAGTCTGGCGTACAGCCGCCGCCTCGTGGAGGGGTACGACTCGTGGGGGTACAGCGGCGTGCGCGGCCCGGAGCCGGGCTCGTCGTGCTGGGGCACGGCCCTCGTCGCCGCCGACGGCCAGACCCTCGCCCTGCAGGCGATCGACGCACGGCGCCTCTGCACACAGATCAGCGCAGACGGCACCGGGGTGCGCGTCGACTGTGGCGCCTCACCGTCCCTCACCGCGGCACCCGGGACCTGGGGCTACCGGATCGGTGACACGCCGCCGCTCGGCCTCCCCGTCGACGCTGGCGAGGCACTCCGCGCCGTCTCGGTGGCGCTCGTTGCCGCGACCGATCCCTTCGAAGCAGTCGAGACCCTGTCGACGCTCGCGGGCGCGGAGATGGGCGCCCGCGCGTGGTCCGGGCCCCCGATGCACGGCTGGGAGAGCTGGTACCAGTACGGGCTGACCGTCTCAGCTGAGCAGGTGGTCGCCAACGCCACCGTGCTCCGGGCGCGCTACGACAGGCGGACGCGACTTCAACGTGATCCAAGTCGACGACGGCTGGCAAGAGGCCTACGGCGCGTGGTGGCCCAACGAGCGGTTTCCTGCCGACCTCGGCGAGCTCGCCGGCACGTTGCGCTCCCTCAGGTGCCGCCCCGGACTGTGGATCGCCCCGTTCCGCGTGCAGCCGAACGCGCCCGGCGTCGGGTCCGACCATCCGGACTGGTGTCTGCAGGCGGCCAGCGCGGGGCCCGTCGTCGACCGTCGCAGCGGCAGCTGGGCGCTCGACGCGTCGCATCCCGGCGCCCGCAGCTGGGTGCGCGACCTCGGCACCCAGATCCACGACTGGGGCTTCGAGATGGTCAAGGTGGACTTCTGCTACCTCGCCGCGCTCGAGGCCGCGCGTCATGATCGGGGATGCACCGGCATCGAAGCGCTCCGAGGTGGCCTGCGCCGCGCTCATCGATGGACTCGGCGATGACATCTACGTGCTGGGGTGCGGGATGCCAACCCTGCCCGCCGTGGGCCTCTGCCACGCCAACCGTGTGGGGCACGACCTGGCGATGCCCCGAGCGCATCAGATGCTCGGTCACCCGCTCGACGAGGACTGGACGGGCTTTGCGGGTGTGCGGGCGCAAGCCCGCAACGTGGCCGCCCGCTGGGCCCAGGCCGGACGTTGGTATGACGTCGACCCCGACGTGGTCATGGCGTGGGGAAGCGACGGTATCGACCCGGCCGGCTATCGGACGGAGGAATCACGCTCCCTGGCGACGATGGTCGCGCTCTGCGGTGGCCCGTTCCTCCTGGCCGACGAGCTCGCACTGCTCCGTCCCCGCGAGCGGACGGTGCTCGAAGCGCCGGCGCTGCTCGACCTCATCGATCGGATCGGACGGGGAACGTTCCGACCGCTGGACCTCTTCGAGCGACCGGACCCGGTCACGGTGCCCGAACACACGTTCGCGCAAGGACCCTCCGGAGCCCGGTCCTGGATCGCCGAACGCGGCACGGCGGCCGTGCTCGCCACGTTCAACTGGGACAACGAGCCCGTGCGCTGCCCGGTGCCCGTCCGGTTCATCGGTGCGCAGGAGGTTTGGACGGGTGAGCGGGCGACGGACTCCATGGACGTGCCGCCGCATAGCGCACACGTGCTCGTCACCGGCCTGGACCGGAGGACCGCTCCGGCGAGCTCGAGCTAGCCGGCGCCGACGCGACCGTTGTAGGACTCGATTGCAGCCGTCGCGTCCCGTTGTGCCTCGGCCAGGGCGGCCGCTGGGCTCTGGCCCTGCGTCAGCATGCGATCGAGCCCATCGCGGACGGCGTCTCGCACCCCTTGGTAGTCGCCGATGACGGAGCCCGACGACGTTGTGTTGATCGGCCCGTTCTGGAGCTGGTCGTACGGCACCCGGAGGAACGGCCGCGTGGCGTACAGGGCTTGAACCGAAGGATCGCTGGCCGCGGACCGGCGGATTGGGATGTAGCCACCGGAGCTGCCGACCACGAGGCCCGCCATCGAAGCGGGATCATCGAGGAACTTCACGAGTTGCCAGGCCACGGCTTCACGCTCAGGAGACGTCTTGGGAATCCAGAGCGAGCCATCGCCGACCGGCACACCACCACCGGGATTCAGGGCGGGAAGCGGGGCGAGATCGAAGTCGACGTTGGGGAACTGTCCGCTGTTCAGCACGTCGTAAATTCGCCCCACACCTCCCGACGACTCGATCGTGATCGCCGCGGTTCCGTTGCCCAGGGCGAGGAGGTGATCGATGCCACCTTGCTGGTCGCCAGTGTTGATCGCCAGGCCGGACTTGACCATGTCGTCCCACCAGGTCCAGATCTGCCTACCGGCTTGGGTGTCGAAGACGGCCTTCGTCGCGCGCGCCACCCGACCATTGGAGTTGTTCACATATTGCACACCGGACTTGGCGAAGAGGTACTCGTTGATATACGGGATCACCGCGAGGGCCATGCCGTGCGGTGCGATGTGACGAGCGACGATCTGCTCCGACGCCGCTCGGAGGCCGCTCAGTGTGGTGGGCATGTTGTTCGGATCGAGTCCCGCGGCGACGATCGCTTTGCGGTTGAACATCATGACGATGTTGGAGACGTTCCACGGCATCGATCGCAGCACGCCCCCCACCGTGTAGAAGGCGATGGGCCGGTTGAAGTAGTCAGCGAGGCTGTAATGGTCTGCCTTGATGCAGTCGGCGATCGGGATCGTGCTCTTCGTGTCGATGAGTTGCTGCGGCGTCGTGTCCTCGAACTGCCCGATGTCGGGGACGTCGCTCGTACCCAGCGCGGCCTTGTACTTCGTGAAGAGGTCCTCGTAGTTGACCTGGTTGACGAGCTTGACCTTGATGTTGGGGTTCTCGGCCTCGAACTTCGCGATCAGCTGCTGGAGGACGACCTCGTTCTGCCCCTGCATCTGATGCCAGAACGTGATCTGGATGGGCTTGCCGGGCTTGAGCGCGTTGACTGGGCAGTCCGCGGGGTTCACCGTGGACGCGGCCCCGGCCGACGGCCCGATCGGCGTGAGCACCCCGAGCGTGACGATGACGCTCGCTGCGAGCACCGCGGCTCGGTGTCCTCGATGTGCCCCCATTGCTCCACCTCCAGACGGCTTCCCGACGCTTGGCAGGTTACGGACGACGGAATTCCTGCACCAGGGCACAAGGGCCCTTGTCGCGACCGTCAGCCTTTGACGGCGCCCGCGGTCAGGCCTCGGACCAGCTGCTTCTGGAACACGAGGAGCAGGACCAACAACGGAATCGACGCCAGGACGACGCCGGCGAACGTCACGTTGATCTGGTCGATGCTCGTGCCCCGGAGCTGGCGGAGGCCGACTTGCACGGTCCGGAACCGGTCATCTTTGGTCACGATGAGTGGCCAGAGGTACTGGCCCCAGGCCGTCAGGAACGAGAAGACGGCCAGGGCCGCGATGGCTGGCCGGGCCATCGGGATGGCGACATTCCAGAGGAACCGGAAGTGCCCGGACCCGTCGAGCGCGGAGGCGTCCCGCAGCTCCTGGGGGGTTGTGAGGAACGCCTGGCGAATCAGGAACGCACCGAACCCGGTGGCCAGGAACGGGACGGTCAGACCGGCATAGCTGTTGTAGAGGCCCAGGCTCTGCACCGTCCGGTAATTCGTGAAGAAGACGACCTCGAGCGGGATCATCATCGTGGCGAGGAACAACACGAACAGGGTGCGCTTGAACGGAAAGTCGAGGAAGGCAAACACGTACGCGGCGAGGACGCCGGTGACAACCTCACCGGTGACGATGAGCCCGGTCACGATGAAGCTGTTGAGCAGATAGCGTCCCAGGTGTCCTTCGTTCCAGGCGTCGACATAGGTGTGCCACTGGAACTGGGTCGGGAACAGCGACGGCGGCCGTGCCACGATCTGGTCCGGTCGCAGCAGTGAGTTCACGACCGTGATGTAGAGCGGGAACAAGACGATCATGGCCAGCACGGTCAAGCCCGCGTACCGCGCCGCCATCTTGGCGGCGTGGCGGACCTGATCACTGGTGTCCGGCTCGACGCGCGGTGGCGTTCGAAGCTCCCTGGTCTCAGCGGGCATAGGTGACGCGCCGTTCGAGCAGGCGGATCTGGGCCAAGGTCAAGAGGAAGACCACGAAGAACAGTGCGACAGCGAAGACGGCGGCCGCACCCTCGTTGCTGTTCTTGAAGACCTCCTGGTAGATCGCGTACACGAGCACGTTCGTCTTGTTCAGGGGCCCGCCCTCGGTGAGGATGTCGATCTGACCGAACGCCGAGAAGGCGAGAATGCCGCCCATCACGCTCGCGAAGAAGATCGTCGGCGACAGCATGGGCACGGTCACGTTCCGAAAGCGTGACCAGGCGCTGGCGCCGTCGACGCGTGCTGCTTCGTAGAGTTCGTCGGGGATCGCCTGGAGTCCGGCGCTCATCAGGATGAACGACAGGCCGAGGTTCTGCCAGATCGTCGTGACCGACACGGCGATGAGGGCCGTGCTGGGGTCTTGCAGGACGGAGAGGCCGCCCTGGCGGCCGAGCAGATAGGTGAACAGCCCAACCTGGGGGTTCAACAGGGTGAAGAAGATGACCGACGCGGCAGCGACCGAGGTGGCGACGGTTGACGAGAAGATCGTCCGGTAGGCGCCGAATTCCGCGGAGCTTCTGGTGGGCGAGGATCGCCAACGCGAGCCCGAGCACGATGCCGGTCGGCACGGTGTAGAGCAGGAAGAGGAAGGTCGTCTTCAGGCTGTTGAGGAAGTACGACGAGGTCAGGACCTGCCGGTACTGGTTCAGTCCGACGAAGGTCTTCGGCAATCCGGGGAAGGGCGGTGTTCGAAAGAAGCCCAGGTAGAAGTTCCGTATGAAGGGGTAGAAGACGAAGACCGCGAAGATGACAAACGAGGGAGCGAGGAGCCCATACGCGAACATGGCCTCGCGTTGGCGCCGACGTCGCCGCCCCGCCAGCCGTACGCGCAGTTCGTGCTCCGTCGATCCTGGGTTCTCGACAGCGGGGGTTTCTTGGCTCATCGAGCTGGTTCCAAGCGCGTCCCGCTCGCGGGGTCGAAGGCGTGCAGGCGCTCAGGCCTCGCCGCGAGCTGGACGTGATCACCGAGACGGGGTGAGGGGAGCTCCGATGACTGACGGGCGACGATCAGCTCGTCCCCGCCGTCGGTCTCGAGTCGACACACGACCTGGCGTTCGTGGCCGAGCGACTCGACGACCGCGACGACGGCCGGGATGGCTCCGGTCGATGACAGCGTGAGGTGCTCGGGGCGGACGCCGAGAATGATTCGCTCGAGTCCCTGTGCCGCTATGGCATGCGCCAGCGAGGGAGGGATCGTCAATGATGTGTGAGGCAGCGCGAGTACGAGGTCGCGACCGTCGGCCTTGATCGTGCCCGCGATCATGTTCATTGGCGGGGTGCCGATGAATCCACCGACGAAGACGTTCGCCGGACGCTCGTACACGTCCTGCGGTGGGCCGACCTGCTTGCAGACCGTCCGGCGGTCATGACCGCGATTCGATGGCCCATCGTCATCGCCTCGACTTGGTCGTGCGTCACGTAGATGACCGTTGCCTGCCAGTCGATCCTGCAGTTCGATCAGCTCAGCCCGGGTTTGCACCCGAAGCTTGGCGTCGAGGTTCGACAGCGGCTCGTCCATGAGAAACGCGGCAGGCCGCCGCACGATGGCACGCGCGAGCGCGACCCGCTGACGCTGGCCGCCTGATAGTTCGGCCGGGCTTCCGGTCGAGTAGCTCCGTGCAGGCCGAGACTCTCGGCGACGGACGCCACCAGCCGATGCCGCTCATCACGTCGGGACGTGCGCGGTTCTTCAGCGGATACTCGATATTGCGTCGCACCGTCATCTGCGGGTACAGCGCGTAGTTCTGGAAGACCATCGCGACGTCCCGCTCCTTCGGGCTCGCCGTCGTTCACGATCCGGCCCCCGATCGCACCAGTCCGCTCGTCGGCTCATCGAGACCGGCGATCATCCGAAGCACCGTGCTCTTGCCGCAGCCGGAGGGACCGAGCAGGACGAGGAACTCGCGATCGTCGACCGTCAGCGTGAAATCGTCGACGGCGATGACGTCACCGAACCGCTTCGTCACACCTTCAAGGGCAACGCTGCTCATGGGGCCCGCCAAGGGTCCAGGCCAACCGGCGCGGTTCGACTGGGTGAGGCTGGCGAGCCTATGGCAGGCCGCCATCCAATGCGTGAGGCCACTCGAGCGTGCCGCGCGGCCGTGTGCTGCTCACCCCTCGCCACGCGTGCGCGATCAATGGTCGAGCTCCGGCGACGTGCCCGTCTCCGAAGTTTCGATGACACGCGAGGGTCCCTGTCCGATCGCCGCGTCGACCTCGGGCCAGATGCCCCCCGGGGAACGGACCGGTGCAGCCGCGGCCCGCGTGGGTCGCGGCCACCTCCGGTCGTGCTCCTCGCCGCCACAGGCGCGCGTCACAGGCCGGCGGCGGCGTCCCGAGGCGATGCCGCGAACGAGGCGCTCGCCGTTCCGGCCGGACAGGCGGTGCGGGTCACCTGGGCGAGATCGGAGAGGCGACCGCGCGTCGAATCAGCCCGGAGATGCGGAAGGCCCCGAGTAGCCATCACGCCGAAGCGCTCCGGACTCCTCGGGGCCCTCCCTGTTCCTCGGATCGGCCCTCGTGCTTGCCGTACCCCCTCGCGGGGGTCGTGCTCGCGGCCCCGACCCGGCTGGAACACCACCGGCCCGAGGACTCGGTCCCGACCCCGGCTCCGGATCCCGAGGCGAACCCCGACACCCTTCACCGACCGTCGCCTCGTCGACCCGTCTTCCGCGCCGGCCCCCGGATCGCTCCGGTGACCGTTCGGTCCCGTGCCGTCGTGGCGTCGGCAGAGGGGACGGTACGCCCGGCGCGCACCCGGGTCAAGAGACTTTTTGCGAAAGCGTTACCGTTTCGCCTGCGCGGTGTCACCGCGTGTTTGAACCATGGTGCACGTCACGTCCGAGCGCTTCGAGGAGCTGGTCGCGGACGCGCTCGACGCGATCCCGCCCGAGCTCGCGTCCGCGATCGAGAACGTCGCGGTCGTGGTCGCCGAGTGGCCCACCCCGGCGCAGCTCGCGGGACGCCCCGGGACGCTCCTCGGCTTGTACGAGGGCGTGCCGCTCACCCACCGCGACGTCATCGGGTACGCCGGCGTCCTCCCCGACCGGATCACGATCTTCCAGGGGCCGCTCTCGGCGCGGGCGACCGACGAGCGTGACCTCGCCGAGCAGGTGCGCACGACGGTGCTGCACGAGATCGGCCACTACTTCGGGCTCAGCGACGCGCGGCTGCACGAGCTCGGGTGGGCCTGACCCGCGACGCGGACCGGGCGCGCCACCGACCGGCGCGCCCGCGCGACCGGTGGCCCCGCCGCGGGGCCCGTCTACGATCGTGGCGATGCGCGACGGACACGCCTGGCGCAACTGGGGACGGACGCAGCGCTGCGAACCCGCCGCGGTCGAGACCCCGGCGAGCGAGCTCGAGGTCCGCGAGGCGATCCGGCGGGCCCGTGCGGCGGGCCAGACGGTCAAGGTGGTGGGCAGCGGCCACTCCTTCACCGACATCGCCTGCACCGACGGGCGGATGCTGACCCTCGACGCGCTGAACCGGGTGGTGAGCGTCGACGAGGCGACACGCCGCGTGACCGTCGAGGCCGGCATGACCATCCAGCGGCTCAACGAGGAGCTGGCCGCTCCGGGGTCTGGCACTGCCCAACCTCGGCGACATCGACCGGCAGAGCTTCGCCGGCGCCATCGCCACGGCCACCCACGGCACCGGCGCCCGCTTCGGGGGCCTCGCGACGTTCGTGCGCGGGCTGCAGATGGTCACCGCCGACGGGGAGCAGCTGCGCTGCTCCGCCGACGAGGAGCCCGAGGTGTTCCACGTCGCCCGTGTCGGCCTCGGCGCGCTCGGCGTCGTCACCGAGGTGACGCTCCAGTGCGTGCCCGCGTTCACGCTGCACCACGTCGAGGCACCCCACCCGGTCGACGAGGTGCTCGCCGACCTCGACCGGTACGTCGACTCGAACGAGCACTTCGAGTTCTACTGGCTGCCCCACACCGACCAGTGCGCGACCATCGAGAACAACCGCACCGACGAGGCGCCGAAGGTCAAGAGCGCGTACAAGCGGTGGCGAGCCGAGGTCCTGTACCCGAACTACTTCTTCGGCGCGGTCGTCGCCGCCGGACGGCTCCGGCCGAGCCTGGTCCCGCGCCTCAACCAGGTGGTGGCGAGCGGCGCGGGGACGACCGAGCTCGTCGAGCGCAGCGACCGGATCCTCGTCGCGACGCGGCTCGTGCGCTTCGCGGAGATGGAGTACTGCGTCCCGCGGGCCCGGGCGCTCGACGCGGTGCACGGGGTGCGTGACCTCATCGACCGTGCCGGGCTGCGGGTGAGCTTCCCGATCGAGGTGCGCTTCACCGCGGCGGACGACATCCCGCTCAGCACCGCGTACGGTCGCGACAACTGCTACGTCGCGGTCCACATGGCGCGCGGCGTCCCCTACGAGGAGTACTTCCGGGGCGTCGAGGAGGTCATGGACCGCCTCGACGGTCGACCGCACTGGGGCAAGCTGCACTTCCAGACGGCCGCGACGCTCGCGTCCCGCTACCCGGAGTGGGACCGCTTCCAGGCGGTGCGACGCAAGCTCGACCCCGACGGCTGCTTCTCGAACGCCTACCTCGATCGGGTGCTGGGCCCCGCGTAGCCTCCCGCCATGGGGTTCCCCCGGCATCTCGTCTACGACGACGAGACCGTCGTGCTCGACCTGCGCCCCCACTGGTGGTACTTCTCGCGTCACATCCTGACGGGGGTCCCGCTGCTCGCCGTCGTGATCGGCACGCTGAGCATCCCGTCCGCCGACGTCCGCGACGTCGTGCGCTGGCCGGTCGGGCTGCTCGTCCTCGTGTGGGCCCTCTGGCTCGCCAACCAGTACCTGCGGTGGCTCGTGACCTACTTCGTGGTCACCGACCAGCGCGTCCTGTACCGCACCGGGGTGCTCGCCCGCCACGGGGTGGAGATCCCGCTCGAGCGGATCACGAACATCAACTACCACCAGGGGATCTGGGAGCGCCTGATCGGCGCCGGTGATCTCGACATCGAGTCGGCGGGGGAGGAGGGCGACACGCACTTCGACAACGTGCGACAGCCCGACGACGTGCAGAACGAGATCTACGCGCAGATGGAGGGTGTCGCCCACCGCGGCGCGGAAGCGGGGGCGGACGCGATCGGTGACGCGGTCGCGCGGGCGCTGCAGCGGCGCGGCGGGTCCGGATCCGCGGGCTCCGACGTCGCGGCGAAGATCGAGCAGCTCGCCCGGCTCCGCGACGAGGGACACATCAGCGTCGCCGAGTTCGAGGGCCGCAAGAACCGCCTCCTCGACCAGCTGTAGTCAGCCGACGGCGGGCCCGGCGCCGGCCGCGGCGCGGACCGGGAACGCCTCCGCGTGGCGGCCGGTGCGTGCCTGGTAGCGCTCGACGGCCCGGGCGAGGATCGTCGACTGGTCCTCGACGTGGGTGAGCGCGACGACGCAGCCCCCGAAGCCCGCGCCGGTGAGCCGCGCGCCGATCGCCCCCGCCGCCAGGAGCGCCTCGACGAGGGCGTCGAGCTCCGGGGTCGAGACCCGGAAGTCGTCGCGCAGGCTCGCCTGGCTGGCGGCGAGCAGCGCCCCGAGCGTGACGGTGTCGCCGGCGCGCAACGCGGCCACGGCGCGCCGGACACGGTCGTTCTCCGAGACGACGTGGCGGGCCAGCGGGTCGTCGGCCACCTGGTCGGGCCGGGCGTCGCGCAACGACGCGAGGCCGAGCCGCCGCGCCGCGGCCTCGCACCCGGCGCGCCGCGCCGCGTACTCACTGCCGGCCAGGGTGCGGGGCAGGCCGCTGTGCACGGCCGCCACGGCGAGCCCGGACGGGAGCGGCACGGGCTCGACCGCGCCGCTGCGGCAGTCGATGCGCAGCGCGGCGTCGACGCGACCGAAGACGGACGCGAGCTGGTCCATGAGACCGACGGGGACACGGGTGGCTCGCACCTCCACGTCCCGGGCGGCCTTGGCGAGCGCCCGGCCCGTGGGCGGCGCCGGCGCGAGCGCGAGGACGAGCGCGGTGCATAGCGCGGCGCTCGACGCCAACCCGGCACCGGGGGGCACGTCCGACGAGACGACGAGCTCGACCCCGACGTCTGGGGCCATGAGGGCCGCGGCGGCGGCGACGAAGCGCCCCCAGGCGGGCTCGACCGCGGCGGGTGGCGGTGTCGCACCCGACCACGCCACGGTCCCGTCCAGGTCGAGGGAGCGCGCCCGTACCCCGGGCCCGTCGACGGCGCGGGCGGCGACGAGGCAGGCCCGGTCGATCGCGATCGGGAGGCACAGGCCGCCCGAGTAGTCGGTGTGGTCGCCGATCAGGTTCACCCGCCCCGGCGCGCGCATCACCCGAGCCGACGCCGGGTCGCCGCCGAGCGCGTCGAGCACGGCCGCGACGCCGCCCGCCGCCGCGCCGGTCACGCGCCGACGCGCGGGCGTGGACCGCGCGTCCGCGTCCGAGCCGCCGTTCTATGCTCGGCGCCATGCAGCGCATCAAGAACTCGTGGGAGCTCGCCAAGGTGTCGTGGTCGGTGCTGCGATCCGACACGAGCCTCGCGGTCTTCCCCCTCCTGTCCGCGCTCGCGGGCCTGCTGGTCGTCGGCGTGTTCGCCGGGCTGATCGCCGCGACGGGGGTCAACAGCGGCACCAACGGCGGGATGAAGGGCATCGGCTACGTGTTCGTCGTCGCGGGGTACGTCGCGCTGGCGTTCGTCTCGACCTACTTCCTCGCCGCGCTGGTCCACGGTGCGAACGAGGCGCTCGAAGGCCGTCACGCCGAGCTCGGGTCGTGCTTCGCCGCCGCGAACGAGCGGCTGCACCGCCTCCTGCCCTGGGCGTTGGTGCAGGCCAGTGTCTCGATGGTGATCCAGGCGCTCGAGAGCCAGCGGTTCATCGGCCAGATCATCGCCTCGCTCCTCGGCACCGCGTGGGCCGTGCTGACCTTCCTGACCGTCCCGATCATCATGCTCGAGGACCTCGGCCCCATCAACGCGTTGAAGCGCTCGGGTCACCTGCTGCGCGGCACCTGGGGCGAGAACCTCTCGGCCCAGATCGGCTTCGGCCTCTTCGGGCTGGTGGCCATGCTGCCCGGCCTCGCCCTCATCGGCATCGGCGCGGCGACGGGCGCGACCGCGCTGGTCATCGTGACCGCCGCGATCGGTGTGGCGTGGATCGTCGTGGTGGCGCTCGGCCTCTCGGCGCTGACCGGCATCTACCGGACCGCGCTGTACCGCTTCGCGGTCGACGGGACGGCGCCGCCCGCGTTCGCGTCGTCGGACCTGCAGCACGCCCTGGGTCCCCGCCGCGGCCCGTCCGGGTTCGGCGGGTTCGGCACCTGACCCCCGGCCCGCCGCGATCTCACCGGAAGGCGGGCAGCACCTCGGCGGCGAAGCGGTCGACGGCTGCGGTGTCGAAGGGGGCGCGCAGCGCGAGGTTGACCCACTCGGCGCCGGCGTCCCGGTAGGCGCCGACCCGGTCGACGATCTCGCCGGTGGAACCGGTCAGAGCGCTGGGTCGGATCCAGTCCGCCATCCCCCCGAACCGGGCCCGCAGGTCCTCCTCGGTCCACGCCAGCGTGAGGTTCACGCTGCGCTCGATCGTCGTCGGATCCCGGCCCTCGCGGCCGCAGTGCTCCTCCAGCACCTCCACCTTGTGGCGGTACGCGTCCGGGGTGACGAAGGGGATGTTCCACCCGTCGGCGTGCCGGGCGACGAGCCGCAACGTGACGCGCTCGCCGCCCCCGCCGATCCACAGCGGGAGCCGCCGCTGCACCGGCTTGGGCTCGCAGCGGGCCTCGCGGAGGGTGAAGAACTCGCCGGTGAAGTCGGCGACGTCCTCGGTGGTGAGCAGGCGGATGCACTGGACGGCCTCGTCGAGCATGCGCAACCGTGTCGGCGCGGGCGGGAACGGGATCCCGTACGCCGCGAACTCGCCCTGGTGCCAGCCGGCGCCGAGCCCGAGCGTCACGCGGCCACCCGAGAGGTGGTCGATCGTCGCCATCGCGTTCGCGAGGACCGCCGGGTGGCGGTAGGCGACGCAGTACACGAGGCTGCCGCAGCGCACCCGACGGGTCTCGAGCGCGAGGGCGGTGTGCGCCGAGACCGCCTCGTGGCACACCGCCCCGGAGGTGGTGCCCTCCTCGGTGACGGTCGCGTCCGCCGAGTAGAAGTGGTCCCAGATCGAGATCCACTCGAAGTCCGACGCCTCGATGCGCCGCCACAGCGAGCGCAGCTCGTCGGTGGTCGTGTTCTGCAGCCCCGTGTGGACACCGAAGCGCACGGGCGCACCCTAGTGAGTGCCGATACCGTTGCGGGCGTGCTGCAGATCGACGCGATGCCGCGCCTTCGCCGCCCCGTGCTCGTGCTCGCCATCGTCGGCTGGGTCGACGCCGGCGAATCCGGCGCCCGGGCCGCCGCGGCTCTCGGCACCCAGCTCGAAGGCGGCCGGGTGTTCGCGCGCTACGACCTCGAGGAGCTCGTCGACCTGCAGCAGACCCGACCGACCGTCTCGTTCGTCGAGGGCCGCGGCCGCCGCGTCGCCTGGCCGACCCTCGAGTTCGTCGCCGGCCGCGCCGGCCGCGACGTCGTGTGCTGCATCGGCCCGGAGCCGTCGCTGCGGTGGCCGACCGTCACCCGCGAGCTCGTCGACCTGGCCCGCAACCTCGGGGTGGAGCTCGCCGTCGGGTTGGGCGGGATGCCGGCGGCCGTGTCGCACCGCCGGCCCGTCCCCGTGCTCGCCACCGCGACGAACGCCGCGCTCGCCCGGGAGGGCGGCGCGATCCGCGCCGACTACCACGGGGTCACCGGGCTGCAGACCGTGCTGCAGGTCGCGCTCGGCGACGCCGGGATCCCGGCGCTCGGCCTCTGGGCGCAGGTCCCGCACTACGTGTCGGCGACCCCGTCCCCGCCAGCGGTGCGCGCCCTCCTCGACCGGCTGCGCGACCTGGCCGGGGTCACGCTCGACCTCTCCTCCCTCGACGCGCAGGTCGACGAGTACACCGGCCGCGTCGAGCAGGGGCTCTCGGATCGGCCCGACGTCGCGGAGCTGGTGACGGCCATCGAGGAGCAGGAGCGCGGCGAGGCGGGCGGCGACGACCTCGCGGCGGAGATCGAGCAGTTCCTCCGCGACCAGTAGCCCGACGGCCGGGTGGGCGGGCCGGGGGGCCGCGCGGGTAGAACAGTCGGCCATGAGCGTCGTGCGCATCAACGCCATCACCGTCCCGAAGGAGCGAGCCGAGGAGCTCGAGGCGCGCTTCGCCGCCCGGGCCGGCCAGGTCGCCGACGCTCCGGGGTTCGAGGCGTTCGAGCTTCTCCGCCCGACCGACGACCGCGACGTCTACCTCGTCTACACGCGGTGGCGCAGCGAAGCCGACTTCCAGGCGTGGGCGGCGAGCCCGGCGTTCCAGCACGGCCACCGCGCCCACAGCACCCAGGGCCCGGTGAGCACCGACAGCTCGCTGTGGTCCTTCGACGTGGTGCAGCACGAAGCCGCCGGGTAGCGAACCGCGCGGCGTGCACGCCCTCTTCGACTTCCACCAGACCTGGGCCTACGTCGCCATCGTCGCGAACGGGCTCGTCGGGGTGGCCGCCCTCGTCGCCTGGCGGGTCCCGAAGCTGCGGGGCCGGTGGGTGTGGATCGCCACCATCGTCGCCGAGGCCGCGATCCTGCTGCAGGTGTTCGTCGGCGTCTCGTTGCAGGCGAGCAAGCAGTACAAGGCGCCGGGCTTCCACATCTTCTACGGGTTCGTCGTGTTCCTCACCATCGGGTTCGCGTACCAGTACCGGCGTCAGCTGCGCACCCGCCGAGAGCTGTACTGCGGGCTGCTCGGGCTCTTCATCATGGGGCTCGGCATCCGGGCGGTGCTCCAGGTCCACGGTTGACGCGCCGTCGGCGGGTGCTGCTGCTGTTCGGCGGCCGGTCCGCGGAGCACGACGTGTCGCGGGTCACCGCCGCGGCGGTGGCCGCCGCCCTCGACCCGGACCGCTACGAGATCGTCCCGGTGGCGATCACGACCGAGGGACGCTGGCTCCTCGCGTCCGAAGCCCGTGTCGCACTCGCCGCGGGACGCGACGCGCTCCCATCCGCGTTCCGCGTCGAGGGCGCGCCCGTGACCGAGGTACCCGACCCGTCCGAGCCGGCGCTCGTGCCGCTCGACCACGACGCGCCGGACGCGCCCGCCGCGACCGACGTCGACGTGGTGCTCCCGCTCCTGCACGGCCCGTACGGGGAGGACGGGACGGTGCAGGGCCTCTTCGAGCTCGCCGACCTCCCCTACGTGGGGGCCGGGGTGCTGGGCTCGGCGCTGGCGATGGACAAGCGGGCCATGAAGGCGGCGTTCGCCGCCGCGGGGCTCGCGACGGCGCACTGGCTGGCGTTCCGCGACGGCCACGACGCGGGCCGCGTTCGCGGACCGGGTCGCCGCCGAGCTCGGCTACCCGTGCTTCGTGAAGCCGGCGAACATGGGGTCCTCGATCGGGGTGTCGAAGGCCCACGACCGGGCCGAGCTCGACGCCGCGATCGACGCCGCGCTCGCCTACGACGAGTGGATCCTCGCCGAGGAGGCGATCGCCGGCCGCGAGATCGAGGTCGGGATCCTCGGCGACGACCCCCCGGTCGCCTCGGTCCCCGGGGAGGTGGTGCCGGGCGCCGAGTTCTACACGTACGCCGACAAGTACGAGAACGACGCCGTGCAGCTCCTCACCCCGGCGCCGCTCGACGACGCGCAGACGGCCACGGTGCAGGGCCTGGCGGTGCGGGCCTTCGAGGCGTGCTGCGGGGAGGCGATGGCCCGGGTCGACTTCTTCTTGAGCGAGGCGCGGGGCTTCCTCGTGAACGAGGTGAACACCATCCCCGGCTTCACGCCCGCGTCGCAGTACCCGAGGATGTGGGCCGCGAGCGGCGTGGACTACGCGGCGCTGCTCGACCGGCTCATCGACCTGGCCGTCGCCCGCCACGACCGCCGGACGCGCCGGGCGGGCCGGCAGCGGGGAACCGGACCGCTTACAGGTTGACGACCGGGCAGGTGAACGTGCGCGTGATCCCCTCGACCGCCTGGATCTGGGAGACGACGAGGCGCCCCAGGTCGTCGAGGCTCGACGCCTCGGTGCGCACGATCACGTCGTACGGGCCGGTGACGTCGTCGGCGGCCACGACCCCGCCGATGGCGCGCACGGCGTCGGCGACCCGGACCGCCTTGCCGACCTCGGTCTGGATGAGCACGTACGCGGTGATGGCCAAGCCGATCCCCCTTGTCGCCGGGTCGGGATGGTAGCGGTGGACGGCCGCGGCGGCTTCGCCGACCGGGTCGACGCCGGCCGCCGCCTGGCCGCCGCGCTGACCGGCCGGGCACCGGCCACGCCGGTCGTCGCCGGCATCCCCCGGGGCGGTGTGGTCGTCGCCGCGGAGGTCGCCCGGGCGCTCGACGCGCCGCTGCGCGCCGTCGTGGCCCGCAAGGTCGGCGCGCCCGGCCACCCGGAGCTGGCGCTCGGCGCGGTCGGGCCCGACGGGACGGTGGTGCTCGACGAGGCGCTGGCCCGCCGCGTCGGCGCCTCCCCCGCGTTCCTCGACGCCGCGGTGGCCGCCGCCCGCGCCGAGGTCGCGGCGCGCGCCGCGACGCTCGCCGCGGTGGTGACCGCCGCCGAGGTGCACGGCCGTGGCGTCGTGGTCGTCGACGACGGCGTGGCGACCGGGTCGACCGCCGCGGCGGTGGGACGCTGGCTCGCCACCGTCGGCGCGACCCCTCGGCTGCTGGCGCTGCCGGTCGGGCCGCCGGACACGCTCGACGCCCTGCGCGGCGAGTACGACGAGGTGGTGGTGCTCGAGACGCCGTCCGGGTTCGTGGCCGTCGGACAGTGGTACGGCGACTTCCGGCAGGTCAGCGACGCGGAGGTGGCCCGCCTGCTCGCGCCGCCGACGGGTTAGGCGCCGGCGAGGCGGGTCTCGAGCGCGTCGAGCTCGGCCTGCAGCGCCGCGGGGAGGCGGTCGCCGAAGCGCGCGAAGTGCTCCTCGCATGGTGGGCAGCTCGTCGCGCCAGGCGTCGATGTCGACGGCGAGCGCCGCCGCGGCGCGCCGGCGGGTCTCGTCGTCGAGGCCGTCGAGGTGCAGGTCCTCGAGGCGGGGCACGGCGCCGATCGGGGTGTCGAGCGCGTCGGCGTCACCGTCGAGACGCCGGCAGATCCAGTCGAGGACCCGCGAGTTCTCGCCGTACCCGGGCCAGAGGAACCGGCCGTCGGCGTCCTTGCGGAACCAGTTCACCCCGTAGATGCGGGGCAGGTTCGCCTCGTCGGTGCGTTCCGGCATCGACAGCCAGTGCGCGAAGTAGTCGCCCATGTGGTAGCCGCAGAACGGCAGCATGGCGAAGGGGTCGCGGCGCAGCTCCCCGAGGCCCCCGACCGCTGCGGCGGTCTTCTCCGAGCCCATGGTGGCGGCGACGAACACGCCGTGGCGCCAGTCCCGCGACTCGTACACGAGCGGGACGGTGCTGGCGCGGCGGCCGCCGAACAGGAACGCCGAGATCGGCACCCCTGCCGTGTCGTCGTACTCGGGGGCGAGGACGGGGCACTCGTCGAGGGGGACGCAGAACCGAGAGTTGGGGTGCGCGGCCGGCGCGTCGCGCGCCAGGCGACCAGTCGTGGCGGTGCCAGTCCGTGCAGTGCGCCGGCGGGTCGCCGTCCATGCCCTCCCACCACACGTCGCCGTCGTCGGTGAGCGCCGTGTTGGTGAACACGGTGTTGCGCTCGACGGTGCGCATGGCGTTGGGGTTCGTCTCCCAGTTCGTGCCCGGCGCCACCCCGAAGAACCCGTTCTCGGGGTTGATGGCGTAGAGGCGACCGTCGGCCCCGAACTTCATCCAGGCGATGTCGTCGCCGACGCACTCGGCCTTCCAGCCCGGGATGCTCGGGACGAGCATCGCGAGGTTCGTCTTCCCGCACGCCGACGGGAACGCCGCAGCCACGTAGTAGCTGGCGTCCTTGGGGGACGTGAGCTTCAGGATGAGCATGTGCTCGGCGAGCCAACCCTCGTCGCGGGCGATCACCGACGCGATCCGCAACGCCAGGCACTTCTTGCCGAGCAGGGCGTTGCCCCCGTACCCGGAGCCGTACGACCAGATCTCGCGGGTCTCGGGGAAGTGCACGATCCACTTCTCGTCGGGGTTGCAGGGCCACACCGAAGTCGGCCTCTCCCTCGGCGAGGGGCGCCCCGAGCGAGTGCAGGCACGGCACGAAGTCGCCGTCGTCGCCGAGGACGTCGAGGGCGCCCTTCCCGGCACGGGTCATGACGATCATCGAGGCGGCCACGTACGGCGAGTCGGTGATCTCCACCCCGATGTAGGACAGCCGGGACCCGAGCGGCCCCATGCTGAACGGGACGACGTACATGGTCCGGCCCCGCATGCAGCCCCGGAACAGGGCCCGCAGCGTGGCCCGCATCTCGTCGGGATCCATCCAGTGGTTCGTCGGGCCGGCGTCGGCCTCGCGCTCGGAGCAGATGAAGGTGCGGTCCTCGACCCGGGCCACGTCGCTCGGGTCGCTGCTGGCCCAGTAGGAGCCGGGCCGGCGGGTCGCGTCGAGCTCGACGAAGGTGCCGGCCTCGACGAGGGTCCGGCACAGCTGCTCGTACTCGGCCTGGGAGCCGTCGCACCAGTGGACGGCGGTGGGCTCGCAGAGGTCGGTGACGTCCCGGACCCACGCCACCAGGCCTGCGTGCCCGGTCGGCGTGTCCTCGTCGGCTGCCACGATCAGCTCCTTGGCTGCGAACCGGGAACAGGCATCCTAACGGTGGGCCTCCCCGGCACCTGAAGCGGGTGCGACACCCCGACCGCCGCCCCGCGCCCGCGTCCCGGGGCCAGGGTCGAGCGCCGCCGGGAGGCCGCGGCGGGTCGTCGGTACGCTCTGGGCGACATGAGCTGGCTGTCGTGGATCGTGGTCGGGCTCGTCGCCGGGCTGGCGGCGAAGGCCGTGACCGGGCGGCGCGTCGGCTGCCTCGGCACGGTCGTGCTCGGGATCGTCGGCGGGATCCTCGGCGGGGTGCTGTTCAAGGCGGCCGGCGGCGAGAGCATCAACCGGTTCTCGCTGTACTCGATCCTCGTGGCGTTCGTCGGGGCCACGATCCTGCTGTTCGCGTGGGGCCTCGTGCCGCGGCGACCAGCACCGCTGACGGGTCTCAGACCTGGGCGGTGGGCAGGCCCAGGTCGGCTTCGGCGCCGATGCGGACGCGGGTGACGCGGCCGTCCCCGTCGAGCTCGAAGTTGACCCGCTGTCCCTGGCGCAGCTGGCGGAACAGCGACCCGTCGAGCGCGTCCGCGGCGAGGACCAGCTCGGCGCGGTCGGTGTCGCGCAGGACGAGGCCCTCCCCGGTCTGGGGGTCGTAGTTGCGCACGACCCCCTGCATCAGGGCTTCTGCACCTTGCCGGCCTTCAGGCAGGAGGTGCACACGTGGAGGCGCTTCGGGGTGCCGTTCACCACGGCGCGCACCCGCTGCACGTTCGGGTTCCAGCGCCGCTTCGTGCGCCGATGCGAGTGGCTGAGGCGCATCCCGAACCGCGGCGCCTTGCCGCAGACGTCACACACTGAGGCCATCTCGCACTCCTCGACGGGAGCGTCGAGCGTACCCGTTCGGCCCGTCACGCCAGCACCCGGAAGTACCATCCGCGGGGTGGCACGCCTGCCGGTGCTCGACGTCCTCGACGGGGCGGCCCTGGCTCGTGTCGTCGTCCGCTACCGCGACGCGCTCCGCGCCCACCAAGAGGAGCTGAACCGGCTCAACGTCTACCCGGTGCCCGACGGGGACACGGGCACGAACATGACCCTGACGCTCGAGTCGGTGTGCGCCGAGCTCGGCGACGCCGACCGGATGGACGACGTGTGCCAGGCGGTCGCGCACGGGTCGCTCATGGGCGCCCGGGGCAACTCGGGGGTGATCCTCTCCCAGATCCTGCGCGGCTTCGCCGAGGTGTTCGCCGACCGGGACACGGTGTCGGTGGAGGACCTGGTGGCGGCGCTGCGGCGCGGCGCCGACGCCGCGTACCAGGCGGTGGTGCGCCCGGTCGAGGGGACGATCCTGACCGTCACCCGGGCCGCGGCGGAGGCCGCGGAGGCGGCCCGGGCCGCGGGGGCGTCGAGCCTCGAGGCGGTGCTCGAGCAGGTCGACGCCGCGGCGCGTGACGCCGTCGAGCGGACCCCGGACCTGCTGCCGGTGCTGAAGGAGGCCGGGGTCGTCGACGCGGGCGGCCGCGGGTTCACGCTGCTCGTCGACGCGTTCCTGCACGTCGTCGACGGCCGACCCCTCCCCGAGCCGGAAGTCGTCACGACCCCGGCCGCCGTCGCGGCGCATCGCCGCGCGGCGAGGACGTCGTCGGGATGCGCTACGAGGTCATGTACCTCCTCGACGCGACGGACGAGACGATCCCGGCGTTCAAGGAGGCGTGGGACGCCATCGGCGACTCGATCGTCGTCGTCGGCGGCGACGGGATCTGGAACTGCCACGTGCACACCAACGACGTGGGTGCCGCCGTCGAGGTCGGGATCGAGGCGGGACGCCCGTCGAAGATCCGCATCACCGACCTGCAGGAGCAGGTCGAGGAGGAGCGCTGGGTGCGCGACGCCAGCGGGTCCGCCGACCCGCGCGACGTCACCCCGGTGACGACGGCGGTCGTCGCGGTGGCGATCGGGGACGGCGTGCACCGGCTGCTGCGCAGCGTCGGGGTGCAGGCGATCATCGCCGGTGGCCAGTCGATGAACCCGTCCACCGCGCAGATCCTCGCCGCGGTCGACAGCGTCGCTGCCGAGTCGGTGATCGTGCTGCCGAACAACAAGAACATCGTCGCCGTCGCCCGACAGGTCGACGGCCTGACGTCGCGGTCCGTCGCGGTGGTGCCGACCCACGCCGTCGTGGCCGCGCTCGCCGCCCTCGTCGTCTACGACCCCGACGCCGACCTCGACACGAACCAGCAGGCGATGAGCGCCGCGGCGGCGCGGGTCCGTTCGGGTGAGGTCACCCAGGCGGTGCGCGACAGCACCGGGTCCCTCGGGCCGATCCGCGAGGGCGACTGGCTCGGGCTGACCGACCAGGGGGTGTGCGTCCTCGCCGACTCGGCGCTGGACGCCGCGACGCGGCTCGTCGAGCACCTCGCCGACGACGAGAGCGAGCTCGTCACCGTGCTCGTCGGCGCGGACGCGCGCGGCGCCGACACCGACCGGCTGCGTGACCAGCTCGGCTTGGCTCGACCCGACCTCGAGCTCGAGGTCCACGAAGGTGACCAGCCGCTGTACCCGTATCTCATCGGCGTGGAGTAGGTGGCCGAACCCGCCGGCCTGACGCTCCGCGAGCTGCGCGACAAGCCGGTCACGGCGCTGAAGGCGGTCGGGCCTCGCCTCGCCGAGCAGCTCGCCGAGCTCGGGATCGACAGCGTCCTGGCGCTGCTCGAGCACTACCCGCGCCGCTACCACGACCGCACCAACCTGGCCGAGATCGCCGCCCTCACCGTCGGGCAGGAGGCGACCGTCGCCGGGGAGGTGAAGAAGGTGTCGGTCCGGCGGCCACGCGGGCGCCGCCCCATCGTGGAGCTCGAGCTCTTCGACGCCAGCTCGTACCTGCGGCTCACGTTCTTCAACCAGGAGTACCGCGCCAAGATCGAGGTCGGCACCGAGGTGTCGGTGTTCGGCCGCGTCGAGCACTACCGGGGCCGCCGCCAGATGGTGAACCCGGCGCTCGACGTGCTCGGCCACCACGGCGACGCCACGACCGGGGTGCTGCTGCCCGTGTACCCCCAGTCGGGGAAGGCGGGGATCCACAGCTGGCAGCTCCGCCGCCTCGTCGCGCAGGCGCTGCAGCGCACCCGCCCGCGCGGCTTCGCCGACCCGCTCGACGACGACCTCCGCCGCGCCGAGGGGCTCGTCGACCGGACCACCGCCTACTGGGGCATCCACCAGCCCGCCACGCTCGACGACGCGCGGACGGCGCGGCAGCGGCTGGCGTTCGACGAGTTCCTGCGCATCCAGGTGCGGCTCCTCCTGCACCGCCGCGCCGTCGAGGCGGAGCGCACCGGGATCGAGCATCACGTCGTCGGCCCGATCGTCGACGCGTTCCGCGCCGGGCTGCCGTTCACGCTCACCGCGTCGCAGGAGCGGGCCCTCACCGACATCGCGGCCGACCTCGCCCGCCCGGCGCCGATGCATCGCCTCCTGCAGGGCGAGGTCGGATCGGGCAAGACGGTCGTGGCGCTCGTCGCGCTGCTCATCGCGGCGCAGGGCGGCTACCAGGGCGCGTTCCTCGCCCCCACCGAGGTGCTCGCCGAGCAGCACGCGCTGACGCTGCGGTCCCTCGTCGAGGGGCTCACCGTCGCGACGTCGGGCAGCCTGCTCGCCGACCGGCCGGTGCGCGTCGCGCTGCTCACCGCACGGACCGGGTCCGCGGATCGGCGACGCCTCGCCGCCGGGCTCGCCGCCGGCGAGGTCGACATCATGGTCGGCACCCACGCGCTCCTCCACGAGGGCGTCACGTTCCCGCGCCTCGGCGTGGCCGTGATCGACGAGCAGCACCGCTTCGGGGTCGAGCAGCGCGACCTGCTGCGCGGCAAGGGCGACGACCCGGACGTGCTCGTCATGACGGCGACGCCGATCCCGCGCACCGCGGCGATGCTGCTCTACGGCGACCTCGACAAGTCGGAGTTGCGCGAGCTCCCCGCCGGGCGCGCGCCCATCGAGACGATCCGAGCGGGGCCGAGCCCGCTCGAGCGGTCCGGGGTCTACGAGCGCCTCCGCGCCGAGGTCGCCGCCGGGCACCAGGCGTACGTGGTGTGCCCGCTGGTCGAGGGCTCGGAGCGCGTCGTCGCCACCGCGGCGACCACCGAGTACGAGCGTCTCGCCGCCGAGGAGCTCGCCGGGCTGCGCCTCGGGCTGCTGCACGGCCAGCTCCCGTCCGCCGAGAAGGAGGCGGTGATGGCGGCCTTCCGGGCCCACGAGCTCGACGTGCTGGTCGCCACGACCGTCATCGAGGTCGGGGTCGACGTCCCGAACGCGACGGTGATGGTCGTCGAGGACGCCGATCGCTTCGGGCTCCTCCAGCTCCACCAGCTGCGTGGCCGCATCGGGCGCGGCTCGCACCCGTCGTGGTGCTTCCTCCTCGCCGACCCGGCGACGCCGGAAGGCGCGGCGCGCCTCGACGCGATGCACGAGACGACGGACGGCTTCGAGCTCGCCGAGCGCGACCTCGAGATCCGCGGCGCGGGCGCGGTGTTCGGAGAGCGACAGTCGGGGTTCAGCGACCTCAAGCTGGGCCGGCTCCCGCGCGACGAGCCGGTCATCGTCGAGGCCCGCCACGTCGCCGAGCGCCTCCTGGCCGTCGACCCCGATCTCGGCGAGCACGCCGCGCTGCGCGACGAGTTCGAGGATCTCTACCCCGAGGACGCCGCCGAGTTCCTGCTCAAGAGCTAGTCGTCGAGCTGCGTCACGCGATCGCCGAGGAACAGCGCGCGGGCCAGGAGCGGCAGCACGCCTGGGTCGGTGTCCGCCGCCGGCACCACCGCGCCCGCGGCGAGCTCGCGGGCGCGGGCGCCGAGCGGACCCCACGGCTCGGGGTCGGACCCGGAGGAGATGTAGGGGACGGGCTGCGGACCGTCGAGCCCGCTCCGGTCCCACGTGCCGCTCGCCCACAGCAGCACGGCGAGCGTCGCGTCCGACCGTGAGGGCGGCGTCGTGGCGCCCAACGACGCGGCGACCCGGTCGAACACCACCTGTCGGCCGGCGCGGTCGACGACGCGCCAGTACTTCGCCTGGCCGCCCTGCAACGCGCGCCCGAGGCGACTCGCCGCGCGCTGCTGCTCGACGCGCCCCGCCGAGACGAGCGGGTCCAGCGCGCGCTGACACGCCGAGCTGCTCGTCTTCGGCAGCTCGGCGCGCAGCGTCGCGGCGCTCGGCGGCGGGCCGCCGTCGATCCATGGCTCGACGAGGAACGCGAGGGCCACCGGGTTGCGGGTCGAGTCGTAGTGCCCGCTGCCGAGCTGGCGCCAGTCGTCGGCGCTGAGCAGCAGGAGCGTCAGGTCCTCGGCGAGATCAGCCATCGTCCCTCCAGACCGCGCCACGTCGCGGCGGGCATGCCTGATGATCGCCGCCGGGGTGGGCAAGCACCTGAGTAGGCGCTACTCACGGTGGCGCGCCGCGACCGGCGACACTGGGGCATGGCCACGCGTCGAGGCGCTCGCCGCGGTGGGCGCGGTCCCCGGCTGCAGGTCGTCGCCGGCACGGCGGGCGGCCGACGCCTCAGCACCCCGCGGGGCATCCGCCCGACCGCGGCGCGGGTCCGCGAGGCGCTCTTCGCCGCCCTGGGCGACGTCGTCGTCGACGCCGCCGTCCTCGACCTCTACGCCGGGAGCGGCGCGCTCGCCCTCGAAGCGCTGTCGCGCGGCGCCGCCCGCGCCGTGCTGGTCGACGACGATGCGGCCGCCGTCGCGGCGTGCGACGCCAACGTGGCCGCGACGGGGTTCGCCGAGCAGGCCCGCGTCCGGCGCGCCCGGGCAGCGACGTTCGTGGGCGGGACCCCACCGGCGGAGGCGCCGTTCGCCCTCGTCCTCCTCGACCCGCCCTACGACGCGGCGGCCACCGAGCTGCCGGCCGTGCTCGGCGCCCTCACCCGCCCCGGCTGGCTCACCGGCGAGGCCCGGGTGGTGGTCGAGACCGCCACCGCCGGGGGCGACCCCGCCGTCCCCGCCGGGCTCAGCGTCCGGTCACGGCGACGCTACGGCGATACGCTCCTCACCACTCTCGGTCCCGTCCCTGGTTCCTGAGGAGGCGACCGCGTGGCCACCGCTCTTTGCCCGGGCTCGTTCGACCCGGTGACGAACGGACACCTCGACATCATCGAACGGACCGCGCGCCACTTCGACGAGGTCATCGTGGCCGTGATCCGCAACCCCCAGAAGGCCCAGTCGCTCTTCAGCCTCGAGGAGCGCCAGGCCATGCTCCACGAGGTCACCGCGCACCTCGACAACATCTCGATCGACTTCTTCAAGGGGCTCCTCGTCGACTTCGCGAAGGACCACGGCGCCCACGCCATCGTGAAGGGCCTACGGGCCGTGTCGGACTTCGACTACGAGCTCCAGATGGCCCAGATGAACCAGCGGCTCTCCGGGATCGACACCTTCTTCATCTCCACCAGCCCCCAGCACTCCTTCTTGTCCTCGAGCCTCGTCCGGGAGGTGGCCCGCTTCGGCGGCGACGTCTCGAGCATGGTCCCGCCGCTCGTCGCCAAGCGCCTCGCCGAGCGCTTCGGCAGCAAGACGGGATGAGCGAGGCCGAGGCCCACCACCTCGAGGGGCTCCTCGAGCACCTGCGCGACCTGGTCGAGACGGCGCGCGCCATGCCGATGTCGGCGTCGGTGCTCGTGAACCGCGACGAGGCCGTCGAGCTCCTCGACCAGGCGCTCGCCGCGATCCCCGCCGAGCTCCGTCACGCCCGCTGGCTGCTGAAGGAGCGCCAGGAGTACCTCAGCACCGCGCAGCGCGAATCGAGCGAGCTCCTCGAGTCGGCGCGCGTGCAGGCCGAGCGGATGGTCGAGCGCAGCGACATCGTGCGGGAGGCCCGCCGCGCCGCGCAGCAGATCATCGCCGACGCCGAAGCCGAGGGCCGCCGGCTGCAGCATGCCGCCGAGGACTACGTCGACGGGCGCCTCGCCGCCCTCGAAGGCCTCCTCGACAAGACGCTCACCGGGGTCCGCAAGGGCCGCGACCGCCTCGCGGTCGAGCTGCCCCCCGACGAGGAGCCGTCCGACGAGGTCGAGGAGGTCCCCGTCTTCGACCAGGACGACTGACCAGCCCGCCAGACCACCCAAACCGGGCAAACCTGTCGATTTGGGTCCACCCGCCGGGGTGGGGTGCCGCTGGTAGGCTGGGTTGCCGCTCCGCTCGAGGCTGCCCGAATGTCCCGTTTTCGCATCGATGTCGCCGATCTGGTCCACCATCCCCGGGCCCGACGGACCGTCCGGCTGACCGAGCCCGTCGAGGACCTCGCCGGCTCCGGCGCCGCCGTCCCCGACGCCGTGGCCGTCGTCGTCGACCTCGAGCGCATCTCCGAGGGGATCGTCGTGCGCGGCACCGTGTCGGCCACCTGGCGGGGCGACTGCGCCCGCTGCCTCACCCCGGTGTCCCAGCCCCTCGAGCTGCACGTCGACGAGCTCTTCGAGCCGGACCCCGTGCCCGGCGAGACCTACCCGCTCGAGGGTCACGAGCTCGACCTCGAGCAGCTCGTGCGCGACGCGGTGCTCCTCGAGCTGCCCCTCGCGCCACGCTGTGACCCGCCCTGCCCGCTGCCCCACCACGCGGTCGACGACGCCGAACCCGACGTCGACCCCCGCTGGCGGGCCCTGTCCGAGCTCGACATCTAGAGGAGACCGATGGCCGTCCCGAAGCGCAAGACCCCCCGGAGCCGCACGCACAGTCGACGCTCCGCCAACCGGCGGCTCGACCCGCCGGCCCGGTCGCTGTGCCCCCATTGCGGGGCGGTGAAGCTGCCCCACCGGGTGTGCACGAACTGCGGCTACTACCGCGGCAGGCAGCGCATCGAGGTGGACTGAGCCCATGACCGGGGCGTCCTGCACGGTCGCGGTCGACGCCATGGGCGGCGACCGGGCGCCGGGCGAGGTCGTCGCCGGCGCGCTCGAGGCGGCGACCACGCTCGACGTCGAGGTGCTGCTCCACGGCCGCATCGAGGAGCTCCGCCCGCTCCTCCCCGACCCGGTCCCGGCCCGCCTGACCCTCGTCGACACCCGCGACGTCATCGCGATGGACGACGAGCCCCTCGCCGCGGTCCGCAAGCAGAAGGACTCGTCGATCGTGCGCTGCGCCCGGGCGGTGCGCGACGGCGCGGCCGACGCGATGGTGAGCGCCGGCAACACCGGCGCCGTCACCGCCGCCGCGGTGCTGCGCATGAAGCGGTTCCATGGCGTCCCCAGCCCGGCGATCGCCGTGCCGATCCCCGTCCCCGGCCACCACCCCCAGGTGCTCGTCGACGCCGGCGCGGTCGTCGACGCGTCCCCGAGCGGCTGCTGCTCTACGCGCGGATGGGCGGTGCGTACGCCCGCGCCCGCTACGGGCTCGACGCCCCCACGATCGGGCTGCTCTCCAACGGTGAGGAGCCCGGCAAGGGCGACACCCTGCGCCGCCAGGCCCACGAGCTGCTGCGCAGCGTCCCGGGCTTCGTCGGCAACGTCGAAGGCTCCGACTTCATGCACCCCGGCCGCGCCGACGTGATCGTCACCGACGGGTTCACCGGCAACGTCGCCCTGAAGAGCATGGAGGGGGCATTGCGCTCGCTCGCCACCGTGGTGTTCGGGGTGCTCGACGCCACCCCCGAGACCCGCGACGCCGCGACGGTGATCACCCCGCGGCTCCTCGACGCCGCGCAGGCCTACGACCCCGACCTCACCGGCGGCGCGGTGCTGCTCGGCGTCGACGGGGTGTGCGTGATCTCGCACGGCAACTCGTCGGCCCGGGCGGTGGTCGAGCGCGGTGCAGCTCGCCGCCGACTGCGTCCAGGCCGGCGCCGTGCAGCGCATGCAGGAGGCGGTCGCGCGTGCCAGCTGAGACCCACGTCGAGCAGACCCCGCTCGGCCCCGACGACGTGTACGGGCTCGTCCGCGAGCGCCTCGCCGCGATCCTCGAGATCGACGAGGCCCGCATCACCCTCGACGCGCGCTTCGTCGAGGATCTCGACGCCGACTCCCTCGCCCTCATCGAGCTCGTCGAGGAGCTCGAGGAGGAGCTCGGGGAGCGCACCGTCGGGTTCCACGTCGACGACGAGGACCTCGCCGACCTGCACACCGTGCGCGAGGCGGTCGACTACGTCGTCGCCCGGCTCGGGGGCGGCGCGGCGTCATGAACGACGACGCGCGGGCCCGCCTCGCGGTGGCGCTCGGCCGTGCCTTCCGGGACCCGAGCCTGCTCGACGCGGCGCTCACGCACCGCTCGTACTGCGCCGAGCATCCCGACACGTCCTCGAACGAGCGCCTCGAGTTCCTCGGCGACGCCGTGCTCGGCCTCGTCGTCACCGTCCACATCTACGACGAGTACCCCGAGCTGCCCGAGGGCGAGCTCGCGAAGGTGCGGGCGTCGGTCGTGAACGCGGAGGTGCTCGCCGACCTCGCCACCCGGGTGGAGGTCGGCCCGGCGCTGGCGCTCGGCAAGGGCGAGGACGCGTCGGGGGGCCGCACGAAGTCGTCGATCCTCGCCGACGCCATGGAGGCGGTCATCGCCGCGGTGTACCTCGACGGCGGCTGGCCCGCGGCGCAGGCGCTGGTGCTGCGCACCCTCGATGACCGCATCCGGGCCAGCGCGGCCGGACCGGGCGGGGAGGACTTCAAGACCCGGCTCCAAGAGCTCGCCGCGCAGCGCTTCGACCAGCTGCCCCGCTACCAGGTGCGCGCCGAGGGGCCCGACCACTCGAAGACCTTCTTCGCGCGGGTGCGGCTGAACGGCGAGGTGTGCGGCGAGGGCGAGGGCCGCTCCAAGAAGCAGGCCGAGCAGGCCGCGGCGCGGCTCGCCTGGCAGCGCCTCCACGAGATCGAGGGAGCCGATGCCGGAGCTGCCTGAAGTCGAGGTGGTGCGACGCGACCTCGAGCGCGAGATCGTCGGGAAGCGCATCAAGGGCGTCGAGGTCGACGCCATGCGCTCCGTGCGCCGCCACCACAACCGCAAACAGTTCATCACCCGCCTCGAGGGCAAGAAGATCATCGGAGTGGAGCGGCGCGGCAAGTACCTGCTGTGCCGGCTCGAGGGCGGCGACGTGCTCATCATCCACCTCGGGATGTCCGGGCAGCTGCTGCGCGCCAAGACGGCCCGCGAGGCGCGCGGGAAGCACACCCACGTCGTCATCACCTTCACCCAGGGCGGCCAGCTGCGCTTCGTCGACCCCCGCACGTTCGGCGAGATGTTCGTCACCGAGACCGACGCGTTGAACAAGGTCACCGAGCTGAACCACCTCGGCCTCGACCCGCTCGAGACCGCGATGTCCTGGGAGCACTTCGGGCAGCTGATCTCCCAGCGGCACACGAAGCTCAAGGCGCTGCTCATGGACCAGAAGTTCCTCGCCGGGATCGGCAACATCTACAGCGACGAGATCCTCTGGGGCGCCGGGCTGCGCTGGGACCGCATGAGCGACTCCCTGTCGTCCCAGGAGATCCGCCGCCTGTACCGGTCCATGGTCGAGACCCTCCAGGACGCGGTGAAGTACCGCGGGTCGTCGCTCGCCGACGAGCAGTACGTCGACCTGTTCGGCCGGCCCGGCGACTACCAGTCGCACCACAACGTCTACGCCCGCGACGGCGAGTACTGCCGCCGTTGCCGCCACGTCATCCGCCGGGAGCGGTACGGGGGGCGCTCCACCTTCTACTGCGAGGCCTGTCAGGTCTGAGTGGGCCCGCGCGTGTGCGCCGTCACCTCTGGGTCTCGGGACGCGTCCAAGGGGTCTGGTATCGCGACCGCTGCCGCGCCGAGGCGGTGCACCGCGGCGTCGACGGCGTCGTCCGCAACCTCGCCGACGGGCGCGTCGAGGTGATCCTCGAGGGCCCACCCGACGCCGTCGCCCTGGTGGAGGCCTGGTGCGCGGGCGGCCCGCCCCACGCCCGCGTCGACGACGTGGTCGCCCGCGACGAGACGCCGACCGGCGTGGTCGGGTTCGGGGTGGCCTGACCGCCCGGCACCGGCGTGGGCGTCAGGGCGACCGGTCGGGCCCCGCGGTTCGGCGGCGACCACCCGGTGCCCGTCGGCGCCGCGGCTGCCCGGGCTGCCCGGTGCGGGGTTGCCGTGCCGGGCGCGGGGGCGTCGCTACGATCCCGCGAAAGAGAAGGAGCCGCCAGGTGTTCCTGAGGGCCCTGACCCTGCGGGGCTTCAAGTCGTTTGCCGACAAGACGACGCTGGAGTTCGAGCCTGGCGTCACGGTCGTCGTCGGCCCGAACGGCTCGGGGAAGTCGAACCTCGTCGACGCCGTCGCGTGGGTGCTCGGCGCGCAGGGGCCGCGGACGCTGCGCGGTGCCCGGATGGACGACGTGATCTTCGCGGGCACGCCGAACCGCGCCGCGCTCGGTCGGGCCGAGGTGTCGCTCACGATCGACAACTCGGCGCATCTCCTCCCGATCGAGTTCAGCGAGGTGACGATCACCCGGAGCCTGTTCCGCACCGGCGAGTCCGAGTACCAGCTGAACGGGGTGCCGTGCCGGCTCCTCGACCTCCAGGAGCTGCTGTCCGACACCGGGATCGGCCGCCAGCAGCACGTGATCGTCGGGCAGGGCCAGCTCGACACGATCCTCTCCGCGACCCCCGACGACCGGCGCGCGATCATCGAGGAGGCCGCCGGGATCCTGAAGTTCCGTCGGCGCAAGGAGCGCGCCGAGCGGCGCCTCGTCGCCACGGAGGCGAACCTGCTGCGCCTCCAGGATCTGCTGCCGCGAGGTGCGCCGCCAGCTCGCGCCCCTCGAGCGCCAAGCCCGCGCCGCGGAGCGGCACGGCGCGGTGGTCGACGAGCTGCGCGCCCTGCGCCTCTACCTCGTCGGTCACCAGCTCGCCGGCCTCCAGACCCGCCTGGCCCGCCTCCGCGACGAGCGCCAGGAGCTCGCCGAGCGTGACCGGGCGCTCCACGAGCGCCTCGCCGCGCTCGACGACGCGGTCGTCGGCGCGGAGGCGTCCCTCACCGTCCTGGGCGTGGAGGGCCTCGCCGAGTGGGTGGCGCGGGTCGAGGCGCTCCGCGAGCGCGGCCGGGGCCTCGCCGCGCTGCTGACCGAGAAGCGGCGCGGGCTCGAGCGCGAGCTCGCCACCGCGGCGGACACGGGGGTCGTCGAGACGCTCGTCGCCGACGCGGTGACGCTGCGCAACGACCTCGCCGCGCTGGACGCCGCCGAGCTCACGCTGCCCGGCACCGACGCGCTCGACGCCGCGGCGACCGCCGAGGACACCCTGCACGCCGCCGAGGAGCGCTGGCGGGCCGCCGAAGGCGACGCGGCCCGCGCCCGCGCGGGCGCCGACGCGCTCGAGCGGCAGCTGCGCGCGGTGCGCGCCGACGCCGCGGTCTTCGAGCTCGACGCGGTGGCGGGCGTCGTCGGGCCGCTCGTGGACCACCTCGAGATCGAGGCCGGCGCCGAGGCGGCGGTCGCGTCGGCGCTCGGGGACGCCATGCGGGCCGTCGTCGTGCGGGGCCCCGACGCCGTCCGGGAGGCCATCACCCGGCTGCGCGCCGCCGAGACCACCGCGCTGCTCCTCGTCGTCGGCGACGACCTCGGGCCGCCGGCCCGCGACGCCCCGCCGGGCGGCCGGATGCTGCGCGACGCGGTCCGGGCCCGCGACGACGCGCTGCACGTCGCGCTCGGCCGGCTCCTCGACCGACACGTCCTCGTCCGGGACTGGCGGGCCGCGCTCGACCTCGTCACCGAGCACCCCGAGGTCGTGGCGGTCACCCTCGACGGCGACCGCCTCGGCGGGGACGGCCCCTGGCACGTCGGCGGGGGCCACGGGACCGGGGTCACCCAGCGGGCGCTCGAGGAGGCCCAGGCCCACGCCACCGCCGCGGAGGTCACGCGCGCCGAGGCCGAACGGACGGTCGAGACGGCGCGTGCCGCGCTCGGCGCCGCCCGGGCCGCGGAGCTGCAGCCGCGCCACCGTCGACGAGCGCCGCGCGCTGCTCGCCAGCCGGCTCGCCGACATCGAGTCGCGCCTCGCCGACCGCGACCCCGCGGCGCAAGCGGCCGCCGAGCGCCAGCGCCTCGATCTGCTCGCCCGCGACGAGGCGCTCGCCACCGTCGCCCGTCGCCTGGCCGAGCACCGGTCCGGCGTCGACGCGCTGTCGGACCGACTGCGTGAGCGGCGCCGCCGCGAGACCGAATCGGCGCGCCTGTCCGCCGAGCAGCTCGAGGCGCTGCGCATCGAGCGTCGCGAGCTCGAAGGCGACCTGACGGGCGTGCGGGAGCGCGCCGGCCGCCTCGACGTCGACGAGGCGGAAGCCCGGTTGCGCTTCGACACGACCGTCGACACCCTGCGCGCCGAGTTCGACGTCGAGCCGAGCGTCGCGCTCGACGCACCCCAGCCCGAGGTCCCGCCGGGCAGCACCGTCGCGGGACGGGCACGCGAGCTCGAACGCGACCTGCGCCTCATGGGGCCGATCAACCCGCTCGCGCTGGAGGAGCACCGGTCCCTGCAGGAACGCAACGAGTTCCTCGGCACCCAGCTCGAGGACGTCCGCGGCAGCCGCCGCGAGCTGACCCGGGTGATCCGCGCTGTCGACCGCGAGATCGTGAAGGTGTTCGAGGAGGCGTTCGCCGACGTGAGCACCCACTTCTCGGCGCTGTTCGCCACCCTGTTCCCGGGTGGGGCGGGCCGCCTGACGCTCCTCGACCCCGAGGACCTGCTGAACACCGGCATCGAGGTCGACGCCCGCCCGTCGGGCAAGACGGTGCGGCGCCTCTCGCTGCTCTCGGGCGGGGAGCGGTCCCTCACCGCGCTCGCCTACCTGTTCGCCGTGTTCCGGGCCCGGCCGTCGCCCTTCTACCTGCTCGACGAGGTCGAGGCCGCGCTCGACGACGTCAACCTGCACCGCTTCTTGGACCTCGTCCACGAGTTCCGCCAGGAGGCCCAGCTCGTCATCGTCACCCACCAGAAGCGGACGATGGAGGCCGCGGACATCCTGTACGGCGTGACGATGCCGCCGGGCGGCTCGACGCGCGTGGTGAGCGAGCGCGTCGCCGACACCGTCGGCGCCTGAATGCGGGTCGCCGCCCTCGCCGGGCTGCCGGCGCGCGTCCTCGCCGCGGGCAGCGACGCCGGGCTGCAGCGGGTCTGCGGGTCGCCGGGCACCCGGACGTGGCTCTGCCAGACCGTCTACCGGCTCACGGGCAGCAGTGGCGCGGCAGACGTCGCCGACGCGCTCGCCAAGCCGGCGCGCCTCCTGCTCATCCTCGTCGTGGCGTTCCTCGCGGTGTGGCTGGCCCGACGGCTCGTCAACCGGCTGGCCCGCCGCCTCAAGGTCGCGCCGTTCCCCGACAGCGTCGCCGCGACGCGTCGCAACCTGCGGGCCGAGACGACCGCGGCCGTCGTCCGCAGCGCGGTGACGATCTCGATCTGGACCGTGGCGCTGATCACGATCCTCGGTGAGCTCGGCGTCGAGCTCGCACCGCTGCTCGCCGGCGCGGGTGTCGCCGGCGTCGCGCTCGGCTTCGGCGCCCAGACGATCGTGCGCGACTTCCTCGCCGGGACGTTCATGCTCCTCGAGGACCAGTTCGGGGTCGGGGACGTCATCGACGTCGGCGTCCCCGCCGGCACCAACACCGTCTACGTCGGTGGGGTCGTCGAGTCGGTCAGCCTGCGGGTCACGCAGGTGCGCGACGTCGAGGGGACCCTGTGGTTCGTGCCCAACGGCCAGATCCAGCGGGTCGGCAACAAAGCCCAGGTGTGGGCCCGGGCGGTCCTCGACCTGGCGTTCGCGCCGACGACCGTGCTCGACGACGCGCGCCGCGTCATCGAGACGGTCGGGCACGAGCTGCGAGAGGACCCGGCCTGGCGGGCGCGCGTCGCCGCCGACCCGGAGGTGTGGGGGGTCGAGGCCCTCGACGGGGACCGCGTCGTGCTGCGCGTCGTGGTGCGCACCGTCCCCCTCGCGCAATGGGACGTGGCCCGCGAGTTCCGAGCCCGGCTCAAGGTCGCGTTCGACACCGCCGGCCTCGACCTCGCGGTCGCGCAGCTGCTCACCGGCCGTCGCCCGGAGCCCAACGGCGACGGCGAGGCACACCCCGACCGGTAGCATCGCCGCGGCGATGCTCTCCACCGCCGGCGTCCTTGTGCTGTTGGCGATCTTCGTCCTCGCCGGCCTCCTGCTCGCCGTCCCTCGCCTGTTCGCGCGGCCGCGGCGACGACCGCGACGCCGCGCCGGGGACCGACGAGCGGTGAGCCGCGCGTCGGACGCCGCCCTCGAGGAGCGCCTCGGCCGCAGCCGCGCCCCGTTCGCCCGGCTGCGGGACCGGTGGCGGGCCCGCCGCCTCGACGAGTCGGCCTGGGACGAGCTCGAGGAGACGCTCCTCGCCGCCGACGTCGGCCTCGCCACGACCGGGGCGCTCGTCGACGACGTCCGGGAGGCGGCCCGGCGCGCCGGGGTGCAGGACGCCGACGACCTCGGCCCGCTCCTCGAGGCGGCGATCAGGCGTCGGCTCGACGACGGCCGCGACCGATCGCTCACCACCGTCCCCGGGCAGGCCAGCGTGTGGCTGCTCGTCGGCGTGAACGGGACCGGCAAGACGACGACCGCCGCGAAGCTCGCACACGCCGCGCACGACCGCGGGGAGCGCGTCCTGCTCGTCGCCGCGGACACGTTCCGGGCGGCCGCGGCCGAGCAGCTCGCTGCCTGGGGCGCGGCGCTCGACATCGAGGTGCTGCGCGGCGCGGAGGGCGGCGACCCGGCCAGCGTCGTGTTCGACGCCGTCCAGGCGGCCGGTGCCCGCGGTGTCGACCTCGTGGTGGTCGACACCGCCGGTCGGCTCCACACCAAGCGCAACCTCATGGAGGAGCTGAAGAAGGTGCGCCGGATCGTCGAGCGGTTCCCCGGCGCGCTCACCGAGGTGCTGCTCGTCCTTGACGCCACCACCGGGCAGAACGGGCTCACCCAGGCCCGCGACTTCGCCGACGCCGTCGGGGTGACCGGCGTCGTCCTCGCCAAGCTCGACGGGACCGCGAAGGGCGGCATCGTCCTCGCCGTGGAGACCGACCTCGGGTTGCCCGTGAAGCTCATCGGGGTGGGGGAGGGCGCCGAAGACCTCGTCGCCTTCGACCCGCCGGCGTTCGCCGCCGCCCTGCTCGGCTGATGTTCGACACCCTCGCCGACCGGTTCGACGTCATCTTCCGGCGGCTGCGCAGCCGCGGGCACCTCAACGCCGCCGCCGTCGACGAGGTCGCCCGCGAGATCCGCCTCGCGCTCCTCGAAGCCGACGTGAACGTCCGCGTCGTGAAGTCGTTCATCACCCGGCTGAAGGAACGTGCCACCGGCGCCGAGGTCGCCCAGAGCCTCAGCCCGGCGCAGCAGGTCATCAAGATCGTGCACGAGGAGCTCACCACGACCCTGGGCGGCACCGTCGCGACCCTGCGCCGCCCGTCGCAGCCGCCCGCGGTGCTCGTGCTCGTCGGGCTGCAAGGGTCCGGCAAGACGACCGTGGCGGCCAAGCTCGCGTACCACCTCGCCGCGCAAGGGCGACGGCCGCTGCTCGTCGCCGCCGACCTGGCGCGCCCCGCCGCCGTCGACCAGCTGCAGGTCCTCGGCGCCGCCGCCGGGGTGCCCGTGTCGTCGGACGGCACCGACCCGGTCGCGGTCGCGGCCGCCGGGCGCGCCGAGGCCGCCCGGCTCGGCTCGACCGACGTCATCATCGACACCGCCGGCCGCCTCCAGATCGACGACGACCTGATGAGCGAGCTGGCCCGCGTCGTCGACGCCGCCGGGCCCCACGACGTGCTGCTCACCGTCGACGCCATGACCGGCCAGGAGGCGGTCAACGTGGCGAGCGACTTCGCGGACCGGGTGCCGCTCACCGGCGTCGTGCTCACCAAGCTCGACGGCGACGCGCGCGGCGGTGCCGCGCTGTCGGTGCGCGAGGTGACCGGCCTGCCCATCGTCTTCGCCGGAGTCGGCGAGAAGCTCGACGACCTCGAGCCCTTCCACCCCGACCGGCTCGCCAGCCGCATCCTCGGCATGGGCGACGTGCTCACCCTCATCGAGAAAGCCGAAGCCACCTTCGACGCGGAACAAGCCCAGGCCACCGAAGCGAAGCTGCGCTCCGGGCAGTTCACCCTCGAGGACTTTCTCGACCAGATGCGCCAGGTGCGCCAGATGGGTCCCATCCAGAACCTCATGGCGATGATGCCCGGCGTCCCCAAGCAGCTGCGCGACGTCGACGTCGACGAAGGCGAGTTCGCGCGGCTCGAGGCCATCATCTGCGCCATGACCCCCGCCGAACGGCGCGACCCGTCGATCATCAACGGGTCGCGACGGGCCCGCATCGCCCGCGGCAGCGGCACCAGCACGCCGGCCGTCAACGCGCTGCTGAAGCGGTTCAAGATGGTCCAGCAGATGATGCGCTCCATGAACCGCGGGCCGAAAGGTCGACGGCGCCTCCCGGTGCCCGGTCGCTGACCGCGGTTCGCCCGCGGCTGCGCGCGTCGCCCGCGGTCGGCCACGCTTCGTGGCTCGTCCTCGTGTGCGCTGCGTCGGTGAGGGACGCCGACGGGCGGGGTAGCTGGGGCCAACGGTGAGGCGGCGGATGCGACTCGGTTCGTGGGTGGGCGATCCGACGATCATCGGGTTCTCGCCCGCGGCGGCTCGGCCCGGTCAAGTGGTCACGATCACCGGGACCGGTTTCGGGGACATCACGGGCAGGTTGGGCCGCGACCAGTTGCGGCTCCTCGGAGGGCACACCGCGACGAGCGTCGCCTCCTGGCAGATCTGCCGTGAGCCCCGGCGCGGGATCGGCCCGGCCCGGCCCGGACGGGTCCGACCGGCCCGGCATTCGATAGCCTCGTGGGTCCCCGACACGAAAGGGCCCACGTGGCCGTCAAGATCCGTCTCCTGCGCGTCGGCAAGACGAAGCAGCCCAGCTACCGGGTCGTCGTCGCCGACGCCCGCTCCCCGCGCGACGGCCGGATCATCGAGACCATCGGGCACTACGGGCCCCGCGCCGAGCCGTCCCGGGTCGACATCAACGCCGACCGGGCGCTCGCCTGGCTCCGTCAGGGCGCCCAACCAACCGAGCAGGTCCAAAAGCTCCTCACCGTGACCGGCGTCTGGGACAGCTACCAGGGCGAGAAGCAGCGGCCCATGGTCACCAAGCTGAACCGCCGCGCCTACGTCACCGGCCGCGGCCCCTCGAAGCCGGCCGCCGCCGCGGCTCCCGCGCCGGCACCCGAGCCCCCCGCCGAGCCGGAGGCCGCCGCGGCGGCTCCCGCGCCGGCACCCGAGCCCCCCGCCGAGCCGGAGGCCGCCGCGGCGGCTCCCGCGCCGGCACCCGAGCCCCCCGCCGAGCCGGAGGCCGCCGCGGCGGCTCCCGCCGCCGCCGACGAGCCCGCCGACGACACCCCCGAGGAGTCGACGTGAGCGAGGAGGAGCCCGACTTCGACGAGGGCTACGAGGACGACGACGACGACTTCGAGGACGAGATCGCGGCGGAGGGCAACCGCATCGTCGGCGGCCGCGCCAAGGCCGTCGTCGAGTACATCGCCCGCTACCTCGCCGAGGAGCCCGACGCGGTCGAGGTCGACCTCGAGGAGCGCCGCGGCGAGGTGGTCCTGCTGGTGCACGCCAGCCCCTCCGACATGGGCCGGCTCATCGGCCGGCGCGGCCGCGTCGTGCAGGCCATGCGGCAGCTGACCCGGGCCGCCAGCGCGTCCGAGGGTGTGCGCGCGACGGTCGACGTCGCCGAGTAGATCGCCCGGGCGCGTGCCCGTGCCGCAGCGCCTCGAGGTCGGTCGGGTCGGACGCCCCCACGGTCTCACGGGGGAGGTCGCGGTCACGTTCAGCACCAACCGGGCCGAGCGGCACGAGGTCGGCGCGGTGCTGTACGCGGACGACCGCCGCCTCGTCGTCGAGGCAGCCCGCCCGCATCAGGGCCGCTGGCTGCTGCGCTTCACCGGCGTCACCGACCGCGACGCCGCCATCGGGCTACGCGGCGTCCGCCTGCACGCCGAGCCCCTCGACGTCGAGGACGACCCGGACGAGTGGTGGGTCCACGAGCTGATCGGCGCGGCCGTCGTCGACCGGGCCGGCCGGGCCCACGGTCGCGTCGCCGCGGTCGAGGCCAACCCGGCGCATGACCTGCTCGTCCTCGACGACGGCACGCTCGTCCCGGTCGTGTTCGTCGTCGAGCACGGCGACGGACGCGTCGTCGTCGACCCGCCCGCCGGGCTGCTGGACGACTGAGCCGTGCGCATCGACGTGTTCACCATCTTCCCCGCCTACCTGCGCGGCGGCCTCGACGCGTCGCTGCTCGAGAAGGCCCGCGCGGCGGGGCGCCTCGACGTGCGACTGCACGACCCGCGCGACTTCGCCACCGACCCGCACCGCAGTGTCGACGACACCCCGTTCGGCGGCGGCGCGGGGATGGTGCTGCGCCCCGAGCCGCTCTTCGACGCGGTCGAGGCCGTCGACCCGCCCCGCCCCCTCTTCCTCCTCGGCCCGGCCGGTCGACGCTTCGACCAGGCGCAGGCCCGCGCGCTCGCTGACACCGCGGGGTTCTCGCTGCTCTGCGGCCGTTACGAGGGCGTCGACGAGCGGGTCGCCGAGCATCTCTGCGACGCCGAGTTGTCGGTCGGCGACTACGTCCTCGCCGGCGGGGAGGCCGCCGCCCTCGTCGTCATCGAGGCCGTCGCCCGGCTCGTCCCGGGGGTCCTGGGCAACGAGGCGTCCTGTGAGCACGAGTCGTTCGCCGACGGGCTGCTCGAGGAGCCCCAGTACACCCGGCCGGCCGAGTACCGGGGCTGGCCCGTCCCCGCGGTGCTGCGCTCGGGGGACCACGCCCGGATCGCCGTGTGGCGGGCCGCCGAGGCGCTGCGCCGCACCCGGGAGCGCCGCCCGGACCTGCTCGCCGGCCGGCCCCGCCCCCCCGAGGAGGCCCCCGGGGAGGTGGAGCGGCCCGGGCCGTGAGCGGCCAGTACGATGGCCGGTCCGTCCCCGGAGTGTGACCATGCAAACCACCGATCTCGTCGACCGCGCCCATGTGCGCGACGACCGTCCGGACTTCGCGCCCGGTGACACGGTGAAGGTCCACGTCCGGGTCGTGGAAGGCAACCGGGAGCGGATCCAGGTCTTCCAGGGGGTCGTGATCCGCCGCAAGGGCAGCGGCGTCCGCGAGACGTTCACGGTTCGCAAGGTCAGCTTCGGCGTCGGCGTCGAGCGGACCTTCCCGCTGCACTCGCCGATCGTGGCCAACGTCGAGGTGGCGACCCGCGGGGACGTCCGGCGCGCCAAGCTGTACTTCCTGCGCGACCGGGTCGGGAAGGCGGCGAAGGTCAAGGAGAAGCGGGTCTAGACGCGATGAGCGCGGAGGACCTCGAGCGGTACGAGACCGAGATCGAGCTCCAGCTGTACCGGGAGTACCGCGACGTGCTCCCGATGTTCACCTACGTCATCGAGACCGAGCGGCGCTTCTACCTCGCCAACGGCGTCAACCTGCAGGTCCACGACGAGCACGGCCAGCCCTACTTCGAGCTCGAGCTGAGCGACGCCTGGGTGTGGGACATGTACCGCCCCGCCCGGTTCGTGAACACGGTGCGCGTCGTGACGTTCAAGGACGTGAACGTCGAGGAGCTCGGCGGCAAGGACCTCTAAGCGCGCCTACCGGCGTGTGCGTCGCGTCGCACGCTCCCAGCAGTCGCGGTGCCAGTGCCGCCGGTCCTCCACGCGTGCCGGGATGACGACGACGTGTCCGGTGCCGGGCGGGATCGGCTGGTCACAGCCGGGGCAGCGGTAGGTCTTCGTCGCCTGGTACGGCTGCACACGCCGCACCTCGGGCGCCGCGTCGCCGCTCGTCGAAGAACCGGTGCTCGGGCACCTCAGCCGACGGCGGCCCAGACGACGAGCGCGGCGATGACGAGCAGCGCGGCGCCGACGAGCACGATGTCGCTGCGTCGCTTCACCCGCTTCCGGAACGGGTTGTAGCCCACAGCGATACGGTACCCGCATGGAGACGCTGCTTCTCACCCGCGACGACGGTGTCGCGACGTTGACGTTCAACCGACCCGAGAAGAAGAACGCCATCAACCAAGTCATGTGGCGCGAGCTGATCCAGTCGTTCGACGAGCTCGAGGACGACCCCGACGTGCGCGTGCGTCATCCTCACCGGCGCCGGCGACGCGTTCACCTCGGGCGCGGATCTGTCACCGGGCGGGCTCGGCGGGATCCCCGACGGCGGCCCGGGCGGGCTCGGCGGGTCGGTGCGGGCGATGCGGATCGTCGGCCGGGTGGCGCTGCGCCTCCACGAGCTGCATGTGCCGACGATCGCCGCGGTGAACGGCGTGACCACGGGCGCCGGCTGCAACCTGGCGCTCGGCTGTGACCTGATCGCCGCGGCCGACACGGCACGGTTCTCGGAGATCTTCGCCCGGCGGGGCCTGTCCCTCGACGGCGGCGGGTCCTGGCTGCTGCCCCGCCTCGTCGGCTTGCACCGCGCCAAGCAGCTCGCGTTCCTGGCCGACATGGTCTCGGCGGCCGACGCCGCGGCGCTCGGGCTCGTCAACTGGGTGGTCCCCGCCGGCGAGCTGACCGGGTTCGTCACCGACGTGGCCCGGCGCATCGCCGCGCTGGCGCCCGTGCAGGTCCAGATCATGAAACGGCAGCTGAACCAGTCGTTCTCGGTGTCGATGGCCGAGGCCCTCGAGTTCGAGGACCTCGTGCAAGCCGCGAACTTCGGGTCCAAGGACACGGCCGAGGCGATGGCCGCGTTCCTCGAGCGCCGCGACCCGCGCTTCACCGGCGAGTAGCCGGCGGCGCCGTCAGCCGGCGGTGCGCTCCGATGCGTCGCCGGTGAGCGGGACACAGTCGGCGTCGCACGCCGTGCCGGTCGGCCCGGTCGCGGGACGGTGCAGCACCGCCCGCGTCGGGCGGATCCGGATGCGGTTGTCGCCCGTCCCCGTCCCCTCGGTGTGCACCGCGGTCCCGTCCACGATGAGCGTGTAGCCGCCCGGGTCGTTCGCGGGCCACAGCAGCGTCACGTCGGGACGCACCGCCGCGTTCGCGACGGTGCGGTTGCCGGCCGCCACCTCGAGGTCGTCGTCCCGCCAGGTCCACGGGACCGCGACGGCGTGCGGCCGCCCATCGTCGCTCACGGTCACGAGGTAGGGGGCGCGCTCGAGCTCGGCGAGCACGGCGCGCAGCTCGTCGAGCGCGACCGCGACGCTCATCGCCGCGCCGCCGGCACGGTCAGTCCTTCCCGAGCATGACCTCGGTTGCCTTCACGAGCACGGTGACCGTGTCACCGGCGGCGAGCCCGAGGTCCGCGACGGCCTCGCGGGTGACGGCGGCGGTCATCGTCTGCCCGTCACCCAGGACGACCCGGACGGTCGCCATGACCGAGCCCTCGGTCACCTCCTGCACGGTGGCGCGCAGCTGGTTGCGGGTGCTCAGACGCATCATCCGCCTTCCCGGCGGGTCGGCTGCCCGCCTCGTCGACGCCGCCAGGCTAGGGCCGACCCGGCCGACGGGAACGGGGTCACCGCGACGACCCGGTCGACGTCCCCCGTGGTCGCACGCGACCCTCGCAGCCCGTTGTGGCCCATGTTGCTACCGTTACCACATGGCCTGGGATGTCGAGGGCCTCGTCGCCTCGCTCGCCGGCCGAAGCGAGCACACGCGCCGGGCGTATGAGCACGATGCGGCCGAGTTCGTGGCGTGGGCCGAGCGGGGCGGCTGCCCCGACCCGGCGGCCCTCGACCGCCGGACCCTGCGCCGGTACCTCGCCTACCTCGACACCCGGGGCTTCGCGCGACGGTCGGTGGCCCGCAAGGCCGCCGCGGTGCGGGCCCTGATCACCCACCTCCGCCGCACGGGCCAGCTCACCTCGGACCCGGGTCGGGCGCTGCACGCCCCGAAGCGCGAGGCTCGCCTGCCCCGGGTGCCGAGCGCCGCGGACGCCGCAGCGATGCTCGACCGGGCGGCGACGGCGCTGACTGGGGTCGAGGACCCGCTCGCCCGGGCGCTCGCCCAGCGCGACGTCGCGGTCCTCGAGCTGCTCTACGGGGCCGGGCTGCGGGTGAGCGAGGCGTGCGGCCTGCGCCTCGACGGCTGCGACCTCGCCGGCGGGCTCGTCACCGTCGTCGGGAAGCGGGCCAAGACGCGGCGGCGTGCCGGTCGGCGCGCCCGCCCGCGCCGCGCTCCACGCGTACCTCCACGACGGCCGGCCCGTGCTCGCCGTCATCGACAGCCCGCCGGTCGTGTTCCTCACCCGCCGCGGCAGGGCACTCCCGACCCGCGACGCGCACCGGGTCGTCGCCGCTCAGCCGCTGCGCGACGGGCGCCGCACCCACCCCCACGCGCTGCGGCACGCGTACGCGACGCACCTGCTCGACGGCGGCGCCGACCTGCGCGCCGTGCAGGAGCTCCTCGGCCACGCCGACCTCACGACCACCCAGCTGTACACGCATCTCAGCCAGGACCGGCTCCGCGCCGTGTACGCGGCGACACATCCCCGTGCCTGACGACGACGCCACGGCCGCGGTCGTCGCCCAGCTCTGGGGCGAGTACAAGCGGGACGCGACGCAACGACGCCCGCGAGCGGCTGATCCTGCACTACTCGCCGCTCGTGAAGTTCGTCGCCGGCCGCGTCGCGTCGGGCCTGCCGCAGAGCATCGAGCAGTCCGACCTGGTCAGCTACGGCATCTTCGGGCTCATCGACGCGATCGACAAGTTCGACCCGGGCCGCGGGTTCAAGTTCGAGACCTACGCGATCAGCCGCATCAAAGGGGCGATCATCGACGAGCTGCGCTCCATCGACTGGGTGCCCCGCTCGATCCGCGCCAAGGCCCGGGCGGTGGAGCGCGCCTACTCGAAGCTCGAGAACGAGCTGCGCCGCAGCCCCGACGACAGGGAGGTCGCCGCCGAGCTCGACCTCGACGAGGAGGAGCTCAACCACGTCCTGTCCCAGGTGTCGTTCACCGGTCTCGTCGCCCTCGACGAGCTGCTCGGACGCCAGCAGGGCCGGCGGCGACGGCGGCGGGTCGGCGACCGTCGGCGACACGATCGCTGACCGGGCCCACGACCCCGTCGAGGCGTTCGAGAGCGACGAGATGAAGCATCTGCTCGCCGACGCCATCAACCGCATGCCCGACCGTGAGCGGCTGGTGCTCACCCTCTACTACTACGAGGGCCTCACCCTCGCCGAGGTCGGCGGGATCCTCGGCGTGACCGAGAGCCGGGTGTGCCAGATCCACACCAAGGCCATCCTCCAGCTGCGGGGCCGGCTCGCCGAGCCCGCCTGAGGGATCATCCCGAGGGTCGACACCCCGGCCCGGGCGGCCGGGGAGCCCCGGAATCTCGGCCGCTACACTCGCCACCGACTCGGATCTTCGGTCCGGGATCACGCACGCCCACCACCGTTGCTCGGTCGCCCGGTTCGATCCGGGTGCAGGTGGGCGGAGGACCAACCGAAAAGGAGACCCGTCGTGGCCGTGACCGTCACGATGAAGCAGCTGCTGGAGGCCGGCGTCCATTTCGGCCACCAGACGCGCCGCTGGAACCCGAAGATGCGCCGGTTCATCTTCGGGGAGCGCAACGGCATCTACATCATCGATCTGCAACAGACCCTCGAGCGCATCGACACCGCGTACCGGTTCGTGCGCAAGACCGTCGAGGGCGGCGGCATCGTCCTGTTCGTCGGGACGAAGAAGCAGGCCCAGGAGCCGATCCAGCGCCAGGCCGAGCGCTGCGGCATGCCCTACGTCAACTACCGGTGGCTCGGCGGGATGCTCACCAACTTCCAGACGGTGCACTCCCGTGTCGCGAAGCTCCACGACCTCGAGCGGATGGTCGCGTCCGGTGAGACCGAGCAGATGATCAAGAAGGAAGGCCTGAAGGTCATGCGCGAGCGCGACAAGCTCCAGCGCAACCTGGGTGGCATCCGTCGCCTCGAGCGGCTCCCCGACGCGGTGTTCGTCGTCGACACCAAGAAGGAGCACATCGCGGTCACCGAGGCGAACCGGCTCGGCATCCCCGTCGTCGCGGTCGTCGACACGAACTGCGACCCCGACGTCATCGACTACGTCATCCCGGGCAACGACGACGCCATCCGCTCCGCGAACCTGATGAGCCGCATCGTCGCCGACGCGGTCGAGGAAGGCCGCGTGCTCGCCGAGCGACAGGGCATCGTCGCGCCCGCGCCCGCGCCCGCGCCGAGCCCGCCGACGCCGCCGCCGCTCCTCGACGCCGCGCAGCAGCAGGAGGCTCGCAACGCCGCCGCGGCCGCGCAGGCCGCACGCGAGGCGCGCCTCGCAGCGTCCCCGCCGCCCGAGCCGGGCGACGACGAGCGGCGGGGCGGGTCCCGCCCCGGCCGCCGAGCCGCCGAGCGAGCCGGGTGGCGGCGAGGCCGTGGCCACCGATGCCTGAGTTCGCCGCGGCCGACGTCGCGCAGCTGCGCAAGCAGACCGGCGCCGGGATGATGGACTGCAAGACGGCGCTGACCGAGAACGGCGGGGACCTCGAGGCGGCGAAGGACTGGCTGCGGGCCAAGGGGCTCGCCGGCGCGTCGAAGCGGGCCGGCCGCGCCGCCGAGCAGGGCGCGGTCGAGGTACTCGTCGAGGGTGGCGTCGGCGCGATCGTCGAGCTGACCGCCGAGACCGACTTCGTCGCCAAGAACGCCGACTTCACCGCCACCGTGGGGGCCCTCGCCCGCCTCGCCGTCGAGGCGGGCACCGAGGAGCTCGACGCCCTCGAGCACGAGGGCACCACGGTCGGGGAGCACGTCGCCGCCCTCGCCGCCCGCCTCCAAGAGCACATCGTGCTCGGCCGGGTCGTCGTGTTCGAGACCGCCGACGGGCTCCTCGACGGCTACAAGCACCCGCAGAACGACCGGTACACGATCGGGGTGCTCGTCGAGCTCGGCGGCGTCGACCCGAGCGACCCGGACGCCCGGACCGTGGCCCACGACGTGGCGCTGCACGTCGCGTCGGCCGCGCCCCGCTACCTGACCCGCGACGAGGTCCCGGCCGCGGACGTCGAGCGGGAGCGGGCCATCTTCGAGGAGCGGACGCGCAACGAGGGCAAGCCCGAGGCGGCGCTCGCCAAGATCGTCGAGGGCCGCCTCAACGGGTTCTACAAGGAGACCGTCCTCCTCGAGCAGCCTTTCGTGCGGGAGCCCAAGCAGACCGTCGGCCAGCTCGTCGGCCGGCTCGGCACCGACGCCACCGTGCGGCGCTTCGCCCGCGTCAAGGTCGGCGAGGACTAGAACAGACGCACGACCGCGGCACCGCCGAGACCGGCGGGCCGCGCCGGAAGGAGAGGTCGTGACCCAGAGCCGCTACCGCCGAGCGGTGCTGAAGCTCTCCGGCGAGGCGTTCGCCGAGCCGAGCGGCTACGGGATCGACGCCACGGTTGTGGCGCGCGTCGCCGAGGAGGTGGCGAGCGCCCGCGCCGAGCTCGGCATCGAGCTCGCCATCGTCGTCGGCGGCGGCAACATCTGGCGGGGCCTCGCCGGCGCGACGCGGGGCATGGACCGGGCCCGGGCCGACTACATGGGCATGCTCGCCACCGTCATCAACGCGTTGGCGTTGCAGGAGGCCCTCGAGGCCGCCGGGCAGCCGACCCGCGTGCAGACCGCGATCGCCATGGCCCAGGTCGCCGAGCCGTTCATCCCCCGGCGCGCCATCCGACACCTCGAGAAGGGACGGGTGGTCGTCTTCGCCGCCGGGACGGGCAACCCGTACTTCACGACCGACACGACGGCGGCGTTGCGGGCCGCCGAGATCGGCGCGGAGGCGGTGCTGAAGGGCACCCACTCCGGGGTCGACGGCGTCTACTCCGCCGACCCGCTCGAGGACCCCGACGCGGTGAAGCTCCTCGAGGTCAGCCACTTCGAGGTCCTGAACCGACGGCTCGCGGTCATGGATTCGACCGCGATCACGTTCTGCATGGACAACGCGCTGCCGATCATCGTCTTCGACGTGATGCAGCCCGGCAACATCCGCCGTGCGCTCGTCGGCGAGCCGATCGGGACGCTCGTGAGCACCGCCTGACGTGAGGCGACGATGAGCGACCAGGGCGACGAGATGCGCCAGCTCGTCATCGACGAGTGCCAGGACAAGATGCACAAGGCGGTCGAGCATCTCAAGGTCGAGTTCGGCGGGATCCGCACCGGGCGGGCGACGTCGAGCCTCGTCGACAAGCTCCGCGTCGACTACTACGGCAGCGAGGTGCCCCTCCAGCAGCTCGCGTCGTTCAGCGTCCCCGAGCCCCGCGTGCTGGTCATCAGCCCCTACGACAAGATCGCGATCAAGGGCATCGAGCGGGCCATCCAGTCGAGCGACGTCGGCATCACCCCGAACAACGACGGGGTGGTGATCCGCCTCGTGTTCCCCGAGCTGACCGGCGAGCGCCGCCGCGACCTCGTGAAGCTGGTGAAGCACCGAGCCGAGGAGGCCCGGGTCGCCGTCCGCAACATCCGCCGGCAGGCCCGCCACGACCTCGAGGGCCTCGCCAAGGACGGGGACCTCTCCGACGACGACCTCAAGCGGGCCGAGGACACCCTCGAGCGCCACACGAAGGGCGTCGTCGCCGACATCGAGGCGGTGCTCGCCAAGAAGGAGCACGAGCTCCTCGAGGACTGACCCTGCCCGCCCGCGGGCCCCGTCCGGCCGGCCGGCCCCAGCCGATTAGCCTTGGAGTCCCCGCCGAGTGGGGCGGGTGTGAGAGGAGTGACGGTGGCCGACTGGCGTGACGACGACCCCGAGGACGAGTGGGCGCAGCGCCCGACGCCGTCCGACGAGGGGGTCCGGGTCGTGGGGCCGGACCCCGCCGCGCCCCCCGGCCCACCCGCGCGGAGCGGCGGGAGCGGCCGATTCCCCCTCCCCGAGGACGCCACCTGGTCCGCGCAGGGCGCCCCGGCGCCCGAGCCGCGCCGGCCCGCCGCCGGCGGCTCGTCCCGGTTGCAGCACTGGACGGACCCGCCCACCGGGGAGGTGCCCCGGTCCGTCGGCGGTGAGAGTGCCGACGACGACTTCGAGAGCTGGTCGTCGCTGCCCGGGCCGGGCCGGGCGCGGTTCCGGACCGACAGCAGCGACTGGAACCGCGACGTCGGCGACTTCGCCGAGGGCGAGCTCGCGCCCGACGACGCCACGATGATCGGCGCGCTCGCCGAGGACGGCGACGAGGAGGCCTGGGGGCCACCGCGCCGCCGCGGCCGCCGCGGCAACGCCCGCCCCGAGGGGCACGGCGGCTACGAGGGCGTGCCCGCGCCCGACGACGGCGCCGACCTCGGCGCCCGGGTGATCACCGGGGCGATCATGGCCGTGATCGCCCTCATCGCGTTCGCGGCGGGCCGGCCCGTCGCGGTCGTGCTGGTCATGCTCGTCGTCGGCGTGTCGGCGTTCGAGCTCTTCGAGGGGTTCCGACGCGCCGGCCATCACCCGGCGACCGTCATGGGGCTGCTCGGCTGCATCGCGATCGTCCCGATCGCCTACAACCAGGGCGAGCGCGCCTACCCGATGGTGGCCGTGCTCGTCATCACCTTCACGCTGCTCTGGTACCTGATCGAGGTCGTGCACCAGCGCCCGACCGTGAACATCGGGCTCACCCTCCTCGGGTTCTGCTACGTCGGGATCCTCGGCGGCTTCGCCGGGCTGCTCCTCGCCCCCAACCCGGGCGGGACGGGCCTGCTCGGCGGCGTGGTCATCTGCGCGATCGGCTCCGACGTCGTCGCCTACTTCGCCGGCCGGACCCTCGGCCACACCCCGCTGCTGCCGCGCGTGTCCCCCCACAAGACGATCGAGGGGCTCATCGCCGGCGCGATCGCCGCGGTGGTCTTGGGCGCGTTCGTCGGCGCGGTGCTGCACCCGTGGGCGATCAAGGGGATCGGCGGCGGCCTGGCGCTCGGGTTCGTCGTGGCGGTCACCGCCCCGATCGGCGATCTCGCCGCGTCGATGCTCAAGCGCGACTTGGGGGTGAAGGACTTCGGTGGGCTGCTGCCCGGGCACGGCGGGTTCCTCGACCGCTTCGACGCCATGCTCTTCGCGCTGCCCGCCGCCTATTACCTGGCGCTGTACCTGTTCTTCAAGTGACGCGCGTCGCGGTGCTGGGGTCGACCGGCTCGGTCGGCACCCAGGCGCTCGAGCTGATCCGCCGCCACCGCGACCGCTACGACGTCGCGGCGCTCGCCGCCGGCACGAACCGTGATCTGCTGGCCGCGCAGGCCGCCGAGTTCGACGTCCCGCCGGCCCGGGCCCGCGTCTGCGCCGACGACCCCGACGTCCTCGCCGGGCTGGCGGGGGAGCCCGACGTCGACGTGGTGCTGAACGCGGTCGTCGGCTTCGCCGGGCTGCCCGCCACGATCGCCGCCCTGGAGGCCGGCAAGCGCCTCGCGCTGGCGAACAAGGAGAGCCTCATCGCCGGCGGCCCGGTCGTGAACGCCGCCCGGACCCGCGGCGGTGGGGAGATCGTCCCGGTCGACTCGGAGCACTCCGCGCTCTACCAGGCGCTCCGGGCGGGCACCCGCGCCGAGGTGGCGCGCCTGTGGCTCACGGCCAGCGGCGGGCCGTTCCGGGGCCGGACCCGCAGCGAGCTCGAGCTCGTCACCGTCGAGGACGCGTTGAAGCACCCGACGTGGGACATGGGCGCCAAGATCACGATCGACTCGTCGACCCTCATGAACAAGGGCCTCGAGGTGATCGAGGCCCACGAGCTCTTCGGGTTCGACTACGACCACGTGGACGTCGTGGTGCACCCCCAGTCGGTGGTGCACGGCATGGTCGAGTACCGCGACGGCGCGGTCGTCGCCCAGCTGTCCATGCCCGACATGCGCCTCCCCATCGGCCTGGCGCTCGGCGCCCCCGACCGCCTCGACGAGGCGTTCGGCGCCGTCGACTGGGCGACCCTCGGTGCCCTCACCTTCGAGGCCCCCGACCTCGACGCGTTCCCGGCGCTGGCCCTCGCCTACACGGCCGGGCGGGCCGGGGGTGGCGCCCCCGCGGCGCTGAGCGCCGCGAACGAGGTCGCGGTCGCCGCGTTCCTCGACCGGCGGATCCCCTGGCTGGCCATCGCCGACGTCCTCGCCGACGCGCTCGTCGACCCGCCCGGGAACGTCGCGGACGTCGCCGACGTTCTCACCGTCGACCGGGCCGGACGCGAGCGGGCCCGCCGGCTCATCGAACGGATCGAGGACACGCCAGTGGGACGACGGGTGGGGACCGGAAGCCCGACACCGTGAAGGACCCGCTGGACGAGTCCGGCGTCGCGGTGAGCCGCGGCGCCCGGCTGTCGCTGCTCGCCGTGCTGCTCGGCGTCGTCGTGCTCCTCGTCGCCCGCCCCTCGACGCGCTACTCGGTGGCGATCATCGCCGGCATCGTGATCATGGTCATCCTCCACGAGGCCGGCCACTACCTCGTCGCCAAGCGCGCCGGGATCAAGGTCACCGAGTTCTTCGTCGGGTTCGGGCCGCGGCTGTGGTCGTTCCGCCGAGGGGAGACCGAGTACGGCGTGAAGGCCGTCCTCATCGGCGGCTACGTCCGCACCGTCGGCATGACGAACCTCGAGGAGATCGACCCGGCCGACGAGGCGCGCACCTTCCGCCGCGCCGGCTACGGCGACCGGCTGCTCCTCACCGTCGCCGGCGTCAGCGTCAACATCCTGCTCGCCTTCCTCCTGTTCTTCATCGTGCTCGCCGGGCAGGGCCGCCTCGCCGTGGGCCCGAACACGACGGTCGACAGCGTCGCGGCGCACACCGCGGCCCAGGTTGCCGGGCTGCACGGCGGCGACCGCATCGTCGCCGTCGAGGGACACGCCATCCACTCGTGGAACGACCTGAAGAACGCCATCGAGGCCCGCCCCAACGAGGCCACCACGATCGAGGTCGTGCGCGACCGCCAGCCGCTGACGCTCACCGCGACGCTCACCAAGCAGGCCGGGAAGGGGTTCCTCGGCGTCGCGCCCGGCGAGGCCTACCGACCGGTCGGGATCCTCGGCGCCGTCCCCGAATCGTTCAAGCAGATCGCGGACCTCACCACCGGCACCGCCGGCGCGGTCGCGCACCTTGTCTCGCCCTCCGGCGTCGCGCAGTACAGCCAGAACTTCACGTCGAAGGCGCCCGCCGCGACGAGCGCCGCGGCGCAGGACCGGCCGGTGTCGATCATCGGGATCGTCACCGAGGGCAGCCAGCTGGTGAACGGCAACGTGTGGGCGCTGCTCTGGCTGCTCGGCAGCATCAGCCTGCTGCTCGCGCTGTTCAACCTGTTGCCGGTGCTGCCCTTCGACGGCGGTCACGCCGTGGTCGTCGTCTACGAGTGGGTCGCGTCACGGGTCACGCACCATGAGGTGCGCGTCGACTTCCGCAAGCTGATGCCCGTCACCGCGGTGGTGCTCATGCTGCTGGTGACGCTCAGCCTCTCCGCGGCGTTCCTCGACGTCCGCCAGGCGTTCGGCGGCTGACCTTCACCGGATCTTCACCGCTCCCCCCGGAGCCGGTCCGGCCCCCGCCCGTAGGCTGGAGCGCATGCAACCCCGCCGGGTGACCCGCCAGGTGCACGTCGGTCCCGTCGCCATCGGCGGCGGCGCCCCGATCTCGGTGCAGTCGATGACCACGACGAAGACCGCCGACGTCGACGGCACCCTCGCCCAGATCTACGCGCTCGCCGGCGCGGGCTGCGACCTCGTGCGCTGCACCTGCAACGAGGAGGCCGCCGCCGAGGGCCTCGCCCAGATCGTGCCCCGCGCCCCCGTCCCGATCATCGCCGACATCCACTTCCAGTACCGCCTCGCGCTCGCCGCGATGGAGGCCGGCGTCCAGGGGCTGCGCCTCAACCCGGGCAACATCCGCAAGCCGGACCAGATCAAGGCCGTCGCCGCGGAGGCGAAGGACCGCGGCCTCGCGATCCGCATCGGGGTGAACGCCGGCAGCCTCGACCCCGACATCGCCGAACAGCACGGCGGCGCCACCCCCGAGGCGCTCGTGGCGAGCGCGGTGCGCGAGCTCGACTACTTCCGAGAGGTCGACTTCGACGACGTGAAGATCTCGGTGAAGGCCTCCAGCGTCCCGGTGATGATCGACGTGTACCGGCTCCTCGCCGACACGGTCGACCACCCGCTGCACCTCGGCGTGACCGAGGCCGGCCCCCCACCCGCCGGCGTGGTGAAGTCCACCGCCGGCATCGGGACGCTGCTCGCCGAGGGGATCGGCGACACGATCCGCTACTCGCTCACGGCCGACCCCGTCGAGGAGGCGCAGGCCGGCCGCACCCTCCTCGAGGCGCTCGGCCTCCGCGAACGCAAGGGCGTGGACCTCATCGCCTGCCCGTCGTGCGGCCGGGCCGAGATCGACGTGATCGGCGTCGCGAAGGAGGCGCAGGCCGCGCTCGCCGCCCGCAACCTGCCGCTGCAGGTCGCCGTGATGGGCTGCGTCGTGAACGGGCCCGGCGAGGCCCGGGGCGCCGACCTCGGCATCGCTGCGGGACGCGGCAAAGGCCATCTCTTCGTGCGCGGCACCGTCGTGCGGGTCGTCCCCGAGGACGAGATGGTCGCGGCGCTCGTCGACGAGGCCGAGCGCATCGTCGAGGAGGGCATCGAGGCCCGCCTCGCCGCCGCGGACGCCGACGCCGAGGCCATCGCCGCCGCGGATCGCGAGCAGCTCGTCGAGCTGCGCGGCGTCGACGTCAACCACGCCCAGGAGCGAATCGACAAGATCCGCGACCTCACCGACTGACGCGCCGCCGCGCCCACGACCAGGGGGCTGTCGCCGGGTCAGGCGGTCGAGCTTCGGTGCCGCGCCCGTCCGGTGCGGGGTGCGACATCGGCGCGCTGGAGCGGCGGGTCGCCAGCGTCTGCACGGCGCCGAGCGCCCGCTTCCGCGGCGGCTCGCCGGTCAGCCGCGGGCGAGGAGCCGGTCCTGCCACCAGCGGCGCCACCCGCGGGCGGTGCCGGCGTACAGCCGGTGGATGCGCAGCTGGTCCTGGACGTAGCTCTCGAGGGGCGCGAGGGCGTCGACGCGGAGCGCCTCGGTGAGCAGGTGGTCGGCGAGCGCCGGGTTGCGGGCCAGGACCGGGCCGTGCAGGTAGGTGCCGACCACCCGGCCGAGGCGGGCGCCTTCGGTGCCGTCGCCGTTGCCGCCGCCGGTGACGACGTGACCGAGCGGCGCGACGTCGGGGCCGAGGGTGGTGCGGCCCCAGTGGTTCTCGAAGCCGGTCAGGCGGGGGAGCGCGGCGGGGTCGACGACGACCTCGCCGATGAGACGGGTCGGGCCGGCGCGGGTCTCGAGGTCGAGGAGCCCGATCCCTTCGAGCTCGCTGCCGTCGGCGGCGACATAGCGGTGCCCGAGGAGCTGGTAGCCGCCGCAGACGGCGAGGACGACGGCGCCGCCGGCGACGGCCCGCTCGACGTTGGCCCGCGACGCCCGCAGCCCGCTGCCGGCCAGGTGCATCGGGTCGTCCTCGCCGCCGCCGAAGAGGTAGACGTCGAGGTCCGCGGGGATCGGGTCGCCGGCCGGCACCTCGACGAGCTCGGCGGGCAGCTCCCGCCAGCGGGCCCGTTGCACGAGCACGACCGCGTTGCCGCGGTCGCCGTAGGTGCCGAGCAGCTCGGGGTAGATGAACCCGACCCGCAGCGCCGATTCGTCGCTCACGCGCCGCCCCCGAACTTCCGGTAGAGCCGCGAGAACTGGGTGTAGGAGCACACGAGGTGCACGGTGTCACCGTCGAGCGCGCGCGCCGCGGCGAGCGGGTCGGGCGTGACGACGTGGTCGACCCCGGCGTAGAGGAGCCGCACGGCGACGTCGAGGCAGCGCTCCCCGGACGCGGCGGTGGCGTGCCCGGCGAGCAGCTCGTAGGGGACGTCCCAGAGCCACGACGGGTCCCTGCCGTCGGCGACGCGGGCGTTCACCGCGAGGACAACGGCGGTGTCGATCTCGGCGAGGTACGCCAGCACCTCGCTCCACCCGGCCGGGTTCTTGGCCAGCAGCACCTGGGCCTCGCGGCCGTCCCCGAGCGGGACGCGCATGTACCGGCCGGCCACGGTCGTCACGTCGGTGAGCGCCGCCGCCGCGTCGGTGGGCGCCACGTCGAAGTGGGTGCTGGCCGCCGCGACCGCGAGCGCGGCGTTGGCCAGGTTCCAGCGGCCCGGGACGGCGAGGCGCAGCGGGACACGCTCGCCGTCGCGCACCAGGTCGTCGCCGTCGAGGCGGACGGCGGCGTCGGGCTGGGCGAACCCGCACTGCGGGCAGGCGAAGCGGTCGGCGTCCCAGCCGAGCAGCGCCCCGCACTGGGGGCACGTCGCGGCGTCCTGCCGCCAGCCGAGGCCGAGCTCGACCCACGTCACCGCGGCCGGGCTGGCCGCCCACACGACGTGGGGATCCGACGCGTTCGCCACCACCGCGAGCTGCGGGTGGGCGTCGGCGACCGCCCGCCAGGCGTCGGCCACGAGGTGCACCTCGCCGTAGCGGTCGAGCTGGTCGCGGCTCAGGTTGCCGAGCACGAGCAGCTCGGCGCCGAGCACGTCGACGACCCGGGGCAGGACCCGCTCGTCGACCTCGAGCACCGCGGTGTCGGCGGCCGGGTCGCGCGCCAAGGTCGGGGCGATCCCCGACGCCAGGTTCGCGCCGGTGGAGTTGGTGGCGACCCTCCGGCCGTTCGTGGCGAGCGCCGCCGCGAGGAACCGGGTGGTGGTCGTCTTGCCGTTCGTCGCCGACACCAGCACGGTGCGCCGCCCGACGGCGAGCTCGGCGAGCGCGCCGGGCGCGATCGCGTTCAGCACCCGCCCGCTCACCGTCGCGCCCGCGCCCCGTCTCGTGACGCGCGACAGCCAGCCGGCGAGCCCGCCGGCCGCGACGCCGACCCGGGTGCGCAGCGAGCGGCTCACCGACGCTCGCACCAGTAGGCGTCGACCCGGTACGGGATCACGAGGTCCGGGCGCCCGACGGTGTCGCGGTGGCGGGCCAGGACGCCGCGCACCTCGTCGAGCACGGCGGCGCGGGCAGGCTCGTCGAGGGCGGCGACGTGGCTCACCGACGCGAACCGCTCGACGATCCCCTCGGGGGTGACGCGCTGCTCGTGGTGAAACGTCGCCGCGTGCATCGGCCCGAACCCGGGCCGGTCGCCGAGCGCGCCGTGGTCCTGGCGGTCGTGGTCCCGCCACGGGGCCCGCCGCTCGACGCGGTCCATGACCGACCAGACCGCGTCCACCCACGCGACGTGGCGGTCGCGGGCGTTCCAGACCAGCCCCACCCGGCCGCCGGGGCGCAGCACCCGGGCCAGCTCGGCGAAGGCGGCGTCGGCGTCGAACCAGTGGAACGCCTGCGCGACCGTGACCGCGTCGACGCGGCCGCCCGCGGAGGGCGAGCGCCTCGGCGGTGGCGGCGAGCACCGGGAGGCCCGGCTGGGTGGCGACGAGGACCCGCCGCATCCCGGCGACGGGCTCGACCGCGATGACCCGCGCGCCGGTGGGGAGGAGGAGCCGGGTGAGCTTGCCCGTGCCGGCCGCCAGGTCGACGGCGGTCGCCCCGGGGTGCAGGCGCAGCGCGTCGACGAGCCACGCCACCGCGTCGGGCGGGTAGGTCGGGCGGGCCCGCTCGTAGACGTCGGACGCCGCGCCGAACCCGGTGGCGGCGACGTCGTGGACGGGCATCCCAGATGTTCTCACCGGCGGGCGCCGGTGTTGGTCACGTGTGGAGCCCGCACTCCAGCTTGTCGAGCCCGGCCCAGCGGCCCGCCCGGGCGTCCTCGCCGTCGGCGATCGGGCGGGTGCACGGCCAGCAGCCGATCGACGCGTACCCCTTGTCGCGCAGCGGGTGCTCGGGCAGGGCGCGGCTCTCGGCGTACCGGTCGACGTCCGCGGCGGTCCAGGTGGCGATCGGGTTGACCTTCACCATGCCGCGCCCGACGTCGTAGCCGACGATCGGGGTCGCGACCCGGGTCGGCGCCTCGTCACGACGCAGCCCGGTCATCCACGCCTCCCGGCCGGCGAGGGCCTTCGCCATGGGGACGACCTTGCGGGCTGCGCAGCACGCGTCGGGGTCGTCGAGCCACCGGTCGTCGCGCGTGATGTCGGGTTCGACGATGCGCAGCCGCAGGTCGTAGCGGCGCCGCACCGTCTCGACGTACCAGAGCGTCTCGGCGAAGTGGTACTGGGTGTCGAGGAACACCACCTCGAGGTCGGGGGCGACCTGGGCGACGAGGTCGATGAGGACGCAGTCCTGGAACGACGACGCGAGGACGAGCCCGTCGCCGAACCGGCCGGCGGCCCACTCGATCGCCGCGGTGGCGGGCTTGGTCTCGAGCGACGCGGACGCGGCCGCGAGCTCGCGCAGGTCGGGGAGGTCGTGCTCGTTCACGTGATGCACTCCCCACGCCCGACCTCGGCGGTGTACGGGCCGGTCTCGTCGAAGTCGACGTAGAAGTCGGGGGCCTGCTCCGGGTCGGGGAACGCGTCGAGATCTCGCAACGTCTCCCCGACCTTCGCCGCGCCACCGGAGCGGTCGAGCCAGGACTGGAACGTCTCGCCGGGGTCGCGCTCATCGGCGTAGCGGGACACGACCCGCACGACCGCGGTGGAGGCCGTCTTGGCGGGCAGCTTCGCCGCCTTGTTGCCGAACTCGACGGCGAGCTGGCCGACATGTCCGCCGAGCAGCATCTGGTAGCCGGGCGCGGCCCGGCCGTGAGCGCGGCGTTCGAGCCCGAAGAACCCGATGTCGGCGATGTGGTGCTGCCCGCAGCTGTTCGTGCAGCCCGAGATGTTGACCCGGACGCCGCCGACGTCGGCGAGCCCGGAATCCTCCAGGGCCCGGTCGATGTCGTCGGCGAGGCCCCGCGACTGGGTGACGGCCAGGTTGCAGGTGTCGGCGCCCGGGCAGGCGACGACGTCGCGGGCCAGCTCGGCGCCGGGCGACGCCATCGCCAGGGCGGCGAGCCGGTCATACAGGGTTGGGAGCTGCGCCTCGGTGAGGTCGCGGAACACCAGGTTCTGGCGGTTCGTGATCCGCACGTCGGCGCCGAGCTGACGCTGCAGGTCGGCGAGGCCCCGGAACTGGTCGGCGGTGATGTCCCCGAGCCGGCAGTGGGCGTACGCGCTCGACGGTCCCGTTGGCGCGGCCGCGCACCACGTTCGCCGCCTCCCACGCCCGGTACGGGTCGACGCCGGACAGCTGGACGGGGGTGCCCTCGTCGGGGCGGGTCGCCATCCCGGCGGGCGCGTCGCCGTGCTCGACGACCGGGGCGGGCAGCCCGCCCGGGTAAGTCGCCGACGCGATCAGGAAGCGGCGCTCCTTGACGATCCGCTCACGGAGCTCCTCGACGCCCATGGTGTCGACGAGCCACTTCATGCGGGCCCGCAGCTTGTTGTCGCGGTTGCCGTGATGGTCCTGGACCCGCAGGATCGCCTCGATCGTGGGGAGCAGGTCCTCGCGGCTCGTGAACTCCTCGAGGGCCTGCGCCGGGTGCGGGTTGGCGCCGAGCCCGCCGGCGAAGAACACCCGGAAGCCCGGCTCCACCGTCCCGTCCGGGCGGGGGCGGGTCACGCCGATCACCCCGACGTCGTTGAACATCGCCTGGCCGCAGTCGGTGGCGCAGCCCGAGAAGTTGATCTTGAACTTGCGGGGCAGCCGCTGCGCGATCGGGTTGCGCAGGAACAGCTCGGTCGTGGCGTTCGCCCACGGGGTGATGTCGAGCACCTCGAACGGGCAGGCCCCGGCGAGGTGACAGCCGGCGACGTTGCGCACCGTGTCGCCGCACGCCTCGCGGCTGGTCAGGCCGGCCGCGGCGAGGTCGCGGAGCGCCGCGCCGACGCGCTCGAGCTGCACGAAGTGGAACTGCACGTTCTGGCGGGTGGTGAGGTGACCCCAGCCCCGCGAGTACTCGTCGGCGATGTGGCCGAACATGTCGAGCTGGTCCGGCGTGACCCGCCCGTGCGGCACCTTCACCCGCACCATCTGGTTGTGGCCGCCCTGCCGCTGGCCGTAGATGCCCTGGTTCAGGCGGAACACGCGGAACGCCTCGTCGTCGATCTCCCCCGCGAGGTACTGGCCGACCGCCTCCTCGAAGCGGTCGAGCTCCGCGGCGACGACGGGATCGAGTGGGGAGCTTCGGAGGGCAGCGACGTCGATCATGGGACACCTCGGGGGCGCGAGGGCAGCGACCGGTCCAGGCGGACGGTCGGAGGCGAGCCGGGAGGGTCAGGCGGGACGGCTCGCCGAGCGGACGGGCGTCATCTCGTCGTGCAGCTCATGGGGGGTGCGGCCCATGGCGATGCTCGGGGCGCCTCGCGCTCGAAATCACGACTGTCAGTGTAAGGAATCGGCGGCCCAAATGCCAGCGCCGGGGTCGGCAATTCGCGGGGTGGGGGTGTGACATATGGCGCCGCTCCCGGCCGGTCGGCGCCGGTAGCCTCCGGCCGTGGCCGGCCGGCGCATGTCGCAGCTGTTCCTGCGGACCCTGCGGGACGACCCGGCCGACGCCGACACCGACGGGCACCGCCTGCTGCTGCGGGCGGGCTGCATCCGGCGGGTGGCCAGCGGGGTGTACGCCTGGCTGCCGCTGGGCCGGCGGGTGCTGCGCCGGGTCGAGGAGATCGTCCGGGAGGAGATGGACGCCACCGGTGCCCAGGAGGTCACCCTCCCGGTCATCCAGCCGCTCGAGTTGTGGGCCCGCTCGGGGCGCGACGTCGCGTACGGGCCGCTCATGTTCCGGCTCCGGGACCGCAAGGACGCGGCGTTCTGTCTCACCCCGACCGCCGAGGAGCTCGTCACCACGGTCGTCGGCGGCGAGCTCTCCAGCTACCGGGACCTGCCCGTCACCCTCTACCAGATCAACTGGAAGTACCGCGACGAGCTGCGACCCCGCTTCGGGCTGCTGCGCGCCCGCGAGTTCCTCATGAAGGACGCCTACTCGTTCCATGCCGACGTCGATGACCTGAAGGGCACCTACCACGACCTCTACGACGCGTACGGGCGCGTGTTCACCCGCTGCGGGCTGACCTGGCGGGCGGTCGAGGCGCAGGCCGGCGAGATGGGCGGGGAGACGAACCACGAGTTCCTCGCCGTCGCCGCGGTGGGGGAGGACGCGTTCGTGTGGTGCCCGAGCTGCGACTACGCCGCGAACGTCGAGGCCGCCCGACGTCAGGTGCCCGCCCGCCACGACGGGCCGGTCGACGCGCCGCCGATGAGCCCGGTGGCGACACCCGACATGCCGGGCATCGCGCCGGTCGCGGCGCATCTCGGCGTCCCCGAGTCGGCGCTGCTCAAGTGCCTGGTGTTCGAGGTGACGGGCGACGACGGCGCGCAGCTCGGCGCGGCGCTCGTCCCCGGCGACCGCGACGTGAACGAGTACGCCCTCGCCCAGGCGCTGGCGCCCCGCACGGTGCGGCTCCTCGACGACGACGACTTCCGCGCCCACCCGGGGCTGCCCCGCGGCTACCTCGGCCCCCACCACCCCGCGTTGGGCGTCGTCGTCGCGGACCCGTCCGTGGCCGCCGACCACGGCTGGGTGACGGGCGCCAACGTGGACGCGACGCACGTCCGCGACGCGGTGGCGGGCCGCGACTTCACCGTCGACGTGTGGGCCGACCTCGTGGCGGTCGCGCCCGGCGACGCCTGCCCCCGGTGCGGGTCGGCGCTCGCCGTCGACCGGGGCATCGAGGTCGGCCACGTCTTCCAGCTGGGCACGAAGTACACCGAGCGTCTCGAGGTGCGCTACCAGGACGACGCCGGCGAGCAGCACCCGATGGTGATGGGCTGCTACGGCATCGGCGTGTCGCGGATCGTCGCCGCGGTCGCGGAGGAGCACCACGACGACGCCGGGCTGATCTGGCCGGCCGCCGTCGCGCCCTTCGCCGTGCATCTCGTCGGGCTAGCCGGGCGGGGCGAGGCGGGGGAGGCGGCCCGTGACGCCGCCGAGCGCCTCTTCGACGGGCTGTGCGCCGCGGGGGTCGACGTCCTCTTCGACGACCGCGACGCGAGCCCGGGCGTGAAGTTCGCCGACGCCGACCTGCTCGGCCTCCCGGTGCGCGTCACGATCGGCGCCAAGGGTGTGGCGCGGGGCGTCGCCGAGCGGCGGGTCCGGGCCACGGGCGTGGAGGACGAGGTCGCGCTCGACGCGATCGTCGCCGAGCTGTCCCGCTGAGCGCGATGGCGCTCCCCGTGCCGCCGCCGGTGTCGCCGATGCTCGCCACCCTCAAGCGCGAGCTGCCGACGGGCGGCGCCTGGTCGTACGAGCCGAAGTGGGACGGGTTCCGCTGCATCGTGTTCCGCGACGGGGACGACCTCGTGCTCGGCAGCCGCAACGAGCGGCCCCTCAACCGCTACTTCCCCGAGATCCTCGACCCGCTGCGCGCCGCGTTGCCCGATCGGGCGGTCGTGGACGGCGAGCTCGTCATCGCCACCGACCACGGCCTCGACTTCGACCTGCTGTCGCTGCGCATCCACCCGGCGGCGAGCCGGGTCGCGAAGCTCGCCGAGGAGACCCCGTCCAGCTTCGTCGCGTTCGACGCCCTCGCCGACGGCGACGAGGACCTGCGCGACCAGCCGTTCGCGGCGCGCCGCGCGCCCGGCTCGAGGCGATCGTCGCGAACGCCGCGCCGGTGCACGTCACGCCGGCGACCACCGACGTCGCCGTCGCGGCCCGCTGGTTCGAGGAGTTCGAGGGCGCCGGCCTCGACGGGGTCGTCGCGAAGGCGCTCGACTCGCCGTACCGGGCGGGGGAGCGCACCATGGTGAAGGTCAAGCATCAGCGCACCGCCGACTGCGTCGTCGCGGGGTACCGCACCCACAAGGACGGGCAGGGTGTCGGCTCGCTCCTGCTGGGGCTCTACGACGCCGACGGCGCGCTGCACCATGTCGGGGTGGCGAGCAGCTTCGCCGCGCCGCTGCGCGCCCAGCTCGCCGAGGAGGTCGCCCCCTACCGGGCGGACGCGCTGCGCGACCATCCGTGGCGCGAGTGGGGCGGCGCCGAGGGTGACACCACCCGGATGCCCGGCGCGGCGAGCCGCTGGAACGCGGACAAGGACCTGTCGTGGGAGGCGCTGCGTCCCGAGCTCGTCGCCGAGGTCGCGTACGAGCATCTCCAGCGGGACCGGTTCCGCCACACCGCGCGGTTCGTCCGGTGGCGCCCGGACCGCGACCCCGCCTCGTGCACCTACGCCCAGCTCGACCACCCCGTCCCCGTCGAGCTGCACGAGGTCTTCGGGGTCTGACCGGCCCCACGGGGTCGAACCCGGGTCGAAACGGGTTGCGACCTGCGCTTTTGACGAATCGGTCAGCAGGCGGTCGCGGGGCCGTAACTGCCGCGCGCCAGCGCTGAAACCCTCCCGTCAGAGGCTCCCCTCACCTTCGCCAGCCCGGCGGAGCACCGTGCGGGCGGGGCCGTTGCGACGGCCCGAGCCCGTGGCGTCACGACCCGGAAGGGGACCCAGGCCGATGACCGATACCGTCGCCTCCACCGGAGGCCAGATGCGCCGGAGCTTGACGCTCACCGGCGTGACTGTGAACGCCATGGCGCTGATCGCGCCGGGCGCGTTCCTTTGGACGACGTTCCAGACCCAGGCCGCGTTGCAGCGCAACGGCGTCTCGACCGCCAACGAGATGTGGACGGGGCTGTTCTTCGCCCTGATCCTGGCCTTGCTCACGGCGTACAGCTACTCGGAGCTGGCCCGCATCTACCCGGACGCGGGGACCGGCTCGAGCTACTTCTTCGCCGAGGCGGCGCTGCTCGACAAGGCCAAGCCTGGGCATCGCCGCTACGCGCGATTGGCGAAGCTCAGTGTCGGCTGGATCAGCCACCTCTACTACTGGATCTACCCGGGAATCATGGTGGCCTTCGCCGCGACGCTGCTCGGCTACATCTACACCGCGATCTTCAACGGCACCCTGTCGTACTACTGGCTCGGTGTCGCGTGCGTGATCTTCGCCTTCGGGGTCGGCTACATCGCGTACCGGGGGATCACCACCTCGACGATGACGAACATCGTCATCAACGTCATCCAGATCGTGGCGCTCGTCTCGATCAGCGTGCTGTTCATCCTGTACCGGTTCGGTCACCCGCATCACGGCTACGAGCTCGCGAACGTCGGGCGGGTGATCATCCCGCACAACTACGTGAACATGCTCTACCAGTCGACGATCGCCATCTTGTTGCTCGTCGGGTTCGAGTCGATCACCTCGCTCGGAGCGGAGACCATCCATCCCTCGCGAGACATCAAGCGGGGGGTGCTGATCAGCCTGATCATCCAGGGTGGCATCTGCTACATGTTCGAATACTTCGCCTCGAACTTCGTGATCGGCACGCACACGAACACGGTCGTCGACCCGGCGAACGCGCACCATGTGCTCACCGGCTACGCCGCCGCGGCGAACGATCCGGCGCCGATCGGAACCATGATCCACTCGGTGGCGAACGAATCGCTCGGCCATAGCGGGTACACGGTGTCGCTCATCGTGGCGTTCACCGTGCTGTTAGCGCTGTTCGGGACGATGCTCGCCTGCTTGAACACCGGGGTGCGCGTCACCTACGCGATGGCGAAGGACAAGGAGATGCCGGGGATCCTCGGCCTGCTCCACGGCCGGTTCGCCACGCCGCACGCCAGCATCTGGATCCTGGTGCTGATCAGCGCGGCGCTCGGCATCTTCGGTGCGAACCCGCACCAGGTCGACAACCTGACCCAGATCACGCTGGCGTCGAACACCGGGACGTTCCTGGTCTACGGCTCGACGTGCATCATCGCCCTGATCGCGTTCGCCAGCCGCAAGGACCGGCATCCGGTGAAGCACTACCTGATACCGGGGCTCGGGGCGCTGATGAACGTCGCCGAGCTCATCGGTGTCATCTACATCTCGGTGAACGCGTCGGGCACCTCACCCGGTGACGCCTACAAGGCGCTCGGCATCGTCGCCGTGTGGGCGCTCATCGGGGCGGTGTGGGTGATGAGCAACCCGACCATGCGGGGATCGAGGCTGCTCCACGACCCGGGGCAACGCCCCGAGGTCCCGGCGACCACCTAGACGTTCGCTGACGGATGGTCGGGGCCGGAACCGCCGGCCCCGACCATCCCGGCGTGGAGGCACGACCCTGACCGGTCTCGTCTTCTTGCTCTTGCTCCCCGTGATCGTGATCGTCGTGGGGACCTGGGCCTGGCGCTACGAGCACCTGGCCCTGGTCCTGACGCGCCGACCCGACCGTGACGGCGGCCACGTCGCGCTCGACCGAGGTGGCGCGGCCCGAGCCCACCGTGGCCCGGCTGACCTGCGAGTCGCCGACGCATCGCCGCGAGACGCACCTCGTGGCGCTCGACGCCGGCCCGACGCTCGCCACGCTCCAGGCCTGGGCCCGGGACCGCACCCCGCTCTTCGAGACCCTCGACGACGGGCACCTCGAGCTGGTCCGCCTCGACGGGCCGGGGTCGGTCACCCTGCGACGCCTCCCCGGCTGACCCCACCTCTTGGCGCGTTCTTGGCGCAGGCTCGCGTGATTTAGCACCCGTTTTGGCGGCGGCTCGGGTGACGATCCCCGCATCACCGTCGAGCTGCTCCACTACCCCGACGAGGCGTCCCGCCTCGAAGCCCTCCGGCGCAGCGGCGTCCCGCGCCTGCTCGTCGTGGCGTCGCCGCACCTGCCCCCGCTGTGCTCGGACCCCCTCGAGGACTGGGTGTGGGGCTCGGCCAGCCCGAGCGACGTCGACGCCCGCGTCGAGGCGCTCGAGCACCGTCACCGCGCTCAGCAGCTCCCGACCCTCGACGAGAGCGGCCCCCTGCGCGGCCACGGCGACACCGTCGTGCTCACCCCGACGGAGGCGGTGCTCGTCGCCCGCCTCCTCGCCGACTTCGGCGAGGTCGTCGGCCGGGAGGCGCTGACCCGCGCCGCGTGGCCGCACGGCCGGGTGCGGGCCCGCACCCTCGACACCCACATGATGCGCCTGCGTCGCCGTCTCGCCCCCGCCGGCCTCGTCGTCCAGACGGTCCGCGCCCGCGGCTGGCTGCTCGAATACCTCGACGCCCCCGCGGACGCTCCGGCGCCCGTCGCCGCGCTCCCCTGACCCGGGCGGTCACGCCCGTCGTCGGTCGCGGCGCCCCACGGCTCGGCCAACGCCCGGCGAACGGCGGGAAACGACCTGGTATCCTTTATCTGTACCGGTTGGTGTGCGGCCTCAGGTCGCCGGCGAACGTGGCCGAGGGCCACGTTTTTTTATGCGAGGGGTCAGACGAGCGATGGACGACGAGGCGATCGCGACCGCGGTCGAGCCCGTCCTCGGCGCGCTCGGACTGCGACTGTACGACGTCGACGCCACCGGCCCGGCCCGCTCCCGCACCGTGCGGGTCGTCGTCGACCGGGACGGGGGCGTCGACCTCGACGCCATCGCCGCGGCCAGCGAGGCGCTCTCCCCGGTCCTGGACCACGACCCGGCCGTGCAGGCCGCCTGCCCCGGCGCCTACACCCTCGAGGTCACCAGCCCCGGCCTCGAACGCCGCCTGCGCACCCCCGCCCACTTCCAGCACGCGCTCGGCACCACCATCTCCGTCAAGACCACGGTGGCCGGCGCCGGGCTGCGCCGCCGCGGCGTGCTCGTCGCCGCCGACGACACCGCCATCGAGGTCGACTTCGACACCGGCCGCGAGCGCCTCGGCTACGGCGACGTCGCGCAGGCCCGCACCGTGTTCGAGTGGGGCTCGGCCACGAGCCGTCCGGGGCGCCCGACCCGAGAGGCGGCCCACCGATGAACTCCGAGATGATGGAGGCGCTGGAGAACATCCAGCGCGAGAAGGGCATCTCGATCGAGATCATGCTCGAGGCGCTCGCCAACGCGCTCGTCACCGCGTACAAGCGGATGCCGAACGCCGCGGAGGAGGCACTCGTCGAGATCGACGTCGAGACCGGCGACATCCACGTCATCGCGCAAGAGCTCGACGAGGAGGGCCAGGTCGTCCGTGAGTGGGACGACACCCCGAACGACTTCGGGCGGATCGCCGCGCAGACCGCGAAGCAGGTCATCTTGCAGCGCATCCGCGACGTCGAACGCGAGTCGAAGTACGAGGAATACGCCGGCAAGGAAGGTGAGCTCGTCACCGGCATCATCCAGCAGACCGACCAGCGCTACACGCTCCTCGACCTGGGTCGCGTCGAGGCGCTGCTGCCCCAAGCCGAGCAGGTCCAAAACGAGCGCTACGAGCACGGCAGCCGCCTGAAGGCCTACATCGTCGAGGTCCGCAAGACGGCGAAGGGCCCCCAGATCGTCGTGTCCCGCACCCACCCCGGGCTCGTGAAGCGGCTCTTCGAGCTCGAGGTCCCCGAGATCGTCGACGGCGTCGTCGAGCTGCGCGCCATCGCACGCGAGCCGGGCCACCGCACCAAGATCGCCGTCGCGTCGAACGACAACAACGTCGACCCGGTCGGCGCGTGCGTCGGCGCACGCGGGTCGCGGGTCCGCATGGTCGTGAACGAGCTGCGCGGCGAGAAGGTCGACATCGTCCCCTACACCGACAACCCGTCCGAGTTCGTGCTCAAGGCGCTGGCCCCCGCCCGCGTCCGCGAGGTCCGCATCCACGAGGACACCGGCACCGCCGAGGTCATCGTCCCCGACTTCCAGCTGTCCCTCGCGATCGGCAAGGAAGGCCAGAACGCACGGCTGGCGGCGCGGCTGAGCGGCTGGCGGGTCGACATCAAGAGCGAGACCCAGCTCCAAGAAGAAGAAGCGGGCGGCGGCATCGACTACGCCGAGGGCGAGTGGGTCCGCAGCGACAGCGGCGAGCTGCTGTGGCAGCCCGCCGAGGGCGGCGACGCGATCTCCGCCGCCGAGGCCGGGTACGCATCCCCGGCGGCGCCGGCCGCCGCCGCCCCACCGGCCCCGGCGAGCACGCCCGCGCCCGACGCGACCGCGCCGACCCCGACGCCCGACGCGGCCCCCGCGCCCACCGCGCCGGCTGCCGCGGCGCCGACCACCACCCCTCCGGACGCGACGCCCGACACCGCCCGCCCGGATGTCGCCACCCCGGACGCCCGGGACGCCGCCGCCGAGGCGGTGCCGGACGAGTCAGCATGACCGGCGACCGCGGCGCACCTGCGTCGGCTGCCGGCGCGTCGTCGATCCGGCGGAGTTGGTCCGGGTCTTCCTCGACGCCGACGGACGGCCGCAGCTCGGCCGCGGACCGGGTCGCGGCGCGTGGCTGTGCCGCCCGCCCGCGGCGCTCGACTGCCTCGATGCCGCGCTGCGACGCCGTGCCCTCGACCGGGCGTTGCGCCGCCCGGTTTCGGAGCCCGACGTCGCCGCGTTCCGTGCGAAACTTGGGTAGTGGGTCAGTTTCGGCCCGCTGCGGACCTTCGGCTTTGCGTCGGCAGCCCGAAGCCAGCTTCACGCTCCCTCCTACCGAGGGACCGACGGCTTCGCACGGTGGAAACGAGAACCAGGGTGTGACAGGCCAAATGAGCCAATACCGAACGTTGCACAGCTAGACCGCTGAACCGGCGGCCGGTGGCCGCCGCGGAAGGACGCCTTGCCCACCAAGAAGATCCGGATCTATGAGCTCGCTCGGGAGATCGGGGTCGAGAACCAAGTGGTCCTCGACCTCGCCGACGAGCTCAAGATCGGTGTGAAGAGCCACTCCTCGAGCATCGAGGACGCGATGGCCGATCGCGTCCGTCGCCTGGCGGACACGAAGGGGCTTCGGCACGTCGAGGCACCCCCGCCAGAGCCAGAACCCACCCCGGCGCCCGTCCCCGAGCCGGCACCGGTCGCCGCCGCCCCGGCGACGCCGGCGCCGTCGACCGAGACCCCCCGGCCCGACGCGCCGCACCGCGTCGTGCGCTCGACCGGGGGGCTGCCCGAGCCGCCGCCGCTCGCCCCTCGAGTGGTGCGCTCGACGGGCGGGCTGCCCGAACCGGCCCCGCCCACCGTCCGCGAGCCGACGATGCCTCGCCCCGCGGCCGCGGCGCCGCCCGCGCCGCCGCCCGAGACGCTGCGCTCAGCCACCGGCAAGCCGATCCCGCCCCCGCCCGGGGCGCGACGCCAGCCACCCCCGTCCGGTCCCCGCATGTTCACCCCGAGCACCGGCGGGCCACCCCGCGGCGGGGGCGGGCCCGGCGCGGGCGCACCCGGCGGCCGTCCCCGAATTCGGTGCCGGCCCGTCGTTCCCCGGCCGTCCGGGCGGCGGACCCGGCGGCGGCCCCGGCGGACCGGGTGGCCGCGGTGGCGGTCCGCCCGGCCGGCGCTCCGGCCCGCAGGGTCAGCGGCCGCGACGCAAGAAGCGGCGCCGCCGCGACTTCGAGGATCTCGGCCCGGCGTCCCCCACGGCGCTCACCCCGCTCGACGCGCCGGTGCCGGACGGGGAGATCGTCGTGCCGCGCGGCGTGACGATGCAGGAGTACGCGCCGAAGCTGAACCGCAACACCGCGGACCTCGTGCGGCTCCTCCTCGACGCCGGCGAGATGGTCACGGCCACCCAGACCCTCGGCGACGAGATGATCGAGCTGATCGCCGAGACGCTCGGCGCCGAGGTGCTGATCGTCGAGCCGGGCCAGGAGCAGGAGCTCGAGCTCCAAGCCCTCCTCGGCGACGACGACGAGGACGACGCCGCGCTGCTCGAGCCGCGCCCACCGATCGTGACCGTGATGGGCCACGTCGACCACGGCAAGACCACCTTGCTCGACGCGATCCGCTCGACGCGCGTCGCGGCGGGGGAGGCGGGCGGCATCACCCAGCACATCGGCGCGTATCAGGCCGAGTACAACGGCCGACCGATCACGTTCATCGACACGCCGGGCCATGAGGCGTTCACCGCGATGCGCGCCCGCGGGGCGCAGGCCACCGACATCGCGGTGCTCGTCGTGGCGGCGGACGACGGCGTCATGCCCCAGACCGTCGAGGCGATCAACCACGCCCGGGCGGCCGAGGTGCCGATCATCGCGGCGATCACGAAGGTCGACCGTGAGGAGGCCGACCCGCAGCGGGTCCGCCAGCAGCTCGTCGAGCAAGGCCTCGTCCCCGAGGAGTGGGGCGGCGACACCATCGTCGTGGAGGTGGCCGCCACCGAGAACCGGGGCGTGAGCGACCTGCTCGAGGCCATCGTGCTCGTCGCCGACGTCGAGGAGCTCGCCGCGAACCCGAAGGCCCCGGCTCGGGCGTTCGTTCTCGAGGCGAACCTCGACCAGGGCCGCGGGCCGGTCGTCACCGCGCTCATCGAGCGAGGGACGCTCCGGGTCGGCGAGCCCGTCGTGGCCGGCAACGGATGGGGCAAGGTTCGCGCCCTCTTCGACGACCACGGCGCGTCCGTGAAGGAGGTCGGGCCGTCCACCCCCGTCGAGGTCCTCGGCCTCGACGACCTGCCCCTGGCCGGGGACGAGCTGCGCGTCGCGCCCGACGAGAAGACGGCCCGCACCGTGGCCGAGGCCCGCGCCCGACGCCGCCACGTCGCGAGCATGGCCCACCCCATGACGCTCGCCGGCGGGGCCCGCCTCGAGGACATCTTCGCGATGGTGCAGCGCGGCGAGGTCGCGACGCTCAACGTCGTCCTGAAGTCCGACGTGCACGGCTCGCTCGAGGCCGTCACCGAGGCGCTGCGCAAGCTCGACCAGGACCACGAGGAGGTGCGCCTCTCGTTCGTGCACCGCGGCGTCGGCGGCATCAACGAGTCCGACGTCAACCTCGCCGCGGTGTCGAACGCCACCGTCGTCGGCTTCAACGTCCGACCGGACCGCAAGGCCCGCGAGCTCGCCGAGCACGAGCATGTCGAGCTGCGCCTCTACGAGGTCATCTACCAGGTGCTCGAGGACGTCACCGCCGCGCTCGTCGGGCTGCTCCAGCCCGAGTTCGAGGAGATCGTCACCGGCGACGCCGAGGTCCGCGAGGTGTTCTCCGTCCCGCGGGTCGGGAAGGTCGCCGGCTGCTTCGTCCAGAACGGTCGCATCACCCGCGGGTCCCGGGTCCGGTTCCTGCGTGACGGCGTCGTCATCTGGAACGGGACGATCACGTCGCTGAAGCGCTTCAAGGACGACGCCCGCGAGGTGCAGGCCGGCTACGAGTGCGGCATCGGGCTCTCGGACTTCCAGGACCTCAAGCAGGGCGACGTCATCGAGACCTACGAGCTGAAAGAGATCGCCCGCACCCTCTCTTGAGCGCGCTCAGGCGAGGAGCGCCTCGAGGCGGGCCGCGACCTCCCGGTAGCGGGCCACCGGGATCAGGTGCACGCCGGCGAACGCGCCGCTGTCCCGCAGGGCCAGCACCTCTTCGCACGCCGCGTCGACCCCGGCGGCCGGGTCGGCCTCGACGCGCCGGACGAGGTCGTCGGGGATCGTGATGTCGGGGATGTCGGCGGCGAGGCGGCGGGCGTGGCGGACGCTGGCCAGCACCAGCACACCCGCGTACACCGGCACGTCCAGGCGGACCCGCTCCCGCCAGCGCACCAGCTCGTCCACCGAGAACGAGACCTGGGCGAACACGAAGTCGGCGGCGCGCTTCCAGGCCGGGAACGTCGCTGACGCGGCGACGACCCCCACCCGCGGGGCGGTCCCGTCCGAGGCGATGCCGCACCCGAAGGCCCGGATCTCGTCGAGCATCGTGCGGACCGTGAGCTCGCTCGTCCGGCCCCCGACCGTCGGCTTGTCGCCGTACACGCAGAGGAACTGGTCGACGCCGTACGCCGCGGCGGTCAGCAGGTCCCGCCGCAGCCCGAGCTCGTTGCGGTCCCGGCAGTTCAGGCAGGCGATCGACCGGCCACCCATCGCCTCGACCTCGTGGGCGACCGCGACGCTCGACACCGTCGCCCGCCCGAGATGGTTGTCGGGGATGAGGAACGCCGACGCGATCGGGGTCAGCACCCCGATCTGATGGCGGACGTGGCGCAGGTCGGGCCGGGTCGGCGGCTCGATCTCGCAGATGACGTCGAAGCGGCCGGTCACGATCCGTCGAGGGTACCGGCGCCCGCCGCCGCAACAGCCGGGGATTCGTGCCGCGCGGCATGATCGGGGCGTGCCGTCCGCCGGGGAGCCGCGCGCCAGCCGGCCGGTCATGCCCGGCTACGGGATCCTCGACGCGGACGGGGGCAGCGGGCTGCTGCCCTGGTCATGGGCCGAGGCGCGCCTCGTCGGGTCACACGACTACTGGCTGGCGACCGTCTGGCCCGACGGACGGCCGCACGTCACGCCGGTGTGGGGGGTGTGGGCCCGCGACGCGCTGTGGTGGAGCTGCAGCCCGACGTCCCGCAAGGCCCGCAACCTCGCGCGCCGCCCGTCCGCGGTGGCCACGACCGACGACGCCGCGTCGCCGGTCGTCGTCGACGGCGCCACGACCCTCATCACCGACCCGGCGGCCGTCACCGAGTTCGCCGACTGGACCAACACGAAGTACGACGTCAGCTATCCGGCGGCGTTCTTCCTCGAGAACGCCTGCTACCGGCTCGCACCCGCGTGGGTGTTCGCGCTGCGCGCCGACGACTTCGAGGGCTCGCCGACCCGGTGGGTGTTCGACGCGGACCCGCCGAGGCGCGCTGGGTGATCGTGGGGGCGCGGACTCGCACGCGGCCGACGCCCGCCGGGCCGTCCCCGCGCGATGAGCGGGCGGATCGTGCCGCGGACGCGCCCGAGCCGGCCTTCCCGCTCCACCCGCTGGCCGCCGGTCACCAGCAGCCCATGACGGCGACGACGACGGCGAAGGCGAGGTCCGCGGGCCGGACGGACGGCGGGGCGCCGGTGGGGTCGACGTCGAGCACGAACTGGTCCTTGCGGGCCACCAGCGTCCCGTTCGGGGCCTGGTAGGCGGCGTTGCCGAGCCCGTTCAGGCGGGTTCGGCCCCGGACGGCCTTCGCGAGACGGTTGTACGCCGTCGTCGCGGCGGCCGTGCTGCGCAGCTGGTCGACGGTGAGGACGAGCTGCCCGCCGCGGAGCGGGTACACGCAGGTGTAGGTGCGGCCGGCCCACGCCCCGTGCTGGGCCGCGGGCAGCGGCCCGCCGAGGAACTCGACGATGGCGTTGCCGACCATGGGCTCGCACACGTCGGTGGCCGGATTGGCGCTCCCGTCGGCGTCGCGGGCGCCGGCCTGCGCTATCCACGGGCCGAGGACCAGGAGCCCGGTGAGGGCGGCGAGGGCCGTGGCCGCCGCGAGGACGCGGTGCATCGAGGCGACGGTAGCCCGGCACAATAGAGATGATGCAGGCGGCCGCGTTGCGCTTCGAGCTGTGGATCCCCGACAGCCAGTCCCTGAAGACCAAGCGGGCGGCCGTGCGTCCGATCGTGGACGGGCTGCGGCACCGGCTCCACGTGTCGGTCGCCGAGGTCGACCACCAGAACACGTGGCAGCGCGCCGCGCTCGGCGTCGCCGCGGTGGCCGACAGCCCCGGCCGCCTCGACGAGGTCCTCGACACCGTGGAGCGCTTCGTGCACCGGGCCGCAGGCGTCGAGGTCCTCGGGGTCGAGCGGGCCGAGCTGGTCGAACCCGACGGCGGCCTGGGCGCCTGGTGAGATGCCGCCCCCCCGACCCCGCCGCCGCTTCGCCCGCACCCTGCGCGTCAACGAGGTCGTCCGCGAGTCCCTCGCCGACGAGCTCGAGCGCCTCTCCGACCCGCGTCTCGACGATGGTCACCGTGACCGGCGTCGAGGTCAGCCCCGACCTGCGCCAGGCCACCGTCTTCTACGCGGCGCTCGGCCGCCACGACGACGCCACCGCGCAGGCGCTGCGCTCCGCCGCCCCGCACCTGCGGGCCGTGCTGGGCCGCGAGGTCCGCCTGAAGTACCTTCCCAAGTTGCACTTCCGGGAGGACCCGGCCATCGAGCGGGGTCAACGGGTCGAGGAGATCCTGCGGGGGCTGCACCGGGCGGACCGGAGCGGCGGGGAGGACACAGCGTGAGCGACGTCGAGCTCGCACGCGCGGCCGCGGTGCTGCGCACCGCCGACCAGATCAGCCTGGCCTGCCACGTGAACCCCGACGGGGACGCGCTCGGCTCGATGCTCGGCCTGTTCCACGTCCTGCGCGCCGCGGGCCGCGACGTGGTGGCCACGTTCCCGCCGCCGTTCATCGTCGCGCCCCACTACCGGGAGCTGCCCGGCCTCGACCTGCTCACCAAGCCCGAGGACTTTCCCGCGGCGCCCGAGGTGATGCTCACCTTCGACTGCGGGTCCCTCGACCGCCTCGGCGGCCTCGCCCCCGCCGCGTCCGCCGCCGCCGAGCTCATCGTCATCGACCATCACATCTCGAACGACCGGTACGGCACCATCAACGTGATCGAGCCGGACGCCGCCGCGAGCGGCTGGGTGGTGCAGCGCCTCGTCGACACCCTCGGGCTGCCGTTGAACCGCGACGCCGCGGTGTGCCTCTACGCGGCGATCGTCTGCGACACCGGCCGCTTCCAGTACGACACGACCACCCCCGAGGTGTTCGACCTCGCCCGACGGCTCACCGAGTTCGACGTGCCCGTCGCCCGCCTCTCCCGCTCCCTCTTCGAGGAGCACCGCTTCGCGTACCTGCGGCTCCTGGGCGAGGCGCTCGCCGACGCCGAGCTCGTCCACGACCAGCACTTCGTGTGGACCGCGGTCACCCAGTCGATGCTGGCCCGCCACGACGTCACCCTCGAGGAGGTCGAGGGCCTCATCGACATCCTGCGCCGCACCGCCGAAGCCGAGGTGACCTGCGTCTTGAAACAGGAGGCCGACGGCACGGTGCGGGTGAGCCTGCGCTCCCTCGGCGCGGTCGACGTGCGCCGGATCGCCGAGGCGCACGGGGGCGGCGGCCACCGCTACGCCGCCGGGTTCACGTCCCACGACGACATCCCGGCCACCGTCGCGGCCATCCGCGCCGCGCTCTGAGCCGCGCGCCATGCGCGACGGCCTCGTGGTGGTCGACAAGCCCGCGGGCTGCACCTCCCACGACGTCGTGGCCCGGCTGCGGCGCGTCTACGGCCAACGCCGCGTCGGGCACGCCGGCACCCTCGACCCCGACGCGACCGGGGTGCTCCTCGTCGGGCTCGGCCGGGTCACCCGGCTGCTGCGCTACCTCCAGGACCGCCCGAAGGTCTACCGGGGCGACGTCCGGTTCGGCGTCGCGACGAGCACCCTCGACGCGTCCGGCGCCGTCCTCGACCGCCGGCCCCTGCCCGTCACCCGCGAGCAGGTCGACGCCGCCACGGTCCGCTTCGTGGGCGACATCCAGCAGGTCCCGCCGATGGTGAGCGCGCTGCGCGTCGGCGGCCGCCGGCTCCACGACCTGGCCCGCCGCGGCGAGGAGGTCGAGCGCGCCCCCGCGCCGTGCACATCGAGCGCCTCGACGTCGACGCCTTCCTGCCCGGCCCGTACCCGGTGGCGACGATCGTCGTCGAGTGCGGCGCCGGCACCTACGTGCGGTCCCTCGCCGCCGACCTCGGCGCGGCGCTCGGCGGCTGCGCCCACCTCGACGCCCTGCGACGCCTCTCGGTCGGGTCGTTCGACCTCACCGAGGCCCGCACCCTCCCCGCAGTGGAGCGCGACCCCGACGCCGCGGTCCTGGCCCCGACGGTCGCGGTGCGCGACCTCGAACGGGTCGACGTCGACATCGAGCAGGCCCGCGGGGTGCGCCACGGCATGACGTTCCCCTGCTCGTCGCTGCCGACCCCGACCGGCCCGGGCCCGTTCGCGTTCGTCGGCCCCGACGGGGAGCTCCTCGCCGTCTACGAGCGACGCCACGCCGGGTACAAGCCGACGGTCGTCGTCGCGACCCCGGACGCGGCCCCCTGATGCAAGTCGTCACCGACCTCGAGGGCTACGACCCGGCCCCGAACGGCGCGGTCGTGACGATCGGCGCCTACGACGGCGTCCACCTCGGCCATCAGGCGGTGCTGCGCCTCGTCCGCGAGCTCGCCACGGCACGGGGCCACACCGCGGTGTGCCTCACGTTCGACCGGCATCCCGCCGAGGTCGTCCGGCCCGACTCGGCGCCGTGCACGCTCACCACCCTGGACCAGAAGCTCGCGCTGCTCGCCGCGACCGGCACCGTCGACACCACGGCCGTGCTCACCTTCGACGAGGCGCGCAGCCACGAGCCCGCCGAGGAGTTCGTCCAGACGGTGCTCGTCGCCGGACTGGCCGCCAAGCGTCGTCGTGGTCGGCGCCGACTTCCACTTCGGCTACCGACGCCACGGCACCGTGCGGCTCCTCGAGCAGATGGGCGCCGAGCTCGGCTTCGAGGTCGTCGGCCTCGGCCTCATCCCCGTGGTCGGGGACCCCGGCGGCGTTCCCTACTCGTCGACCGAGATCCGCCGCCTCCTCGCCGACGGGGGCGTCGCCGCCGCGGCCGCGATGCTCGGCCGGCCGCCCCGCCCCTACGAGGTGCGCGGCATCGTCGTGCGCGGCGATGGCCGCGGCCGCACCCTGAGCTTCCCGACCGCGAACGTGACCCCACCCGACCGCACCTGCCTGCCCGCCGACGGGATCTACGCCGGCACGTTCGTCGCCGCCGACGGGATCGAACGAGCCGGCGCCATCTCGGTCGGGCGGCGCCCCACCTTCTACGCCGACGCCGACCGGTCAATGCTCGAGGTGCACGTGCTCGACTTCGACGGCGACCTCTACGACCAGGCCGTGCAGGTCCGCTTCGTCGAGCGCCTCCGCGGCGAGGACCGCTTCGACTCGGTCGACGCGCTCGTCGCGCAGATGCGCCGCGACGTCGAGGCCACCCGCGCCATCGTCGGCCGCTGACGCGGGGAGCGCCACGTCGGGTCGCGGTCACGGTGGGGCCGGGAGCAGTCGCCCGGCTCGGAGATCACCCGGTGCGGCGCCTCGTACTGCGCCAGCGGCTGATCGAAGGACCGCTCGACGGTCGAGGAGATCGCCCGTCGCGTCGAGCACCGCCTGGGGGGACCGGCCAGCATCTCTGGTAACCTGCGTGTGCCTGCCGCAGGCCAACTACGCATGCCCGACACGACTGCCACCATCGCCGACCACCGCCTCCACGAGACCGACACCGGCTCGCCCGAGGTGCAGGTGGCGCTCCTGACCGAGCGCATCAACCACCTGACGGAGCACCTGAAGGTCCACACCAAGGACCATCACTCGCGCCGTGGTCTGCTCACGATGGTCGGTCGCCGTCGTCGGTTGCTCGACTACCTCCGACGCAACAACGTCGAGCGGTACCGGGCGCTCATCGCCAAGCTCGGTCTGCGTCGATAACCGAGCGCCGGTTGTCAGTCGCCAGTGCCTGGCTGAGGTGCCGCCTGGCGGTCGCCTCACCCGGACCCTGACCACTGGGAACCGTCGCTCCGTCAGTCATGAGAGGAGCACGTTCCCGTGCCAGAACCCATTCGAGTCTCAGGACCGGTCACGCCGGACGGCAAGACGCTGTCCTTCGAGACCGGCCGCCTCGCCCCGCTCGCCAACGGCGCCGTCGTCGTCCAGCTGGGCGAGACCACCCTCTTGTCGACGGTGGTCACCAGCAAGCCGCGGGAGGGCATCGACTTCTTCCCCCTCACCGTCGACGTCGAGGAGCGCATGTACGCCGCGGGGAAGATCCCCGGCTCGTTCTTCCGACGGGAGGGCCGACCGGGGGAGCAGGCCGTCCTGACGTGCCGGCTCACCGACCGGCCGCTGCGCCCCTCGTTCCCCGAGGGGTTCCGCAACGAGGTGCAGGTCATCGCCACCATCCTCGGCGCCGACCTGGAGAACCCCCACGACGTCGCGTCGATCAACGGGGCGTCCGCCGCGCTCGATGGTGTCCGGGATCCCGTTCAACGGGCCGATCGGCGCGGTGCGGATCGCGCACCGCAACGGCGAGTGGATCGCCCATCCCACCTATCAGGACGGTGACGACTCGACGTTCGAGATGGTCGTCGCCGGCCGACGCCTCGCCGACGGCGACGTCGCCATCATGATGGTCGAGGCCGGTGGCACCGAGGCCACATGGGAGCTCTACGAGCAGGGCGCCCCGAAGGTCACCGAGGACGTCATCGCGGACGGCCTCGACTGGTCGAAGCAGTGGATCAACTCGTCGATCGACCTGCAGCTCCAGCTGGTCGCCGGTGTGCAGGAGCGCAACGGGCCGATCGAGGAGATCGCCTACGAGCCACGCCACGACTACGACGTCGACGTGTTCGACGCCGTCGCCGACGCCGTCCGCGCCGAGACCGCCGAAGCGATGGCGATCGCCGACAAGACGGCCCGCAACGAGCGCCTCGACGAGATCGAGTCCGCCATCGAGGCCGACCTCGCGGGCGCGCCCGACACCCCGTTCGCGGACCGGCCCGGGCAGATCCGCAAGGCGTTCCGGGCCCTGCAAAAGCAGGTGGTCCGCACCCGCATCGTGGCCGACGGGGTCCGCATCGACGGCCGCGGCCCGACCGACATCCGTCCGCTGTCCGCCGCCGTGGCGCTCATCCCCACGGCGCACGGCTCCGGCCTGTTCCAGCGGGGCGAGACCCAGGTGCTGACCGTCACGACGCTCGGCATGCCCCGCATGGAGCAGATCCTCGACACCATCGGGGTGGAGGACCGCAAGCGCTACATGCACCACTACAACTTCCCGCCCTTCTCGACCGGTGAGACCGGCCGGGTCGGGTCCCCGAAGCGCCGCGAGATCGGCCACGGGGCCCTCGCGGAGCGGGCGCTCGTCCCGGTCATCCCGAACGCGGTGGAGTGGCCCTACACCGTCCGGGTCGTGTCCGACGTGCTGTCGTCGAACGGCTCGACGTCGATGGCGTCGGTGTGCGGGTCGACGCTGTCGCTCATGGACGCCGGCGTGCCGATCAAGGACGCCGTCGCGGGCATCGCGATGGGTCTCGTGTACGCCGACGGCAAGTACACGACCCTGACCGACATCCTCGGCGCCGAGGACGCCTTCGGCGACATGGACTTCAAGGTGGCCGGCACCCGCGATTCGGTGACGGCGCTGCAGCTCGACACCAAGATCGACGGGCTGCCCGCCGACGTGCTCGCCCAGGCGCTGCACCAGGCGCACGAGGCACGCCTCCGGATCCTCGACACGATGACCGGGGCGATCAGCGAGCCGCGCGACGACGTGAAGCCCATCGCCCCGAAGATCATCAGCTTCGAGATCCCGATCGACAAGATCGGCGAGGTGATCGGCCCGAAGGGCAAGGTGATCAACACCATCACCCAGGAGACGGGCGCCGACGTGTCGGTGAAGGACGACGGGGCGGTCGGCACCGTGACGATCGGGTCGAAGGAGTCGTCGTCCGTCGAGGAGGCGCAGCGTCGCATCGCGCTGATCCTCGATCCCCCCACCGCCGATCTCGGCGCCGAGTACACCGGCCGGGTGGTGAACATCACCAAGTTCGGTGCGTTCGTGAACGTGCTGCCCGGCAAGGACGGGCTGCTGCACATCTCGAAGCTGGGTCGCGGCCGGCGCATCGACCGGGTCGAGGACGTCTTGAACCTCGGCGACGAGGTCACGGTCAAAGTCGACGACATCGACAACGCCGGGAAGCTCTCGCTCAGCCTCGTTGGCGACGACAGCGACGGCGACGGCGGCGACCCGTCCGAGGACCGGCCCGCCCGTCCGCGTCCCGCCCGCGACCGCGACGACCGGCCGTCCCGCGATCGGGAGGACCGGCCGTCCCGCGATCGGGAGGACCGGCGCCCGCGACCGAGGACCGCCGCCCGCGATCGGGGCGACGGCGACGTCGCGTCGTTCGAGGACCGCTGGGAATCCGAGGCCCGCGCCGAGTTCGGGGACCTCGGACCGGCCGAGGCCGCCCGCACCGGCGGCCCCAGCCGAGGCGGCGGGGGCGGCGGGGATCGGGGCCGGTCCCGGCCGCGTCGGCGCCGCTGACCCGCTGCTCAACCCGACCGCACCCGATGCCGATGCCGGCGAGATGATCGGGCGGACCCGGCTCGCCTCGGGCCTGCGCGTCGTCACCGAGGCGCTGCCGCACCTGCGCTCCGTCGCGGTCGGCTTCTGGGTCGGGACAGGGTCGCGCGACGAGCCGGCAGCCCGGGCCGGGGTCAGCCACTTCCTCGAGCACCTGCTGTTCAAGGGCACCGCCGACCGCGACGCGGCGTCGATCGCCGAGGCCGTCGAGTCGGGGGGCGGTGACATGAACGCCTTCACGGCGCAGGAGCTCACCACCTTCTATCTGCGGGTCCCCGACGAGGGTCTCGCCCGAGGTGTCGAGATCCTCTCCGACATCGTGTGGCGGCCGGCGTTGCGCCCCGCCGACGTCGAGTCGGAGCGTCAGGTCATCCTCGAGGAGCTGCACCTGCGCGACGACGAGCCCGAGGACCTCGTCCAGGACCTGTTCACCGACGCCGTGTTCCCCGACCATCCGATCGGCCGCGAGGTCATCGGGTCGTTGGAGACGCTCACCGCCATGACCCGCGACGAGATCGCGGCGTTCCACGAGGAGCACTACCACCCGAGCAACGTCGTCGTCGCGGCCGCCGGCAACCTCGAGCACGACCGGGTCGTCGAGCTCGTCGAGGCCGCCCTCGGCGCCGGGAACGGGCACCGCCCGCGACGCGAGCCCTACTCGGGCGAGCCGCCGCCCCGCCCCGTCGCCGTGCTCGAACGGCCGACCGAGCAGGCCCACCTGGTGCTCGGCATGCGGGCGCTGCCCCACCAGGACCCGGACCGGTACGCGCTGATGGTGCTGAACCAGGCGTTGGGGGGCGGCATGTCGTCCCGGCTGTTCCAGGAGGTGCGGGAACGCCGCGGCCTCGCCTACTCGGTGTACTCGTACCGCGCCGCGCTCGAGGACGCCGGGGTCCTCGCCGTGTCCGCCGGCACCGCACCCGACCGGGTCGATGAGCTCCTCGACGTCCTCGACGTCGAGCTGCGTCCGCGTCGTCGACGACGCCGGCGTGTCGGACCGTGAGCTCGAGGCGGCGCGCGGCCACCTGCGCGGCTCGCTCGCCTTGTCGCTCGAGAGCTCTGGTGCGCGCATGCACCGGCTCGGCCGCAACGAGGTCACCCTCGGCGACGTGCCCACCCTCGACGAGGTCGTCGCCCACATCGACGCGGTCACCCGTCGTCGACGTCGCCCGGGTCGTGGACCGGGTGTTGGCCGGCGGGCCGCGGACCCTCGCCGTCGTCGGCCCGTTCTCCGAGCAACGCTTCGGCACCCGGGCGTAGCCTCACGCCGTGACGAGGGTCGGGGTGTTCGGCGCCGGCGGTCGCATGGGCCGCACGGTGTGCAGCGCGGTCGTCGCCGAGCCGACGCTCGAGCTCGTCGCCGCGGTCGACCCATATCACGCCGGGATCGACCTGCAGCAGCTCGGTGTCGCGGACACGGGCTTGCAGGTCGCCGGCTCGGCCGACGCGCTCGCCGACGCCGACGCGCAGGTCGCGGTCGACTTCACCGTCCTCGACGCGGCGCGCGGCAACCTGGTCTGGTGCGCCGACCACGACGTGCATGCCGTCGTCGGCACCACCGGCTTCACCCCCGACGACCTCGAGGACCTGCGCCGCCGCTTCGACGCGTCCGCCGCGAACGCGGTGATCGCCCCCAACTTCTCGATCGGGGCGGTGCTCATGATGCGCTTCGCGGAGCTCGCCGCCCCGCTCTTCGACACCGCGGAGATCATCGAGCTGCACCACGACGAGAAGATCGACGCGCCGTCCGGGACCGCGCTGCTCACCGCCCAGCGCATGGCCGCGGCGTCACCCGACTGGGGTGCCGACCCCACCCAGCAGGTCGTCGTCGAGGGGGTCCGCGGCGGCGCGAGCCCCGCCGGCATCCGCATCCACTCGGTGCGGCTGCGCGGCCTCGTCGCCCACCAGGAGGTGCTGCTCGGCACCACCGGCCAGACGCTGTCGATCCGCCACGACAGCTACGACCGGGCGTCGTTCATGCCGGGCGTCGTCCTCGCCGTGCAGCGCGTCGCCGACCGGCCCGGTCTGACCGTCGGCCTCGACGCGCTCCTCGGCCTCTGAGTGGCCTCCGCCGGCGACGCTCGCGCCCGGGTCCTGTCGGGCGCCTACGACTGCGTCGCCCGTTTCGGGATGGGCAAGACCACCGTCGACGACGTCGCCAAGGTCTCGGGGGTGTCGCGGGCCACCATCTACCGGCTCTTCCCCGGCGGTCGCGACCAGCTGCTGCGCGAGACGGTCGGCTGGGAGATGAACCGGTTCTTCGCCCGCCTGGCCGACGCCGTCGCCGACGCCCCTGACCTCGCGGCCCGCCTCGAGACGGCACTGACCTTCGCCCACCGGGCGGTCCGGCACCACGTCGTGCTGCAGAAGATCCTCGTCACCGAACCTGACGCCCTGCTCCCCCTCATGACCCTCGAGCAGGACCGGGTTCTCGGCTACATCGCCACCTACCTGCGGCCCCTCCTCGCCGGGGAGGCCGCCGCCGGGCACCTGCGGGCCGGCGTCGACGTCGACGCCGCCGCCGACTACCTCGCCCGGATGGTCCTGTCCCTCATGGGCAGCCCCGGACGCTGGGACCTCGAGGACCCCGCCAGTGTGCGGGCCCTCGTCCAGGCCGAGCTGCTCGGCGGGATCCTCGCCGCGCCCGGGGGTTGAGTACCGCCTACTCAGGACCCGGCGGGCCGAAGCGGCAAAGATGACGCCACGCGGACCGGGGTGCCGGTCCCAGACAGGAGGCAACAGGAATGGCTGATGTGATGACGCCGGACGAGCTCAAGTGGAACGAGCAGGCGAAGGCCGCCGCCGGGGGCATCCTCGACGAGCCGGTCGAGGCCGCGACGCGCTGTGAGGAGCTCAAGGTCGGCATGGCCGTGGGCGCCGTCGGCATGGGCAAGGGCATGCAGGGGATGGCCAACGCCAGCATGTCGATCAGCAAGGGCATGACCAAGTTCATGGGGAAGAGCATGAGGGGCGTTGGGGAGATGCGGACCGGCGGGCTGCCGAGCATGTTCGTCCTCGCGGTGACGCCGACGAAGATCCACGCCATCGAAGCGAAGGCGAAGAAGGGCAAGGACCTGAGTGTCGGGAAGGTGCTGAAGTCGTTTGACCGGCAGGGCTTCCAGGCCAAGACGGGCATCGACATCGCGGCCGCGGCCCAGGGCGTGCCCGCTGACCGCCAGGTCCTCGTCCTCTACCTGCCGAACCAGATGCTGGCCAACATGGCGCCGGGCCTCGGCCAGCCGACCCAGTTCATGGTGGGTCGCGACCCGGCGAGCGAGGCCGTCGTCAGCGCGCTCACCTCGTAGCGCCGACGGGGGAGCGGCCTGGCCGCGTCCCGACGGCAGGCCACGGCGGGCAGGCAGGGGAGTACGGGATGGACACCGCCAACGAGCGGTCGACGCCGGTCGGGCCGCGTCCCGAAGGGGACGCGGCCCGGTCGGAGCCGTCGACGACCAACCAGGGCAGCGCGATCGTGGACGACGCGATGGCGCTCCAAGCCCAGATCCATGCCGAGCAGGCGCTGCTCGAATCGGGCACGCCGGGCCGGGCGACGATCACCCGGTTCACCGACCTCGGGGTCCTCGTGCAGTTCAACCCCCAGGTCGTGCTGGACCTCACCGTCGCCGTCGGCGGCCGGCCGCCGTACGACCTCCGCCTGACCACCACCGTGCCGCCCGACCACTTCGGCCGCCTGCAGGCCGGCGCCGACCTCGACGTGCGCGTCGACCCGGCCCACCCCCAGCACGTCGCGATCGACTGGTCGGGCACGTGAGCAACACGACGAGGACCTTCGAGGGAGGAGCACGCGATGGCTGATGGTCTCGAGGAGCTGCGGGCCAGCGGAGGCAAGCCCGGCCGCGCCCTGATCAGCGAGGCGAAGTCCGGGAGGAAGTGGAAGGCCGACCCCAGCCAGATCCTCTGGAAGGTGACGATGCGGGTGATGCCCGACGACACCGGACCCTTCAACGTCACCATCCAGGTGCCGTACCCGGCGACGCAGGGCGGCCCGTCCCTCGGGTCGCTCGTCAGCGTCCTCTACGACCCGCGCGACCACTCGAAGGTCGCGATCGATCCCGCCGCGCCCACCGAGTCGTGGGGCGAGGTGCAGGCCGCCCAGCAGAACCACATCATCCAGCAGGCCATGTCCCAGTCGTCGGGCGGCGCGGCCATCTTCGCGGGCGGCCGATGGATCTCCAGGTGGCCCCGCGGCCACGCCCGCCGCCGCGCCGGCGGCGCCTGCCGCGTCCCCGAGCCTCGCCAGCGAGCTCGAGAAGCTGGCCAGCCTCCGGGACTCCGGCGCCCTCACCGACGCCGAGTTCCAGGCCCAGAAGGCGAAGCTCCTCGGGACGTAGCACCGCCCGGGCGGCCGGGTGACGCACGCCACACCGCCCATCGTTGACGCTGAGACGAATCGAGTCGTATCGTCTCAACCAGGATGAGCGCGGTCCTCACCGAGCGTGAGCCCGCCCTCCGGGTCAGCGACCTCGAGGGACGGGCCGTCGAGGCGCTGCTGGCGTGCGTCGCCCGTCAGGGGCTCCGCAAGACCACCCTCGACGACGTCGCCCGGGAGGCCGGCACGTCCCGGGCGACCCTGTACCGCTACTTCGCGAGCAAGCAGGCCGTCGTCGACGCCGCGGTGCGCCTCGAGGCCGGCCGCGTCACCCGCCGTGCTGCTCGACGCCGCCGCGGCGACGACCACGCTCGACGACGCGATCGTCGCCGTGCTGCGCGCCGCGCACCGCGAGCTCACCGGCCACCCGGCGCTGAACTACGTCGCGGCGTGCGAGCCGGAGTGGCTGCTGCCGAGCCTGTGCTTCGGCGGCCTCGACGGGTTCCTCGCCCGGGCCAGCGTCGCGCTCGCGCCCGCGTTCGCCCCGTACGTCGGCGACGACCGGGCCGCCCGCGGCGCCGAGTGGGTCACCCGCATCGGGCTCACCCTGCTCTGCGCGCCCCACGCGCCCGTCCCCCTCGACGACGAGGCCGCCGTCCGGCGGTACGCCGCAGCGTTCATCGTCCCCGCCCTCACCCCCACCACCGAGTCCCCCAACCCGTCCCGGAGGTAATCCCATGTCGAGCACCGAAGAGCTCATCGGCCGAGCGAACGTCAACGACATCGAGGCGATCCTCGCGATCACGAACACCGACGTCGACGAGGTGGCCCACGCCGTCCGCGCCAACGCCGAGGCCATCTTCACCTGGGACTACGAGCAGTCCCGCAAGCCGCTGCAACGCCTCTACGAGAAGGCGAAGACCTCGCAGTGGAACTCCAACGACCTCCCGTGGGACACCGACGTCGACCCGGCCGCCGTCGCCGCCGCGAACCAGGTGCAGAACGGCTACGGCGACAACCGCGTCGACCTGACCGGCACCCCGTTCCAGCACTGGGGCGACAAGGAGTGGATCGACTTCAACATCGAGTCGCAGAGCTGGACCCTGTCGCAGTTCCTCCACGGCGAGCAGGGCGCGCTCATCTGCACCGCCCAGATCGTCGAGACCGTCCCCTGGATCGACGCCAAGTACTACGCGTCCACCCAGGTGATGGACGAGGCCCGCCACGTCGAGGTGTTCAGCCGGTACCTCACCGACAAGCTCCACGGCTTCTACCCGATCAACGCGCACCTCAAGATGCTGCTCGACGACATCATCGCCGACAGCCGCTGGGACATGACCTACCTCGGCATGCAGATCATGGTCGAGGGGCTGGCGCTGGCCGCGTTCGGGTTCATGCACCAGATGACCACCGAGCCGCTCCTCAAGCAGCTGCTCCGCTACGTCATGAGCGACGAGGCCCGCCACGTCGCGTTCGGGGTCCTGTCCCTGAAGGAGTACTACGAGCAGCTGTCCGCCGCCGAGATCCGCGAGCGCCAGGAGTTCGCGTTCGAGGCCGCGGTGCGCATGCGCGACCGGTTCCTCCAGCAGGAGGTCTGGGAGCGGATGGGCATCAACGTGCAGGAGGCCGTGAAAGTCGCCCTCCAGGACCCGGACCGCCCCATCTTCCAGTCGATGCTGTTCTCCAAGATCGTCCCGAACTGCAAGAAGCTCGGGCTGCTCGACGCCGCGGACGGGTGGCTGCGCGACCGGTTCACCGAGCTCGGCGTCATCCAGTTCGAGGACTGGGTCGACACCGGCGAGGAGTACGCCACGCTCGACGAGGTCGCGAAGGACCGCGCCGGCAGCGCCGCCTGAGCCGGGGTCGCCCGTGGCCGGGCCAACCCGGCCGGGCCGCGACACCGCAGTAACTTCGTCCCATGCCCGCGTCCGTCCGGCTCGTCTTCCTCGGCGGGCTGGGCGAGATCGGCCGGAACTGCGCCTGCCTCGAGGTCGACGGGCGCATCCTCGTCATCGACTGCGGCCTCATGTTCCCGGCCGTGGACATGCCCGGCGTCGACCTCGTCCTGCCCGACTTCACGTTCCTGCGCGACCACGCCGACGCGGTCGACGGTGTCGTCGTCACCCACGGCCACGAGGACCACGTCGGCGGGCTCGCCTACCTTCTGCGCGACGTCTCCGCCCCCATCTACGGGTCCCGGCTCGCCCTCGGCCTGGCCCGCAACCGCATCGACGAAGCCGGGCTCCTCGGCCGCACCGAGCTGATCCCCGTCGCGGACGGCGAGACCGTCCGCATCGGCGCCGTGGACTGCGAGTTCATCCCCGTCGCCCACTCGGTGCCGCACTCCGTCGCGGTCGCGTACTCGACCCCGGCGGGCACGATCCTGCACACCGGCGACTTCAAGCTCGACCTCACCCCGGTCGACGGGCGCCGCACCGACCTCGCCCGCCTCGGCGAGCTCGGCCGCGCCGGGGTCCGCCTGCTGCTCTCGGACTCCACGAACGCCGAACGGCCCGGCTACACGACCACCGAGTCGAGCATCGGGCCGGTGATGCGCAACCTGTTCCGCGACCACCCCACCCGACGGTTCATCGTCGCATCGTTCGCGTCCCATCTGCACCGGGTGCAGCAGGTCGCGGACGAGGCTATCGCCGCCGGGCGCCGCGTCGCGTTCCTCGGCCGGTCGATGACCCAGAACGTCACCCTCGGACGCGAGATGGGCATCGTCGACCTGCCCGCCGACGCCATCATCGACGCCGACGAGGTGACACGCTTCGCCCCCGGCGAGGTGTGCGTGGTGTGCACCGGCTCCCAAGGCGAGCCGATGAGCGCCCTGTCGCTCATGGCCACCCACGAGCACAAGCTGCTCAAGGTCAGCAGCGACGACGTCGTCGTCCTGTCCGCCCACGCCATCCCCGGCAACGAGGCCGGCGTCCACCGGGTGATCGACGGCCTGCACCGGGCCGGCGCCCTCGTCCTGCACGAGGCGACCGCCCCGGTGCACGTCTCCGGGCACGCGTCCCGCGAGGAGCTGAAGTTCGTCCTCGGGCTCGTCCAACCCGACTGGTTCATCCCGGTCCACGGGGAGTACCGCCACCTCGTGCACCACGCCGCGCTCGGCATCGAGATGGGCATCCCCCCCGACCAGGTCATCGTCTGCGAGGACGGCGACGCCGTCGTGCTCGACGAGCGCGGCCTCGACGTCGAGCGGCGCGCCGTCCCCGCCGGCTACCAGTACGTCGACGGCATCGCCGGCGACATCGGCCACGGCGTGCTGCGCGACCGGCGCACCCTCGGCGAGGAGGGCTTCGTCGTCGTCATCGTCACCGTCGACGCGGTCAGCGGCGAGCTCGTCACCGGCCCCGAGATCGTCACCCGCGGCTGGATCTACGAGGCCGAAGCCGCCGAGCTCCTCGAGGACGCCCGCGGCGCGGTCCGCGACGCCATCGCGCACGCCACCGAGGACGGCACCGTCGACTTCGAGGCGCTCCGCCGCGCCGCCCGCCGGGCCCTCGCCCGGCTCATCAACGAGCGCACCCGCCGCCGCCCAGCGGTCATCCCGGTGGTGATGGAGATCTGAGCCCGCTGTGACCATCCGCGACTGGTCGGCGTTCATCGGCGGTCGAGTGGCGCTCGTCACCGGCGCCGGCGCCGGGATCGGACGGGCCATCGCCATCCAGATGGCCCGCGCCGGCGCGCGCATCTGGGTCAACGACCTCGATCTCGGCCGCGCCGGCGGGGTGTGCGACGAGATCCGCGCCGAGGGCGGCGAAGCCCAGCCGGTGATCGCCGACGTGTGCGACGGCGACGCCGTCGCCGGGATGCTCGACACCACCGGGGCGCTCGACATCCTGGTCAACAACGCCGGCAGCGGCGTGCGGTCCTGGAGCGGCGGCCAGCGACTCGTCGCGTTCGCCGAATCCGGGCCCGCCGACTGGGACCCGGTCATCCGCGTGAACCTCGCCGGGGTGCTCTACGTCACCCGCGCCTACCTCCCCGCCATGCTCGACGCCCGCTGGGGCCGGATCCTGGTCATCGTCTCCGACGCCGGACGGCGCGGCGAGCGCCGCCAGGTCGTCTACGGCGCGGCGAAGGCCGCGGCGATGGGCTTCGTGCGCGGCCTCGCCGCCGAGGTCGGCCGCGACGGCGTCACGGTCAACTGCATCTCGCTCGGCTCGATGAAGCACGCCGCGCTCGCCGACGCGGTCCAAGCCGACCCGGCGCTCGAGGCGAAGCTGGCCCGCGCCTACCCGGTGGGGCGCCTCGGCCGCGTCGAGGACCCCGCGCCCCTCGCCGTGCTGCTGTGCAGCGACGCCGCCGAGTGGATCACCGGGCAGGTGTACCCGGTCGACGGCGGCTACGCCCCCGCCCTCTGACCCGCGGGGCCCGAGCGGCGCATGTGTCCGCTGACGTTTCTGGGGCTGGTGTTAGCGTGACCCGGTGGCGTCCCGCACCACCACTCGGTCTCGGCGCCGCGCCTCCGCCACGTCCAAGCCGGCCGCCCGTCGCCCGACCCGACGGAAACCGGAGCCCGAGCCGCCCCGCCACGACCTGACCGCCGCGGCGCGCCGCCAGCTGCACGCCCACCGAGGCGACGCCGCCGGCGTCGGGCTCCTCGTCCTCGCCGCGCTGACCGCCCTCGGGCTCGCCTCCAACCTCGCTGGCGGGGTGGGCCGCGGCCTCGCCAACGGGCTCGGCGCCGTCGCCGGCCAGGCCCGCTACGGCGTCCCGATCGCCTGCGTCGCCGCGGCGCTCGCCTGCCTGCGCGCCCGGGCCCCCCAGCCCGCGCTCGACGACGCCCCCGAGACGGCGCCGTCGGAGCCGGCGACGCTGCGCATCGGGCTCGGCGCGCTGCTCGTCACCGTCGCCGTCGTCGCCCTGCTGCACCTCGCGGCCGGCACCCCCGCCATCGGCGCACCGGTCGCCACGCTGCGCGCCGCCGGTGGCTACCTCGGGGCCGTCACCGGCGGGCCGCTCGGCGCCGCGGCCGGCACGGTCGGCGCCACGGTGATCCTCGTCGGCCTCGGCCTCCTCGGCGCGCTGCTCGTCGCCGGTGTGTCCGCCCGCCGGGTCGGCGAAGCCGTCGCGCACGCCGGCCGCGTCGCCGCCCGGGGCGCCCGACAGCTCGCCGCCCGCCCCGCCGACCCCGACCCGCCCGTCTTGGACCTCACCGCGCTCGACGACGACGGCGAGGCCCCCGGCCCGGCCGAGCTGTACGACGTCGAACGGGAGGCGCCCAGCCCACCCGACCCGGATCCGGACCGGGATCCGACGCTGCCCGGCGGCGCGCCGGTGTCGGTCGTCGAGGAGGCGGGCGGCCAGATGGCCCTCGACGTCGCCCGCGCCGGCCGGCCGGGGGCGTGGAAGCTGCCACCCGCGACCCTGCTCGCCCGCGGCCCGGCGGCGAAGGCCGACCGGCGACTCGCCGAGGCGGCCGGCACCGTCCTCGCCGAGGCGCTGCACCAGCACGGCGTCGACGCCCACGTGACCGGCATGACCGTCGGGCCGACCGTCACCCGCTACGAGCTCGAGCTCGCCCCCGGTGTCAAGGTGAACCGGGTGACGAGCCTCGCCCACGACCTCGCGTACGCGATGGCGTCACCCGACGTGCGCATCCTCGCCCCGATCCCGGGCCGCAGCGCGATCGGCGTCGAGGTCCCCAACCGGCAGCGTCAGCTCGTCACCCTCGGCGACATCCTCGCGTCCCCCGACGCCGCCGCCGCGAAGGAGCCCCTCGCCGTCGGGCTCGGACGCGACATCGCCGGCCGGGCCGTGATGCTCGACCTCGCCGCGCTGCCCCACGTCCTCATCGCCGGCGCCACCGGGGCCGGCAAGTCGAGCTGCATCAACTCGCTCGTCACGTCGCTGCTCATGCGCAACACCCCCGACCGGGTGCGGCTCATCCTCGTGGACCCCAAACGCGTCGAGCTCGGCGGCTACAACGACGTGCCCCACCTGCTCACCGAGGTGGTCACGAACCCGAAGCGGGCCGCCAACGCGCTCGACTGGGCGGTCCGCGAGATGGACCTGCGCTACGAGCTCCTCGCCGAGGTCGGGGTGCGCGACCTCGCCGGCTACAACGCGGCGTTCGACCGCGGCGACCTCCCCACCCCGAGCGACCCCGACCCGGTCACCGGCCGCGGCTACGAGCGGCTCCCCTACATCGTGGTCGTCGTCGACGAGCTGAACGACCTGATGATGGTCGCGGCCCGCGACGTCGAGGCAAGCATCTGTCGCATCGCGCAGATGGCCCGCGCCGTCGGCATCCACCTCGTGATCGCCACGCAGCGACCCTCGGTCGACGTGATCACCGGGGTGATCAAGGCGAACGTCCCGAGCCGCATGGCGTTCTCGGTGACGAGCCTCGCCGACTCGCGGGTGATCCTCGACCAGTCCGGCGCCGAGAAGCTCGTCGGGCAGGGCGACATGCTGCTCGTCACCGCCAGCGAGAGCCGGCCCCGCCGCATCCAGGGCGCCTGGGTCGAGGAGGCCTGCATCCAGAAGGTCGCCGCCCACTGGCGTCGCCAGGTCACCGACTCGCAGTACGTCGCGGGCCTCGCCGACGACGGCGCCACCCCCGGGCGGGGCGGCGGCGACGCCGGCGACGACGACGAGCTGCTTGCCGAGGCGATGGAGCTCGTCGTGCGCTCCGGGCTCGGGTCGACGTCCATGCTGCAACGCAAGCTCCGGGTCGGCTTCGCCCGCGCCGGGCGGCTCATGGACCTCCTCGAGCGGCGGGGGATCGTCGGTCCCTCCGAGGGCTCGAAGGCCCGCGCCGTGCTCATGACCGTCGACGAGCTCGAGGCCCGCCAGAGCGTGTAGACGCCCTCAAGGGGCCTCGCGGGGGTGCCGTAAACCTCGTGGGGTGGGCATGCCCACGGGGGTGGCATGCTCCGCAAGCTGCCGTTCCGAACCAAGCTGTTCCTCGTCGTCAGCGTCCCCCTGTTCGCCCTCGTCGGGTTCGCCGGGGTCACGATCTACAGCCGGTACCACGCCCTCACCCAGGAGCAGCAGTACGGCCACGTCGTCCCCGCCTTCTCGGCGCTCGCCCGCCTCGGGCCCGCCGTCGCCGACGAGGGCGTCGCCTCCGCGTACTTCGTCGCTGAGCCGCTCGGCAACCCGCCCGCGTCGAAGGCCCTGATCTTCGACACCCGGGGCGCCACCGACCGCGCCGTCCAGGCCCTCGGCCAGTCGCTCGCATCGCTGCACGGCCACGTGAGCGACCACACCCTCCAGCTCGTCGCCGAGGTCGCCACCGGCGCCAAAGTCCTGCAGGTCGGCGCCGGGAGCCAGCGCAGCGTCCGCGCCGAGGTCGACCTGTTCGAGAACCCCGGCGACACCTTCTTCACCACCCTCGCGAACGAGGCGAGCGCCGCCGCCGCCGCCGTGGCCCGCGACGTCAGCGACCGCAGCCTGTCCACCAGCCTGCTCGGCATCGTCGACCTGCGGCAGGGCCAGGTCGCAACCGCCACCGAAGCATCGGTCGTCGTGAACTGGTTCCTCGGCCACCCCGGCGACGTCGCGTCGTGGGACGCCGCCGTCCACGACCAGCTCCTCGCCCAGGACGCGTTCTCGCAGACCGCCACGCCCGCCGAGGCGGCCGCCCAGGTGACGGCCGTCGGGCCGCCGCCCACCGACCCGATGCGCTCCACCGCCCCCGGCGCGCTCCCCACCGCGTTCCCCGCCAACCCGCCGGTGAACGTCTACACCTACTTCCAGGCGTTCCTCGCGAAGCAGTCGAGCATCGACCAGGGCGTCAACGCCGTCCAGGCCGTCGTCAACCGCACCGCCGCCGCGAACGAGGCCAACGCCCGCACCCTGCTCGTCCTCGCCGCCGGTGGCACCGCGCTGCTCATCGCGCTCGTGCTGCTCCTCGCCTGGGCGCTCGTCCAGGCAGTGAACAAGCCGCTGCGCGCCCTGACCCGCGCCGCCCGCAACGTCGCCGAGCGGCGCCTGCCCCAGCTCGTCGACACCGTCCTCGCCGGAGGGCAGATCACCCCCGACCAGCTTGAACGGCTCGCGCCGGTGCGCGTCGAATTCGCGCGACGAGATCGGCGAGCTCGCCAAGCAGTTCGGGAACATCCAACGCGTCGCCGTGAGCGTCGCCGAGGAACAGGCCACCCTGCTGCGCAAGGGCATCGGTGACCTGTACGTGAACCTGGCGCGCCGCAACCAGAGCCTCCTCGACCGTCAGCTCGCGCTCCTCGACGACCTCGAGCGCGACGCCGGCGACCCCGACGACCTCGCCACCCTCTTCGAGCTCGACCACCTCTCGACCCGCATGCGCCGCAACGCCGAGAGCCTCCTCGTCCTGTCCGGCTCACCCCAGCCCCGCCAGTGGCGCACCGCCATCCCCGTCATCGACGTCGTGCGCGCCGCCGCCGCCGAGATCGCCGACTTCGCCCGCGTCGCCAACAGCGGGCTGCGCCCCGACCTGGCCGTCGCCGGCCACGCCGTCGCCGACGTCACCCACCTCCTCGCCGAGCTGCTCGAGAACGCCACCGCGTTCTCGCCGCCGACCACGCCCGTCGTCGTCACCGGCGGGCCGAGCGAGCACCGCTACGTGCTCACGGTCACCGACCAGGGCATCGGCGTCGACGACGAGCGCCTCGCCCGCCTCAACGACCTGCTCGCCCGCCCGCCCGCACCCGGCCTCGCGCTGTCGCGCACCCTCGGCCTCCACGTCGTCGCCTACCTCGCCGCCCGCCACAGCATCTACGTGCAGCTGCGCCGCAACGAGCCGGTCGGGGTCGTCGCCGTCGTGGCCCTGCCCCCGGCGATCCTCGCCCCGGTCACCGCGACCGACACCCCGACCGAGACGCCCGCCGCGCCGTCCGACGAGGCGGTCGCCGAGCCCGCGACCCGCGGCGCCGCGCCGGTCGTCGCCGAGCCGATCCCGATGCCCGCGGCCCGCCCGGCGCCGGTGCCGACCCCGTCACCCGACGCCGCGCCGTCCTACGCGGACACCCCGATCACCTTCCATCCCCCGGAGCGCCAGCCCGTCCTCGACGACGACCCCGACGACGAGATGCTCCCGCGCCGGGCCGTCCGGGCCGTGCCGCGCCGCGCCGACGACGAGCTCGCGGCCCGCGTGCCGGGCACCCACCTCTCCCACCGGCCGTCGCCGACCCCCGCGAACGGCGGCGAGGCCCGCCCCCGCCCCGAGCGGGTCCACGACCTGCTCACCCGCCACGCGCGCGGCGTGCACGAAGGCCAGGTCCGTGAGGACGAGCCGTGATCCGCATGAGCGTCGAGGCCCGCAACCTCAACTGGCTCGTGTCGAACTTCGTGGCCGGGGTCCCGGGCGTCGGCCAGGCCGCGGTCGTGTCCTCGGACGGGCTGCTCATCGCCATGTCCGACGGCCTCGACCGGGCCGCCGCCGACCGGCTCGCCGCCGTCGCGGCCGGCATGCAGAGCATCGCCCGCGGCGCCGCCGCGCCGCTGCGGGCCGGCGCGGTCCACGAATCGATCGTCGAGTTCGAGCACGCCCTCCTCTTCGTGATGAGCGTGAGCGACACGTCCGCGCTCGCGGTCACCGCGACCCGCCCCTGCGACGCCGGGCTCATCGGTTACGAGATGGCGGTCCTCGTCGAGCGCTGCGCCGCCGCGCTGACCCCCGCGATCGTGGCCGAGCTCCAGACCGCGCTGCCGCAATAGGAGCGGACGTGGCGCCCTCCGGCCCCGAGCCTCGGCTCCCGCGCGTCGTGCGCCCCTACGTCCTCACCGGCGGTCGGACCCGCGCCCCCGGACCGATCCTCCCCCTCGACGCCACCGTGCGCACCACCGCCACCGCCGACAGCCGCCCCGTGCCCGACACCCCCGAGATGCTGCGCATCCTCGAGCTCGGCGCCGCCCCCACCGCCCTCGCCGAGCTCGCCGGCCGGCTCACCCTCCCCGTCGGGGTCGTGCGCGTCCTCGTCGGTGACCTCGACGCCATCGGCGCCGTGACCATCACCCCCGCGACCCCCCTCGGCGCCTCGACCGACGCCGAGCTCCTCGAGAGGCTCCTCGATGGCATCCGCGCCCTTTAGCCGACCGGGACGCTCCCCGGTCGCGCCGGTCACGATGAAGATCGTCGTCGCCGGCGGCTTCGCCGTCGGCAAGACCACCTTCGTCGGGTCCATCTCCGAGATCGAGCCGCTGCGCACCGAAGCCGAGATGACCGTCGAGAGCCTCGGCGTCGACCACGCCGGCCCGCTCACGGGCGCCAAGCGCGGCACGACCGTCGCGATGGACTTCGGGCGCATCTCCATCGACGACGAGATGGTCCTCTACCTGTTCGGCACGCCGGGACAGGACCGCTTCTGGTTCCTGTGGGACGAGCTCGTGCGCGGCGCGGTGGGTGCCGTCGTGCTCGTCGACACGCGACGCCTCCAGGACTGCTTCGCCGCGGTCGACTACTTCGAGCACCTCGAGGTGCCGTTCGTCGTCGCGGTGAACCTCTTCGACGGCGTCGCCACCCACCATCCCCGCGAGGTCCGCGAGGCGCTCTCGGTGCCCGCCAACGTCCCCGTCGTGCTCTGCGACGCCCGGCGGCGCACCCACGTGCAAGAGACGCTCGTGCTGCTCGTCGAGGCGGCGCTGCGCCGCGTGTCCGGCGCGGCCTGACCCGACCCGTCCGGGGCGCCCCACCGGCCTCATCCCCCACGAGGCCGGCAGGGCCGCCTGCCGGCGGCGGCGCCAGCGTCGTTGCTGGTGACCGAACCACGTGCTCTGACCATCCGGGGGCCCCGGAGGTTACCGACCGGTATCGCCGCCCTCGAGGTCGTCGACGCGGGTGCGCAGCTCGTCGAGCAGCTCGGCGACGACCGACAGATGCTCCTCGATGCGGGCCACGTACGCCAGGGGGGAGGTGTCAGGGACCTCGTCGTCGACCTCGATCTCCTGGACGACCGCCGACGCGAACTCGACGTCGGCCGGCGCCACCGCCAACGTGACGAGCCCGTCCGGCCGGTCCGATCCCGCGGCCAGCACAGCCAGCCCCGCCGACTCGAGACGCGCCCGCAGGATCTGCGCCGCGAGGCGCGGCCACGCGCCGAGCGGCACCAGCCCGTCGCCGCGTGCCGGACGGTCCCGCACCCGCGCCACCGCGCAGCGGGCGCACGCGCCCGGTCCCGGGTCGGACGCGCCACACACCGGACACCACCAGGTCGTGGTCCCAGGCACCGGGCGAGTGTCGCGCAGGCGCACCGGTACCATCTCCCGTTGTGTCCGACCGCTTCTGGGTGCAGACCCTCGGCTGCCCGAAGAACGCCGTCGACTCGGAGAAGGTGCGGGCCAGCCTGCTCGACGACGGCCTGACCCCCGCGGCCGGCCCCGACGAGGCCGACCTCGTCGTCGTGAACACCTGCGCCTTCGTCGCCGACGCCCGCCGCGAATCGATCGACACCATCCTCGCGCTCGCCGACGTGCGCCGACCCGGCGCCCGCCTCGTCGTCACCGGCTGTCTCGCCGAGCGATCCGGGCCCGAGCTCGCCGCCGCGCTCCCCGAGGTCGACGCCGTCGTCGGCTTCGCCGGCGAAGGCGACCTCGCCGCCGTCGCGGTCGACGCCCCCCGCCGGACACCCCGTGGCGTGCGCGACCTCCTCGAGCTGCCCCGCGCCGCGCCGAGCGCCCCGTGGGCCTACGTGAAGGTCGCGGAGGGCTGCGACCGGGTGTGCCGCTTCTGCGCCATCCCGTCGTTCCGCGGGAAGCAGCGGTCCCGGCACCCCGACTCGATCGTCGCCGAGTGCCGCACCCTCGTCGAGGGCGGCGCCGCCGAGCTCGTCCTCGTCGCCCAAGACGTCGCCTGGTACGGGCGCGACACCGGCCAGCCCGGCGCGCTCGCCCCGCTCCTGCGCCGCCTCGACCACGAGCTGGCGGGCGAAGGGCTGCGCCGCCTCCGGCTCCTCTACCTCTACCCGAGCGAGGTGCGCGGCGCGCTCCTCGACACCCTGCTCGAGCTCGACACCGCCGTCCCGTACTTCGACCTGTCGCTGCAGCACGCCGACGCCGCGCTGCTGCGCCGCATGGCCCGCTGGGGCAGCGACGAGCGCTTCCTCACGCTCCTCGACACCATCCGCGCCGCGCGGCCCGACGCGGCGTTCCGGTCGTCGTTCATCGTCGGGTTCCCCGGCGAGACCGAAGCCGCCCACGACACGCTCCTCGCGTTCCTCACCGCGGCGCAGCTCGACTGGGCCGGGTTCTTCGCCTTCTCCCCCGAGACGGGGACACCGGCGGCGACGATGGACGGCGTCGTCCCCGACCCGGTCCGCCAGGAATGGCTCGCCGAGTGCGAAGACGTCCAAGCCCCCATCACCGCGTCGCGACGCGACGCGCTCGTCGGCGCCGACCTCGAGGTCCTCGTCGAAGGCGTCGACCCCGAGCGCGGCGACCCGTGGGGCCGCACCCACCGCGAGGCCCCCGAGATCGACGGCCGCGTCCACCTGCCGGGCGCCACGACCCCGATCGGCCGCCTCGTGCGGGCCAAGGCCGTCGAGGCGCTCGGCGTCGACGTCGTCGCCGAGCCGATCGAGGAGCTCGGGTGAGCGACCGGTCGCCGACGCCCGCCGAGCGGGCCCGCCGCTTCGGCGACACCGCGATCAAGACCCCGGCGAACGCGGTGACGTTCAGCCGCCTCATCTTCGCGATCCCGGTGCTGATCTGGATCCTCGACCAGCACCGCCACGGCCACACCAACTGGGGGACGTTCACCGGCTGGCTGCTGCTCTGGGTCACCGACCTCGCCGACGGCTGGCTCGCCCGCCGGGAGGGCGCCACCCGCTCCGGCGCCTTCCTCGACCCGCTCGCCGACAAGCTCCTCGTCGGCGGCGCGCTGCTCGCCCTCGCCGCCCGCGGCGACCTCGCCTGGCTCCCCGTGCTCCTCATCGTCGGCCGCGAGGTCGCGATCTCGGCGTGGCGGTCCCTCGTCGGCCGGCAGGGCATCTCCGTGCCGGCCCGCCGCCTCGGCAAGTGGAAGGCCACCGTCGAGTTCGCGGTCGTCGCCCTCGTGCTCTTCCCGCCCGCCCGCAACCTCCAGCACCTCTGGCACGCCACGCTGTGGGTCGCGGTCGTCCTCTCGCTGCTCTCCGCCGCCGACCTCGTCCTCGCCGCCCGCCACACCCCCCGCGACCCCGACGCCCTCACGCTCGAGCGCCCCGCCACGCCCGGAGCGAGCGCACCACGTGAGATGTGACGTCCTGGCGATCGGCACCGAGCTGCTGCTCGGCCAGATCGTCGACACCAACAGCGCCTGGATCGGTGAGCAGCTCGCCGCGGCCGGCATCGACAGCTTCGAGCACCGCAAGGTCGGCGACAACCTCCCCCGCATGGTCGAGGCGCTCCGCGACCTGCTCCGCCACGCCGACGCCGTCCTCGTCTGCGGCGGCCTCGGCCCGACCCCCGACGACGTCACCCGCGAGGCCATCGCCGCCGTCATGGGCGTCGACCTCGAGCGGCGACCCGAGCTCGTCGACCAGATCGCCGCCCTCTTCGGCACCCGCGGTCGCGACATGCCCGACAACAACCTCCGCCAAGCCGACGTCCCCGTCGGCGGCGACGTCATCCCGAACCCCATCGGCACCGCCCCCGGCCTGCGCAGCGACCTGCGCGTCGACGGCGCCGACAAGGTCGTCTACGCCGTCCCCGGCGTCCCCTACGAGATGCAGCAGATGGTCACCGACCACGTGCTGCCCGACCTCCTCGCCCGCTCCGGCGAGCGCGCCGTCATCGTCTCCCGATCCCTGAAGACCTGGGGCACCTCGGAATCCGGGCTCGCCGAGATGATCGCCGACCGCGTCGACGCCCAGACCAACCCCACGATCGCCTTCCTCGCCCGCGGCATCGAGGGCCTCTACGTGCGCATCACCGCCAAGGCCGCCACCGAGCCCGAGGCGGAGGCCCTCATCGCCGACGAGGAACGCCAGCTCCGTCGGGTGCTCGGCGACCTCGTCTTCGGCGTCGACGACGAGACGATGGAGCACGCCGTCCTCACCCGGCTCCGCGCCCGCGGGTGGACGCTCGGCGTCGCCGAATCCCTCACCGGCGGCCTCGTCGGCGCCCGCATCGCCGACGCGCCCGGCGCGAGCGACACCTTCCGCGGCTCGATCGCCTCGTACGCCACCGAGGTGAAGCGCACCGTCCTCGGCGTCACCACCGAGCACGTCATCAGCCAGGCCGGCGCCGAGCAGATGGCCGTCGGCGCCCAGACCGTCCTCGGCGCCGACGTCGGCATCGCCGCCACCGGCGTCGCCGGACCCACCGAACAGGACGGACAACCGGTCGGCACGGTGTGGTTCGGGCTGGCCCTGCCCGACACCCCCGTGGAAGCCGTCACCACCCGGCTGCCCGGCGACCGGTTCCGGGTCCGCCAGTTCGCGACCATCACCCTCCTCAACCTGCTGCGGCTCCGCCTCGACGCCCTCCCGTGACCCGGCTGCGACGCGCGTTCGTCGCCGTCGTCCCCACCCCGGCCGTCCTCGACGCGCTCGAGCCCCACGTCGCCGCCCTCGCCGCCACCGAACCGGCGTTGCGCTGGACGCCGCGCGCCCAGTGGCACCTCACGCTGCAGTTCCTCGGCGCGGTCGACGACGCCGAGACGCTCACCGCCGCGGTCGGCGCGGCCGTCGCCGCGTCGCCTCGCTTCGACACCCAGCTCGCCGGCGGCGGCGCGTTCCCGTCCCCCCGACGCGCCACCGTGCTCTGGGTCGGGGTCCAGCCGCCCGACCCGCTCGTCGCGCTCGCGGCCGCGGTGCACGACGCCACCCGCCCGCTCGGGCACCCCGACGACGGCCGCCCCCACCATCCGCACCTCACGATCGCCCGCGCCGCCCGCCCCCGGGCCGTCACCGGCCTCGTCGACGCCCTCGGCGCCACCCCCATCGGGCCGCCCTTTCCCGTCACCGACGTCGCCGTCGTGGAGAGCGACACCCGCCCCACCGGCGCCGTCCACACCGTCTGGGCCCGCCACCCCCTGGGTCCTTGAAACCGAACGCCTGTTCGCATACGCTGGCCGGTAATTACACGTCTGTAAGCAACCGCTACGCTCGGCCGCGTCACACCCCCGACGTAGAAGGTCGAGCACACCAACACGACGCCGGGACGCAGGAGGACGCAGTGGAACGCAAGCAGGCGCTCGACATGGCCGTCGGCCAGATCGAGAAGCAGTACGGGAAGGGCGCCATCATGCGCCTCGGCGAGCGGGGCAACGTCGGCGTCGAGGCCATCTCCACCGGTGCCCTCGCCCTCGACCTCGCGCTCGGCATCGGCGGCCTCCCACGCGGCCGCGTCGTCGAGATCTTCGGTCCCGAAGCCTCGGGCAAGTCGACGCTCGCCATGCACGTCGTCGCCGAAGCCCAGCGCAACGGCGGGGTCTGCGCCTACATCGACGCCGAGCACGCCATGGACCCGGTCTACGCCGCCGCGATCGGGGTGAACGTCGACGACCTGTACATCTCCCAGCCCGACACCGGCGAGCAAGGCCTCGAGATCGCCGACATGCTCATCCGCTCCAGCGCGCTCGACGTCGTCGTCATCGACTCCGTCGCCGCGCTCGTCCCCCGCGCCGAGATCGAAGGCGAGATGGGCGACACCCACGTCGGCCTCCAAGCCCGGCTCATGAGCCAGGCGCTGCGCAAGCTCACCGCCAACCTCAACCGCTCCCGCACCATCTGCGTGTTCATCAACCAGCTGCGGGAGAAGATCGGCGTCATCTACGGGTGCTGCACCTACAACACGCGGGTGACCCTGGCGGACGGCTCGCAAGAGAAGATCGGCAAGGTCGTGAATCAGCGTCTCCCCGTGGAGGTCCTCTCGTACGACCCCGACCAGGGCGCGGTCGTGCCGAAGAAGGTGACCAACTGGTTCGACAATGGCCCGACTGACCAGTTCCTCCAGTTCACCGTCGCGAAGCCGGGCAAGAACGGCAAGGCCCAGTTCGGCGTGACGGCCAACCACCGCATCCGGACACCGGCCGGCTGGCGAGAAGCTCAAGACCTCCGGCCCGGCGACCGGGTACTCCAAGCTGTACCCGTCTACCTGTCCAACTTCCAGTGGGAGGTCATTCTCGGTTCGCTCATGGGCGACGGGGCTCTCTCACCGACCCGATCCGGCCACGGCGCGCGCTTCCGCTTCAGTCACGGTCCGAAGCAGGCGGACTACTGCGAGTGGAAGGCAACGCTCTTCGAGAACATCGGTGTCAGCCGGTCGGCGCGGCGCGACGACGGCGTCTCCCGCGTCGACGTCCGACCGCTCCCTGAGCTCGCCGAACTACGCCGAGCGGTCTACGTCGACGGCAAGAAGGCGTTCAGCCACGACTACCTGAAGCACCTCACCCCGCTTGCCCTCGCGCTCTGGTACATGGACGACGGCTCGTTCTCGCTCCGGGCAGCCGGGCGCCAGGAACGCACTCGTGACGGCAGCGGACACTCCGAGATCTGCATCGAGGCGATGGAGACCACGACGCGCCAACGCCTCGTCGACCACCTCCGCGACACATGGGGGATCACTCCTACGCTGACGCCGCGAGGCTCACGTGGTCAGGCATACCTCAGCTTCTCGAAAGACGAGACCGCCAAGCTCCACGCCCTGATCGCACCGTTCGTGCATCCCTCGATGGAGTACAAGCTGCTGCCCCGGTACCGCGGCCGGTTCGCGGTCGCCCCACAGCTCGTGACGCCACGCTACGAGTTGATGCCCCTCCCGATCGAGCGGATCGCGGTGAAGCCGCCGACGCGGTCGATGCATCGCTTCGACCTGGAAGTCGAGGGCAGCCACAACTACCTCGCCGACGGTGTCGTCGTGCACAACAGCCCCGAGACAACCCCCGGCGGCCGGGCGTTGAAGTTCTACTCGTCCGTGCGCCTCGACATCCGCCGCGTCGAATCGATCAAGGACGGTGCCGAGGTCGTCGGGAACCGCACCCGCGTCAAGGTCGTGAAGAACAAGGTCAGCGCCCCGTTCAAGCAGGCCGAGTTCGACATCATGTACGGACGCGGCATCAGCCGGGAAGGATCCCTGCTCGACGTCGCCGTCGACCTCGGCATCGCCAAGAAGTCCGGCGCCTGGTACACGTACGAAGGCGAGCAGCTCGGCCAAGGCCGCGAGAACGCCAAGCAGTTCCTCACCGAGAACGTCGACGTGATGGTCCAGATCAGCGAGAAGATCCGGGCCGCCGTCGGCCTCGACGACGACGACTCCGTCGACGTCACCGAGGAGACCACCGAACCCGCCGAGGTCGACTCCTAGCTCTGCCCCCTGCCCAGCCCGGCACGACCGGTGGCGGGAGTCACGCTCCCGCCACCGGCGTGCTGCACTACAGCACGGCCCGCAGGATCGCCACCGTCCCCGCCGCCGCCGACAGGGCGAGCACCGTCGGACGCAGCCAGCCACGGTCGATCTGGCCGCGGAGATGGCGGCTGATCCAGAACCCGCCCACCATGAAGGGCAGGAGCTCGGCGGCGAACCGCAGCTGGTCGACCGTGATGTTCCCGGTGAGCACGTAGCCGACCAATGACAGCAGGGCGCTCGACGCGAAGAACGCGCTGAGCGTCGAGCGGGCGGCCGGCCCCGGGTGGTGCTGGAACAGCAGCGCGACCGGCGGCCCACCCACCGACGACGCCGTCCCGAACACGTTCGACGCCAACCCGGCGACGAACGCCGTCACCGGCGTCACCGCCACGGGCGGCGACACGATGCTCAGCGCGACGCCGAGCAGGGTGATCCCCCCCACGACGATCGCCAGGTCGACGCTGCTCACGTGGCCGACGATCAGCAGCCCGGCCGCCGTGCCCGGGACGGCGCCGAGCACCAGCCACGGCAGCGCCCGCCGATGCACGTGCGGGTGCTCCCGGACCAGGAGCGTGACGGCCAGCGGGAACGCGACGAGCACCAGGGTGGCCGGCAGCGCCCGCGGGACGACGATCGCGACAAACGGCGCGGAGAGCAGGTTCAAGCCGAACCCGATCGACCCCTGGACCATCGCACCGACCGACACCGCGGTGGCGGCCACCACGAACGCCCCCACGCCGACGTGCACGGCGGGTGATCCTGACAGACCGGCCCCGTAGACTCGAACGGGTATGGCGAGGCGCTTCCACATTCGCACCTTCGGGTGCCAGATGAACGAGCACGACTCCGAGCGCCTGGCCGGGCTGCTGCGTGCCGACGGGCTCGAGCCGACCGCCGACCCAGATACCGCCGACGTGATCGTCCTCAACACCTGCTGCATCCGCGAGAACGCCGACAACCGGCTCTACGGCACCCTGGGGCACCTCAAGGCGCTGAAGGACCGCCGCCCCGACGTCCAGATCGCCGTCGGCGGCTGCCTGGCCCAGAAGGACCGGGGCGACGTCCTGGCCCGGGCCGGGCACGTCGACGTCGTGTTCGGCACCCACAACCTGGCGCACGCCCCGACGCTGCTCGCGCGGGCCCGCCGCGACGGCCCGATCGTGGAGATCCTGGAGGAGCACGGCGCCCCCACCGCGCTTCCCGCGGCCCGGGCGAGCACCCACCGGGCGTGGGTGACGATCCAGGTCGGCTGCGACAACAGCTGCACGTTCTGCATCGTCCCGATCGTGCGCGGCCCGGAGATCAGCCGACGGCTCGGCGACGTGATCCACGAGATCGAGGATCTCGCGGCCGACGGCGTCCGCGAGGTCACGCTCCTCGGCCAGAACGTCAACTCCTACGGCCGCGACCTGGGCGCCGGCCAGTACCGGCCCCGCTTCGCCGACCTGCTGCGGGCCGTCGACGCCGTCCCCGGGATTCGGCGCATCCGGTACACCTCACCGCACCCGAAGGACCTGCGACCCGAGACCATCGCCGCGATGGCGGAGTGCGACGCGGTGTGCGAGCAGCTCCACCTGCCGTTGCAGTCGGGCAGTGACCGCACCCTCGCCCAGATGCACCGGGGCTACACCGCCGACCGGTACCTCGCCAAGCTCGACGCGGCCCGCCGGGCCATCCCCGACCTGGCCGTCACCACCGACATCATCGTCGGGTTCCCCGGCGAGACCGACGCCGACTTCGACGCCACCCTCGCCGTGGTCGACGCCGCCGACTTCGACGCCGCGTACACGTTCATCTTCTCGCCCCGACCGGGAACCCCGGCGGCCGCCGCCCAGGACGACTTCGTCCCCGCCGACGTCGCGCAGGACCGCATGCGACGCCTCACCGCCGTCGTCGAGCGCCACGCCCTCGCCCGCCACCGGGACCGCATCGGGCGCGTCGAGGAGATCCTCGTCGAGGGGCCCTCGAAGCGCGACCCGAGCCGGGTCAGCGGCCGCACCCGTCAAGGCAAGCTCGCGCACGTCACGTCCGGGCCGGGCCTCGACGCCGGTGCGCTCGTGCACGTCCGGGTCACCGACGCGGCGCCGCACTGGCTCCGCGGCGAGGCCCTCCCGCGCATCCCCGTCGCCGCCGCCTGATCGGGAACCGCCCACGTCCCCGCGTCCGCACCTGGCCCTCGTCGGGCCGACCGCATCGGGCAAGTCGGCCCTCGCCGCCGCGGCCGCGACGACCCTCGGCGACGTCGAGATCGTCTCCCTCGACTCGATGCAGGTCTATCGGGGCCTCGACGTCGGGACCGCCAAGCCCGACGCCGCGACCCGCCAGGCCGTGCGTCACCACCTCCTCGACGTCGCGGACCCGGACGACGAATGGTCGGTCGCCCGGACCCAAGCGATGGCCCGCGGCGCCGTGGCCGACATCGAGGCCCGCGGCCGACGGGCGCTGCTCGTCGGTGGCACCGGCCTCTACGTCCAGGCGGTGCTCGACGACCTGCGCCTCCCCGCCGAGGACCTCGCCGTGCGCACCGAGCTCGAAGCCGCCACCACCGAGCCGGGCGGCGTCGCCCGCGCCTACGAGCAGCTCCGGACCGCGGACCCCACCGCCGCGGCACGCATCGACCCCCACAACGCGCGACGCATCGTGCGCGCCCTCGAGGTCATCACCGTCACCGGGCAGCCCTTCTCGTCGTTCGGTCCCGGCGTCGCGACCTTCGGCCCGACCGCGTTCCCCGTCCGGGTCGCGGGCGTGTGGCTGCCCCGAGACCGCCTCGCGGCGCGCATCGCCGCCCGCGTCGATGCGATGCGGGACGCCGGCCTGGTCGCCGAGGTCGACACCGCCCGTCACGCGCCAGGGCTGAGCCGCACGGCCCGCCAAGCCATCGGCTACCGCGAGCTCGCCGACGCGCTCGACGCCGGCCGCGCCCCCGGCGACGACGACTTCGACGCCATCGCCCGCCGGACGCGGTCCTTCGCCCGCCGCCAGCGCATGTGGTTCCGCCGCGACCCCCGCATCACCTGGCACGGGACGTCCGACAACCCGTGCCGCGTCCTCGCCAGTCTCCTGGCAGCCTGGAGCGCGTGACGATCCGGCTGGCGAAGCTCCACGCCACGGGCAACGACTTCCTCGTGGCCGACGCGCCCGCCCCGGACCCCGCCACGATCCGCGACCTCTGCGACCGGCACCGTGGGGTCGGCGCCGACGGTCTCCTCGTCCTCGGCCCCGGCACGGACGGCGCCGACTGCACCATGACCCTCTACAACGCCGACGGCAGCCCCGCCGAGATGAGCGGCAACGGCATCCGCTGCCTCGCCTGGGTGGCCGCCGCCCAGGGCCTCGGCACCGACCGCACGCTCGTCGTGGACACCGCGGCGGGGCGGCGCCCGGTCGACCTCGACCGCGACGCCACCGGGCAGCTCCGCGCCGCGACGGTCGACATGGGGCCGGTCACCTTCGACCCCGCGGCGATCCCGTTCTCGGGCCCGAGCGCGCTCGATCTCGAGGTCACCTTCCACGGTGTCACCTACCACGGTGACGCCGCCGGTGTCGGCAACCCGCACCTCGTGCTCCTCGTCGACGACGTCACCAGCGCCCGGGTCACCCAGCACGGCCCCCACCTCGAGCACGACCCGCGCTTCCCGTCCAGCACGAACGTCGAGTTCGTCACCCCGGTCGGACGCGACGCGCTCCAGATGCGCGTCTGGGAGCGCGGCGTCGGCGAGACCCTGTCCTGTGGCACCGGCGCCTGCGCCGCCGCCGCGGTCGCCCACCGACGCGGCCTCGTGGACGACCACGTCACGGTCCACGTCCCCGGGGGTGACCTCGACGTGAGGCTCGGCGCCACCGTCCGGCTCGGCGGGCCGGTCACCCACGTCTTCGACGTTGAGATGCCCACCCCATCGTGAGCGGACGACCCGGACGAGCCCGACGGCGGCTCACCGCCACCGAGATCGACCTCGAGGTCGTCCGACAACGCGCCCTGCTCGTCGGAACCGGCGCGGGGACCCGCACCGCCGCCGACGCCGAGGCGTCGCTCGAGGAGCTCGCCCGACTCACCGACACCGCCGGCGCCGACCCCGTCGACACCGTCCTGCAGCGCCGCGACCGGCCCGACCCCGCGACCTACGTCGGACCCGGCAAGGCCGAGGAGCTGCGCCACACCGCCGACGCGCTCGACGTCGACGTCGTCGTGTTCGACGACGAGCTCACCCCCGCCCAGCAACGCAACCTCGAGCAGCGCCTCGGCCGCGACGTCGTCGACCGGGTGGCGCTCATCATGGACATCTTCGCCCAGCACGCCACCAGCCAGGCCGGGATGCTGCAGGTCGAGCTCGCCCAGCTCCGCTACCGGCTGCCGCGGCTGCGCGGCCGCGGCGTCTCGCTCAGCCAGCAGGGCGGCGGCATCGGGACCCGCGGCCCGGGGGAGACCCAGCTCGAGGTCGACCGCCGGCGCATCCAGCGCCGCATCACGAAGCTCGAGCGCGACCTCGACCGCGTCACCCAGACGCGCGCCACCCAGCGCAAGGCCCGCCGCCGGCGGGCCATCCCGACCATCGGGCTCGTCGGCTACACGAACGCCGGCAAGTCCACCCTGCTCAACGCCCTGACCGACGCGCACGTCCCCGTCGAGGACCGACTCTTCTCGACCGTCGACCCGACCACCCGACGGCTGCGCCTTCCCAGCGGCGAGACCGTCCTGTGCTCCGACACCGTCGGGTTCGTCCGCCGGCTCCCGCACGGGCTCGTCGAGGCGTTCCGCTCCACCCTCGAGGTCGTCACCGACGCCGACCTCGTCGTCCACGTCGTCGACGGCGTCGCGGCCGACGCCCCGGGCCAGGTGGCGGCGGTCCGCTCCGTGCTCGACGAGATCGGCGCGGGCGACCGCCCCGAGCTGCTCGTCGTCAACAAGATCGACGCGCTCCCGTCCCCCGGGCGTGACTTCGGCGTCGGCGAAGCGGCCGTCGGCGTGTCGGCCCGCACCGGCGAGGGGCTCGACAAGCTGCTCGACGCGCTCACCGAGCGGCTCCGCTCGCTCGGTGCCGTCGTCGAGTTCCTCGTCCCCTACGACCGCGGCGACGTGCTCGCCGCGCTGCACCGCGACGGCGAGGTGCTCATCGAGGTGCACGCCGACGTCGGGACACGGGTGCGCGCGCGGATCGACGAGCTCGACCTCGGCCGCTACCAGGCATTCCTCACCGGCTGACCGACCACCCCGGCGGTAGCCTGCGATCGTGCCGCGCGACGTGGAAGCCGGCTTCGTCCCCCCGCCGTACCCCCACGACCGGCTCGGCGCGTCTACGGGCCGTCGCCGACCGGGTCCCAGGCGGCGTCGTCGACGCGTCGGTCGGGACGCCCGTCGATCCGCTCCCGGCCATCGCGCGGGCCGCGCTCGACGACGCCATGGGGAGCGCCCGCGGCTACCCGCCCACGATCGGCACCCCCGAGTACCGCGGCGCGGCGGTCGACTGGCTGGCCCGCCGCTTCGGCGTCACCGTCGACCCGAGCGCGGTATGCGCCTGTGTCGGGACGAAGGAGTTCGTCGCGTCGCTGCCCCGCTGGCTGTCGCTGCGCCACCCGGGCCGCGACACCGTCCTGTACCCCGCGGTCTCGTATCCCACCTACGCCCTCGGCGCCACGCTCGCCGGGCTGCGGGCCGTGCCCGTCCCGGTCGACGCCGCCTGGCAGCTCGACCTGGCACGGGTCGACGCCGACGACCGCGCCCGTGCGCTGCTGCTGTGGCTCAACGACCCCGCCAACCCGACCGGGGCGTCGGCCACCGCCGAGGCGCTCGACGCCGCCGTCGGCTGGGCCCGGGCCCACGGCATCGTCGTCGCGAGCGACGAGTGCTACGCCGAGTTCACCTACGACGCCGACGGTCGGTCGACGACGCCCATCACCGCGCTCGCGTCCGGCGCGACGGGCGTCCTCGCTGTCCACTCGCTGTCGAAGCGCTCGAACATGGCGGGCCTGCGCGTCGGCTTCGTAGCCGGCGACGCCGACCTCGTCACCTACCTGGGTGAGGTGCGCAAGCACGCCGGCCTCATGGTGCCCGGCCCGGTGCAGGCCGCCGCGGCCGCGGCGCTCGGCGACGACCGCCACGTCGACGAGCAGCGCACCCGCTACGCCACCCGGCGCGCCGCGATGCTCGACGCTCTCGCCGCCCACGACGTCGTCCATGTCGGCGGCCCTTCCACGTTCTACCTGTGGCTCGCCCGCGCCGACACGCCTGACGGCTGGGCGCTCGCCGACCAGCTGGCCCACCTCGGGATCCTCGTCGCGCCCGGCGACCTCTACGGGGAGGCTGGCGCAGCGCAGGTCCGCCTGGCGCTCACGCTCACCGACGCGCAGGTCGCGTGCGTGGTCGACCGGCTCGCCGCCGCCACGCGCTGACCACACCGAGCCGGGCGCGACGCGCCCGTTCGCCATTCGGGCACGGCGGTCGCGACCGCAGCCGTTAGGGTGAGCGGCCGTGGACGACCTCGCCCCACGCATCGCCACGCTCTGGGAGCGGCGCGAGGACCTCACCCGCAGCACCGCGAGCGAGGCCGAAGCCCGAGAGGTCGTCTACGCCGCGATCGACCGGCTCGACGCCGGCGAGGCCCGCGTCGCCGAGGTCGTCGACGGACAGGTCGTCGTCCACGAGTGGCTCAAGCAGGCGATCCTCCTGCTCTTCCGCCTGGCGCGCATGGAGACGACCGAGCTCGGACCGTTCGAGTACGCCGACAAGATCCCGCTCAAGCACCACTACGAGGACGCCGGCGTCCGCGTCGTCCCCGGCGGGTCCGCACGATGGGGCTCGTACATCGGGCGCGGCTCCATCCTGATGCCGAGCTACGTGAACATCGGCGCGTACGTCGGCCCCGACACGATGGTGGACACCTGGGCCACCGTCGGGTCCTGCGCCCAGATCGGGGCCCGGGTCCATCTCTCCGGCGGGGTCGGGATCGGCGGGGTCCTCGAACCGCCCCAAGCCAGCCCCGTCATCATCGGCGACGACTCCCTCGTCGGGAGCCGCAGCATGATCACCCAAGGCGCCCGCGTCGGGAAGGGCTGCGTGCTCGGCGAGGGCGTCCTGTTGAACCCGGGCATCCCCGTCATCGACGCCGAGACCGGCGACGAGCTCGCCCGGGGCGTCGTCCCGGACTGGTGCGTCGGCATGCAGGCCACCCGCCCGCGCCGCTACCCCGGCGGCGAGTTCGGGTTGCCGTGCCTGCTCATCGTGCGGCACCTCACCGAGGGTGAGCGCTACGAGAAGGCGCGCCTCAACGACATCCTCCGCGAGCACGGCATCGCGGTCTGAGCGTCGCGCCCGCGGCGCGGATCAGAACCGGCGCAGCAGCGAGACGACCTTGCCGTAGATCGTGACGTCATCCGGGTCGTAGACCATCTCGTCGAGCGCCGGGTTCTCGGGTCGCAGCACGATCTTCCCGCGGCGGCGAAGGAACGTCTTCACCGTGCCCTCCTCACCGGGGATGCCCGCCACGACGATCTCGCCGGCCTCCGCCGTCGGCTGCTGGCGGACGACGACGTAGTCGCCGTCGAGGATGCCGGCCTCGATCATCGAGTCGCCCCGCACCCGGACCATGAAGAGCTGGCCCGCGCCGGTGAAGTCCTCCGGCATGGGGACGGTCTCCTCGACGTTCTCGACCGCGAGCACGCCCGTGCCGGCCGCGACGTCGCCGACGAGCGGCACATGGCGGACGGGACGCCGCTCGGCGGCGCCACCCGACGCCGACGCGAAGTGCAGCTCGAGGGCCCGGGGCTTCGTCGGGTCACGACGCAGATACCCCTTGTCCTGCAGGGCCGCGAGGTGGGCGTGCACCGTCGAGCTGGACGACAGGCCGACGGCCTCGCCGATCTCCCGCACGCTCGGCGGGTACCCGCGCTGTCGGACCTCCTGGTCGATGAACTCGAGGACTTGCTGCTGCCGGGGCGTCAGGTCAGTCATGGTGGGACGGTAACACGAGCATGCGTTCGGGGCAAACACCCGTTCGACCTTGACAGCGAACACCCGTTCGGTGTTCACTACACGAACACAGGTTCGGTCACCGCCTGGACCGGGCCGGTGTCACACCCCCGTGGTGTGGTGCCGGCGATGACCCACCCGACGACTCGAGCAGATATGGCCACCGCCACGACTACCCCCGGCTCCCCGCTGGCGCTCACCCGAGCCGACCAGCGCGGGGCGCGTGCTGCCACCCCACGCGCTCGCCGGACATCCCCCACGGTCTTCCGACGCCGGCGCGTCGTCCTCGCGGCGCTGGCACTGGGGACCGTGGTCGTGGCGGGGCAGGCGGGCGCGGCGCTCGGGGGCTCTCCCCTCGGAGCTCCCGGGCGCAGCCCGACCCTCATCTCGGCACGCACCATCGTCGTCCGACCCGGCGACACGCTCTGGGCCATCGCCGAGCGCATCGACCCGGGCGCCGACCCCCGACCCGTCGTCGACGAGCTCGTCGCCCTCAACGGCTCCCGGCCCCTGCTTCCCGGCGAGACCCTGCGCGGCCCCGCCTGATCCGCTGAGCCTCAGTGCCGTCCTCCGGGCGGTGGAGTTACCGTGACGGCATGCGCTGCCCCTTCTGCCAGGCCGACGACGACAAGGTCGTCGACTCCCGGCCCGGGGACGACGGATCGGCCGTGCGCCGCCGCCGAGAATGTCTGGCCTGCGGTCGACGGTTCACGACCCAGGAGCGCGTCGTCGAGCTGCCCCTCATGGTCATCAAGCGGTCGGGCCAACGCGAGCCCTTCGAGCGCCGCAAGCTCGAGCGGGGGATCGAGCGCGCCGTCGCCGGCAGCCCCGTCGACCCTCGAGCCGTCGAGGCCCTCGCCGCCGACATCGAGGAGGAGGGGCGCGCCGCCGGCGCCGAGGTGGGCAGCGAGCGCCTCGGCCTCGCCGTCCTGGAGCGCCTCCGAGCCCTCGACCCCGTCTCGTACCTGCGGTTCGCGTCCGTCTACCAGGGCTTCGAGTCCCCGGCGGACTTCGAGCGGGCCGCCGTCGAGCTCCGCAAGACCACCGAGCCCAAACGGGCTCGGACCCGCATCGGGCGCTGACCGGGACGACAATCGGCGGTTGACGCCAACGAGTTGCAGTGCTGTAATTCACCCTGCATCTCGTGCCCAGGGGAACCCAGACCACAACATATAGTGGTGGGTGAGCCCTCTGGAACGCCACAGACATGGAGGGGGAGGTCAGCGGCATGGCCATCGCGCCGGAGCAGATCGGGATCGGGATCCGCCGGTACTTCACCCGACCCGGGGAGCACCCCTACGACACCGTGGGGTGGGAGCGCCGCGACGCCCGGATCCCGAACTACAAGGACGGCACCGACGCCTTCTTCCAGCCCGACGTCGAGTTCCCGGTCAGCTGGTCGCAGAACGCCACGAACATCGTCGCCCAGAAGTACTTCCGGGGCACCCTCGGCACCCCGGACCGTGAGCAGTCCCTCCGCCAGGTGCTCGACCGCATCGTCGACACCATCACCGCGTGGGGCGTGCGCGACGGCTACTTCGTCGACGAGCAGGAAGGCGCGGCGTTCCGCAACGAGCTGAAGTACATCCTCGTGCACCAGCGCGCCGCGTTCAACAGCCCGGTCTGGTTCAACATCGGCGTCGAGGGCGTCCCGAACCAGGGCTCGGCGTGCTTCATCCTGTCCGTCGAGGACACGATGGACGGGATCCTCAACTGGTACCGCGAGGAAGGCATCATCTTCAAGGGCGGCTCGGGGTCCGGGATCAACCTGTCGACGATCCGGTCGTCCCAGGAGAACCTCGCCGGTGGCGGCACGGCCAGCGGCCCGGTGAGCTTCATGCGCGGCGCCGACGCGTCCGCCGGGACGATCAAGTCGGGCGGCAAGACCCGCCGCGCCGCGAAGATGGTCGTGCTCAACGTCGACCACCCCGACATCGAAGAGTTCGTCTGGTGCAAGGCGCGGGAGGAGCGCAAGGCGCGGGCCCTGCGCGACGCCGGGTTCGACATGGACCTCGACGGCCTCGACTCGCACTCCGTCCAGTACCAGAACGCCAACAACTCGGTCCGCGTCACTGACGAGTTCATGCGCGCCGTGGAAGAGGACCGCGACTGGGACCTCCTCGCGGTCACGACCGGCGAGGTCCTCCGCACCGTGCCGGCCCGTGACCTCATGCGCCAGATCGCCGAGGCTGCCTGGGAGTGCGCCGACCCGGGCATGCAGTACGACACCACGATCAACCGCTGGCACACCGTCCCCAACTCGGGCCGCATCACCGCCAGCAACCCCTGCTTTCCCGCGAGCGAGTTCGTCCACACCGACCGGGGGCTCCTGCGGTTTGGTGAGCTTGTCCGAGCTGGCCCAAGAGGGCGACGTGGTCGGCGTCTACACGCACGACGTCACGAGCCCGACCGCGCCGGCGCAACGGGTCGAGGTGACACGCCCGGACGCCGTCATGCTCACGCGGCATGAACGAGATCGTGAAGCTCACCTTTTCGAACGGGATGCAGCTGCGCTGCACGCCCAACCACGCCCTCTTCACCACGAACCGCGGCTACGTCGCCGCATCCGAGCTGACCCCGGACGACCGGGTCAAGGTGCTCGACCTCCCCGCACCCGCCACGAGCGCGGACTGGCGGCTCCCGTCCGCGGCGCTCGAGGCCGGCGTTGGCCGGAGACCTGCGCGAGCGACGCGGCATGCGCCTCCCCGAGAAGTGGAGCCCCGAGCTTGGGCACTACCTCGGCTGGCTCGTCGGCGACGGCTGTCTCACCGATGCCATCGCGGTCACCGTCTACGGCGGCGACGAGGAGCAGGAGCACGTCCTTCCTGCACACCGCGAATTTCTGGCGTCGATCACCGGAACGCTCGCGAAGCCCTCGCGGCAGGCCAACGGCACAGTCCAGTTGCGCGCCGGACGGCGGGCGATCCGGGACGTCCTCGGAGCCCTCGGCGTTAGCCGAGAGCGCGCCAGCGGGAAGACGGTGCCGCACGCGATCTACCAGGCACCGACCGAGGTCGTTGCCGCCTTCCTGCAGGGCCTGTTCGACGCGGACGGCTGCGTCTACGACGGGCGGACCTGCCACTACGTCGGGCTCGGGTCGGCGTCCGATGAGCTGCTGCGAGGCGTGCAGCGGCTCTTGACGACGTTCGGGATCTTCTCGCGGATCTACGAGATGCCGAACCGGTCACGGTCGACGTTCACCTACGAACGTAAGGACGGGTCCCAGGTCGACTATGTGTCGGGGCCGATGTTCGACCTGCGCATCACCGGCGAATCGATCCCGCGATTCGCCGACGTGATCGGGTTCGCTATCCCGTCGAAGTCGACGAAGCTCGCTCGATGCATCGCCGGGCACCGCTGTTCCGTCCGGCACGATGCCGTTCGCCTCGTCGAGCGTTGCGACGACGGCGTCGAGCTCACGTACAACCTCTGCGAGCCACGGAACCACAGCTACGTAGTAAATGGGACAATTGTGCGGAACTGCTCAGAATACATGTCGTTGGACAATTCGGCCTGCAACCTCGCGAGCATCAACCTGCTGAAGTACCTCGACGACGAGGGCACGTTCGACGTCGAGGCGTTCCGCCAGACGGTCGAGGTGGTGTTCACCGCCCAGGAGATCATCGTGGGCAACGCCGACTACCCGACGGACAAGATCGCCGAGACGACGCGTCGGTTCCGCCAGCTCGGCCTCGGCTACGCGAACCTCGGCGCGCTGCTGATGGCCCAGGGTCTCCCGTACGACTCACCGGAGGGCCGCGCGTGGGCGGGGACGATCACCGCGCTCATGACCGGGCACGCCTACGCCACGAGCGCCCGCACGGCCCGCCGCATGGGTCCCTTCGCCGGCTTCGCCGAGAACGCCGAGCCGATGGTCGAGGTGCTGCGGATGCACCGCGCCGAGGTCGCCAAGATCGACGAGGACAGCGTGCCGATCGATCTGCTCAGCGCGGCGCAACGGGCGTGGGACGACGCCGTCGAGGTTGCCGAGGCGCACGGTGTCAGGAACTCCCAGGCGGTTGTCATCGCGCCGACGGGGACGATCGGTCTCGCGCTCGACTGCGACACGACCGGGATCGAGCCCGATCTCGCGCTGACGAAGGCGAAGAAGCTGGTCGGCGGCGGCACGATGTTCATCGTCAACCAGACGGTGCCTCGCGCTCTCGCCAAGCTCGGCTACTCCGACGACGAGGCGGCGGCGATCATCGGTCACATCGACGAGCACAAGACGATCATCGGGGCGCCCCGCTTCAAGGCCGAGCATCTCCCGGTCTTCGCCTGCTCGATGGGTGACAACACGATCCACTACATGGGTCACGTGAAGATGATGGCGGCGGTGCAGCCGTTCATCAGCGGTGCGATCTCGAAGACGGCGAACATGCCCGAGTCCGCCACGGTCGAGGAGGTCGAGCAGCTCTACCTCGATTCGTGGAAGCTCGGCATCAAGGCCATCGCCCTCTACCGGGACAACTGCAAGGTCGGCCAGCCCCTCGCGACCCAGAAGAAGGAAGGTGCCGCCGAGGAAGGCGGCGCGTCGAGCGCGCTCGCCCAGCAGGTGGAGCGGGTCGTCGAGCACGTCATCGTGCAGAGCCCGGTACGTCAGAAGCTGCCCCGCACCCGCACCTCGAAGACGTTCTCGTTCCGGGTCGCGGACTGCCACGGCTACGCGACGGTGGGCGAGTTCGAGGACGGCCGCCCCGGCGAGGTGTTCCTGAAGGTCGCCAAGCAGGGCTCGACCCTGGCGGGGATCATGGATGCCTTCGCGATCTCGGTGAGCCACGGCTTGCAGTACGGCGTCCCGCTCCGCGCGTTCGTCGAGATGTTCACCAACATGCGGTTCGAGCCCGCTGGTATCACCGACGACCCCGAGATCCGGATCGCGACGAGCCTCGTCGACTACATCTTCCGGCGCCTTGCTGTCGAGTACCTGTCCGTCGACGAGCGCGCCGACCTCGGGATCTTCACGGTGTCCGAGCGCCTCCAGCCGACGCTGCCCGGGGTGGAGGAGGCCGCGACGCCCAGCCAGGGCGGCTTCGACGTGCTGCCGCCGGAGGATCGGGCACCGTCGGCCGCCCTCACCGCGGCACCGGTCGAGACCGGGACGGTGAACCCGACGGGACGTGATGTCGAGGTGGTTCTTTGCTACGTGTGCGGCGACATCATGCAGCGCGCCGGTTCGTGCCATGCCTGTCCGAGCTGCGGCGCGACGAGCGGCTGCTCTTGATCGGAGCCTGAGGGACGCGCTCAGGCTCGGCGATGGTCACTAGAACTCGACGAAGTCGTCGAAGGCGCGAGCATCTGGCCCGAGCGCTGTTCGAAGTACTGCCCACCCGTGATGCTGGTCCGTGCGGGACGTCTCTTCCAGCGTCCAGCCGAGATTCGTCACGAAGAACGCCGCCGCACGCCGCACCGCGGGCAGCTGATAGTCGTCGAGGAAGATGATTCCCTGCGGCTGGACGAGCCGTCCGAGGTAGACGAGGTCGAGGAAGACACCGTCGAAACGGTGGTTGCCGTCCACAAACGCGAGGTCGAAGGCCCGCTCTTCTCGCAGCAGACGCGGCAGGACGATCTGCGATTCGTCGCGGTAGTGGTCAACCATGGACAGCACGCCGGCATCGTCGAGGTGCTGTAGCCCGCAGTCGGCGAACCTGGTCCGCTGGTGAGGGTCGATGACGACATGGCGAGGTGCGACCCGGGCGCCGCTGAGCAGGCCGTCGAAGATGTACAGGGCGGAGATGCCGTAGCCGAGACCCACCTCAACGGTTTTGACGGCTCGGAGTTGGATCACGCAGTCGCGGAGCGCGGCGCCTTCCCTCGCGTTCGGCGCGACCGGGAACAGCTGGTGGACGCTGCCGTCGAGGCGGGCGGTCGTGACACCATCACGGGTGAGACGGGCGAGCCGGTCGCGGACTAGCTGCTGCACCGCGCCTCGTTCCTCAGCGTCGGGATCACCCATGGATCGACGCTGCTCGGGTGGTGGTCATGGCGCCAGGGGGAGTCCGGGGGCATGCGGCGACACGACGCGACGGATGCCGGCTGACGTACCGATCACAGCCCGCCGGTCACGAGCAGGCCGATCGTTGCGGCCGCGAGCCCGGCGGCGACGCTGAGGGCCATGTTGAGCGTGGCCAAGCCTCGGGCGCGGTCTTCGGCGAGCTGGAAGGTCTCGTAGGCGAAGGTCGAGAAGGTCGTGTAGCCGCCGAGGAAACCGGTGCCGGCGATCAGCTTGGTATGGGTACTCAACGTGTGGTGGATGACCAGTCCCGAGAGCACGCCGAGCAGGAACGAGCCGGTGAGGTTGATCACGAAGGTGCCGAGCGGCAGCGGGCTGTCCGTGCGGTCCTGAATGAGCCCGTCGAGGACGAACCGCGCGACGGCGCCGAAGCCGCCGGCGAGGGCGACGAGGGCGGGCATCAGGGGCGACCCACGTACTTGACGACCTCGACGGGCTCGCGGATGACGAGTCCTTCGCTGATCAGATCGTCGAGCTGAGGGAGGAAGGCGTCGAGGCGTTCGGGGGTGTCGACGATCACGATCATGACGGGCAGGTCCTCGCTGAGGCGCAGGATCCGGGCCGTATGCACGTGGTTGGACGCACCGAAGCCTTCGATCCCGCGAAGCACCGTCGCGCCGGCAAGCCCCGCTGCATGCGCACGGTGCACGATCTCCGTGTACAAGGGCATGTGAGCGTGCCGGTCGGTTTCGCCGACGAAGATCGTGAGTCGCTCGGCGGATCCTTCGCTGTTCATGATCGGGCTCCTTGCCTCGTGATGAGTCGTGCCGCCACGACGCCGAGGAACAGCGCCACCAGTCCCGTGGTCAACGTTGCCACGACGTTCAGCGTGGCGGCCACGGCATGGTGCGCATTACCGAGGTTCACGGTGTCCACCATCCAGGTTGAGAACGTGGTCAGGCCGCCACAGAAGCCGATGCCGACGGCCGGCCGTACGTAGCGACTCGGGACGATGCCGGCGAGGGCCAGGGTCACGGCGAAACCCAAGACGAGAGCGCCGGTGACGTTGACGATGAAGATGGCCCACGGAAAGCTGCCCGTGGGTGTCGGGATGGCGAGGCCCAACTCGTAGCGACCCAACGTGCCGAGCGCGCCGCCCGCGCCGACGGCGACGAGCAAGTCCCACTGGCGATGCCGCAACCGGCCCTCACGGTCGGTCGGGACGGACGGCCGAGGCGCGGCCGACGTCTCCGCCGGCGGCGATCCGTGGAGCTCCGCGTCCATCTGGTCCTCCCGCACGGTGTTTGGTCGGGTAGGAGCCATCAGCCTCGCAGGGAGGCGGTTGCGGCGAGCTCCATCGCCGTCACACAGCGTACTGGGATGGGCGCGTCCGGCGCGACGTGGGTCCGGGGCGACGGGCCTTCGTCTCGAATTCGTGAGATGGTGCGCTCACGTCCGAGCGGGTGCCTTGAGGAGGTCACACGCGTGGGTGCGAGCGCCGGGGGAGAGCTTCGGCGGTGGGGCGGCACCGTTCGGGGCGTGATGATCAGTCTGACCATGGCGGCTGTCGTCGCGGCCGGTGTGGCGGCCAGCGCCGCCGGCGTCGGCGCTGCCGGTGCCAGCACTCCGGGGTGCACCGGGTCCGGTGGGTCGCGTACGACGACGTTCGGCGTCCGAGCGTCGGGACGCGCTCGCACCGTCGTAGTGCACACTCCCTCGGGCTACACGGGCAAGCGTCCCGTTCCGCTCGTCTTGAACTTGCACGGCAGCGGATCGTCCGCAACGCAACAAGAGGCGTTCAGCGGCATGAACGCGACCGCGGACGCGAACAGCTTCATCGTTGCGTACCCGCAAGGCGCTATTCGCTCGGGGTCGGGCTTCGACTGGAACGTGCCGGGTGTCCCGCTGCTCGGTGGAAAGGCCGTGCCGAGCGGGTCGGCGAACGACGTCTTGTTCATTGCCCAGGCGATCACCTACCTGGAGCAGCGCTACTGCGTCGACACGAGGCGTGTCTACGCCACCGGATTCTCGGGCGGCGCCCGGCTGAGCAGCCAGCTGGGCTGTGACCTCTCGCGCGCATCGCAGCCATCGCGCCCGTCAGCGGCCTACGTCTGCCGAGCCCGTGCCGCGCGACGCGGCCGGTGCCGGTCGTCTCGTTCCATGGGACCGCCGACCCGGTCGATCCGTACAACGGCAATGGCCAGGCGTACTGGACCTACAGCGTGCCCGTCGCGGCGCAGCGCTGGGCCGCCCAGGATTCCTGTTCGACCACGCCGTCGACGCAAGCTGTCGGGCCGGGCGGGCAGCTGACCGAGTACGCGGGGTGCGCCGGAGGCGCGGTCGTGTCCCTGTACACGATCAGCGGGGCGGGTCACACGTGGCCGGGCGGGCCGCCGCTGCCGCGCAGCATCACCCGGGTGCTCGGTCCGCAGTCGCAGGTCCAGGCGTCCTCGATGATCTGGGCGTTCTTCCAGCAGCATCCGCTCAGCTGATGACCGCACCGGACGCGTCAGAGGCGCAGCGGCTTGACGGGGGCGAGCACCGTCGCGGGGTCGTCCCAGTCCTGCCCAGGCATGTCCACGTAGAGCTCGACCTCGTTGCCGTCAGGATCGAGCACGTAGAGGCTGTGGGTGACCGTGTGGTCGCTGGTGCCCACGATGTGGACGCCGGCCTCTTGCACGCGTGCCAACGCGTCGCGGAGCTCGTCGTCGGTCTCGCCGACCTTGAGGCCGAAGTGGTACAGGCCGACGCGACGTCCGGACGGGATGGGCTGCGCGTCGGGCCCGACTTCGATGAGGAGCAACTCATGGTGGGTCCGACCCGACGAGAACGCCGCCGCGGGCATGGTGGCCGGGCGGCTGATCTCCTGCCAGCCGAGGACGTCGCGGTAGAACCGCTCGGAGCGCTCGAGGTCTCGGACGTAGAGGACCAGGTGACCGAGCTCCTTCACCGTCACGACGCGCTCCTTTCGCTGTCGACCTGCTCCATCATGCAGCGCCCCGCGGTGTCCCGCTATTCCAGAGCACCGGCCCGTCACGCTTCTTCCACCGTGGCATCTCGGATCACCCAGTGGCGGGTGATCTCGACGTGCTCGAGGAGTGCCCGGTCGTGGCTGACCAGGAGCAGCGTGCCGGGGTACTGATCGAGCGCCGATTCGAGCTCCTCGATGGCCGGGACGTCGAGCTGGTTGGTCGGCTCGTCGAGCACGAGGCAGTTGACGCCTCGCAGCGCGAACTCGGCGAGGATCGCCCTCGTGCGTTCGCCAGGGGACAGCGTCGCGGTGGGTTGGCGCAGCTGGCCGGCGCCCAGCCCGAACTTGGCGAGCTGGCTCCGAACATCGGCGGTGCGCAGCCCGCCGAAGGGCGGGAGGAGGTCGAGCAGCGTCGCGTCGCTGAGGAGGCGCTGTCTCCGCTGGTCCAGGTTGCCGACGACGACGCTCGGTCCGATCCACCGGTGGCCGGTGGTGAGCGGCACCTCGCCGAGCAGGGCGGCGAGCAGGGTCGTCTTGCCGGCGCCGTTGGGGCCCACGATCGCGATGCGATCCGCCCAACGCACCTCGACGTTCACGGGCCCGAGGCTCAGCGCACCCCGCTCGATCCGGGCGTGGGAGAGGCGGAAGGCGACTGCGCCGCTCCGAGGCGCGTCGGCGATCTGGAACCGCAGGTCCCATCCTTCCCAGGGTTTGTCGACCTCGGGGAGTCGCTCGAGGGCTCGCTCGCTGGCCTTGGCCTTCGTGGCGAGCTGCTCGGACGCGGCGATGCGCCTGTTGCGGAGCAGCTTGTCGGGCTCGTTGGCGTCGCGCTGGGCGCGGCGGGTGCCCTGCGTCGCCCACTCGCGCTGGCGCTGGGCCCGGCGCCGGAGCCGTGCCCGCTCGGCCTCGTACTCGCGGTATCGCTCCTCGCCGTGCCGTCGGGACACGGCGCGCTCGTCGAGGTAGGCGGCCCAGCCGCCCCGGAAGAGCCGTGCCTGGTGGGTGTGCCCGTCCAGCTCGAGGATCGATGTCGCGGTGTGTTCGAGGAAGGACCGGTCGTGGCTCACGACGACCACGCCGCCGCGCTGCGACGCGACGAAGCCTTCGAGATGCTCGAGCCCTGACGAAGTCCAGGTCGTTCGTCGGCTCGTCCAGCAGGACCACGTCCGCTCGAACGAGGAGCACGGCGGCGAGGGCGGCACGGGCCGCCTCACCGCCGGAGAGGCTGCCTGATGGTCGGTCGAGCAGCGCGATCGGGCAGCCCGACCTCTGCGGCGACGGCCGTGGCGCGCGTGTCGAAGTCCGCGGCGCGCGACGGCGAGGAACGCGTCGAGCGCGGTCGCGTACCGCTCGGGTGCTCCCGGTTCGTCAGCGGCTACTGCACGGCCGGCTGCCTCCAGCTGCGCGGTGACAGCGGCGACGCCCGTGCGTCGGGCGAGGAGGCCGCGGACCGTGCCGTCGACGGGATCGGTCTCCTGGGGGAGATAGGCGACGCGCAGGTCGTCGGGGCTCGCCGCGACCGCTCCGGTGTTGGGGTGCTCGAAGCCGGCGAGGATGCGCAGCAGCGTTGACTTCCCGGCACCGTTCGGTCCGACGACACCGACCCGTGTCCCGGGACCGATGGTCAGGTCGACGTGATCGAGGATCTGCTGGTCACCGCGAGCGAACGAGACGGCGTGCGCGGTGAGGCTGAACGAGCGTGGTGACGGCATGCGCGAAACCCAGGTGGTCGACGGAGCGAGACGGTGGGTGGCGCGCTACACGATCGTCAGGGTAGCGGGCGGCGCTCGGTCGCCGACCGAATTCGCGGCGCCGCCGGCTCGGGTCGCTAGTCGCCGGCGAGCATCGCCTCGAGCGTGGACCGGTGCGTGATGAGGTCGTCGGGGTCGTCGGGGCGGACGGCCTCACCGAAGTGGATGGCCCGCTGTTGGATCCGACTCATGATGATCCCGTGCCGCAACGCGGCGTACAGCTCGTAGAAGTCCAGGTCCCGGGGGGCATGGCCGGTCAGGGCCTCGTAGCGCTGGGCGACGTCGTCGCGCCGGAGGAAGTCGGGCAGCCCGGGCAGGGTGAACTGGGCCACGACGTCTTGGAAGAACCGGTGCATGAAGATGAGCCAACCGACGTCGAGCTCGGGCGGTCCGAGCGTCGCCATCTCCCAGTCGAGGACGGCGACGGGCTCGAAGTCGCGGTAGATGATGTTGCCGATCCGCGAGTCGCCCCAGCTCAGGGTGGCGTCGCTCTCGTGCGCGGGCCAGTGGTCGCGCAGCCATGCGAAGCAGCGCTCGAGGAGCGGCTGGCGGGTCCCGGCGCTCACCCACTCGTAGTACGACCACAGCGCGGCGACATGACGTTCGAGGAGTGAGCCGGTCCCCGGCGGCTCGAGGAACGAGAACCGGTCGGTTGCCTGCTCGATGCCGTGCAGGGCGGCGAGGATCGCCACGGTGCGGTCCTGGAGCTGGTCGCGCTGGGCCGGGGTGGCTTCGGTCAGCCAGCTGCTGATGTTGTACGGCATGAGGTCGGGCGGCACCTGTCCGTCGACGCGGTCCATGATGAAGAACGGCGAGCCGAGCGGCCCGGCGTCGAGCTCGAGCCAGCGGACGTGGGGCACGGGGACCGAGCTGCGCGCGGCGACGGCCTCGAGCACGCGGTACTGCCGCTCGAGGTCGTACGACGGGAACACGGGAACCGCCGACGCCGCGGGCGCGAGCCGGGCCACCAGCCGATCGACGCGGGGTGTCCCGGCGTCGTGCCAGGTGACGTCGAACAGCACCGTCTCGCTCGACAGGCCGTTGCTGCTGGGCACGTCGAACGCGGACACGTCGGGGCGTGCGCCGGGCGGAAGCCGCCCCTCGATCCACGTCACGAGGCGGTCGTGGAGGTCGCTGAGGTCCCGGGTGGAGGTCTGGGGTCGGGGCGTCTCGTCCGTGGTCGTTGCGCCTCCGGCGCGGCTCACCTCGTGCGGCGGTGAGGTCTACCACCTCTCCCGCGGCTGCGGCGGTGGTCGGGCGGTCGACCAGCCGCGAGGCTGCTCTACGCTGGGTGCCCGTGGACCTGGACTACCTCGCCTTCGACGCCGACAACCACTACTACGAGGCGCTCGACGCGTTCACCCGGCACCTCGATCCGCGGCTCGGACCGAGGTGCGTGCAGTGGGCGGAGATCGACGGACGCCGCTACCACGTCGTTGGCGGCCGCGTCAGTCATGCCGTCGTGAACCCGACGTTCGACCCGGTCGCGAAGGCGGGGGCGCTCCACGACTACTTCCGCGGCAACCCCGACTCGAAGTCGCCGCTCGAGTTCCTGCGGGCCCGAGAGCCCATCCGTCCGGAGTACCGGGACCGGGACGCGCGGCTCGCGACGCTCGACGAGTTCGGTCTCGAATCGGTGTGGCTGTTCCCGACCCTCGGGATCCTGTACGAGGAGCTGCTCAAGGACGACCCCGAGGCGGTAACCCTCACGTTCACGGCGTTCAACCGCTGGCTCGACGAGGACTGGGGCTGCAACTACCACAACCGGATCTACGCCGCGCCCTACATCTCCCTCTGTGACGTCGACTGGGCCGTGCGGGAGCTCGAGTGGGCCCTCAGCCGTGACGCCCGCACCGTCGTGATGCGACCCGCCGCGCCCGTCACCGCGGCCGGGCAGCTGCCACCGACCGACCCGACGTTCGACCCGTTCTGGGCCCGGGCCAACGAGGCGGGCATCACCGTCGTGGTGCACGCCGGCGACAGCGGGTACTCGTCGCAGGGCTACGCCAAAGACGGGTTCGCCGCCACGTTCGAGGGCGCCGGCCGACCCTCGATCAAGCAGCTCGCCATCGAGCGGGCGGCGTACGACTTCCTCCTGACCCTGGCGTTCGACCGGCTCTTCGACCGGTTCCCGAACGTCCGCGTCGCGTCCGTCGAGAACGGCTCGGAGTTCCTGCCCGACCTGTTCCACAAGCTGGCGTCCACGCGCCGCAAGATGCCCGGCTACTTCCCGGAGGATCCCGCCGAGACGTTTCGCCGCCACGTGTGGATCAACCCGTTCTGGGAGGACGACCCGTACCAGATCGTCGACCTCATGGGCGCCGACCGGGTCATCTTCGGCTCCGACTGGCCCCACATCGAAGGCATGCCGCGGCCGCTCGACTACGTCGCCGAGCTCAAGGAGCTCGACGCCGAGTCCCGGCGGCTCGTCCTGCGGGACAACGCCGTCGCGTTGACCGCCCGGCGGCCTGCATGAGCCAGGCGGACGTCGCGCGAGGGTCCCGTGAGCACGAGTGGCAGGACCTCCGCCAGCGGTACCTGCGGCCGCGCGCCGACCGGCCGGCGACGTCGGCCCGCGGCGTGCACCACGTCGCGCTGCTGAGCCAGGACGTCGAGCGGACAATCCGCTTCTACCAGGAGCTGCTCGGCTTCCCGCTCACCGAGCTGTTCGAGAACCGCGACTCCCCGGGATCCACCCACTTCTTCTTCGACATCGGGAACGGCAACGCGCTCGCGTTCTTCGACTTCCCGAACCTGGCCCTCGGCCCGTATGCCGAGGTGCTGGGCGGGCTGCACCACCTCGCGATCTCCGTTCCGCCGGAGCGGTGGCGGGAGCAGCGCGAGCGCCTCGAGCAGGCGGGGATCGAGACCGAGTGCATCTCGTCGTCGTTGTACTTCCGGGACCCGGACGGCGCCCGCGTCGAGCTGATCAGCGACCCGCTCGGTGAGATGTACGGCAACCCCGTCTTCTGAGCCGGGTCAGCCGGCGAGCAGGATCCCGAGGAACAGGGCGGCGAGCGCGCTCAGCCCGCTCAGCGCCCCGAAGACGGCCAGGCCGGTCCGCGACCGTGACCGGCTGTGCAGCAGCGCGGTGAGGCCGGAGATGCCGACGACGGCGAGTTTCACGATGAGCGTGGTGCCGTAGCTGCTGGACCAGTCGACGTGCACGGCGAGAACGTTCCAGATCCCCGTCGCGACGAGCAGCGCGTACGCCGGCCAGGCGATCGCGCTGAAGAGTCGCGCCACCGTGCGCGGCGCAGTGGGGGAGATCCGTCGCAGGCTGGGCACGATCCCCGCCAGGGTGAGCTGGCCGCCGACCCACACGGTCGTCGCGCTGACATGGAGGAACAGTCGGATCGTGGTCCACGAGACCGGCAGCACGGCGTGACGCTACCTGTCGTCGGCGTCGCGCGGTCGCGCCGGAATCTCCGGGCGAGGCGATAGGGTCGGTGCGTGCCCGGAGACGACGACGTCGAACGCGTCCTGGTCGTGTCCGCCCACCCGGACGACGTCGATTTCGGTGCGGCTGGCAGCGTCGCGACGTGGACCGATGCCGGCAAGGACGTCACGTACTGCATCGTGACCGACGGCGCGGCGGGCGGGTTCGACCCGAGCATCTCCCGCGCCGAGATGGCCGAGATCCGCCAGGTTGAGCAGACCGCCGCCGCGAAGACGGTCGGGGTCGAAGACATCGTGTTCCTCGGCTACCCGGACGGGCGGCTCGAGGTCACGCTGGAGCTGCGGCGCGACCTGTCCCGGGTGATCCGCCAGACGCGGCCGCAGCGCGTCGTGGCGCAGTCCCCCGACCGGAACTACCAGCGGATCTTTGCCAGCCACCCCGATCACCTCGCTGCCGGTGAGGCCCTGCTGTGCGCCGTCTACCCCGATTCGCGGAACCCGTTCGCGCATCCCGAGCTGCTCGCCGACGAGCAGCTCGAGCCGTGGTCGGTCGGGGAGGTGTGGCTGATGGCGGCGATGAGCGAGCCGAACCGGTTCGTGGACGTGACCGACGTGTTCGACCGCAAGGTGGAGGCGCTGCGCTGCCACGTCTCGCAGCACGCGAACCCGGACGCGCTCGAACCGATGATCCGCGGCTGGCTGGCGGGCAACGCGAAGCTGGCCGGGTGGCCCGACGGGCGGCTCGCCGAGGGGTTCTACGGCCTCGCGACCTGACCCGCGGTCACTGGATGACGCTGCGGATGACCTCGCCGGCCTGCATCGCCTTGAACGCGTCGTTGATGTCGTTCAGGCCCATCCGGCGCGAGACCATGTCGCCGAGGTCGAGCTTGCCCGACTCGACGAGCCCGATGAGACGTGGGAAGTCGCGGTTGACCTGCGCGGACCCGTACACGGTGCCGAGCAGCCGCTTCTCCTGGAGGACGAGCGGCATGCTGGGCAGCTCGAAGTTCTGGTCGAAGCGGGGGACGCCGACGACGATGCACGCACCACCGGGTCGGGTCATGTCGAACGCCTGGCGGACGGTGGCGGGGTTCCCGATGACCTCGAACGCGTAGTCGGCGCCGCGGCCGCTTGTCAGGGCTTGGACCTGGGCGGCCGGGTCACCGGCGGTCGGGTCGATCGTGTCGGTGGCGCCGAGCTGCAGGGCGGTCGTGCGCTTCAGCTCGACGGGGTCGATGGCGATGATGCGCGCCGCGCCGGCGATCCGGGCGCCCTGGATGACGGCCTGGCCGACGCCGCCGCAGCCGACGACCGCGACGGTCGAGCCGGGCACGACCTTCGCGGTGTTGAGGGCCGCGCCTACACCGGTGGTGACACCGCAGCCGATGAGCGCGAGCTGCTCGTCGGGTAGGTCGGTCTCGACCTTGACGAGCGAGATCTCGTCGCAGGTCATGGTGTCGGCGAAGGTGCCGAGCCCGGTCATGGTCGGGAGGGGCGTGCCGTCGCTGCGGGTGGCTCGCATGGTGCCCATCACGGCGTAGGTCTGCTCGCACAGGTTGGTCTGCTGGTTTCGACAGAACCAGCACACCCCGCACGCCGGGATGAACGTGCCGATGACCCGGTCACCGGGCTTGACGCGGGAGACCTCGTCGCCGACCGACTCGACGATGCCGGTGCCCTCGTGGCCGAGGATGGCCGGCGGCGGCATGGGCAGCGTGCCGTTGATGACCGACAGGTCGGAGTGGCAGACGCCGCTCGCGGTGATGCGGATCACCGCGTCGCGGGGCCCCGGGTCGGTGGCCTTGACGTCCTCGACGACGAGGTCGCCGTCTGGTTCCACGAAGATGGCTGCGCGCATGTGGTGTGCTCCCTGCTCGCTCGGCTCGTGCCGAACGTATCAGGGGCTCGGCCAGGGGTGCAGGGGCAGGCCCGGGGTGGGCAGCCCCTCCCAGGCGACGATGTGGCCGGGGAGCCCGTCGGTGGCGAAGAGGGTGCGGCCGTCGGTGCCGCCGAAGCAGCAGTTGGTGGTGACCCCGCGGCCGTCGAGGGCGAGGAACTCGACCTCCTGGCCGTCCGGCTCGAGGACGCGCACGCCGTGCGCGGCCGTGTTGGCCACGTAGAGCCGACCGTCGACGTCGACGCAGAGGCCGTCGCCGCTGCCTCCGGGCAGCTCCTCGACGATCCACGCCCGCTCGCCGTCCACGAGCCGGAGCAGGCCGCGGTCCTCGACGACGACGGGTGTGCCGTCGGGTTCGAGGGCGATGCCGTTGCAGTAGATGAAGCCGGTGGCGACCGTGGTGGTGGTGCCGTCGGGTGTCATCGTGTGTATGCGGCCGCGGGGCGCGCCCGTCGGTGGGAACGGTGGCGGGTCGGTGAACCACAGCGTGCCGTCCGCCGCGACGACCAGGTCGTTCGGGGCGAGGAACTCGCCGTCGGCGACGTAGTGCACCGACCCGTCGGGACGGACGCGCTGCACCCCGGGTGTCACCGGCTGGTACGGCGGCGGGTCGGGATACAGGTTCGTGCTGGCGAAGTCGATCCCGCCGTTCTGGGTGACGAGGAAGCCGCCGTCGTCCGCGGCGTAGGCCGCGTTCGCGCCGCCGCCGACGGTCGCGATCCGCTCGACTCGGCCGTCGGCCAGGTGCACGCGTTCGACGGCGCCGTCGGCGACGCTGGTGCACACCAGCGTGCCCGGCCCACCATCCGGGTCGGGGCAGAACACCGGGCCTTCCGGGAACCGGATGCCGGTGGTGACGACCTCGGCGTTCACGCCCCGTAGCCGGGTCGTCCCGCGGCTTCCCAGGTCTGGTAGTAGTCGAAGAAGGCCTGACCGAAGGGGTCCTCCCCGCGCAGGGGCATCGACCCGCGGTGGATGGTCCAGTCGCCGGGCGCGAGCTCCATCGCCGCCGCGAGGTGACGGTCGGCGGCGTCGCGATGTCCGGCCCGCAGCAGGTGCACGGCGAGGCGGCGTTCGGCGCGCGCTTGCTGCTCGGCGTCGTCGGCCGGGATAAGGCGGTCGTGGATCTCCGCAGCGGTCATGGGCGCGACGTCGTCGTGCACCCAGCGGCGCAGCGCCTCGTGGTGCACGGCCGACTCGATCTGGGTGAAGTCCTTGAACCGGTCGTCGGCGGGCGCGATGGCGGGCGGTCGGACGATGGTGCCGGCCTCGTCGATCCAGACCGTCGTCGGGATGTTCAGGATCCCGTACCGCTCCGCGACGAGGTGGTCACGGTCGAGCAGCACCGGGTAGGTCAGCGGGACCGGCGACTCATCCCGGGCCCACTGCCGGACGGCGTCCGCGTCCTCGTCGAGCGCGACGGCGAGCATCACCAGGCCGGTCGCGGCCAGCTCATCGTGCAGCTCCTGCCACACGGGCAGGTCCCATCGGCAGCCTCACCACGAGGCCCAGGCGATGAGCAGTCGTTTGCGGCCGGCGAAGTCGTCGAGCGAGACGGGGTGGCCGTCGAGGTCGGGCAGCGTGAACGGCGGGGCGGTGCGCGCGTCGAGGCGGGCCTGGACCTCGGTCGGTGCGGCGCCGAGGACGGCGACGCCGACGTCGGGTTCCACGGCGACGGGACGGCCGATCGCGGCGCCGAAGGCCCGCACGTCGATGCCCTCGTCGGTCACGAGCGCATCGCGGTCGCGGACGGGGACGCAGACGTTCGCTCGGCACAGCCCTGCGGGCCGCAGCGTCCATCCGGTCTCGCGAGCGAGGTCGTCCGCCGCGACGAGGAGGGTGTCCCCGGTCGGGGTTGCCTCGACCGTCACCTCGCGGTCGTCGTCGACGAGGGTCGCGTCGGTGCCCACGGGGGTCAACCTACCCGGGCTCGTAGGCTCGGGGAGGTGGCGCTCCTCGACGGGAAGACGGCGATCGTCACCGGCGGTGGCGGCGGGATCGGGCGGGGGATCGCCGAGCGGTTCGCGACCGAGGGTGCGGCCGTGACGGTGGCCGAGATCGACGCGGGGCGGGCCGAGGAGACCGCGGCGGCGATCCTGGGGCGGGGTGGGACGGTGCAGTCCGTGGTCGCCGACGTGCGGGAGGCGGACGACGTCGCCCGCGTGGTCGCGGCGACCATCGAGGTCGCCGGCCGCGTCGACGTGCTCGTGAACAACGTCGGCCACTACGGCGGGGCGCGCAAGCCGTTCCACGAGTCCACGCCGGAGGAGTGGCTCGACCTGTACCGCGTGAACCTCGAGCACGTGCTGCTGACCAGCCGCGCCGTGCTCGGCCCGATGGTCGAGCAGGGTGCCGGGGCGATCGTGAACGTGTCGACGATCGAGGCGTTCCGAGGCATCCCGACGCGGGCCGTCTACGCGGCGTTCAAGGCAGGGATCACCGGGCTGACGAAGAGCCTGGCGCTCGAGTACGCCCAGCACGGGATCCGGGTCGAACGCGATCGCGCCCGACGTCACCGAGACGCTGCAGGTGCCGTACTCGAGCTGGGTGCGGCCCGACGACGCACCGCTCGTGCCGCTGTGGGTGCCCCTCGGCCGGTTCGGCACACCCGACGATCTGGCGGGCGTCGCCCTGTTTCTCGCGTCCGATCTGTCGGCGTTCGTGACCGGCACGACGGTGCACGCCGACGGCGGGACGTTCGCGGCTGGCGGGTGGTTCCGGACGCTCGAGGGCACCTGGACCAACCGGCCGCGACACGCGTAGCGGGACCGGACCCGTCGCGCCGGGCCCGAACCCTCGCGGACGCCACGCCGTCGGGGTCATCGGCGCGGCCGCTACCGTCCGGCGGATGGGGACCCCGCCCGTCGCCGAGGCGGTCGCGCGTGTGCTGCTCCTGCGCCATGGCCAGTCGACGTGGAACGTCGAGGCGCGCTGGCAGGGCCGCGCCGACCCGCCGCTCAGCCCGGCGGGTGAGGGGCAGGCCCGCCAGGCGGCCCCCGCGCTGACGGGTGCGGTCGCCGTGTGGTCCTCGGACCTCGCCCGGGCGCGGCGCACCGCCGAGCTCCTCGCCCCTGGCGACGTGACGGTCCGCGTGGACGCGAGGTTGCGAGAGCGCGACGTCGGGCCCTGGACCGCGTCTGACGCGCGCGGAGATCGACGAGCAGTTCCCCGGGTGGCTCACCGATGGGCGACGACCGCCCGGCTGGGAGGGTGACGACGCGGTGCGGGCCCGCTGCTGGCCGGCGTTGCGGGCCGCCGCCGCGTCGCTCGTCGCGGGCGACGTCGCCGTCGTCGTCTCGCACGGCGGGCTGATCCGCGCCGTCGTCGGCGAGCTGGTGTCCACCCGCGTGGCCGGTCCCCAACCTCGGCGGGGTGTGGCTCGAGCGCGTCGCGGATGGGCTCGCGCTCGGCCCTCGCGTCGCGCTGATCGACACGGTCGCCCCGAACGTCGGCGCCGCGCCGGCGGCACAACCCGACTGAGGAGTCGCGCGGCGAGACGACCCCCTTGGGCACGGCGGCCGATAGAGTGGTCGTCCCCCTGTTCGCAACCGAAGCGAGAGCACCCGCCGCGTTGTCTGCCGCCGACCCTGAGCTCGTGGCTGAACAGCGGTATGTCGATCGCGCCTACGACCGCCTGGAGGCCATGCGAGCCGCGGCCCGTCGGGTCGCGGACGGCTACGCCGAGGTGGGCGCCGGCGGGACGCATCAGGCCCGTCTCGAGCGAGACGTCGCCGAGGGCGTCACCCGCCGGCGGCTCGCGGCGCTCGACATCGGCGCCGCGCCGCTGTGCTTCGGCCGTCTGGACCTGGCTGCCGACGGCCGCGGCGACGACGGGCGGCTCTTCTACATCGGCCGGGTGGCGGTCATGGACGAGGAGCAGGTGCCGCTCATCGTCGACTGGCGGGCGCCGGTGTCGGAGCCCTTCTACCGGGCGACCGCCGCCGACCCGATGGGGGTGGTGCGGCGTCGCCACTTCCTCACCCGCGTCGGCGACGGCCGGGAGCTCGTCGGCATCGACGACGAGGTGTTCGACCGGGCGGCGGCCGTGTCGTCGGGCTTCACCGTGCTCGGCGAGGGCGCGCTGCTCGCGGCGCTCGATCGGGCCCGCACCGGACGGATGGGCGACATCGTCGCCACCATCCAGGCCGAGCAGGACGAGGCGATCCGCGCCGCCCTGCCCGGAGTGCTGATCGTCGCCGGCGGTCCGGGCACCGGCAAGACGGCCGTGGCACTGCACCGCGCCGCCTATCTCCTGTACACGCACCGGCGACGCCTCGCCGGCCAAGGTGTGCTGTTCGTGGGGCCGAACTCGATCTTCGTCCGCTACATCGACCAGGTGCTGCCGTCGCTGGGGGAGAGCGACGTGCAGCTCTCGACCCTCGCGGGGGTCAAGCCGTCCTACCCGGTGCGCGCCGAGGACACCCCGGCAGCGGCTCGCTTGAAGGGCGACCCCCGGATGGCTCGCGTGATCGAGCGGGCGCTGCGCGACCGCGAGCACCCGCTCGCCCGCGACGTCGTGGTCATGGTCGACGGGACGGTGCTGCGGCTGTCCCGCACCACGTCGCAGCGCATCGTCGAGCGGGCGCGCCGCCGGCGGGGCACCCACAACGCCAAGCGGCCGGGCGTCGTCCGGGCGGTGGTCGAGAACCTCCGCCGCGCAGTACCGCCGCGCGCTCGGCGCCGCGGCGCCCGACGACGCCGACTGGGACCGCGAGCTCGACGCCCGGCTCCGGCGGCTGCCCGACATCCGCGCCGCGTTGGAGCGCATGTGGCCCGTGCTCACCGGCGGGGACCTCGTCCACGATCTCTGCTCGTTCCCCGGGCTGGTCCGATCGGCGTCCGCCGGGATCCTCAGCGACGCCGAGCAGGCGCTGCTCGTCCGGGAGCGGTCACCGCGGGCTGCGCGACGTCGCCTGGACCGAAGCCGACCTGGCGCTCATCGACGAGGCCGACGCCCGCCTCGGGCCCCCCGAGGCCGCCCGACCCCGTCGCCGACGCGCCCCGGCCCGTGGGGACGACGCGGCGGCGAGCGTCGTCGCCGGGCTCGGCCTGCGCGGCCTCGTGTCCCCCGGCGAGGTGGCGCGCCGCTACGCCGGCGACGGCCCAGCGTCGGGCGACGAGGCCCTCGACGAGCCCCGCACGTTCGGCCACGTCCTCGTCGACGAGGCCCAGGACGTGTCGGCCATGCAGTGGCGCATGCTCGCCCGCCGCTGTCCCACCGGGTCGATGACGATCGTCGGCGACTTCGGGCAGGCCAGCCGGCCGGGCGCCCTCCACGACTGGCAGGAGGTCCTCGACCTCGTCGTCGGCCGCGCCGGCGGGCAGATCGTCACTCTCACGGTCAACTACCGCACCCCCCGCGAGATCATCCGCGTCGCGCACCGGGTGCTCACCGCCGCGTCCCCCGGCGCTGAGCCGACGCAGTCGGTCCGCCAGTCCGGTCACGAACCCCGGTTCGTGCGGGTCAGCGACGACGGCCTCGTCGACGGGCTCGCCGACGCGGCGCGTCGGGCGGTCGCGGCGGGCGGCGCGGTCGCGGTCGTGGCCGCGGCCGCGCTGCACGCCCCGCTCGTGGACGCGCTCGCCGACCTCGGCGCACACGCCGGAACCGCCGAGGCGCTCGACGCGCCGGTTGCGGTGCTCGAGCGCGGCGGCGATCAAGGGGCTCGAGTTCGACCACGTGATCGTCGGCGACCCGGCGACGCTCGTGCCCGACGACGACGCCGGGCTGCGCCTCCTCTACGTCGCGCTGACCCGCGCCACCCGCACCTTGACGGTCGTGTACGCCGACGCCCTCCCCGAGGCGCTCGAGCGCGGCGGCGCTGCCCGGCGCAGCGATCGCCGCGTCGTAGGATCCGCCGCGTGACCACCACCGACGTCGACCGCTCCGCCGCGGACGTCACCTGGGACCTCGAGCCGCTCGTCGAGGGCCGCGGCGAGGCCGGCGTCGACGCGCTGCTCGACGACGCGGCGAGCCGCGCCGACGCGCTCGCCGACTACCGGGGGCGGGTGGCGAGCCTCGACGCGGCGGGCACCGCCGTGCTGATGCAGGACCTCGCGGTGATCACGGAGCTCATCGGGCGGGCCGGCTCCTACGCCGGGCTGCGCTTCGCCGTCGACACCGCCGATCCCGCCCGCGGGGCGCTGCTCGCCAAGGTGGAGGAGCGCGCCACCGCCATCTCGAACGAGCTGCTGTTCGTCGAGCTCGAGTGGGCGGCCGCCCCCGACGAGCACGTCGCCGCGGTCCTCGATGACCCCGCACTCGGCTTCTGCCGTCATCACCTGCGGTCCGTGCGCCGCTACCGGCCGCACCTGCGCAGCGAGCCCGAGGAGCGGATCCTCGCGGACAAGTCGGTGACCGGCGCGAGCGCGTGGGCGCGGCTGTTCAGCGAGCAGACCGCGGAGCTGACCGTCGAGCTCGACGACGGGCCGGTGAGCCTCGAGGAGGGGCTGTCACGCCTCCAGACCCCCGACCGGGACGTGCGACGGGCGACGGCCGAGTCGGTGACCGACGCCCTGCAGTCGGGTCTGCGGACCCGCGCGTTCATCTTCAACACGCTGCTCGCCGACAAGGCGAGCGACGACCGGATCCGCGACTACCCGGATTGGCTGGCGAGCCGGAACCTCGACAACGAGGCCAGCGACGAGTCGGTGCAGGCGCTCGTCGAGGCCGTCGTGCACCGCTACGACATCCCGCAGCGCTGGTACGCGCTGAAGGCCCGGCTGCTCGGCGTCCCCCGGCTCGCCGACTACGACCGCATGGCGTCGATCGCCGCCGAGGACGAGACGATCGGCTGGCGCGCCGCGCAGCACCTCGTCTTGGACGCGTACGGGTCGTTCTCGTCGGAGCTGGCGGACGTCGTGCGCGAGTTCTTCGCGGAGCCGTGGATCGACGCGCCGGTCCGACCGGGGAAGCGGCCGGGTGCGTTCTGCGCCTACACCGTCCCGTCGCTGCACCCGTACGTGCTGTTGAACTGGACGGGACGTCGCCGCGACGCGCTCACCCTCGCCCACGAGCTCGGGCATGCGCTGCACGCCTACCTGGCCCGCGGGCAGGGCGTGTTCCACCAGTCGACGCCGCTCACCCTCGCAGAGACCGCGTCGGTGTTCGGTGAGACCGTGACCTTCGGGCGCCTGCTCGCCGACACCACCGACCCCGACGCCCGGCTGGCGCTCCTCGCCGAGAGCCTCGAGGGCCAGATCGCGACCGTGTTCCGCCAGATCGCGATGAACCGCTTCGAGGACCGCGTCCACACGGCCCGCCGCGACGACGGGGAGCTCTCGGTCGACCGGTTCGGGGACTACTGGACCGAGACGCAGGCCGCGATGCTCGGCGACGCCGTCGAGCTCACCCCCGGCTACCGGGCCTGGTGGTCCTACATCCCGCACTTCATCGGGACACCCGGCTACGTGTACGCCTACGCGTACGGGCAGCTGCTCGCCCTGTCGGTGTACCGCGAGTACGAGGCGCAGGGCGCGGCGTTCGTGCCCGCCTACCTCGAGCTGCTGAGCCGCGGCGGGTCCGACACGCCGGAGGCCCTCGGGCGCATCGTCGGGGTCGACCTCGCCGACCCGGGCTTCTGGGACGGCGGGCTCACCATCATCGACGAGCAGCTCGCCGCCGCGGAGGCCGCCGCGGCCGACGCGGGTCGTCTCCCCGCCGGCTGATCAGAACCGGGCGAGCTCGGCCTCGAGCTGGTCGAGTCCCATCGGGCCGAGGTCGAGCGCAAAGGCGTGGAAGGCCTTGAGGTCGAACGCCGCGCCGTGGCGGCGGCGGGCGTCGTCGCGGCCGCGCAGCCAGACCCGCTCGCCGACCTTGTAGCAGATGGCCTGTCCGGGCAGGCCGAGGTAGCGGTCGACCTCGCTCGCCATGAAGTCCTCGGGGAAGTGGCTGCGCTCGATCACGAACGGGAGCGCCAGCTCGGGGGTCCAGCGCTCACCCGGGCGGTACGCCTCGTGGTCGGGGATGGTCAGCTCGAGGTGCAGGCCGATGTCGACGACGACCCGCACGGCGCGCATCGCCTGGGCGCGCAGCATCCCGAGCTCGAACGCCGGGTCGTCGAGGTACCCGAGCTCGCCCATGAGCCGCTCGGCGTACAGCGCCCACCCTTCGGCGTGCCCGGCGTTGCCGCCCAGGGTGCGCTGGAAGCGGGTGAGCCGGTCCGCGAGGTGCCGGACGGTGCCGATCTGGAGGTGATGGCCGGGGACGCCCTCGTGGTAGCAGATGCTCACCTCACCCCAGAGCGGGAAGCGGGTGCGCCCGAGCGTCGGGTACCAGGTGCGGCCGGGACGGCTGAAGTCCTCGGACGGTCCCGTGTAGTACATCGCCGCCGCGCCGCCCGGTGGGGCGATCATCGCCTCGACGCGTCGCACCGGCGTGGGGATGTCGAAGTGGACGCCGTCGAGCTCGTCGACGGTCTGGTCGAGCAGCCCCTGCAGCCAGGCCTGGAACGCGTCGACGCCCTCGATGCTGCGGGTCGGGTCGTGCTCGAGGTGCTCGATCACCGCGGGGATCGGCTCGCCGGCGAGCACCCGGTCGGCGACGCTCGCCATGGCCGCCTCGATGCGGGCCAGCTCGGCCCAGCCCCACGCGTACGTCTCCGGCAAGTCCAAGGTCGTGCCCGTGAACGCGCGGGCCATGCGGGCGTACCGCTCGGCGCCGACCGCGTCCTGGTCGGTGGCCGAGGGGCCGTACTCCTCGACGAGGTAGCGGCCGAGCGACGCGTACGCGGTGGTCGCCCGGTGGGCGACGTCCTCGAGGCGGGCGCGGAGCGCCGGCTGGTCCAGGTCGGTGGCGTCGAACTGGTCGACGAGCCCGAGGAAGAACGGGACCGCGTCGCCGCGCACGCCACCCCACGTGTCGGCCTGCTGGGCGCACGCCACGACCTGTCGGCGCGCCGCGACGAGACCCTCGCGTGCCCCCTCGGTGAGCGCATCCTGGAACGACGACAGCGCCTGGGGGACGGCGGCGGTCCGCGCCGCGATCGCGTCCCAGTCCGCCTCGGTGTCCCGCGGCATGAGGTCGAACACCATCCGCACCGACGAGACCGGGCTGTCGAGCACGCGCAGCGCCCGGAGCGGCTCGCCCGCTTCGACGAGCTCGACGTCGACCTCGAGGTACCGGCGCATCACCTCGGCCGCGACCCGGTCGTCGTCGCTCGGCGTGGGCAGGCGCGCCAGCTCGCGCAGGGTGGCCTGGTCGTGGGCGAGCCGCTCGGCGATGCCGTCGGGGGAGTAGTCGGTGAGCTGGTCGTCGTGGCCGGGCAGGCCCTCGAACGTGGCCGCCACGGGATCCAGGGCGGCGGCCCGCTCGACGTACGCGTCGGCGAGGTCGGCGATGGCGCTGCGCATGATGCCCTCCCCAGGCCGTCCACGGTTCCCGCCGGGCCACGGCGCAGCCCGCAACGTATCGGAGCGCTCCGCGCCGTATGGCACGATCCGGGCGTGACCCGCCTCGCCGACGCGCACGTGCTCGTCACCGGCGGCTCGAGCGGCATCGGGCTCGAGACGGCCCGTCAGGCGCTGGCCCGCGGGGCCCGGGTGTCGATCGTCGCCCGCGACGTGGCGCGCCTCACCCGAGCCCGCGAGGACCTGGAGCGCGACGGCGGGGACAGCACACGGGTCGCGGCCGAGCCGGCCGACGTGACCGACCGGCCGCGCCTCGACGCCGCCATCCGGCTGCTGACCGCCCAGCTCGGCCCGGTGGAGGTGCTCGTCACCAGCGCCGGCGCGGCCCAGCCCGGCCACTTCGAGGAGCTGCCCGCCCGCGTGTTCGACGACCAGATGGCCGTCGACTACTTCGGGACGCTGCACGCCATCCGGGCCGTCGTGCCCTCGATGCTCGAGCGGCGCCGCGGTCATCTCCTGCTCGTCTCGTCCACCGTCGGGCTCATCGGGGTGTACGGCTACTCGGCGTACGCCCCGGCGAAGTTCGCGGTGCGGGGCCTGGCCGAGACCCTGCGGGCCGAGCTGAAGCCGCACGGGATCGTGGTGGCGTGCGCCTACCCGCCCGACACCGACACGCCGGGGCTCGCCCGCGAGAACCGCGACAAGCCCGACGCGACCGCCCGGATCTCCGCGGCGGTGAAGGTGCGGTCGGCGAGCACCGTCGCGCACGCCATCGTGCGCGGCATCGAGAAGGACCGGCTCGTCGTCACCGCCGACCCGGGCACCGCCGTGCTGGCGCGCGCCGCGGGGCTGCTCGGCCCGTACCTGCGAGCGTCCTTCGACCGGCACGTCCGCCGGGCCGACGGATCGAGGCGCGGGACCTCCCAGCGGTAGCGTCGAGTCGATGGTGGACGCGACCCGCACCGAGACGGACAGCATGGGCCCGATCGAGGTGCCCGCCGACCGCTACTGGGGGGCGCAGACCGAGCGGTCGCTGCACCACTTCTCGATCGGCGAGGAGCGGATGCCGCGGCCGGTGATCCGCGGGATGGCGATCCTCAAGAAGGCGGCGGCGCTCACCAACCGTGAGCTCGGGACCCTCGAGCAGGACCGGGCCGACCTCATCGTCGCGGCGGCCGACGAGATCCTCGCGGGGGGCCTCGCCGACGAGTTCCCCCTGTTCGTCTGGCAGACGGGCAGCGGCACCCAGACGAACATGAACGTCAACGAGGTCATCGCGAACCGGGCCATCGAGCTGGCCGGCGGGAAGCGGGGGAGCAAGGACCCGATCCACCCGAACGACCACGTCAACCTCTCCCAGTCGTCGAACGACACGTTCCCGACCGCGATGCACATCGCCGCGGCGGAGGAGCTCGTGCACCGGCTCGTGCCGGCGGTGCGGGCGCTGCGCGACGCCCTCGACGCCAAGGCCACCGAGTTCGCCGAGATCGTCAAGATCGGGCGCACCCACCTGCAAGACGCCGTGCCGCTCACCCTCGGACAGGAGTTCTCCGGGTACGTCGCGCAGCTCGACGCCGACCTCGACCGGATCGAGGCCGCCCTCCCCGGGCTCTACGAGCTCGCGATCGGCGGCACCGCCGTCGGCACCGGGCTGAACACCCACCCGCAGTTCGCGGAGCGGGTCGCCCGGTCGATCGCGCGGCTGACGGGGCTGCCGTTCGTGTCCGCCCCGAACAAGTTCGCGGCGCTCGCCGCGCACGACGCGCTCGTCCACGCCAGTGGGGCGCTGCGCACCCTCGCGGTCTCGCTCATGAAGATCGCCAACGATGTGCGCTGGCTGGCCTCCGGCCCGCGGGCCGGGCTCGGCGAGCTGATCCTGCCCGAGAACGAGCCCGGCTCGTCGATCATGCCGGGCAAGGTGAACCCCACCCAGAGCGAGGCGTTGACGATGGTCTGCACGCAGGTGCTCGGCAACGACGTCACCGTCGGTCTCGCCGGCTCCCAGGGCAACTTCGAGCTCAACGTCTTCAAGCCGGTGATGATCCTGAACGTGCTGCAGTCCACCGCGCTGCTCACCGACTCGGTCACCAACTTCCGCCGCTTCGCGGTCGAGGGGCTCGAGGCCAACACCGAGCGGATCGCGGAGCACGTCGCGAACTCGCTCATGGTCGTCACCGCCCTGAACCCCCACCTCGGCTACGACAAGGCGGCCGAGATCGCCAAGCACGCCCACCACCACCACACCACCCTCCGGGACGCCGCCGTCGCGCTCGGGCACCTGACCGCCGAGGAGTTCGACCGGCTCGTGCGCCCGGACCGCATGACCCACCCCTCCTGACCCCCGCCGGCCGAGCCGGACCGCCGGACGGCGGGCCCGGCCTCGGGGCCCGATTGCTGAGGGGGATGGTCGGGAATGCGTCGCCGGACCCGGCGGTTGACTCGCGTAATCCTGTAATCAGATGAAGGACGCGAGGTGACCATGGCGGACGTGAGCCCTTCCGTGGACGAGCGGCTGGTGCTGCCCCTGCTCCCGTTGAGCACCGGGGTGGTCCTGCCCCAGATGGTCGTGACGCTGGCCCTCGAGAGCGACGAGGCCCAGCAGGCGGCTGCGGCTGCGACCGACGACGGGCTGGTGCTGCTCGTCCCGCGGGTCGAGGGCCGCTACGCCCGGGTCGGGACCGTCGCCCGGGTCGAGAGCGCCGGGGACCTCCCCACCGGGGTGCGGGCCCTCGTCCTGCGCGGGCTGAGCCGCGCCGTCGTCGGCGTCGGCGTGCCGGGCCGCGGCGCCGGGCTGTGGGTCGAGGCCGAGCCCGTCGCCGAGGCGGCGGAGCCCACCCCGCGGACCCGGGAGCTCGCCACCGAGTACCGGGCGCTGGTCAGCGAGATCGCGGCGCGGCTGCGCGCCGGTCGGCTGGCCGAGGCGCTCCAGGGCGTGACCGAGCCGGGCGCGCTGGCCGACACCGCCGGCTGGTGGCCCGACCTGCCCATCGACCGCAAGGTCGAGCTGCTCGAGACCCTCGACGTCGAGGCCCGCCTCGACGCCGTCGTGGGCTGGGCGCGTGAGGCGCTCGCCGAGCTGGAGGTCGCCGACAAGATCCGCTCCGACGTGACCGACGGCATGGAGGCCCAGCAGCGCGAGTTCCTGCTGCGCCGCCAGCTCGACGCCATCCACAAGGAGCTGGGCGACGGTGACGGTGACCTGGTCGCCGAGTACCGCGCCAAGCTCGACGCCCGAGACCTGCCCGACGCGGTGCGGGCCAGCGCGACGCGCGAGCTCGACCGGCTCGAGCGGACCAGCGAGCAGAGCCCCGAGCACGGCTGGATCCGCAGCTGGCTCGACACCCTGCTCGAGGTCCCGTGGGGTGAGCGCTCCGACGACAATCTCGACGTCGCCGAGGCGCGCCGCATCCTCGACGCCGACCACACCGGGCTGACCGACGTGAAGGACCGCATCGTCGAGTTCCTCGCGGTGCGTGCGCTGCGCGCGCAGCGTGGGCTGGCCGAGACGACCGGACGCGGCGCGGGCGCCATCTTGGCGCTCGTCGGCCCGCCGGGTGTCGGCAAGACGTCCCTCGGCGAATCGGTCGCGCGCGCGCTCGGCCGCCCGTTCACCCGGGTCGCGCTGGGCGGCGTCCACGACGAGGCCGAGATCCGCGGGCATCGCCGCACCTACGTCGGGGCCCGACCGGGCCGCATCGTGCGGGCGCTCACCGAGGCCGGGACGATGAACCCGGTCATCGTGCTCGACGAGGTCGACAAGCTCGGGGCCGACTGGCGGGGTGACCCGTCCTCGGCGCTGCTCGAGGTCCTCGACCCGGCGCAGAACCACACGTTCCGGGACCACTACCTGGAGGTCGACCTCGACCTGTCCCAGGTGCTGTTCCTCGCGACCGCGAACCTGGTCGAGACGATCCCCGGACCGCTGCTGGACCGCCTCGAGGTCATCCACCTCGACGGCTACACCGAGGACGAGAAGGTCGCGATCGCCCGCGACCACCTGCTCGCCCGACAGCTGGAGCGAAACGGGCTCCGCGACGACGACGTGCGTGTCGACGACGCCGCGCTGCGGCGCATCGTCGTGGACTACACGCGCGAGGCCGGCGTCCGGAACCTCGAGCGGGAGCTCGGCAAGCTGCTGCGCAAGGTCGCGTCGCGGCTCGTGAGCGGTGACGCGACGCCGCCGGTGACGATCGACGACGCCGCGGTGACCGACGCGCTCGGCCGCACCCGGTTCTTCCCGGAGCTGGCCGGCCGGTCCACGACGCCGGGCGTCGCGACCGGTCTGGCGGTGACGGGCGCGGGCGGCGACGTGCTCTTCATCGAGGCGACCGCGATGGACGGCGACGCCGGCCTGACCCTCACCGGCCAGCTCGGCGACGTCATGAAGGAGTCCGCCCAGATCGCGCTCTCCTACGTGCAGGGACACGCCGTCGATCTCGGCGTCGACCCGTCGGCGCTGCCCCGGCGCTTCCACGTGCACGTGCCGGCCGGCGCGATCCCGAAGGACGGTCCGTCCGCCGGCGTGACGATGACGACCGCGCTCGCCAGCCTGGTGACCGGCCGCCCGGTGCGCCCCGAGGTGGGCATGACCGGCGAGGTCACGCTGCAGGGCCGGGTGCTGCCCATCGGCGGGGTGAAGCAGAAGGTCCTCGCGGCCAAGCGGGCCGGGCTGACCACGGTCATCCTCCCGTCCCGCAACGGCCCCGACCTCGAGGACGTCCCCGCGGTGGTGCGCGACGAGCTCGAGTTCCACCTGGTCGACGACGTCGCCGAGGTCCTCGAGCACGCGCTCCTGCCGCGCCGGCCGCGCCGGCCGCGGCCGCCTGACGCGGCGGGTCAGGGCTGGGAGCCGTCCCCGTCCGGCGACACGCTGGCGCCGATCCCGACCCGGGTGAAGTCGATCTGCTCACCCGGGTCGAGGGGGAAGTGGCAGGCGACGTAGTGGTTCGGGGCGATCTCGCGCAGCGTCGGCTCCTCGCCGCGCACTGCTCCTGCGACTTCGGGCAGCGGGTCCGGAACCGGCAGCCTGACGGTGGATGGATCGGCGACGGCACCTCCCCGCCGAGCACCCGCTCCTCGTCGGGGCGGATCGACGGGTCCGGCACCGGGATCGCGGCGAGCAGCGCACCCGTGTACGGGTGCGACGGCTGGGCGAAGAGGTCGTCGGGGGCGCCCACCTCGCACATCTTCCCGAGGTACATGACGAGGACCCGGTCGCTGACGTTCTTCACCACGGCCAGGTCGTGCGCGATGAACACGAGCGTCAGCCCGTAGCGGCGCTTCATGTCCTCGAGGAGGTTGAGGATCTGGGCCTGCACCGAGACGTCCAGCGCCGAGACCGGCTCGTCGCAGATGATCAGCTTCGGGTCGGTGACCACCGCGCGGGCGATCGAGATGCGCTGGCACTGCCCACCCGAGAACTCGTGGGGGCGACGCGACCCGCCCGCCGGGTCGATCCCGACCGCGTCGAGCACCTCGTTCACCTTGTCGTCGCGCGCGTCCTTCGGGCCGACCTCCCAGATGTCGAGGCCCTCCCGGACGATCTCGCGGACGCGGCGCCGCGGGTTCAGCGACGAGATCGGGTCCTGGAAGATCATCTGCAGGCGGGGCCGGAGGCGGCGGAGGGCCTCACCGTGCAGCCGGGTGAGGTCGATCCCGTCGAAGCGCACCGAGCCCCCCGACGGTGGGGGGAGCTGCATCACGGCGCGCCCGGTCGTGGACTTGCCGCACCCGGACTCGCCGACGAGCCCGAGGGTCTCGCCGGGGGCGATGTCGAGGCTCACGCCCGACACGGCGTGCACGCGGTCACCCGCATGCCCGACCGGGAACTCGACGACGAGGTCCTCGACGCGCAGGAGCGCCGACTCGGGGTCGCGCAGGTGGACGGTGCCGGTGCCCGCCATCAGCGGCCGCCCGCGGTCGCCGCGACGGCCGCGTGCGGCACCCGACCCTCGCGCTCGTTGCGGGCCCGCGCCTCGTTGCCCTCCGGCGTGCCGACCGGGAACCAGCAGCGGAACTCGTGGCCCGCGGCGGCGGCCCGCAGGGGCGGCTCCTCCTCGAGGCAGCGGTCCTGCACGTACGGGCAGCGGGGCGCGAACTTGCAGCCCGCGGGCGGGTGCACCAGGTCGGGCGGGCGGCCCGGGATCGTGGCGAGGCGGGTGTGGCTGTGCTCGTCCAGCTTGGGGATCGAGCCGAGCAGCGCCTCCGAGTACGGCATCTTCGTGTCGGTGAACAGCACGGTCGTCGGGCCCTGCTCGACGATCCGGCCGGCGTACATCACCGCGACGTGCTCGGCCCGGCCGGCGACGACCCCGAGGTCGTGGGTGACGAGGATCATGGCCATGAACCGCTCGGCCTGCTGCTTGGCGATCAGGTCGAGCACCTGGGCCTGCACGGTGACGTCGAGCGCGGTCGTCGGCTCGTCGGCGAAGAGCAGCTTCGGGCCACAGGCCAGCGCCACCGCGATGCACACCCGCTGGCGCATCCCACCGGACAGCTGGTGCGGGTACTCGTTGAGCCGGGCCTTCGGCTCCGGGATTCGCACCGACGCGAGCAGCGACTCGGCGAGGTCCTGGGCGAAGTCGACGCTCACGTCGAGGTGCTCGCGGATGCCCTCGGTGATCTGGTTGCCGATCTTCATCACCGGGTTCAGCGACGTCATCGGGTCCTGGAAGATCATCGACATCTGCGCGCCCCAGTAGTGGCGCATGGCGCTGTCGGGCAGCGCCGAGATCTCGCGGCCCTCGAAGCGCACCGAGCCGTCCCGCTGCAGCCCCCGCTTGGGGAGCAGGTTCATGATGGAGCGGGACAGCACCGTCTTGCCCGACCCCGACTCGCCGACGATGCCGAGGGTCCTGCCGCGCTCGAGGGTGAGCGACACGCCGTCGACCGCCCGCACGACGCCCCGATCCGTCCCGAAGTAGGTCGTGAGGTTCTCGACCTCGAGCAGCGGGCCGCTGTACTCGGACTCGTCGAAGCGCGCCTCGCTCATATGCCCGCCTCGCGGACGTCGAACTTGGCGCGGATGACGTCGCCGAGGTAGTTGAGCGCCAGGACGGTCACGAAGATCAGGATCGACGGCTCGAACACGATGTGCGGCGACGTGAAGAGCACACCGCGGTCGATGGCGATGATGTTCCCCCACGAGGGCGTCGGCGGCCGGACACCGACGCCGAGGATGGCCAGGGCGCCCTCGGCGACGATGGCGATGGCGATGCTGAGCAGCGCGATGGAGAACATCGCCGGCAGCACGTTGGGCAGCACCTCCCGCCACATGATGCGGCCGTTCTTGGCCCCCTGGGCGCGTGCCGCCAGCACGAACTCGCGTTGGCTCCAGGTGAGCGCGCTGGCCCGCGAGATCCGTCCGATGAGTGGGATGGCCACGACCCCGATCGCGATGATCAAGATCACGACGTCGGGCAGCGCCGTCGCGGTCCCAGCCTGCCGCGCTGCCCTGCAGGAACGCGACCAGCGCCAGGGCGAGCACGACGCCCGGGACCGACAGCAACACGTTGAACATGCCGACCAGGAACGAGTCGATACGCCCGCCGAAGTAGCCGGCGATGAGGCCGAGGGTGCCGCCGACCAAGAAGCCGACGAGGATCGCCCCGACGCCGACCAGCAGCGACGTCCACGCCCCGAGGGCGAGGCGGGCGATCATGTCGCGCCCGTCGCTGTCGCAGCCGAGGAGGTGTCCGGGCGCGGTGCCCTCGTTCGCGAACGGGCCCTTGCGGGCGCACGACGCGATCACGTTCTGGGGGTCGCCCCAGGTGACGAGCCCGGTCTTGGCCAGCACCGCGATGAGCACGATGAAGACCAGCCAGCCGATCGCGATCCACGCCGCCGGGTTGAGGTCCCAGCCCCGCCGGCGCGACCGTCCCTCGTCGCCGCTGAGGATGGCGTCGGCCTCCACGAGGCCGGCGTCGCCGCTGAAGCCGGTCGCGAACTCGTCACGTGTCGCGTCCATGACTTCTTCTTGGACCGTCCCGCCGCCACGCCCCGGGCCGGGGGTGGCGCGGGGGCTACGCCGCAGCCCGGGCACGACGAATCCTCGGGTCGAGGACGGCGTAGAGGAAGTCCACGGCGAAGTTCAGCAGCACGAACCCCACGGCGATGATCACGATGTAGCTCTGCAGCGCGACGTACTCCCGGGCGTTGATGGCCTCGAAGATCTGCTGGCCCATGCCTGGCACCGAGAAGATGACCTCGATGACGACGGCCCCGCCGATCAGCGTCCCGGCGGTCAACCCGGCGACGGTGAGCAAGGTCAGGCTCGACGGGCGGAGGGCGTGGCGCCACAGGATGCGGGAGTTCGAGATGCCCTTCGCCTTCGCGAGGGTGATGAAGTTCTCCTGCAGCGTCTGGATCATGTCGCTGCGCAAGAGGCGCTGGAAGACGGCGATCTCACCGGCGGCGAGCGTGATCGACGGCAGGAGCATGTTGCGCATGTGCGGCCACAGGTCGTAGTACCCGTGGAACAGCACGATGCCGAGCACCATGAAGACGACGATGCCGACCCCGCCGCCGAGCATCCCGCCGGCCCCGGTCAGCCCGCGGGCCCGCCCGAACACCGCGCCGATCGCGGCGCACACCAGGATGGTCAGGAGCAGCACCAGCAGCGGCCCCCAGTCGCCGACGAACGCGCGGTCGAGCCACCCGGGTGAGTAGCCGCCGGTCGGGAGCCACTTCAGCTTGGCGCCGATGAAGAACGACAGCACGAGGGCCAGCACGAAGTTCGGGAGGGCGAGCAGACCGAACGCGGTCGTGTTGATCGCGCTGTCGGTGCGGGTGCCGGCCCGGTAGGCGCCGATCACGCCGACGGGGATGGCGATCACCAACGCCAGGATCATCGAGTAGATCATCAGCTCGAGGCTGACGGGCAGCGACTCCTTCACGAGTGTCGACACCGGCGTGCCCGACGAGTACTGGTGCCCGAGCTTGAACTGCACGAGGCCCTTCAGGTAGTCCCAGTACTGGGGGAAGAAGCCCTTGTTCAACCCGAGGTCGGCGCGCAGCAGGTCCCGTTCGTGCGCGAACGCCGGACCCTGCCCGAACGGGATGATGGTCTGCACCGGGTCGCCCGGCAGCAGCCGGATGAGCAGGAACGTGAAGAAGCTGACGACGAGCAGCACGATGAGCAGCTGGACGAGCCGGCGGGCGAGGAGCCGCAGCAGCTCGTAGTCACGCTTGCCGGTCGAGGCCTCCACGCGCTCCCTTCCTATCCGTCGTCACGCCCCGAGCGAGCGGCTGCGGGCCGGCCGACACCTGGATGCCGACCGGCCCGCCGCCTCGTTGTCCCCTACGTCTTGCTGACGGCCAGCAGCGGGATGCGCCCGTAGGCGAACAGCGGCTTGCCGCCGCCGCTCGGGAGCGGTGGGAACCCGATGGTCACGCTGGAGCCGTACCCGATCGTCCAGTTCACGTAGTACTCGGGGATCAGGTAGTCCCGCTGGGCGAGCAGCTTGTTCAGCTGCTGGTAGATCGGCGTGGCCTGCGCGGTCGTCGACGCGGCGCGCCCCTGATCGAGCAGCGACTGGACCTGCGGGTCGTCGAAGTTCCCGAAGTTCGTCAGGTAGCCGAGCTTCGGGCTCGCGTACCAGACGTAGGTGTCCGCGTCGCTCAGGTTCGTGAACTCGCCGTAGAGGTTCCGCCAGGCGAGGATGTCGATCTGGCCGGCGAGCGCCTTGTTGATCAGGGTCGCCTGGTCGAACTGGGCGATGGTGATGTTGATCCCGGCCTTCGCCGCCTCCTCCTTGATGAGCTGCGCCTCGGCGCTGGCGTCCGGGTCGGTCGTCGTGCCCAGCGTGACGTTGAACTGGCCGCCCAACGCGGCCTTCGCCTGCGTGACGAGCTTTTGGGCCTTCGCCAGGTTGTACGCCGGGTAGCCGGCGTTCGCCACGTAGCCGGGGATGGCGCTGTCGAAGATGCCGTTCGCCACCTGGAACAGGCCCTTGTTGCGGATCTGGTTGATCTCCACCTTGTTCACCGCGGCGTTCATCGCGGTGCGGGCGATCTGCTGGTTGAACGGCGCCTTGTTCGACAGCAGCCACAGGTGGACGATCTCGCGCTGACCCGGACCCTGGATGAGGGTCTTGATCCCGCTCAGGGTGCGGAGGGCGTCGGACTCCAGACCGCTCGACTGGTGGGTGATGTCGATCTGGCCGCCCTGCAGCTGGGTGTTGCGGGCCGGGCCGTCGGGGATCGGGACGAAGGTGATCGAGTTGGCCTTCGGGTACCCGGGCTGCCAGTAGTTCGGGTTCTTCACCACGACGGTCTGCTGGTTCTGCTGGTACGACTGCAGCTTGAACGGGCCGGTGCCGATCATGTCGGTCGAGCAGTTCCCGTTGATCTGCGCCGGCGCCATGATCCCCATGCGGCCCGTCGAGTACAGGTACGCCGCGAACTGCGGGACCGGGGTCTTCAGGGTGACCTGGACGGTCAGCGGGTCCTGGACCGTGACGCTCTGGATGAACCCGAGGTAGATCGTGAACAGCGGGCCCTCGGCCGAGGGGACGCCGCCGGGCAGCGACGCGTACGTGTCGAGGTTCAGCTTCACCGCGTTGGCGTCGAGGGCCTCACCGTCTTGGAACTTGACGTTGGGCCGCAGCGCGATCGTCCACTGCGTGAAGCTCGCGTTCGGGGTGACCGAACGCGGCGAGGTACGGCACCGGGAGGCCCTTGCTGTTGGGCACCGTGAGCGTGTCGTAGATGGCGGCCACCACCTGGATGCCCGAGATGGCCAGCTGGGCGCGGCTGAGGCAGTAGTCGGTGGTCTCGGCCTCGAGGCCGAACTTGATGTCGCCGCCGCTCTTTTGGCGGTGGGTCGACGCGCCGGCCGCGCCGCCGAGGGCGCTGACCGCGCCCCCGACCAGCGCCGCCGCGGCGACGATGGCGACGATGCGGACGAGGCCGCGAGGTGCATGCCGGTGCCGATCGGCCACGTTGTTCCCCCCAGAACTGACGGGGCCTGACGCCCCTGGGCCGTGTTGTGCACCGTGGTGGGCCTGTGACGGCCGTCACGGTGTCGCCACTCTAGAAGCCCGCTCCGGGCTGTCAATGGCGGCGCAGCGGACTCTACTGGGGAGTAACGGCACCGGGTCGGGAGCGGTCCGGGTACGGTCGGGCCCGATGGGGCCGCGCTGGCTGCCGGTCAGCCCCTCGTGCCGGGTCGACCGGGACGAGGTCGTGGTGCGCGTGACCCGCTCCGGGGGGCCGGGCGGGCAGCACGCCAACACCTCCGACACGGCCGTCGAGGTCGCCTTCGACGTGGCTGCGTCGCGGTCGCTCAGCGCCGACCAGCGGGCCCGGCTGCTGGCCCGGCTCGGGCCGGTCGTGCGGGCCCGGGCGGCCGACACCCGCTCCCAGGCCCGCAACCGGGAGCTGGCGCTCGAACGGCTCGCCGCCCGCCTCGCGGCCGGGCTGCGCTACCCGCGCGCCCGGCACGCCACCCGGCCGTCGCGGGCGGCGCGGCAGGCCCGAATGGACGCCAAGCGACGGCGCGGCGACGTGAAGCGGACCCGGGGCCGGCCGCGGCGTGACGACGGCTGACAGGCTGACGCGATGAGCGTGCTCGGCGACGTCGTCCTGGCGGTCCTGGGCGTCGCGCTCATCCTCGTGGTGTTCGACTCCGCGCTGCGGACCTTCGTGCTGCCCCGCGGGGTCCGCACCTTCTTGACCCGGTTCTTCTTCACCAGCCTGCGCCGGGTCTTCGATCTGCTCGCCCGGGAGGGACGGACCTACGAGGCGCGCGACCGCGTCATGGCCCTGTACGGGCCGCTCGGCCTGTTCGGCCTGGTGTTCTTCTGGATGGCCCTCGACATCGTCGGCTACGCCTTCGTGTACCGCGGCGCGCTCGACGTCCCGACCTGGCACCGGGCGTTCGAGCTGTCCGGATCCTCGTTCTTCACCCTCGGCCTCGTCGGGCCCGCCGGGCTCCCGAGCTACGCGCTCGTGTTCATCGAGGCCGGCACCGGCCTCGGGCTGCTCGCCCTGCTCATCGCCTACCTGCCCACGATCTACGGCGCGTTCTCCCGACGCGAGCTCGCGGTGGCGAAGCTCGCCACCCGGGCGGGCACGCCCCCGAGCGCCGTCGAGCTGCTCACCCGGTACCACGCCATCGGTTGGAACGATCAGCTCCCCGAGCTGTGGGGGGCCTGGGAGGAGTGGTTCGCCGACATCGCCGAGACCCACACGTCGCTCGGCGTGCTCACCTTCTTCCGGTCCCCGAACCCCGACCGGTCCTGGGTCACCGCCGCGGGGGCGCTGCTCGACGCCGCGTCGCTCGCCCAGTCGACGCTCGCGGTCCCGTGGTCGCCCCAGGCGGGGCTCTGCATCCGTGCCGGCACCCTCGCGCTGCGCGAGATCGCCACCTTCTTCAACATCCCCTTCGACCCCGACCCCCGCGCCGACGACCCGATCAGCATCGCCCGCTCCGAGTTCGACGACGCCTACGAGCGCCTCGGCGGCGCGGGGGTGCCGGTCCGGCCGGACCGCCAGCGGGCCTGGCGCGACTTCGCCGGCTGGCGGGTCAACTACGACGCCGTGCTGCTCGGCCTGGCGGGCGTCACGATGGCGCCGTACGCGCCGTGGTCGTCGGACCGGTCGCTGCGCTACCGGGCCCGCCTCGTGCGGCGCCGCACGCCGGCCAGCAGCTGATCCGCCGCCGGCCCGTGGCGGGGTCGCCGAGCCGGTCGGGCGCCGGACCTGACATATGCGTCAGGCGCTTTCGTGGCTAGAGTGCCGGCAATCGTCGGTCGACTGGGGGGAGTACCGATGCGTTGGACCGGTTCCGTGCGGGCGATCGTCATCGCGTCGACCGTGGCCGCGATGGGCCTGGCGGTCATGGCCAGCCCGAGTGGTGCGCAGAGCAGCAGTGGTGGCCGACCAGGGGTCACGTCCACGACCATCCGGGTGGGGGGCATGGCCGGGATCACGAACCCGGTCGGGCAGCCCTACGTGTCGGGCTTCGACGGGCTGCAGGCCTACTTCAACTACATCAACGCCAAGGGCGGGGTGTTCGGCCGCAAGTTCCAGCTGGTCGCCAAGCTCGACGACCAGTCACGCGCCTCCCAGGACGTGGAAGAGGCCCGCTCGCTCGTCGAGGAGTCCCACGTGTTCGCGGTGGCGCCCGTCGTCACCCAGATCTTCGCCGGCGCCACGTACCTCGCGAGCAAGAACGTCCCGACGTTCGGCTGGAACATCGACGCCGGCTGGCAGACCGGCTACCCGACGCCGGGCGCGGTCAGCCCGACCGGTGGGAGCGGCGCGGCGAACCTGTTCGGGGAGAAGGGCTCCTACCTGTGCTTCGTGTGCCCGGAGGAGGCGCCGGCGTACATCGCCCAGCAGATCGGCGCCAAGAACGTCGCCATCATGGCGTACACGGCGCCGCAGTCGGCGCAGTGCGCGCAGGGCATGGCCGCCGGGTTCAGGAAATACGGGTTCAACGTGGCGCTCCTCGACAGCAGCCTGCAGTTCGGGTTCACCGACCTCGGCTCGGACATCGACCAGATGAAGGCGAAGAACGTCCAGTTCGTGGGCACCTGTATGGATGTCGCCGGCGAGGTCAACGTCGGCTTGGATATACAACGAGCCGGGCTGACGAACGTGAAGTTCTACGCGCCCCAGGGCTACGACCCCGGCACGCTCAGCAAGTACGGGCGTGAGCTCGACGGCATCTACTTCGGCATCGACTTCGTGCCCTTCGAGGACGCCAAGGCGTCCCCGGAGATGCAGCTCTTCATGAAGCAGATGGCCGCCATCCACAAGCCGGTCAACGAGCAGTCCCTCTCGGGGTGGATCAACGGCGACCTGCTGTACAAGGGCATCAAGACGGCGGGGCCGAACTTCACCCAGGCCTCGGTGGTCGCCGCCATCAACAACTTCAACGGCTACACGGCCAACGGTCTCCGGCCGCCGATCAACTGGGGCTTCGACGGGCACAAGCCGGGGACCGAGACCTGCACCGCGTACGTCGAGGTCGTGAACGGCAAGTTCACGCCGCGTGTTCGGCAAGCCGGGTCAGCCGTTCGTGTGCACGCGCGACAACCCGCTGCCCGACACGCTCGACTCGACGACCATCTACTACCGGCCGACCCTGGCGGGCGAGACCCTGCCACCCACGGCGACGGTCCCCTCGACGTCGCCACCGCAGCCATAGCGGGGGCGGCCACCCGACCCAACACCAAACCCGAGACCGGAGTCCGACGAGCTCGTGGGTCAAGTCCCGGCGTGGCTAATCGAAGGGATCCCCTTCGGATGTGTCTACGCGCTCATCGCCATCGGGATCGTCCTCACCTATAAGACGACCGGCGTCTTCAACTTCGCGTTCGCCGCCCAGGCCTTCGTGGCCGGGGCGGTGTACGTGGAGATGGTCGAGGTGCACGGCGACCCGCGGTGGCTCGGCCTCGTCGTGGCGGTGCTGCTCGTCTCGCCGCTGCTCGGGTTGGCGTTCGACCGGCTCTTGTTCCGCGCGATGCGCACCGCGTCGTGGCAGGTGAAGCTCGTCGCGGTCCTCGGCATGTTCATCGCGCTGCCCCAGATCGTCGAGGACTTCATCAGCGGGCAGCAGCCGGTGCCGGTGACGCCCCGGTCGAGCATCCCGCCCATGCTCGGCATCAACGCCGCCGGGTTCAACATCGGCAGTCACTTCGTGGCGTGGGACTTCGCGTTCGCCGCGATCATCACCGTGCTGGCGGTGATCATCCTCGGGCTCATCTTCCGCTACACCGCGACCGGGCTGCAGATGCGGGCCGTGGTCGAGAGCCCCCGGATGGTCGAGCTCGCCGGGGTCGACTCCGAGCGGGTCAGCGCCGTCGCCTGGATGCTGTCCAGCGTCATGGCTGGGATCGCCGGCGTGATCCTCGCCACGCTCGCCCAGACCCTGAACGCGAACATCTACACGCTGCTGCTCGTCATCACGATCGCCGCCGCGGCGTGCGGGAAGCTGACGAACATCCCCGCCACCTTCGTGGCGGGCGTCGCGCTCGGGGTCGCCGACCGGGCGCTGCCCGACATCCTCCAGAGCTGGGCGGGGGTCAGCTCCTCCAGCGAGCTGGCGAAGGACCTGCGGCCGACCCTGCCGTTCCTGGTGCTGTTCCTGATCTTGGTGCTGGTCCGCTCGATCCGGTCCCGACGAGAATTGATCGACCCCCTCGCCGGGGTCGATCCGCCACCACCGGCGATGGCGAGCACGTACAAGACACCCGAGATCGCGCGGCTCACGAAGATCGTGTTCCCGATCTTCATCGTCGGGTTCATCTTGGCGATGATGACGCTCGTCAGCGGCCTGTGGGTGTTCCGCATCACCGACGGGCTCACCCTGGCGGTTGCGTTCCTGTCGATCACGATCATCACCGGGTTCGCCGGCCAGATCTCGCTCGCGCAAGCGACGTTCGCGGGGATCGGGGGGTTCACGGCCGCCAACCTGGCCGTCGATCACGGCATCCCCATCCTCGTCGGGGTGCTGATCGGCGCGGTCGTGGCCGCCGCGGCCGGCGCGCTGTTCGCGCTGCCCGCGCTGCGCCTCGGCGGGATCTACCTGACGCTCGCCACCTTGGCCTTCGGGCTCATGGTGGAGAACGTCGTGTTCAACCGGCCCGAGGTGTCCAACGGCGCGGAGGGGATCCATGTCCCCCGACCGGACTTCGCGACCACGGACCGCACCTTCTTCCTGCTCGTGTTCGGCGTTGTTCGCGGTCGTCGCGTTCGGGGTGATCCTGATACGCAAGGGCACGACCGGCCGATTCCTGTTGGCGATCCGCGGCAGCGAGACCGCCGCGGCGTCCGTGGGGATCAACGCCACCGCGCTGCGCGTCACGTTGTTCGCCACGTCGGCCGCCGTCGCCGGGATCGGCGGTGGGCTCATCGCGATGTCCGGGCAGGACGTGCGGGTCGGCGACGCGCCGACGTTCCCGACCATCATCGGCATCGCCTGGGTCGTGCTCGTCGTGACCCTCGGGTCACGCACCGTCGACGGTGCCGTGAACGCGGGGATCAGCTTCGTGCTGTTCCAGTGGCTGCTCGAGGATGGCCTGCACCTGACGCCGGGCATCTTCTTGATCCTCTTCGGGCTCGGCGCGATCACCTACGTGCGCCACCCCGAGGGCATCGTCGAGTACCAGACCCGCAAGAGCGTCGTGGAGATGGCCCGAGCCCGGGCCCTGGCCCTGCGGGCCAAAGCGCTCGCCGTGACGAACGAGCTGCCCGACACCTACACGCGCGTGTCGCGCGTCGTGCTGCCCGTGGCCATCGGCCCGGCGCTCTACCTCGCCTACCTGCTGGTCCGCACCGCGACGCAGCTCGACGCCACGCTGGTCGGGTCGCCGCCGTTCGTGCGGACGATCGGGCACTGGACCGACGTGCACAGCGCGACGCTCCTGCCCTTCGTGCTGCCCAGCGTCGCGTTCCTGCTCGCCTGGATGCTCTGGGCCGACCGGGGCCTGGTCCGCCGCCACGCCCGGCCGTTCGGGCCGCTGGTGTTTCTCGCCGGCGCGGGCGGGGGTGCGCTCACCGGCTGGGTGCTGCACTCCGTCGGTGACCTGCCGGGCTCCTCGCTGGACTGCATCCTGCTCGGCCTCCCGGTCGGCGCCGCGACCGTGATGTTCATCTGGCTGCCCTCCCAGGTGCAGCTGGTCGCCCGGGCCAAGGGGTGGCTCGAATCGCCGCTCACGTGGAAGGACGGTCGGATCCCCGCCGGGTTCGCGATCGTCGGCGTCTACCTGTTCTCGCGGCTCAAGGCGCCGACCCCGCCGGCCGGCTGGCCCGTCGCGCTCGTCGACGATCGCGTTCACGATCGTGTGGCTGCAGTGGGTGGCCAGCGTGCAGGGTGGCATCAACGAGCTGATCATCGGCAACGAGGGGGAGACCCGCCGCATCGCCGAGGGTCTCGGCAAGCCCGAGCCCACCCTCCCGGCCGCAGCCGCCGTCGCCGCGCCGGTCCCGGCGCCCGCCGGAGGCAGCGAGTGAGCGCGCCGTCCACCACCGCGGAACCGGGAGCCGAGACGGCCCGGCCCGCGCTCCTGCGGGCGCGGGGGATCACGAAGCGGTTCTCGGGGATCTCGGCGCTCACCGACGTCGACCTCGACGTCGATCCCGGCGAGATGGTCGGGCTCATCGGCCCGAACGGGGCGGGCAAGACCACGTTCTTCAACTGTCTGCTCGGCATGCTGCGCCCCGAGAGCGGCACGGTCATCTTCGACGGGCACGACATCACCGGCCTCCCCGTCCATCGGCGGGCCCGTCTCGGGTTCGGCCGCACCTTCCAGCGCCTCGAGCTGTTTTCCGGGATGACGGTCCGGGAGCACTTCCTCGTCACGGAACGGGCCCGGAACCGCAGCGGCTCGCTGTGGAAGGACCTGTTGAACCTGTCGAAGCCGACGAAGGACGAGCAGGCGCTCGCCGCGCAGATGCTCGACATCGTCGGCCTGCAGGCCGAGGCCGACAAGCCCGTCGAGTCGTTGAGCCTCGGTCGGGGCCGCCTCGTGGAGCTCGGCCGGGCGCTCATGACCCAACCGAAGCTGCTGCTGCTCGACGAGCCGTCGTCGGGGCTCGACGTGCGCGAGACCGACAGCCTCGCCGAGCGGCTCGCCGCCGTGCAGGCCCAGCACGAGTTCGCCGTGCTGCTCGTCGAGCACGACGTGGAGATGGTGTCGAGCCTCGTGACGCGCCTCTACGTCCTCGACTTCGGGGAGCTCATCGCCAGCGGCCCGACCGCCGACGTCCTCGGCGACGCGTCGGTCCGCAAGGCCTACCTCGGGGAGATGCCGTGACCGCCGCGGCGGGCGCCCCGCCGATCCTCGAGCTGCGCAACGTCGAGGCGAGCTACGGGCCCTTCCGGTCCCTGTTCGGGGTGTCGTTCGCCATCGCCGAAGGGGGCGTCACCGCGCTGCTCGGCGGGAACGGGTCGGGCAAGACGACGGTGGTGCGGATCTGCTCCGGGCTGCTGCACCCCATCGCCGGGGAGGTCGTCTTCCAGGGCCGCGACGTCACCCAGCTGCGCGCCTTCCGGCTGTCGCGCCTCGGGGTCGTGCACGCCCCCGAGGGCCGCTCGGTGTTCGCCACGTTGAGCGTCGAGGAGAACCTCCAGCTCACCTTCCGGCAGGCGTTCGGCCGACGTGAGGGCCGCGCCGCGCTCGACCAGGCGTTCACCCTCTTCCCGCGGCTCGGGGAGCGGCGCAAGCAGCAGGCCGGCACCCTCTCCGGTGGGGAGCAGCGCATGCTGTCCCTCGCCCGGGTGCTGGTCCGCTCCCCGAAGCTGCTCATCACCGACGAGCTGTCCCTCGGCCTCGCGCCGCTCATCATCGACGAGGTCTACGAGACGCTCGGCACCATCCACGAGGCCGGGACCGCGCTGCTCATCGTCGAGCAGCACATCCGCCAGGCCCTCACCCTCGCCGATCATGTCGTCGTGATGGGCAAAGGCCGGGTCAGCCTGTCGGGCCGCACCGACGAGCTCGGCGACGTGTCCGAGCGGATCCTGCCCGCCGTGCAGGGCGAGCGGATCTCGGGCAACGGGCGCCGCGCCGGCTCCTGAGTCGCGACGACGCCGCCCCGGCCCGCAGGCCTGGGGCGGCGTTCGCCGGTCGTGCTTGGCTACGAGGCGGGCGGAACCGGCAGGCCGACAGCCGAGTAGCACTCGTTGCTGGCCTGGGCGGCCACCGCGCCTGCACCGGACTCGAGGTCGCAGACGGTCGCGGCCGAGATGTACCAGACACCCTTCTTGATGAGGGCGTCGCCGGCCTCGTTCAGGCCGAGCGGCGGACCCGTGGTGCTGGTCGTCTTGTCCTTGATGTACAGGTCGTAGGTGAACGTCGCCTTGGTCTTCCCTTGGCACTTCACGCCGATCTTCGTCGGCAGGGTCAACGAGGTGGAACTCGTCAGCCCAGCGGCGGTGTCGAGCTGCTCGCTCAGCTGGTACGACGCACCGATCAGGTTGCCCTGGTCGACGTACTTCATCGCGATCGACGGATCACCGCTGAGAAAGGCCTGCATCGCCTGGGTGATGCCGGCGATCGCCGTCTTGGTCTGACAGCTCGTGACCTTCGGCACCGGCTTGGTGGGCGACGTCCCCTTCGCGCCGGCCGGCCCGGCCACGGCTGCCGCCATGGTCGCTCCGAGCGCGGTCGCCGCGAGGACCGCCAAGATCTTTCGCATGCTCCCCCCTGAGTGTCTCTGACGCGGACGTCAGGAACGTAGCACCGGGGTCGCCGCAGCCGACGTCGGGGTCGGGGTCGCCGGGCGGTCCCGGGCCGCGACCCCGAAGAGGGCGGCGTGGGTCACCCCGGCGAGGGTCGTGACCAGCTCGGCCCGGGCGACACGGATCTGGCGGGACGCGAGGTAGTAGGTGGCCCGCTCGATCATCGCGACCAGAGCCAGCGCCGCGACCCGGGCGTCGAGATCGGGGACCGCGGCCCGCACCCGAGTGGTGAGCTCCCGCGCGAACTGGGCGACGAGATCGCCGCCGGCCTGGCCGAGCTCGCTGTCCACGATCTCGGCCTCGGTCCAGGTGCGCAGCAGCGCGCCCTGTCGCTCGTACAGGTCGGTGAACCGGCCGAGCCACACGACGAGCGCCTCGTGGCCGTCCCGGTCCGGGGTCAGGGCCGGCAGCTCCCGGGCGAGCGCCACCATCGACGTCGCGGCGTCGCCGACCAGGTCCCGGAACAGCTCCTCCTTGCTGGAGAAGTACAGATAGAAGGTGCCGTGCGAGGTGCGGGCCGCCTTCACGATGTCGTCGACGCGGGCGGCGTGGAAGCCCCGGTCGGCGAAGACGGTCGCGCCGGCGTCGAGCAGCCGGGCCAGGGTGCGCTGCCCCCGGGCGCGGAGCGCCCGGTCGGGGCCCGGGCCGCCGCCACGCCGGCCCACCAGCCGCGCCGCGGCACGCTCAGGATCCATCGCCGGACGCCGAGCGTAGGGGAGCCTGACACCCATGTCACCTTCCGGTGGTGTCGCGGTAAGGTCCGCGCGTGCCTGCCACCGCTCCGGCCTTCGACGCGCTGTCGGTCGGCGACGCGGCGCCGCCGCTCGTCGTCGACCCGCTCACCCGGACGAACTTCGTGCGCTACGCCGGCGCGTCGGGGGACTTCAACCCGATGCACCACGACGACACGGTCGCCACCTCGGTGGGGAACCCGTCGGTGTTCGGTCACGGGATGCTCACCGCGGGGCTCATGGCCCGGGTCGTGAAGGACTGGTTCGGGCCGGAGGCGATGCGCCGCTTCCAGGTGCGCTTCGCGAAGCAGGTGTGGCCCGGTGACACCCTGACCTGCACCGCGACCGTGACCGCCAAGCGCGACGAGGGCGGCGAGCATCTCGTCGACCTCTCGTGCGCGGTCACGAACCAAGACGGGGTCGAGGTGCTGAGCGGCACCGCCACCGCCGTGGCGGCCTGAGTCGATGGGGCTCCTCGACGGGCGGGTCGCTGTCATCACCGGGTCGGGTCGGGGCATCGGCCGCGCGTTCGCGATGGCGATGGCCGCCGCCGGCGCGCAGGTCGTCGTCAACGACGTCGGCGCCACCCTCGACGGGGCTGGCAGCGGTGAGGACCCGGCCGCGCAGGTGTGCGACGAGATCCGCGCCGCCGGCGGGGAGGCCGTCCCGAACCACGACTCGGTGACCGACTTCGACGGTGCCGCCCGGATCGTCCGCGGCGCGGTCGAGCAGTTCGGACGCCTCGACATCCTGGTCAACAACGCCGGGATCGTCCGAGACCGCACCCTGGTGAAGATGACCGAGGCGGACTTCGACGCCGTCCTCGCCGTGCACCTGAAGGGGTCGTTCAACTGCGCGCACCACGCCGCGGCCGTCATGCGTGAGGCGGGCTACGGCCGCATCATCAACATCACCTCCTCGGCTGGGCTGCGCGGCAACTTCGGGCAGACCAACTACGGGGCGGCGAAGGCCGCGCTCATGGGCCTCACGTTCATCTGGGCGCTCGAGCTCGGCCGCAGCGGCATCACCGTGAACGCCGTCGCGCCCGCCGGCGCGACCCGGATGACCGCCGCCCTGTTCGAGCGGTCCGGGAGCGCGCCGCCCCCCGAGCAGGACCCGGCGCTGAACGCGCCGCTCGTCGTGTTCCTCGCGTCGGAGCGGGCCGGGCACGTCAACGGCCAGATTCTCGGCCGCACCGACTTCGCGTACACGATCTTCCAGCACCCCAAGCAGATCGCGTTCATGTGGCGCGACGGCGGCTGGACGCCCGAGCTCGTCGCCGAGCACTTCGACCAGGTGCTCGGCCAGCACCTCCAGCCGGTCGGCATGGTCATGCCCTCGGGGATGGAGTTCCAGGGCGGGACCCCCTAGGCCGCCTCGCCGTGGCCTTCCCCCTCGGCGTCCTCGACCTGGCGTTCCGACCCGCCGCACCCCCCGACGCGTCGCGGCAGGCCGCGGCGCTCGGCTTCGAGCACATCGACGTCGTCGTCGAGGTCGACCCGGCGACGCTCGCGCTCCCGGTCGGCTGCCCGACCGCGTTCCCGAAGCCCCAGCCCGGCTGGTGCTCGACGCCCGCGCCCCGCGACGGGCCCGACATGTGGGAGCGCACCGTCCGCTGGTTTCGACGCGTGCCCGGCGTGCTGCTCGAGCCGTGGGCCGGCGCCACCGTCTGCTCGCTCGACACCGTCCGGGCCATGCAGGCCGAGGTCCCCGGCCTGCGGCTCCTCGTCGACACCGGCCACGTCGCCGACTGGGGCGGCGACCCCCTCGAGCTGCTGGAGCACGCCGACCACATCCAGCTCCGCCAGGGCTGCCCCGGCCACACCCAGCTCCACGTCGACGACCCGGCCGGCGTCGTGGACTTCGCCGCGGTGCTCGACCGCCTCGAGACGCTCGGCTACGCGGGTCGCCTCTCGGTCGAGTACTTCGACCTCCCCGAGTACGGGTGGGGCCTCGACGACCCGCTGGCGTGGACGCTCGCGCTCGCCGAGCACGTCCGGGCGCTCATGCGCCGCGGAGCCGCTCGGTGAGGAACGCCACCACGTCGAGGTCCTCGATCGCCGCGGTGGCGCGGGCCATGCCGCCCTGCCCGACCTCGGCGCGCTGCCAGCGCTCCCCGACGCCGGCGGTCGACGTCGCCGACGCCCACGCGTACACCGCGAACAGCCGGTACTGCTCCCACGCCGCCGCCGCGTCCAACGTCACGCCGAGCGCGGCGAGCCGCGCCCGGTACTGGTCGACCCACGCCTGCTCGTGCGCGCGGCGCAGCTCGGTCGGCACCGACTGGCACAGCACGTACGCGACGTCCCACATGCCGGCCCGGTGCTGCACCATCCCCCAGTCGAAGAACCCGGGGCGGTCGCCGTCGACGAAGAGGTTGCCGAGGTGCGGGTCCCCGTGCGCGAGGGTGCGCGGCTCGACGTCGAAGAGCGCCGCGATGTCGGGGGTCCGGTCCACGTAGAGGTCCCCGATGGCGCGGAACGCGGGGGGCAGCTCGTCGGCGAAGCGGTCGAGGGCCCGGGAGATGAACGGGCCGCCGCCCCCGAAGGCCAGCCGCAGGCCGTCACCCACGAAGGCCAGCGGACCGTCGACCAGCTCGGGGGACGCCCAGAACCGGGCGTGCAGCGCGGCGAGCTCGTCGACGAGGCGCGTGACGTAGTCGGCGAGGTCCGCGTCGTCGGGGGAGGGGAAGCGGGCGCCGCTCGCCACCAGGTCCTCGAGCACCATCACGTACTGGTCCCCGGCCACCGCGGCGTGCCACACCCGGGGCAGCCGCACCGGCGTGCGGGCGGCGACGTCGCGGTAGAAGCGGGCCTCGGCGATCCCCAACCCGACCGCGTCGACGAAGCGGCGCTGCCGCTCGTCGAACGGGGCCAGCTTCACGAACACCGACGCGGGCCGCCCCGCCGCGTCGTCGTAGGTGACGCCGAGCCGGACCCGACCCGTCGTGCCCGAGTGCGCATCGAGGACCTCGACCGCGCGCACCGGCGCGTCGAGCGCCGCCGACACCCAGGCCGGGGTCAGCTCCTCGACGGTGCCCGCCGGGACCAGGTCGCTCGCGGCCCCACCGTCCCGCGGGTCGGTTGGCGCCATCGGTCCTCCTCGGCCGGCCGGACATCATGCCAGCCGCTCGGCCGGCCCGCCCGGTCAGTACGATCGGTGGCTCTCCCTGAGAAAGAAGGTGTGATGGCCCGGATCACGATCCTGGACCCCACCGCGACGCCGCCCGAGGTCACACCCGACCCTGGTCCCGACGCCGGCCCACTCGCCGGTCGACGGGTCGGGCTGCGCAGCGACGCGACCTGGCAGTCCTGGGAATGGGTGCTCGACGAGTGGCGCCGGGAGCTCGACGCCGCCGGCGCCGACGTGTCGGACTGGCGGGCCGGCAACCGCATCGGTGAGGAGGGTGACCGCACGTTCTCGGAGCTCGCCCGCTTCGCGACCGACGTCGACATCGCCATCGTCGGGTTGGGCAACTGAGGCTCGTGCACCTCGTGGAGCGTCCACGACACCGTGGCCGCCGCCCACGAGGGCAAGACGGCGGTCGTCGTCGTAACTGCCGAGTTCGAATCCCTCGCCCACACCATGGCCGCGAACGCCGGGCGGGTGGGCCTGCGCGTCCACTCCCTGCCGTACCCGCTCGAATCGCGTCCCGAGGCCGAGGTGCGCGCCATCGCGCGGGAGCACTGGCCCGCCCTGCTCGCCACGATCGGCGCGTCGACGTGACCCGATGACCGACAGCCGGATCGCGTCGCGGGTCGACTGCGGCCCCGAGGGCTGCACCATCGAGTGGCTGGCCAGCGCCCGCCTCGAGGTCGACGGGGACCCGGCGGCGTTCCAGAAGCTCGCGACGGACGCCGGCTGGGGTGACGGCCTGCCGCTCATCCCGCCGACCGAGGACCGCGTCCGGGCCCACGTCGCCGCGTCCGGCCGCTTCCCCGACGAGCAGCTCTGCGACCTGCCGCCCCGCAACGGCCGCGCCACGGTCGAGAAGCTCGCCATCAACGCCGTCATGGCCGGCGCCCCCGCCGAGGCGATGCCGCTGCTCTGCGCGGCGATGGAGGCGCTCGCCGACCCGATCCTCAACCTGTTCGCGTTGAACACCACGACCTCGTGCGTCGTGCCCGGCCTGTTCGTGAACGGGCCGAGCCGCGACCCGCTCGGCATCCCCTACGACGCCGGCTGCTTCGGCGGTCGGGCCGGCCCCGCCCCGGCGATCGGGCGGGCCACCCGGCTCATGATGCGCAACGTCGGGGGACAGGTCGTCGGCGTCTCGTCCAAGAGCGTGTTCGGGCAGCCCGGCCGGGTCGCCGGCATCGTCGTGGGGGAGTGGGAGGAACGCTCACCGTGGGCGCCGCTCGCCGTGCGGCGGGGCGTGCCCGGCGACGCGGTCACGATCCACGGCTGCACGGGCACGATCGACGTGGCCGACATCGTCGCGACGAACGGTGTCGACCTCCTCGAGGTGATCGGCAAGTCGCTCGCCTTCCCCGGCACGAACGCGTTCATCGCCGGATGGCACGGCGCCGAGATCCTCACCTGCATCGCCCCGCCGTGGGCCGACCTGATCGCCGCCGCCTACCCGGCGATCGAGGACGTCCAAGAGCGGCTCTGGGCGCACGCCGCGCTGCCCGTGTCGTGGTGGCCGGCGCCGCACCAGGCGCAGGCCCACGAGCACGGCCGCGTCGACGACGCCGGGCTCGTCCACCTCGTCGAGGACCCCGAGCACATGCTCGTGATGGTGTGCGGCGGGCTCGGGAACCTCCACGCGTTGGCGCTGCACAGCTTCGGGCCCACCCGGGCCGTCACCCGACCCTTCTGACGTGACCCGCCGCCGGTGAGCCGACCCGGCGCCATCGTCGTCGGCACCGGCTTCGGCGCCCGGGTCCACGTCCCCGCACTCCAGGCGGCCGGCTTCGACGTCGTCGCGCTCGTCGGCCGCGACGCCGACAAGACCGCCCGCCGCGCCGAGCGCCTCGCCGTCCCCGCGAGCTGCGACCTCGACGCGCTCCTCGCGCGACCCGACGTCGCCGCGGTCACGATCGCCACACCACCCGCGACGCACGCGCCGGATCGCGATCGCCGCGGCGCAGGCCGGCAAGCACGTCCTCTGCGAGAAGCCGTTCGCCCTCGACGTGACCGAAGCCGAGGCCATGCTCGCCGCCGCCGACGTCGCCGGCGTCACCCACCTGCTCGGCCACGAGTTCCGGCTCGCCCCCGAGCGGGCCGTCGTCGGGCGCGCCATCGCCGACGGGCGTCTCGGCACGGTGCGCCTCGCGACGCTCGTGCAGTTCGTCCCCCTCGTCGCCGACCCGGCGGCCCGCACCCCCGGCTGGTGGTTCGACGCGGACGCCGGCGGCGGCTGGCTCGGCGCGTCCGGGTCGCACGTCGTCGACCAGGTGCGGGCCTGGCTCGGCGACTTCGCCGAGGTCAGCGCCCGCCTCCCCGTCGTGTCCGAGCGGGTCGGGGCGGCGGAGGACACGTTCGTCGTGCGGTTCCGGCTCCGCAGCGGCGTCGACGGGGTGCTCGCCCAGACGGCCGCGGCGTGGGGGCCGATGAGTGGCGTCACCCGGATCGTCGGGACCCGGGCGAGCGCGTGGATCGACGGGACCGACGCCTGGGTCGCCGACGCCGACGGGACGCGCCGCCTCGACGTCCCGCCCGACCTGGCGCTGCCACCCCCACCCGACGAGTCGTCGGACCCGCGGCACCGCTTCACCCACCTCGAGCTCGGGCCGTTCACCCGGCTCGGGGAGGCGCTGCGCGCCGGCGTCGAGGGCCGACCGGGCGGGTCCGCTGTCCCGCTGGCGACCTTCGCCGACGGGGTCGCGGCGATGCGCGTCCTCGACGCCGTCCGGGCGTCCGCCGCGGCCGACGGCGCGACCGTGGCCTGCTGACGCCTACCAGCCGACGCCGTAGCGGTCCCGGAAGGTGTGCTGCGCGAACGGCTCGCGTCGCGGCGGCCCGAGCCGCCGCGACGGGTAGCCGAGCGGCACCACCGCCTGGGCCGCCACCGTGTCGGGCAGCTCGACGACGGCCGCGAGCTCGTCGGACAGCGTCGTGGTCAGCGTGGTGAGCGCCGACCCGACGCCCAGCGCTTGCGCCGCGAGGCACAGGTTCTGCACCGCCGGGAAGATCGACGCGGGCACCGTCGCCGGATGCGCGCTGGTCAGGTCGGCGGCGACGACGACGAGCACCGGCGCGGCGCGGTACCCGCCGCCGGCGATGCCGTGGTCGACGTCGGCGAGCAGGCCCGGCTCGAGGCGCTGCACGGCGTAGTCGCGGCCGCCCCGCTCCCAGGCCCGCGCCGTCAGGTCGTGGATCCGAGCCCGCGTCGCGTCGTCGCGCACGACGACGAACACCCACGGCTGGCGGTTCTCGGCGCTCGGCGCGAACGTCGCCGCGTCGAGCACCCGGCCGACGACATCATCCGGGAGCGGCGTCGACGCGAACGAGCGGCACGCCCGCTGGGCGTGCACGACGTCGAACAGGTCGCTCACCGGCGGCGCTCGCCGACCCGCCGGAAGCTGTTCACGTACCAGATCCGCAGCGCCGGGTGCCCGGTCCAGGCCCGGAACGTGTCGCGGTCCAAGCGCTCCCGCACGAGCGGCGTCATCGCCTGGAACGACGCCTCCGGGTCGTCGGTGTCCATCTCGTAGAAGTGCAAGAAGCGCGGGTCGCCGCCGCCGGCGTGCTCGTAGGGGGTCACCATCGAGTAGCCGGGGACCGCGGCCTCGGCGATGTGGCGCAGGTGCACGAAGTCGGCCCAGTCCCGCAGCGCCGCCGCGTCGCCCGGCTCCCTCGGGCCGATGAGCACCAGCGACAGCCCCACGGTCGGCCGGCCGGTGAGGCGACCCTGGCCCGGCCGGGCGGTGCGGTGGAACAGATGGCCGGTGATCCCGTCCGGGGCGGCCGGCGGCTCGAAGCCGTCGTCGACCTCGTAGACGCCGAGCAGCCCGAACTCGGGCAGCACGCGCGGCAGGTCGTCGCGGTCGCGGCACACGTTCGCCCACCACGTCGCCCGCGTCGCGCCGGGCGACGCCAACACACGGGGGACGCCGCGCCTCGGCGTACCGCGCCGGTGGCTCGTCCGTCATTTCGAGGTACAGGCCCTCGGGGTGGCGATCCTCCACGGCCGGGGAGTCTACGGACGGTCGTCGACGCCGGCGCGCGGCGTACGCTCCGCACGAGCATGTCCACCGACGACGGCGCCGACGGCCCCTGGGTCATCCCTGCGCCCGGCTGGGTGTGCCCCGAGTGCGGCTTCGACTTCGACGGCTGCGACCCGCACGACACCCCGTCGATGATCCGCGCCTTCCCGTCCCGCTACCGCGTGCCGCTCGAGCGGGGCCTGCCGGGCGAGGACCTCGACGCGATCCTGCGGACCCGACCCACGCCCGACACGTGGTCGGCGCTCGAGTACGCCTGCCACGCCCGCGACTCCTTCCTGCTGTACGACGAGCGGGTGACGACCACCGTGAAGGAGGACCGGCCGTCGTTCCCGCGCATGCGCCGAGACGAGCTGGCCGTCGAGCGCGACTACAACCATCAGGACCCGGCCGCGGTCCTCGCCGAGCTCACCGCCGCGACCCAGGCGCTCGCCGTCGAGCTCGACTACGTCCCCGACGACGCGTGGGACCGGCGCGCCTACCGGGAGGACCTCGAGATGACGGTCGCGTGGATGGCCCGCAACGCGGTCCACGAGGGCCGCCACCACCTCCTCGACATCGGGCGGGCGCTGCGAGCCGCGCGGCGCGCGACCCGCTCGGCGTAGCCGGTCGACCCGCGTCCCGGCCCCGGCCCGCGCCCGGAGCCGGCCGATAGCCTGACCGCCATGGCCCCAGAATCGCTGCGGCTTCGTCACATCCCGGCGCCGGGCGAGGCGCCGATGCCCGCCCCGAACGCCGCGGCGCTGGTGCGCTCGAACGCCGCCGACCCGGCCCGCGCCGACCGCCCGGCGATCAAGTTCGCCGACCGGGTCTTCACCCACGCCGACTTCTACCAGGAGGCGCGCCGCTTCGCCGGGCTGTTCCGCGAGCGGCTCCCCGCCGACGGGCCCGCCCACGTCGCCGTGCTCCTCGACAACACGCCGGACTACCTGTTCGCGCTCGGGGCGCAGCGTTGACCGGCGCCGCCGTCGTCGGGCTGAACCACACCCGCCGCGACGAGCACCTGCTCCGCGACGTGACCCACACCCACTGCGGGCTCGTGCTCACCGAGCCCCGCCACGTCGAGCTGCTCGACCCGATCGCCGACCGGCTCCCGCCCGTGCTCACGAGCCGTCGATTCGCCGACGGCGACGACCCAGACCGTCGCCTCGGCGGCGACCTCGACGAGGCCCTGCACCGGGTCGACGACGCCGACCCCGGCCTCGAGCCGGACGCGGACACCCGCTGGGCGCTCATCTTCACGTCGGGCACCTCCGACGCGCCGAAGGCGGTGATCTGCACCCAGCGGCGCTTCCTCGTCACGGGCACCCGGATGGGGATCATCATGGACCTCAGCGCGGCGGACGTCGGCTACATCTGCATGCCGCTGTTCCACTCCAACGCGCTCATGGTCGGCTGGGCGCCGTCGCTCGTCTACGGCGCCGCGGTCGGCCTGGCCCGACGGTTCAGCGCGTCGCGCTGGCTCGCCGACATCCGACGGTACGGGTCCACGTACTTCAACTACACCGGCAAGCCGCTCGCCTACCTGCTCGCCACGCCGGCGCGCCCCGACGACGCCGACAACCCGCTGCGCGTCGCGTTCGGCAACGAAGGCTCCCCCGAGATCGTCGACGCGTTCGCCACGCGCTTCGGCGTCGACGTCATCGACGCGTACGGCGCCACCGAAGGCGGCGTGGCGGTGAACCGCGACGTCGCGGAGCGCGCCGGCGCGCTCGGCCAGGTCGGCGACGCCGTGCAGGTGGTCGACGAGGACGGCCACGCGCTGCCCCGCGCCCGGTTCGCGCCCGACGGGACGCTGCTGAACGCCGACGAGTGCGTCGGCGAGATCGTCAACACCGCCGGTGCCGGCCCCTTCGAGGGCTACTACAACAACCCGGACGCCAACGAGCGGACGCTGCGGTTCGGCTGGTACTGGACCGGGGACCTCGGCTACCTCGACGAGGACCGCTACTTGTACTTCGCGGGACGCAACGCCGACTGGCTGCGCGTCGACGGCGAGAACTTCCCCGCCCAGCCCATCGAGACGACGATCGCCCGCTACCCCGGCGTCGTGCTCGCCGCGGTGTACGGCGTCCCCGACGACCAGGCCGGCGACCAGGTCATGGCCTCGCTCGTGCTCGCGCCCGACGCCACGTTCGACCCCGACCGCTTCGCCGCCTGGCTCGACGAGCAGCCCACGATCGGCCCGAAGTGGCGGCCCCGATACGTGCGCCTCCTCGCCGACCCGCCCACCACCGGCACGAACAAGATCGTCAAGCGCACCCTCGTGCACCAGAAGTGGCGCACCGACCGGATCGGCGGCGACCCGGTCTACGTCCGCGGGCGGGGCGAGACGACCTACCGGCGCTTCGGCGCCGACGACGAGACCGCGCTCCGCGAGTCGTTCCGGCACCACGGCCGGACCCGGTTCGTCGACCTGTGAACCTCGCGTTCAGCCGCGACGAGCAGGCCTTCGCCGCCGAGGTGCGCGCCTGGCTGGGCGAGCACCTCGAGGCCCCGCCGCGCTTCGCGTCGCTCGACGAGGAGGTGGCGTGGGGGCGGCAGTGGCAGGCGACGCTCGCCCGCGACCGCTGGGTCGGGATCCAGTGGCCCGCCGCCTACGGCGGCCGCGACGCCACCCCCGTCCAGGTCGCGCTCCTCAACATGGAGTACGCGCGGGCCCGCGCCCCGCAACCGGTGAACCGGGTCGGGGTCAACAACGTCGGCCCGACGCTGCTCGCCTACGGCACCGACGAGCAGAAGCGCCGCTGGCTCCCGGCGATCCTCGACGCCAGCGAGCTGTGGTGCCAGCTGTTCTCCGAGCCGGGTGCCGGCTCGGACCTCGCGGCGCTCGCCACGCGGGCCGCCCCCGCCGACGGGGGGTGGCTCGTGTCCGGGCAGAAGGTCTGGACGAGCTACGCGCAGTGGTCCCGCTGGGGCATCTGTCTGGCCCGCACCGACGCTGACGCGCCACCGCACCGCGGCATCTCCTACCTCGTGGTGGACATGGAGGCCCCCGGCGTCGACGTGCGCCCGCTCGTGCAGCTCACCGGCGAGGCCGAGTTCAACGAGGTGTTCCTCGACGAGGTGTTCGTCCCGACCGACCAGCTCGTTGGCGGGCTGCACCAGGGCTGGACCGTCGCCAGCACCACCCTCTCCCACGAGCGCGGCACGATCTTCGCCTTCAAGGAGCAGGTCGTCCACGAGGGCTACCTCGAGGACCTCTACGCGCTCGCCGAGGCGACCGGCCAGCTCGACGACGTCGACGCCAGCGACGGGCTCGCCCAGTCGTTTGTCGACCTGCGCGTGCTGCGGCTGCACAACTGGCGGACGCTCTCGCGCCTGTCACGCGGCATCGAGCCCGGCCCCGAGACGAGCTGGGTGAAGCTCGCCTGGACCGACATGACCCAGCGGCTCTCCGCCGCGGCGGTCGACCTGTGCGGCGCCGCGGCGCCGCTTTGGCGCGGCGCCGACGACGTCCCCGCCGACGGCAAGTGGCAGCGCCAATGGCTGTGGAGCGGCGCGGCGTCGATCGCCGGTGGCACCTCCGAGATCCAAAAGAACATCGTCGCCGAGCGGATCCTCGGCCTGCCCCGCTAGGCCATGCTCCGTGCCCGCGCCCTCGACCATCTCGTCCTGAACTGCGCTGACGTCGAGGCGTCGATCCGCTGGTACTGCGACGAGCTCGGCCTCGAGCCCGTCCGGGTCGGTGACTGGCGATCCGGCACGAGCCCGTTCCCGTCGGTGCGCGTCAACGAGGCGACGATCATCGACCTGCTCCCCGCGGCCCGCTCCGGGGTCAACGTCGACCATGTCTGCCTCGTCGTCGACCCCATCGACCTCGACGCGGTCGCGGCGTCCGGCCGGTTCGACGTCGTCGGCGAGGGGCCGGTCCGCGGCCTGTTTGGGGCGCGGGGCTATGCCACGAGCCTCTACGTCCGCGACCCCGATGGCAATACCATCGAGCTGCGTGTCTATGGCTGAGCCGCCCGCGGGCGACGAGGACCGCCGCCCCGAGGGTCGCGCGGCGCCGAATCCGGCGGTTCAGGCGACGCCGGGCGGTGACGACAACATGGGTATGGACGGGCTTTCGCCATCCGAGGCGATCGTGTGGCGAGGTGCGCTGGACCGGCTGCTGGCTGACACCCCCGGCGCTCTGGTCGCCGCCATCGGCGAGGACGGGATCTTCGTGCCGCTGCCGGCGTCGCTCGAGTTGGACGAGTCGACCGTGCTGCCGGGCCGTTCCGCGATGGACTTCGTGCGCCCCGGCGACTGGGAGCGCATCATCGCGGCGTGGGACCAGGCCCACGCCGCCGGGTCGGCCCGGACCGTCGTGCGGCTCGCGGGGGCCGCGAACCAAGAGGTCGACCTCTACTACTTCGACGAGCGCCGCGAGCACGGCGTCTTCGTCGGGGTCGTCGTCGGGCCCGGCGCGGAAGAGGCGCTCGCACACGGCGTCGAGCTCGACGACGCCCCGCCCCGGCTCGCACGCGTCCGCAAGAACGAGCTCGCCGAGTTCGTCGCGGTGGACGACGCCACCCAGCAGATCCTCGGTTGGTCGGCCGAGGAGATGATCGGGCGCCGATCCCTCGAGCTGATCCACCCCGACGATCAGGAGCTCGCCATCCGGAGCTGGATGGTCATGCTCGCGGCGCGGGAGAGCCCACGGGTCCGGCTCCGCCACGAGCGGCGCGACGGCACCTGGGTGTGGCTCGAGGTCACCAACCACAATCACCTCGACGACCCGGACGGCGGGTTCGTCGCCGCGGACATGATCGACGTGTCGGACGAGGTCGCCACCCACGAGGCGCTCCGCCGGCGGGAGCAGCTCTTCGCGCGTCTCGCTGAGGCGCTCCCGAGCGGGCTGCTCCAGGTCGACCGGGACCGCCAGGTCGTCTACACGAACACGCGCCTCGAGCAGATCCTCGGCGTCCCACGCGGCACCACCGCCGACGAGCAGTTTGCCAGCGTCGTGCGCGACGACTGGCCTCGTCTCGACGTTGCGATCACCGTCGCCGTGAGCGACGGGCTCGACACCGACCTCGAGGTGCAGGTCCAGGGGCCCGACCAACGCAGCTTGCGTCGATGCCTCGCCCGCATCCGGGCGCTCACCGACCACGTGACCGCCACGGGCGCGATCGTGTCCATCGAGGACGTGACCGAGAGCGCGCAACTGCGAGCCGAGCTCGAACGGCGCGCGACCATCGACATGCTCACCCGGTGCCTGAACCGGGCGACCGTGATGTCGGCACTCGAGGCGACGCTGGCGCAGGGCGACGACGTGTACACCGCGGTGATCTTCGCCGACCTCGACGACTTCAAGTCGGTCAACGACCGCTACGGCCACGCCGTCGGCGACGAGCTGCTCATCACCGCCGGGGAGCGCCTCACCCGCGCGGTGCGCGACGTCGACTTCGTCGGGCGCCTCGGCGGCGACGAGTTCCTCATCGTGTGTCCCGAGGTGAGCGGGCCGCCCGAGGCGAACCGCATCGCGGAGCGTGTCCAAGACGCGCTGCATGGCGAGTTCCAGCTCGCGGGCTCCCGCCTCGTCCTCCGGGCGAGCGTCGGCGTCGCCTGCGCCGCCCGGCGGGCGGCGACCGCGGAGGGGTTGGTCTCGGAGGCGGACGCGGCGATGTATGCGGCGAAGCGGGGCGAACGCCCCCCATCGTCGCAGGCGGGCCGCGGGGAGCGCACCCCCTAGGCGACGCGGCGGGGCTTAGAGGAAACGGCGGATGAGCCGGTCCTTGCGGGACGTGTACGGCGGGTAGGCCAGCGCCGGATCCGGCTTCGTTGCCTTGCGGAGCACGCTCTTGGCGTGGCTGAACGTGTCGAAGCTCGCCTTGCCATGGTACGCGCCCATCCCGCTCGGCCCCGTCCCGCCGAACGGAAGCCCCGGCACCGCCACGTGGTACATCGTGGCGTTCACCGCCGCGCCGCCGGACGTCGTCTCCGCCAGCACCCGGTCGCGGGTGGCACCCGAGTGGGTGAAGACGTACAACGCCAGCGGCTTCTCGTGCTCGTTCACGTAGGCGATCGCCGCGCCGATGTCGTCGACCGGCACCACGGGAAGGATCGGGCCGAAGATCTCGTCCTGCAGGACCGGGGCGTCGTCGCGCACCTCCTGCAGCACGGTCGGTGACACGTAGCGCTGCGCCTCGTCGGTCACGCCGCCGACCGATGCCGTGCCGCCGTCGAGGAGGCCGGCGAGCCGGCGGAAGTGCTGGTCGTTCACGATACGCCCGAAGTCGGGACTGGCTTTGGGGTCACTGCCGTAGAAGTCGAAGATGGCGCGCCGGACGTGCTCGACGAACTCGTCCTCGCGGCTCCTCGCGACGAGCGCGTAGTCGGGCGCGATACACGTCTGGCCCGCGTTCAGGTACTTGCCCCAGGCGACCCGGCGGCCCGCGACGGCCAGGTCGGCGTCTTCGTCGACGATGACGGGGCTCTTGCCGCCAAGCTCGAGGGTCACCGGGGTGAGGTGCTTCGCGGCTGCCTCCATCACCACGCGCCCCACGCGCCCGTTCCCGGTGTAGAAGACGTAGTCGAACCGCTCGGTGAGGAGCGCCTGCGTCTCGGGGACAGCGCCCTCCACCACCGCGACCGCGTCGGGGTCTAAGTACTTCGGCACCAGCTCGGCGAGCACCGCCGAGGTCCGCGGTGCGACCTCCGACGGTTTGCCCACCACGCAGTTCCCCGCGGCGATGGCGCCGAGCATCGGCGACAGCAGCAGCTGCACCGGGTAGTTCCACGGGGCGATCACCAGCGCGACCCCGAGCGGCTCCCGAACGATCCGTGCTGACGCCGGCCGGGTCACCAACGGAGCCCAGACCCGCTTCGGGCGCATCCACGACTGCAGATGCCGCCGGGCGTGGTCGACCTCGCTGATCACGAACCCGATGTCGGTGGCCCACGCCTCCGTCGGCGGCTTGCCGAGGTCCGCATGCAACGCGTCGAGGAGGTCGTCCTCGCCCTCGACCAGCAGCGCACGGAGCCGCTCCAGCTGCTCACGGCGCCACGCGAGCGGGCGCGTGCGGCCGGCGTTGAACGTGGCCCGCAGCCGCGCCACCGTGGCGGAGATATCCACCCCACTCGCCGCCGTCGTGGTCGTCGTCGTCACGCTGCCTCCTCCACGATGTCGAGCACGGCCCGCAGGTCCGGTGCCGACCGCACCCCGTCCGCACCAGGATCGGGCGGCGCAGCGTCGTCGGGCCAGCGGCCGTCCCGTCGAAGGTACAGCGTCGCCATCCCCATCGCCTGGGGACCAACCACGTCGGGGCCCCACGTGTCACCGACGAACAGCGCCTCGGCGGGGCCGACCCCGAGCTTCGTCAAGGTGTGCTCGAAGATCCGGGGGTGCGGCTTTCGGGCACCCGCCCACGCCGACGACACGACCACGTCGAACCCGCCGGCGAGCCCGACCTCCTCGAGCGCGTCCATCAACTCCCAGTCCCAGTTCGAGCAAACCGCCAACGCCAGGCCCCGCTCGCGCAGCGCGTCGAGCACCCCGGGCACCTCCGGGAACGCCTCAAGGATCCGTGACGCCGTGCCCTCGCCCAGCTTCGCGAGGATCGCCTCGTACTCCCCGGGATGAACGTCGACCTCGGCGAGCATGCCCAGCAGCCGCTCCCGCTGCCACGCCTGATACTGCTCGCGGCTCTGGGAGTGCTCCAGGTGCTCGACCCCGTCCACACCCTCGTTCCACCAACGGTCCCGCACGTCGTCCGGCAGCTCGTACCCGTGCTCCGCCAGCACAACATCGACGGACACCCAATGCGTCGCCTGGGCCAGCGTCCCGTAGAAGTCGAAGAGGACCGCTCTCACAATGCCGGTCCAATAAGGCAGGTGTCAGCGGGGGCTATCACCGCAGGTGAGCGCACCGATCCCATCAGCATCCCATCAACCTTCGCCGCCCACATTGTTGATCGTTGGGTCTCGGACTCCTGTTGCGGATGGGACTTGTCCGTCTCATCGGGGACGCACCTCTACAAACCCGGCCACGGTGAAGTCGCCGTCGAACGCGAGAGCCTCGCGGATGCGACGCTTGCGCATGAGCGAAAAGCTCGTTGCATCCACGAACGAGTACTTGCGTTCGTCATGATGCCGAAGCCAGCGCCAAGCGTCGCGCTCCACGTCGTCAGTCACGAAGAGAACATCGACGTTCGGGAGCTGCTCGAGCCGATCGAGGAAACCGACCGCGGCGGCATGTGAGGATCGACGGCGCAACAACGTCCATGTTTCGCCGACGACATGATTCGATGTCACCACTCGTCCGCCTTCGGATCTCGCGAGGACGCTGGCTTGAGCGTGGTGACGATCACGGCGCTCTTGCAATGAGAACCAGAAGCTCGTATCGGCAAATCTCACGACGCGTCGCCATAGATAACGTCGTCGATGTCATCGATCGGCGCATCGTCGAGCCAGCCGTCGAGGGCCGTCCATGAGCCGGGGGCGTCGGCCTCGACGTCGACAACCCGAGCGAGGCTGTCACGGATCAGGGCAGCCTTGGACACTCCTCGCCTGGCGGCCTCTCGTGCCGCTGCGTCGTCGAGCTGCTCGTCGATGTGGATCTGAATCCGGCGCACGCCCGTGAGTATACACACCGCCGGGGTGAGCGGTGTGTATAGGTGCGAGTTTGAGCCCGCCTGGGTCGGATCGTGACGGCACGGCGCGCCGGCCCACGCCTCAATGACCCGCCGGCTTCCGTGACGGCTGATCGCCCTGCCGCACTTGAGACTGGCTCGCACGCCCAACGGGGGCTGTATCGCCGCCGCCTGGCCGGCCGGAGCGGTCGCTGGACGGCGCCGAGCCGTGAGGCTGTATACTGTCCGGGTATACCCAAACGACGAACACCTGATGGCACGCACCCGCTCAACAGAACTTCACGAAGCGGCGGTCGAGGACCTCGCCATAGCCCTGGCCCAACTTGGGCTGCCAACCGAAGCGGAAACGACCGACGCAGACCTCGCTGTCACCATCGCCGGGCATCGGCTTCGGCTGCGTGTTCGAGCGACCGCGTATCTCACCCGCGAACGTCTCCCAGCACTCGGGAGTCCCACCGGGGGAGGAGTAGTCGACGTCGTCGTGGCTGACAAAATCACCGAACGGGCACGCGAAGGCCTGAGCGAAGCCGGCTGGAATTGGTTCGACCGTCGCGGGCATCTGCGGCTCATTCCGGCCGACGCGGTCGGTATCGCCATCGACCGAGGAGACCTCCAGCCGCTCGAACGCCGGCGCGACGTGGCGGGACGCCAAGCTCCGCTGACCGGGTTGGGGGTCGCGCTGTCGCATACGCACTGTTGACCGATCCCACCACAGCACTGGCGGTCCGTCGCAGCGCGGCCAGGTTCGGATTGGCACCGTCCACCGTCAGTGCTGCTCTGGCGGATATGCGAAGCAAGGGACTGATCGAGGCGTCCGGGCGGCCGGTGCTGCCGGAGTTGTTCTGGGAACTCGCGGATGCGTGGCCACAAGACCGCACGTGGCTGCGCGACCGACCGAAGCCGAACGACGCTGGCATCGGGGGTCCAGATGCGCAAGGTCCGACGTGGCGTCTGACTGGCCAGCGGGCCGCGATCGCATGGGGGGCACCGATGGTCGCGGCGGATCCCGGCTTAGATCTGTACGTCCCGGGCCCAGTGGTTGTCACGATCGCTGTGCGCACCTATGAGCGTGCCTCTCCTGGCGAGCACACGACTTCGATCGCCGTGGCCCCAGTCCGAAGAATCGCAGAAGAGCCGTGGCCTCCAAAGCTGGAAGAGGGCTGGCCACTCGCCCACCCGGTCGCGGTGGCCCTCGAGCTGGCTCAGGATCGCGGCCACGGGCACGCGAGATTCTCTCCGATTGGTCACCCCCGGAGGAATACCAGCGTGTCTGGGACTGAAGCGATCCCGATCGTGCTTGGCGGCGAGCCCATGCGAGGGCTCGTCGCTGCTGCGGCCCGCTTGGAAGCCGCCGGTCTGGGCCGCTTCGCGATCATCGGCGGCGTCGCAGTCAACGCGCGCCTCGCAGGAGGCCAGCATCGGGCCACCGCCGACCTGGACGCCGTTGTCGATGACGACGTCGCTCCCGACGCACTCGAAGTGCTCGCGAACCTCGAGGACGCCGAGCGGGACCCGACAGCCCAGCACCGCATCTACGTTGGGGGCACCAAAGTCGAGATAATCGGGACGCAAGCCATCAGCGACGTCGACATGGATGGCCTACAAGATCTCGAGGTGCTCTTCGTAGCGGGTCACCGCTGGGCACTTGACAGCGCCACGCCCCTCACACTCATCTCAAGCGACCGCGCAAACAGGGCGACTGTCCCGGTCGCCGAAGTCGGTCCGCTCCTTGCCATGAAGCTCCACGCGATTCAAGACAGACGAGAGACTCGGTTCGAAAAGCGGTCGGGTGACGCCTGGGACATCTACCGCCTGCTCAGCGAAGGACTTGTCGGCGCGCGCCTGGCCTCCCAAGCTAAGCGAGCGCCGGCGCTGCTCCTTGCAACCATCGTTGAGGCGACACGGCGGCTGCTGCTCGAAGAGCCTGCCCGGCTTAGAGGATGGCTACGCCACGGAGACGAGCGCATGCGCGCCGTCACCACGGACGAACTCACCGCTGTCGGAGAGGGCTTCCTTTCCCAACTCAACGCGTAAGGCGGATGAGGCCTGAGCGAGGACCAATACCCCGTCAGGCCAGCCCGGCATCCCATCACGATCCCATCAACTCGCCGCCCATGGAGTCACTCCACACCAGGCGCTGCCCATGATTGGGCGGTTCGACTGGGCGAGGAGTGACGGCAAGGGACCGAGTTTGCAGTCCTGACGTTTGAAGTCGAAGAGGACGGCCGTGTTCATGACCCTTAAATCCTAAGGTCACATGGGCCATCCGGCCGGGTCGTGCCCTCAATCGGGGAGGTCGAGGAATCGCCGCGCGAGGTGCAGGAGTTCGGGCCGGAGCGTGTCGTCGTCGAGGTCGGCGAAGAGTGGATGCATGACGGCGCCGCTGATCGCGGCCATGAGCATCGTTGTCGCCAGACGCCCGGTCGATCCGGCGTTGTTACCCATGAGGAGCCGGTTGAGGCGATCGAGCACTTGCCGGAACGGTTCGTGCTGGGAGAAGAAGGGGATGATGACGGGATCGCTGAGGATCACGCTGGTCGCGTGGCGGCGCTCGAGCGCGAGGTCGACGATGTGGGTCACGAGCACCTCGCGTGCCCCAGTCCGCGATGGTTCGGCGTCCGCGGCGTCGAGTGCCGTCTCGAGCCTCGCGAGCTCGGCCTCAGCCGCGGCGAGGACGATTCCGTCCTTGGTCTTGAACTGGTGGTAGACGGCCGCTTTCGTCACGCCGATGGCGTCGGCGATCATCTGCAGTGATGTCCCGCTGACCCCGTGGTCGGCGAACAGCTCGACCGCGGCGGCGATGATGCGGGCTTGCGGGGTGGTGTAGGGACCTGAGTGCAGTTCGGCGGCGATCGGCTCCGCGGCACTCATGACGTGAGCCTAGCCGGTCGGCTAGTTTCTAGCCGACCGGCTAGGCGCACCCGACCCGAGGGGGGCAAGCACATGAGCGCGTCGCGCTACCGCGTCGTCCAGTGGGCAACGGGGAACACCGGCCAACGTGCGCTGCGGGAGGTGATCCGGCATCCGTCGCTCGACCTTGTGGGTGTCCGGGTGTACGACGCGGCGAAGGACGGCGTTGACGCGGGCGAGCTCTGTGGTGAGGCGCCGACCGGTATCGCCGCGACCACCGATCGTGCGGCCGTCATCGGGCTGAACGCCGACTGCGTGATCTACATGCCGCGCGCTACGGGTCGTGGTGCGACTCGTGCTGGTCTCACGGAGGATGAGCTCGTCGACGATGTCGTCGCGATGCTTGAGTCGGGCACGAACATCGTCACGACGACCAGCGACCTCTTCGCTAGGGGCGTCAGGTTGAGCGAGGAGAACCGTGGGCGCGTCCTCGAGGCGTGCGAGCAGGGCAGGTCGTCGGTCTGGGCGTCGGGAAGCGACCCCGGGTTCATCACAGAGACGCTTCCGTTCGCGTTGCTGTCGGTGCAGCGTCGCATCGACCGCATCGAGATCGAGGAGTTCGGCGATCTCTCTTATCGTCCGTCGGCGAACATGGTCATGGAGCAGATGCGGTTCGGGAAGCCGCTTGCCGAGTTCGACCCCGATCGGCGCAAGAACCACCTGTTTGGCGAGTACCAGCCTCCGTTGAGCGTGCTGGCGGACGCCGCGGGCTTCACGATCGACGAGTGGACAGCCGAAGGCGGCGTCGCGGCGGCTAAGCACGACACGACGATCGTCGCCGGTGAGATCAAGGCGGGGACCGCCGGGTCTCAGCGTGTCATCATCACCGGGCGCAGCGGCGACACCGACGTGATCCGCTTCATCCAGTACGCGTACGTCACGATGGACGTCGACCCTGCCTGGGATCTGCGGGGAACCGGCTGGCGGGTTCGTGTCCACGGCGACGCGCCGTTCGACCTGGACATGGCCTTCCCCGTCCCACCGGAGGAGATCGCGTCGTACGTGCCCGCGTACAACGCGAACGGGCCGGTGAACGCGATCCCCTATGTATGTGCCGCGGCCCCCGGGATCCTCACGACTGAGGACCTAGGCTTCATCCTGCCGCGAGGCCCGCGCGACGCCTTGTGAACGGCCCATTGACCCGAACGGTCCTCGACTACGAGGGGGCGATCAGACGCCTCGTGCCGACGATCAAGGGTCCAGCCGATTGGTCGCCGCTGGTGGAGTTCGTCGCCGTCGACGAGTTCGAGCGGGTCGGCACATTCCTCGAGGTGCAAACCTGGCAGCAGTACACCGACATGCTGACGCAGTGGGCCTCGGCGACGGACTCGTTCGAGACCACGGTGCGGCGTGTCTCCGAGTTCGAGGGTCTCGTCTACTTCGAGATCGAGGAGCGGCACTTCCGAGCCGGCCATGTCCACGTGGTCAACTCGATGACCGTCTTCGAGTTCGACGAGGACGGCAAGATCCGCCATCTGGACGTCTACCTGCAGCAGCCACGCTGACCGAGGCGTCGTCGATCAGGCGGTGAACACGGGCAGTGCGTCCCAGCCCCGCACCGTCGACGTTTGGGCACGCCGGGCGTTCGTCCAGTCCACCTCCCACTCGGGGAACCGGTTCAGCACCTCGTCGAGTGCGATCCGCCCTTCCATGCGCGCCAGCGAGGCGCCGAGGCAGAAGTGGATGCCGTAGCCAAACGTGAGGTGCTGGCCGAGCTCGCGTCGGACGTCGAACCGCTCCCCATCCGGGTACACGCGTTCGTCACGGTTCGCGGACCCGCTGAGGCAGATCATGGCGCTGCCGGCCGGCACCGTCGTGCCGTGCAGGTCGACGTCGCGCGCCACATAGCGGGCCACGTGGGGGGTAGGAGGCTCGAACCGCAGCAGTTCCTCGATGGCGTTCGGGACGAGCGAGCGATCCTCGACCAGCGCGCGCCGCTCCTCGGGGTGGTCGCCCAACACCTTCCCCACCCAACCGATGAGCCGATTCGTCGTCTCGTTGCCCGCGCCGGCCACGACGCTCACATAGATGAGCACCTCCTCGCGGGTCAAGCGCCGCGAGGCTCCGGTCTCGTCCTCGAACTCGCTGAACAACAGCTCGGTCATGATGTCGTCGGACGGATGCTCGGCGCGCCAGTCGAGGTAGTCAGCGAAGAAGCTGCCGTCCATCATCTCGTCCGCGGTAACGTCCATCGGCTTGCCAGGATCCGTGCGCAGATGCTCCTTAGCGCGGTCTCGAACCGTCTCCTGATCGGACTCCGGGATGCCGAGCAGCATGCCGATCGTTCGCATCGGCATCTGCGCGCCGAGATCAGCGACGAAGTCGAACCGGCCGGCGCCGACCAGGGGATCGAGAGCCCGAGCGCAGAACTCCCGGACCTTCGGCTCGAGGGCGCGCATCTTGTTGGGCGTGAAGACCCGGGACAACAAGCCCCGGTGGACCGTGTGCAGCGGCGGGTCCTCAAAGATGACCACCCCCGACGGCATCTCGATGTTGGCCTTGATGAACTCCAGCACTGAGCCCCGCGCCGAGCTGTACGTCTCTCGATCGACGAGCCCGCGCTGGACGTCGTCGAACCGGCTCACCGCGAAGAAGTCGTACTCCTCGTTGTAGTAGAGCGGCGCTTCTTCGCGCAGACGACGGTAGATGGGATACGGGTCCGCGTCGATGTCACGGTCGTACGGGTCGTACGTGAGGTCGGCCGTCGCGGTCGGGTTGGTCATCGCGTCCTCTCGCCATTGCGAACGAGCCGTTGGGCCGCATCACTAGTCGATCGGCTAGCGATCGTAGCCGATCGGCTACGAAGGGGGAGCCGATCCCCCCCAGTAGGAAAGGTCGCATCTACGTATCTCGATGCTAAGATGCGAAGATGCCAAAGACGCGGACGACGCTGACCGTCGATGAGGGCGTGCTGCGAGCGGTCAAGGTCCGAGCGGCTCGGACCGGCAAGGGCGACAGCGAGGTCATTGAGGAGGCGCTGCGTCGCGAGCTCGGGCTCGAGTTGCTCGATCGGCTGTGGGCTCGCAACGACCTGCCCCAAGACGCGGCAACGGACTTGGCGGTAGAGGCTCAGCACGCGACACGCCGACGCCGACGCTGAGGGGTGCGGGCGGTTCTCGATCCGAACGTGATCATCTCGGCCGTGCTGAGCCGCCGAGGCTCGCCTGCGCGGCTGCTGCGGGCCTGGCTCATCGGTGCATTCGACCTCGTGGTGTCAGAGAAGTTGCTCGCGGAACTCGACCGGGCCCTCGCCTACCCGAAGCTTCCGGAGCGCATTACCGGCGAGGAGGCGGCCGAGCTTGTCGGTCTGCTCCGACGGCACGCTGAATTGGCCAACGATCCGGCTAGGCCACCGGGAGTCCGTTCAGCCGATCCCGATGACGACTATCTCATCGCGTTGGCTGAGGATGCTCGTGCGATGCTCGTGTCCGGTGATCACCATCTGCTGGACCTCGGCGCCCAACTGCCGGTCTGCTCGGCAGCCGCCTTTCTGGCATCAATCGGGGAACCCAGTTGAACCCGAGCCGGTTGAGTCATCGATGGCCGACCTGACGACCATGTACAACTGCTACGCATTTGCAAGACGCAACCCATCGGCCGTTCGAGTCCGCGAAAGTCGGCGCGACGTCGCGAAACGACGCAATGCAACGACATGCGCTGAACGCCGTTTCCCCAGACGAGACTACGAAAGCAGTGTCATCCGAATTTGGTCGTCCTTCTCGTCTTGCGAGACGCCCGGGCGAGCCAATCCCATCAGGATCCCATCAAGTGGTTGCACACGAGGTCACTCGAGGGCACGCGATGCCCACGATCAGGGCGTTCGACTGGGCAAGGGATGACGGCCAATGGACGAGTGTGCATTCCCGACGCTTGAAGTCGAAGAGGACGGCCGTGACCATGACTCTTAAATCCTAAGGTCGCATGGGCCATCCGGCCGGGTCGTGATCGTGGCCCGGTCCGGATTCGTCATCGAGAGGACCTGGTCAGGGGTGGGCGGTGCGGCGGCACGGTTCCAACCTGCCCACCTTGATGGCGAGGACGATGTGGCCCCGTCGCAACGCTCGCGCCTAGGGCCGCGTCATTTCCGACGAGCGCGCCGCTTCACAGACGGATGTGTTGAAGGGGTTCAAGGGCTGCAGCCGAAAGTCGTCTACCTCGGCGTAGTACGTGCCCGGGGCCAGCTTGACGGGGTCACGCCAGTGTTCGGACCCGCTCTCCCAGAACGTCGGGGTCGTTGTGACGAGCTCGTCTTTGTTGGCGTCCTTTCGAAAGACATGTACCTCCCGGCTCTGCAATTTGCATGCTGTCTCCGGGCGGATCTCCGACACCGGCCATGGTTTGACCTCGCCCGTCGCGTAGTATCCGGTCTCCGCGCTGGGGCCGTGGTCTTCGTAGTTGATGTAGAGCCTGATCAGGCTGGGGATCCGGGCGCTCGACGTGCACGGGACCTCGCATGGCTCGGGGCCGGCGCCGGCGGCTCCGACTGCCGTTGCCCCAGTCGCGACCAGAGCGCTTCCGGCTGCGACAAGCGCCGTCAGCGTGGCGGCGACTTGGCGTCCCCAGAGGGGTCTCGGGTGCGTGCTCATGAGGAGTATTTGGCCAGCTCGCCGATGATGGTCTGGGCCATGTCGATCGCGGGCGCGTCCCCATTGGGTGAGGCCACGAGGCTGGTCCAGACAATGACGGTGATATGGCGGACGGGGTCGTAGCCCATGAAGGAGTTGAAGCCCGGGACCTCGCCGGTGTGGCCGTAGAACGGCCCGAAGCTGGCCAAGGCGAGGCCATAGCCTGCGCCTCCTGGCGTGGACGGCACCACTGAGGCGAGGCGCTGCTGTTGGAGTCGTGGTGGGAGCAGCCCGCCACCGACGAGCGCTTTCACGTAGGCGGCGAGGTCGCGGGCGGTGGAGACCGCACCACCGGCGGCCCAGATCCATGAAGGGCTCAGGTCGGTCATGTCTGTGGGTTGCAGCGCGCCGGACGCGGCGGCGGCCTGCTTCTCGGTCGACAGGGCGGGGTCGTCGCGGGTCTCGACGTTCGTGCCGTACAGGTAGCCCTGCGGATGTGGATCCGGGATGGTCGCAACGCGCGCGGCGGGAAAACTTGTGTTCTTCAGCCCGAGCGGCTTGAAGATGCGGTCAGCGAACACTGCGCGCAGTGACTGGTGGGTCACCTTCTCGATGACCAGGCCAAGCAGCACCGTGTTGGTGTTCGAGTAGTGGTAGCCGGCGCCCGGCGCGAAGTACGGCGGGCGGGCGAACGCGATCGCGAGGAGCTGCGCCGGTGTCCACACGCGCTCGGGTGTCTGGTCGAGCGTCTCGTTGAGTTCGAGCGACTCGCTGTAGTTGTAGAGGCCGCTGCGCATGTCGAGCAGCTGGGTGATGGTGATGTTCTGGCCGTTGGGAACGTCGGGCAGGTACTTCGCGATGGGGTCGCTGAGCCGGAGCTTGCCTTCTGCGACGAGCTGGAGGATCACCGTTCCGGTCATGGTTTTGGTGTTGCTGGCGATGCGCACGTGGTCGTTGAGGCTCACCCGGCGTCCGCCACCGAGGCGGTTCGTTCCGTAGGTGGCCGACCAGTTCCCGAGCTTGTCGGAGAGGATGAGGACAACACCGCCCGGTGCCTTCGATGCCACGAACTGCGCGGCCAGCTTCGGTTCCAACGCGGCGGCGTAGCCGGGGAGCGGGGCGCGGCGTGTCGGCTCGGCGCTCGCCGGCGTCGCAGCGCGGGCGTTGGTCCCGCAGGCCGCGGCGAGCAGCGACAGGCAGAGCACGAGCGTCCCCGCCCCCCGTCGCGTCACCGTGGTGCTGGCGTGAGGCCTTGTCGTCATCGGTTCCCCCAGGGGCCATATACTGCAGGTTGCAGTATCCTATGCTGTAGTCTGCAGTATAGGGATGTACCGAGACGACGCAAGAGTTGATTCGCCAAACAGGAGCGCCCGTGGCTGAGCTAACCGCAACGTCCTACGCCATGCTCGGGCTGCTCGCCCTGCGCGACTGGACCACCTACGAGCTCGCGGCCCAGATGAGGCGGACGCTCGACTTCGTCTGGCCGCGCGCGGAACGCGGCCTCTACAACGAGCCCAAGCACCTCGTCGGCGTGGGCTACGCGCGCAGCCACCAGGAGACGACAGGACGGCGGCGCCGTACCGTCTACGCGATCACCCCCGCGGGGCGGAGAGCGCTCAAGGTGTGGCTCGACACACCGATCGCGCCACCGAGGTTGGAGTTCGAGGGCATGCTGCGGGTCCTGTTTGCCGACCAAGGAGATCTCGGCCAGCTTCGGGTGGCGCTCGAAACCATTGCCCGGCAGGCGACCACCGATCGGGCGGCGTTCGCCGCGATGGCAGACGGGATGCTCAACGACGGCGGAGCCTTCCCTGAGCGGGTGCACGTCAACACGCTCGGCATGCGTTTCATGATCGACCACTTCGACCACATCGTCGCCTGGGCCGAATGGGCTCTCACCGCCATCACCTCCTGGGATGACACCACCTCCGGCGCGCGGACCTGGTCTGGCCCAGCACGCAGGATCCTCGAAGCCGCGGCTGGACGCGTCGATGCCTGATCGGAAGCCCCGATCCTCTCTTCTTCTATTGAGGCTCCCTGGTCCGTGTCAGGTCCGTGGAAAGTCGACACTCTGTGGATGTGAGTAGAGCAGCGAGTCGCGTATGGCCGGCGTCGCCGACAACCGGCTTCGCCGCTGCGATGCACGATCCTGACTTCGTCTGCGCATACCAAGTCGGCGTCGCACCCGACGACTACCGATCATCGGAGCAATGGGCTCGAGCGGCATGGGAGGGTGCACCTGCACCGCTCCGATGGTTCATGGTCACCGGATGGCGGCTCGTCCTTAGGCTTCAACTCGGCCCACGGCGGTCAGCCGATCACATACTCGGATGGCACATCGTCGACCGTCTTCCAGACGAAACGGTGTGTCAGCTCTGCTCCGGGTTCCTCGGCATGTACAACACGTTCCGGCTTGTCGAAGGGCGGCTCGTATGGTCGACGTTTGTCACCTACGAGAGGCCGGTCGCCAGAGTCATCTGGCCGCCGATATCGCTCCTGCACCGTCTGCTAGTCCGGTTCGCCCTCCGACGCGCCGCTCTCTCCACCCGTAGCTCAACAGCCGCTCGTCTGACACCAGTCGGCTGCTCAGCGAAGGACTTGCCGGCGCTCATCTGGCCTTACAAGCTGAGCGAGCGCCGGTGCGGCTCCGCGAAGCCATCGTCGAGGCGACGCGGCGGCTGCTGCTCGAAGAACACCCAGGTCCGTTTCGACGAGGCGCTCCACGAGTTCGACACCGTCCCCGGGGTCAAAGAGGACGTCACCGACCTCATCTTGAACATCAAGGACCTGGTGCTGCGCTGCGCCTGGCCGGCTTAGAGGATGGCTCCGCCACGGAGACGAGCGCATGCGCGCCGTCACCACAGACGAACTCTCCGCTGTCGGAGAAGGCTTCCTTGCCCAAATGGAGGGCTAGGGCAGATGAGGCCTGAGGAAGGGAGACGTCATGAACCCGGATAGCCAGAAGAGGGCGGCGCTCGAGGAACACTGGCAGGCGTCTGAACGCGGAGATACCGAAGTCGAGCATGCCATCTACACCGCGGACGCGATCCTCGATTATCCGCAGTCAGGTGAACGATTCCGGGGCCGCGACACGATCTCGGCGCAACGCGGTGCACACCCTGCCATTCGTCACTTCACCGTCCTCCGGATCATCGGCGGCGGGGATCTTTGGGTGAGCGAGTGCGTCATTACGTACGACGGGGTGCCCAGCTATTCCGTGAGCACAATGGAGTTCCAGAATGGGCACGTGGTCCACGAGACGCAGTACTTCGCCAACGCCTTCGGTGCGCCTGAATGGCGGACGGCACTCGCAGAGCCAATGCCGGGCAGGGACATCGTCAGAGCCTGACCTCGGCCGGGTAGAGCCCGGTCTCTCTCACGTTGAATAGTGCCGACCTGCTGGATTTGCGCGGGCACGAGCCCAGCCGAGATCCGTCGCCGGATCCACGTCGCCCGGCGCCCCTTATCCAATCAGCATCCCATCAACCTTGTGCTCATAACGTCACTCGAGAGCCCGCGACGCCCCTAGTCGGGCGGTTCGACTGGGCAACGAGTGACGGCAAGTGCACGAGTGTGCAGTCCTGACGCTTGAAGTCGAAGAGGACGGCAGTCACCATGAGCCAGCAATCGTAAGGTCACAGAGGCCGCGGGCGACGACTCTCTTAGCCGTAGTGCTGGGCGTCGGGCCATGCTTTCGCCCAGGTCAGCTTCTGGTGGCGGCAGATCCAGATCGGATCACCTCGTTCCTCGGTCCACACGCCATGCGGGGTATCGACCGCTCCGGCGGGGGTCACCTGGGCGAAGATCGAGGTGAGGTACGACTTCGAGAGATCGATCGCGATCGTGGTCGCCCCGTTGCGAGCCCCGGCGGGTCCCCACAGCCAGTACGTGTTGTGCCCGCTGATGGCGTGCGGGAGGTCGTAGCGTCGGCCCAACAGGTCGATCGCACCCGCGGCGCCGTAGTCGCCGGTAAAGACAACGAGGCGGGACCGCTCGGCCGGCGGCAGCGTGCCGGCCACGTCGGCTACCTGGCGGACGAGCTGGGGCCAGCCGACGGTCGCGCTGAGGTCCTTGTTGATCGTGCCCTCCCAGGGTCCGGTGGGGAGCGCGCTGGCGGGCAGCACGGGCAGGATGAGCGGAAGGGCGACGGCAGGGCCAAGGGCGATCCAGGCGACCATGCGCTTCGAGCGCGCCGGGTCGGCGCGGCGGCGAGGCGTTGCTCGGCCCAGAGTCCGCCGGCGGCGAAGAGGACGAAATACATGCCGCCGAGGTAGTAGGGCTTGGCGCCAGACAGGGCGTAGAGCACGACCAGGGTCAGGTACGCGATGCCGAGCGGTCGACCGACCGGGTGACGGAGCAGCCGACGGAGACCGCCGAGCCACACGGGGATCAGGAAGGGCCCGACGATGAGAAGCTGGGCCGGGATGAACGCGAGGGAGGCGCCCAGGGTGGAGTTCTCCTGGTGGAGGTTGTGCAGCATGGTGAGGGCGGCCCAGTGGTGTTGGGCGTTCCAGATCAGGTTGGGTGACCAGATCGCCAGTGCGATCCCGACGCCGGCGTAGGCCCAGCGGCTGTTCAGGAGTCGACCGCGCCTGGACAGGATCACGCCGATCGCGAGGCCAACAAGGAGGAAGGCGACGTTGTACTTGTTGAGCAAGGCGACGCCGGTGGCGCCTCCCACTGCAAGCCACCAACGTGTGTCTCTGGTGCGGAGGAGCCGAAGCATCAGGAACGTGATCGCCGACCAGAAGAACAAGTCGAAGGCCGCGGTCGACAGGAGGTGCACGGTTGCCAGCACCTGCGCGGAGGTGGCGGCGGCCAGTGCGGCGATCAGCTGGGCTCGTCGGCCACCGCCGAGCTCGCGCGCCATGAGGCCGGTGAACACGACCGCGGCACCACCGGCGATGGCGGGAAAGACGCGGAGCGCGACCACCGACGTTCCGAACAGGTCCGTGGCCAGCCGGGCCATCGCGGGGACAAACGGGGGCTGGTCGACGTAACCCCACGCCAGGTGGCGTGCGCACGCCAGGAAGTACAGCTCATCGCGGTGATACCCATACCGAGGCGCGACCGCGATCTCCACCGCGACGAGCGCCGCCGCGATCGCGAGGACGAGCCCACGGGACAGCGGCGGCAGACGCGGCGGCTCCTCATATCCGATCGGGGCCCGCGCGTCGTGGAGGGCGACGGTGGGGGTCGTCGTCAACACGAAGGCTCGATCAGTGCATTGCACACGAAGGCGATGACCGTGCGACGGGCCTGGACGTCGTCGTAGGAGGCGGCGTCGCGGTCTTGGCGTCGGTGCCAAGCGAACCACGTGATCGCCTCGGTCACGAGCCTGGCCGCGACCGTCGCGTCGGGCATCGTGCGCAGATGGCCGCTCGCGGCTCGCTGCTCGAGGTACCGGGCGAGGTGGCCGAATTGACCGCGACGTCCGCGCCGGAAGTAGAGCTCATCGAGTTCGGGCAGATCCACAGCCGAACGCTCGATCACGGCCAGAACAGGCCAGAGCCGCTCGGTGAAGTCGTAACGCTCCTCGACGATTGCCGTGAGCTCGGCGCGCACGTCGACCGGATCGGCTTCGTCGCGGGCCGCTCGCAGCACCGGGGTCGCCGCCGCCTGCTGAAGCCCCCGCGCGATCAACGTCAGCGTCTCGGCAGGAGCCGGCGTCGTCAGCGGTAGCGGTGGGTGCCCTTCGGCGAGCTGGCCGAAGGCCTGCGCGAACACCAGATGGAACAGCGCCTCCTTGCTCGCGACGTATGTGTAGATCGCCCCCGAGGACAGGCCAGCTTCGGCCGCGACGTCGGCCATGTGGGTCCGCTGGAAGCCGAGCCGCCCGAACACCCGCGTGGCTGCCTCGGCGATATCGGTCAGGCGTTCCGGAGCGGGAGTCCGAGGCACAACCCCGGTATAGACTGAATGAGTCAGTCAGTCAAGGCAGGTCTCATCCGGAAGCCCAGCGCCATGGCGCCTGATCTAGCTATACTTCTGGCTATGTCAACGTCTGAGCATGTGCCGCTCGCAGAGGTCAAGAACCGGCTGTCCGAAGTCGTGGAGCGCCTGGAGCGAGAGCACGGCCGAGTGGTGATCACTAAGCACGGTCGTCCGGCAGCCGTGATGCTCAGCCTCGAGGACTTGGCGTCGCTCGAGGAGACTCTCGAGATCCTGAGTGATCCGGTGGTCATGCACGCGATCCGGGAGGCCGAGGCGGACGTGGCGGCTGGTCGGACAGAGAAGATCTCCAAGGATGAGGCGCTGGCGATCGTCAAGGGGCGGTGAGCCGACGGGCTTCGCCGTACGAGATCGAGTGGGCGGCGGCAGCCAGGCGGGCGCTGGAACACCTTCCCGAGAAGGTCGCGGTCTCAGCGATCGAGTTCATCTACGGGCCATTGGCAGATGAGCCGCATCGGGTCGGGCGACCCTTGAGGTTCGAACTTGAGGGTAAGCATTCTGCCCATCGGGGCGACTATCGAGTCGTCTATCGGATTGACGATCCTCGCCGCGTCGTTCTCGTCCTCACCATCGGACATCGCGCCGACGTCTACCGCTATCCGTGAGCGCTATAGCGCGATCAACGATGCGTACCTCACCCCGCGGATTAGCTCCACTAGTGCTGCGCCGCTTCCGATCCCATCAGCCTCCCATCAAGTCGTTGAACATGCGGTCACTCGAGGGCCCGCGACGCCCATAGGTAGGCGGTTCGACTGGGCAAGGAGTGGCGGCAAGTGGACGAGTGTGCAGTCCCGATGCTTGAAGTCGAAGAGTACGGCTCGAACCGCGCTGGCGGGTGGTCGCGGTTCAGTCATTGGGTCGGTGCACTCGCAGGCAATGGCCCGATCCCATCATCGTCGCATCACATTACGGTACGAAGCTGTGGCTGGTCGTCGCGCAGCGAGCAAGGCCGCGACCGTCAAGCGGGCTCAAGCAGTCGAATCTCACACGTTGGTCCAGGTGCCTGGACCAGGCGAGCATCAGCGGTCACCAACGCGCACGCAAGCCCTTCGGCAAGGGCTACGTATACAGCGTCGTACGCGGAGACCTTGGCGCGCAGTTCGTAGACTCGTCGGAGTAGCGGCAGCGCTGGATATCGCTCGACATCGAGATCAATGAGATCATCGATTGCTGCAACAAACCGGCCGTCGGAGAGCGTTCCGGCGAGCCAGCGCTTCCGCAATACCGAGGCAGTCTCGACATCGACCAACTCTGGCGCGCTCAGCCCGCCCGAGTCTCGGATGACTTCGCGTGCCTGCTCTCCATCGGCGCCGTCGTCGGCGACAACATTGGCGAGAACCGAAGCATCGATAACGATCAACGCGACGCACGCTCGTCGTCGACGTCGCCCCTCGCCTCACGGAAGCCGACCCGGCCGCCACGCCTCCGGGAGATGCGGTCCAGCACTTCGTCCAGTGGCGGCCTCTCGACCAGCCGCTTGAGCTCAGCCGCCAGGTATTGCTGCAGCGACTGGCCAGCCCGCTCCGCACGCCGCTGAAGCGCGGCGTGGACGTCATCGGGGAGGTCACGGACGAGAACGTTCGGCACGCTTTCATTATGATAGCGGCGCTAGCGAATTGCAAGCGCCATCAGGTCAAAGGGCGACGCCAGCCCGTTCGGGCCGCAGCTGGCATCCCGCCCGTTCCTGCCCGGCGATCCCATCACGATCCCATCAAGGCAGTGCCTATGGAGTCACTCGCCATCATCCGTTGCCCAGTCGAAGCGGGGAACCGTGTGTTACGAAGATCCGAACAGGAGTCCCATCAGATCGAGCGGCGTGTCGCTTACAAAGCGGGGCCGCGTCCACTCCTGCGCACCGCGAGTAGTCCTGTCCCGCCTGCAGGGTGGGTTGCGCTCGGCGGCCTGTTGCGAGGCAAGGCAAGGACCCCGTATGTGGCGGCGCTCCCGTCGTCGGTTTCTGGAGCGTCTTGGCGTGCGGCGCGGCGGCGGTCGACGTGGGCCCGTGTGCGGTGGTTGTCAGTCGCTTCGGAGGGCTCGGTCGAGGTGCTGTCGAGTCGCGTCGTGTTCGGAAGGCGGCGCCTCGAAGGTCAAGGAGTTGAGCGTCCCCGAGAAGGGGAAGGGCGGCTGGTAGTCGTCGCAGATGGGGAAGCCGCTGTCGTAACCGATGCGCAGGATCGACCCTCCGATCTGCCAGCGGAAGGGGATTGGTGCTCGCAGCTGGCTCGTGCCGGCGGGCTTGCCCCCGATCAGGAACGAGCAGGTCGCGGCGTCAGATGGGGGCCGTTCGACCTCGACGACGAGTGTGATCTCGCCGGATGGGAGGGGCACGGTTGCGACGGCCTTGTGGACGTCAATTCCGAGGTGGTTGATGGCGAGGATCGGGCGCCCGGTGAGGACGTAGAGGCCCCAGCCGCTCGTCCAGTCTCCCTGAGCGCACAGCACGCCGTGCGCGCTGCTGTCGGGGATCTCCAGGTCGGCGATGATCCTGAAGCTGCCCGTGAGGGACGGAGCGGCGTCTTCAGCGACCCGGGTCCCCGCTCGAAAGACCGAGCGGCGTGGCCGCTGATGGGGGGGCGGCTCGATGACGGCCACGCGGCCGATCATGGTGTCGTCGAGTGGCAGCACTTGATTGCGTCCCGCTTCGCGCCACCACAGGTCGACAAGTCGTCGCAGTCGGCGTGGCTCGTCCGCCGAACGGTCGTGCACCTCGGCGAAGTCGTCCTCGAGGTGGAACAGCGCCCATCGGTCGGTGTCGAACTCGTGACTGCCGGGGATGAGGTCGCGCTCGGCTGCTACCTGGTCGCCGACGTGGTCGGTGACAGCTTTCCAGCCGTGGTCATAGATCGCGCGGCTTCCGAACATCTCGAAGTACTGCCGGTCGTGGACGGTGGGGGCAGCCGGATCGTCGATCGCGGGTAGGAGGCTGACGCCGTCGAAGGGCTGCTGCTCGACGCCACCGATGACCGGCGGTGGGTCGAGCGGTATGGCGTCCAGAACGGTGGGCAGAAGGTCAACTGCATGGCAGAACTGAGTCCGCACGGCTCCCGGTGTCGTGATCCGATTCGGCCAGTGGGCGATGAGCGGTGTGCGCGTTCCGCCGAGCCAGGTGTAGCGCTTCCACAGGCGAAACGGTGCGTTGCCGGCCCAGGCCCAACCCCAGGCATAGTGGTTGTAGGCGCGGAAGCCGCCGAGTTCGTCAGCACGGGCGAGCACGTTCTCGGCTGTCTCGTGGATGCCGTGGGCGAAGGCGTTCTCGTTGTGGCTGCCGTGCGGTCCGCCTTCGGCGCTGGCGCCGTTGTCGGACAGCACGAAGACCAGCGTGTCGTCGAGGAGGCCGAGGCTCTCGAACGTGGCGAGCAGACGGCCGATCTGGCTGTCCGTGTGGGTCAGGAACCCGGCGTAGATCTCCATCATGTGGGCGAACAGCCGTTGCTGCTCGCCGGGAAGTTCCGCCCAAGCGGTGACCCATGGCGGTCGCCGACTCGGGTCCGTACCTGGAGGGACGACGCCGGTCGTGAGTTGGCGTTCCATGACGCGGCTTCGCCAGACGTCCCATCCGTCGTCGAAGCGGCCGCGATATTCCTCGATGGAAGCGGGTGGGGCGTGATGTGGCGCGTGCATGGCGCCAGTGGCGAAGTACAAGAAGAAGGGCTTGGTCGGCGTGGTCTGCTGCTGATCGCGGACCATCCGAATCGCCTGGTCGGCGAGATCTTCCGTGAGGTGGTAACCAGCCTGGGGTGATCGGGGCGGCTCGATCAGATGGTTGTCGCAGGCGAGCAGTTCGGGGGCCCACTGGTTGGTGTCGGCGCCGAGGAAGCCGTAGAACCGTTCGAACCCTAGCCCCAATGGCCATCGGTCAAACGGCCCGGACGCGGTCATCTCCCAGCGTGGCGTGAGGTGCCACTTCCCGACGGCAAACGTGCTGTAGCCGCGGTTCGCGCAGAATGCGCGGCGAGCGTGCCGGCCCGCGGGGGAACGCGGCCTGTATACCCCGGAAAGCCCATCGGCACTTCGGGCACGAGCCCCATGCCGACGGCGTGATGGTTGCGGCCCGTCAGCACGCACGCCCGGGTTGGTGAGCACAATGCTGTGACGTGGAACCGGTTGAACCGGAGGCCAGTCTCGGCGAGCCCGTCGATCGCGGGGCTCTCAATGTCCGACCCGTAGCAGCCGAGCTGCGCGAACCCCACGTCATCGAGCACGATGATGACGACGTTCGGCGCGCCGCTGGGCGGACGCGTCGGCTCGGCGAAGGCCGGCGTCGACTCGGCGATCGTCGTTCCGATGTGCATGTCGATGAGGCTCCTAGCCCAAGAGGTTGAGCTTGACGCTGCGCACGTTGCTCGGCGTGCAATCAAACGTGCCGGGCTGGCTCGGGTGGACCCGGACGAACTGTCCATGGCGCACCTGCATCAGCACGTAGCACGGGCTCACCTGTTTCGCGCCCACATCGGTGCGACCGATCATGCCGTTCGCGTCGAAGCCGTTCGTCGCCTTGATTTGAGCGAGCAGCGCAGCCCGCGTGAGGCTGGTAGCGCCGTCTCGCTTGACGATGGCATCGACGGCTTGGCGGAAAAGCACGGCGGACGCCCAGGCCTCCGCCGCGAACGTGTCGGCGTGGGCTGTGCCGGTGTATCGCAGGAACCGCGCCAGCTCGGCGTTGTACCCCTGCTCCGAGAAGGGAAGGAAGAAGATCGTCACGTATGTGCCCTCGACCGCCGCGCCCCCCTGGACCAGAAACTGTGGCGTGTAGCACGACAGTGGGCAGTCCCACGCCTTGACCCCCTGAAGGCCCTGGAGCTTCGCCTCGCGGAGGAGCTCGACGACCGCGGTGTATCCGATGCCGACCCGGGCGTAGTTCGAATGCTTGGTCTTCATGACCTGGATCAGTGGCGTGTACGCGCTCTGGGGCGCGACCGCCGAGATGTCGAGCTCCCCATCCGACTTGATGCCCAGAGACTCGGTCGCACGGTCACTCGCCAACACGGTGTTCTTCGTCGACTGCAGATCGGCCGGAAGGGGAAAGATCCCGTGGAGATCTCGGCTGACGTGCTGCAGCAGCCACAAGGTCGAACCTTGGCGCGTCCGGTACGTCTGCAGCGGCTCTGACTTCGTCGAGCAGTCGAGTTCGGGGGCGATGACCGGGAACGACACGGGCGAGCACTTGTGCACGACGTCGGTCGTCACGACGGGAATGTCGGGAAGGCCGGTCGGCCGCCCGGTCGAGTCAGGACACCCAACCAAATCGTCGACGTTGTTCACGAAGTTGGCCGCGGTTCCGACGAGCGCGAAGTCCCTCATGCACGCCGCGATGATCGAATTGCGAGTCTCGTTCGGGTTCGCCTTCGAGTCGTAGACGTCGACGACGAGCTGGCGCCCTGCGATGCCACCGGACGCGTTCACGTAACGGGCGAAGCCCTCCACAGCGTCGACCGGTCCCTGCTCAAGGCCGGGCGAGACCGGGTTGCCCACATCCGCGATTACGCCGACCCGGATCTCAGTGGCTGAGATCCCGACCTCTTGTCGGGGTGCCCCGGCCTGGGCACCCGCGGGCCGCACGCCAATGGCAACCAACGCCGCGACCCCGACACACGCCGCGCACCGACCTGCCCACCGTCCCGGCCAACTCTGACCCGTACCCGTCGAAAGCAGCATGCCAACCGCACCCCCCTGCAGTAGGCCGGCTCGCCACCCACCACCGTGCACCGCCAACTGTTACAACAGTCGTTGTAGAGTACGACACGTGTCAGAGACGCTGTCAACCCTGACCCGTCAGCGAACCCCCGAGCACCTCGTCCGCACCGCAGAGCGGCTCTTCGCCGAGCGCGGCATCACGGCCGTCTCGCTGCGCCAGATCGTCGCGGCCGCGGGCCACAAGAACCCGGCGGCGGTCCAGTACCACTTCGGCTCAAAGGAGGGACTCCTTCGGGCAATCGTCGAGTTCCGCGCTGGCCACTTCAACGCTCGACGCATCGAGATGCTCCAGGCACTCCGCGACGACGAGCGTGGAGACCTGCGCGGTGTGGTCGAGGCCGTCGTCCTTCCCTTTGCCCAAGACGAGCCGCCCGGCTCCTACTACGTTCGATTCCTCGCCCAGCTAAGTGCCCACCCCACCGACCTCGGTCGCGTCTTCGGATCGCTCGACGAGGACTTTGGACTGTCGGTCGAGTTGCTGAAGAGGGAGCTGGACCGACACTTGGACCACCTCGCACCGCGGATCCGCTGGAACCGCGTCGCGATGGCCATGAGTTTGGCAGTGCATGCGCTCGCAGATCGGCAAGCCGCCTTGAGCCGGGACGAGAACCTGGTGCCCGACGATCAGATGTTTGTCAGCGACCTGATCGACGCCACGGTTGGGCTGTTGTCCGCGCGCTCCACGGTCGACAAATGAGCGTGCGTAAAGTCTCCGTCGAGCGCCGCGGCCGCCACCCAGCGCTTCGGATGCGAATGAGCCGATCCCATCACGATCCCATCAAGTCGATGCACAAGAAGTCACTCGAGCGCATGTGATGCCCTCTATTCCGCGGTTCGATCGGGCGAGAGGTGATCACGAGGGACCTAGTTTGCAGTCCTGACGGTTGAGTCGAAGAGGACGGCCGTGATCGACAATCCCATCAGGCAGGACCGATGGCGGCCCCGTCAGTCGGCAGACCTGATGTCAACCCCTTGCAATCACATACCGACGAACCGCGTCTGCCCTGCAGAGCGGTGGCTTGAGGCAGTTGTCGGTGGGACCCGGTGCGCGTGCGCATCCTGGCGGGATGACCGGCCCGGCGTTCTCGCCGGACGATCTGTGCTGCGACGCGCGGGCGCGGATCGACAGATCGGTCCTATTCTCCACGTGACGACCCGAAGCGGGGTGGCATGAGTCAGATCTGCAGGGACCGCGTCGTGATCGTGACGGGGGCCGGCAACGGAATTGGAAGAGAGCACGCGCTCGAGTTCGCCCGTCAAGGTGCCGCGGTCGTCGTCAACGATCTCGGCGCCGAGGTTGATGGGTCCGGTACGTCGATCGGGCCGGCCAACGAGGTGGTCGAGCAGATCCGCAGCCTCGGCGGCGACGCCGTGGTGAACGGCGACGATGTCTCTGGTGAGGAGGGCGCCAAGCGATTGGTCGACACGGCACTCAGCGAGTTCGGACGGCTCGATGTCTTGGTGAACAACGCCGGGATCCTGCGAGACCGGATGCTCGTGAACATGACGTTCGATGAGTGGGACGCGGTGATTCGAGTTCATCTGCGAGGCACCTTCGGTCCGACGCACTTCGCGGCGGAGCACTGGCGGGAGCTGTCGAAAGCAGGTGAGCACGTCGACGCGCGTATCATCAACACGACGTCGGCATCGGGGATCTACGGGAACGCGGGGCAAACCAACTACGGCGCGGCCAAGGCGGGCATCGCCGCCATGACTATCATCGCCGCCTTGGAGTTGGCCCACTACGGCGTGACCGTCAACGCGATCGCGCCCGGCGCGGCGACTCGCATGACGATTCCGCTTCGACCCGCGTCTGCCAACGACAAGCCGGCGGGCGAGGGATTCGATCCCCGATCCCCGGAGAACATCGCTCCGCTGGTGGTGTGGCTCGGAAGCGCGGAATCTGCCGGAATCACCGGCCGGGTCTTCAATGTCAGTGGCGGTCGTATCAGCGTCGCAGAAGGTTGGAGAGCCGGGCCGGGCGTGTCGCAGGGGCAGCGATGGGATCCGGCTGTCCTGGGAGACGTCATCCCACGACTCGTCGCACAGGCTGCGCCGAACGCAACGATGGCGGGGTCCGCCCCGGCATCGCCCGGCGCGTAGGCCATGCGACTCCGTCTCGAGGCCATCGCTTTTCAGCGAGCCGCGTCAGCACGATGACCTCAGCGGTTGATCGGACCCTCCGCGGGGCGGCTGCGTTCGTTGGGGTCCACGACGAGGTCTCACCGACGGGCGAGCTCGATCTCCACGGCCGAGAGCTGGAAGCGGCCGTCATCCGCGCCGCCCTGAACGACGCTGGCCTGACGCTCACAGACGTGGACGGTCTGTGTCACCCCGGCTCATCCATGCAACTCGCCGAGTACCTCGGGGTTCATCCCCGCTTCACGGACTCGACGAACACGGGCGGGTCGAGCTTCGAAGTCCACGCCGAGCACGCCGCGGCCGCGATCGCGGCTGGCGTGTGCGACGTCGTGGTGAGCGTGTACGCGAATACGCCTCGAAGCGATCGGAACCGGCGCGCTGGATCGGGAGGCTCGGGACGAAGGATCCCGAGCGGGGAAGCCCTGGAGTGGGAGCTGCCGTACGGCCTGCGGCAGCCCATGGGCCCGTATGCGCTCGCCGCGACTCGTCACATGTTCGAGTTCGGCACGACGTCCGAGCATCTCGCGCAGATCGCTGTGAGCACGAGGCAGTGGGCGAGCTTGAACGACCGCGCGCGATACCAGGCACCGATCACGATCCACGACGTCGTGGCTTCACCGATGGAGTCGTCGCCACTGCACCGACTCGACAGCTGCCTGGTCACCGACGGCGCCGGGGCGTTCGTGATGACCTCGGCGGCAGTGGCGTCGACCTTGCGCAAGCCGCCGATCTACGTCCTCGGCGCGGGCACCTGTCATGACCACGTGATGATCTCCCAGATGCCGGACCTCACGACGACACCCGGTGTCGTCTCGGGTGCGAACGCCTTCGCGATGGCCGGGGTACGGCCCGGCGACATCGACGTGTTGATGGGCTACGACAGCTTCACCATCACCGCACTGCTCCACCTCGAAGATCTTGGGTTCTGCGCGAAAGGTGAGGGAGGGCCGTTCGTCGAGGACGGCAAGACCGGCCCGGGTGGCTCGCTGCCGATGAACACCAACGGTGGCGGCCTGTCCTATACGCACCCCGGCATGTACGGCATGTTCCTGATCGTCGAGGCAGTGCGCCAGCTGCGTGGCGAGTGCGGGCCGCGCCAGGTCGAGGGCGCAGAGCTCGCCGTGGCCCACGGCGCGGGCTTGGTGCTTTCGTGCATGTCGACGCTGGTCCTGGGTACCGAGGCGGTCACGTGAGCGATCCGATCCGACTCGAGCCGCCGGTTTCGCGCCTGACCGTTCCCTTCTGGGAGGCCACGAGGGCGAAGCGTCTGCTCGTGCAGTGGTGCGTGGACTGTCAGACGGCGGTCTTCTACCCTCGTGCCGACTGTCCCTCGTGCTTCGGCACGAGGCTGGAGTGGCGGGAAAGCCCGGGGCGCGGGACCGTCTATTCCGTGACGGTCGAGCACAAGCCGCAGAATCCGCGCATGGCTGACATGGCGCCCTACGCGGTCGCGCTGGTCGACCTCGACGAAGGCGTCCGCCTCCTCAGCAACGTGGTGAACGTGGCGCCGGACGACGTGGCGGTGGGCATGCGAGTCGCGATTACCTGGGAGGAGCTCTCCGACGGCCGGAACCTGCCGCTCTTTCAGCCTGACGAGGGGGAGTAGATGCCGAGCATCACCGCCTGGGCGGCGTCGCGGCCCGACGCCAACGCGATCGTGTGCGCGGAGGGCACGCGAACCTTCGCCGAGTTGGACGCGGCGGCCAATCGTCTGGTCCGCGCGCTGCGTGCGCAGGGCCTCGAGGCCGGCGATGCAGTGGGTCTCGTCTGCGGCAATCGTCCTGAGTTCGCCGAGGTTTACTTCGCGTGCCAGCGAGCAGGGTTTCGGCTGACGCCGATCAACTGGCACCTCACGACCGACGAGATCGCCTACATCGTCGACGACTGCGAAGCGAAGGTCCTGATCGCTGACGGGTCCATCGAGGCGGCGGCGAACGCTCGGCTCGGGGCACCGCGCTGCGGCGTCGGGATCGCCGTCAACGAGCCCATCCGCGGCTACCTGGGGTATGAGGAGCTGGTGGGCGGACGAGACGCCGATCCCATCGACGACCCCACGCCGGGCGGCATGATGCTCTACACCTCGGGGACGACGGGAAGGCCGAAGGGCGTCCACCGACCCCCGAGCGCCCCGTCGAGCATCGCGGGCATCAACCTGGGCGGGTACAACGCAGACGGCGGAGATGTCCATTTGTGCACGGGTCCGCTGTATCACGCCGCACCGCTGGCCTTCTCGTTTGCGATGCCGCTGTCGTGGGGCGCCACGGTGGTGCTCATGTCGAACTGGGACGCCGAGCACGCGCTCCGACTCGTCGACGAGTGCGAAGTCACCCACACGCACATGGTGCCGACCATGTTCCACCGCCTGCTGAGCCTGCCCCGAGAGACCCGGGAAGAGTTCGACGTCAGCTCGCTTCGCCACATCATCCACGGCGCCGCGCCGTGTCCCATCGCGGTGAAGGAGCGGATGATCGAGTGGTTCGGTCCGATCATCTGGGAGTACTACGCCGCGACCGAAGGCGTCGGGAGCTTCGTGGACTCCGCGACATGGATGGCCCATCCCGGGACGGTGGGGCGGCCGCTCACCCGGGAACAGGTCCTGATCGGCGACGAACAGGGCACTCCGCTGCCACCCGGCGAGGTGGGGTTGGTGTACCTGCAAGCCCCTCGATCGGGCCGCTTCTCCTACTTTCACGACGAGGAGAAGACACAATCGACCTTCCGGGGGGACTACTTCACGCTCGGTGACGTCGGCTACGTCGACGAGGAAGGCTTCTTGTACCTCACCGACCGAAGTGCCGACCTGATCGTCTCGGGTGGTGTGAACGTCTATCCAGCGGAGGTCGATGCGGTGCTCCTCGAGCACCCATCGGTGGCGGACGTCGCGACGATCGGCGTCCCCGACGAAGAGTGGGGGGAGTCCGTCGTGTCGGTGGTTGAGCTGCGGGCGGGCATCTCCCCGAGCGATGCCCTCGCCTGCGATCTCACCGAGTTCTGCCGGACGCGAATCGCACACTACAAGTGCCCGCGCGCCGTCGAGTTCATCGACGCGCTCCCCCGTCAGGACAACGGAAAGCTCTACAAGCGTGTGCTTCGTGCGCGGTTCCGAGCGTCGGTGGACGCGTCACGGTCCATCGACAAAGGGGAGGCAATGCTATGAGTGTGCTCGACCGAGCCGACACGGGCCGACGGAGCGAGCTCGACGAGCTGCATGACTGGCTGAGCGACAACTGGGACCCTGACCTGACCGTGGCGGAGTGGTGGGACCGCCTCGGCATGGCCGGCTGGTCCCAACCGATCCTTCCCCCGGAGTCGTACGGGCGCGGCATGACCCAAGGTGATGCCTTGGCGGTGCAGCGAACGATCGCCGCCTTCGGTGCCCTCGGCCCGCCCGTGGGTCTGGGCCTCCTCCTCGCCGCTCCCACCATTGCAACGCACGGCACTCGCGAACAGGTCGAGCGCTTCGTCCCCGACATCGTGACGGGACGCAGGGCGTGGTGCCAGCTCTTCAGTGAGCCTGGCGCCGGGTCCGACCTCGCCGGGCTCACGACGCGCGCCGTCCGCGATGGAGGGACCTGGGTGGTCAATGGCCAGAAGGTCTGGACATCCGGGGGTCACCTCGCGGACCTCGGGATGCTCCTGGCCAGAACCGATCCGGATTCCCCGAAACACCAGGGGATCACGTGGTTCGCGCTCGACATGCACCAGGGGGGCGTCGAGGTGCGCCCGCTGCGGGAGATGACGGGGAGAACCCTCTTCAGCGAAGTCTTCATGACCGACGCGGTCGTCGAGGACGACGCGCGTATCGGAGACGCCAACTACGGGTGGACGGTGGCGAACACCACCTTGCTGTACGAGAGGACGGGGATGGGCTCAGGGGGTGCGGGGGCGCGCCCAAGCGCCTTGGCGCATCCCGGAACCGTCACGCACGATCGCGGGCGCCGGGCGGGCGACCTGGCCCCGTCCCCTAAGGTGCGATCGTCACTGCACAGCGCGACGCACGAGGAACGACGCCAATCCCCGGCGTCTTCGTACATCGAGTTGGCCCGCAGCCGGGGTGTGTCGGAGGACCCCGTCGTGCGCCAAGGGCTGGCCCAGATGCACATCCTGGGTGAGCTCACTCGGATGAACACCCTTCGCCACAAGGCTGTCCGCGCTGCCGGAGGCGACATTCCCGGTCTCGCCAACTTCACGAAGTTGGCCATGGCTGACATTCTCCGGCTCAATCGAGATCTCGGCCTCCGCCTTCTCGGCGCGACGGGCATGCTGCACGCCTACGACGAAGCACAGCGGGACCGTCTGACGGCGGCGACCGGGACGGCGTCATCGTTGGTCGTTACAACCCAGGCGCTCGCTGCCCAGGCTCTCCCGATCTTTGGTGGGACGGACCAGATCCAACGCAACATCATCGGAGAGCGAGTGCTCGGACTGCCAAAGGAACCCGGTGACCTGAGTCGAGTTCCGTTCTCTGAGCTGCCCAGGAACGGCTAGATGTGACCTTGGATTGCCCGCGGAGCTCGCGTCCGCCCTCGAACCGCGAGTCATCCGTCGCCGAGCGCGCTAGAACACGGAGGGGCGAGCAGCGGAGGGATCCCATGAGAGCCGTGCGCCTCGAGGACGGAGGGCCGCACATCCGGGACGTGCCGACGCCTGAACCCGGCTCGGAGCAGGCGTTGGTGCGGATCGACGCACGGCGTGTACCACGCCGATCAGCACCTCGCCCGCGGTTGCGACCTGACGCGACGCGTGACTCGTCGAAGCGAGGTGGTGATACCTGATGGGAGAGTCGATTATGACGGCCGTGCTGGACTATGTCGACTCGATCGCGGACCCAGATGACATCTACGCCGTGCTCGAGCGCGACGGCGGCGTGATCATCGATGGACTCTTGAACGACGAGGTCGTGGCCTGTGTGAACGACGAGGTCGAGGCCGCGGTCGCGGCGGCCGATCCCGACGAGCCCCTGTTCAACCCGATCATGTCGGCGTTCCACGGCCCACAGACCAGGCAGGTCACCGGCGTCCCAGGGATCTCGCGGACGTTCGCTACGGAGGTGATGTGCAACTCTGTCCTCCTCGCGCTCTGCGATCGTGTCCTGTTGCCTTCCTGCGCGCGCGCTATCAACTCAACCTCGGGCATCTGCTGCAGCGGGGTCCGGGCGCCGGCGAGCAATGGCTCCACCGGGACGAGGCCGTATGGAGCGACCTCCCCAAGCCTGCACCCGAGCTGCAGCTCGCGTCCGTGATCGCCTTCGTCGACTTCACGCGCGAGAACGGCGATACCCGCATCGTGCCTGGCAGTCACCGATGGTCCGACCGCCAGCTCTCGCCGGCCGAGCAGACGCGCCAGCCGCCGCCGAAACCCGAGCAGATCGCTTACGCCGAGATGGCTGCTGGATCCGCTGTCGTCTACCTCGGCGGGACGATCCACGGGGGCGGCGCCAACACGACAACCACGCCCCGGCGGGGCGCGCACCTGAGCTACTGCCTCGGCTGGCTCCGCACTGAGGAGAACAACTACTTGTCCGCACCACCTCTATATGCGGCGACGCTGCCCCGCCGCGCCCAGGAGCTCCTCGGCTACGCGCTGCACGACGGGATCAGCCGAGGCGGTGGATACCTCGGCATGGTGCAGATGCAGGATCCCGTTGACCTGCTTGCGAGCGGAGCTCTTCCGCTGACGGACAGCCCGACGACGTAGGAACGAGCAGCGGGTCGATCCGATCTCCTCGCACGCTCGGTCCTCCCCCACGCGATGCGACGGTACGGTGTGCCACCGATGGCTTCCGGCGGTGCTCGCCCGCTCGACTACCTCGCGGTCGGGGAGGGTCCCACCATCGTCGTGCTGCACGGCTATGCCATGCAGCCGTCCATCTACCTGCCGATGGCGCGACTCCTAGCCAGCTGACGCTGAGGCGATCCGCCTCGGGACGTGGCCCTTCGGACTGGGTCCCATGCGCCAGAGGCGGAGCTCCTCGATCGGACGGTCGAGCCGGCGCTCGCGCCACCGCATGGCTCGTGCCGCGAGGTCGGCGTCGGGATCACCATCGGCGAGAGCGCTCGTCCTGCCGACGATGCCCCTCGGCTGCAGCTACGGGCATGCCGTTGCTGCCCGGCCAGCTCTCCCTCACACCTGGGTCGTGCGCGATCGCGGTTCAGCAGTCGACAGCAGTTCGCAGTGCTGCGCATGCCTCGAGCATCCGAAGCGGATCGAGACGGCAGACTCGCTCCGTGAGGTGGTCTTTCGGGATGGCGCGGATGTTGTCGAAGTTTGCGGCGCATTCCGTTGGCACGCCGTCTTCAGGGCTGAGCGACAGTTCGGTGGGAATGCCGCGGACCGTGCGAGTGAGGGGCGCCGCAAGCACAGAGTGCAAGACAGAGATGGCGCGCGTGCGGGTCAACACGAGAAACGGACGCCGTCCAGCGTCCGCCACTTCGGCCCACCACACCTCACCGCGCTGAGGTTCGCTCACCAGGGCTCCTCTGCTATCGCATCATGGAGAGACGCCAGCGCCGATGCTCGTTCCACAGGCGTGGGTGGCACGCGTCGATACCCATCGATGATTGCGTCGTCGAGTGCACGGCGGCGCGCAAGGTCGGCAAGGACCTCGAGGCCAGCCCGCACCGCGGCGGCTCGACTTTCGTACACGCCCGCTTCAACCAGCTCGTCGACCCGCTCGAGCAACTCCTCGGGCAAGCGGACCGCGATCTGTTCTGTCGGCATACCGAAGAGCATACCATACTGGTATGCACGGGCGTGCCCCGGAGCCGGGAAGGGCGAGCCTGGGCAGCGAGAGCCAGTGCGGCCCTCATCCCATCACGATGCCATCAAGTCGCCGCCCACCCAGTCACTCCGTGCCCAAGGGTTCCCACATCGACGTACTCGGATTGGGCGACCAGTGATGGCGAGGGCCCGAATGTGCAGTCCGGACGCTAGAAGTCGAAGAGCGTGGCCGTTTACCATGACCCGGCAATCGCAAGGTCATCGAAGAGGCTCGTGTCTACGTGCCATCACGGTTCCCTTCTTTCGCCGGCGGCCGGCGACCCTCGCGGATGGCTTGCTCAACCACCTGGATCACCCAGGTCAGGCCGCGGATCGCCTGCTCTGGGTCGAGTTCCCAGTCGACGATGAGCCGTTCGTATGACGCGACTGCCCACAGCACGTCGAACATTGCGGCCGCGATCACTCGGTCAGCTGAGGGCCAGTTCATCGCATGATCGGCCACCGCCGCGAGCAGCGCGTCGTGCTGACGCCGATTCGCTTCGACCAGTGTTGGATCCAGCGGCGGTCGCGTGTCGAGAGGGTACGCCGATACGTGTCGGAAAATATGGGCCGTGACATCTGCGATGTCCGCCAGGCGCATCTGTCCCAGGTCGATGCCCGCGTCCACTTCGAGGCGCTGCATCACCGCGTCGCGTAGCGCGCGCTCGTTGACGAAGTGTCGGTACACCGTTCGCTCGTTCACGCCGGCGCGCTGCGCCACGGCGCGGATCGTCACGGCCTGCCAATTGCGAATAGATGAGCCGCGGAGCAGTTCGGCACCTGCCTTAACGATTCGCTCACGCGTCTGCGCGGCGCGCGCGACGCAGCGTGCTGTCGTAGCGGCGTCGCGCGGGCGTAGGCGTGGGCGTGGTCGTCACGGCAGAGTTACGGGGAGCGTCTCAAAGCCACGCACCGTGGACGTGGGTGCGATGCGGGCACGGGCCAGGTCGACCTCCCACACCGGGAACCGGCTGAGCAGCTCGTCGAGCGCGATCCGGCCTTCGAGACGGGCGAGCGCTGCGCCGAGGCAGAAGTGGATGCCGTAACCGAACGCGAGGTGCTGGCCAATGGTGCGATGGATGTCGAAGCGATCAGGCTCTTCGTATCGGCGTTCGTCGCGGTTCGCCGCGCCGACAACGAACAGCATGGCGCTCCCAGCGGGGACGGTCTGGCCGTGGACCTCGACGTCCTGCGGCACGTAGCGGCCGATCTGCGGGCCCGGCGCCTCGTAGCGCAACAGCTCCTCGATCGCGTTCGAGATCAGCGAGCGGACCTCGACGAGCTCGCACCGTTGGTCCGGGTGCTCGGCGAGCAGCTTGCCGGCCCATCCGATCAGGCGCGTGGTCGTCTCGTTGCCGGCACCCGCCACGACTGTGGTGTACAGGAGCGCTTCGTCGCGGCTCAGTGTTCGCGTGGTGCCGGTCTCGTCCTCGAACTCTGTGTGTAGCAGCTCGGTCATGAGGTCGTCGGAGGGGTGCTCGATGCGCCAGTCGATGTAGTCGGCGAACATCTCACTGCCGAACGTCGTGTCCTGCGCGACCTGCATCGGCTGGCCCACTTCGGTGCGGAGGTTCGCGTCTGCTCCTTCCCGGATCGCCTCCTGCTCCTCGTCGGGAATCCCGAACAGCATCCCGACCACGCGCATCGGCATCTGGGCGCCAAAGTCGGCGATGAGGTCGAACTCACCCCGGTCGGCGAGCTGATCCAGACTCTGCGCGCAGAACGCGCGGATCTGCGGCTCGAGCGCGGCGACGTGCCTCGGCGTGAAGACCCGCGAGAGTAGGCTCCGGTGTACCGTGTGCGCAGGCGGATCCTCGAAGATCAGGGTTCCGGGCGGCATTGCAATGTTCGCCTTGATGAGCTCGAGGACGCCGCCGCGTCCGGAGATGTAGCGCTTGGCGTCGACGAGCCCGCGCTCGCAGTCCTCATAGCGACTGACCGCGTAGAAGTCGTACCTCTCGTTGTAGTAGAGCGGCATTTCGTCGCGCAGCCGCCGGTACAGCGGGTACGGGTCCGGGGCGCTGATCGCCTCGTAAGGGTCGTAGGAGAGGTCAGTCATGGGCGCCTTCCCGTAGGAGCGCCGCGATGCGCGCCGGCGACACCGGCAGGCGCGTGATGGTCACGCCGAACGGCGCGAGCGCGTCGGCGACTGCGTTCACGACGGCCGGTGGAGCGCCGATGGCGCCTCCCTCGCCGACGCCCTTGTAGCCGCCGGGGCCCGGGCTGGGCGTCTCGATGTGTCCGTACTCGATCGCCGGTATCTCGGCAGCGCTGGGCACGAGGTAGTCCATGAACGTCGCCGCGAGGGGGTTGCCGTCATCGTCGTACGCAAGGTGCTCGTAGAGCACGCCGCCGATGCCCTGCGCGACTCCACCGGCGATCTGGCCCTCCACGACGTTCGGGTTGATCATCGGGCCGCAGTCCTCGCTGACGATGTAGCGCAAGAGCGTCACGCTGACCGGTCTCGACGTCGACCTCGCATGTGCAAACGTGCGTGGCGTTGACCCAGATCGACGCCGTGGTTGCTGTGTACCGAGCGCTCGCCTCGAGCCCGGCCGGAACGTCCGACGGCAGGGCGTGCGGCTCGAAGTAGGCGAGTGCGGCGATCTCCGCGACCGAGATGCCGATCGAGGGTGTGCCGCGGACGTGCGCGCGGCTCTCGGCGAGCTCGACATCGTCGACCGCAGCTTCGAGCTGGTGGGCGGCGATAGCGCGGATGCGCTCGCGCAGGATCGCGGCCGTCTCGCGGATCGCGCCCGCTGTCATGGACCCGCTGCGGCTGCCAGCGGTGCCCGCGCCGAAGCCTGTCAAGGCGGTGTCGCCCTGGATGGTGCGAACGTCCTGGATGCGCATGCCCAGCGCATCCGCAGTGAGCTGCACGACGGTGGTCTCGAGGCTGTTGCCCGTCGAGCCACCTGCGATGTAGCACGTTCACCATTCCCGATGGCTCGATGCGGATAGTCGCCGCCTCCGTCGCGTACGCGCCGTAGCCCGGGGTCGACGGCTCGACGTAGCTCGCCGTCCCCACCCCGAGGTAACGGCCGGCCTTCCGCGCCACGGTCTGCTCGGCTCTGAACGCGTCATAGTCGAGGATCGCGAGCGCCTGTTCGAGCGTCTCGAGCGGGGAGATGCTGTCGTAGGTCATCCCGTTGGGATTGCGGTACGGCAGCTCGTCGCGATGCAGCAGGTTGCGTCGCCGCAGCTCGACGGGATCGATACCCAGGCGACGCGCCGCGATGTCGAGCAACACCTCGCGGGCGAGCGACTCGAACTGCCACGGACCGCGATACGCCGCCCGGCCGACGGTGTTCGTGTAGATCGTCTCGGTCGAGAAGCCGGCGCATGGAACGCGATACGGACCGGGAAACAGCATGCCGACCGCCGCGGCGGTCATCACCGGCCACGGCGTCGGGTAGGCACCACAGTCCGAGACGAAGTCGAGGAACGCGCCTTGGATCGACCCATCGACGTCGAACGCCATTGTCGCGGTCCCGTGCTCGTGTCGCGACTTGCCCGCCGCAAGGAGGTTCTCGCGGCGATCCTCCACCCATTTGAGCGGCGCGCCGACTTTCGGCGCCGCGAGCATCACGCACATCTCGTCGCGCTGCACCATGACCTTCTGACCGAAGCCGCCGCCGGTGTCGCGCATGACCACCCGGACGCGGTGCTCCGGGATGCCGAGCAGGCGCGAGCAGAACAGCCGCACCTCGTGCGGCGCTTGCGTCGCGGCATGGATCGTCAGGTCGCCGGTCGCTCGCGAATAGTTGACGATCAGACCGCGACCTTCAATCGGGGCAGCCGCGCAGGCCTGCTGGTAGATCGTCTCGCTTACAACGTGTGCGGCGGCGGCGAAGACATCGGCGAGAGCCGACTCGGGCTGCCCAATGACCTTGCCGATCACGTTGGACCCATGGCTCGCGTGGACGAGCACGTCGGCGTGCCCTGCAGTCATGTAGTCAACGACGGCCGGAAGCGGCTCGTAGTCGACGTCGACCAGCTCCGTCGCGTCTTCGGCGAGCGCGGCGCTGTCGGCTACGACGAGCGCGATCGGGTCACCGACGAAGCGCACCTCGCCCTCGGCGAGTGGCGGGCGAGGTGTCTCGGGGCTCGACGGACCCATCGACGAGTGCCATTGTTCTTTGACATCTTGGTTGAGATCGGTCGCCGTGAACACGAAGTGCACGCCTGGCGCCGCGAGCGCGGCCGAAGTCTCGATTCCGCGTATCGCCGCCCGAGCGAAGGGGCTGCGCACGAAAGTCGCGTGCAGCATGCCCGGCAATACGATGTCATCGACGAACTCGCCTCGGCCGGTGAGCAGCCGCGGGTCCTCCCGCCGATGGACGCGCCCACCGACATAACGGCCCGCGTTCACACGATCTGCACCGAGCGACCGCCATCGACCGGGATGATCGCGCCCGTGACGAACGACGCACGGTCCGAGGCCAGGAACGCGGCGACCTCGGCGACCTCGTGCGGCTGACCCAGGCGCTTGAGCGGCGTGTTCTCCGCGGCGCCCGGGAACTGTTCGAGCGTCGCGCCCATGATCTCCGTCTTGATGTATCCGGGACATATCGCGTTGACGCGGATGCCCTTGCGGGCGTATTCGAGCGCCCCCGACTTCGTCAGAGAGATCACGCCGGCCTTGGCGGCGCCGTACACACTCGTTGCGATCGATGCGTTGAGGCCACCGATCGACGACCAGTTGACGATGGCGCCGCCGTTGCCGCCAGCGAGCATGGCCCGGATACCGTGCTTCATCCCGAGGAGCACGCCGCGCAGGTCGATGTCCATCGTGCGGTCGTAGTGATCCATCGTCACATCGGTCAGCATCACGCCCTCGGCGATACCGGCCACGTTGAGCACGGCGTCGATCCGGCCGAACTCCTCAACGGCCGACCGGATCATCGCCTCGACGTCGGCTTCGTTCGTGACGTCGCAGTGGACGGGCAACACGCCCTCGCCCACTTCGGCCGCGGTGTCCTTCTCGCTGCCACTGATGTCAGCTGCGACGACCTTTGCGCCCTCGCGCACGAAAACTGCCACCGACGCCTTCGCCATCCCCGACCCGGCCCCCGTGATTGCCGCGACCTTGCCGTCCAACAGCCCCATCGAGGACCCCCATCACGACCAAGAATTGACGCCACAACTATGACACGAATGCCCATACGGCGGCAGTCGGGGCCGAGGCAAGATTGAGAAGGTCCCGCGACCGATCGTGAGGTCCAACCGCGAGATCAGCTGCTTCGCCGGTCGTGTGACGCAGTTCGTGGCGCGTGATGCACTGCGTCAGACCTCCATCGCTCAGACGCGGTCGAGCTCCAGCATCCGGATCGCGTTGCCGCGAACGATCTTGTACTTCTGCTCATCGTCGACGCCGGCAAGCATCTTCTCGCAGTACTCCTTCGAGTTCGGCCACGTCGTGTCGGTATGCGGATAGTCGGTCTCGAAGCAGATGTTGTTCTCACCGGTCTCGTCGAGCGACTTCACGCCGTGACGGTCCCACGTGAAGCAGCCGAACACGCGGTTGTAGTAATAGGTCGACGGCGGCTCGGGGCACAGGCGCTTGGAGTGCTGCCAGGCGTTGTGCTCCTCCCACACGGTGTCGGCCCGCTCGAGAGCGTACGGCAACCACCCGATTTGGCCTTCGGAGTACGCGATCTTCAGCTTTGGGAACTGCGCCATCTTCCCGCCGAAGAGATAATCACCCAGTGAGGCCATCGAGTTGTTGAACCCGACCATGCTCGTCACGCCCGGGGGCGCATCCGCCGATGAGAACGGGTCGGTCGACGACGAGCCCACGTGCATGCACACGGTCGTGCCGGTGTCATTGCACACCGCGAACATGGGATCCCAGTAGCCGGTGTGGATACTCGGCAGGTCGAGCCGCGTCGGGAGCTCGGAGAAGCACACCGCCCGCACGCCGCGCGCCGCGTTGCGCCCGATCTCTTCGGCCGCGCGCTCCACGTCCCAGAGCGGGATGATGCACAACGGGATGTTGATGCCGATGGAGGGGTCGCACCACTCCTCGACCATCCAGTCGTTGTAGGCCTTCACGCAGGCCAGCGCGAGCTCCTTGTCGTCGGCCTCCTCGAACGTCTGGCCGCAGAACCGCGGGAACGTCGGGAACGGCAGCGACCCGTCGACACCATTGAGCTCGAAGTCCTTCTTGCGCTCTTCGGCGTCGTAGCAGCCGGACCGCATGTCGTCATAGGTGATCGGGGTCATCGTCATGACCGTCTTGTTGAACTTCGACAGGTCGTCGCCGGGCGTCGCCGACTTCGGGATCGCGACGAACTTCTTCTGCACGTAGATGACCTTGTCCTCGTAGATCCAGGCGTCACCCCACTCGCCCTCAGGATCCTCGGCCATCTCGTATTTCGCGCCGCGCTTGAGCCGGAACGCGCCCCACCGCCTGCGCTCCACACGGGGTCCCTTCTCCCGGTATTTCTCGGGCAGCCACGTCTGCCAGACATGAGAAGGCTCCACCACATGGTCGTCGACGCTGATGATCTTCGGCAGCTCCACGGGGGACCCCCGGTCCGGCGGATGACGTGAGCGTTAGCTGTCAGGGTATCGCCGGTCGGCTTGAGTTCAACCCAGGAGCGCAATGAGAGCGTCCAGATCTCGGATCGCATCAGCATCCGTCAAGTCGCCACACCTAAGGCGACCGGCGAGGACACGTTGCGCAGGACGGCACGACTCGACTGGGCACGACTGACGCCAAGACCACGGCGTTGCCATCGCAGAGATCGAGTTCGCGCCGACCATGACTCGAGTCCGCCGCGACCAATCGGTGAAAATCGATCACCTGACTTCCTGAGCGCTTTGGCCGCGTCCTGCTGCTATTGCTGACCTCAAAAGTTGGCGATGGGAATACGGGCAATCCAGGAGTTGAGTTCGCCCGATGCCGGCGAGGATCCGGCCGCTACCGGGTTCTTCGCCGTCGGCCGCCAGTCACCCCACGCCCCATAGACGTATTGCGATGTCACCGCGACCCAGGACACGTCATCCTCGGCTTCTTGGGCGGGGTCGGGCGGGGGTGACGGCGCGGAGTTGAGCTGAACTGGGGCGCTGAAGGTTGTTCCATTGTTGCGCGAGATGGCGGCGAAGACGTTCTGGGTGCCGGGCACCAAGAACGACGATGGGTTGTAGGGCGGGTATGCGTTGCGCCACAGGGCGGCGAGAACGCCCGTTGGGCCGTAGGCGAGCCACGGCCGATTGGTGATGTGCGCCACCGGTTCGTCTCCGAGCGCCGTGGGACTTGACCAAGTGCGGCCCGAGTCGCTGGTCGTGCTCACTTGGACTTGCTGTGGGACGTTTTGCTTTGCTGGAAGGCCTGCGAGACCGCCCGAGACCTGATGCCCGGCCAGAACCATCACGGCAAAGCGGCCGGGATGGGAAGGGTCGGCGGCAACGAAGGCATCCGACCCGGTAGCCAGGTTGGCGAAGACGACATGCCGGTTCCAATGGGCTCCGGCATCAGTGCTCGTTTCGAACACCGCGCAGGGACACGTGTCGCCCGGGGCGGCACTGGAGATGTATGCGGCCGCCAGCACACCATGGGTGGCCGCGATGTTGCCGTCACCTGACTGGGGATAGGTGCTGCACGTGACATCGTGGTTGGCGTCGGGTGGCGTCGCCTCGTCGCAGTCGAGCGCCTCGATTCGTCCCCAGGTTCGAGCCTTGTCATGGGAGACCGCGACGTAGCGCTCCGGATGTCCCGTCGTCGAGACATAAACGGCCCCGTTGGACGGGTCCACGACCATCCACGGCCGGTCGAACGGGACGACACCGAACGTTCCCTCGGACATCGGCTGCATCCCCCGACTGAACATCCCCTGGAGATCCAGGTCGGTCAAAACCGCGCTCAGCGGGCTGAAGGTCCGACCGCCATCGGTGGAGCGGAGTACTGCGATCGCGCCCTGTGGGACCGTGAAATTGAAGGGCGGAGGACCCGGAGGCTTGGCTTGGGTGATCACGCCTCCCGCATAGATCGACCCGTCTGGCCCACTCGCCTCGACCGGATCCCCGACGCCGTTTGTGGCCACCTTGAGCCCGGTAGCCCCAGTGTGGCCCTTGGCAATCCAGAACGGGTTCGCCGGCTCCGAATAGCCGCTGGTGTGCAACGACCGGTCAGCTGTCCAGGTCTTGCCGCCATCGAAGCTCACCTGCAGACCGCCGGTCTGACCCCGTATTGAGTCCGCCAGCGTGTTGTTGGCGTAGGTGTTGCCGACAACCGTGTGGCCCATTACCAGGTTCTGAGCATTGCCGGCGTTGATCGCGAGTTCGGGCTCTCCGCCTCGGACTGGCTCGTTCATCACGTTGACTTCCAGATGCCCCCCCGATGACGTGCCAGTGGCGGAGCTGGCCGACGCGGCGAACAGCGATGCGGCGACCCCCAAGGAAGCGAGCAGCATCAATCGAGTCCGACCACGACGGGTGACCATCACGCCAACCACCGAGCCCGCTCATGCCCAACGCGCATGACCGCTGACCTCCCCCGCACCATGCCCCGGGATGCGGAATGCATGGCGCACCGGCGACCGAGTTCTGCCTTTCCTTAAGCGGCTGCTCCGTGCGAGGCCGTGCGACGCGCACGAGACGTCGAACCAGCACCGTCCCTCGGTCGAGCGTGGCACTTCATGCCAATACTGGCAGAGCAAGACTCTAGACAGGCGATGGATCGGTGTCAACGTCGAGACAACGTTGCGTGGCGCGTCGCGAGATGCCGCCGCCAGGCAGATCGTGCCGCGGGGCAGCGGTTTACGACATGCGTGGGCGCGGCCTCCTCGCGATCGTCATCGATCGGCCGAAGCGTTTCGTACTCAAGTACGTGTCGCAACGTCCGCTCGACTCGAGACCATCCGACCCGGCGCAGCTCTCGGCGATGCGCCTTACGTCGGCACCATGGACCGCATCTTGGCGAGCACCACGGAGCGCCCGTCCGGATCGGCCAACACGACGAAACGTCCCCAATCGTCCTTCTGGGTTGGCCACACGACCGCCAGGCCTGTGGCCAACGCTTCGCTCTCGCAGGCATGCGGATCGTCGACGGTGAAGGCACGCAGCGCGGCCCACGCTGAAGCCCGCGGGAAGGGTGCCGGAACATCTCGACGAAGAGATCGTCCATCGTTCGGAAGTAGTAGTGGACCAGCTGTGGCTTGAGGCCCGCCTTGGCGCCGACTCGCCGCGAGGTGACCGCGGCGTAGCCCTCTTCAACCAGGGGTTGCTCGGCGGCGTCAACCAGCTCGGCGCGCGTCTTGGAGTCGGCGGCGCGGATGCGGCGAGGAGAGGTGCTCGTCACCCGGACGCCTGCCACGCCGCCGGTTGGGATGCTAAGCAAGGGCCAAGAGGGCATTGTGTGACTGCACAGCAGCGGTTGAGCCCCGCGACCTCGGGCGCTGAGAAGGAGACGAGAGTTTGACGGACTGGGAGACGACTGACTTCTTCAGCGACGAGTCACTCATCATGGACCCGTATCCGTACTTCGAGCAGCTGCGTTCGATGCGCCCGGTGCTTCCGCTGCCCCATCATGGGGTGGTCGCGGTGACTGGATACGACGAAGCGTGTGAGGTCTATCGCGACATCGACACGTTCTCCTCGTGCAACTCGGTGATCGGTCCGTTCGCGACGTTCCCCGTGGCTCTTGAAGGCGACGATGTGAGCGAGACCATCGACGGCTACCGGCACCAGCTTCCGATGAACGAGCACATGGTCACGATGGACCCTCCCGGGCATACCCGCGAGCGAGCGCTGCTGATGCGGCTGATCACGCCAAAGCGCCTCAAGGACAACGAGGCGTTCATGTGGCGGCTCGCCGACCAACAGCTCGACGAGTTCGTCGCGGCTGGCAGGTGCGAGTTCATCACTGCGTACGCGCAGCCCTTCGCCATGCTGGTCGTCGCCGATCTGCTCGGTGTACCAGAGGGCGACCACCAGCGATTCCGAGACGGCTTCGGTCTGAGCGCGACGCCAGGCGAGATCGGCGCCGGGGAACAGGCCGAGCCCGACCTCAATGCCCTCGCGTGGCTCGACGACTGGTTCGCCCGGTATATCGAGGATCGACGGCGCGAGCCCCGCAGCGATGTGCTGACCCAGCTGGCACTGGCGACATACCCGGACGGGAGCACTCCCGAGGTGACCGCGGTCGTGCGGACGGCCACGTTCTTGTTTGCCGCCGGCCAGGAGACGACGGCACGTCTGCTCGCCGCCGCGTTGAAACACCTTGCCGAATACCCTGTCCTCCAGACGGAATTGCGGCAAGACAACAAGCTCATCCCAGCCTTCATCGAGGAAGTGCTCCGCATCGAGAGTCCGGTGAAGGCAGACTTTCGTCTCGCTCGCCGCGCCACGACGATCGGCGACGTCGATATCCCTGCGGGCACTCCCGTCATGCTGCTCAACGGCGCTGCCAACCGCGACCCCCGGCGATTTGAGTGCCCGGCTGAGTTCCACATCGACCGTCCCAACGCCCAGGCACACATCGCCTTCGGCCGCGGCCAGCACTCATGTCCTGGCGGCCCCCTGGCCCGCGCCGAGGGCCGCATCAGCCTCGAGCGCATCTTGGAGCGGATGCACGACATTCGACTGGCCGAGGAGCACCACGGCCCGCCGAACGCACGCCGCTTTCGCTACGAACCAACCTGGGTACTGCGCGGTCTCAGCGAACTTCATCTCGAGTTCACGCCGTGTGAGGGAAGTGGATGACGACGCTCCGACGAGCTGCTCGTCGAGGGTGTCGTTGCGTCACGTGCCGGCCCCGATGATCCTTCGCGGACCGGCGACCGGCGGCGCCACGTCCGCTGGGAGCCGCGGCGCTACCGCACGAACTCGGCCGCCCGACGGTGAAAGCGCCACCTGCCGTCGTCGCCGCGGTGCAGGACGTCGTGGTATCGGCCCACCAGCTGGATCCCCCACCCGGCGTCGCCCTGCAGGAGGAACACGACGTCGCTGACGGCGTGAGCCTGGTCGTCGTCCCAGTCGGTGACGAGGGTGTTCAGGACGAGGTGGCGCTGCGGCCGTACTGGCGTCCAATTGGCGTACGCGTCGCGGAGGGCGTCGTGGCCCGTCAGGGTGCCCATGCCCGGGATGTCACAGACGCCGTCGGAGCAGAACGTCGCCACGATGTCATCGGTTCGGCCGTCGTCGAGGGCCTGCGCGTACGCGGCCATCGCCGCGCGGACGCCCTCGACGACCGCGACGTAGCTCGACGACGGGCTCACGGGGAAGACGCGCTCAGAAGCCGAGGTCGAGGATCGGCTTGTCGAACGGAGACACGTTGATCAGCTGCAGTGCCGGGAGCAGACGGTCGTGGGGAAGACCGGCGAGGTACCCGTCGATCGTCCGTTCGAAGTTCGAGATGTGCCCTTCGAGCCCGCTGGACAGGCGCATGTACTCGAAACCCCTCGCGTGGAGGCCCTTCTGCTGCCGGGGGAGGTTCGAGAAGTCCTGGGCGGGGATGGGCGGCCACCGCGGATCGTCGCACTCCCACACCTCGGGCGGCGTGGGCTTCGCGGGCTCCTCACCTTCGGGGAACCGGGTGAGCGACCAGATCTCCATCAGCGTCTCCTCCGGCGCCAACGGGCGAAAGCGATACGAGGAGGCGCTGCTGTACATCGGCAGCACGAAGTAGTGCGGGAAGCACTGGTAGAAGGTCTCGTTGAGCCCTCGGGCGTCGAGCTCGTTGAGGTCGGGGATGTCGGCGCCTCGGCTCCGGTGCCAGCTCACCACCGCGTCGTTCAGTGTTCGGTTCCAGGTTGCCGTCGCCAGCGTCGGGTCGGCGGGCAGCTTGGTGGCTCGGAGCCCCTCGGCGACGCGCACGTCGTTCGCGTGCACCATCCCGGCCATGCCCTCGCTCATCGTGCGCAGGTAGTGAATGTCGGCGTCGATGAAGGCATCCGGGTCGAACGGCGCACCGTCGCGCCTTCCGTACCGTGTGGGGATCACGAGTTGGGGATGGGTCTGCACGACGTGATACATCTCGACGAAGGCCTCTTCGGCGAGCTTCCAGTTCACCGGGAGCCGGCACGCGAACCACAGCTCGGTCCGCAGGGACTCGACCTTCCACGCGTCGAGCGTGCTCGCGGCGGGCTCGATGCACTGCCGCAGCGGTGGCGCGTCGTCGTCGAGATTGATCCACGCACACCCACCCCACACCTCGCACCGCACCGGAATGAGGTTGATGTCGTCGGGCTGCCGGTTGTGCTCGGCGAAGGTCTTCGCCGCTGGGATGTGGGTGTTCCGACCGTCAAGGCCGTAGCACCACCCGTGGAACGGGCACGTGAACCCGCCGCTGGGGCACGCGCCGCGACCCTGGACGACCCTGACGCCGCGGTGGCGGCAGGCGTTCTGGAAGGCCCGCACCCCAAGGTCGGCGGTGCGCAGCACCATGATCGACTGATCGAGGAACTCGTACTCCACGAAGTCGTTCGCCGCGGGGATCTCCTCGAGTCGGCACGCCATCTGCCAGACGCGCGGCCAGAGCAGGTCGGCTTCCATCTGGAAGAAGTCCGGGTCGAAGTAGCGCTCCTTGCGAACCCGGTCAGGGGACTCCATCGCGTACGGCACCGGGAGCATCGGCCGCTGCTGGTCCACGAGTGCCACGCCGCCCCCTTCCTTCTCTCTCTGCGCGCCAACCCGGGCCGTATACTAACCGGTCGGTACAAATTCGCCTGGCGCACCGTGACCACGGAGTTTCCCGCCTCATGACGACCGACGTCGACGTGCTGATCGTCGGTGCCGGCATCACTGGCATCTACCAGCTGTATCGGGCGCGTGAAGCCGGGTTCTCGGTCGCGCTGCTGGAGGCGGGCAGCGGTGTCGGGGGCACGTGGTACTGGAACCGTTACCCCGGCGCACAGTTCGACTCAGAGAGCTACACGTATGGGTACCTCTTCTCGAGGGAGCTGTTCGAAGACTGGGAGTGGCGCGAGCACTTCGCGCACCAGCCGGAGACGGAGCGCTACCTCAACCACGTGGTCGACCGTTTCGACCTGCGCCGCCTCATCCGATGTGGGGCGACGGTCACGTCGGCGACCTACGACGAGCGGGCCGGGAAGTGGACGGTCGTGGTCGACGACGGGACTGAGATCCGGGCGCAGTTCGTGATCGCCGCGACCGGCGTCCTGTCGGTCCCCTACTTCCCGGACGTGCCCGGGCGCGAGGGCTTCCGTGGCGAGCAGTACCACACGGGGCGGTGGCCGCAGACGCCAGTGGACTGTGCGGGCAAGCGAGTCGCCGTCATCGGCACCGGATCCAGCGGGGTGCAGATCATCCCCGCCATCGCGGACGAGGTCGCCTCGCTGACCGTGTACCAGCGCACCGCCAACTGGTGTACGCCGCTCAACAACGCACCGATCACGCCCGGCGAGCAAGCCCGGCTGCGGGCCGAGTTCGACGCGCTGTGTCAGACGCTCAACACGTCGCCGAGCGGGTTCCTCCATCCCGCGCACGATCGCGCGACCTTCGACGATTCGCGCGAGGAGCGGTGGGCGTTCTACGAGAAGATGTGGAACAGCCCGGGCTTCTCGAAGCTCACGAGCAACTACACGGACCTGCTGTTCGACCACGACGCCAACGCAGCGTGGTGCGAGTTCATCGCCGAGAAGATCCGCGGCATCGTCGAGGATCCCGCGACGGCGGAGAAACTGATCCCGAAGGGCCAGCGCTTCGGCGAGAAGCGGCCGCCCTTCGTGACCGGCTACTACGAGGTGTACAACCGGCCCAACGTCTCGCTGGTCGACCTCGAGCAGACGCCGATCGTCCGCGTGACCGCGGACGGGATCGAGACGGCCGACGGCGTGCGCCCGATCGACATCATCGTGTGGGCGACCGGCTTTGACTTCGGCACGGGCGCGCTGGCGCGCATGGGGATCCGCGGCCGGCACGGACTCGCCCTCGAGGAGTACTGGGCCGAGGGTCCCCGCACCTTCCTCGGTGTCCAGACCAGCGGGTTCCCGAACCTCTTCTTCCCCGGTGGCCCGCACGCGGCCGCGGGCAACAACCCGCGGTACAACGGCGACCAGGTCGACTTCATCACCGACACGCTCGTCTACGTGCGCGATCACGGGTACGACACGATCGAGGTGGACCCGGCGTCGGAGGAGCGGTGGACCAGCATGGTGGACCGCAACGCGCGACGGGCGCCGTCGTTCGGTGAGAGCAGCTACTACTTCGGCACCAACATCCCGGGGAAGCCCCGGAAGTACCTGCTGAACGCGGGCGGCCGGCCGCATCTCTTCACGGTGATGGCCGAGGTCGTCGAGAACGACTACCAGGCGTTCAGACTGTCGCGACGGGCGTCGCCGGTGAGCTGACCGCTCCGGGCAGGCGGAGCGGGGGCGCCGTCAGCAGGAAGCGGCTGCGGTGGTGCTCGCGCAGCCAGGATGCGAGCTCGTGGAGGTACCAGAGCTCGCCGAGCGGGACGCCGAGCCGGAACAGGCAGAGGTGATGGATCGGCAGCAGCGAGTGGCGGCTCTCGTCGCGATCCCGGCCGACCAGTCCCTCGACCGCGTAATTGTCCGCCACGAGCGCCGAGATCTGCGACTCGGTGATCCACTCCAGCAGCGACTCGTCCCGCGCGTCGAGGTAGGTGCACATCGCGTGGATCTTCTTGGGATCCGGGTCGCGATTCCACTCGAGGACCTTCGTGGCGAAGCCCGTGTGGACCAGGAGCATGTCGCCGGGCTCGACCACGACGTTGTCGGCCGCCATGACCTCCTCGAGCGTCGTCCGATCGACGCCGCGCCAGTCGTGGCCCAGGTGGTGGGCGAGGTCGACGAGGACGCCGCGCCCCTGCACGCCGTGGAAGGCCATGTGCTCCATGCCCAGGTGGTGGGCGAAGCAGCGGTGCTCGCCACCGTCGCCGGCCGCGTCGGGCCGCGGTCCGACGAGGTCGACGCCGGCGCGGTACCCGTTGTAGTAGACGGGCTCCTCGATCCCGTCGCCGTCGGCGTCGAACTCGGCTCCGGCGTGGGCCAGTGAGTCCCACTGGGTGGAGTACTGCAACGCGAGCGTCACCATGTCGTCGGCCCACACGTCGACGTACCGCGGGTCGCCCCACCGCTCCATCTCGCTCTGGTGGACGTTGTAGAAGCTGGCGGGGTTGCCCTCCATGTCCTCGGTCGGCGCGAGGACCGGTGGGTGGCGTCGCTGGTTCAAGGCCGTCCCGCCGGGGTAGTCGAGCGGGAGGCTCAGGCAGAAGCTGATTCCGGCCTCGACCTCTCGAGCGCCCTCGAGGACCTTCTCGGCGGTGAGCAGGTTGATTCGGCCGAGCTCGTCATCGTCGCCCCAGTCGCCCCACGTCGATCCGGCCGGCCGTTGCGTCCATCGCTTCGTCACGTCCTCTTCCTCCCGCAGCCTCCGGTGCTCGCGGTAGCATTTCATGTACCGACCGGTCTACCAATTCGTCACCGTGGGGAGGAGGTCACGTCGAATGGCCGACAAGGACTTCGTCGTCTCGGCCGACGGCCACATCCTCGAGCCCACGGACCTGTTCGTCACTCGCATGCCGAAGCACCTGAGGGATCGCGCCGTCTGGGAGGAGGACTTCGAGATCGAGCCCCTCGTCGAGGACGGCGCTCGGATCTTCCGGCGCCTGCACACCTCGGGGTTCGAGGGCTGGACGGTGTCTCGGTACCGCCAGACCGGCGGGCGGACGCCCGAGGGTGACCCCGATCGGATCCTCGAAGACCTCGACCTCGACGGCGTCGACGTGGCGCTGATGCACCCGAACCTGTCGCTGTTCGGCCTCTACTCGGACGATCACGAGCTCTCGATGGCGCACGCCCGCGTCTACACCGACTACCTGATCGAGCGGTTCACCCCCTACTTCGGCCGGATCAGCCCCACCGCCCCGGTTCCGGTGACGGACATCGCTGACGCCGTCGCCGAGATCGAGCGGGTCGCCGCCGCCGGGTTCCGCGGGATCCTCCTCCCGGCGATCCCGCCCAAGCCGTATTTCGCCGCGGACTTCGAGCCGGTGTGGGCGGCAGCCCAGGCCAACGGCGTCCACGTGTTCTTCCACTGCGCCACCGGCGGGGTGAAGGTCGACGACCCCGAGTCCACGACGCTCAAGACCGTGATGGGCATGGCCGCGGAAGTCAACAAGCCGATGCAACCGAAGCTGGCGGCCCGGCGGATGATGACGCAGTGCGTCTACAACACCATCAACCCCCAGCAGATCATCATCGAGCTCGTCGGCGGCGGCGTCCCCGAGCGCTATCCCGACCTGCATTTCTCGCTGATCGAGTTCAACGCCCACTGGCTCGCGTCGCTGGTGGGTGCGATGGAGAAGGCCTGGGTCACGGGCGTGGGCCAGGACGCCGACTGGTGGCTCGGATACTGGGACGACGCCCGTCCGGCCAACGACCAGCCACAGATGGCGCGGATGTTCGACCTGAACGAGAAGTGGCCGTATCCGTTGCGGCCCAGCGAATACGTTCGCCGACAGTTCCACGTGTCGTTCTCGGACGATCCCGTCGCCCTCGCGTGCCGGCACCTCACGGGGGTGTCGACCCTCGTGTGGGGCTCCGACTACCCGCACGCCGAAGGGACGTTCCGCGGCAGCCGGGATCTGATCGCGACGCAGTTCGCCGACGTCCCCGCGGACGAGCGAGCCGCCATCCTCGGCCGCACCCTGGGTGGACTGCTCGGGTTCGAGGCCCCCGTCGCATCGGCGAGCGCTCGGACCTAAGTCGGCCCGCTTCGACCCGCTCGGCGCCTGGGAGCTGCTCGACATCGTGTGTCGCGTCAGCGGTCTCGCCACGACAGACGATGGTGCCCTCGTGGCGCACCGCACGCCGTGCGGCGTGACCCGTCCGGAGCGTCAGCGGCGCCCGTGACCGACTACCGCTTCGACGGGCGCGTCGCGGTCGTCACCGGATCGGGGCGTGGCATCGGCCGGGCCTACGCGGCGCTCCTCGCCAGCCGCGGTGCCAGCGTCGTCGTCAACGACCTCGGCGGGTCGATCGATGGCGCGGGGGCAGACGCCGCACCGGCCTTGAGCACGGTCGCCGAGATCGTCGGCGCGGGGGGAACCGCGGTCGCCGACGACCACGATGTCTCAAGCGTGGCGGGCGCGCAGGCGCTCGTCGACACCGCCGTGGCGCGGTTCGGACGCCTCGACATCCTGATCAACAACGCGGGCATCGTCCGATGGGGCGGGTTCCCGGAGGCCGACGCGGAGAACCTCGCGCGGCACCTCGCCGTGCACGTCGGCGGCTCCTTCAACACCACCCGCGCCGCGTGGCCGCACCTGGTCGAGCAGGGCTACGGCCGGATCGTCATGACCACGTCGACGGGGATGTTCGGCCTGCCCGACAATCTCTCGTACGCCACGGCCAAAGCTGCCGTCATCGGCCTCACGCGCAGCCTCACGACCGCGGGCCGGGCGCACGGCATCAAGGTCAACCTCATCGCGCCCGCGGCGCTCACCCGCATGGCCGGCCAGCCCGGGGGTGGGGGCGACACGCCGGGCGGTGGCTCACCCGAGATGTCACCGGACCTCGTCGCGCCCATGGTCGCCTTCCTCGCGCACGAGGCCTGCCCGGTGAGCGGTGAGATCTACACCGCGGGCGCCGGTCGCTTCGCCCGCCTCTTCATCGCCTCGACGCCGGGATATGTCCAAGCCACGCCCGCGCCGACGGTCGAGACGGTCGCCGAGCACTGGGCAACGATCAACGACGAGACCGGCTACGACGTCCCCACCGACCTCGGCGCCTGGTCGGCCGGCTTCCTGGCCCACCTGCGCAAAGGTGCTGCCGAGCCGGGCTCGTAGCGACGCGGGCCCGAGACGCGGGACCCCGACATCCGGCACCGGACCAACCCGCGCCGAGCACCGAGCGGCTGGGCACTGTACCGGTCGGTCCATAGGATCTGCGGGTGGACTTCTCCCTCACCGACGCCGAACGCGACCTGGCCGGCCTGTGCCACGACTTCGCGCAGCGCGAGATCGCGCCGCGCGCGCCGCTCGCCTGGGACGAGGCGCGCTGCCCGACCGACCTCTTGCGCGAGATGGGCGAGCTGGGCCTGCTCGGCATGCTGATCCCGGAGGAATGGGGCGGGATCGGCATGTCGACCGTTGGCTTCGTGGCGGCGATGGAGCAGCTCGGGGTGGCCGACCAGTCGGTCGCCGCCGCATGGCAGGCGCACGTGACGATCGGCTCGCTGCCGCTCTACCTCTTTGGGGACGACGCGCAGCGGGAACGCTGGCTGCGTCCCCTGGCCGAAGGCCGTGCGCTCGGCGCGTTCGGTCTCACCGAGCCGGAGGCGGGTTCCGATGCCCGGGCGATCCGCACCCGTGCGGAACCGCGTGACGGTGGTTGGCTGATCAACGGGTGCAAGACGTTCATCTCGAACGCCGGCACCGACATGTCCTTCGGCGTCACGTTGCTGGCCCGCACCGACGGTGGACCGGGCGGGATACCGCGGTTCGCGAGCTTCGTCGTGGAGAGAGACACGCCGGGCTTCACCATGGGTCCGAAGATGCGCGGCATCGGGTGGCGCAGCCTCGACACCCGCGAGCTGCACTTCGACGACGTCTGGGTGCCCGCCGACCATCTCGTCGGAGACCCCGACCTCGGCCTCGGCCAGTTCCTCGCCACGCTCGAGGTCGGACGGATCTCGATCGCGGCGCTGTCGCTCAGCCTGACCCAGGCGGTGCTGGACCTCGCGACGGAGTACGCGCGCCAGCGTGTCCAGTTCGGCCAACCGATCTCGAAGTTCCAAGCCATCCAGTTCAAACTCGCCGACATCGCCACCGAGCTGGAGGCCGCACGCTGGCTCACCTACCGCGCCGCCCACCTGCGCGACACCGGGCAGCCGTTCCAGACCGAGGCGGCGATGGCGAAGCTCAAGGCCAGTCGCCTCGCGACCTGGGCTGCCTCCGAGGCCGTCCAGATCCATGGCGGGATCGGGTACATGCTCGACACGCCCGTGGCGCGCTTCTACTGCGACTCGAAGGTCCTGGAGATCGGTGAGGGGACGAACGAGATCCAGCACCTGGTGATCGCACGCGCGTTGGGCTGCTGAGCTCAGACGCCAACGAGGCGCCGGATGGCGTCGGCGATGTCGGCGCGGTCGGGGAGCCACGCTCGTTCGAGGTCCGGCGCGTACGGCGGCGGCGTCGGGGCGGCGCCCACGCGTTCGATGGGCGCGTCGAGGTCCCAGAAGCCCTCGCGCGCGACGGTCGCCGCGATCTCGGCGCCGATGCCGAAGGGCACCACCGCCTCGTGGGCGATCAGGAGCCGGCTCGTCTTGTGCACCGACTCGAGGATCGGCGCCGCGTCGAGCGGCGCGACCGTTCGCAGGTCGATCACCTCCACGGAGGTGCCCTCACGAGCGACGAGCTCGGCGGCGGCGATCGCCTCGTGCACCATCCGGGACACGGACACGACCGTGACGTCGGCGCCCGGCCTTACGACGGCCGATCGGCCGATCGGGACGAGGTACTCGGGCGGCGGCTGCGGTCCCTTCATGCCGTACAGCAGGCGGTTCTCGATGAAGACCACGGGGTTCGGGTCCTGGATCGCCGCCCGCAGGAGGCCGTAGGTGTCGGCGGGCGTCGAGGGCATGACGACGCTCAGGCCCGGGATGTGCGCGAGCAGCGCCTCGAGGCTCTGGGAGTGCTGGCTTCCCGAGGAGCGGCCGGCACCGAACTGGGTCCGGACGGTGAGCGCCATCTGCGCGGCCCCGCCGGTCATGTACGGCAGCTTCGCCGCCTGGTTGAGCAGCTGGTCGAGGCAGACGCCGAGAAAGTCGAGATACATCAGCTCCACCACGGGGTGAAGCCCGGCCATCGCCGCGCCGACCCCGAGGCCGACGATCGCCATCTCCGAGATGGGGGTGTCGCGCACGCGGTCGCCGAAGCGCTCGTGGAGCCCGCGCGTGAGCCCGAACACGTTGCCGCCGGCGGCCACGTCGATGCCGGCGACGAACACGCGGTCGTCGCCCGCGAGCTCCGCCTCGAGCGCGCTGCGGACCGCGTCCATGGTGCGGAAGGTCGGTGCGTCGGGGCCGGGCGGCGGCGGCTCCGGGCGCGCCGGACGGGGACGGAGCACCCAGTCGGTCAGGGTCGCCGGCAGCGGATTCGCGAGCTGGCGGGCCGCGTCGAGCGCCGCGTCGAGCTCCTCACGGACCGACGACGCCAGCGTCGTGAGCTCGTTGTCGGGGACACCGACCCGGCGCAGCCGCCCCTCGTGGGCGGGGATCGGGTCGCGCGCTTCCCAGGCCCGGACTTCGTCGGGGTCCCGGTAGCGCTGCGGATCGCCTTCGTAGTGGCCGTGCCAGCGGTAGGTGGTCGCCTCGACGATGGCGGGACCGCGCCCGCCGCGGATGGCCGAGACGACGCCCTCCATGACGGCCGCGGTCTCGGTGACGTCGTTGCCGTCGACCGCCACGTAGTCGAGGCCGTAGCCCGCCGCCCGCCGCCCGAGCGGTGCCGCGTGCTGGGTCGACGCCGGTGAGAACTCGGCGTAGCCGTTGTTCTCGCAGAAGAAGACCACTGGCAGGTGCCACACCGCGGCGAGGTTCAACGCTTCGTGGAAGGCCCCCTGGGCGGGCGCCCCATCGCCGAAGAACGCCACGGCGACGCTGCGGTCGGCTCGGAGCTGCGCGGCGGTCGCGGCGCCGACGGCGATGGGCAGGCCGGCGGCCACGATCCCGTTCGCTCCGAAGATCCCGAGCTTCGGGTCGGCGATGTGCATCGAGCCCCCACGACCGCGGTTCGTGCCCTGCTCCTTGCCCATCAGCTCGCCGAACATGCCGAGCGGATCCAGCCCTTTCGCCAGGCAGTGGCCGTGGCCGCGATGCGTGGAGGTGATGACGTCGGCGGGGCCAAGGGGCCAGCATGCGCCGACCGCGGCCGCCTCCTGGCCGATGGAGAGGTGCACGAAGCCGGGCACCTCGCCGTCGCGATACAGCGCGGACACACGCTCCTCGAACCCGCGGATCCGCAGCATCCGTCGGTGCATCTCGACGAGGTCCGCGCGCGAGAACGCCGAGGGGGAGGACGGGCCGCGCGTCACGAACCATGTATTGTACTGGTCGGTACAAACGGCGAAGGGCTCATGGCCGACCCGATCGAGATCCCCGACACGTTCCCCGCCGTGAGCTCGGTGGCGGGGAAGCGCGTGGTGCTCACGGGCGCCAGCCGTGGGCTCGGTGCCCTGCTGGCGCACGCGTTCTCGAACGGGGGTGCGTGCGTGGCGCTGGTGGCCCGCACGGAGACGGACCTGAAGACGGTCGCGGCGTCGCTGCCCGGACGATGCCTCGTGCTCAGCGGTGACGTGACCGACGAGGCCTTCAACGAGTCCGTCGCCGACGCCGCCGTCGCGGAGTGGGGTGGCGTCGACGTGTGGATCTGCAACGCCGGGATCTCGCCGGTCGTGGGCGGTCCCCTCGACATCGGCCCGTCGACCTGGCGGCGGGTCCTCGAGGTGAACCTCACCGGGGCCTTCCTTGGGGCCCGTGCCGCGGCGCGGGTGATGCGTGCGGGCGGGCGACTGATCTTCACCGGGTCCGTCCTGGGGGAGCGGCCACGGCAGGGGCTCAGCGCGTACAGCGCCTCGAAGGCGGGACTCGTGGGCTTGGCGAAGGCGTTGGCCCTCGATCTGGCCGCCTCGGGCGTGACCGTGAACGTCGTCGCGCCGGGATGGTTCGACTCGCCGCTGGCCGACGGGTGGAAGAGCAACCCCGAGCTCGCGGCGGGGATCGTCGCGCACACCGCGCAGCGGCGCTGGGGAGCACCCACCGACCTCGCCGGCGCGTACCAGTTCCTCGCCTCCGACGCGTCCGCGTTCGTGACGGGCACCGTGCTCACCGTCGACGGGGGCTACCTGCTCGCATGACGCATGCGCCGTTTCCGCGACGCGTCGTGGCGATCACCGGCGCCGGGGGAGCGCTCGGGGCGGCGGTGTCCCGTCAGCTCGCGGGGGAGCCCGGCACGGATCTCGTGCTGAGCGACGTCAGCGCGTCGGCGCTCGACGCGACGGTGCGCGGGCTGCCGGCGCACGGCGGCTCGTTCGAGACGATGCTCGCCGACGTCAGCGACCTGCGCAGAGGTCGAGTCCGTCGTCCGGCTGGCGGTCGAGCGCTTCGCTCACCTCGACGTGCTCATCAGCAACGCGGGCGTGCTCTCGCCGAACGGTCGCATCCACAACCTGGCGACCGCGGACTGGGAGCGCGCGTTCCGAATCAACGTCCTCGGCGCGGTCAACGGGATCCGCGCCGCGGTGCCGGTCATGCGCGCCCAGCGTTCGGGCTCGATCGTGCTGACGGCGTCCGTCGCCGGCATCACGGCGTGGTCCCACGCGGCGCCGTACTGCGCGACGAAGGCTGCGGTGATCCAGCTCGCGAAGGTCGCGGCGGTCGAGTACGCCCGCGACGGGATCCGCGTGAACTGCGTGTGCCCCGGGACCTTCCGCTCGGCGATCCACGCCGACCTGCCGCCGGAGGCGCTGGACGCCATCGGGGCGCGGCACCCGCTGGGGCTGGGATCGGCCGACGACCTGGTGGGGATGTACTCGTACCTCGCCAGCGACGCGTCGCGCTGGACGACCGGCTCGGCCCTGGTCGTCGACGGCGGGTACGCCGCGCCCTGATCGCGGGTCGGCTCGGCCACCCGCCTGGCGCCGCGCGCGGTGACGCGACGCCGACGTCTAGGTCGTGCGCGGCGAGCGCCGGTCCGGCGCCGGGTTCTCGATGCCCCGCATGAAGATCTCGGCGAACGGCTTGGCGACGTCACGAGCCGACAGTCGCCCGCCCGGCCGCAGCCACAGGTAGGTGTAGTTGTGCATGCCGAGCCAGGCCATCGCCGTGAGCCTCGGGTCGAGGTCACGGAACTCGCCGGAGTCCACACCGGCTTGGAGGACGGCCTCGACCCGCCGCTCGTAGTCCCGGCGTCGCCCGCGGAACTGCTCGGCGCGTTCGCCCGTGAGCGCCGGGAACTCGTGCAGGAACACCCAGACGTGGTCCGGGTACCGGTGGATGACGTCGAGGAGTTCGTCGCCGAGCATGGCGAGCTGGGCCGGCGGTGATCCCCCCGCCTCCTTGACGCGGTCCGCACCGGCCATGACCTCGTCCATCACGCGATCGTGGATGGCGGCGAGCAGCTCCTCCTTGGACCCGATGTAGTGATAGAGCGCTCCCTTGCCGAGGTCGTTGGCGGCACAGAGCTCGGCGGTCCCCGTGGCGTGGTAGCCCCTTCGGGCGAAGACCCGAGCCGAGGTGTCGATGATCGCCGCGCGGCGCGCCTCCCACTTCGCGCTGCGTCCCCGCTCGTCGGGTGCTGCGGTCCGCGGCATCGTCGGCGACGCTAGTGGGCCGTCCACCGGGGCGGCCGCTTCTCGATGAACGCCGACAGTCCCTCTTGGGTGTCCTCGGACGCGAGGACCTCGTCCAGCAGCTGCCGCGAGAGCACCCGCAGCAAGTCGTCGTCCTGGGACGCGGCCAGCACCACGCGGCGGCTGGCCCGCACCGCGAGCGGGCCAGCCGCGGCGATCTGTCCCGCGAGGCGCAGCGCCTCGTCCGTCGCGTGGCCCGGCTCCACGAGCCTGCTCACCATCCCGAGATCGAACGCGCGACGGGCGTCGATCGGCTCGCCGGTGAGGATCGCGTCCATCGCGGCCGCGCGGCCGATGGCACGGGGCAGGCGGTAGAGCCCGCCGGCCGCGGCGACGAGGTTGCGCTTGACCTCCGCGAGGCCGAACGCCGACCGGGTCGTCGCCACGACGAGGTCCGCGGCGAGGACGATCTCGAGCCCGCCGGCGATCGCGAGGCCGTCGACGGCCGCCACGATCGGCTTCACGCGCTCCCGGTACACGAACCCGGCGAACCCGCCCCGCTCAGTGTCGAGCGTCCGGGCGTCGCCGGTCTCGTTGATGACCTTGAGGTCGGCTCCGGCGCAGAACACCGGGCGGCCCTGCGTCCCCGTGTCCGCGCCCAGCACGCCCACCCAGACCTCCGGGTCGTCCTCGAGACGGTCGACGGCCGCCTCCAGACCGAGCGCCATCTCGCGGTTGACCGCGTTGCGGGCCTCCGGCCGGCTGAGCGTGATGACGCCGATGCGTTCTGAGGACGAGTACCGGACGGCTTCCGACATCGAGGGCGCTCCCACCCGGGCCTCCGCCCGGCTGTCACGAGATCTAAATTCTGACTGGTCGGTACAAAGCTGTCACGCTCGGGAGGACCGAGGTGAGCACTCGGAGGCGCGGCGCGTGGTCGCCGGGGTGACGCCGGCGACGGAGGCCGACCTCAACTGGTTCGCTGTCCTCGCGCATCACGCGAGCCGCACGCCGGACAAGCCGCTCAGCGTGTTCGGCGACGAGGCGATCACCTACGAGGAGATGGCGACGCGCGCCGCCGCTCTGGCTGGCGGGCTGCACGAGCGCGGCGTGCGCGCCGGTGACGTCGTGGGTCTCCTGTCGCACAACTGCCCGGAGTTCCTCGAGACGGTCTTTGCCGCGAACTACCTGGGCGCGATCGCGATGCCGATCAACTGGCGCCTCGCCGCGCCGGAGGTCCGGTACATCCTCGAGCACTCCGAGGCACGCGGGCTCGTCTGCGGCGAGGCGCTCGCCGATCTCGCGATCGAGGCGACCGCCGGTCTCGAGGCCACGCTCGTTCGTGCGTGCATCGCACGACAGCCGCCCGCGGGATGGATCCCGCTCGCTGATCTTCGGACACCGTCGAAGGCCCCGCCGCGGGTCCCCGCCGCCGGCGACGACGTCCATCGGCTGATGTACACCTCGGGGACGACCGGGCGCCCGAAGGGCGTGATGATCACGCACGCCAACCTGGCGTGGAAGAACCTCGCGCATATCATCGAGCTCGGCATCACGAGCGATGATCTCGGCCTCGCGTGCGGGCCGCTGTACCACGTGGGGGCGCTCGATCTGACGACGACGAGCCTGATTGCCGCCGGCGCCACGGTCATCATCCACCCGATCTTCGAGGCGTCCGACGTCGTCGACGAGCTCGAGCGGTCGCGCGTGACCACGGTGTGGCTGGCCCCAGCGATGATCAACGCGATCATGGCTCTGCCCGACATCGAGCAGCGTGACCTGTCGTCGGTCCGGCTGGTGATCAACGGCGGGGAGAAGATGCCGATCCCGCTCATCGAGCGACTCCAGCGGACGTTCCCCGCCGCGTGGTTCGCCGACGCCTACGGCCTCACCGAGACGGTCTCGGGCGACACGTTCCTCGACCGGGACAGCATCCTCACCAAGCTCGGCAGCGTCGGCCGGCCCTGCCTCTATCTCGAGCTCGACATCTGGGACGAGGAGCGACGCTCGCTCCCGTTCGGTGAGCGCGGCGAGGTCGTCCTACGCGGCCCGAAGGTCTTCAAGGGCTACTGGCGCGATCCCGAGGCGACCGCGGTGGCGTTCGCCGGCGGCTGGTTCCACACCGGCGACATCGGTGTCAGAGACGACGACGGATACCTCTACATCGTCGATCGGCTGAAGGACATGATCGTGTCGGGCGGCGAGAACATCGCAGGCTCCGAGATCGAGCGCGTGCTCTACGAGCACGACGGGGTCCTCGAAGCGGCCGTCGTTGGACAGCCGGATGATCGATGGGGCGAGGTCCCCGCGGCCTTCGTGGTGCTGCGGCCGGACGCGACGGCGAGCGCCGACGACCTCATCGAGCACTGCCGAAGCCAGCTCGCTCGCTTCAAGGTCCCGAGGGAGATCGTCTTCCTCGATGCGCTGCCGCGGAACCCGTCCGGCAAGGTCCTCAAGCGTGAGCTCCGGGGCGAGTGGGACGCCTCGCCGTCCGGGCGTCCGTGAGCCGCGGCGATCAGCCGGTGTGAGGGCGCGTGACCCCGGCCGGTGTCCGCCACGGCGTGCAGGCGGGTCGAGCGGTCGGGCCGGCGCAGCCGATGGCGGGCGGGCGCGCCGCTCGTCGAGTCAGCGCGGATGCCGCGCCCCGGTCACCGTCACGCCGTCGGCGAGGGTCTCGCCGCGATCACATCCTCTGGCACCGCGGCCACACCCTCAGCAGACCGCGGCGAGCGCGCGGCGTCCTGTGGTGCCGCGGTCGCGAGCGCGCATGACGAACGCGACACGCGCGAGTGGGGGCTGAGCGGCTCGCGCGGCCGCTTCCGGGGCGCGGCGGCACGACCGTCGGGCCTTCGGTCGGACGTCGTGACGCGCGGCTGACCGGGGGTCCTAGGCTGCCGCGTCGATGGCCACGTCGCGTGTGCGGGGAGCTCGGACCGACGCCACGACCGAGTCGCCGGGCGGATCGCTCGCCTTCCAGCTCAGGGCGAAGCGATCCGAGATGATGATCCTGGAGCTGGAGGCGGTGGCGCTCCGGCTCTTCGAGGCCCACGGGTTCGCCAACGTGAGCGTCGAAGAGGTTGCCTCGGAGGCGCAGATCTCCGTGCGCACCTTCTATCGCTACTTCCCCGGAAAAGAGGACGTGCTCCAGGTGCGAATCGAGCGGCGCAGCGAGGCGCTCCGTGCCGCGCTGCTCGCTCGCCCGCCTGACGAGCCGCTCCTTCACTCCCTGCGGGTCGCGTACGTCGACGTCTTGTCCGAGGAGGACGTCGAGCTGCTGCGGCGCTGGATCACCGTCGTCGAGGCGACGCCGAGCGTGCTGAAGGGCGTCCTGGGCGGAATCGTGCTGAAGAGTCAGGGTGTGATGGCGGAGTTCTTCGCGTCCAGACTCGGTGTGCCGCGCGACGCCTTGATCCCGGTCGTGCTGGCCGCGGCGGCAGGAGGTGTGGTCCAGGCGGCGTTCACGCAGTGGTACTTCCGGGGAGGGGATCTTGCGACCGCCTTCTCGGACGCCCTGGAGGTCCTCGAGCAAAGCATTGGCAGCGATCCGAGCGCCTGGTGACGGGCGACCGCAGCCGACCAGGCTCACCCACACGCGTGGGCGTGCACCGGACGGGCCCCGGCTCGCACGCCAGCCGAACCTCCGGGGAAGCGGCACGCCGACGTTCGGTCGCCGCCGACGCGGGAGGCAGCCCCACGAACGCGGGCGGCGCCCGCCCCGTCCGGCGCCGGCTGTGGACGACGTCTCAGAGCGGCAGGAGCACCGGGAGCTGCCGCGATCGCAACAGCTGGTCCCCGAGCTCGACGGTCAGTGTGTGGGCCGAACCGAACAGTTGGTCCAAGAGCAGCACCCGGCGGTAGGAGCGATGGAACGGGTGCTCGGCGGTGAAGCCAATTCCTGCGAGCACCTGCTGAGCGTGGCGGGCCGCGGCGCCGGCCCCGCGGCCGGCGAGCGACTTCGCGGCGCGCGCCAGCTCCGGTGACGGCGCCTCCCGCGCTGCCGTGACCACCGCGTCGGCGGCTTCGATCGCGACCAGGCTCTCCGCCAGGCGATGACGGACGGCCTGGAACCGGCTGATCGGCTGGCCGTACTGGATCCGCTCGAGCGCGTGCTGGCGCGCCAGCTCGAGCATCGTGCGTGCGGCGCCGAGGATCTCGTAGCTCAGCGCCACCCGCGCGAGCGTGACCGCCGATTCCCACCTGGTGCCGACGGGCTCTCCTTCGACGGCGCAGGGCACGGCGTCGGCCGCGACATCCAGCAGGCCGAAGTCCGGATCGATCCCGGTCACGCCACGGAGGCTGAGCTCGGCGACCGGCACGGTGACGACCACGGGCGGATCGGTGCCGCCGCGCGTCGCGGCCACGACGGCACGCTCGGCGCGGCGAAGGGCGGACGTGCCGACGCCCCGGATCGAGAGCCGACCGTCGACGTGGGCCGCGGGGGTTGCCGCGGCGCCAAGCGCGGGGAAGACGACCGCGACCGTCTCGGTTGGCTGGAGGCCGAGTCCCGTGGCGACCACCTGGTCGAGCGCCGCCGAGGTGGCGGTCGCCTGGCCTTGCAGCGGGAAGAGGATCGACACGGCGGCGTGCGGGTCGTCCGCGAGCGCATCGAGCCATCCGAGCGCCGCGAGCGCCGCATCGAGCGCGTCGCCCGTGTGCCGCTCGGTGGCCTGTCGGACGCTCCGTTCGAACAGCTCGAGGTCCGACGCGTCCATCACCGGTCGTCTCCGAGGTCGAGGAGACGGCGGGCGATGATGTTGCGCTGGATCTCCGCCGTCCCGCCGTAGATGGTCGCCGCCCGCGAGTACAAGAACTCGGTCCGCCAGCGCTCGCTGGTGGGGTCGTCGCCGCTCGTGACGCCGGCCGCGAGGCCGGTGGCGACGAGGTCCATGACCGCTTGCTCGGCGGCCGCGATCAGCACCTTGTCGATCGAGGTCTCGGCGCCGAGGGGCTGCCCGTCGGCCATGCGGTATTGGGTCGTGCGCGACCGGGCTCGGAACGCGAGCAGGAGCTGCGCGACTTCGCCGACCTCGAGCGGAGTCAGCGCGCCGTCGGGGACGGTGGCGAGCAGTCGCGCGAGCCGCCGCTGCAGGTAGGCGCAGCGATGCCACAAGGAGGTGCTCCGCTCGTACGGGAGCAGGTCCATTGCGACCGCCCATCCCTGATCGACGTCGCCCAGCGTGCGCGCGAGCGGCACGGGCACGTCGTCGAAGAAGACCTCGGAGAACTCGTCTGTGCCGTGCATCGTCCGGAGCGGCTGGACGGTGATCCCGGGAGAGTCCATGTCGACGAACAGCGCGGTGATGCCTCGGTGGGCTGACTCCGGCGAGCCGGTGCGGGTCAGCAGCACGCAGCGGGCGGCGTACTGCGCGTAGCTCGTCCAGACCTTCTGCCCCTGGACCCGCCAGCCGTCATCGGTCCGGACGGCGCGGCAGGCGAGCGACGCGAGGTTGCTCCCGGTCCCGGGCTCGGAGAAGCCCTGACACCAGATCTCGTCGCCTCGCAGGAGCCGGGGGACCATCTCCGCGGCGAGGGCGGGGGCGGCGAAGTGGATCATGGTCGGCGCCAGGACCTCGGTCATCGAGTAGGCGTCGGGCTCGACGACCTCCCGGGCCATGAGCGCCTCGCCGAGGTAGGCGCGCAGGATCGGGGACCCGCCGAGGCCGCCGACCTCCTCGGGCCAGCCCCACCGCATCCAGCCGGCCTCGTAGGCCAGCTGCTTGACGTGCGCGAGGTGTGCCACGCGCTGGTCGAGCGTGCCGCTGCCCTCATACGTCGGCGCGAGCTCACGCGCGTGCTGCTCGAGCCAGTCGTCCAGCGCCGTCCGGAAGGTCGCGAGATCCATCGCCAGCGCCGGAACCGTCCCGCCGTCGCCGCGCTCAGCGACAGCGGGCCGTGGCCGGGTGCAGGCTCACCGGAAGCCCCGAGTAGTGCGCCATCCCGGTCGTCGCGTCGATGTCCTGGTCGCAGGTGAGGCGATTGACGTTGGCGCCCTGGTGGCCGTGTGGCACCGAGACGGTGCCGACGCGCACCGATGCGTCGAGCTTCGCGACGCCCTCGAGCTCCCCGCGTGCGCTGCGCACAACGACGGCGTCGCCGTCGACGACCGCCGCCGCAGCCGCGTCGTCGGGGTGGACGATCACCTCGGGGAGCTCGCCCAGGAAGTCGAGCTGGGAGTTGAGGTGGCGCCCCTGCCGGCGCGGCACCAGCACGAGCGACGCCGGCGTCCCGAGGGTCGCCAGCTGCTCGACGAGGACGGGTGGTGCCAGCTGCCAGCCGCCCAGGCGGTCGAGGTGGCGCTCGACCCACTCGGCGGGCAGCGTGTGGGGTTGCTCGACCCACCCGGCCGCGGCGAGCTCCTCGAAGCCGCATCGGGCCCCCGTGGTGATCCGCTGCAGCACGGTGTCGTCGTCGAGATCCTTGGCGTCGAGCACCGGCAGCTGATGACCGAGGCGACGCGCCAGCTCGCCGAGGACCCACCACGTGGAGCGGCGGTCCCCGACCGCGTCGACGACGGGCGGCGTGTATTGGCCGGCGACCCGCGGCATGAGGAAGTCCCAGAGGGTCACGTCGGGCCGCTCGAGCTGATCCTTGGTCGGCAGGACGTGCGTCGAGAGCGCCGTCGTGTCGTTGGCGATGATCTCGATCGTCGCGAACACGTCGAGCGATCGCAGCGCCGGGATGAGGGCGTTCGCGTCGGGGAACGCGGTGACCAGATGGCCGCCGAGGTTCAACACGGCGCGGATGCTGCCGGCGCGGATCTCGTCGGCGAGCACGGCACAGGGCCACTCGCCGAGGAAGGCACGAGCGGCCGGGCGGGTGGTCGGCCCCGGGCCGAAGAGCGCGTCCGGCGGGAGCACGGGCAGCTCGAAGCTCTCGAGCTGGTGCCCGAACCCGGGATGGAACCACACCCCGCCCGGCTGGTTCATCGAGTCGGTCACGATCATCAGCGCCCACGCGAGCCACTGGGTCACGTTGGCCGCGCTCGACATGGTGACGCCCGTCCCGGTCACGATGGCCACCCGCCCGGCGCGGCGGACCGCGTCGAGAAGCTCGGACAGCTGGGCCTCGCCGAGTCCCGCGACGTCGGCGGCGTGCTCGAGCGTGTAGGGCGCGACCGCCTCGGCGAGGTCGTCGCGGCCGACGGTGCGACGGGCGACGATCGCCGAGGCCGCGTCGTCGCGCAGCAGCTCGCGCACCAAGAAGGCGAGCACCGCGTAGTCCGTCCCCGGACGCGGCGCGACGTGCCGGGTCGCGAGCCGGGCGGTCTCGGTCCGCCGCGGGTCGACGACCCAGACGTCCGCCCGCTCCCGTAGTCGGCGCAGCGCGGTGACCGGGTCGGGCATCGCCGACGTGTGCCCGTGCGAGACGACCGGGTTGACGCCGACGTACGCCACGAAGCGGGCGTGCTCGGTGTCCACGTGCGGGTTCAGGCCGGGAAAGCCCCCGACCTGATGCGACACCAGCACCTTGGCCGTCCCGTCGATCGTGAGCGGGCTGAACCGCGCCCGCGTGCCGAGGGCGGCGTAGAGCGCCTCGGCGGTCCGGTAGCCGGCGGCGTCCATGCCCACGCCGCTCCCGAAGAAGACGCCGATCGCCTCGGGGCCGTCACGCTCGATCACCCGTGCGAGCCGCGTCCGCGAGATCGTCGAGGCAGTCGTCCCACGTCGTCGGCTCGAGTGTGTCGCCGACCCGGAGCAGCGGACGCTCGAGGCGCGCCGCGTGATGGTGCATCTGGGGGAGGGCGCGGCCCTTCGGACACGTGTAGCCGTGCGAGAACGGGTGCGCCTGGTCGCCGCGCACCCGCACGACGTCATCCCCGGCGACGTCGACCAGAATCCCGCACACCGCGGTGCAGATCCGACAGAAGCTGCGCACCGTTCGCACACCGGGATCCCGAGCGAGAATGCCATTATCGTATGGCGCGAGGACGACTTCTGCAACGGAGGACGGTGTGGTGAGCAGGCACGAGGGACTCGAGGGCGCCGCGGCCGACGAGGGCGTGCTCGACCCGCAGGTCGCCGCCTGGCTCGACGCCAACCCGACGGTGGGCACGCGGATCGAGGAGCTGCCGCCGGAGATGCTGACGCTGGCGCGCGGGCCGCAGGGGGCACCGCCGACGCCGCGCCATCGCCCGCGTCACCGACGAGGTCGTGGACGGGATCCCGGTGCGGGTGTACAAGCACGACGCGGCGCCGACCGGGCTCGTCGTGTACTTCCACGGCGGCGGTCACTGCATCGGCAGCATCGGGGTCATGGACAACGTCGCCCGCGAGCTCGCGCACGCCGCGGGAGCCGCCGTCGTCTCCGTCGAGTACCGCCTCGCCCCGGAGCACCCATACCCGGCGGGGCTCGACGACTGCGAGGCCGTCACGCGGTGGGCGCTCACCCACACGTCGCGGTTCGACGTCGAGCCCCGTCGCGTCGCGGTCGCCGGCGAGAGCGCGGGCGGCAACCTCGCGGCAGCCGTCGCCCTGCGGCTGCGGGGGCACGCGGCGCCGCCGCTGGCCGGTCAGGTGCTCATCTATCCGGGCGTCGACACCCCCGCGTCGGCGCACCCCTCCCGGACGGAGTTCGCGGGCCTCGTGCTCGCACCGACGACGATGCACTGGTTCTGGGAGAGCTACGCCGCGGGCCGAGACCTCCGCGACGACCCGTTCGCGGCGCCGCTATGCGCGCCGACGCTCGCCGGACTGCCGCCGGCGATCGTGGTGCTCGGCGGCTGCGATCCGCTGCGCGACGAGGGGCGCCGGTACGCCCGCCGACTGCAGGAGGAGGGTGTTGCCGCCGAGGAGATCTGCTACGCGGGTCAGCCCCACGGGTTCGTCAACTTCGGGCTGCCCGCGGCCGAACAGGCCTTCGGTGAGATCGGGCGCTGGCTGCGCGCCCGCTTCGCGCGTGCGTAGCGAGCAGCGCCCGGGCCGGGCCTCGCCTACCGGTTGAGGAGCAGGTTCGCGATAGGCGTGGCGTCCGGGAAGGACCCGGTGATCCCCGAGCTCATGTAGCCGGCGTCCGAGATCAGCGTGATGCCGCTGATCGCGACCGCCGCGTCGCTGCAGAGGAACACCAGGGCGTACGCCTGCTCGAGCGGGGTCGAGGGCTCGATGCCCGTCTCGCCCCGGTAGTCGGCGCCGAAGCCGAGCCACATCTCCTTGTTCGCCTGCGCGAGTGGCGTGTCCGTCGGCCCCGGGCAGATGGCGTTGATGCGGATGCCCCGCTTCAGGAGGGGGAACGCCTCCCGGGCGACGTAGGCGCAGATCGCCTGCTTCATCGACATGTAGTCGGCCTTGCCGTGCTCCTCCACCCAGCGCACGGCCCTGTCGAAGTCCGGCGTCTCGAGCAGCTCGGTGAGCAGCTCCAGGTTCGGCTCCCAGCCCAGCCCGGCGGCCGACGAGATGAACCCGATCGCCGAGCCCTTCGGCAGCATCTCCTTCGAGAGCAGTCGGTCGATCAGGTGCCGGTGGCCGATGAAGTTGATCCGCTCGATGCCCGGCGTCCCGTCGGCCACGCCCGCGCACGCGAACAGCGCGTCGACGCGGCCGCCGCACTCGTCGACGGCCGCATCGATCGAGGCGGCCTCCGCGAGGTTGACGTGGATCGCCGCGGCGCCCGGCCGCGTGATCTCGGCGAAGTCCATGACCACGACCTCGGCGCCCGCGTCCTGGAGGAGCTCGGCCGTGGCGGCGCCCATGCCGCTGGCGCCTCCCACGACGAGGGCTCGCTTGCCGTCATAGCGGTACGCGTCGAACAAGGTCATCTGCCTGCCTCAGCAATCGTGGGTTCGAGGGGCTCGCGGGAGCCCGCGTCGGGCGCCGGCCCCGATGCCCGACCGCAGGTCGGACGCGAGACGGTCGCGCAGGCTAACGCCACCGCGGTCGCGCCCATGAGGTGTCGACCCACCGGCCACGAGCCCGGTCACGGTGATAACGTAGTTCTCCGAAATCGGATGTGTCACTTCCACACCTGGCACGCGGGGATGGCCGAGCCGGACCGGCACCGGACGGGGAGCGCATGACCGACGCGCGACGCACAACGGACCTCGTCGAGATCGACGCGCTGTGCTCGCACTACATGCTGCTGTGCAGCGAGTTCGTGCAGGACCGCTGGCTCGACGTGTTCGTGCCCGACGCGACCTACAACGCCTTCGGGGCGGTGTACTCGCTCGAGCGCTTCCCGGCCCTGCTCGAGGCGGCGCCTCGTGGCCAGTTCATCGGGAACATGCCGGTCGTGGAGTTCGACGGCGACCGCGCGACCGGCAAGCAGCACTTCGTCTTCATCGACCAGCACACCCACGCGATGCGCCTCGGTTGGTACAACGACGAGTACGTCCGCACCCCCGACGGCTGGCGGATCGCGAAGCGCTCGACGACGTTCCTGCGCAAGCACGGCGGGTTCGACTCCGGGACTCCCCATGACCCGCTCCGGGACGAGCGCACCCCGGAGGGCACGGCGTGACCCGCCTCCCGAAGGTCATCAGTGTCGACGACCACGTCGTCGAGCCGCCGCACACCGACACGACGTGGCCGTTCGTGCAGGAGGAGGTCGAGCGCATGACCGCAGCGTTGACCGAGGAGCAGCGCTACAAGGTGCTGCGGGGGAACGCGATCCGGATGCTCGACCTCGACCGGGTCTGATTCGACGCGGCGACGCGGCGACGCGGCGCCGGGTCACGCGCCCAGGCCGTGGAGGCAGAACTCCCAGGTCTCGTCGGCCGTGATCCGCATCCGCGGGTCTTGGATGAGCCGGTTGCCGAACCAGCTGTACATGACCGTCTGCTGGACCAGCGCGGCGGCGCGGCGCGTGTCCGCGACGCGGATAGCGCCGTCGTCTGCGGCCGCCTGGACGAGCTCGAGCAGCATCCTCGAGATGGGCTCCAGGGCCGCCTTCACCCGCTCGGGGTGGGCGACGGCGAGCTGCACGGAGAACTCGGAGATCGGGCGACGGTTGTGAGATCCCCGTCGGCGCGGCGTGTCCGCGGGCTCGCACCATTCATGGAGCCGAACCATGAACGCCCGCAAGCGCGCCAGCGGGTCGGACTCGGCGTCGACGACGTCGCGAAGATCCGTGGCGGACTCGATGATCGAGTCCTCGAACAGGGCGAGAAGCAGCTCGTCCTTGCCGTCGAAGTACTGATAGAAGCCGCGCAGCGACTGCTTCGAGCGGTCGATCACCTCTTGGATCGTGAAGTCGGTCGTGCCCTTCTCGTCGATCAGCTCGAAGGCCGCGTCGAGGAAGCGCTGCACGCGCTGCTCCGCACGAGAGCGAGCCGCGTGGAGGCTCCGCGAGACGGCGCGCTGGCGCCACGCGGGTTCGCGCGCCTCCCCGCTGGTCTTGGCTTCGGTCATCTCAGCGCTCGCCTCCATCGTGTCGACGGCACCCGTACGCCTCCCGCGCACCGCGACGCTGCTCACCCGCCGACTCTTGTTCGCGCCGCGGCGCGTGCGACGCGTGCCTCGCGGACGTCGGCGTCGTCGGACGGCTCGGTCCAGCGCGCGGTCGTCCGGGCGTCGGCATCAGCCGGTCCTGCGCTTCAGCTCGAAGGCGTCCACTGCGGCCCAGTGCGCGTCGGCGGCCCAGAGCCGCGCGAACGCGCTGGTCGCGCTCGGCCTCGAGCTCCGGGCGACACGCCGGGAGCGCGGCGTCGATCACCGACTTGACGGCGCGCGTCGTCCCGGGCGCCGTCGACGCCATGTCCCGCGCCACTCGCCGCCAGGTGTCGTCGAAGGCCGCGCGCGGCACGACGACATCGACGAGCCCCAGGCGCTCGGCGGTGGCGGCGTCGTACAGCTTCCCGGTGGCGATGGCGAGGATGGCACGGCCGCGCCCGATCAGCTGAGCGAGCCGCTCGGCGCCGCCCCACGCCGGCATGATCCCCAGCGTCGCCTGGTTGAAGCCGATCGTGACGTCGTCCGACGCGACGCGGATGTCGGCCGCGACGGCCACCTCGGCGCCGCCGCCGAACGCGTGACCGTTCAGCGCCGCCACCACCGGCACCGGGAACGCCGCGACCCGGTCGAGGAGCCGTCGGACTCGGCGCGCCATCGCCGCGGCTTCGTCGTGCGTCCGGACCGCCCGGAGCTCCTTCAGGTCGCCGCCCGACACGAACGCACGGTCGCCGCCACCGCGCACGACGAGGACGGCGGCGTCGGCTGCCAGGACCTCGTCGAGCGCGGCGTCGAGCTCGTCGGCGGTGGCGAAGCCGATGGCGTTGCGGGCCTCGGGCCGATCGATGGTGACGACGGCGACCCCGGTGTCCAACTCCACGGACACCCCACCCGGGGATCGTGGCGCCTCGGGGTCGGGCATTCTCGGGGTCTCCCTCGTCGTCCGGAATGAGAATACCACTCTCCGTTCTGGTGCGACCGTCTTCCAATTTTTCGGATAGGTGATTTCCGTTACGCTTTCGTCGATGGACGGCCCGACTGACCGGGACGACGCGATCCGCACGGAGGCCGGCATCCCGCTCCGGGCGAGCTACGGGCCCGACGACCTCCCCGATCGGTCGGCGATCCCGCCGCCGGGCGTCTTCCCGTACACGCGCGGCAACTTCCCCGAGGGCTACCGCGGGCGGCGCTGGACGATCCGCCAGTACTCGGGGTTCGGCACGCCCGAGGAGTCGAACCGGCGCTACCGCTACCTGCTGGCACAGGGCGGCACGGGCCTCTCGGTGGCGCTCGACCTCCCGACCCAGTGCGGCTACGACTCCGATCACCCCGACGTGGAGGAGGAGGTGGGACGGGTCGGCGTCGCCCTCGACACGCTCGCTGACGCGGAGATTCTCTTCGATCAGATCCCGCTCGACGCGGTCAGCACCAGCTTCACCATCAACGGCACCGCCGCCATCCTGCTGGCGTTCTACGTCGCCGCGGCCGAGCGGCAGGGGGTGGACCGGGCCACGCTCCGGGGCACGATCCAGAACGACATCCTCAAGGAATACGTGAGCCGCGGCACGTGGATCTGGCCGCCCCGGCCCTCCCTCCGCCTGATTGCCGACACCATCGAGTTCTGCGCCGACGAGGTGCCGCGGTTCAACGCCATCTCGGTCGCGGGCGCGCACTTCCGCGACGCGGGCGCGAACGCCGTGCAGGAGATGGCGTTCACGCTCATGGACGGGATCACGTACTGCGACGAGGTGATCGCCCGCGGGCGGATGACCATCGACGAGTTCGCGCCGCAGGTGTCGTTCTTCTTCTACACGCACGGCGACTTCTTCGAGGAGATCGCCAAGTACCGCGCCGGGCGCCGGCGGTGGGCGCACATCGTGCGCGAGCGCTACGGCGCCAAGGAGGACCGCTCGTGCATGTTCCGGGTCGGCTGCGTGGCGGGCGGCGCGTCGCTCTACGCACCCCAGGCGCACAACAACATCGTGCGCATCGCGTACGAAGCGCTGGCCTCGGTGCTCGGAGGCGTGCAGTCGATGTTCACGGCGGCGTGGGACGAGCCATTCGCGCTGCCGAGCGAGGACTCGGCCACCCTCGCGCTGCGGACCCAGCAGGTCCTCGCGTACGAGACCGGGGTCACCCGCGTCGCCGACCCGCTCGGCGGCTCGTACTTCGTCGAGAGCCTCACCGACGAGATGGAGGCGCGGGTCATCGAGATCATGGACGACCTGGAGCGACGGGGCGGGATGGTGACGGCCGTCGAGGAGGGGTACCTGCAGCGCCTCATCGCCGAGGAGGCATTCCGGGTCCAGCGGGCCATCAGCTCGGGTGAGCGCGAGATCGTGGGCGTGAACCGCTTCCAGACCGACGCGGCGGCGCCCGAGGTCGAGGGCTACGAGCTGGACGAGGCGGGCCGGGCCCGCCAGCTGGAGCGTCTCGCCGAGGTGAAGCGTGCTCGCTCCGCCGCTGAGGTCCGCTCGTCGCTCGATGCGCTCGGCAAGGCCGCGGCGCGCGACGACGTCAACCTCATGCCGCTGCTCGTCGACGCCGCGAAGGCGTACTGCACGGTCGGCGAGATGGTGGACGTGCTGAAGGACCAATGGGGCGAGTTCCAGCAGCCGGCAGTGTTCTGATGCCGCCCACGCGAGTCCTGGTCGGCAAACCCGGGCTCGACGGGCACGACCGCGGTGCCAAGCTGGTGGCGCGAGCCCTGCGCGACGCCGGGTTCGAGGTCATCTATCTGGGCATCCGGCAGCGTCCCGAGACGATCGCCGCCACCGCGGTCCAAGAAGACGTCCGGGTCGTCGGGCTGAGCATCCTGAGCGGCGCGCACGTCGCCCTCACCGAGAAGACCGCGAGGGCACTGCGCGAGGCCGGCGGGGAGCACGTGCTGCTCGTCGTCGGCGGCACGATCCCCCGGCGCGACGTCCCGCGGCTCGAGGCCGCCGGCGCGGCCGCGGTGTACCCGACCGGCACCCCACTCGAGGAGCTCGTCGAGAGCCTGCGGCGTCTCACCACCGAGGCCCCGGCGGCCTCATAGGCGGGCGGCTCCGCTTTCCGGCAGCGGCGGCGCGGCCGCCGGATCGAGCTCGGGGTCGAGGGCGAGCCCCAGGCTGTTGAACGCCATCGCGAGGCACGTGTACGTGCCCACGACGAACGCCAGCTCGATGAGCTGCTGCTCGTCCAGGTGCTCGACGAGGCGGGCATAGGTCTCGTCCTCGATCCGATACCGATCGAGGAGCTGGTCCGTGGCTGCCAGGAGGTCGGCCTCGAGCGCCGACCAGTTGCCGGTGTCAGCGCCCCGTCCGACGGCTTCGATCTCCTCGGTCGTGATGCCCCAGCGTCCGGCCAGGCGCGCGTGCTGCATCCACTCGTACTCCGACCGTGTCCGCCACGCGACGCGCAGGACGGCGAGCTCTCGCCAGCGCGGCTCGAGTGTGGGCGTGCGGAGCAGCACGTTGTTGTACGTGAGGAAGGGCCCGGCGAGCGCTGGGTGGCGCATCAGCGTGGCCAGGACGTTCGGCATCCGCGGCGCGTCGGGCGCGCCGGAGAGCAGCCGCTCGGCGCCCTCCACGCCGAACGCCGCCCGGAGCGCGGCGACGGCGTCGGCACTCCACTCATCGGTCGGCAGGGGTGCGATCCGGGGTGTGCTCACATGTACCGGCCGCCGTTGACGTTGATCGCCTGGCCGGTGATGTAGCCCGCCTCGTCGGAGCAAAGGAACGCGCACGCGGCCGCGACGTCCTCGGGCCGGCCGGCCCGTCGCACCGGGATCATCTTCTCGAGGACCTCGGTGCTCGGGAGGTCGCCCGCGGCCTGGGCGCGCCGGGTCATCGGCGTCCAGACCGACCCGGGCGGGATGGTGTTCACCGTGATGCCGTGCGGTCCGAGCTCGGCCGCCAGCGCCTTGGTCAGCCCGAGCACGCCGCCCTTCGACGCGACGTAGTGCGCCATGCGACGGGCGCCCGACTGGGCGCTCGACGACGAGATCGTCACGATGCGTCCCCAGCCGGCAGCCAGCATGTCGGGGACCGCCGCCTGGATGGAGTGGAAGGTGCCGCTGAGGTTGACCGCGAGCATGCGGTCCCACTGCGCCGGGGTGATGTCGGTGAAGGAGGTGAACTCGTCGAGGCCCGCGCTCGTGACGACGATCTCGACCGGGCCGAGCTCGCGCCTGACGTCGGCCAGCGCGTCGTCGACGGCCCCGCGGTCGGCGACGTCCACGGCCGTCCCGAGCGCTGACGCGCCGGTCGCTCGCAGGTCGCCGGCGGCGCGTTCGGCCGCCGCGCCGTCGAGGTCGAGGATCGCCACCCGGTGCTCCGTCGCGAGGCGCTGCGCGATGGCCAGCCCCATGCCCGACGCAGCGCCCGTGACCACGGCGACGCGACCCATCTGCGGTCCTCCCTTGAGCGTCGAAGTATGGACGGGCGAACCACGCATGTGCAAGGCTGACTCTCGAAAAACGAGAACGTGGTTGCCGTCGTGTGCGGGCTCGACGGAGAAGGGAGCACGGTGCGGATCGGCCTCATGATCGGCCCCGAGCGCGGCCGGTACCGCGAGAAGGTCCGCAAGCTTGTCGCTGACGCCGAGGCCGCCGAGGCCGCCGGCTTCACCTCGATCTGGGTCCCGCAGATCCCCGACGAGTTCGACGCCCTCACCGCCGTCGCCCTCATGGGGCGCGCGACGTCACGCGTGGAGCTCGGCACGGCCGTGGTGCCGATCCAGACCCGGCACCCGATCGCGATGGCGCAGCAGGCGCTGGCCGTGCAGGCGGCCTGCGAGGGCCGGCTCGCGTTGGGGCTCGGACCGTCGCACCACTGGATCGTCGAGGACATGCTCGGTCTGCCCTACGAGCGCCCGGCGCGGCTCGTGCGCGATTACCTCGAGGTGCTCGAAGCCGCCCTCGACGGCCCGGGCCCGGTCGACATCGAGAACGACAGCTACCGGGTCCACAATCCCCTCGACGTCACTGACCTCACGCCGATCCCGGTCCTGCTCGCGGCGCTCGCACCGGTCATGCTGCGCCTCGCGGGCGAGCGCGCGTCGGGCACGATCCTGTGGATGGCCGACGAGCGCGCCATCGGCGATCACGTCGCCCCTCGCATCACCAAGGCGGCCGAGGAGGCCGGTCGGCCCCGACCGCGCATCGTCGCCGGGATCCCGGTCGTGCTCTGCTCGAGCGACGAGGTGGACGGGGCGCGCGCCCGCGCGAACCAGGTACTGGGTCACGCCGAGTACTCGCCGAACTACGAACGGCTGCTCGAGCACGGCGACGCGGCTGACGTGGGTGACCTGCTGGCGGCGGGCGACGAGGCCGCCGTCACCGCACGACTCCGAGGCTTCCGGGACGCCGGTGCGACCGACCTCTCGTTCCGGATCCTGCCCGTGGGATCCGACCGTGACGCCCGCATCGAGTCGAGGCAGCGCACCGAGTCGTTCCTCGCCACGCTCGCCGACGAGCTCTGAGCGTGGACGCTGTGGCGCGACTCGACGTCGCCGGCGGGGACGCGGTCGCGACGACCGCGGGCGTCGGGGTGCAGCGACCCTCGGCGGAGCGCGGTGCGGGCGCCGCGTCGTGAGCGAGCCCCGCTCCGGCCCGCTCGTCGGCATCCGGGTGCTCGAGGTCGGCCACATCCTCGCCGGTCCGTTCGGCGGGATGCTCCTCGCCGATCTCGGCGCCGACGTGATCAAGGTCGAGCCTGACGGTGGCGACCTGTCTCGCCAGGTGGGCGCGCGCACGGTCGACGACCACAACGTGTACTTCGCCAGCCTGAATCGCAACAAGCGCAGCGTGCACATCGACCTCACGTCGTCCGAGGGGCAGGCGCAGCTGGGTGCGCTAGCCAAGACCGCGCACGCGCTGCTCGTGAACCAGCGTCCATCGACGATCAGGAAGCTCGGGCTCGACTACGAGTCGTTGCGGCGCTTCAACCCGACGATCGTGTGCGTCGCGGTCACCGGCTACGGGCTCGACGGCCCGGCGGCCGAGTGGCCGGCGTTCGACTACGTGATCCAGGCCACGGCCGGCGTCGCGGCCATGACGGGCGAGCCTGACGGGCCGCCGACCCTGGCGGGCTACTCGGCGGTCGACAACTCGTCGGGGATCATGGCCGCGCTCGGACTCGTCGCGAAGGTCCTCGAGGGGAAGGGCGGCCAGGTCGACATCTCGCTGTTCGACGTCATGCTCTCGCAGCTCAACTACAAGGCCGCCGCCTACCTCAACGGCGGCGAACAGCCGGCCCGTCACCCGCTCGGCGCGCACTCGTTCTACGTGCCCGCGCAGCTGTTCGAAGCCGCGTCCGGCTACGTCGCGCTGTTCGTCACCCATGACGAGTTCTGGCGTCGCCTGTGCCACGAGATCGGGCGACCCGCCTGGGCCGAGGACCCGCGCTTCGCGACCATGCAACAGCGGTTCGCGCACCGCGTCCCGCTGCTCGACGAGCTCGGCGCGGTGCTGCGACGCGCACCGGCGGCGGAGTGGGTCGAGCGGCTGCGCCCGCTGGGGATCGCCGTCGGCGAGGTGGTGGACCTCGGGACGGCGCTCGACGGCGACGTGGCCCGGTCGCGTGGGATGGTCGTGTCGGTCGACACCCCCGAGGGCCCGCTGCGGATGGTTGGCAACCCGATCCGCTGTCCCGAGACGCCGTCGGTCTTTCGTGCGCCGCCGCGTCTGCACGAGCACACCCGCGACGTGGTCGGTCCGTCGGTGCCCGCTCGGGGTCACGCGTCGTAGTCGACGACCAGCTCCGGGCTGGCGGGCAGCGCCTGGCACGTGAGCACCCAGCCGGCCTCCACCTCCTCGGGCGACAGCGCATTGTTGACCCGCATCGTCGCCGAGCCCCCCTCGAGGTGGGCCATGCAGGTCGCGCAGTTGCCCTGCTCGCACGAGAACGGGGGGTGCAGGTTCCCGCGGCGCGCCGTCTCGAGGATGGTGTCACCGGCCTGGAAGCGCACCGTCGTCTCGCGTCCCCCGAGCCGGATCACGAGCGCCTGCGTGGACGAGTCTGCGCCGACCGTCGGTGCCGGCTCCGAGAGCACGAAGCGCTCGACGAACTGCTGGCTGCTCCCGACGCCCAGGCTCGACAGCCCCGCCTCCACGGTGTCCATGTACGGGCCGGGGCCGCAGATGTAGAAGTCGGCCTCGGAGACGTCGGCGACGAGCGACGCACACTCGTCGGGGTTGAGGAACCCGCGCGCCGAATCGAGGTGATGGTGGATCGAGAGCCGGCCCGACGAGCTCGAGCGGAGTCGCTCGAGCTCGTCCGCGAAGATCACGCGGTCGTCGCTGGGGTTGGCGTAGACGAGCCGGATCTGGCGGCGAGTCGTGGCGAGCGCGGTCTTGATGATGGAGATGACGGGCGTGATCCCGCTCCCACCAGCGAAGGCGACGAGGGGCTCCTCCCGCTCGTGCAGCACGAAGAGCCCGGTCGGTCGCAGCACCTCGATCGTGTCGCCCGCGCGGAGCGCGTCGTTCATCCAGTTCGACATCCGCCCACCCGGGACCCGCTTCACCGTCGTGGTGAACGGGTCGCCGGTCTCGGGCGAGCTCGACATCGAGTAGCAGCGGACGACCGCCTCACCGTCGAGGGTGGCGCGGAAGGTGCAGAACTGGCCGGCGGCGTAGGCGAACGTCGCGGCGAGCCCGGCCGGGATGTCGAGCACGAAGGACCGGGTGTCGGCGGTCTCCTCGACGACGTCCGCGACCGCGAGGGAGTGGTACTCGTGGTCGTGGAGCTCCATCAGCCCGTCCCGTCGCCGTGTCACCCGATGATAAGCCCGTATCCGTTCTCAGCAAGACGACTCTCAAAATCTGCTAACTTCATTCTCCACCCGACCGCCCGAGGGAGCCCGTGCGCAGCGAGGTCACCTGGCCGACCATCCCCGCCATGGCCCGGGACCGGGCTCGCCGGTCGGGGCGCGCCGAGGCCGTGGTCGACGGCGACCGACGGGTCGACTTCACGACGCTCGGGTCGATGGTCGACGACGCGGCGCGCGCGCTCCTGTCGTCGGGCATCGAGCACGGCGACCGGGTCGCGCTGTGGGCACCGAACTCCCTCGAGTGGATCGTCGCCGCGCTCGGCGTCACGACGGCCGGCGGCGTCCTGGTGCCGGTCAACACGAGATTCCGCGGCGCCGAGGCGGGATACGTGCTCGGCCGCAGCCGCGCCCGACTGCTGTTCACGGTGCGCGGCTTCCTCGAGACCGACTACCCGGCGATGCTCGCCGACGCGGCCGTAGAGCTCCCCGCGCTCGAGCACACGGTCCTGCTGTCCGGTGAGCCGGACGGAGCCGCGCCGGCGTGGGAGGCCTTCCTCGGTCGAGGACGCGCCGTCTCCGACGACGTCCTCGACGAGCGTGTCGCGTCGATCGGTGCCGACGACCCGAGCGACATCGTGTTCACCTCGGGGACCACCGGCAACCCGAAGGGCGTCGTCATGACGCACGGGCAGACCCTGCGCGGGTACCTCGACTGGTGCGACTGGGTCGACCTGCGCCCGGGCGACCGCTACCTCATCGCCAACCCGTTCTTCCACATCTTCGGCTACAAGGCGGGCGTGCTCGCCTCGCTCATGCGCGGCGCGACGATCCTCCCGGTCGCGGTGTTCGACGCCGGCACCGTCCTCGAGCTCGTGGAGCGCGAGCGCGTGTCCGTGCTCCCCGGACCGCCCACCCTCTACTACTCGCTGCTGGACGATCCGGGCCGGGCGGCGCGCGACATCTCGACGCTGCGCGTGTCGACGATCGGCGCCGCGGACATCCCGGTCGAGCTCGTCACGCGGATGCGGGCAGAGCTGCCGTTCGAGCGCATCCTGACCGGATACGGGCTCACCGAGGCCGGGACGGTCACGGGCGCCCGCCCGGACGACGACTTCGAGCACATCGTCTCGACGGTCGGCGTGCCCCTGCCCGGGTTCGAGGTGCGCACGGTCGACGACGGCGGCACGGAGACGGCGGCCGGGGAGCCCGGCGAGGTGGTGGTCCGCGGCGAGACGGTCATGCGCCAGTACCTCGACGATCCGGACGCGACGGCGGCCGCGATCGACGCCGACGGCTGGCTGCACACCGGCGACCTCGGCGCGTTCGACCCCGACGGCTACCTCCGGATCGTCGGGCGCATCAAGGACATGTTCATCGTGGGCGGGTTCAACGCGTACCCCGCCGAGATCGAGAACCTCCTCCTGCGCCACCCGCAGGTCGCGCAGGCCGCGGTCATCGGGGTCCCCGACCCTCGCCTCGGCGAGGTCGGCAAGGCCTTCGTCGTGCTCACGCCCGGTGCCGTGCTCGAGCCGCAGGAGATCATCGACTGGGCGCGCCGCGAGATGGCCAACTACAAGGTGCCGCGGAGCGTGGAGTTCCTCGACGCGCTGCCGGTGAACGCCACCGGCAAGGTCGTCAAGGAGGAGCTGCGCGCCCGCGCCTCGCCGGCCTGACGGGGGCGGGTCCGCGGCCCCTGGCCGGGACCGCGGCGCCGTCGGTCTCAGCGCCCCCGCCAGACAGGGGGGCGCCGCTCGACGAACGCCGTCGCGCCCTCCCTCGCGTCCTCGCTGTTGAACACGATCTCCTGCCACTCGCGCTGACGCTCGCGGGCCCGGGCGGCGTCGGTGACGCCGAGCCGGACGAGCTCCTTGACGGCGGCCAGCGCGAGCGGCCCGTTCGCGGCGATCCGCTCCGCGAGGGCGAGCGCCGACGGGAGCACCTCGTCGGGTGGCGTCACGACGTTGACCAGGCCGAGGGCGGCGGCGCGGCGGGCGCTGATCGAGTCGCCCGTGAGGGCCAGCTCGAGCGCGACCCCGAGTGGGATCCTCGTCCCGAGGAACGTGCCCCCGCCGGCGGGGAACAGTCCTCGCTTCACCTCGGGCAGCCCGAACTCCGCCGCGGCAGACGCCACGATGACGTCACAGCCCAACAGGAGCTCGAAGCCGCCCGCGACCGCCGTGCCGTTCGCCGCACCGACGACGGGGATCCCGACGGCACCGTCGAGCAGCCGGAAGAACGCACGCGTGGCCTCGTCCTCGCCGACACCCAGGTGCTCACCGGCCGCGAAGGACCGCAGATCCATGCCCGCGCAGAACGCCCGGTCGCCCGTCGCGGTGAGGACGACGGCCCGTACCCCGGCGTCGGCTTCGGCCTCGAGGATCGCGGCCCCGAGCGCCGTCAAGAGCGTCGGGGTGAGCGTGTTCCTCGCGTCGGGGCGGTTGAGCCGCAGGACCAGGACCGCCCCCCGTGGGTCGCGCACCAGCTCCTCGGCGGCATCGGTCACGGTCGCCAGCCTGTCGTCTCCCCGTGGCTCGGGCGCGCCCCACCCGACGAGTATTGCGCTCTCAAATACCGGAAACTACATTCTACCTCCGGTGGACACCCGTGATACGCCCGAGCAGGCCGAGCTGCGGCGCTCGGCCCGCCGGCTCGCCCGCGACCTCGGCCCCACCACCGTGGCCGATCTCGACGACACCACGAGGGCGAAGCAGCTCGCGGCGGCGGTGCGGGACGCGGGCTGGTTGGAGCTGCGCGACGACGCCGGAGAGGGCGCCCCGCTCGCGGGCGCGGTCGAGGCGGCGATCGTCGCCGAGGCCCTCGGAGGTCGCGTCGCCGACGTCGCCTTCACCGGTCCGCTGCTGGTCGCCGAGCTCGCGCGTCGCGCCGGCGTCGACGCGCGTGACGGCGCGGCGGTGGCGCAGCCGGGGGAGCTCGCCGCGGTGGCCGTCGTGGCGGGCGAACGGACCACCGAGGCGCTGTACGTGGTCGATGCGGGTCCGGAGCCGGTCGACACGGCCTACGTGCTGGTGGGGGACGCCGCCCACCCGGTCGTCGGGCAGCTGGCCTGCGCCGGCGTGGATGGAGTGGCCGGCGCCGACCTGACGCGCTCGGTGCAGACGATCCCTTCGGGCACGCCGCTGCGGGTCCTCGAGGGCCACGGCGCGCCGCTCACCGACGCCGACCTCGTGGCGTGGACCGCGCTCGGGCTCGCGCTCACCAGCGCGGACCTCGTGGGCGCGATGCGGGGGGTGCTCGAGATCACGGTGGCCTACGCGGCCGAGCGCCGCCAGTTCGGCGTCCCGGTGGGGTCGTTCCAGGCGGTGCAGCACCTCCTAGCCGAGGCGCAGTGCCTGATGGAGGGCTCCTCGAGCGTCGCGGCGCACGCGGCGTGGGCCGTCGACGAGCTCGAGCCGACGGACGCTCGGTCGGCCGGACGGGTCGCCAAGGCCTACTGCGCCCGCGGCGGCGCGGACCGTCTGCGAGACCGCGATCCAGGTGCACGGCGGAATCGGGAACACCTGGGAGTGTCTCGTGCACGTGTACCTGCGGCGCGCGCTGCTCTCGACGCAGTGGTTCGGCGACGACGGCGCGCAGCTCCGCGAGCTGCAGCGCGAGCGGCTGGGGGTCACCGATGGACTTCCGTGATTCCCCCGCCGAGGCCGAGTTCCGCGGCGCGCCTGCGCGCCTGGCTCGCCGACCACAACCCCGGCCTGCCCACCTCGTCGACGGACGACGAGTACTGGGCGGGACAGGCCGAGTGGCACACGTCGCTCTACGACGCCGGGTTCTTCGGTCTGAGCTGGCCGTCCCGCTACGGCGGGCACGACCTCCCGCCCGTCTTCGACGTCCTCCTCGACGACGAGCTCGCGGCGGCCGGGGCGCCCCCGCGCCCGAGCCTCGGCTACCTCGTGCAGGGCATCACGGTGCACGCCAGCGACGCGATCAAGGACCGGTTCCTCCCCGGCATCATCAGCGGGCGCGAGCGGTGGTGCCAGGGGTTCAGCGAGCCCGACGCGGGGTCCGACCTGGCGTCGCTGCGCACGACGGCGGTCCGCGACGGTGACGACTACGTGATCGACGGTCACAAGGTCTGGACGAGCTACTCCGACGTCGCCGACTGGTGCTTCCTGCTCGCTCGCACCGATCCCGACGTGCCCAAACACAAGGGGATCTCGGCGTTCGCGGTGCCGATGCGCCAAGCCGGCGTCGAGCAGCGGCCCCTGCGGATGATCAACGGCATCACGAGCGAGTTCGGGCAGGTGCACTTCGACGGTGCACGCGTGCCGGCCGCCAACCTCATCGGCGAGCTCGGGGAGGGGTGGCGCATCGCCATGACGATCGTCAGCCACGAGCGTGAGCCGGGCGAGCTCGGCTACGTGGCGCGCTACACCAAGATGGTGCAAGAGCTCGAGGCGACGATCCGGGTCGACCCCGGCGCGTTTCGCGACGACCAGCGCGACGCCGTCGCGTGGGCGCACGTGCAGAGCGAGATGCTCCGCCTGCACGTGTGCCGACGCCTCTCGGAACGGCTCGACGGCATCGACCACGGTCCGAGCGGCTCGGTCGACAAGCTGCTCATGACCTGGGTCGAGCAGGCGGTCGGCGCCGCCGCCCTCGACGTGTCGGGTGCGGCGGCCGCCCGCGACGCGGACGACCTCGCGCTGAAGATCTATCTCTACAGCCGGGCCCAGAGCGTGATGGGGGGCACCGCCCAGATCCAGAAGAACATCGTCGCCACGCGGATCCTCGGCCTGCCGACCGCCTGACCGTGCCCCGCGAAGGACGCTGATGGACTACGACCTGCCCGACGTGATCCGAGTGACAGAGGACGGCCCCGTCCGCGTCGTCACGCTCGCCCGGCCCGAGAGCCTGAACGCCGTCAACGACGAGCTGCACCATGCGCTGGCGCGGGTGTTCCCGCAGCTCAGCGCCGACCCGGCGGCGCGCGTCGCCGTGCTCACGGGCGAGGGCCGGGCGTTCTCGGCGGGCGGCGACTTCGATCTGCTCGACCGCATGGCGAAGGACCGCCGGGTGCGGGCCGACACCCTCGCCGAGGGCCGAGAGATCGTGCTGGCGATGCTGCGCTGCCGGGTCCCGATCGTGGCGGCGGTGAACGGCCCGGCCGTCGGCCTGGGCTGCAGCCTGATCTCCCTGTCAGACGTGGTCTACATGGCCGAGTCGGCGTACCTCGCGGACCCGCACGTGACCGTCGGGCTCGTGGCGGCCGACGGCGGCCCCGTGACCTGGCCCCTGCACACCAGCCTCCTGCTGGCCAAGGAGTACGCCTTCACCGGCGAGCGGATCACCGCGGCGCGCGCCGCGGAGATCGGGCTCGCCAACCATGTCTGTCCCGACGACGAGCTCCTGCCCGCTGCGCTGGCGGCCGCCCACAAGATCGCGGCGCTCCCGCCACAGGCCGTCGAGATGACGAAGCGGGTGCTCAACCTGCACCTCGAGCACGCCGTGCTCGCCACCATCGACTTCGCGCTCGCCGCGGAGAGCGAATCCTTCGACGCCCCGGCGTTCCTCGCGAACGTCGAGCGCTTCCTTGAGAGGCGACCATGACCACGAAGACCGAGCTCTACTACGACCCCTACGACTTCGAGATCGACAGCGACCCGCACCCGATCTGGAAGCGGATGCGGGACGAGGCGCCGCTCTACTACAACGACCGCTACGACTTCTTCGCGTTGAGCCGCTTCGACGACGTCGAGCCGGCGCTTGTTGACTGGGAGACGTACCGGTCCGGCCGTGGCTCCATCCTCGAGCTCATCCGGGCCGACTTCGACGTCCCCTCGGGGCTGGTCCTCTTCGAGGACCCGCCCGTGCACGACGCTGCACCGTGGCCTGCTGTCGCGGGTCTTCACGCCGAAGCGGATGAACGGCATCGAGCCCCAGGTCCGCGAGTTCTGCGCCGCGCTCGCTCGATCCGCTGGTCGGGACCGGCGGGTTCGACTTCGTGCGCGACCTCGGGGGCCCCGATGCCGATGCGGGTCATCGGCATGCTGCTCGGCATCCCGGAGCAGGACCAGGAGATCATCAAGCAGCGACTCGACGACGGCATGCGCCTCCAGGAGGGAGAGGCGCCGGGCGTCAGCGTGGACGCGATGGCCGCGTCGGGCGAGATGTTCGCCGAGTACGCCGACTGGCGGTCCGAGCACCCGTCAGACGATCTGATGACCGAGTTGCTCAGCGCCGAGTTCGAGGACGAGACCGGTGTCCGGCGCCGCCTGACCCGCGCCGAGCTCCTCACCTACGTCAACCTGATCGCCGGCGCCGGCAACGAGACCACGACCCGGCTGATCGGCTGGACCGGCAAGCTGCTCGGCGAACACCCGGAGCAGCGCCGCGAGCTCGCGACGGACCGGTCACTCGTTCCCCGAGCGATCGAGGAGATCCTCCGCTACGAGGCGCCCTCCCCGGTGCAGGCCAGGTACGTCGCCCGTGACGTCGAGCACCACGGGTGCACGGTCGCCGAGGGCAGCGTCATGGTGCTGCTCAACGGGTCAGCGAACCGCGACGAGCGCCACTTCCCCGACGGCGACCGCTTCGACGTCCACCGTGACATCGGCCACCACCTGAGCTTCGGGTACGGCCTGCACTTCTGCCTGGGCGCGGCGCTGGCGCGCCTCGAGGGCCGGGTCGCGCTCGACGAGGTCCTCCAGCGGTGGCCGGACTGGGAGGTCGACGACGCGCACGCCGTCATGGCCCACGCGTCGACGGCCCGCGGCTGGGAGCAGCTGCCCGTGTCCACCCCGTAGGAAGGAGGCCCTGTGCCGCGTCGCCTGCCCCCGCATCCGATCCACGTCCGCGCCGCCCGTCTGCTCGACGTGGTGGCGGGCACCTACGTCGAGCCGGGCGACCTGCTCGTGCAGGGCGGGCGGATCACCGAGGTGGCGCCCCGCACGGTGCCGGCCGACGCCCAGGTCATCGACCTCGCCGGCCTCACCCTGCTCCCGGGGCTCATGGACATGGAGGTGAACCTGCTGCTGGGCGGGCCCGACCACGCGAGCCCCCTCAACCCCGTGCAGGACGACCCGGCGCTGCGCACGCTCCGCGCGGTCGCCAACGCGCTGGCGCACACTGCGCGCGGGCTTCACGACGGTCCGCAACCTCGGGCTGTTCGTGCAGACCGGTGGCCTGCTCCTCGACGTCGCGCTGAAGAAGGCGATCGACCTCGGCTGGATCGACGGGCCCCACGTCGTCCCGGCCGGTCACGCGATCACGCCGACCGGCGGGCACCTCGACCCGACGATGTTCCAGGCGCTCGCGCCGCACATCATGCCGCTCACCGTCGAGGAGGGCATCGCCAACGGCGTCAGTGAGGTGCGCAAGGCCGTCCGCTACCAGATCAAGTACGGCGCGGAGCTGATCAAGGTGTGCGCGTCCGGCGGTGTCATGTCGCACACCGGCCCGGCCGGCGCCCAGCAGTACTCCGACGAGGAGCTGGCCGCCATCGCGGACGAGGCCCATCGGGCGGGACTCAAGGTGGCGGCCCACGCCCACGGCGACGCCGGCATCCGTGCTGCGGTCGAGGCGGGGATCGACTGCATCGAGCACGGCTCGCTCATGAGCGACGAGACGCTCGAGCTGCTCATCCAGCGCGGCACGTTCCTCGTCGCGACCACCTACCTCGCGGACGGCATGGACGTCTCGCACGCCGCCCCCGAGCTTCAGGCCAAGGCGGCCGAGGTGTTCCCGCGGGCCCGTGAGACGATCAAGAAGGCGATCGAGCGCGGCGTCCGCGTCGCGTGCGGGACCGACGCGCCGGCCATCCCGCACGGTCGGAACGCCAAGGAGCTGCTCGCGCTCGTCGATCGGGGCATGACGCCGATCCAGGCGATCCGCGCCGCGACGACTGTGTCGGCCGAGCTCATCGACGCCGACGACCGTGGCCGCCTCGAAGCTGGCCTGCTCGCGGACGTCGTCGGCGTCCCCGGCGACCCGCTCGCCGACATCGGCGTCACCGAGCAGGTGCGCTTCGTGATGAAGGCCGGTGCGGTGTTCCGCGACGACGGCGCCGAGGCGGGCTGAGTCAGACCGCGGGCTCGAGCACCGCGTCGAACTTGGCGGCTCCGCTGTCGGGGACGCGGGGCTGACGCCAGACCTCAACCGGGAACGATGCCGTCATCAACGCGCAGTAGAGCCACAGCAGGCGTGTCGCGTCCTCGGGGATGGCGTCGATCGGGAATTGCTCGAGGTACGCGGAGCGCGTCGTCGATCCGGGGGAACGCGGCGTCGTAGAAGGCCTGGAGCTCGTCCATGGTGCTCGCAACCCGCTTGGCGTAGCGGGCGCGCTCGGTCGGGATCGCCCACTCGGCGAACGGCTCGAGCTCGGCGAAGGCCGCCGGGAAGACGGTGGGCATGGTCAGGCCTCCCCGTTCACACCCGAACCGGTGCCGGTGCGGGGGCTCGCTCGTGCTCGTCGACGAAGCGCTGCGCCGTCGTATGCAGATGACGGAGCAGGATTTCCTGGTCGTTCAACGGGAACGTCGTGATCGGTGTGCGCGACTCCAGCGTGGTCTGCGTGGCCTCGAGCGTGTTGCCGTCCTGGAGGGCGTACTCCTTGAACGTGACGACCGCGAGCTCCTGGGCCAGGCGGTCACGACCGTTCTTCGGTGGCGCGAAGTAGCAGGCGCCCTCGAAGATGTGGGTGTTGTAGGAGGTCGGCCAGTAGTGGTACGTGATCACCCAGTTCTGCTTCCAGATGAGCACCATGAAGTTCGGGAAGAACAGAAACGAGTCCAGGCCCCAGAGCTTGCTCCCCGTCGGGTTGAGCGCGGGTGGCAGCTCGTCGAGGCCGAGGTCGGGCTCATCCCAGGGCCCGAACAGCCCGCTGCGTACCTTCCGCTCGATCGGCTTCACCAGGCTCAGGTCCTTCGGCGGCGCACCGCCGGTCCACGTGGACACCATGCCGTGGGGACCGTCGAGCTCGTACGCCAGCGCCTCGTAGCCGATGTCGGTGAGCCGCCGTGACTCCTCGGCGACGGACTGCTTCGCGTGCAAGATGGGTGCGTGGTAGAATTCGGTGAACGCATCGATGAACAACTTCCAGTTGCTTCCCACCTCGGCGCGGTACCGGTGCACCTGCGTCAGCTCGTGAAACGGGTAGCCCTCGATGCCCTTCGCGAACTTGCCGAGGTAGTCGCGCAGGGGCGTGGTGTTCCGCGGATCGAGGTTCACGAAGATGAACCCCTCCCACACCTCCGTCTGCACTGACGCGAGTCCGAAGTCCTGCCGGTCGAGGTCGAAGAACTCCGACTCCTGCTGCACGAACGTGCACTCACCTTCGAGGTTGTAACGCCAGCCGTGGTACTTGCACGTGAACTGCCGGCAGGTCCCGCTCGTCTCCTCGAGCGGGAAGTCCTGCCACACGAGCTTGTTGCCGCGATGGCGACAGATGTTGTGGAACGCTCGGACCTCGTCCTGGGAGGCCCGCACCACGACGACCGACGTGCGGGCGGCGTGGAGCTCCCGCGTGAAGTAGCTCCCGACCTTCGGCAGCTGCTCGATCCGGCCGACGTTGAGCCACGTGCGAGCGAAGATCGCCTCGCGCTCGCGCTCGTAGACCTCGGGCGAGACGGAATCCGCGTAGGAGACCAGGCCCGTGCCGAGCTCGGGGTAGTGCTCCGTCCAGGACCCCTCGGCGGGCTTGGTGAAGTGCGGCATGGGGGTTGGTCCTCCGGTCAGGCCACCGTGCCGCGGACGATAGCACCAATCTCCAAAAACGAGAAGGCCGTTTCCGCCCGGCTGGGTCGGCGTTTACGGCCCGGGGGGCGGCCCGAACTGCAGGTGCAGGGACTGGAGTCCCCGGAGGATGTAGGTCGGGACGTACTGGTAGCGCCGAGCGTCGGGCGGCCCGTGCTCGGCTTCCGAGATCCGGATGTCGTCGAGGCGGTCGAGCAGCCGCTCGAGGCTGACACAGCCCTCGGCGCGCGCCAGCGGCGCGCCCGGGCAGGTGTGGGCGCCGAACCCGAACGAGAGGTGCTGGCGGGCGTTCCCGCGGTCGAGGTCGAACACGCCCGGGTCATCGAACTGACGGGCGTCGCGGTTCGCGGCGCCGTTGAGCACCATCACGGTCGTGCCCGCCGGGATCTGGACCCCGCCGACCGTCGCGGCGACGCGGGCGAGGCGGAAGTCACCCTTCACGGGGCTCTCGAAGCGCAGCGTCTCCTCGATGAAGCTGGGAATCCGATCACGTTCGCGCCGCAGCCGCGCCTGGAGGTCGGCGCGCTCGCCGATGAGCTGGAGCGCGGACCCGAGGAGTCGCACGGTGGTCTCCTGGCCGGCGGCGAAGAGGTTCGCGGCGATGCGCACGACGTCGATCACGTCGGGCGTGGAGCCGTCAGGGAACGTCGCGGTGGCGAGTCCGGTCAACACATCGTCGCGCGGGACCCGTCGACGCTCTTCCACGTACGCGGTGAAGGCCTCGTAGAGGAACTCCAACGGGCTGTGCGCCATCGCGTCGTGGTCGGTGCTGCCGATGGCCCGGCCCGGTCGAGTCCCGAGCTCGCGCTCGAACGTCGCTCGATCTTCCTCGGGCACGCCAAGCAGGTCGGCGACGACGAGCATGGCGAACGGCGCCGCGTACTCGTGGATGACCTCGCATCGTCGGTTCGCCGCGAACTCGTCGATGACCCGGTCGGCGAGCCGCCACATGAACGCCTCGTTCTCCTTGAGCCGCTTCGGTGTGATGAGCCGCATCAGGAGCGCGCGGTGCGCCGTGTGATCGGGCGGGTCCATCGTTGTGATCTGATCGCTGAAGGGCAACTCGTGGCGGTGCGCCGCGATGGCGTCGCTCACATCGTCGCCCTCGAGCGGGACGGGGAAGCCGGGAAACGGTCCCGTCACGGCGTTGCACGACGAGAACGTCTCGACGTCGTGGTACACGGCGACCGCCTCGTCGTAGCCGGTCACCATGACCACGCCGTGGTGCGGCTCCCGACGCACGGGGCAGCGGCCGCGAATCTCGTCGAAGTACGGATACGGATCCCCGACGAGCGCGTCGTCCCGGAAGAAGTCGCTCGCGTCCACGGCGTCGGTCACAGCACGGCTCCGGTGACCTTGTGCTCCAGAATCTCGTCGTAGGTGAGCCCGAGCTCGAGCAGGACCTCTTCGGTGTGCTCACCGTGATCGGGCGCGCCGCGGACGCTCGGGGCGGTCTCGTCGAACTGCACGGGGTTGGCGGGGAGCGCGAACTCCTCGCCGCTGCCGGCGGTGACCCGCTCGAGGTAGCCGTTGGCTACGGCCTGGGCGTCGTTGTGGACCTCGAGGGGCGTCTGGAGGGGGGCCCAGACGCCCTCGAGGGTTTGAAGGCGCGCACGCCACTCGTCGTAGGTGCGCGTCCGGAACACGCCGCGGAGCACCTCGATGCACTCGCGACGATGCTCGAAGCGCGCCGCGGCGTCGTGAAAGCGCGGGTCCTCGAGCAGATCGGGGCGTTCGAGGTGCGCGCAGAGATCGGGCCAGTAGCGATCCGCCTGGAGGAGCACGAGGATCAGGAACCGCCCGTCCTTCGTCGGGTAGGTGCCGACGAGCGGGTTCGGGAGCGAGTCACGGTCGAAGGTCGGGATCTCGACGTGCTCGTAGAGCTTCGCCGAGGTCACCTCCGGTGCGAGGCCCCAGAGCCCCAGGTTCAGCAGCGAGACGTCGACCGTCGAGGCGACCCCGGTGCGCTCACGGCGGAGCAGCGCGGCGGCGATGCCGCCCGCGATCGTCAACCCGCCGAACACGTCGCCGAACGCGGGTCGCTGGTCGACGGGCCACTCGGCTGCGGGGTCCTTGAACGCCATCGCCAGACCGGCACGTGCCCAGAACGAGGCGCCGTCGAACCCGCCGCGGCTGGCCTCGGGCCCGCGTGTCCCCTGGCCGGTGCCCCGCACGTAGATGATGTTCGGGTTGCGCGCCCGGATGTCGTCGACGTCGATCCCGAGGCGCGAGCGCACGTCGGGGAGATAGTTCGTGACGAACACGTCGGCGCCCTCGACGAGCCGGTAGAGGAGCGCCCGGCCGCCGTCGGTCGAGAGGTCGAGCCCGACTGAGCGCTTGCCGCGGTTGGGGATCTCGAACATGAAGTTGACGCCCCCGGCGCCGGGCACGAGACCGGACGACACGAGCCCACGCTGCGGATCGCCGCTGGCCGGATCCTCGACCTTGATCACGTCGGCGCCCCACTCGGACAGCACCGCGCCCGAGATCGGCACGAACGTCCAGCTCGCGACCTCGATGACCCGGATCCCGGCAAGCACGTCCTGCATGGCACCCCCACGCGCCGGCGAACTCGCCGGCGGGGAACACGACAATTCTTCCGTTCACAACATAGGAGAGCGAAGTTTCCGTCGCAACGGGCTCGAGCCCGTCACCGGCGGTGACGAGGACCGCTCGCTTGACCCATGCCTCGCGATTGATGAGAATGCCACTCTCAAGTTTGGAGACCGTGCTTGTCCGACTCGGCGCCGTCCCGAGCGGTTGAGGAGAGGAGCGATGGCATGAGTGCTCCCACGCCCATCGCGGACGGTCTCTTCGCCTGGCCGGCCGACGAGCCGCGTCTCATCGGCGGTCAGTGCGCGGCGTGCGGGACCATAACGTTCCCGTGGCAGAGCGGTTGCCCCCGCTGCGGGGCGCAACCGCTCGAGGAGCGGCCGCTCTCGCGCCGGGGTCGGCTCTGGGCGTGGACGACCCAGGAGTTCCCGCCGCCATCGCCTCCCTACGCTGGCCCCCAGGGAGCCGACTTCGAGCCGTTCGCCGTCGGGTACGTCGAGCTCGCCGGAGAGGTGCGCGTCGAGGCCCGGCTCACGGAGCATCGCCCTGAGCAGCTCCGAATCGGCATGGAGATGGAGCTGGTCATCGTGCCCTTCGGCACCGACGACGCCGGCAACGAGCTCGTGACCTTCGCGTTCGGGCCGGTCGAGGACGACAAGCCATGAGTACCGACGTCGCGATCGTCGGTGTCGGCCTGCACCCCTTCGGGCGCTTCCCGGGGGTGCCGGCGCTGGAGATGGCGGCGCAGGCCGTGCGGGCCGCGCTGGCCGACGCCGACATGGCCTGGGGCGACGTGCAGGTGGCCTTCGGCGGCAGCTACGAAGTCGACAACCCCGACGCGGTGGTCAGCCTGCTAGGCCTGACGGGCATCCCGTTCACCGACGTCTACAACGGGTGCGCGACGGCGGCGAGCCGCGCTCGACATGGCCGCCAACATGATCCGACTCGGTGCGTACGACGTCGCGCTCGCTCTCGGGGTGGACAAGCACGAGCGGGGCGCCTTCTCGGCCGACCCCCTCGAGTACGGATGCCCCTCGTGGTACGGGGCCGTCGGGCACTTCATCACCACGAAGTTCTTCGGGATGAAGATCAACCGCTACATGTACGATCACGGGATCTCGGCGGCGACGCTGGCGCGTGTCGCGGCGAAGAACTACCGCAACGGGGCCCTCAATCCCAACGCGTTCCGACGCAAGCCCGTGAGCGAGGAGGAGATCCTGGCCTCGCCGATGCTCAACTACCCGTTGACGCAGTACATGTTCTGCAGTCCCGACGAAGGCGCGGCGGCCGTCCTCCTCTGCCGAGCCGAGCTCGCGTCGAAGTACACGACGCACCCCATCTACCTGCGGGCCAGCGCGGTGCGCACGCGGCGCCTCGGCGCGTTCGAGGTCCACAGCCCGTCGCTCCCGCTCGAGTCGGCCGACGGCCCGACCGTGCACGCCAGCCGGGCCGCCTACGAGATGGCGGGAATTGGGCCGACCGACGTCGACGTCGCGCAGCTCCAGGACACCGACGCGGGCGCCGAGGTGATCCACATGGCGGAGACCGGCCTGTGCGCCGACGGCGAGCAGGAGGCGCTCGTCGCCGACGGCGCCACGGAGATCGGTGGCCGGCTTCCCGTCAACACCGACGGCGGGCTCCTCGCCAACGGCGAGCCCATCGGTGCGTCGGGGCTCCGGCAGGTGCACGAGCTCGTGCGCCAGCTGCGGGGGACGGCGGGGGAGCGGCAGGTTCCCGGTGCGCCGCAGGTCGGGTACGCGCAGCTTTACGGCGCGCCCGGTACCGCGGGCGTGAGCATCGTCAGCACCTGACGCGTTGCCGACCCATGGCTGACCGGATCCCGCTCGCCATCGAAGCCGCGCAGCGGGTGTCCGAGCAGGGCCGGAAGAAGCTGGCGCGCGAAGGCAAGCTGGCCGCGCGCGAGCGGATCGCGCGCCTGCTCGACGATCGCAGCTTCGTCGAAGACGGTCTGCTCGCGGACGCGACCGAGCCGGGGCTGGCCGCGGACGGTGTCGTGACCGGCCGGGGGGCCATCGACGGACGGGCCGTGGTCGTGGTGGCCAACGACCCGACGGTGAAGGCGGGGTCGTGGGGGGCCCGCACCGTGGAGAAGATGATTCGGGCCACCGAACTCGCGCTCGACCAGGAGCTCCCCATCTTCTGGCTCGTCGACTCGGCCGGTGCCCGGATCACCGACCAGGTGCAGCTGTTCCCCGGCCGGCGTGGCGCAGGACGGATCTTCTACAACCAGGTCCGTCTGTCGGGGCGAGTCCCCCAGCTGTGCTGCCTCTTCGGTCCGTCAGCGGCCGGCGGCGCCTACATCCCGGCCTTCTGCGACGCCGTCTTCATGGTCGAGCAGAACGCTTCGATGTACCTCGGCTCGCCCCGCATGGCCGAAGTCGTGATCGGCGAGCACGTGTCGCTCGAGGAGATGGGTGGGGCGCGCATGCACGCGACGGTTTCGGGGTGCGGCGACAACCTGGCGTCCGACGACGCGCACGCCATCGAACTCGCCCGCCGCTGCTTCTCCTACCTGCCGGCGTCCTGGCGCCAGGACCCGCCCGCGCGCCGCGCGGTGGAGCCGGCCCGCACGCTCACCGCGGCGGCCATCCCGGACGATCCACGTGCCGGCTACGACATCCACGCGGTGATCGACGCGCTCGTCGACGACGGGAGCTTCTTCGAGATCAAGCCGCTCTTCGCCCGGGAGCTCGTGATCGGGTTCGCCGCGCTCGACGGGATCGCGGTCGGCGTGGTCGCCAGCAACCCGGGCGCCAAGGGCGGAGTGCTGTTCGTCGACAGCGCGGACAAGGCCGCTCGGTTCATCTGGCTCTGCGACGCGTTCAACGTGCCGCTGGTCTTCCTCGCGGATGTCCCGGGGTTCATGATCGGGAGCGAGGTCGAGCGCCGGGGGATCATCCGGCACGGCGCCAAGATGATCACCGCGGTCAGCGAGGCCACGGTGCCCAAGATCTCCGTCGTGCTCCGCAAGGCCTACGGCGCAGGCCTCTACGCGATGGCCGGCCCGGCGTTCGAGCCGTCGTCGTGCCTCGCGCTGCCCTCGGCCCAGATCGCGGTGATGGGTCCCGAGCCCGCCGTGAACGCCGTCTACGCCAACCACATCGCGGCCATCGAGGACCCCGAGCGCCGCCGGGCCTTCGTGGAGGAGCGGCGAGCCGAGTACGAGCAGGACGTCGACCTCCTTCGCCTCGCCAGCGACCTCGTGATCGACGCCGTCGTCCAGCCCGAGGATCTCCGGCGCGAGATCACGGCGCGGCTGCGCTCTGCGGCTCACACGTCACGCTCCTTCAGCGATCGCCGCCACGGCGTCCCGCCGGTCTGAGCCGGGTCCACGGTGGACTTCGAGCGCACCGAGGAGCAGGACGTCTTCGCCAAGGTGGTGCGCGACTTCGCGGAGCACGAGATCGCGCCGCACGCGGAGGCGTGGGACCGGGACGCCACGTTCCCGACGGACGTGGTGCAGGCGATGGGAGAGCTCGGGCTCTTCGGCCTCCCCTTCGCGCGGGAGTACGGCGGCTCGGAGGCCGACTTCACGACGCTGTGCCTCGCCATCGAGGAGATCGCGCGGGTCGACTCCTCGATGGCGATCACCCTCGAGGCGGGCGTGGGACTCGGGGCGGCGCCGATCGCCCGGTTCGGCACCGACGAGCAGCGGTCCCGGTGGCTCCCGGAGCTCTGCGCGGGTCGCGCGCTCGCCGCGTTCGGGCTCACCGAGCCCGACGCCGGCAGCGACGCGGGCGCGATGCGGACCCGAGCGACCCTCGACGGCGACGAATGGGTGATCGACGGCGCCAAGGCGTTCATCACGAACTCGGGGACGCCGATGACGAGCCTCATCACCGTCGCGGCGCGTACGGGTCACGACGAGATCAGCACCGTCGTCGTCCCGGCCGGCACGGCGGGTCTGGAGGTCGGGGTGGCGTACCGGAAGATGGGATGGCACGCGTCCGACACGCACCCGCTGACCCTCGCCGGCTGCCGGGTGCCGGCTGACCACCTCCTCGGTGCGCGCGGCGCGGGGCTGCGCCAGTTCCTGACCATCCTCGACGACGGCCGCGTCGCGATCGCCGCGCTCGCCGTCGGCCTGGCCCAGGCCTGCCTCGAGCACAGCGTGCGCTACGCGGGGGAGCGGGTGGCCTTCGGTAAGCCGATCGGCACCAACCAGGGCGTCGCGTTCCGCTGCGTCGACCTGGCCGTGATGGTCGAAAGCGCCCGGCTGCTCACGTACAAGGCGGCGTGGCTCAAGGACACCGGCCGGCCGTACCAGCAGGCGGCGGCGATGGCCAAGCTCCACGCGACGGAGGCGGCGGTCGACGCGACCCGCCACGCGACGCAGGTGTTCGGCGGGTCCGGAGTGCTCGACGAGACCCCGGTGAGCCGCTTCTACCGCGACGCCAAGGTGCTGGAGATCGGCGAGGGCACGAGCGAGATCCAGCGTCTCGTGATCGGCCGCGGCTTGGGTCTGCCGGTCGGGTCGTGACGACGCGTTACCGAGTGGTGCAGTGGGCGACCGGGAACATCGGCTCCCGCGCCCTGCGCGAGGTGATCCGGCATCCGATGCTCGAGCTGGTGGGCGTGCTGGTGTACGACCCGGCGAAGGGTGGCGTCGACGCCGGGGAGCTCTGCGGCGAGGCCCCGGTTGGCGTGCCCGCGACGACGGATCGGGCGGCGATCCGGAGGCTCAGGGCGGACTGCGTGCTGTACATGCCGCGGTGGCTCGAGCTCGACGACGTGGTCGACCTGCTCGAGTCGGGCACCAACGTCGTCACGACCCGGGGCGAGCTCTTCGGCCGAGGCCACAACCTCGGCGACGACGGTCGGGCGCGAGTGGCCGCCGCCTGCGAGCGCGGCGGGTCGTCGATCTACGCGACCGGGAGCAGCCCGGGCTTCATCACGGACGCGCTGCCCTACGCGCTGCTGTCGATGCAGCGACGCGTCGACTCGATCGAGATCGACGAGTTCGCCAACCTCTCGCGGCGCGACTCGCCGGAGCTGCTCTTTGACCTCATGGGCTTCGGCCGGCCCCTCTCCACCTTCGACGTCGGGCGCGCGACATACCTTCTCGGCGAGTTCCAGCCCGCCCTCGGCGCGCTGGCCGAGGCCGCCACCGTCACCGTCGACGAGTGGACGTGCCGCGGCGAGGTGGCGGCGGCGCGCCACGACACGACGATCCTCGCCGGGGAGCTCGCCGCCGGCTCAATCGCCGGGCAGCGCACCACGATGACCGGGCGGCGCGGCGGCGCCGACGTCGTCACGTTCGTCGCCACCTGGTACTGCACGCCGGACCTCGAGCCGGCCTGGGACCTGCGCACCACGGGGTGGCGGGTCCGGGTGCACGGGGACGCCCCCTTCGACGTCGAGCTGGCGTTCCCCATCCCGCTCGACGACCTGGCTGCCTACACCCCGGCGTTCACGGCGAACCGACCGGTGAACGCGATTCCTTACGTCTGTGCCGCGACGCCCGGCATCCTCGCGTCGGAGGACCTCCCACCGATCACGCCGGCCGGCCCGCGCCGGCCCGCCGGCTGACGGCCCGCGGGCGTCGACCGAGCACAGTCGCCGGGCGCCTCGCGGCGCCGCGCCCGGCGCACGAGATGATCTTGGTCAGACGCGGTCAAGGTCAAGCATGCGGATGGCATTGCCCCGCAGGACCTTGTAGGCCGTGTCGTCGTCGAGGCCGACGTCCGCGATCATCTTCTCCGCGTACTCCTTGGAGTGCGGCCACGTCGTGTCGGTATGCGGGTAGTCGGTCTCGAAGCAGATGTTGTCGACGCCGACGGCCTCCAGATTGGTCAGCCCGACGCGATCCGCGGTGAAGCACCCGAAGATGCGGCCGTAGTAGTAGGTGGATGGCGGCTCGGGAATGATCGCCTTGGAGTGCTGCCACGCGTCGTGCTGGTCCCACACGGTGTCGGCACGTTCGAGAGCGTAAGGAATCCAGCCGATCTGTCCCTCGCTGTACGCGAGCTTGAGCTCGGGGTACTGGATCAGCTTGCGGGAAAACAGCCAATCGGCGAGCGATGCCATCGAGTTGTTGAAGGCGAGGGTGCCACCGACGCCTTCGGGAGCGTCCGGCGACGCCGCGGGGTTGCTCGACGACGATCCGATGTGCATGCACAGTGTCACGCCGGTGTCATTGCACGCCGCGAGGACGGGGTCCCAATGGCCGGTGTGGATACTCGGAAGTCCGAGGCGGGTGGGCAGCTCACTGAAGCAGAACGCCCGCACGCCGCGCGCCGCGTTGCGCTGGACCTCCGCGACGGCCAGCTCGATGTCCCAGAGCGGCATAAGGCAGAGCGGCAGGTTCATCCCGCCCGACGGCTCACACCACTCTTCGGTCATCCAGTCGTTGTATCCCTTCACGCATGCGAGCGCGAGGTCCTTGTCGTTCGACTCGTAGAACGTCTGCCCACAAAAGCGCGGGAACGTGGGGAACGGGAGCGATCCGTCGACCCAATTGAGCTCGAAGTCCTTCACCCGTGCATCGCGTTCGTAACAGCCGGGGCGCATCGCGTCGTAGGTCACGGCGGTCATCGTCATGACCGTGCGGTCGAAGCTGTCGACCGTGCCGTCGGGAGTCGCGCTCAAGGGGATCGCGACGAACTTCTTGTGCACGTAGATGAGCCGGTCCTCGTAGATCCAAGCGTCGCCCCACTCACCGTCGGGATCCTCGGTGTTGGTGTACTTGGCACCCGGGTGGTGCTCGAAGGGTGCCCAGCGCTTGCGCTCGACCCGTGGCCCCAGTGCACGGTGCTTCTCGGGCAGCCACGTCTGCCACACATGGGGCGGCTCGACCACGTGGTCGTCGACGCTGACGATCTTCGGCATGGTCACAGGTCAGCTCCTCCGGAAGGGCGACGAACCGCCGTCCAGCACACACTATGACGGGACTGTTAGATAACGCCAGAGTTCGGCTGGGCGCGATGGCCCTCGATCAGGCTGGCGGGCAGCCTCTCCGTCGTGAGAGTCGACGCCGTCGTTAGAAGGATGGTGCGCGCGGTGGACCCGAAGCGTATCGTCTCGGCCGTGACGTTGCGGGACCTGCCCGACCCGTCGGTCGCCGACGAGTTGTTCCTGCCGGAACCGGCACCCCGCGACGTGAAGTACACCGTGATCTCGGTCGACGACCACGTCGTCGAGCCGGCCCACACATTCGAGGGGCGGCTGCCCACGGCGCTCCAGGACCGCGCGCCGAGGATCGTTGAGACGCGCAAGGGCCATCAGGTCTGGGAGTTCGAGGGCGAGCGCTACACCCAGGTTGGGATGAACGCCGTTGCCGGCCGACGTCCGGAGACGGTGAAGCTGGAGCCGTTCCGTTTCGATCAGATGCGCCCCGGCTGTTACGACGTCGATGCCCGAGTGCGAGACATGGACATCAACGGTGTGTGGGCATCGGTGAACTTCCCCTCGCAGATCACCGGGTTCTGCGGGCGCGTCTTCTTCACCATCCCCGACCGCGAGCTCGGGGTCGCGTGCATCCAGCGCGTGGAACGACTGGCTCTTCGAGGAGTGGTACCAGTCTCATCCCCATCGCATCGTCCCGCTCGGCATCACCTACCTCGCTGATCCGGCGCTCGCAGCGGCCGAGATTCGCCGCAACGCCGAGCGCGGATTCACGTCGGTCACGCTCCCCGAACGGCCGCATGCGATCGGCCTGCCGTCGCTGTGGGAGCGCGATCACTGGGACGGGATCATCGCGGCGTGCGCTGAGACCGACACGGTCATATCTCTGCACGTCGGCAGTTCAGGGATCTACGAGACCCCACCCGGTGCGCCGAGCCAGCAGCTGAGCGCCACGCTGTTCAGCCAGCTGGCGTTGAGCGCATGCGCCGAATGGCTGTGGTCGGGTTACGCCGTGACGCAGCCGAACCTCAAGGTCGCGATGAGCGAGGGCGGCATCGGGTGGGTCGCGATGCTGCTCGATCGGCTCGACTCGATTGTCGACCGTTCGAGCTACGGGCTCGGCTGGCAGGAGCGGCCCGCCGACGTGCTGAAGCGCAACTTCTGGTTCTGCACCCTCGACGACCCGTCGACGATCGACACGCGCCACCGCATCGGCGTCGAGAACATCATGGTCGAGGTCGACTACCCCCATGGCGACAGCACGTGGCCCGACACCCAGCTCGTGATCGAGAAGGCGTGGGGCCACGTGCCGACCGACGAGTTGCGCGCCATGTGCAGCGAGAACGCCGCTGCGCTCTATCGACATCCTCTCCCCGAGATCGTCCTGCCGACGGGGCCATGACGCCAGTCGATGCTCACGTTGGTTCAGTCACGCGTCGGCGGGTGGTCTCCGACACCCGGCCGAGCACCTTGGTCAGCACGCGGTAGTGCAGGTTGGTCGAGGGCCACTGGGTCACGATCTTGCCGTTCGGTGACTTGAAGTAGTTGTTGCTCATCAGCCACGACGTTCCCTCCATCCGGCGCTGGAGCCAGCGGTACCACCTCGCCTCGAACCGCGGTTTGACCTCGACCGCGGTGACGCGCTCGCGGACCATCCGCTTGATGGCCCGCACGGCGAACTCCGCCTGGCTCTCGAGCATGACGACGATCTCGCCACCGTTGGTGCCCGGACCGTAGAGCATGAAGAAGTTCGGAAACCCCGGCACCGTGATGCCGAGATACGCATGCGGTTCGTCGGCCCAGTACTCCTGCAGCGTCCGGCCGCCGCGACCGACGACGCGGAGACGGGCGAGGTAGTTCGCCGGCCAGAACCCGGTCGCCATGACGATGACGTCGACCGCTCGCTCCTCCCCGTCGGTGTCGACGATGCCGGTGCGGGTCACCGACGCCACCGCCCGGGGGACCAGTTCCACGTTGTGCTTCTTGAGCGCGGGATAGAAGGTGCTGGCGAAGACCGGCCGCTTGCCGGGATAGGGATACGACGGCGTCACCGCCTCGCGGAGGTTCGGGTGATCGGCGAACTGTCGGCCGATGTAGCTGAGGCAGAAACGCTGGCGGGCATCGTTGACCTTGGTGCCCGGCCGGTAGAGGTTGCCGCGCCACAGGCTCTTTTCCAGCAGGTACTTGCAGGCGCCATCGCTCCCGCGCGCGCCGCCACGGCTTGGCCAGCGTCACCCGCTCCTCGCCGGTGAGGTCGCGTTCGCCCTTGGGCATGATCCACCCGGGCTCGCGCTGGAAAACGTAGAGCTGCTCCACGATTGGCTGGATGGCCGGCACCACCTGGGTGGCCGACGACCCGGTGCCGACGACGGCCACGACCTTGCCCGTCAGATCGTGCTCGTGTTCCCAGCGGGCGGTGTGGAACTTCGCGCCCTCGAAGGTCGTCGAGCCCGGGCCAGGTGGGAAAGCGGGGCACGTTGAGAAAGCCGACTCCGCTGATGAGTACGTGGCACTCGACGACCGTTCCGTCGTCGACTCGGACCGTCCAGACGTGGCGGTCGTCGTCCCACGTGGCAGATTCGACGGTGACACCGAGCTTGAGGTGCGACCGGAGGCCGAACTCGTCGACCGTCTCCTCGAGGTACTTCTGCAGCTCCGGCTGCCGGGCATGCGTGCGGGTCCAGTCGTGCGGCTTGAACGAGAAGCAGTACAGATGCGACCCCACGTCGACCTCGGCGCCGGGGTAGGTGTTGTCCCACCACGTGCCCCCGATCCCGAGCGATGACTCGTAGATCGTGAAGGTGTCGATGCCGGCGCGCTTCATCTTCACGCCTGCCGCGATCCCGCCGAATCCCGCGCCGACCACCACGACCGTCGGGGTCCCGGCAGGACCGAACAGCTCGTCGGCCGTGGGCCTCACCGTTGGTCGAGCACCCGGCCGTCAGCCTCGGGGAACCCCGCGGACCGCAACGGGTACGAACCCGGCGACGTCGGCCGTCTGCGTAGGCCGGCGTCGTCGACCTCAAGCGCGTAGACCTCCTCCGAGAGCGGAACGAACCCCCAGAGGCTCGCGGTCACGCTCATGGGCGCTCCTTCGCGGAACGTCGAGGAGCGACGGTGACCGACGGCATCGACATGCTGGCACCACCTCGGAGCACGGCGTCGAGCGCCGACACCAACTCGTCTACGGCGATCAGCGACCCGCTGATGTAGCCACGCGACACCCATGTCGGCGCGAGCTCGGCGGCCAGCTCGAGATCCCATCCCGCATTGAACTCCGTTCGCGAATCGCCCTCGCCGCCGGCACAGTCGCCAACCACGAAGCGGGTGAAGCCAATGTCGGGGTGCTCGGCCCGCCAGGCCTCCACGAGCTTGTCGAGCGCGGCCTTGCTCACGATGTACGCCCCGAGCCCCGGCCACGGCGGCGTCAACGACGCGCTCACCGAAGAGAGAAAGGCGACGCTTCCCGACGTCGCCGTCAGGTGAGGGATTGCCGCCGCCGTGATGCGCGCCGCGCCCGTGACGTTGGTGTCGAAGACCTGCCGCCAGGTGTCAGCGTCGGTGTCGATGAGTCGAGCGAGTGGCCCGATCGCCGGCGCGTACACGAGGGCGTCGATCCCGCCGAGCCGGCTCGCAGCGGCCTCGATGGCCGAACGGCATGAGGTCTCGTCGGTGACATCGCACTCGATGGCCACAGCTCTGGGCCCGGCTTCGCGGGCTGCAGCCTCGAGGCGCTCGCGACGTCGGGCGAGCAGCGCGACGTCGGCCCCCCGCTGGGCGAGCCCGATCGCGATCGAGCGCCCGAGCCCACCCGACGCCCCAACGACAACGGTTCGCATCCCGGCGACCTCCCCCGAGTAGTGACGCAGATGTTAGAACAGGGTCGTGCGAGCCGATTCCGAGAAGGACAAACGCGTTGCCTCCGATCGACCGAGGCTTTACCCCGTGACGAGGTTGTCAGGAATGAAGCCGCATCATGGTCGAATGCTTCGGACCATGAGCAGCCCTGGTGTGACGACGGAGCATTGATCGTGGGAGACGCTCCCCGTCGTCACCCCATGATCGAGCCCTTCGAGATCCGCGTCGACGACTCGGTCCTCGAGGATCTGCACGACCGCTTGATGCGAGTCAGGTTGCCGGACCAGATCGAGGGCACAGGCTGGGAGTACGGCATCCCGACCGACTACCTCGCCGACCTCGTCGCGTATTGGCGCGACACCTACGACTGGCGGATGCACGAGGCGCGCCTCAACGAGCTCAAGCACTTCCGCACGCGAATCGACGGCCAGTCCATCCACTACATCTACGCGCGCTCACCTCACGCCGATGCCCTCCCGCTGCTCCTCACCCACGGATGGCCGGGCTCGATCGTCGAGTTCCTCGACGTCATTCCCCGGCTCACCCACCCCGAGGCCCACGGGGGCGACGCCGCCGACGCGTTCCACGTCGTCGCACCCTCACTCCCGGGTTACGGCTTCTCGGAGCCCACCCGCGCGCCCGGGTGGGACGTCTGGCGGATCGCGCGCGCGTTCATCGAGCTGATGGGGCGCCTGGGTCACACGCGCTACGGCGCGCAGGGCGGCGACTGGGGTGCGCAGGTCGCGACGCGGATCGGCGCGCTCGACGCCGCCCACTGCGCAGCGATCCATCTCAACATGGCGATCGTCGATCGCCCCGAAGACCCGATCCCGCTCAGCGACCAGGAGAAGGCCGACCTCGGCGCAACGGCGCAGTTCCAGCGCGCCGAGACCGGCTACGCCGTCGAACAGAGCACGAAGCCGCAGACCGTCGGTGTTGCGCTCAATGACTCACCCGCCGGACTCCTCGCGTGGATCGTGGAGAAGTTCCGCACCTGGAGCGACTGCGATGGCGATCCGGTCAATGCCTTCACCGCGCGATCAGCTCATCACCAACGTGATGACGTACTGGGTGACCCAGACGATCACCTCTTCGTCCCGGTTGTACTGGGAGCTCATGCACTCGGAGGAGGGAGCACCGGCGTTTGTCGGGGTGCCCACGGGAGTCGCGCGCTATCCCCACGAGGTGTTCCGCTTCCCACGCGCGTGGGTGGAGCGTCGCTACAACGTGACGTACTGGTCGGAGTTGCCCCGCGGCGGACACTTCGCGGCGATGGAACAGCCCGACCTGTTCGTCGACGATGTGCAGAGCTTCTTCCGTACCGTGCGCTGACCTGCTCCCTGGGGGTCATGTTCCGGGGGAACTCGTCACCCGATCTCGGGATGCATGCCCGGTCGCACGTCCGGCTGGTCCAGCTGCGCGCCGTCGACGCGGATCGGCGTGCCGTTCACCACCACGTGCCGCACGCCCTCGGGCTCCTCGGCGGTCAGGCGCTCGCCACCCGCAGGGAAATCGCGCACCCGGCGCAGGGGCCCCGGGCTCACGGTCATGGGATCGAACACGCACACATCGGCCCAGTAGCCCTCGCGGAGGTAGCCGCGGCCAGCAAACCCGAACATGTCGGCCGGCTCGCCGGTCAGCTTGTGGACCGCCCGCTCGAGCGGCATGACCCCGCGCTCGCGCACCCAGGTGCCCAAGAGGTCGGTTGGCAGCGGCGCGTCGCACAGCTGGTCGACGTGGGCGCCGGCGTCCGAGAGCCCGAGCGCGACGTGGTCGTGCGTGAGCAAGTGGGCCACCGCGTCGCCATCGTCGTTGGCGATGTATGCACGAAAGCGAGTCTTCAGGTCCTCGGCCACGGCGAGCTCGCACATCATGTCGAGCGGGCTGCACGCACGCTCGCGTGCGAGGTCGCTCACGCGTCGGCCTTGCAGCTCGGGGGAGCGCTGCGACTCCGAGACCTCGAACGTCTCCCAACGTGGCGACATCGGCGCCTTGTTCAGGTCCGCGAGCGCTCGCGTCCTCCACGCCGGATCGCGGTAGGCGGCGATGCGCGCCTCGCGGTCGCCCCGTAGTAGCTCTCCGAAGACCGTGCCGACGTTGAGGCTGTACGGGTCCGCCAGCGTGAACTGCATGGTGAGTGGCCGCGGCGTGACCTGGGGCCAGACGTCGGCGCCGTGCGCGACGGCCCCGCTCGTGCAGCTCGACCGGCTCCAGATGCCTCCCGCCCGGTGCCGCAAACAGCGGGTAGGTGAACGGTCGGCCGATCCGCGGCTGCCATGCGTAGACGTCCGCGTAGGTGCACTGCTTGCCCGGCGTGATGAGGACGACGCCCTTGCCCGCCTCGCCGGCCGCGACGAAGAGCGCGTCGACCTCGTCGCGCGTCGGCGAATCGGCTCGGGACCGGCTTGCCGTCGACGCCACGATGCGCGAAGGAGAAGCTGGTCGAGAACCCGGCCGCGCCCGCGTCGATCGCCTCGCGCACGAGCCGGCACATATGCTCGATCTCCTCGGTCGTGGCGGCGCGCTCGTAGGCCGCGTCGCCCATGACGTAGAGCCGCAGCGCGGAGTGGCCGATGTACGCCGTGAAGTTGAGGACGGTCCCGCGTTGGCCGACGGCTGCCAGATACTCGGGGAACGTCTCGAATTCCCACGAAATACCCGCGTTGAGGGTGGCGGGATCCATGTCCTCGACGTTTTCGAGCGTGCCCACGATCGCGTCGTGCTGCTCCGGGCGGGTCGGAGCGATCGTAAAGCCGCAGTTGCCCGCGACCACGGTGGTGACCCCTTGGTACGACGACGGCCGGAGCGCCGGATCCCAGAACACCTGCGCGTCGTAGTGGGTGTGGATGTCGATGAAGCCAGGCGTGACGGCGCAACCTGACGCGTCGAGCACTCGGGCGCCCTCGAGGTGCGCGCCGATCTCGGTGATCGCTCGGTCGGAGATGGCAACGTCGGCCGCGCGTCCCGGCGCGCCGCTCCCGTCGTAGACCGTCCCCCCGCGAATGACGAGCTCAGCCGGCATCTCAGTGCTCCTCTTTGCCGTAGATCATGAACTCGACGAGGTTCCCGTCGGGATCGCGCACATACACGCTCGACGCCGTCCGCGCGACGACCGCCTTCTCGCGCCACCGGGCCCTCGCTGATCTCGATGCCCGCGTCGCGGAGCAGCGAGTGCAGCGATTCGGGCGAGCCCTCCCATACGAGGCACAGATCGCCGCACGGTGGCATCGCGGCAGGAGCGCGCAGGGTGAACCCCTTCTTCTGCCAGGTTTCGGGTCGGTGAAGGTTGATCATCTGGTCGCCCACATAGACGGACACCACGTGGGGATGCTCGGCGACCTGCAGTCCGAGCGAGCGGTAGAACGCCACCATCGCCTCGGTGTGCTGCATGGGCAGCGACACATGGTCGAAGCCGCGGATCGTGCCCGCGGGTTCAGGAGGCATGCGCGAAGCCGTACAGCATGGCGCAGTTGGTCGCCGTGATCTTGCGGCGGTCCGCTTCGGAAAGTGCGCCCAGCGCCTCCTCGATCGCGTGCTGCGAGTTGGGGAAGGTGCTGTCGGTGTGCGGATAGTCGGAAGCCCACATACAGGAGTCGGCGCCGAGGAGCGGGATGAACTGCGCACCCATCTCCTCCTCCTCGAAGGTGGCCATCACCTGCCGACGGAACAGCTCGTTCGGCGCGACTTGGGGCGCGTAGTCGAGCTTGTCCCGCAGGTTGCGCCACTCGAGGTCCATCCGTGTCAAGAAGTACGGCAGCCAGCCGAGGCCCGACTCGGCGAGCACGAGCTTGAGGCCGGGGTGTCGCTCGAGTGCGCCGCAGAACACCATGGTCGCGAGCGGCTCGTCGAGCTGCAGTGGCAGGACGGTGGCGAACGCCGCCGACTGCCACTTGCCCATCTTGTAGCTGAGGTTGGACCAGGTGCCGTCCTTCAGGTGGAAGCTGATGGGCAGACCTGTCTCCTCCGCGGTTGACCACAGTCGGTCCCAGCCCGGGTCGCCCAGGTCGATGTCGAAGATCTGGATGATCGCCCCGCGGTGGCCGATCGCGGCGACGCGCTCGAGCTCGGTCGCGGCAGCAGCGGGCGAATGGCTGGGCAGGAACGCCAGCGCGCACAGCCGATCGGGGGCGACCGCATTGAACTCCTCGACCGCCCAGTCGTTCCACGCCGCGAAGCAGATGCTCTGCAGCGCGGGGTCGTGGATCGGGAGACCCAGTGCGGCAGGTCCGTAGATCACCGAGACCCACAGGCCGTCACGGTCCATGTCGTCGAGCCGGAGCTGGGGAGTGCCGGCACGAAAGCCGTCGTCCTCGATGCCAGCGCGCCCAATCGCGCTCGAGCTTCCTGACCGCGTCGCCTGTCTTCGCCGAGATCCCGCTGCGACCGATCACGCGTTCCTCGCATATCCAGACGGACGCGCCGTCTCGCGTCTCGACACGCGGGGCACGCTCCGCATCGGCGCGCGCGCAGCCGCGACTGCCACAGATCCGGCGGAACGGCGGACAGATCCAGGTGGTCGTCGCAGGAGTAGACGCCCGTCGCCGGGTCAATGCCGCTCACGTCGGCGTGTCGCTTCGGCGCGTGGCGAGCAGCTCCCGCACGTCGGTCGGGGGTGGGCCTGCAGTCGTTCCGCCGTCGACGGGCAGGACGATCCCCGTGACCTGCGCCGAGCGGTCGCTCGCCAGGTAGACGGCGGCATTCGCCACATCCCTCGGCGACCCGACACGCTGCAGCGGCTGCATCTTCTGGATGATCCGCGACTGATCGTACGTGGCGTTGATCGCCGTCGGGATGTGGGCCGGCGCCACACAGTTCACGCGGATCTGATGCTCGGCGAGGTCGATGGCGATGCACCTGGTCAAGTGGATGACTGCCGCCTTCGACGCGCGATAGGTCATCAGTCCGGCCCCGGCGTTGATCCCGCCGATGGACGTCGTGTTGATGATCGAGCCGCCACCGTGCGTCGCCATGTGACGGCCGGCCCGCTGGCAGCCCACCATGACACCAAAGAGGTTCACGCGCATCTGGGTCTCGAAGTCGAGCAGCTCGTCATCGAGGAAGCGATGGCGCGGTCCGCCGATCCCGGCGTTGTTGCACATGACGTGCAGTCCGCCGAAGCGCTCGACGGCGAAGTCGACAGCCTCCTGTACGTCGTTGGCATCGCTCACGTCCGTCCGCCTGAACGCCGCCGCCGCGCCGAGCTCCGCCTCGAGGTCTTGGCCGCGCGCCTCGTCAATGTCGGCGATGACGACGTCTGCACCTTCCTCCGCGAAGAGCTCCACCATCCCGCGACCGATGCCGCCTGCGCCGCCGGTGACGATCGCGACCTTGCCCGAGAGCTCCTCACCCATCGTGCGTCAGTCCTCGATCCAGTACTCCGGGACGGTCTCGATCTCATGGCGAGCGAAGATCGCGTCGATCTCAACCAGGTCGGCGTCCGAGATCGACCAGCCCATCGCGCCGACATTGTCCTCGACCTCGGCGATGGTGCGAGTGCCCACGAGCGCCGTGCTGACCGCTGGGTGCGAGATCGCCCACCGGAGCGCGAGCTGCGGGAGACTCTTGTCGTACCGCGTCGCGATGCCCTTGAGCTCGTTGACGGCCCGCACGTTCCGCGGGAACGACTCGGCGCCGAACAGGGACTCGAACATCTTGATGTTGCCCATCTTGCCTTTCCGGGCGCGCCAGTCCTGCGAGCCGAAGTCCTGGTCCTCGGTGAAGGTCCCGGTCAGCAACCCGAACGCGAGCGAGCCGTAGGCCATGAACCCGATCCCGTGCTCCTCGCAGTAGGGGAGGATCTCGCGTTGCATCCGCCGGTCGAACATGTTCCAGCCGTACTGGACGACGTCGACCCGGAACGCGCGCCGGCATGATTCGATCTCATCGAGCTTGAAGTTCGAGAGCCCGACGAAGCGGGCCTTGCCGTCGCGGACGACGTCCTCGAGCGCGCCCATCGTCTCCTCGAACGGGGTCTCCCGGTCGGGCCAGTGCACGAGGAAGACGTCGACCCGGTCGGTGCCCAGGTTCGTGAGGCTCTTGTCGATCGACGCGAAGACGCGCTCGCGGCTGCTGTCGCGGAGGTTCGGCTTGTCCCGGTAGTTCATGCCGAACTTGGTGACGACGATCGCCTCGTCGCGGCGGCTGCCGAGCGCCTCTCCGAGGGAGCGCTCCGACGAGCCCATGCCGTAGCCCTCGGCAGTGTCGAAGCAGTTGATGCCGAGGTCGAGTGCCCGCCCGACAGCTCGGGCGAACTCGTCCTCCTCGACATGGCCATAGCCGCCCCCGACCTGCCAGCAGCCGATGCCGATCGCAGAGACGTCGAGCCCGGTTCGTCCGAACGGTCGGCGTTCCATGCGGCGGACCCCCTTGCCAGGTCGTGAACTAACACCGGCGTCAGCGAACCGTAGCACGGCACTCCATACCACCCATAGGTGGGAACGTCACACCGACGATCTGCTAACGCTAGTGTCATCGCCGCGAGCGACGGCAACCGGCGCGAGGAGGCCCAGATGCCGGACGACCACCAAAGCGGGCCCCTCGACGGAGCCGTGGCCATCGTGCGCCGTGCGCCGTTCTCCGACAACCCCCGAGTCGGTGCCCGGGGGCAGCGGACGCAGCAGCGCATTCTCGATGCGGCCCTACGTGCCTTCGGTGACCAGGGCTACCACGCGTGCAGCATCGACCGGATCACGAAGCTCGCCCGGTGCTCGCGGGTCGCGTTCTACCAGTACTTCGCCAGCAAGGAGGAGGTCTACCGCCACCTCGCCGGGCAGGTCGCACGCCAAGTCAGCGCCTCGACCGAGGCGCTGGAGCCGCTCACCCCCGACATCGAGGGATGGGAGGCGATGCGGACCTGGGTCGCCCGCTACGCGGACATTTACTCGCGCTATGAGCCCATCTTCCACTCGTTGGAGGTCGACGAGGTCCTCGCCGGCATGGCGCGGCACACAGGGAAAGAGACCATCGGGCGGATCCACGCGAGGTTGGCGACGACCACGCTCCCGCCCCGCCAGTTGGACCCGGTGATCCGGTTGCTGCTCGATTGCCTGAACCACACCCTCGAGGTCAGTGGCCTCCTTCGCTCCGTCGTACCCGAGGCCTACCCGGACGAGCGCATCGAGCTGGCGATCACCGATGTCCTGCATCGCACGTTGTTCGGGCTGCGCGCCGATGTGAACGTGCATCCGTCCGACGGTTCTCGGTCACCGGTGCTCGAGTTCGGTCCTGCCATGCTCGACGTCCTCCGCCCCGACGGCGCGATGGCTCCTGACGCTCCTGCCAACCCGGCGCTCGACTCCTTGCTTGCGTCGGCCCGGGCCGTGTTCGTCGACCACGGGTACCACGCCACCCGCGTTGACGACCTCGTCGAAGCCGCCGGTGTGTCGCACGGTGCGTTCTACCGATACTTCCGGAACAAGGAGCATCTCGCTCGGATCCTCACGGCGCGCGCCGTGCAGACTGTGGGAGCCGAAGTGCTAGAGCTGCCCGAGGGCGCGGTGCTCGAGGGTCCGACAGGCACAACGGTGTTGCGTCGGTGGCTTCGCCGCTACTACGCGACGCACGCCCACGAGGCCAGGATGCTGCGCGTCTGGGTGGATGCCGCGCTCGAGGATCCCGTGATCAGGACCGAGTCCGCGCCGCTGCTCGACTGGGGTCGACGGCGGATGTCTCGCTTCCTGCAGCCGCGAGGGTTTGGTGACGCCGACGTCGATGCGGTCGTCATGGTGGCGCTGCTCGGCGTGTTCGGCGCACGGCAGCAACCCCCCGCGGAGGTCGAGGCCGCCGCGCACATCATCGAGCGCGGGCTCCTGGGCCGCTGACGCTTCCGATTGGAGGATCTGTGACCACGACCGACTTCGACACGACCGACTTCGACAAGATCGACTGGTTCCGCGCCCGGGCCCTGTACCAGGACCCGTACCCGTACCACGAATGGCTCCGCTCGCACGGACCCGTGTGGCGCGAGCCGCATCACGGCGCCGTCATGGTCACCGGCTACGAGGAAGCCGTTGCCGTCTACCACGACACCGAGCGGTTCTCGAACTGCAACACGGTGGCCGGGCCGTTCACCGATTGGCCGGTCCCGTTCGAGGGCGACGACATCAGCGAGATCATCGAGCAGCACCGCGACGTGCTGCCGTTCAGCGACCAGCTGCCGAGCTTCGATCCGCCGAAGCACACCGCGCACCGAGCGCTGCTGATGCGGCTGATCACCCCGAAGCGCCTCAAGGAGAACGAGGAGTTCATGTGGCAGCTCGCCGATCGCCAGATCGACGAGTTCGTCGACCGCGGTGAGTGCGAGTTCGTGCACGACTACGCCAGCGCCTTCACACTGCTCGTGATCGCCGATCTGCTCGGCGTACCGGAAGCCGACCAACCCGCGTTCCGCGAGGAGCTGCAAGGCGACAGCCGACCGACGAGCGGTCCGTTGGTCCACAAGCCGCTGGAGTTCCTCTACGACCGGTTCACCGTGTACATCGAGGACCGTCGACGCGAGCCACGCGACGACGTCATGACGAAGCTGGCCACCGCGCCGTTCCCCGACGGTTCGTTGCCCGAGGTCAACGACGTCATGTTGATCGCCTCCAACCTTTTCGCGGCGGGCCAGGAGACCACGGCGCGCCTCTTGGGCACGATGCTGCGGCTGATCGGCGAGCGCCCCGAGCTCCAGCAGCGGCTGCGGGACGACCGGGCGCTCATCCCGGCCTTTGTCGAGGAGTGCCTGCGTCTCGAGAGCCCGCTCCAGGGGCAGTTCCGACTCGCACGCGTCGCCTCGACGCTCGGCGGCGTCGACATCGCCCCCGGTGACAGCGTGTTCGTGATGCCCGGTGCCGCCAACCGTGATCCTCGCCAGTTCGAAGCCCCCAACGAGCTCCGCCTCGATCGGCCGAACGGGCGCCAGCACCTCGGGTTTGGGTTCGGCCTCCACCTGTGCGCTGGGGCGCCGCTCGCGCGGGCCGAGGCTTACGTCAGCACCGAGCGTCTCTTCGAGCGCATGTCCGACATCCGGATCTCCGAGGCGGCGCACGGCCCGGCCGGTGCCCGCCGCTACGAGTACACCCCGATCTACCTGATGCGCGGTCTGGATCGCTTGTATCTCGAGTTCACGCCTGTCGGCTGAGAGCCCCGGGGAACGGCACTCGCGAGTTGTGGAGCCCGAGATGTCAGAGCGCGACGACCAGTTCCGCGACGAGCTGCGCAGCTGGCTCGCGGAGCACGTGCCACCTGACGTCGAGGTGCCGGCGACGTCCGAGGATGCCGACGTCCTGCGTGAGTGGCAGCGGACGCTGCACTCGGGACGCTGGGTCGGCGTCAACTGGCCGGTCGAATACGGCGGACGCGGCGCGTCGCTAACGCAGGTCGCCATCTACAACGAGGAGCTTGCGCGCGCCGGCGCGCCGCAGATCCTCGGGCGCGCCGGCGTCAGCCTCGTCGGACCGACGTTGATGGCACATGGTACCGAGGAGCAACGGCGGCGTTGGATGCAGAGGATCGCGTCCGGCGACGACATCTGGTGTCAGCTGTTCAGCGAGCCGGACGCAGGGAGCGACCTCGCCGCACTCTCGACGCGCGCCGAGAAGCGCGGTGGGGTCTATGTCGTCACGGGCCAAAAGGTCTGGTCATCGCATGCGCGCTTCGCTGACTGGGGCATCGCGCTCGTTCGTACTGATCCGACCGGGCCCAAGCACAAGGGCATCTCAATGTTGGCGATCCCGATGACGGCGACGGGCGTGGACGTCCGTCCGCTGCGCCAGATCACCGGTGAGAGCGAGTTCAACGAGGTCTTCCTCGACGGCGTGGAGGTCCCCGTCGGGCACCTCATCGGCCCGGAGAACGAAGGCTGGGCCGTCGCGAGCACGACGCTTGCGAACGAGCGTGGGGCCACGTTTGTGTGGAAGGAGCAGGTCCTCCTCGCACAGGCGTTCGATCTGCTGTTGCAGGCCTGTGCACGCTCCGGGCGGGTCCGCGACCCGATCGCACGCCAGCGGCTCGCGCAGGCGTCGCTCGAGGTCGAGATCTTCCGCCTCCACAACGAGCGCACGCTCGCCCGTCTCGCGCGCGGCGAGGAACTCGGATCGGAGTCGAGCGTCGTGAAGCTGTTCTGGGCGGGGATGAGCCAGCGGTTGTACGACACCGCCGTCGCGGTCGTCGGTCCCGACGCCCTCCTCATGGCGGGCGACGAATCCGTCGTTGACGAGGGGCGTTGGCCGTTGGGTCTGCTCACATCGCGTGCCAACTCGATCATGGGCGGGACGAGCGAGATCCAACGCAACATCATCGGCGAGCGCCTCCTCGGGCTTCCCAGGGAGCCGACGAAGTGAGGCGCGTCCGATGACCATCGACGTCGACGTGCTGGAGCTCGTCGATCCTGAGCGCTATGCACGTCGCGGCTATCCGGACGACGTCTGGACGAGACTGCGCGCCGAGTCGCCGGTCGCGTACTTCGCGCCCGACGGGTACGAGCCGTTCTGGGCGATCACGAAGCACGCCGACATCCTGGAGATCTTGAAGCAGCCGCTGCGATTCTCGAGCGCGCAGGGGATCTCGCTGCGGCCGGCCGGAGTCGTGTTCCCGCCGTCGGAGATGGTTGTCATGCTCGATCCGCCGCGGCACGGGCCGGTGCGTCGGGTCGCGAACGCCGGGTTCACGCCGCGAGCGGTACGAGGGCGCCGACGTGACATTGACCGGATTGCGGTCGAGATCCTCGAAGGAGCCACGCCGGCCGGCGCGTCGGGGGAGCTCGACTTCGTCGAGCGCATCGCGGCCCCGTTCCCACTCGGGGTGATTGCCTGGATGCTCGGTGTGCCGAGCGACGACTGGGAGCTGTTGTTCCGCTGCACCAACGAGGTCATCGGCAAGGATGATCCGGAGTACCGGCGGCCCGGCGAGACGCCGGGCGCCACCAGCAAGCGGGCACGCGGCGAGCTCCATGCCTACTTCGACCAGCTGATCGCGCAGCGTCGCAGCGACCCTCGCGACGACCTGGTTAGCGAGCTCATCGAGGGCGAGGTCGACGGATCGCCTCTCAACGCGGAGCAGCTCGTCTCGTATTGCGAGCTCCTCGTCGAGGCCGGAAACGAGACCACGCGCAACGCGATCAGCGGGGGCCTGCTCGTCTTCTCCGAGCACCGCCGTGAGTGGGAGAAGCTGCGTGAACGTCCAGACTTGCTCCCGGATGCGGTGGAGGAAATCCTGCGCTGGGTCAGCCCGATCAGCCACTTCACCCGCACCGCCACTGAGGATTGCGAGGTGCGGGGGACGATGATCCGCGCCGGCGAGCAGGTAGCGCTGTACTTCGCGTCGGCGAACCGCGACGAGGAGGTGTTCGACGAACCGTTCGAGTTCCGGATCGACCGCCGCCCGAACCCTCATCTCACGTTTGGCTTCGGCGAGCACTTCTGCATGGGCGCGCATGTCGCCCGGGTCGAGTTGGAGACGATCTTGCGCCACCTGCTGACACGCTTGGCGTCGTTCGAGGTGTCGGGAACCGTGGAGCGACTGACGTCGATCACCAACGGCAGCATCAAGCACCTGCCGCTCAGCTACAGCACGAAGGACAGCCCCACAACGTGACCGTTCAGAACGGAGCAAGCAGATGACCGCAGCCAGAGCGACGACCGCACCTCTACGACACGCCGATCGTTTCTTCGTCGGAGGCGAGTGGGTTGCGCCCTCGTCCGATGCGACCATCGACGTGATCGACTCCGGGACCGAAGAGCTCTACTACCGGGTCGCGGCGGCCGGGCCCGACGACCTGGCACGAGCGATCGCGGCCGCGCGTCAGGCGTTCGACGAGGGCCCGTGGCCCCGCATGACCCACGCCGAGCGCGCCGATTACCTGCGGGCGCTCGGGGCGGGCCTCGCCGAGCGCGGCGACGTGCTGGCGCAGCTGTGGCCACGGGAATCGGGTGTCCTCTACAAGACGTCGCAGTATGCCGGGCGGATCGGATCGGGTGCGCTCGAGTCGTACGCCGCGCTGGCGGACTCGTTCCCGTTCGAGGAGGAGTGTCCACCGACGGTCGGTGGTGCGTTCGGCCTCCTGGTGCGCGAGCCGGTCGGGGTCGTTGGTGCGATCATCCCGTGGAACGCTCCGGTGGCGCTCATCTGCCACAAGATCGGTCCCGCGCTCCTCGCCGGTTGCGCCGTCGTGCTGAAGTCGGCGCCGGAGGCTCCAGGCGAGGGCTACGTGTTCGCGGAGGCAGCCGAGCAGATCGGTCTGCCGCCCGGCGTGCTGAACGTCGTCACCGCCGACCGGGAGGTGTCGGAGTTGCTCGTCCGCGATCCCGGCGTGGACAAGATCACGTTCACCGGATCGACCGCGGCCGGCCGGCGCATCGCGTCGCTGTGTGGCGAGCGGATCGCACGCTGCACGCTCGAGCTCGGTGGGAAGTCGGCCGCTGTGGTCCTCGACGACATGGACCTCGGGGCCGCCGCCACGACGCTCGCACGCGCCGAGTGCGGGCTCAACGGCCAGGTGTGCTCCTCGCTCACCCGGGTCATTGTGACCAAGAGTCGCCACGACGAGCTCGTGGACGCGCTCACTTCCACCTTCGGCGAGACGCGCGTCGGTGACCCGTTCGATGAACGGTCACAGCTCGGCCCGCTTGTCTCACAACGCCAGCGCGACCGGGTCGAGGGCTTCATCGCCAGGGGTGTGGCCGAAGGCGCGACGCTGGCGACCGGGGGAGGGCGTCCCGAAGCTCTCGATCGGGGCTACTACGTGGAGCCGACGGTGTTCGGCAACGTCGACAACGCCTCGACGATCGGTCGCGAGGAGATCTTCGGCCCGGTGCTCAGCGTGATCGCGGCGGCCGACGAGCAGGACGCGGTGCAGATCGCGAACGACACCATCTATGGGCTCAACGCCTCGGTGTTCACCAATGACGTCGAACGTGCTCGTGCCGTCGCACGTGAGCTTCGGTCCGGCACCGTCGGGCACAATGCCTTCCGTACCGACTTCGGCATGGCGTTCGGCGGGTTCAAGCAGTCGGGCATCGGTCGCGAAGGTGGGAAAGAGGGCCTGCTGCCGTTCCTTGAGACCAAGGCCGTGATCCTCGAAGGCAGGCCAGCCGGCTACCCGGCCTGATTGGGTCCGGGCGCTCCCCGCTCGGCCGAACTCGGAGGCTTGACGCTTCGCGACGGCCATCAGGCTCCCTCCAGACCGAGAACCGTGCTCGGCTAGGTGCCGTCGCGCCGCAGGAGCAACACGCTGGAGGGCGTGCCGCCCCCGGACGTGACGACCGCCGTCTGGGCGCCCGCCACCTGGCGGTCGCCGGCGGTGTGGCGCAGCTGGGTGATCGCCTCGGCGATGAAGCCGAAGCCGTGCGTTCGACCCTCGGACAGCTGCCCCCCGTGCGGATTCACCGGGAGCTCGCCGTCGAGCGCGATCCGTCGTCCACCGTCGAGCCAGTCCATTGCACCTCCCAGTTCGCAGAATCCCAACGCTTCGAGCCACGAGATGGCGTTGAAGGTGAAGCCGTCGTAGACGAGGGCCACGTCGATGTCGGCCGGCCGCATGGTCGTACGCGACCAGAGGTGTGCGGACTGACCGAGGACCTGTGGCTCGTGCGTCAACGTGTCCTGGTCCCAAGAGATCCGTTCGGCGATCTGGGTGCCCACGGCATCGACCCTGATCCCTCGCCGGGGAAGGTCAGCGGCGACCGAGGCATCGGACACGATGACGGCGATCGAGGCATCGCACGGCACGTCGCAGTCGTAGAGCCCGAAGGGGGTCGTGATCGGGCGGGCGGCCAGGTAGTCGTCCATCGTCATCGGCTCGCGGTAGATCGCCGTGGGGTTGCGCCCAGCGTTCGCTCGGCCGTTGATCGCGATCCAACCCAGCATCTCGCGGGTCGCGCCGTAGCGATGCAGATAGTGGTTGGCGTGCATCGCGATCCAGTTCGCCGGCGACATGGCACCGAACGGTGCCCGCCATTCGTAGAGCGGGCCGGAGACTCGAGCGCTGCCGACGCTGCGGAGCCCGAGCGCGGCGTAGGTCGACTCCCACACCGTGCGGACGCAGAGGACGTGCCGACAGAGGCCGCCCGCGACCGCGAGCATCGCGGCGATCACCGCGCCGCCCGGGCCCGGCAGCTCGCCGCCCCCGTTGATCCATGTGGGCCGGAGGCGTAGCGCCTCCTCGACCGCGGTGGCGCCGCCCTCGCTCATGCCCATCGGCGAGGGGCCCGGGTACGTCGACAGGCCATCGATGTCGCCCACCTGGATCCCGGCGTCATCGATCGCTGCGAGGCAGGCGTCAGCGGCCAGGGTCAGCGGATCGACCATCAGCCGACGTCCGAGGGCCGAGCGGCCGACGCCGGAGAGGACCACCCGGTGCTCAAACCGGTCGTTGCTGGGAGGAGGACGCGGCGTGGGCCGCGTCGGCGCGGCGATCCGCTCGGTGCGATCGGTCAGGCCCGTTGGCTCGAAGAGCGGGAGCCAGACGCCTTCGTGTTGTTCGAATCGCACGACGACTTCCTGCCCGACGTGCACCTCGTCGGGATCGCAGCCGACGACGTTCGTCGTGAGACGAACCCCCGGGTCCTCGGACAGCGCGACGATCGCAATCGCGTAGGGAGGCTCGAATGACGGAACCCACTGGTGTTGGTTCACCGTGAACGCCACAACTGTTCCCCGTCCCGAGACCCTTGTCGGCGCCCACGACCGGCTCCGACACGCCGGGCACACCGGTGTTGGCGGGTGCACGAACTGCCCGCAGTCGATACACGCCTGGATCCTGAGGTGGCCGTCGGCCCCCGAGGTCCAAAACCACTCGTTCGTCGAAGTGAGCTGCGGAAGCGGTCGCACCATTCCTCCGGCCGGCCGGCACCGGTGGGTCGATCAGTATGACGCACCTGTTAGATGCAGGGTGGCACGAGGACGGGAGGCCGCGGGGGCTCGACGTGCTCCGAGCCTCGTCGCGGTGCGGCCGCGCTGGCTGGACGGCCAGCGATTCAGGGCGAGCGGCCCGCCGGGTGAGGCCGGGGTGACTGGCACCCGAACGACGCGGATGTTAGACCATCTCGGACACAGGCTTCCGTCCACCGAGGGTCGGACGGTGCCGGGCGAATCCAAGCGGTTGTCACGGGGGGTTGGCGATGGCGAAGGCTCACAGTCTGGTTCGTCGGGCACGACGCTCGGTCGTAGCGCTCGTCGCTGCGTCGGCGACCGTCGTGCTGGTGGCGGCGCCCCAAGCGGGCGCCCAGCAGCAGAACCCGCCCGTCAACGAGCCGGGCGTGACCGCGACCCAGATCCGGGTCGGTGGGGTGGCCACCGTGACGGGCGACCCGACGGCGAACACGAACGCATCCTCCTTCGACGGCACGAGCGCGTACTTCGACTACATCAATTCGACGCAGGGAGGGATCTGCGGACGCAAGCTCGTCCTCGCCTCGAAGCGCGACGACATGCTCTCGAACAACCGGGCGCAGGTGCAGGGCCTGATCAGCGACGACAACGTGTTCGCCGTGCTCCCGGTGGCGACCACCCTCTTCAGCGGCGCGGACCTGCTGGCTACGAACAAGATCCCGACGTTCGGTTGGGATATCAACGCGGAGTGGGGCTCAGAGGGCAACAGCCCGGGGCCGGCCAACCTGTTCGGTGCCGTCGGTTCCTTCATCAACTTCAGTACACCGGGGCCGACCGCCTTCCCGTCTCTCTTCCTGGCGAAGAAGCTCGGGGTCAAGCGCGTCGGCCTGATCGCGTACAACGTCTCTCAGTCGTCGTCGGCGGCCGACGTCATCGAGGCGACGTTCAACAAGTTTCCCGGAGAAGCAAAAGTCGTCTTTAAGGACACCAGCGTCCCGTTCGGCGGTGTGGATTACAGCGCCGACGTCGCTCGAATGGTTCAGGACAAGGTCCAACTCGTCGTTCCCTCGCTCGATTCAAACGGCGCGTTCCTGCTCGCCCGCGAGATGAAGCGGCAGGGCCTCAACGTCCCGATGCTTCTCCCGGACGCGTACAACCAGCAGCGGATCGCCGCCAACGCCCAGGTTGCCAATGGGAGCTATGTCTTCATCCAGTTCGCGCCCTTCGAGTCCACGGTCAAGCCGGCGGGACTGCAGCTCTATTTGAAGTGGATCAAGAAGAGCGGCGGGACCCAGACCGAGAACTCCGTGTACGGATGGCTCAATGCCGACCTGTTCGTGACCGGTCTCAAAGCTGCGGGGTGCGACTTCACGCGCCAGAAGGTGGTTGACGCCATCAACCAGCTGAAGAGCTACAACGCCAACGGGTTCATTCCCCCAGTCAACTGGACGACGGCCCATTCGGTGGGCAACGGCTGTTTCGGGTTCGTGAAGGTCGTGAACGGAAAGTTCCAGCCCGTCTTTAGCCCGCCGGGCAAGCCGTTCCTGTGCATCCCGCCGGGCAGCACCTCGATTCCGACAAACCCGACAGCTGTCGGTTAGCGATCGGTCGGTGCCCGGGGAGTACGTGCCGAACGGGCCACGCGCGCCGTGACCGAGCTGCTCGGGTATGTCATTCGTGGCGCTCCGTACGGCTGCGTGTTCGCGCTGCTCGCGATCGGCCTCGTGCTCACGTACAAGACGTCGGGCGTATTCAACCTGGCGTTCGCTGCCCAGGCGTATGCGTCGGCCGCCGTCTACTACCAGTTGCGGGCGAACGACGGGTGGTCGATCATCCCGGCGTTTCTGGTCGCCGTGGTCGTGGTCGCGCCGCTCCTCGGCTTGGTGCTGGACCGGTTCTTATTCCGCTACCTCCGTACGGCACCGACCGTCGCGAAGCTGGTCGTGTCGCTCGGCCTGCTGGTGGCGATCCCGGAGATCGTGAATCTATGGTTCGGCAGTGGTCCAGCGTTCGGGCCCCCGACGATCTGGCCGAGCGAGTTCGCGATCTACCACTTCGGCAGCTACGCCATCGACGGCAACCAGGCCGCCACCATGATCGCCACCGTCGTGTCGGTCGTCGGGCTGACGCTGCTTCTTCGCTACTCGACGATCGGCCTCCGGATGCGGGCGGTCGTCGAGAGCCCGCGGATGACGGCGCTCACCGGCATCAACGCCGACCGGGTCAGTGGTTTCGCGTGGATGCTGTCGAGCCTGTTCGCCGGTCTGGCGGGCGTCCTGCTGGCCCCGCTCTTTGATCAGCTGGCGGTGTCGAACTTCACTGTGCTACTCGTCGCCGCGATCGCTGCGGCTGCGTTCGCGCGGCTGACGAGCATCCCGCTCGCACTGCTCGGCGGTCTGCTGCTGGGCATCCTGCAAGGCATCCTCGCCGGGTACCTCCCGGTCAACAGCGTCCTGGCGACCGGGTTGCGCCCGTCGCTGCCGTTCGTCGCGCTGTTCCTGCTCCTGCTGTTCTGGCCCGGCCTCCGCCAGAAGCGCGAGGTCACCGACCCACTCTCGGGCGTCGATCCGCCGCCGCCCGGCCTCGCCGCGGCGCAGCGCAGCCGCGGGCTCACCGTCGCCGTCCGGGCGCTCGGTGTCGCCGTCGTGCTCGTCGGCCTCGGTGTGGCGCTGTTCGCCCTGGACACGTTCTGGCTGCTGATCGTGACCGAGGCCGTCGTGTTCTCGGTGATCTTCCTGTCCATCACCGTCATCACCGGCATGGCGGGTCAGATCTCGCTGTGCCAGGCCACGTTCGCCGCGGTGGGCGGCTTCACCACCGCGCAGCTCGTCCACAACTGGGGAGTCCCGGTCCTCCTCACGGTGGCCATCGGCACGGTGTTCGCCGCGGTCGTCGGCGGCCTCCTGGCGATCCCGGTGCTCCGTCTCAGCGGCATCTATCTCGCGCTCGCCACCCTGGCCTTCGCGCTGATGTTCGACAGCATCTTCGTCCCGCTCAAATGGGTTGGCGGCGGCCTCCTCCCGCTCAAGGTGCCGCGCCCGGCGTTCCTCGCGGGTGACCACGCGTTCTTCCTGTTCAGCGTGGCGGTACTGATCGGCGCCGGGGTCGTCGTGATCCTCGTGCGCCGCGGCGTGAGCGGGAGGTTCCTGCAGGCGTTGCACGGCAGCGAGACGGCCTCAGCGTCGCTCGGGATCAACGCGACCCGGGCGCGAATCGTCGCGTTCGCGCTCTCAGCCGGTATCGCCGGACTGGGCGGCGGCCTGCTCGCCATGCTGCAGGGGCAGAACAACTACACCGCGAACTTCACGCCGTTCGCCGGGCTGTTCTTCTTGGTCCTCGTCGTCACGATCGGGTGCCGGACCGTCGAGGGCGCGATCCAGGCCGGCCTGGCGTTCGCCCTGCTCCCCCAGCTGTTCCAGCAGTTCGGGATCCCGATCGAGTACCAGTACATCCTCTTTGGACTCGGCGCGCTCACGTACGCGAGGAACCCCGAGGGGATCCTCGAGGCCATCAAGCGCCAGCAGCTCGGCGCCCTCCAGCGAGCACTCGACCGGCGCAAGCGCCGAGCCGAGCCGGGCGCCGTCGACGCGCGAGACACCGGGCCGCCGACTGGCCCGCGGCCAGCCATCACCGCGACGCCCGAAGGAGGCGGGCTCGTGACCCTGCTCGACGCCCGCGGCATCACGAAGCGCTTCGCCGGCATCATGGCGCTCGACGAGATGTCGCTGTCCGTCGAGCCGGGCGAGGCCGTCGCGCTGATCGGGCCGAACGGCGCCGGGAAGACCACCCTGTTCAACTGCCTGCTCGGGATGCTCAGACCCGACAGCGGCACCGTCGTGTTCGACGGGCGCGACATCACCCGCGCGCCGGTGTACAAGCGCGCCCGGCTGGGGCTGGGCCGCACCTTCCAGCGGATCGAGCTGTTCAGCGGCATGAGCGTTCGCGACCACCTGCAGGTCGCGGAGTGGGCCCGGCTCGGCGCTGGGCGCCTCTGGAGGGACTGCCTCAACCTCTCCAAGCCCACCACCGAGCAGCGTCAGCGAGTCGACGAGACGCTCGCGCTGCTCGGGTTGGAGGACGTCGCGGACCGGCCAGTCGATTCGCTGAGTCTCGGGCGCGGCCGCCTCGTCGAGCTCGGACGGGCGCTGATGACCCAACCCGCGCTCCTGCTGCTGGATGAGCCGTCGTCCGGGCTCGACCAGCACGAGACGCGTGAGGTGGTCAGCGCGCTCCAGGAGGTACAGCGCCGGAACGGCACCGCGGTGCTCCTCGTCGAGCACGACGTCGAAATGGTCCAGGCCTTCGCCACCCGGCTCTACGTCCTCGACTTCGGCCGGCTCATCGCGCAGGGCAAGACCGCGGAGGTCATGACGAACGACGACGTCCGCCGGGCGTACCTCGGCGAGCTCACCACCATCCATCCGAACGAACGCACGGCGGAACAGCCGGCCGCGGCGGGAGAGACGCGCCAGGACCAGGCGGGTGAGGGTTCGCCGCTCCTCGACGTGCGCGACGTCAAGGCGAGCTACGGGCCATTTCGCGCGGTGTTCGGGGTATCGTTCTCCGTCGCCGACGGTGGCGTCACGGCGCTGCTCGGCGCGAACGGCGCCGGGAAGACGACGATCGCCCGCGTCGTCTCGGGGCTGATCCCCGCCACGGCCGGACAGGTGGTCTTCGACGGCGTCGACATCACCCGGATGAAGCCGTGGCGCATCGCGCCGCTCGGGATCGTGCACGCGCCCGAAGGACGCTCCGTGTTCGGCTCGCTCACCGTCGAGGAGAACCTCACGCTGGACTTCCGGCGCAACCTCGGCCGGGCGGGCGTCGCGCCCGGCCTCGACCGAGCCATCGAGCTCTTCCCGCGCCTGGGCGAGCGGCGCAAGCAGCTGGCGGGAACGCTGTCGGGTGGCGAGCAGCGCATGCTCTCGCTCGCCCGCGTGCTCGTCCGCTCACCCCGCTTGCTCATTGTCGACGAGCTCTCCCTGGGGCTGGCCCCGCTCATCATCGACGAGGTCTACGCCACCCTGGAGACCGTGCGGCAGGCGGGCACCACGCTGCTGCTCATCGAGCAGTACGTGGGTCACGCACTGAGGCTGGCCGACTCGGTCGTGCTCCTCCAGCACGGCGAGGTCGTCTACAACGGAGCGGCCTCCGCGCTCGGCGACGTTTCCGAGCGGCTGCTTTCATCGAGCCAAACCTGAGTCTGATCCGATCAGAGATCCCATCAAGTCGTTGCGCACAAGCACACGCGCGGCCCCAGGATGCCCACCCTCGTGCAGGTCTGCCGCTGGAAGTCGAAGAGGACCCGGCTCAACGCCAACGGCCGCTCCTGTAGGCGGCCCTGCTGACGAGTGTTCGTTCGAGCGATGGTATCCGATCAGATACCATCTGGGGCATGGATGCTGGTGGCGTGGTCCGCATGGCTCGGACCCGGGCGGGCCTGTCCCTACGGGAACTCGGCCGGCTTGCGGGGACCTCTCACTCGACGCTGTCGGCCTACGAATCGGGAGACAAGGTTCCGACGGTCGGCACCCTCGCTCGGATCGTTCGCGCCGCGGGTTTCGCGCTGGATCTCGAACTCTCACCAGTGGCTGTCGTACCCGATCGAGCGGCGCGCGGTCGGGAGCTGGTTGAAGTGCTCGAGCTCGCCGAACGGTTTCCCGCTCGGCACAGGCGGCGGCTCTGTCAACGGCGTTTCGCCCCAACGCAATGAGCGGATTGCCGCGGAAGATCATTGCGCTGCACACGGCCCTGGCTTCGCGCGATATCGCGCACGCGTTCGGTGGCGCGCTGGCCCTGGCCTGGTGCACCCAACGAGCTCGGGGGACGATCGACATCGACCTCAACGTCTTTGTGACCCAAGATCGGGCCCACGAAGTCGTTGCTGCTTTCCCGCGTGCCGTCGCGCATACAGATTCGGACGTCGCGACTCTTCAGCGAGAAGGGCAGGTCCGACTGTGGTGGGACGACACGCCCATTGACGTCTTTCTGAACACGACCGCCTACCACGAGGACGTCGCTCGACGAGTTCGCTGGGAGCCATTCGTTGGAGAAGAGCTGCCGTTCCTCGCATGTACGGACCTGGCGGTCTTCAAGGCCTTCTTCAACCGCACGAGAGATTGGGCCGACCTTGAGGACATGATCGGCGCCGGCGCGCTCGACCGTGACCGGGTCCTCGGGATTCTTGTTCGATACCTCGGGATATCAGACGAACGCATCGCGCGCCTGCAGTCACTCAGAGCATCCGGCGAGCCGCCCAGCGCCGCGGCACCTTGAGGCGTGCGGTCGCCCCGCGCTTGATGCTTTATCCCATCAGCATCCCATCAAGTCGTTGCCCACCCGCGAGCACCGGGACCTCGTCTGCAACATGAACCTGGCCCTCGTCGAAGGACTCCTCGGCCAAGCGGGAGCAACCGGGCTCAACGCCGTGCTCGACCCCCGGCCCGGCCAATGCTGCGTCGCGTTGCGACCAGCGGCCGCATCAACGACAGGCGACGATCGACGCCCGTAGTCGCGGTCACGGTGCCGAGACGGGCAACCCCGCGAGCCGTCAACGTGCCTGCTTTCCCGGTCGGGAACCCAAGCCCTAGCAGAGCGGTGACGAAGGCCGGCGGTTCGCGCCGTCGGCAAGCTCACGGACGACGTCGCCGGCGTCAACGATCTCGGTCACCGCGCCGACGCCGGTACCGGCGTAGAGAGCCATCGCCTCGATGTTGCCGGTGAGGTCGGGCGTCGGTGGCACCGCGGACCAGCGTGGGATCGGGTCGCTCGTCGACGACCCGACATAGCCGGCAACGTCGCTCGGAAGCCGGTGCGCCGCGACCACCGCAGACCGCAGGACGCGATGCGGCGCTGACCAGCCGAGGTGAAACGCGGTGGTCAGGACGGTGTCGTTCCCGTCCTGCGCCGCGATGAGCGCAGCGACGTACGCGGGGTGAGCGCCCGACTGGAGCGTCGCCAGGAAACGAGTGCCAACGCGCACCGCGTCCGCGCCACCATCGAGCGCGGCTGCGACATCATCGGCGGTGGCGATCCCGCCAGCCGCCACGAGAGGAACCTCGACAGCTTGCCTCATGGCGCCGATCAGGCGATGCCTCGGCGTCGTACCCCGCACGTGACCTCCCGCCTCGGCTCCCTCCGCGACGACGAAGTCACAGCCTGCATCGACCGCGGCGCGCGCCTCCTCCACCGATCCGACCTGCCACGCAGCTAAGGCACCACCCAGGTGGACGCGTTCAACCAGGCTGGCATCGGGATCGCCGAAGAAGAACTCGACGACCCGAACCCGGCGAGCGGCAAGCTCCACATCGTCGAACGACTGGAGGAACGGAACCAAGAAGTTCACCCCCACGGGAGTCGCGTCACCCAGCGCGTCCAGCCGCTCGGCAAGGGAGTCGGAATGTAGGCCGAGCATGCCGAGACCACCGGCACGAGCGACGGCGGAAGCCAGCCCGGGTGTCCCCACTCCACCCATTCCCGCCTGCTGGATCGGGTACCGACATCCGATCAGCCGCGTGAAGCGACCTCCTCTCACGCCGACACTCTCGCGCTCCGGACGGCCATTGCCATGACCCCTGAATGCTCAGGCCACACGGGTTGTCCGGCCGGTCCACGGCCTGTCGCTCGCCCGCGGTCGTTGCACCCCCGAGGCTCCCGCGGGGCGCCATCGCCGGTTGTGGCAGCATCGAGACCGTGCCACTGGCCTTTCTCATCGTCAGCCTCATCGGTGCCGCGTTCACGTTCAACGCCCACCGACCACGCCTCCTCCAGAGTCACCTCGTCCTGCCCAGTTTCTTCGCCGGGTGGTTCACCACGGAGCTCGCGGTCCATCATCTCGCCTGGCAGGTCGTGGCCACGATCGCGTTCGTGTGGGCGGGCGCGCTCTCGGGCGTGCTCGGATGGATCGGGCTGGTCATCACCCTGGCGTCGTGGGCCGGTCTGGTCGCGATCTCGCTTCGAGCCAGGCACACCGGCGAGGTGATGGACACCGCGCTCGACGCCGCGTTTCAGGGCGTTCGCTGGCACACGTCAGAACCGGACGCCATGGGTCCACGGACCCACCTCAGCGCCGCGCAGCTCGTGCTCGCGTGGCCGAGGAGACACCGAGACGTCGAGGTACTGCGGGACATCCGGTACGCGCCCGGCGCCGGACGCAAGCACTGCCTCGACGTGTACCGCCCACGGGCAGGCGTCACGGACGCGCCCGTTCTCCTGCAGATCCACGGTGGCGCCTGGATCACCGGCGACAAGCGCCAGCAGGGTCTCCCGCTCATGTACCACCTCGCCGCACGGGGCTGGCTCTGCGTCTCGGCGAACTACCGTCTCAGCCCGCGGGCGACCTTTCCCGAGCACCTCATCGACGTCAAACTCGCGTTGCGGTGGATCCGAGAGCATGCTCTCGAGTACGGCGGCAACCCTGCGTTCGTGGCCGTGACGGGTGGCTCCGCCGGTGGTCATCTCGCGGCGTTGCTGGCGCTGACCCCGAACGACGTCGAATACGAGGAGGGCTTCGAGGACGTCGACACCGCAGTGCAGGCCTGCGTGCCCCTCTATGGCGTCTACGACTTCACCGGGCGGTTTGGCGGTCGGGGGGCTGATGGGCTCGGGGGCTTCGGTGAGCGTGTCGTCCTCAAGAAGCGCGTCGCGGACGATCCGGCGGCCTTTGAGAAAGCCTCACCGATCGACCAGGTGCGGGCCGACGCGCCCCCGTTCCTGGTGGTTCACGGGACCCACGATTCGCTCGCTCCGGTGCTCGCCGCTCGGGCGTTCGCCGAGACGCTGCGTGCCGTGTCCCGTATGCCGGTGGGCTACGCGGAGCTGCCGGGAGCGCAGCACGCCTTCGAGGTGTTCCACTCCCTCCGTGCCGACCAGGTCGTGCCGCGAATCGCGCGGTTCCTGGACATCGTGCACGGCGTCTGGGCCGGCGTCCCGGGGCCCGATGGCCAGGCTCGGGATGCGGCACGCCAGGAGCCCGCGAGCAAGCATCCGCGCTAACGACCGTCGCGGCCCGGTCGGGCCTCGTCGGGACGAGGCACGAGGCGCGCACGTCGACCCTGGTCCTCCGCATCCCCGCCGGCCGGCCTGCGCCGGCAGGCGCCGGTCACCACCGGCGTCGACTCGTGACCTTCGCCCCTAGTGGCACGTCGCCGTGCGACCTAGCCTCCGGTCCAAGGAGACCGGATGGCCCAGTCCAATCCGCACATGGCGGAGAGCGACGCGCTCAGTTGGCACATGGAGCGGGACCCGCTGCTGCGCTCGACGATCGTCGTCATCCTCGTGCTCGACCGGAGCCCGGACCCGGAAGTTCTGCGCGAGCGAGCAGACCGGGCGAGTCGGCTCGTGCCGGGGCTGCGGCACAAGGTGTTCGAGCCGCCCCTGCGTCTGACGCCCCCCCGTTGGGTGGTCGATCCCGACTTCGACCTGTCCTGGCACGTGCGCCACATCGAGGCACCGCACCCCCGGACCTTGGCCGGTGTCCTCGAGTTGGCCCGGATCGTGGGCACGGGCGGCTTCGACCGGGCCCGCCCGATGTGGGAGTGGACGGTCGCGCACGGCCTCGAGAACGGCCAGGCCGCCGTCGTGCTCAAGTTCCACCATTCGATGATGGACGGCATCGGCGCCATGCAGCTCGCGGCGACGCTGTTCGATGCCCAACGGGACGGGGCCGATCCCGGGCCCATGCCCGACGCCCCGAAGCCAGAGCCGCCCTCGCTGATGGACGCGCTCACCGACGTCACGCAATACAACTGGGACCGAGCGTCTCGCTTCGCCCGCCGTCACGCGGCCTCGGCGGTCGGCCAGGCCGAGCAGGCACTGCGTCATCCGATGGGTGCGGCGACTCGCGCCATCGAGACGGCGCGATCGGTCGCCAAGACGGTCCGGCCCGTGACCGACACGAAGTCGCCGATCATGGTCCAGCGCCACCTCGGTCGTCACTACAACGTGCTCGAGTTCGCGCTCGACGACCTGCAGCGGGCCGCCAGTCGGGCGCACGGGACCGTCAACGACGCCTTCCTGGCGAGCGTCGCGGGTGGCCTGCGCCGCTACCACGAGCGGCACGACAGCCATTGCGACGAGCTGCGCGCGACGCTCCCGATCAGCCTTCGCGACGAGGGAGACCCGATCGGGGGCAACCGCATCACCTTGATGCGGTTCAGCGTTCCCGCCGGCATCGAGGATCCCGTGTCGCGGATGCGGGCGATCCACGAGCTGGCGTTGGAGGCGAGGACCGAGCCGTCGATTCCCTTCACGAACGCGATCGCGGGTGCCCTCAACTTGCTCCCGTCGCGACTCGTGGGCGGGATGCTCAAGCACGTGGACTTCGTCGCGACCAACGTGCCCGGTCTGGCGACGCCGCTCTACGTGGGTGGTGCCCGGCTGGAACGCTTCTACTCCTTCGCCCCGACGATCGGTGCCAGCGTGAACGTCTCCCTGCTCTCCTATTGCGGCACCTGCACGATCGGTGTGAACACGGACACGGGGGCGGTGCCCGACCCGGACGTGCTGATGGACTGTCTGCGCGAGGAGTTCGAATCGATCCTCGATCTGGGGGGTGACCACCGCGAGGTGGTGCTCCCGGCGCGGGCCGACCCCCGATGATCGTCGGGCACGGCACATGCGCCGGCCGGTGCGCGTGATGGAGCGGATGCAGGCCCTGGATGCCTCGTTCCTCGCCATCGAGGATGCGGTCAACCACATGCACATCGGGTCGGTCGGGATCCTCGAGGGGCCCGCTCCGGCGTACCGAGACCTCTGCGAGCGGATCGCCTCGAGGCTCGTCCTCGTCCCCCGCTACCGCCAACGGGTGCGCACGGCACCGGCCAGCGTGGGCCGACCGGTCTGGATCGACGACCCGCACTTCCGCATCGACGACCACGTGCGCCACGTTGCGCTCCCGAGCGGGGACCCGACGACGGAGTTGCACCGCCTCGTCGGCCGTCTCATGTCCCAACAGCTGGACCGCCAGAAGCCGCTCTGGGAGAACTGGATGGTCGAGGGGCTGGGGGCGGGCCAGTGGGCGTTCGTCTCGAAGGTGCATCACTGCATGGTCGACGGGATCGCGGGCTCGGACCTGCTCGAGGTCATCCTCGACCGCCAGGCGGAGCCGCCGCTGTCCCCGCCGGACACCTGGCAGCCGGCGCCGGAGCCGTCGGTGGCCGAGCTCGCCTGGCACACCCTGGCGGGGACGGTCGAGGCGCCGGGGACTTGGGCTCGTGGCTTCGCCCGCGCCGCTCGGCATCCCGACGTGACGCTGCGCCGCGCGGGGGAGGTGGCGCTGGGGATGGCGCGGTTGGGCGGCCTGGTTCGGCCGGCGCCCGTCTCGACCCTGACGGGCCCGATCGGGCCCGACCGCCGGTGGGACTGCACGCGGGTCACGCTGGCGGACGTGAAGCGGATCCGCACGCGGCTGGGCGGGACGGTCAACGACGTGGTCCTCGCCGCGGTCACCCGGGGGTTCCGCGAGCTGCTGCACGCCCGCGGCGAATCGGTGGTGGACCGTGTGGTCCGCACCCTGGTTCCGGTCTCGCGGCGCGCCGCGGACGCTCGCGGGCTGGTCGACAACCGGGTGACGGCCGTGTTCGCCGAGCTCCCGGTCGGCATCGACGACCCGGTCGAGTGCCTGACGGAGGTCCGCACGCAGATGCAGGGCCTCAAGGGGTCGCACGAGGCGGAGGCGTCCGAGCTCGCGACCAACATGAGCGGCTTCGGGCCGCCGACGCTCACGGCGCTCCTCACCCGGGTCGCGGTGCACCGCCAGCGGAGCGTCGAGACGATCACCACGAACGTGCCCGGTCCCCAGGTGCCGCTGTACCTGCTCGGGTGCCGCATGCTCGAGGCGTACCCGTACGTCCCGATCGCCGGGAACATCCGGGTCAGCGTCGCGATCTGGTCCTACGCTGGCGGGATCTACTTCGGCGTCACGGGGGACTGGGGCACAGCCCCCGATCTGTCCGTGCTCTGCGCGGGCATCGATGAGGGCGTCCGCGAGCTCCACGACGCCGCCTCCCGGCCCTGAGGTCGACCAGCCCGTCGACCGGCGTGCCGTCGTCGAACGCGTCGGACCGGGGACGACCTCCCCCGTATCCGTGCGCGAGCGTCACGTCTGGCGGTGCGCGGCGCGCCGAGCCGCGGCGGCCCAGGTCCTGGAGGCGAGCCAGCAGCGGGTGCGGCAGCGCGGCGACCAGCTCATCGAGGTTCGCCTGCATGCACCCGACGATCTCCTCGTAGCAGCGCCGAACGATCGTGGGATCGTCCGCCGCGTCGGGCCCGTAAGCGCTCCAGTCGACGGGCTCGCACACCCGGACGGTGACCTTCGCCGGCAAGGGCCAGACCGGCGCGGGGGCGGGCGCGATGCCCCACGGCGGGCCGGCCACCAAGGGGAGGATGTGGATGCTCAGGCGGTCGAGCCCGAGCCAACGCGCGATGGCCTCGCCGCGGCTCAGCACGACGATCACGTCGTGACTGCCGTGCGCCACGATGGGCACCACGGGGACGCCCGAGCGCAGCGCGAGGCGAACGAAGCCCGTGCGCCCGTGCAGGTCGACCCGATGCCGCTCGGTCCACGGGCGATAGGCGTCCTCCTCGCCGCCGGGATAGACGAGCACCGAGCGCCCGTCGTCCAGCAGTCGCGCGGCGGTGGCGAAGCTCGCCGGGACGACGCCGAGTCGCCGCACCATCGAGCCGACGATGGGTAACGCGAACATGAAGTCGAAACCCAGCGAGTACAGCGGCTCCTCGACGCCGCGCTCGCGAACCCAATGGCGGAGGAACGCCCAGTAGTCCGGCATGTAGACGCCACCCGAGTGGTTCCCGACGAGCAGCATCGGGCCGTGCGCTGGGAGCCGCTCGAAGCCATGGATCTCCGGGTCGAAGTAGGCCAACGCCAGATCCAGCACTGGCAGCGTGCGAGTGATGAACGCGGGGTCCCGCTCGAGAGGCTCGTCCCGCAAGCTGCGCTCGACGCGCTCACCGATCCGGTCGATCGGTGACAGGCGGTGATGGTCGCCACCGTAGCGGTGACGCTCGTGCCCGCCTGACGTGGCCGCGGTCGAAGGCTTGTCCATCGAATCCCCGGACGTCTGCATCTGGTGTTCCTCCCCCCGGCACCCAGCCGGCTCTCGCGCGCTACCCCGACAAGAGGTCTTCCTTGATCGTCCTCCGGTTGCTCGAGGTGCAGTCGAAGGTCGCAGGCCTGGCCGGGTAGACAGCGCGTGAACAGCCCGTTCCGGACCTGCATCACGAGGAAGCAGGTTGACGGGATCCGCTGGCCGATGTTCGTGGGCGCGGACATCCCCTCGGCATTGAAGTCGGTGGTCGAGCGCAGGGCCTCGAGGAGCGCCTTGCGAGTGATGGCGTTCTTGCCGCTGCGCTTCACGATGGCGTTGACCGAATCACGAAACAGCAGCGCACCGATCCACGCGTACTGGCCGAAGCCGTCGACGTTGTTGGCCCCGGCGAACTTGATGTAGTTCGCCAGCGCCGTGTTGTCCTTGGCTTCGGTGAAGGGCAGGGTCGCGAGGGTGACGTATTGGCCTTCGACGGCGGCTCCTCCCTGCTCGATGAAGCGCTTGTCATAGCAGTTCGAGAAGCAGTCCCAGACGACGTTCCGGTCGTTCAGGCCTTGCAGCGAGGCCTCTCGGCGGAGGGCGACGCTGTTGTTGTACGGCCCGGTGTTCAGCGCGTAGTTGGAGTCCTTGCTCTTCATCCGTTCGACGATCGACGTGTAGGCCGGCTGGGGGGCCGACGCCGAGATCCCGATCTCGCTGTCCGAGATCACGCCTCCCGCCTCGTCGCCCCGGACCAAGACCAACTGGCTGATCTCGGCCGACTTGAGGTCGTCGTCGTAGAGCATGATCCCGTGGAGCGTCTTGTGCGTCGTCCGACTGAGGTAGCGCACCGTCCCGACGTTGACGTGATAGGTCTGGGGATGCTCGTTCGCGGGTCGCGCAGTCGAGTGCGGGCGGGTTGACCGGGAACGAGACGGGCGAGCACTGCTCGGCGAGCTCGGTGGCCACGACGGGAATGTCGGGGAGCCCAGTCGCGGCGCCCGACTGGTCCTTGCAGGCCACCATGTCGTCCACATTGTTGAGGAACAGTGCGGCCGTCCCGACCAACGCGAAGTCCTGGCTGCACGCCTTGATGACGGCGTTGCGCGCGTCGTTGTCGCTCAGGTGCGAGTCGATGAAGTCGACGGCCAGCCGGCGTCCCGCGATGCCGCCGGTCTGGTTGACGTAGCCGGCGAACGCCTGGACGGCGACGCGGACCCCTTGGAACAAGCCCGGCTCGAAGGGGTTGTCGACGTCGGCAACGACCGCGATGCGGATCGTCGAGCTCGTCACCCCGACGTCCGAACTCTGGGTCCCTCCCGAGCTGCCCGTCTGTGCCTCGGCGACGAGCGTCGAGGCCGCGAGGCTCAGCGCCGCCACGACGGCGACGGCCGACGCTCGCGTTGCCCAGACGGTCTTCTGACTCACCAGTGGCCTCTCGTCAGAACCGAGGACGATGGTCCGCCGCGAGCCACCTCTCCCCCGCGACATGACGATCATCCTCGCGGCGTGCCGTGCCGGGCAAGGGCCGAAAGTCCTGTCGTGGCGACGCCCACGGCGCACACGATGACGCCCTCCGATAGCCTCGGCACGCGTCGCTGGGAAGGGATCGTCATGGATCGACGCCTCGGCGGGGTGTTGGACGGGTGGACGACGTCGGTCGGCCAGCTAGGTGCCGCGCTGCAGGTCTTCGGGCGTGCCGGCGTCCTGGCGCCGGTTCGCCCGGACCGGCTCGTGCGCATGGGCTCCGCGCTGCGTCGGTGGGGCACCACGATGGCTGGGGGCTTCGCCGCGAACGCGGCTCGCTATCCCGACCGCGTCGCCCTGTACGACGAGCGCGGGTCGCTCACCTTCGAGGCGCTGAATCGGCGCAGCAACGCGCTTGCCAACGGCCTGCGCGCGGCGGGCATCGCCGAGGGCTCAAGCGCGGCCGTGCTGTGCCGCGACCACCGTGGCTTCGTCGAGGTGACGGCGGCGCTGGCCAAGCTGGGCGCGGACACGCTGTACCTCAACACCGGGTTCTCCGGGCCGCAGCTCCGCGAGGTCGTCGAGCGGGAGCAGCCCGTGGCGATCATCCTCGATCAAGACTTCGCCGGTCTCACCGACGGGCTGCCGCCGAGCCTGACGAGGTTCGTGGCGTGGCACGACACGCCCTGCGATCAGACGCTCGATGCGCTGATCCGGGGAGGTGACCCGTCGGATCCGCCGGCGCCGCGATCGCCCGGGCGCACGATCATCCTGACGTCGGGGACGACGGGAAGCCCGCGCGGCGTGGCCCGGGCACAGACCAGCGGGATGGGACCCGCGATCGCGCTGCTCGACGTGCTCCCCCTCCGGACGGGCGAGACCACGGTCATCGCCGCGCCGCTGTTCCACTCGTGGGGCTTCGGCCATCTCGCGCTCGGCATGCTCCTCGGGTCGAGCGTCGTGCTGCACCGACGCTTCGATCCCGTCGCCACGCTCGAGGCTGTGGCGCGCCACCAGGCCACGGTCCTGGCGGCCGTCCCGGTGATGCTCCAGCGCATGCTCGAGGTCCCGGAGGCGACTCGGCGGAGCCTCGACACGTCCTCGCTGCGTGCGGTCTTCGTGAGCGGGTCGTCGCTGCCGGGCAGCCTCGCGCCGCGGTTCATGGATGCCTTCGGTGACGTGCTCTACAACCTGTACGGGTCGACCGAGGTCGCGTACGCGACCGTCGCCACGCCGCACGACCTGCCGCGCCCGGCCGGCGACCGCCGGGCACGCCCTGCGAGGCGCGACCGTTGCGGTGCTCGACCCGAAGGGCGACCCGCTGCCGGCAGGCGCCCAGGGCCGGATCTGGGTCAGCAACGAGATGCTCTTCGAGGGCTACACGAGGGGCGCCGCCGCGGTGACCCATCGTGGCCTGATGAGCACCGGCGATGTTGGACGCTTGGACGCCGACGGTCGGCTGTTCGTCGAGGGCCGGGCCGACGACATGATCGTCTCCGGCGGCGAGAACGTGTACCCCGAGGAGATCGAGGACCTGCTCACCGCGCATGAAGGCGTCGCGGAGGCCGCGGTCGTCGGCGTGCCCGACGAGCGGTTCGGCCAGCGCCTGAAGGCCTATGTCGTGCCGAAGCCCGGCCTCGAGCTCACCGTCGGCGGGCGTACCACGCGCACGTCCGGTCCAACCTCGCCCGGTACAAGGTGCCCCGGGACATCGAGTTCGTCGAGACCTTGCCCCGCAACCTCACCGGGAAGGTGCTGCGCCGTGAGCTGCGTGACCATCCCGAGCCGCCGGGCCGCGACCGCACCTGAGCGCTCAGAGGCCGGTCACCAGGCGGACCACCCGATCCTTGAGCTGCGTCGGGGTGAGCGAGTTCCACATCGCGAGCGCCTGCCGCGTCGTAGCCGACGAGATACCGAGGACGCGGCCGCCGGGTCGTGGCCGCCATGCCGATGACCTTGGCGCACCGCGCGGGATCCCCCATGAGCGGCTGCCACAGTCGGATCGTGGCGAGCGTCCGCCGGTACGAGGCCTCGTAGCGCGAGCCCGCGCGCTGCGCGAGATCGTGCTCCGTCTGGTCCCAGATGCCCGTCCGGAAGCCGCCGGGCTCGATGAGGATCACCCGGACGCCATCTCGGGCCACCTCCATGCGCAGCGCATCGGACACCGCCTCGAGCGCGTGCTTGGCGGCCTGGTACCAGCCGGTCAACGGCGTGCTCGTCCGCCCATAGAGCGAGGCGAGGTTCACGATCCGGCCGCCGCCCCGCGCCCGCATGTGCGGCAGCGCGAGGCGCGCCAGTCGCATCGGGGCGACGACCATCGTCTGCAGGGCGGCCGACGCTTCCTCGTCCGTCATGTCCTCGACGGCTCCCACGCCGGAGTACCCCGCGTTGTTGACCAGCACGTCCGGCTGATATCGGTCGACGACGCGCTCGCAGCCCTCGGCGTCGTTGACATCGAGCACGACGGTCTCGACCGTGGCGCCGGCGTCCTTGGATGCGGCGACGACCAACTCCGCCTTCGCCGGCGACCGCACCGTGCCCACGGAGCGGAAGCCACGTCGAGCGAGTTCTAGGACCGTCGCCAACCCGATCCCCGAGCTCGCGCCGGTCGTGAGCGACAGCCGCGGATCAGGCACAGCCGGAGCGTACCCATCGTGCGCGATCGCCCGCCCGAGCCGACGGTCACGCCGCCGTCCCCGAGGAGGTCGCCCACCGCGGCGGACGCTGACCGAGCATCGGCGGGCGTCGCGGCTCGGATCGGGTTACTCGCCCGCGCCCTCGCCGAGCTGGTCAGGACCGTCGACCGTGGCGCTCACCCGTGTGGCCGAATCGCCGATCCGTCGCTGCAGGCCCAGGCACATCGCCGTGATCGTGGAACCGAAGCTGGCGCTCGTGCACGCGATATGACCATCGTCGATGCGATGGACGCGAGCATCCGGGATCGCCGATGCCAGGCGCGACTGGGCGACCGGATCGACCACGCGGTCACGTGTCGTGATCAGCACCGACACCGGGACGTCGATCTCATGGACCCACCGCCGAGAGCTGAACATCGCGATGGCGTGCCCCGCCTCGAGCACCGCTCGCGGGTCATGGCGGGCCATCTCGCTCCGCGCCCACCGTGCGAGGCTGTCCGGGCGTGCCGGGGACCGGCCGCCGAAGGTGGCCCGGGTCACGGCGCCCGGCAAGACGGCGAGCAGCTGGCCGAGCCGCGTCGTCCCTGCGGCCATCATCATGAACGCCGAGAAGGCGTACCGCTCACGGTTGCCGGTTACGAACTCGGCGCCGGTGGCGCAGAGGCCGAGACCGGCGACCAGCCCGGGGTGCCGACGCCACAGCAGCTGGACGACGGGTCCCCCCATCGAATAGCCGACCGCGATGACCGGTCCGCACTGCTCGCGCTCGATCAGCAGGGCGAGATCGTCGGCGCAGCTGGCGAGGGTGAACCGTCGATAGGAGCGGATCCCTCGTCCGTGGCCGCGCAGGTCGGGCGCGAGCACGGAGAAATGCTCACCCAGCGCGTCGAAGCAGCGGAACCAGTTCAAGCCTCCGCTCGCCAGCCAGCCATGCACGAGCAACACCGGCGGCGCGTGCACCGGTCCCTCGACGCGGCGCACGAAGGTCGTGCCGCGTCCTCCGAGCCGCACACGATGACCGAGCGGCAAGGGTGGGCCGCTGGGAGGTCTCAGCCGATCCGATCGTTCGGCTAGATCGGACAGGCTCCCCACCGGCGCGTCCACACGTGCAGGCTAACCTGATGGTGCCGGCCACACCGCGGCACTACGAGCGCGACGTGTCGTCGCGCTCGCGTGTCTCGGTGGCGGCCGCGCCGTCAGCGCGTGGCGATCACTGAGACGACCCGCTGGACGTTGGACTGGATCGATCCCTCACGATGGTCGAGGGCCGGCCCGAAGTCGTCGACCGAACCTCGGCGTCCGTCAGTGGGATCAGGTCGGGCCGGGCACCAGTCTCCTATCGTGGAGCGCGACGCCTTGTCGGCTCGCCTGAGCCTTCACGTAGCGAAGCGCGCAGGGCGCCAACTCATCGCGCGTTACGAGGACGGCTGCTGTCATTGGGCTACGCGACGCTCGCCACAAGGAGCATGATCGCTGAGCTCGTTAGCAGCACCGGGCAGATCTTGAACCAGACGACTGGTGTCTTGGCCCCGGTCAGTCCGGTGAGTGTTGCCAGAGCCACGAGGAGGCCGGCGACGACCCGGTATGTCCACTGGGCTGCAACAGCGTGCGAGCCGCTTGCTGCCGTGACGGCAACAAGCAGCAGCGCGATCCCTCCCATGGTGAACGCCTCGGCCAGCCACTCCTGGAGAACGATCCGCCGGTTGTCGGCTGTGATCGGCTCAAAGCCTCTGATCACCTTTGCTGTCGGCACAGCATGGGCGATGCCCCACAAACCAATCATGGCTGCGGCCACGTAGGAAAGTATCTCCGGCATACCGGCCTGCCGACTATGCGGGCGCGCCGAGTTGCCACACGCGTACCCGGTCGATGAGGTCCTGTGGGCGTTCTTGGATCACTTCGAGGAGGCCAGGGTAAATGCGTCCATCGGCGCCGTCGATGGTGATCGTGTCGTCTTCGTGCAACTCGTAGCCGCCGATGCGCAGCATCCGTGTTTCGAGATCGATGTGGAGATCGGAGCAGTTGACGAGGCAGACGACCCCGAGCTGACGGGCGACGACGGCGGCATGCGAGGTGCGGGCGCCCGCGGAGGTCACGAGCCCCCGGCACACGGCGAGTGCAGCGATGTCGTTCGTAGATGCCTGTTGGCGCACCAATATGACCGGCTCGCCCTGCTCCGCGCGGCGGATGGCGCTCTCGACGTGAAGGGCGACGCGGCCGCCGGCGATGCCCGCGCTCGCGGGTGTCGCTCGACCGATCGGTTCGATGCCGAGATCCGGGACGAGCCGCACGCGGATGATGTCGTCGAGGTCGTAGTCGTGGAGCCGCTCAAGTGCGGTGCTCTCGTCGATGAGGCCCTCGTCCACGAGGTCACAGGCGATCTGCAGGGCCGCCCACGGGGTGCGTTTCGCGGCGCGGGTCTGCAGTAGCCAAAGCTTGCCGTCCTCGACGGTGAACTCGAAGTCTTGAGCGTCGCCGAAGTTGGCTTCGAGGGTTCGGCGAACCGTTTGCAGTTCATGTGCCAACCCGGGGACCGCCGCGATGAGCGGTTCGGGATCGGCGGCAGCGTTGCGGCCGGCGACGACGTCTTCACCTTGGGCGTTGAGCAGGAAGTCGACGTAGAGCCGGTTCTGGCCGGTGGAAGGGTCTCGCGTGAAAGCGACTCCGGAACCGGAAGTGACGCCCAGGTTGCCGAATACCATCGCCTGAACGGTCACCGCTGTCCCAGGGAGATCGGTGAGCCGTTCGAGCCGGCGGTATTCGACCGCGCGGTCGGCGTTCCAGGACCGAAGAACTGCATCGAGCGCGCCGAGTAGTTGTTGCGTAGGGTCCTGCGGGAACGGACGGCCCGCCCGGGCGAGGTAGAAGTCTTCGAGATGCGCGACGAGATCGCGAAGGGCGGCAACGTCGAGTTCGGACGCTACGGGCACCTCCTGGCCGCGCAACGCCTCATCCACGACGACGGCCAAGAGCGCCGGAGGGCAGCCCTCGACGACCTCGGCATACGCGTCGATAAGGCGCCGGTAGGAGTCCCACACGAACACGGGGTCGCCGGTGGCCCGGAGCAACCCAGGGAGCGTGGCGTCGCACAGCCCGACGTTGAGGATCGTTTCGAGCATGCCGGGCATGGACACCGCCGCACCCGAGCGCACGGCCAGGAGCAGCGGGCGGCGGCGGCTCCCGAAGTGCAGTCCGGTTGCCCGTTCGATGTGCTCGACACCCTCGGTGACGAGCGTGATCACCTCTGGATCGAGGTGCCCACCCCTGGCGTGATAGTCGGCGCACACGGCCGTGCTGAGGATGAACCCTGGTGGGACGGCCAGGCCTGCATCGGCCATGCGGATCAGGTTGGCCGCCTTGGCGCCAACGGTGTCCGAGTTGAGATCCGCGAGGCTGGTGGCCCCCAGGAATGCCAACCGGGTGTCGACCGGCCCGGGGTGCCTTGTGCTCACTGCGCGGAGAGCTGGCTCAAGAGATGATCGCGCAGCCCGAGTGCGGATCGAAGCAGCGCGTCGGTGGCTTCTTCGGCGCCCCGTGAGACGGTGTCGGCGATGTAGAGACTGCGGAAATCGGGGGCTTCGGTGACAAGCGCAGCGCGCGCGACGCGGTCGGCGGTGTCGGCTTCGTGCTCGAGGGTCGCGACTCGATCGACGGCCACGAGGAAGTCCTCGAGATCCTCGGGAACTGACCCGTCGATGATCTGGCGAGCGAACTCCACGGCCTTGAGGTGTTCCCGCGCACTCATGACGGTGATCGCGGCAAGCGGGTCGAGGATGGGCCTGACGACTCCGATGGCTTCTCGTGGCAACAGCGTGAGCAAGAAGATGGTCTCTTCGAGGGCGTCGATGGCATCGTCGGCGGTTGCGGTGAGTGTCGTGATGACTTCGCCGCCCTCCACTCGCCGGGCCGTTTGGCGTTGGGCGGTCAGGATCTCGTCCGCACGATGCTCCCAAGCTGTGGCGCGCTGCGACGCTCGGCGAAGGAAGACATCACCTTCGGGGCTTCCGAGCCGTACGAGGGCGGCACGAAGCATCTGCGCGACCTCGACGATGAGGCTGGCGTGTTCAGCGTCGGCGTCAAGCAGTCGGCGATGCGACGCCCGGACGTGACGGAGCACCTCGACGCGGAGTTCGTCCCGAATGAGCAGCTGTGACTTGCCGGCGAGCATCCCTTCGGCGGCCACGCGGAGCGAAAATCGGGTGATGGCCAGGGTGGCATCGCGGCCGAGGAGCTCGCTCAACGGTTCCCCGTACCGGGCCGGGACCCTGGCTGCCAGCTCGACAGCGTCATAGATCAGGCGTTCACCGCCAAGGGCGAGGAAGGCCATGTGGCCGACGTTGTGATCGGCCGCCCAGCGCAGCGTGTCGATGGCGTCGTCCCTGCCGAGAATGGTGCTGAGACGCTTCCGGGCCCGGTTCCAATCGAGCACGAAGACGAGGCGCGAACCGAGGTGGCGTAGGTAGGCTTCGAGCCCGGCTCGGTCGGGCGCCTCGTAGCACCCAGTGCCGACATGGTGCGCACCAAGAGACGGACCTTCCCGATGGTGCTGGGCGTCCGACCAGCGCACCGCGAAGTCGTCCAGCAGCGACGTAAAGAACACGAGCCGGCGCAGATGTACGTCGGTGTACGTCAAGGTCGCGGTCAAGTTCTCGATGGCGACGACCACCACGTGGGCGTTGGTCGTGCCGAGGTCGTTTTGGATCAGCAGGCGCTGGCCGACTCGGGTCGCGGTGGTGGCCAGGCCGGGATGGTCGAACTTCAAGGGTGCCGTCTCATGCACGCCCGCCATGAACGCGGCGACCAGGCTCCGGTCGTCTTCGGTCAGCCCGTACACGGCCGCGCCGTCCAAGGATGCGGTGGCGATCGTCGCCTGGAGCCGATTGAGGGCGCGATGGGCGTCCATCACCAACTGGTGGAAGGAATCGCACTGCTCGCGCCGCGCCGAGGTGATTCGGTCGAGATACGCACCGGACACTCGGTCGCCGCTCAGGTCGGGGGAACCCGCGACCATCGGATCGAGCCGGGTAGCGTCCGGGGCCCCGGCGACCTTCGCCGCGATCAGCGGCGCCAGCATTTCGCCGATCGCCGTTACCAGGTCCTGGTGGATTCGACTCGCCTGAGGAATGAAGTAGAGGTCAACATCCACCCGCGTTGACTGTTCGACTACTTCATCGAACGCGGGGTTGCTGATCCCGGCGGCGAGCCGTTCCTCGCGCAAGGAGGTCCACGGCTCCGACGGTGCCTCAGCTCGAGACTTTGCCGCCTGGAGCAGGCTCAGGAAGTACTTGGCCCGGTCGTTGGCCTCCAGGCCGGCATTGACCATCGTTGGGAGAACGAGGCTCCGTTCACCGAGCTCCTCCAAGACATCCCGCTTCGCCGTGCCCAGAGGTCGCGTCTCAGTCAACTCGCTCATGACACGCTTGCCTCCGACCCCCGAGCCATCAATTCCTTCAGTGGCACCATTACGGTCAGGTGATCGCGGCTGTAGCGCTCGACCAACATCGGGACGAAGTCCATGACCTGAGCATCGACGAACCCTTCAGCGCAGTGGCGCACGGTGGCCTCGACAACCCCGGAATCGACCACTTCACCGAACCGTTGCTCGAGTCGAGCGGTGATCGCCGCGAGGGCGGCTTCGAGATTGAACCTGCTGTCACCGGTCACCCTCACCACCTCCTCCCGGGCGCTCCTCGCTGCGCTTGCCTCGACCGTACGGCCGAGGAGCTCCAGCCCGACAGTGGCGAACGTCCCATCCTGGGTTACAACTCGGCAACGAGAAGGTGGATGGATCGTGCGCCGCGCCTGGCCACGGCCTATGCCGGCTTCTGGGTCAAGAAGAGCGTCGATCTGCCGCTGACCGTGGTCACTGGTCGGCGGTGGGCGTGGCGTCACCGCTCGGCGTCCGTGGCGTTCGATCCCTGCGCGGCCTCGGAACCGGCCGTGGTGGGTGGCCCACGCAAGATCCACGCGAAGGCGACCGCGACGAGGCCTCCGACGAGTGGTCCGGCGACGTAGGCCCAGAACGCGGTCCAGTGCCCACCGATCAGCGCCGGACCGAACGAGCGGGCCGGGTTCATGGAAGCCCCGCTGATGGGAGCAGCCCAGAGTCCTGCCAACGCGATGTAGCCGCCGATCGCGAGGGCCGCGTTCGATCCGATGTTTCGGGCACCCGATGCCGTGCCGAGGATGACGCTCACGAGGCCCAGCGTGAGGATCGCCTCGAGGGCGAACACCGTGAGGTCGCCGATCCCGTGCTCCGGCACGGTCGCGCCGAGGTGTCCGACGTTGCCGAACATCCCTCGGAGGAGCCCCGCCGCGGCGATCGCGCCGACGAGCTGCACGGCGACATACCCCGGGACTCGGCGCCACGGGAAGTTGCGCCGCGCCGCGAACGACAGGGTCACCGCGGGGTTGAGATGTGCCCCGCCGACCGCCCCCAAGAAGTAGATGACGGCCATCACCATCAACCCGGGGGCGACGGCCTGGGCCGAGAGCGACACGCGGCCATGACTGACCGCGTTGACGACCGGGCCGCCGGCGGCGGCCAGCACGAGCAGGAACGTGCCGAGCAGCTCCGAGAACAGTCGGCGCCACCGATACGCCGGATCGTCGAAATGGGCCAGCGTCGGGGGCCCAACGCCAAGCACGGCCTCGCGGGCGCCTCGGGGTCGCTCGGTCATCGTCCGGGTTCTACACCAATGACCGCGCTCCGTCACCGAGAGGTGCCGCGGCGCGCGGAGGTCGAACGGCCGCTGGTCGCGGTTCGAACCCTGACCGGCGAGCGAAGCAACCGTCCTGCCTAGTTTCGGCCAACACGACCCGAGGAGACCCTCGACTCGTCCATCTCCCCGCGCCACGCGGCCGGCACGTCGAGCAGCTCCGTGCGACGGGCCCCACCAGGTGACCAGCAGACTCGCGACGAGCTGCGTCGCGTCACACGACGCAACGAACCAGACGCGCGCTGGGTGGTGGCGACCACTCGCGGTGTAGTGTCCATAGCAGACGGTTGCTGAACAAGCCGACCTGGGTGGCAACGGCGCCGACCTTTGGCCTCCGCCCAGCCGGATCCCTTCGGGATCCCGCGTCCGCTCGGCAATCGCCCCGCGGAGCCACCGACAAGGAGGCTGCGCAGATGTGCACGGTCCGTGATTCCATGATGAGCGCCCACGTCCTGAGCCGGGCTTCGTCATGACGACCTGGTGGTTCCCCGGCGTCATCGGCGCGGGGGTCTTCGCCTACCGCATCGGACTGATTCGGACGGGCCGCGGCGATCCGACGTCGTCGTGGCCGGTGCTCGAGCTCGTCTCCACGACGGGATCGGCGCGGCCGGTCCCGAGTCCGGATGCGGACAGGACGCTCCGAGGTGAGGGCCATCCGTATCGCGCGTGGGGCCGCTCATGACCGGTCGCGACGCGACTCCAGTGGTGTGCGCGCAGTGTGGTGTACGCATCGATCCGCGCCCGGGAGACCGCGCGCTCTCGGCGGACGAGCGCACACGACTTGACCGGCTGCACCGGATGCCCACGTGGTCAAACCTGGTGTCGCTCGAGGCGATCCCAGCTCGGTCGGCGTAGTGGAGTAGACGGATCGCGAGCACGCGGGCCGGCGAGCGAGCCGCCGTGCCACGTTCCGGTCGGGACGGATGTCGAACAGGTGTACGATGGCGGTTGGACGGTCGCTGTAAAGCCGACCCAGGTGGCATCTCAGCCGACCGATCGGCCTCCGCCCGGTGGATTCCCCCCACGAGGGAGTCCGCGGCGCCTCGGCACTCGCCGGGGCGGAACGAGGTAGGAGGCCAACGTGTCGGTAGCAGTCATCACCCCCCAGGCGAGTGGGCGGGCAATGCGGGCTCTGCGCCACCCGATGATGACGGTCGCGATCGGGTTGTTTCTCATGGTCACGATGTTGATCGTGGCGACCGTTGCGCACTGACCCGAAGCTCAGCACGGGCGACACCGGTCCGGCGGACCGAGGCGCTGCGCCGCGGCCACCACGGTCGGTTGCCGCGGACCTCGCCGCCGCGCTCATGACGTGCGCCCAACAGCGCATGGACGATCCAACCTCGGAGCATCACTCGACCGGTCTGCGGCTGGAGCATGTGACCTGCAGGGCCACGGGCCCCGAGGCCTTCCGGTGCAGCGGCACCTATTCCAACGGTACGACGGAGCAGGTTGACGTCGCGGCCGTTGGCGACGGTCACACGTGGGCCACGACGTAGGCGGCACGGGCCGCGGCGCCGCGGTCAACGACGCACCACGGGAGGCAACGCGGGTGGTGGTAGCCAAGATGTCACACGGCGGTGTCGCGCTCTACGACTCGGGTACTGGTCGGCTGGTGCAATGGCTGATGATGTCGTCTGGGACGCCCACGTCCGCACACCTCGAGGGCGATGAAGTCGCGGTCGACTTCGCCGACGGCCGGCGGTGCAGGTATGACGCGACAAACGGCCGTTTCACGCGCTAGATGCTGGGACCCGAACGACGCAGGTAGGGCGCCCGAGCCTGGATGTCCGCGAGCGCTACACGAGGGTGGCGATGGCGAGCAGGACCAGCACGGACGCCAGGAGATACAGGGCGGGCCTCGCCTTGCGAGCGTGACGGCGAGCGGCCCTCGATCCCCAGATGGTCGATCCCGACAGGCGACCATCCCGGAGCATCGATCGGTCGAACTGCGCGATCAGCGACACGCCGACCCCGACGATGCCCACCGCGACGACTGCGAGTATCACCGCGATGGTCACGGGCGGCACCTCGTGCTTCGACGAAGCCCGGCGCGTCGGACCGCGTCCGGTGAGTGTTGGAGTGTCAGCATCGCTCAGCCTCCGTTCGACGTCTCAGCTGAGCGAATGCTCAGTGGACCTGAACTCCTCTTGGGAGCTCCTTCGGCGGAGACCAATCGGTCGGCTCGGTGCCACCTTCGTCGGCTGGTATAGCAACCGTCCAAACGACCGTACACCCGTTCGAACTCCTGGACCGACGCATCTTCGATTCAACGTCCCGAGCTGCACCGGCTGCACCGCGCCGCATCGCTGCCTCTTGTCCAAAGACTCCGTCCGACTGGCTTGGTGCTCGACGTGCCGACCGTCGCCGTCTCGCACGAATTGTGCGAACCTGATGCGAGTCACGGCTCGGTGACGGCCGCGTCATGGCAGGCTGCGATGCTCGCCGTGGCAGCTTCGAAACCTACGTGATCCCGTCATGTGCCGTTTCGAGTTGAGCTCGCGAGCTCAGCCACCAATCACGAGTCCTGCGACCCGGTTCCCGTCCCCCCGGAAGCCGGGTCGCAAACTTGTCTCGGCCCTGGTGACTCGGTCAGAACCCTTACGACCGCTCGTCGGAACGCCCGTTGCTCGACCGAGACGCAGCCGAGCCCGCCGAACGGCCTCCACGGGGACCGATCGTGGGGTGTACCGTGCCTTGTGGTTCAGCGTGCACTTCGGCTGACTCCGACGCCGAGAGGGCCGCCGCCCGAGTGGCACGGTCTCCACCTCTCCCTCCTCGGAGCTTTTCAGCTCTGGATCGCGAACGAGGCGCTCCCTGCCCTGTCCGGCGGTGCGCAACGCTTGTTGGCGTTCCTCGCCCTCCGCGACCGGGCCGTGACCCGCGTCGTAGCCGCCGGCACCCTCTGGCCTGACGCCACACAGGACCACGCCTACTCAAGCCTTCGTTCGGCGCTGGCGCGTCTCGACGAGGTGACACGCGACGCTGTCGTGACCACGTCCCTCGACCTCTCCTTCGCCGACGACGTGGCGATCGATTTCCGAGAGGCGCAGGGCGTCGCGGATCGACTGATCGACCTCGATGCGGTCCCCGACACCTTCGATCTCAGTGCTGACGCGGTCACCGCGTTGTCCACCGAGCTCCTACCGGACTGGTACGAGGACTGGGTTCTGGTCGAGAACGAAAAATGGCGCCAGCTGCGACTCCATGCGCTCGAGGCGCTCGCGATCCGCCTGACGGCGGATGGGCGACTCGGTGAAGCCGTCGACGCCGCCGCCGCCGCCGTCAAGACCGAGCCCTTGCGCGAGAGCGCGCAGGCGACACTCATCCGTGTGCACCTTGCCGAGCACAACCAATCCGAAGCCATCCGGGTGTACGACGCCTACCGGGATCTGCTCCAGAACCAGCTGGGCATCCCACCCACCGCCGACCTCCAGGATCTCGTCAGCCGCGTCCGATCGCCGTAACGGCCCCGTCATGGCCCTCTTCGTAGAGTGGCCATATGCCCAAGGACCGAACCGGCCTCCTCATCATTCGGGCATGGACCGAAGACGGATCGTCGACGCCGCTACGGGCGCAGCTCAGCAAGACCGCTGACATCTCGACCGGGATCGAGCACGAGTCAGTGCACAGCGACATCATCGAGGTCGGCGCCCAAGTCGAGACCTGGCTGCGAGAGATCCTTGCTGGCCCGTAGCAGGCGACCGCATCGCGACCGGCTGTCGTGGACCAAGCACGCGTTTCGCCGCTGGGTCCCGGCCGCGCCCCCCGAGACCCGGACACTCGCCTCGGGCCGCGACCCACTCAGGGCGGGACGTTGGTATCGCGACCCCACCGGGCGTAACGATCGCCGATATTGGAACGGCAGGGCGTGGACCGACCAGGTCCGACGGCGCGGTGTCGAGGCCACGGACTCGATCGCTCATGGCTACGCCCGCCCCGAGCAGTTCTGCTTCCATGAGCACAACACGACCCATCCGACGGCACTCGGCGCCTCGCACGGCTGAGCGACCAGCTCGCTGTCGCGACAATCGAAGCCGACCGCCGGGCCCTCGACCGCTTCGACCTCGACGTTCGAGCTCGATCAGGCGTGACGGAAGGTGAGGAGGAACTCGACGGTCCCCGCATTGCCGACGCTGGCGGGTCCGCCGCTCGGGTTGTTGATGTTGTAGTCAGAGAACGTCACCGGGATGGATCCGCTCACCTGGATGGTCGTCCCGCTCTCACGGGCCGAGACCGGCACCTGGACCGAATGAGTGGTGCCATGCAGGAGCAAGCTACCCACGGCCGTCTCGGTCACCGTCGTGCCCGGTGTTGGCGTCGCCCCGAAGTTGATCGGTGTCGTCAGCGTGAACTTCGCGGTCGGGAACTGCGCCGTGTCCATGATCCGGCCTTGGAACTGTCCGTCGCGCTCGCCGGAGTCACTGCTGACCTGGGTCATGTCGACGGTCACGCTGGTGTCCGTCACCTCGGTCGCGGTCGCGCTCAGTTGACCGGTCACCGCGGTCGTGCGTCCGACGGCCGTGTGGCTCTGCCCGAAGAGGGTCTCCTGCACCCGGTATCCCGCCTGAGAACCCGGCGCGATGGTCCAGGTCCCGGCCAGCGGCACCGCCGCTGCTGGGGTCTTCGCCTTGGAGGAGAGCTTGAACGGTGCCGGCGCTGATCCTTCGATGAAATGGAAGTACACGAACGGTCCCCCGACGACGAGGACCACCACGACGACGACACCGCCGATCAGCCACCGCTTCCAGTGGCGGGGTCGACGCGTGGGTGCCATGAGCCTCGGCTCCGAAGCGGATGCGGTCGGTCAGCAGTCTGGCGTACGCGCGGTTCGCCGCGTCGTCGCGTGGACGCCCGGGTCCTCGCGACCTCCTCAGTTACCTGCCCCAACGTCAACGGCCCCCGACGGACGGTAAGAAGCCGATGACCCCCTCGCGGCCGTCGCGGGCGCGCTCGCGGTCCACGCGACTGACTAGCCTCACCCGGGTGCGTGCCTCGGTAGCGCAGCACGCAGGAGGAGGGGCTCGGACGGCACCTCGTGCCTGACCGCTCGGATCATCCAGACGCAGCTCCCGACGCGGCGAAGCGGGTGCCGCGCTGGCGCCGCGCCCTCGCTACGACCCTCGTCGTCGTCGGTTGCCTCCTCGCCCCGCTGGCCGTCCACGCCGTCTGGCTGCACGACACGCTCCTGAACACCGACCAATACGTGGCGACCGTGGGCCCGCTCGCCGGCAACGCTCACGTGCAGGACGCCCTCGCCGACCGGGTCACGACCACGTTGGTCAACGCCTCGAGTCTCGAGACGCGGCTCAAGGACGCGTTGCCACCGAGCGCGTCCTTCATCGTCCCCGTCGTCGCGGCGGGCATCCGCGGCTACGTGCACAGCGCAGCACTGCACGTGCTGCAGTCCTCAACCTTCCAGCAGCTGTGGAAGAGCCTGAACCGACAGGTCCACCTCCACCTGGTGGACGTCCTGCGAGGACAAGGGCGGTTCGTCAACAAGCTGGGCCAAGTCGTGGTCGACATCCAGCCGGTCATCACGGAGGTCGACGGTGTGCTGACGAAGGCGGGTATCACCGGCCTGTCAACCGCCGGCGGCCAGGACAGCCATCAGATCGTCCTCTTCCGCTCGAGCGCGATCGCCCAGGCGCAGCGCGCCGTGCGACTGCTCGACGACGTGGCCTTGGTGTTGCCGATTCTCACCGTGCTGGCGTTTGCGGGTGCCATCGTGGCGTCGGGCGACCGCCGCCGGACGATCGTGCGGGGCGGGGTCGGGTTGGCGTTCGTGATGCTGCTGTTCCTGGTCCTCTGGAATGCGCTGCGCAGCCCATATCAGGACGCGCTGCCCGCCAGCGTGAATTGGCTCGCCGCCGGTGCCATCTACGACCAGCTGCTGAGCTTCTTGCTGCTCGCACTGCGGACGGTGTTCGCCCTGGCCGTGATCGTCGCGCTCGGAGCCTGGCTCGCTGGTCCCGGTCGGATCGCGACCCGCGTGCGCACCGGCGCTCGCGACCTGGTGTTCCGGGCACCCGGTCAGGGCGCGATCTCGCCGCGCGCCGCACGCCTCGTCGGTTCCCACCGCAGCGTGGCGCGGCTCGCCGTGATCGCGTTCGGCTTGCTCGTGCTCGTCGTGCTCAACCATCCGGGCCCCGGCGCGGTGGTCGTGATCGCCATCCTGGTCCTTGTGCTGCTCGCGGTGACCGAGCTGCTGGCCCGCGCCGGGCAGGACGACTCGCCAAGCCAGCGACCCTGACCGGTCGCGGCGCGCGACCAGTCGAAGAACACCCCCGCGCCCTCGTACGGTGGTTGCACCAGGTCGTAGGACCCGACGGGAGAGGTGACCCATGGTCGAGACGCCGCTGACGCTGATGGCCGTCCACGCGCACCCCGACGACGAGGCGTCGACGACTGGCGGCATCCTGGCGAGGTACTCCGGTGACGGGTTCCGGACCGTGCTCGTCACCTGCACGAACGGCGAGTACGGCGATGCCATCGACGGCTCGAAGCCGGGAGATCCGCGTCACGACGAGGCCGCCGTGGTCGCGACACGCGGCGGCGCGAGCTCGAGGCGAGCTGCCGGATCCTGGGCGTGACCCACCTTGAGCGCCTCGGGTACCACGATTCGGGGATGGCGGGCTGGGCGAGCAACGAGTCGCCGGGCGCCTTCGCGACGCTCGCGGTCGAGGAGGCCGCGGCGCCCTTGACCGAGCTGATCGGCCGCTACGGGCCGCAGGTCGTCGTCACGTACGACGCCCACGGCTTCTACGGCCACCCGGACCACATCCAGGCGCACCGGATCACGGTCGAGGCCCTGCGCGCGTCGCAGTCCACGGCCCGGCTCTACTTCCCGACGGTTCGTCGCACGCGGTTGGAGGCCTTCCGAGCACGAGCCGTGGCGGCCGGCGTCGAGCTCCCCGACGTCGACGAGGGTGCGTTCGGCTCACCCGACGAGGAGATCGCGGCCTCGATCGACTGCCGCGACCAGGCCAGCGCCAAGCTCGCGGCGCTCCGGGCCCACGCGAGTCAGGCCGAGAACGTCTTCTTCCTTCGGTTCCCGCTCGCCGACTTCACCGAGATGTTCGGCACCGAGGAGTTCGTGCGGGCCGGGGAGACCACCCGGGCCACGCCGGTGATGGACGACCTCTTCACCGGGCTGCGCCACGGGTGAACGCGTGACGGGCCGCGGTGGGCTGAGCGACGGACGCGGGTCACGACGTGGCCGGCTCCCCGGGCTGGAGCCACGGCGTCGCGGGCCACCCTTCGGCGGCGGCCATGATCGGGAACGCGGTCGCGCCGTCCACCGACTCGCGCACGATGTCGGCGTGGCCGGCGTGTCGGGCCGTCTCCTCGATGAGATGGAGCAGCACCCACCGCACCGACCAGGCGTCCACGTCGTCGGGAAACCACGGCACGCCCTGGGGAACGGGCACGGGCTGGCCGAGGTCCGCGATGCCGGCGATGACGTCGGCGGTGCGCCGCGCCACCGTCGCGTAGCGCTCGAGCACCGTGGCGAGTGTGGCGTCGGACCCGAGGCGAAAGCCTCGGTCGTTCTCGTCGGCGTCGCTGCTGAGCGGACGTTGCAGCACGGTGTCGATCCAACCCTCCTCGACGGCGGCCACGTGGTTGATCAGCCCACCCACGCTGAGCGGCCCGACCGTCGGTGTCGCGCGGGCCTGCTCGTCGGTCAGCCCGTAGGCGGTGAGTCGCAGCACGTAGCGCTGCTGGGCGAGGTAGTCGAGGAGCGCTGACCGCTCGTCGGCGACGGGGGAGACCATGCCGGCCATCGTGAGCACCTCCTGCGCCGGCGCTCGCCGGCGCGTCGTTGCGGGTCAGGGACACCCTCCCCCTCAAAGTGGCCGTCTTGTGGCCAGTTCTGGTGCGAGGCTGTGGCCATGCGTGCCGATCGCCTGGTCGCGGCGCTCCTGGTGCTGCAGGCCCGCGGCCGGGTCACGGCGGCCCAGCTGAGCCGGGAGCTCGAGATCTCGGAGCGCACGGCACGCCGTGATCTCGAGGCGCTCGCCCTCGCCGGGGTGCCCGTCTATCCCCAACGGGGCCGCGGGGGCGGCTGGTCGCTCGTCGGTGGGGCCCGCACCGACCTCAGCGGGCTGACCGCCGACGAGGCCCGGGCCCTGCTCCTCGTCGCCGGCCCGTCGGCCGCGACGCCCCCGGTGAAGGCGGCGCTCCGCAAGCTGATCCGGGCGCTCCCCGAGCCGTTCCGGGCCGACGCCGACGTGGCCGCCGCCGCCGTCGTGATCGACGCGAGCGCGTCGGGACCGCGCCGAGCGGCCCCCACCCGAGCACCTGGCCACGTTGCAGCAGGCGACGATCGACGGACGCGTGCTCCGTCTCGGCTACGTCGGCCGCGATCGACGTCGCAGCGACCGGCTCGTGCACCCGCTCGGGCTCGTCGCCAAGGGGACGACCTGGTACCTGGTGAGCGACACCGACCGCGGCGTGCGGACCTTTCGCGTCGATCGAGTCCGCGCCGTGACGGTCACCGACGAGCCCGTGCGTCGTCCGCCGGGCTTCAACCTGGAGGAGAGCTGGGCGCAGATCCTGGCCGGGCTCGACGATCGACGCTTCGCGGCTCGGGTCACCGCCCGCGCGGACCCGAGCATGCTGGGCGTGCTCCGGTCGGTCTTCGGCACCCGGCTGACCGTCGGCGACCCGGCACCGGGCGGCCGCGTCGACGTCGAGATCCGCGGCCACGCCGAGGCGACCGTCGGCGCCGAGCTCGCCGGGTTCGCGGACCACGTCGAGGTGCTCGCGCCCCAAGCCGTCCGCGACCACCTCGCGCACCTGGGGGCCAGCCTCACCCGGTCGTACGGCACTTCCCGGGCGCGCCCCTGACGGTCGGGGGGCGGTCGGGACGCAGCCCAGCGGCTGATTTGCGTCATGGGACCGTCGGACTGGACGATCATGCCCGGGGGACCACCGATCCTGGACGGCGCAGGGCGCCGGGGGGAGCAGCATGAGCGTTCGAGGTGTCTTCCAAAACGCGACGAGCACGCGAAGCGTGCCGTCCGGCTCGACGGTCTTCGCGGAGGGCGACGCGGGCGACGAGATGTTCGGGATCATCTCGGGGAGCGTCGAGCTGCGAACCGGACAGGGCGTCGTCGCCGAGCTCGGCGAGGACGACGTGTTCGGTGAGATGGCACTCGTCGACTCGTCACCCCGGATGGCCACGGCGGTGGCGACCGCCGACACCGAGCTCGCGGTCATCGACCGCCGCCGGTTCCTGTTCCTCGTCACCGAGACACCCACCTTCGCGCTCCAGGTGATGTCGGCGATGGCCGACCGTCTCCGCGCGCTGGAGACCTGAGCGGGCCAACCGGTCACACCGTTCGAGACTCGGGACGGCGCCAGCCACCCGTTCCTGCGACCCGAAGGCAAGCCATTCGTCGCGGCGGGCCGTATGACCGCCGATGCGATCGTCAGGGCGACGGTGCGGGCTCCGCCCGCGGGTCTGTGGGCGGGGGCGCCCCGTGCGCGGCTGGGGCGCGATCGTGGCGCTCTTCGGGCTAGCGGTTGCCTCCATGCCCAACGCCGCGGCGCGTGTCGGGCCGTCGCCCGCAGCGCACCGCTCGTTTCCGTGGCTCGTCCCCACGCTCGCGCCGCCGGGCTGGGGCACGCTGACCACGGCGGCTCGCACCGCGACGCTCGCGTACCCGCCGTCGTTCCAGCCGATCGGCGGCGACCCGGGAACGGTCTCGGCAGCCGTCGAGGATCCGCCGGGCACCTTCCTCGCCTACCTGAACGCCACCCCACGGCAGGGACGCGAGCCGTTCCACGGCTTCGCCGCCTTCCGTGTGCGTCTCCTCGGCGAGGACCACGACGAGTCGGTCACCCTGGAAGCGTCGGGGGAGCAGCTGCCCTTTCGCGGTGGTGAGGGATCCTGTGTCATGGACCGATACGTGACGCGGGTCGATCATCACCACTACCGCGAGATCGCGTGTCTGGTCGTGGGCCCGTACACGCCGGGCACGGTCGTCGTCGCGACGGCGGCCACGGCGGCCTGGGGCCGCTACCGCCCGCCCCTTCAGACGGCGATCGCCGCCTTCGCCGTCACGTGAACGGGACGCACGCCGATCTCCATCGAGGCAATCCATCGGCGTGTGCCGCCCGTAATGCGAGGCAGCGCCGCCACCGGAGGTCCGAGCGCATGACCCATACGCCGAGCGCCCTCACCGATCACCGACGCACAAGTGGGCGCCGTCCCCCGGCGCGGCGACGCGGGAGGCCGTCCGTCGCCGTGATCGCCCTGGCCCCACCGATCGGTTCGCCGACACGACGCTTCGTCACGAACACCCTGTTCGTGGCCGGATCGGCGATGGCGGCGAGCGCCGCGCTCGTCCACCTCTACCTGTGGGCCGACGGCTATCGACACGTGTCGATCATCGGGCCCCTGTTCTTGTGGCAGGGCATCGCGGGCATGACCCTCGCCGTCGCGCTCGTCGCCTTCCCGCGGGTCACGCTCGCCGTCGTCGGTGCCGGGTTTCTCCTGGCCACGATCGCCGGGCTGCTGCTCGAGCGCGACGGTCGGGCTCTTCGGCTTCATGGACCACCTCGACGCCCCGTGGGCCAGCACGAGCCTCGTCGTCGAATCCGTCGGCGCCGCGCTGCTCCTGCTGGGCGCCGCGCTGCCCCTCGGGGCCACCCGCACGACCGATTGAACACCGCCGGGGGAGAGAAAGGACCACCCATGTCTCGCCCACGGCTCGTCGTCTCCGTCCTCGCCGCCGCCGCGGCCGCGGTCCTGGCCCTCCTGGTCGTCCTCACGACCTCGTCGGGCACCACCGGGAGCCGCACGGTCGCCGCCGCGGCCCCCACGACGACGGAGCCGCTCCCACCCCCGACGCTGCCGCCCACGACGACACCGCACGGCCCGCCACCGCCCCCGGTCGTGACCAACCCGCCGGTCGTGTCGCCAGCGCCGCCGCCGCCCCCGCCGCCGGTGGTCGCCCCACCGCCCCCGTCGCCGACGATCCCGCAGGGCAACGGTGGCGACCACGACGCTGACAACAACGGGGGCCCGAGCGACGGCGACGGCAGCGTCTGACCCGGTGACACCCGCGGCGGCGCGCCCGCGAGCTCGTCGTGCCGTGACGAGGCACTACGAGCTCTCGGATGCCGACCCGCCGAGGCCGGCGAGCAGCTCGCGCACCGTGCGCGACACCGCCCGACGGGTCCGGTCCGGATCGGTGGCGTGGGCGATCAGGATGCCGGCGCGGGTCAAGGCGCCGAGCAGCAGGCGAGCGAGCGTCTCGGGACTCTCGACGGTCAGGGCGCCCTCGGCCTTCGCGGCGCTGAGCAACGCGACCATGGCGTCGAACGCGTAGCGCTCGTCGAGCTCGATGTAGCGATCGAGCCCCAGCACCGCGGGCGCGTCGATGACGAGGATGCGCTGGACGTCCGGTTCGAGCATGGCGTCGAGGGACGCTTCGAGGCCGCGGGTGAGCTGCTCCACGGTGTCGCTCGAGCTGTTCGCCGCGTCCGCCGCAGTCGTGAGCAGCCGAAGGTGCAGCTCCTGGAACACCGTCTCGAAGAGCGCCTTCTTCGTCGGGAAGTGGTGGTACAGCGCCCCGGTCGTCACCCCCGCGGCGGCGGCCAGGTCCTCGACGCTGGTGGCGGCGAACCCCGCGTCGCCGAACAGCCGCTCGCCGGCGGCCACCAGCGCCGCACGGGTCGCCTGGACGTGCTCGGCGCGCAGGGATGGTCGTGGAGGTGGGGCCACGGGTTTGGGTGTAGTGGATCGACGTGGGTCTTGCGGCGACCCTCCCGTGGCCATAGTCTCACTATGTAACATAGTTCTGCTATCCAGGCTGGGGGCTCATGATGGACGGAGCGATCGGCGCGCTGACAGCGGACCGGACGGCCTTGCTCGAGATCTGCGACGGGTTGGGCGACGCCGAGTGGCGGTCGCCGAGCGGCTGTCCCGGGTGGTCCGTGCAGGACGTCGTGGCGCACATGGGCGCCCTGTTCTGGCTCGTGGTCGATCCGTCGTCGCTGCCCGACACCGCGGGTGCGCCGACCGAGGCGGCGCAGGAGCGCTACGTCGCCGCCCGGCGATCCTGGAACGCGGACCGCGTCGTTGACGACTACCGCTCGGTGAGCACCGACGCGATCGCCCGCCTCGGGGAGCTCGCCGGTCAGACGTTCGAGCTCCCCCTCGGGGACCTCGGCACCTACCCGGCCTCGGCGCTCGGCAACGCGTTCGCGTTCGACCACTACACCCACATTCGGGCCGACCTGTTCGCGCCGCGTGGCCCGCTGCCCGGGCCGCCACCCGCGTCGGACGAGGTGCGCCTCACCCCCGCGCTCGACTGGGTCGCCGCCGCGCTGCCCCAACAGAACGTCGATCGCGTCGCGTCCCTCGGCGGCTGCGTCGAGTGCGTGCTCACCGGTCCGGGGGCTCGGACGATCACCTTGGGGTCGGGCGCGGCATCGGCTCGGGTGCAGAGCGATTCGGCCGCCTTCGTACGCTGGATCACCCATCGAGGGACGTGGGACGAGCTGGGGGTTGAGGCCACCGGGGACCCGGCCGACCTCGCGACCGTGCGCCAGCTCCGCGTCTTCTGACATCGGACGCGGAACGGGCCCCGCGAGCGAGCCCGGTACGAGGCGCGGCGGGCTGGGTTGGCCGGCCGGGCTGCGGGGTACGCGCGGCGGTGACTCGTCGGCCAGGAGCCGGCGTCGTCGCGACATCGCATGACGGAGCGGCTCGGCGTCGCACTCGGGCGGATGCCCGGGCCGCGACGGGTCGCACCGCCAGAAGGGACGCTCGCCATGCCCACGGCGCCCGGGGAGACCCGGCCGAAGCTGCTCGCGGACCGATATCGCCTCGGTCCGCGCCTGGGTGGGGGCGCCATGGGCGACGTCCACGATGGGCTCGATGTCCGTCTCGAGCGCCGCGTCGCCATCAAGCTGCTGCGGACGGACTTGAGCTCGTCCGAGGACGTGCGCGAACGATTCGAGCGCGAGGCGCGCGTGGCCGCGCAACTGTCGCACCCCAACGTCCTGAGCGTCTTCGACTCGGGTGAGGAACGGGGTCGAGCGTTCATCGTGATGGAGCGCCTGTCGGGACGGACGTTGGCGCACGAGATCGCTGAAGCCCCCTTCTACGAGGCGCGGTTGCGGGCCGTCGCCTCGCAGATCCTGGCGGCCCTCGATGCCGCGCATGACGCCCGGATCGTGCACCGCGACATCAAGCCGAGCAATGTGCTCCTCGCCTCGCGCGGGCAGGTGAAGGTGGCCGACTTCGGCATTGCCAAGATGCTCGAAGCGGTCGATCTGACCGCCACTGGGATGCTTGTCGGCACACCGGCCTACATCGCCCCGGAGCGACACACCGGAGCACCGGCGTCACCCCGCACGGATCTGTACTCGCTCGGTGTCCTCCTCTACGAGGCGGCGTCGGGCAGCCCACCCTTCCGAGGTGACAGCCCGCTGGCGGTCGCCCACGCTGCGCTCGCCGGTTCGGCGCAGCCGCTGCAACGGGAGCGTCCCGACCTCGACCCGCGGCTCGTGGCCGTCATCGAGCAGGCGATGGCGCTCGATCCGGCGTCGCGGTTCGCGACCGCTCCCGACATGAGCCGAGCGCTCGGCAGCCGATCAGCCACGACCGCGACGGTGCGGCTCGTGACACCGTTGTCGACCGCGACCCTGCGTCGACCAGCCGCCCGCACCGAGCGGTGGCGGCGACCCGAGCGGCGGTCCGCACCGACGCGACGGCGCGCCCCCCGCCGGATCTCCAACGCCGTTGCCGCGTTGCTCATCATGGTCACCGTGGCCGGCACCGTCGGCCTGATCGCACTCTTCACCAACGGGTCGCCCTCGACCGCCACGCCGCCGCCCTCACCGGTGACGGCCCCGTCGTCGCCGAGCCAGGCCCCGGCACCGCTGAACCGGGCGCTGACCCAGCTCGGACAGGCCGTGCGCCCGTGACCCGCGTCGGCGCGGCGGGCGCGGTGGTCGTGACGGTGCTCTTGGCCGGCTGCGGCGGCGGCTCGAGCTCGTTGACGCTCCCGGCCGGCGCCGCGCGCCAGCTCCAGGCGCAGGTGGCCGCCGTGCGAGCCGACGCGGTCGGTTTCGACCCCGCGGCAGCCCGGCGCGACCTGACCAACCTCGAGACGACCGTCCGCCAACTCGGACGCAGCGGCCAGATCCCCGCGATCCGCGCGACATCGATCCTCGCCGCGGCCCACGCCGTGGAGATCGATCTCGTTCTCCTGCCCACCACGACGACGACCACGACCACCCCACCGGCGCCTCACCAGGGTCCTCATCCCGACCGGCCCAAGCACCCCGGCGACGACCCCGCGTCCTGACCGCCCGGGCGTCGAGGCGCCGGCTTCCAGGACCTCCCTCCTCGAAGACGCCTATCTCCGAGCGCTCGCCGCGGCGCCCAGCCGCGAACTTCGCCTCGCTCCCGAGGGCCGCGCGCAGCAACGGCGCGCGCTCGTGATCTGGCGCAACCAGGTCCAGGCGCTGGGTCGCGCACTGCGGGTGCCGCTGCCGCGGAATCTGGACACGCCGGACGTGGCGACATCGCCCCGTCGCCGACCGGCAGCTGACATCCAACCCGCCGCCGCCCGGCGTCGGCGACGGGTCGACACCGGGCGTCTCGAGTGGCGGGACGAGGACCGGCCGACGGAAAGGGGGACCGCCGGCTCGCCGCCGCCGCTCAGTACGATCGCCGGGATGGCAGCGACGGCGGGGGATCGGCGCCGGCCCACCGCGACGTCGAAGTTCGGGGTGTCGCGTCGGGAGAACCACGACGCGAGCGACTTCTACGCCCGCTTCCGCCCCCCGATCCTCAGCGGCGAGTCGGACGTGGACCCCCACAAGGCGATCGACGCCGTCTTCGCGCACGACGCCCGCTCGATGCCCGAGATCCCCGACCGTTCCGTCGCGCTGGTCGTCACCTCCCCGCCGTACTTCGCGGGCAAGGAGTACGAGGCGGCGCTCGGCGTCGGTGACGTCCCCGCGACCTACCTGGACTACCTCGCGATGCTGCGCGACGTGTTCGGGGAGTGCGTGCGGACCCTCGAGCCGGGCGGCCGGATGGCGATCAACGTCGCGAACCTGGGCCGTCGCCCCTACCGGTCGCTCGCCGCCGACGTCGTCCGGATCCTCCAAGACGACCTGCACCTGCTGCTGCGCGGCGAGATCATCTGGCAGAAGGCGCGTGGCAGCGCCGGGTCCTGCGCGTGGGGCTCCTTCCAACGTCCCTCGAACCCGGTGCTGCGCGACCTCACGGAGCGGATCGTCGTCGCGTCGAAGGGCCGCTTCGACCGGGCCCGGACCGCACGGGCCCGGGCGCGGCGACGGACTGCCGTCGGAGAGCTCGCTGTCGCGGGACGAGTTCATGGAGGCCACGACCGACCTGTGGGAGATCCCCGCCGAGAGCGCCCGCCGCGTCGGGCACCCGGCACCCTTCCCGGTCGAGCTCCCCACCCGGCTCATCCACCTCTACACCTACGTCGACGACCTCGTGCTCGACCCGTTCCTCGGATCCGGGACCACCGCGCTGGCCGCGCTCCGGACCGGCCGGCACTACGTCGGCTACGACACGGACGCCGCCTACATCGAGCAGGCCAACACCCGCCTGGCCGCCGAGCGACGCCTGCTCCAGCGGACCACCGGCGCCGCTGCGGAGCGCGGCGTCGGACCGGAGGTCGAGGGCGCACACCCCACCGGGACGGCCGTGGCGCGCGCGATCCGCGCCGGCCGCGCCGCGAAGGACGTCGCGCACGAGGCGCTGGTCCAGGCCGGGTTCGCGACGGTCGAGACCGCGGTGCCGCTCCCCGCCGGCCTCGGCGTGACCTTCCGTGCCGCTGACGACGCGGGACGTCCGTGGCTGTTCGATGTGCCGGGGGGATTCACGAGCGCCCGTCCCGGTCTGCGACGCACCGAGACGCTGTGGCGGACGCTCGCGAAGGCGGCGGTCCTCCACGAGCTCGACGAGAAGACCCCGTTCGTGGTGCTCACCGCCGGGACGCCCGCCGCGGGGAGCGACGGCGCGCACGCGCTGCGTCTCGTCACGGGCCCCGGGAAGCCGGTCACCGCGGTGATCCAGCTCGACAAACCCGACGATCTGGCGCGCCTCGTCGCGTTTGCCCGCACCGGACCACCGCGGGCCTGACCCGCGCTCGCGCGCCGCGGCCGACGCGGCCGGCTCAGTGGGCGCGGACGGTGGGGGGCAGCAGCGCGCCGGGTGGGGGGATGACGCCGGCCTGACCGGGCACGCACGCCGACGGCGCCGAGGTGAGGCCCGGCGCGGCGAGGTGCGGGGGCTCGCGGAACGCGGGTGCGGCGTGCAGGTCCACAGCGTCGAGCAGGTCGTCGGCGTTGGCGTCCCGGTAGGTGAGCGCCGGCAGGTTCCACTTCGTCTCGATGAGCTTCAGGATCGACGTGTGGTCGTGCACGACGTGGGACACGTAGTCCCGTCGGGCGAACGGGGACACGATCGCGGCCGGGACCCGGAAGCCGAGGCGGTCGTACGCGCCGGGCTGGTCGGGTGGGACCGTGATGTCGGGTGGGATGTCGTCGGGCCTGACCGCGGGCGGGGGCGGGACGTGGTCGTAGTAGCCGCCGTGCTCGTCGTAGGTCCAGATGAGGAGGGTCTTGTCCCAGCCGGGCCCCTGCATCGCGGCCTGCACGATCCGTGACACGAACGCCTCACCCACCTGGATGTCCTGGGGGCTCTCCTCGGAGCCCGTCTCCGACGCCGGGTCGACGTAGCTGACCGACGGGAGGGTCCCGGCGGCCGCGTCGGCGAAGAACTGGCTGACGTGGACGATCTTGTCCATGTTGGTGTCGTACACCGACTTGAACAGTCCCGGCTGGGGCAGATCGGTGTAGTAGTCGCGCCACGTGACACCGTGCGCGTTCATGAGGTCGTAGATCGTCCCGTTCGGCGGGGACGGCGCCAGCAGGTACTTCACGTCCGTGCTCACCGCCCCGTACGCCGTGCCGGCCAGCAGGAAGCGCCGGTTCGGGTACGTCTGGGCCAACACCGAGCAGAACCACCGGTCGCACAGCGGGAACGTCTTCGCGAGGCTGAAATAGAAGGGGATGTCCTGGGCGGTGAAGTAGCCCATCGCGACCGGTCCGCTCGCCCGCACGAACCCGTCGTTGCGGCCACCCGCGTACGAGATGTGACTGGCGTTCCACGCCTGGCTGGGGCCGTCCGTCTGGCAGGCGTTCGCCATCGGGAAGGCCCGGACGTCGTCGCCCTGGGCGTCAAGGTTGGTGTTCGTCGGGTGGTGCGACCCGTCGAGGTGGAAACCGTCGCCGCGCCCGAGCACGCCGAGGTAGTTGTCGAAGGAGTGGTTCTCCTGCATCACGACGATGATGTGCTCGATCTGCGGCAGGAGGTCGGTGCCCGGTGGTCGTCGCGGGTTGGGCAGCGAGCCCGGGCGACGCACCGGCGGCGACGTGACCGAGCCGAGCGCCCAGCCTCGTGCGGCGGAGGGGAGGGCGGCCGCCGCACCCAGCGCGGCGCCGACCTGCACGAAGCGCCGCCGCGACACGCGACGGTCCATGGGGTGCGGGTTCGTCACGCCGTCGAGCACACGAGGACGTCCGCGCTGACCGTGCCTCGCCGGGAGCGCCCGCTCGTGGGACCGGCCGGACGCGTCGAACCGTCGATCCCGAGGACGAGGGGCGCTCGCACGGCCGGGAGTCTGCACGAGCGAATTGCCGCCACGCCAGTCCACCCATCGATCAGTCCGCGGGTCCGCGTCGCGTGGGGTGCACGGTGGCGATCAGGTGACGACGGCGTGTCGTCGGGATGGAGGGGAGGCGACCCGCGACGGGCGGCGATCGTGACGCCGGTCACCGTGCGGTCGGGCCGTGGATCCGTGGCGCGGCCGACCGGCGCTGCCATGATGCAACGCGTGAGCGTGTCCGTCACGGTCACCGTGCCTCGTCTGCGGGGCCGGCTGCATCAAGTCGCAGCACTCGTGTCCCTCGGCGGCGTCGTCTGGCTGCTCGCCGATGCGCACACCTCGACCGGCGTCATCGCCGCCTGGGTGTACGGCGTCGCGACGATCGCGCTGTACGTCACCAGCTCGACGTACCACCTGTACGCCCGCTCGCCGCGCGCCCGACGGATCATGAAGCGGCTCGACCACGCGATGATCTACGTGCTGATCGCCGGCACCTACACGCCGGTGTGTCTCCTGGCGCTGCACGGGTCGGCACGCTGGGCGCTGCTCGGGGTGGCGTGGGGCGGCGCGCTCACCGGGATCGCGGTGACGACGCTCGCACACGACCGGTTTCCCCACGTCATCTCGGCGCTGTACATCGTGCTCGGGTGGGCGGCCCTCGCGGTGGTGCCGACGCTCGCTCGCCGCCCGGACCTGCTCGCCGTGGCCGTGCTCGGTGGCGTCGTGTACACGGTGGGCGCCGTGCTGTTCGCGCTGCACTGGCCACGACCCGAAGCCCGGTGGTTCGGGTACCACGAGTTCTGGCACGTCTGCAGCCTGGCCGCCGGCCTCGCGTTCTTCGTCGTGAACCTTCGCCTGATCGCCGGGGCGTGACCGCCCGGCGTCAGGCGTCGCGTCGGGTCAGCGCGAACCCCGCGAGCCACAAGGCGAAGATGGCGTAGCCCGCCAAGACGGCCAGCCCCGCGCCGGGATGGAGCAGGTCGCTGGTGTGCCTCACCGTGAAGGCCGCGACCCCGGCGCCGCTCGGCAGGTACTTGCCGACATCGGTGTCCCAGGGCGACGGCAGCGCGCTCGTGAGGATGGGCAGCACGAAGACGATCCCGAACAGGGTCGCGATCGCGCCGGGCGTGCGGCGCAGCAACGACCCCAAGGCCAGCCCGATGAGCCCGACGACCGTGAGGTAGAAGGCGGCGGCGAACACCGACCGCAGCGCACCCGGGGACGTCAGCGAGACGCCCAGCGGCGCGCCGGTGGGCAGTCGGGTCCCGGCGAAGATGGCCTGCCCGATCAGGAACGCGGCCAGGCAGCCGACCGCGGTCACGATGAACGCGACGACCGCGAACACGAACGCCTTCGCGCCGAGCACGATGCGGCGTTGCGGAACCGCGGCGAACGTCGTGCGGATCATGCCGCTGCTGTACTCGCCGGTAACGACGAGGACTCCGAGCACGCCGATCGCGAGCTGCGCGAGGAAGACGCCCCGGAGGCTGAAGTTCGTCGGGTCGAAGGTGAGCTTGTCGTGGATGCTCAGGTTGTCCCAGCGGCTGACGCGGGCCAGCGCGATCAGCGACCCGATCCCGATCGTCACGACGAGCGTCGCGAAGAGCGTCCAGACCGTCGAGCGGACCGTCCGCAGCTTCGTGGCTTCGGACGCGAGGACCGCCCGCACCTCCGAGCCGGTCGTCGGCGGGTTCGGCGGGGTCGGTGGGCTGGTCGGCGCGCCCGGGGTCATCGTGGTGGCCATCTGGCTCACGCTCCTAGGCTCGGCACGGGCTCGTCGGCGCGGTACTCGACGCTCTCACCGGTGAGCTCGAAGAAGGTCTCTTCCAGCGACGCCTGCTCGGGTGCCAGCTCGTGGAGCACGATCCCGTGCGCCGCGGCGAGCTCGCCGATCGCGGGTGCCGTCATGCCGCGGACCCGGAGGGCGCCGGCGTCGGCGTCGACTTGGGCGTGCTGCTCCGTGAGCAGCCGGGTGAGCTGCTCGGCGGCGGGGGACCGTACGAGCACGTTCCCGGCGGTGCGGCGGGTGAGCTCGTCGATGGTGCCTTCGGCGATGAGGTGGCCCCGGCCGATGACGATGAGGTTCTCGGCGGTCAGGGCCATCTCGCTCATGAGGTGGCTGGAGACGAACACCGTGCGGCCCTCGGCGGCGAGCCGCTTGAACAGGTGTCGGATCCAGACGATGCCCTCCGGGTCGAGGCCGTTGACCGGCTCGTCGAACATGAGCACGCCGGGGTCGCCGAGGAGCGTCGCGGCGATTCCGAGGCGTTGGTTCATGCCGAGGGAGAAGGTGCCGATCCGCTTGCGGGCCACGGCGGTGAGGCCGACGAGCTCGAGGACCTCGTGCACCCGGCGGCGCGGGATCCGGTTGCTCTGCGCGAGGGCCCACAGGTGCTGCTCGGCCCGCCGCCCGGGATGGACGGCCGAGGCGTCGAGGAGGGCGCCGACCTCGTGGAGGGGGAAGCGCAGGTCGCCGTAGCGGCGGCCGTCGATCGTGACCGTCCCGGCGGTCGGATGGTCGAGCCCGAGGATGAGGCGCATCGTCGTGGTCTTGCCGGCCCCGTTCGGTCCGAGGAAGCCCGTGACGCGGCCCGGTGTGACGTCGAAGGTGAGATCGTCGACCGCCAACGTCGCCCCGTAGCGCTTGGTGAGCCCTCGCGCCTCGATCATGGCCACCTCCTGGTTGCCTCACGACGATACGAAACCCGGGTGGCTGACGCCGTCATCAGGGAGGAAAGTTTCGGGGCTGGTTCTCCGGGGCAAGTCCAGGCTGATCACCCCGGGCCGCTCGGCTCCCGCCGCGCCGTGGGGCGGGGCTCAGCCGGTGGGGACCTCGGGGACGTCGATGCCGGTGAGCCAGGGCCGGCCGGCCGCCTTGAGCGGGGCCCACTTGTCGAGGCGGCCGTCGGCGTCCGCGCGGGTCTGGCCGAGCTCGTCGGGGGTCGGGCCGATCCGGTCGGCGAGCGGTGCGAGGGCCTCGACGTCGAAGCCATAGACCGCCGCGGCGTTGCCGCCGAGGATGGCGGCGGTCTCGTCGACGGGGATGTCCGAGAACGCGCGCCGCAGCCACTCCTTCGTGTGCGGCCAGGTGCCTTCGGGATGGGGGAAGTCGTTGCCCCACATCAAGTTGGTGACCCCGATCTCGTAGCGGCGCGCCAGCTCGCGGCGACGGGTGTTCGACGCGCCGATCGCGCAGTTGCGGTCGAAGTAGTCGCTGGGCCGCATGTGCAACGCCGCGGTGAGCTGCGCGCCCATCTTCTTCGCGGCGTGCTCCCGGTCGTAGACGATGTCGGACGTCCAGAGCAGGTCCGGTGCCCAGAACGCGCCGCACTCGGTGACCACGAACGTGAGGTGGGGGAACTGGTCGAACTTGCCGGCCCACAGCAGGAACCACAGGGCGCGCATCGACCACCAGCGGACCTCGGTGACGTAGATGCCGACGTGCTCGCCGTAGGCCTCCTTGTCCGCGGCGCCGGAGTGGACGTGGACGGGCAGGTCGAGGTCCTGGCAGGCCGCCCAGATCGGGTCGTACCGGTCGTCGTGGTACGGCGGGTACGGCTGCCACATCGAGGGGATGAGGATGCCGCCCCGCAGCCCGCTCGCCGCGGCCCGGTGGATCTCGGCGGTGGCGGCGTCGATGTCGTGCAGGATCGGGACGATGGCCACGCCGGCGCGGCGGGTCGGGCTGTCGGCGCACAGCTCGGCGAGCCAGCGGTTGTGGGCCCGGGCGCCGGCCAGCAGCAGCTCCGGATCCTGGTCGCCGCCGGTGCCGAGGCCGGCGCCGAACGGCGCGGAGGCGCCGCCGGTCACCGCGTCGGCGTCGGGGAAGATGACCTCGCCGGCGACACCGTCGGCGTCGAGCTCCTTGTCGCGACGGGGCGCGTCCCAGCCGCCGCGCAGCCCCTCCTCGTTCTCGCGCTCCCACTCCTCGGCGAACGCCTCGTTGCGCAGCCCGCGGCCCACCAGCTCCTGCTCCGCGGCGGCGCGGGCGGTCTGGGCCTCGTCGAACGCGTCGCGGTACGCGGGGTCGAGCCAGTCGCGGTACTGCTCGTTGGGCAGGCCGGCATGACAGTCGGAGGAGATCACGAGATAGCGGGACATGGCGCTCCTCTCCGGCTCAGCCCGACACGGCCTGGATGTAGGTGGGGTTCTCCCGCTTGAGCATCGAGTCGGCGCGGGCGTGGATGCGCTCGTCGGTGCGCTCGTCGGGCGGCAGGATCCAGAAGTCGCCGGCGCGCACCGCGTCGACGACACGACCCGCGACCTCCTCCACCGGCGTGTACTGGATGGTCTTCCCGGCGTCGCGCATCAGCGTCTCGTACTGGTCGAGCGTGACCGGCGGGGTGCGGCGGGGCCGCTCTCTGGCGTACGCCGCCGGCCGGGTCCGCCAGGAATCGAAGAGGCCGGTGCGGAGCATGTGTGGCCCGGGGAACAGCACCGACGCCCCGACGGCCGCGCCGTCCTCGGTGAGCTGGGCGTACAGCGTCTCGGTGAGCGTCACCACGGCGGCCTTCGTCACCGCGTACTCGGGGGTTCCCGACAGGGGGGCGACGCCGCCGTTGCCCGACGAGGTGTTGACCACATGCGCCGGCTCGCCGTGCTCGAGCATGTGGGGCACGAACGCGTTGATGCCGTGGATGACACCCCAGAGGTTCACGCCGAGCGCCCACCGCCAGTCGTTCAGCTCGTGCTCCCACAGCCGCCCCTCGGCGCCGGCGCCGATCCCGGCGTTGTTGCAGACGAGGTGGACGGCGCCGCCGTGCTCGATCGCTCGGTCGCGCAGCGCGGCGACCGACGCCCAGCTCGACACGTCCGTCTCGACGCCGACGACGTCGAGACCGGCGCCGCGCAGCTCGGCGACGGTGGCGTCGAGCACCGGCGCCTGGACGTCGGCGAGGACGACGCGCATGCCCTCCCGCGCGAAGCGCTCCCCGAGGGCGCGGCCGAGCCCGCTGCCCCCGCCGGTGACGACGGCGGTCTTGCCCTCGAGCGCCTCGAGCACGCCGGCTACTCCTCACCCACCGGGGAGAGGTCGTCGTAGCGCTGATGCACGTACGGGAGGAGCCAGTCGCTCGGCACCCGGGAGTGGATCTCGCCGATCTGGGAGCTGCGCCGCTCCGCGATCGTGATCTCCCGGACGTGACGCACCGGGATGTCGGCGACGGGATCGAAGCGCGACTCGCGGAGGGTCACCGTACCGTCGACCGCTTCGAGGTGGCGGGTCGTCTCGTCCCGGTGGCAGTAGATGAGCGACGGCTCGGCGTCGAAGCCCTTGCCGTCGGGTGACGGCAGGAACTTGAAGTAGAAGCTGGTGCGCCGACCGTCGGGCGGGTTCGGGAGCGTCCCCGTGACCCGGCCGGTGACCTCGACGAACGTGATCCCGAACCGGGTGACCTTCCCGACGACGCGGTCACCGTCGCGTTCGAGGGTCACGTCACCGATCTTCTTCGGCTCGCCGAACGTCTCCCGGCCGCCGATCACCGACTGCTCCGTCGTCATCGGCATCACGAGGGCGTAGTCCGCGTCGGTGCCCTCGTGGCGGGCCATCACCGCGACGGTCGCCGCGCCGAACGTGGGGAGGCCCGCCATGTCGACCCGGGCGATCGTGACCCGGGCGAGCGGCTCGGGCGGCGCCTCGAGCGGCGGTGGCAGCACCGCCGCGACGACGTCGGGGTCGGTCTCGTACACGGCGACGAGCGTCGTGGACCAGGCGCCACGCGACGTCGCTTCGAGCTCCCGGTTGCGGAGCTGCTCCTCGGTGCGGGCGGCGTATCGGATGGTTCCCACGGGTGCTCCTTGTCGGACGCCCGCCGGGGCGGGCGCGCCACAGTCGGTCAGTGCACGTTGGCGGTGTCGGCGAACGCCGGGCAGCGGCGGGCCGCCGCAGGGATGTCCGCGTCGGGCAGGGGTCGGGCGACCTCGGCGACGGTCGGGCCGACCGTCGCGGCGATCGGCGCGAGCGCGTCGAGGTCGAACCCGTAGAGCGCCGCGGCGTTCTCGCCGACCATGGCCCGCACCTCGGCTTCGTCGACGTCGGCGAACGAGAGGCGCAGCGCCTCGTGCGAGAACGGGAAGCTGGATTCGCGGTGGGGATAGTCGCTGCCCCACATGATCCGGTCGACGCCGACCTCGTAGCGCATCGGGACCTCACCCGGGCGCAGGAAGCTGGACCCGACGTGGCACTGGCGGGCCCAGTACTCGCTCGGGCGCAGCGACAGGGCGCCGACCACCTCGCGGCCCCACTCCATCTCCTGGGTGCCGGTCGCGGACCGCATCCGCTCGAAGAAGTAGTCGAGGCGGCGCAGCTCCTCGGGGATCCACGCGGTGCCCTGCTCGGTGAGCACGAGCTGGAGGGTGGGGTGCCGCTCGAGGACGCCGCTGAACGCCAGGTGCGGGAACGTGCGGTGCGCCCACCACGTGACCTCGAGGACGAACATCACGTTGTCGACCGGTGTGTCGTCCAGTGGCGGCACCGCGCTGCCCGAGTGGTGGTTCACCGGCATCGCCAGCTCCTCGCACACCGACCAGATGGGCTCGTAGACGGGGGAGTAGAGGGGCGGGAGGCCGGTGCCGGGCGGGGCGCCGGGGAGCAGCACCCCGCCGGTCAGGCCGGCGTGGCGCGCCCAGCGGATCTCGTCCACCGCGGCGTCGACGTCGGCGAGGAGGATCTGCGCGATCCCGGCCCGCCGTCCCGGCGCCGCGGCGCAGAAGTCGACGAGCCAGCGGTTGTGCGCCCGCAACCCGGCCCAGCGGCGCTCGAGCTCCGCGGCGTCGACGGGCGGGCGCGCCGTGAGCGTCGACTTGGGGAAGAACGGTGGGACGGTGTTCGGGAACAGCACCTCGGCGACGATGCCGTCGGCCTCGGTCTCGGCGAGGCGCCGGTCGCTGTCCCAGTTGCGGCTCGCGTCCGGCCCCTCGAGGTCGGGGAACGGCACGACGTACTCGGCGGCCCAGGCGTCGAACTCGTCGAGGTAGCGGCGCTCGAGGTAGTCGCGGTAGCCGAGCATCTCGTTGCCGGCGTGGCCGTCTGCCGACACCACGACGTAGCGATCCTCGGTCGGGGTCACTGGCCGCCTTCCCCGCACCCGCCCTCTGTAACACTGTTCGTGTAACATCGTTGCATGGCCGGTTCAGCGGGTCAAGTGGCCGTCGGCGGCGCCGACGAGCCGGCCCGCACCACGCTGAGCCCCGAGCAGATCGTCACGGCCGCGCTGGCGCTCGTCGAGACCGACGGCGTCGCCGCCCTCACCATGCGGCGCCTCGCCAGCCGGCTCGGCGTCGCCGTCACCGCCATCTACTGGCACGTCGGCGACAAGTCGGTGCTCCTCGACGCGGTCGTCGACCGCATCATCACCCGGCTGGCCGCCGTGCCCGTGCAGGGCGACGACGCCGCGACGCGCATCACCTCCGTGTGCCGCGCCTGGCGTCGCAACCTCCTCGAGCGACCCGAGCTCGTGGCCGTCGTCCACGCGCAAGGCCGCACCGCCGAGCTCTTCCAGCCGGTGCGACGGGTCCTCGTCCGCGAGCTCACCGCCGCCGGGCTCCACGGCCACGACGCCGCGCTCGGCGTTGCACGCCATCCTCCAGTTCGTCACCGGGTCGGTGCTGATCGACATCCAGGTCGCCCGGTCCCCGAGCCAGCACGTCGCCCCCGAGGATCTCTGGACCGCCGACGACGTCGACGGCGCCGCCGAGCTGCTCGACGCGCTGCGCCGCCCGGTGTCCGCCGACGAGCTCTTCGACTACTCGGTGCGCCGCCTCGTCGGCGCGGCCACCGGCGTCGCGACCCCGCCCCGCTGAGCCGCGGGAGGGTCGCACCACCCGTCCTTTAGCCTGCCCGCCCGTGGGGACGGACCTCGAGACGCCGTCGCCGTCGACGCGGCGGCGGTGGGCGGCGGCGGGGCTGGTGGCGCTCGTGCTCCTCCTCACGGCCGGCGCGGCCGTAGCCCGCCTCGCCGACCTGGACCACCAGCCAGGTGGGCTCTACCCCGACGAGGCCGCCGAAGGGGTGACGGCGCAGCGCATCCTCGCCGACCCCCTCGGCTACCACCCGCTGTTCATCTCGGAGGACGCCGGCCGCGAGCCGCTCTACGCCTACCTCGCCACCGCCGCGTTCGCCGTCGCGGGCGACACCACGCTGACGTTGCGAGGCGTCTCGGCGGTGCTCGGCGTCCTCGGCGTGCTCGCCATCGGCCTCGCGCTGCGACGCTTCGGCCGCGGCGCGGCGCTGGCGGGGATGGCCTGGGCCGCCGGCTCGTTGTGGCTCCTCTGCATCGCCCGGGACGGGTTCCGCAACGTGCTCGTCCCCCTCGCCGGCGCGCTGATCCTCGCCGCGCTCATCGCCTGGTCCGACCGGCCGAGCGCGCGGCGGGCCGCGCTCGCCGGCGCCGCGGTCGGCGCCGGCCTGTGGACCTACCAGCCGCTGAAGCTCGCGCCGGTGCTCGTCCTCGTGTGGCTCTGGCAGCTGCGCCGCCACGACCGCGCCGCCTACGACGCGCTCGTCGCCGACGTGCGCTGGCTGCTCGGCGGGTTCCTCGTCGTCGGCGGCCCCATGCTCGCCGTGGCGCTCATCGAGCCCGCCAACTACTTCGGCCGCGGCGCCGAGACGAGCGTCTTCAACGTCGCCGGCAACCACCAGAGCTACCTCACGCACGTCCTGCGCACGCTCGGCCAGTTCGCGTTCGTCGGCGACCCCAACCCGCGCCACGACGTCGCCGGCATGCCGCTGCTCAGCTGGCCGCTCGTCGCCCTCGCGGTCGTCGGCGTCGTCGTCGCCTGGCAGCGCCGCCGGGACCCGCCGTATCGGCTCGTCCTGCTGGGCGTCGTCATCTTCTTGATCCCGCCGCTGCTCGCCCCCGAGGGCGGCTCGCCGCACTTCCTGCGCAACCTCGGGCTCGCCCCCTACGTCGGCGCGCTCGTCGGCATCGGCGCGGTCGGGACCGTCACCTGGCTGGCCCGGCACGGGCGGCGCGTCGGCCAGGTCACCGGCGTGGCGCTCGTCGTCGCCGCGCTCTCCTACGCCGCGGCGATCGGCGCCCACGCCTACTTCTCGCGCCCGGTCCGCGACCGGTATGACGCGTACACGTTCGCGCTCGTCGCCCTGGCCCACGCGGCCGACCACGGCCCCCGCGCCGCGGTCATCGTCGACGACTACTCCGCGTCCGACATCCAGTTCCTCGACGCCGACCATCCACCGACCCGCATCGAGCCCAACCAGGCGATCCTCCCCGACCGCTTCACCCGCATCGTCGCGCCGAGCCGCGCCGAGCTGCGCCGCGCCGTCGGCCCCGCGCTCGCCGCCCGGGCCACCGTGACCGCAGTCGATCCGCACGGTCACCCGGTCGTCGTCCAGCTCCTCGTGCCGCACCCGGCGGGCGGCGCCTGAGCGGCGCGGCCGCCGATCGGCGAGCCGCCCGACCTATGCTCGACGCCGCGGCGTCGCCGCCGCGCTGGCGCTTCCTCCTCCTTTCCCTGGGCACTCATGGACCACGTCCGCGTCTCGGGCGACACGGCACCGCGGCACGCTGCGCCGACCCCGCGGGGCGGCCCGGCGGGAGACCGGGCGTGACGACGAGCGACATCCGCGCCGCCGTCCCGGACACCGAGCCGGCCGGTGCCGAGCCGGCCCCGCCCCGCCGGCGGCTCGCCGCGTGGCGTCCGCCGGGCTTCGCGTCGCGGGTCGCGGCGATCACCGCGGGCGGCGCGGTGCTGCGCTTCGCGTTCCTCGGCCGCCAGCCCCTTTGGCGGGACGAGGCGTTCACCGTCCTCGCCGTGCACCGCTCGGTCGGCGCCATGCTCCGCGTGATCGCGCACGATTCGGCGCCCCCGCTCTCCTACCTGGTCCAGCACGTCCTCGTCAGCGTCTGGGGGGGCAACGGCGGCCTGCGGGCGCTGTCGGCGTTGGCCGGGACGGCGGCGATCCCGATCGCGGCGGCGCTGGGCCGACGGGTCGGGGGTCACCGCGTGGGCCTGTGGTGCGCGGCGACGGTGGCGGTGTTCCCCAGCCTGGTGCTCGCCTCGCGGGACGCCCGCATGTACGCGCTGGCGACGACGCTCGTGCTCGCCTCGACGCTCGCCGTGTGGCGTCTGGTCGAGCGCCCGACCTGGGCGCGCGCCGCCGTGTACGGCGCCGCCACGGCCGCGGCGCTCGCCACCAACTACTTCACGGCCTTCGCGGTGATCGGCCAGCTCGCCGCGGTGCTCGTGATCCTGCGCGCGCCGGCCCCGACGCGGACCCGGGCCGTGACCGCCGCGGCGATCGCGGCCGTGCCGCTCCTGCCGTGGCTCGTCTACGCCCACGCCCAGTTCGCGCACGGCGCCAGCCCGTTCTGGGTCGGCGGTGTCGGGTTCTCGACCGTGAGCGGCGTCGCCGTCCAGTTCTTCGCCGGGCCCTCCCTCGACGCGGGCATCCCGGGCTACACCGCGCTCGTCGTGCTGCAGGCCGTGGTCGTGACCCTCGGGTTCGTCTCGCTCGTCGCGGTGCTCGCCCGGTGGCGCGCACAGTCGGCGGCGGCGCATCGCGGGGTCGCGTTCCTCGCCGGCGGCTCGCTCGGCGGGATCGCGCTGCTCGTCGCGGTCAGCGTGTGGCATCCGCTGGTCGAGGCCCGCTACGCCTCGGTGATGTGGGGGCCGCTCGTCTGCGTCGTGGGGGTCGGGCTCGCGGCGCTGCCCTGGCGCCGGTTCGCGGTCGGGTCGCTCGCGGTGACCGGCGCGGCGGCGGTCGTGCTCAGCTTCGCGTTGACGCAGCCGGACACACCGACCCTCGCCCAGCACGTGAACGGGCGGGTGCGGCCGGGCGACCTCGTCGTGACCTCCCCCGCGGCGTATCTCCTCGTGCTGCACTACGGCGACGCCACGGTCCGCGCCCACACGCACATCGTCTCGCGGGACGTCCCCTGGTACTGGGGCACCGCCGTCTTCCCGAAGGGCGCGGTGCTGCGCCGGTACCCGTCGGACGCGTCGGGCACGGTGTTCTACGTCGACGTCCCCGGACAGCCGAGCGCGCGGCGCCCCCCCGGGTCGTACGAGCGGGACGGGCCGCGGCGCTGCTACAGCACGATCTGCCTGACCGTGTACCGGCCGGTGGGGATCTCGATCGTGTCGCCGACCGCGGGTCGCAGCGACCGCTGACGCCGCCCGAACCGCGGGTTAGTGCAGGTCGCGGAGGGGATCCGACTGGAAGCCGGCGTTGTCGAGACGCTGCTCGAAGGTGCGCAGCGCGACGCCCACCGCGGCGGGTGCACCGCCCCGCCCGTCGAGCAGGTAGATGCGCCGCGATCGCAGACGTGCCGGCAGGTGCCCGGGGTGGAACGTCAGGTTGGCGAGGACGAGCTTCGTCTTGTACGCGCCGACCCGGCAGTAGATCTGATCGAAGCCGTTGAACCCGCGGCCGGGCACGAACTCGGTCGGCTTGATGTGCGCGGCGCGGGTGATGATCTGTCCGGCGCGTCGGCAGTCGTTGGCCGCCCGGGTCCAGGGCAGCGACGTGTGGATCCCCATCCCGCCGTTGGCGAGGTCGACGCCCCGGCTGACGACGTAGGCGAGGGTCCGGCCCGACGCCTGGGCGGTGCGGCCGTCCACGATGACGGTGGCGTGCAGCGCCTCGACGTTCGCGACGACCTGCGGGTTATGGAGCTCCTCGGCGGTGAGCCGCACGCCCAGGTACACGGTGTTCTGCACGCCGGCCGGGGGCTTGCTGACCCCGACCCCGAGCGCGGCGGCGCCCTCGACGCCCTCGGTGAGCCCGACGTAGCAGATGCTCAGCACGATGCCGAGGACGGCGATGACCCGCTCGGGCCGCGACAGGTGCGACGGGGCGCGGCGGGCCGCGGCCGCGACGTCGCGGAGCGCGGGCCGCTCGGAGGGGCGCAGCACCGGGCCGGTCGCGTCGGCGGGGACGAGGTCGAGGATCCGCTGCGTCGGGTCCTCGGCGAAGAGGGCGCGGCCGGCGTCGACGAGCGCGTCGCGTCCCGGGCCGGGGGTGGTCGCGGTCTCGAGCGCCACCGCGAGCTCCGCTTCGTTCGCGCGCGTAGTGGCTGACCTGGGCGCTGTCCATGTGGCGGGCGTTGTCACGGCCGTGCCCGGCGATCGGCTGGTAGCTCACCACGGGCAGCCCGGCGGCGAACGCCTCCATCGCGGTCAGCCCGCCCGCGTTCTCGACCAGGACGTCCGCGGCGCCCATGAGCTCGGGCATCTCGTCGGTCCAGCCCAGCACGGTGCCGCCCAGCCCCGCTTTGAGGAGCGAGGCCTGCAGCTTCGTGTTGCTGCCGCAGACCGCGATGACGTGGTAGTCGCCGCAGGACTGGATGCCGTCGACGACCGTCGGGACGGCACCGAAGCCGAGCGACCCGGCCACGACGAGCGCGACGCGTGCGCTCTCGTCGATGCCGAGCGCGTGGCGGACCTCGTCACGTGACCGGCCCCCGGTCCGGAAGCGGTCGTCGACGAGCGGCCCGGTGCCGACGCTCTCGCGGGCGCCGCGCAGCGACGCCTCCTGGGCGGAGTCCTCGCTCACCGCGAGGTGCAAGTCGATGCCGTCGTGCACCCAGAGCGGGTGCACCGCGAAGTCGGTGAGGTAGGTGGCGACCGGGACCCGCAGCTTCTCGATCCGCCGGAGGTGGCCGAGCACCAGCGACGCGAACGGGTACGTCGAGACGACGACGTTCGGGGAGCTGGCCACCAGCGTCCGACAGACCGCCCGGCGGGTCAGGAAGCTGCACAGGAACACGTTGAGGCGCCACAGCGCCTTGCCTGCCGAGCCGAGGATCTTGTAGCCCAGCTCGTAGGTCCAGGGGCAGCGGCGCAGCTGGAACTCGTAGGTGGTCTTCAGCAGCCAGCCCAGCCCGAAGGGCAGCAGCTCCAAGAAGTCGACGATCTCGGAGTCGTGGCCGGCCGTGGCCAACCGCCGACTCAGCTCCGCTGCCGCCCGATCATGGCCCGCACCCATGGAGGCGGAGACGATCAGAACGTCTCTCCGCACGGTCGGAGAGTACTTTGCCGGGCCCGCGGGAGCGGGATCTCGCTGGTCAGAGGCCCGAGTCGGCGCCGCGTGGCGGCCCCGCTGACCGGCACCGCGTGCGGGGGCCCCGGCCCGGGCCACGGCCCCGATTCGGGTCGCCGATCCGCACGACGGGGAGGCCACCGAGCGTCGCGTGGCGCCCTCGCGGGCGGCCCCGCTCGTCGCGACCCGGGCCGGGACCGTCGTGCTCGGCGCGGCGCGCCTCGAGGGAAGCCCCGGCGCGTCCCGACGGTCAGAGCGGCAGCGCGAACGCGTCGAGGAGCTCGAGGGCCCGCACGCTGCGGACCAGGAGGGCGTGGGTGAGCTCGACGTGGCGGGGATCCTCGATCGTGAGCCCACCCGCGGCGATGACCGGGTAGACGAACCCGAGCATCGTCCCGTAGCGGTAGCGGTCCCACGCCCAGCCTTCGTCCACGGTGACGCCCTGCGCGGCGAGCTCGCGGAGGTAGCTGGCGAGCACCTCCTCGTGGCCGCCCGGGTCGGCGACGTTGAGGCTCTGGGTCGCGAGGTATGCGAGGTCGCGGGGTCCCGCGGAGCGGTCGACGAGCTGCCAGTCGACCGCGACGACGTCGCCGTCCGGGGTGAAGAAGAGGTTGTCGAGCCGCCAGTCGGCGTGGGCCAAGACCACCGGCGGCTCGGCGAGGAGGTCGAACAGCGGCGCGATCCGGTCGGCGTACTCCTGCCCGAACGTGCGCACCCGGTCCGTCATCTCCTCGGGGAACAGCTCCTGCACGCGCGGCCAGGCCGCCTCGTACGCGGCGCGCACCGCTGCGGGGAACGGGTCGTCGCACAGCCGGGGCAGCCAGGCCACCTCCGCGAGCGTCGGGTCGTCCCAGAACGCGGCGTGGAGCCGAGCCAAGGTGCGGATCGCCGGGGTGGACTCGGCCACCGTGCAGCCCGCGATCTGGTCGATGGCGCGGCCTCGGGGCGCGACATCCTCGAGCAGCAACACGGTGTCTTGGCTGTCCGGGTCGTGCGCCGCGTAGTGGCATGCCGGGTGGGGGATCGGCGTGCGGGCCGACAGGTCCCGGTAGAAGCCGACCTCGCGTCCGTACATGTTGAGGACCGTGGCGACGAAGCGGGTCTCGTCGTTCGGCGCCGCCAGCTTGGCGACCAGCCCCGAGGTCCCGTCGGGCCCGTCGACCTCGAGGCGGAACAGCTGCCCGACGAGCCCCACCCCGACGCCGAGCGGGGTGGCCTGCACCGCGGTCACCGGGCGGCCGAGCGCCTCGCTCAGCCACGGGGCGGTCAGGTCGTCGGCCGTGCGGGGGATCCTCACCGGCCGTCCACCCCGGTGAGCAGCCACTCGGTGACCGCACGCGGCGCCTCCGCGGCCCAGGGGAACATCGCGTTGCGGTGGGGGAGGCGGACGTGGCGGCGCCGCGTCGCGGATCGCGTCGACGAGCGCGGCGACAACGGTCTCCGGCGTGAGATCGACGGCGAGGTGCAGCGCCGCGAGCCGCGCCAGTGCCCGGCGGGTCGGCTCGTAGCCGCGCAGCGACACCATCATCGTGCTGTCGACCGGGCCGATCTCGGCCAGCGTGGTGGTGATCGGCGTGCCCTTCAGCTCGGCGCGCAGCGACGCCGTGAAGTGGCTGAGCCCGGCCTTGGACGTCGAGTACGCGGCGAGGCCGGGGAGGGCGTTCGTGCCCGCGATCGAGGACACGTTCATGATGTGGCCACGACGCTGGGCCAGCATCACCGGGATCACGGCTCGGCTGAGCAGCATCGGGGCCACGAGGTTCACCGCGATCAGCTCGCGCAGCCGCGCCGGGTCGAGGTCGACGAGCGCGCCGGTCAGGTCCAGGCCGGCGTTGTTGACCAGCACGTCGATCGGGCCGTCGCGAGCGACCCGCGGGATCAGCTCCTCGACCGCCGGACCCGCGAGGTCCGCGGGGTAGGTCGTCGCGCCGAGCGGCTCGGCCACCGCGGCGAGCCGAGCGGCGTCGCGGGCCGCGAGCGCCAGGGTGGCCCCCCGATCGGCGAGGCCGGCCGCGAGCGCGGCTCCGAGCCCGCGGGACGCGCCGGTGACGAGGACGCGGGCGCCTCGCAGCGCCCAGGCCGCCGACCCGTTGCCGGTCACCGCTCCCCCCGATCGGACGGTGCACCCCGCGGGCGCCGCCGGTTCGACACGGGTCTAGTCGTCCGAGCTCGTGGGGGGCAACGGCTCAGCCGGGGATGGTCAGGCGGTCGAGCTCCGCGAGCTCGGCGTCGTCGAACGCGGTGTGGCCGAGCGCGGCGAGGTTGTCCTCGAGCTGGGCGACGCTGCTCGCCCCGACGAGCGCCGACGTCACGCGGGGATCGCGCAGCGTCCAGGCGACGGCGAGCTGCGCGGTGGTCTGGCCGCGCCGCTCGGCGAGGGCGCGCAGCCCGCGCACCATCGCCTGGTACGGCGGCGTGATCATCTCGGAGAAGAGTGTCACGCGCTCGCTGGCGCGCGACCCGGCCGGCACCGACTCGAGGTACCGGTCGGTGAGCAGGCCCTGCGCGAGCGGTGAGAAGACGATGCAGCCGACACCCTCGTCGTCGAGGGTGTCGAGCAGGTCGTCGCGCTCGATCCAGCGGTCGAGCAGCGAGTACGACGGCTGGTGGATGAGCAGCGGGGTGCCGAGTCCTGCGAGGATCGCCGCGGCCTCGCGCGTCTGGGCGGACGAGTACGACGAGATCCCCGCGTAGAGCGCCTTGCCGCTGCGCACCGCCCGGTCGAGCGCGCCCATCGTCTCGGCCAGCGGCGTGTCCGGGTCGAAGCGATGCGAGTAGAAGATGTCGACGTAGTCGACGCCGAGGCGGGCGAGGCTCTGGTCCAGGCTGGCCAGCAGGTACTTGCGGGACCCGCCGTCACCGTACGGGCCCGGCCACATCTCGTACCCCGCCTTCGTGGCGATCACGAGCTCGTCGCGGTGGGCGCGCAGGTCCGCGGTGAGGATCTCGCCGAAGTGCACCTCGGCCGCGCCCGGCGGCGGTCCGTAGTTGTTCGCGAGGTCGAAGTGCGTGACCCCGAGGTCGAAGGCGCGCAGCACGATGCGTCGCTGGTCGCCGAGCGGCCGGGCCGTCCCGAAGTTCTGCCACAGCCCCAGCGACACGGCGGGCAGGACCAAGCCGCTGCGTCCCACGCGTCGGTACTGCATCGCGGGCTCGCCGCTCACACGCCCCTCCTCCGGCCCGGCGGCGCTCGCCGCGTCCGTGGCTGGCCAACGTAGCGGCGTCACCGGCGCCATTCCGCCGCGCCGCGCCGGTCAGCGTCCGCGCGAGTGCGCTCCGTCGGTCGGCGTGGCGGGCCGGGTCGAGCGAAGCGGGGGGAGGTCGGCGAGCGCCCGCGCTGCTCGGATGGCGAGGGCGACGAGGGTGAGGGTCGGCCCGTACCCGGTCGACGTGGGGAACACCGACGAGTCGGTGATCACCACGTTGTCGACGTCGTGGAGCCGCTGCCACGGGTCACAGACGCTGGTGCGCGGGTCGGTGCCCATCCGGGCGGTGCCCATCACGTGACGCGAGATCGGGGTCGGGTCCCGCTGCCGTCGACCCCGCGCGTCCTCGAGCGGCGGCGAGGTGATCCAGAAGGTCGAGCGCGCGCCGGCGTGGCGGAGGACCGCCTCGAGGCGCGGCGCCCAGTGCTCGGCGCACACCGCCTCGTGGGGGTGCGGCGAGTAGGTGACCCGCCCGGCGGGGAGACCCCACACGTCTCGGACGGTCGGGTCGAGGTCGACGCGGTTCGTCGCCTGCGGCAGGTCCTCGCCCTGCATCGTGAACGCGGCGAGCCGGTCGCGCATCGGCGACTCGAGCATGACCCGGGTGTGGGCGTCCCCCGGCGGCGAGTACATCGCCTCCAGGACCGGATGCGACCCGCCGCCGTGCTCGACGATCCCGCCGCGGAAGTACGGGAGGCCCGCCTCGCGGGCGGCCTGGTGTGCGGCGTCGTCGGGCACGATCGGGTCGTCCATGAGGTGGGTGACGGAGCGGCCGCGGTAGGCGTGGAGCCGGAACGGGAAGATGCCGAGCACGTAGGTCTGTAGGTGGTACATGAGGTAGCGGCCGACGACGTCGGGGTTCCCGACACCGGAGCGCAGCAGCAGGCGGGGCGTCTCGAACGCGCCGGCGCCGAGGATCACGAACCGGGCCGACACCTCCCGCGGCGCCCCGTCCCGGTCGAGGTAGCGGACGCCGCGGGCGTGGCGACCCGCGGCGTCGAGGACGATCTCGGTGGCGTAGCACTCGGGTCGGATCTCGCAGCGGCCGGTGCGCAGCGCGTGGCGCAGCGGCGCGACCGGGTCGCCCTTCGCCTCGATCGGGCAGCCGAAGAAGGCGCAGAACCCGCAGTTGTTGCACGCCGGGCGGCCGTCGTACTCGACGCTGTTGACCCCCGTCGGCGCCCGGTACGGGTGGAAGCCGTGCTCGGCCGCGGCCTGTGACGTGAGCTGCGCGCAGAACATGTCCGGCCCGGGTGGCATCGGGTACGGGCCCGACCGCCACGACGCGAACGGGTTCCCGGTGTGGTCACCGGCGACGCCGACGATCTGCTCGGCGGCCGCGTAGTACGCCTCGACCTCGTCGTAGCCGAACGGCCAGTCGACGACGTCGGCGCCGTCGATCGGCCCGAGCTCCGAGCGGGCGTGGAAGTCGACGTCCCGGAAGCGCGGCAGCTTGCCGTCGGCGTGGAACCCGCCGCCGCCGACGGTCGATGGCAGGTTGTTCACCGCGCCGGTGTGGAGCCGATCCCCGTCGCTCGCCCGGTGCCGGAACGTGCGGGGCTCGAGCAGCGGGTCGGGTCCGAGGAAGTGGCGCGTCAGGAACTTCAGCTCGTCGTTGCTGACGTGCCCGAGCGGGGCGTATGGCGGGGTGAGGTCGAGGAGGTGGTTGGCGCCCTTCTCGAGCATGAGCACGGACCAGCCGGCGCGGGTCAGGACCTCGGCGGCGGTCGCCCCCGCGGGTCCGGTCCCGACGATGACCGCGTCGGCATCGACCTCGGTCACGCGGTGCGCCGCGCGCCGCGCGGGTCACGCACGCCCGGCGACCTCGGCGTCGGTGTACCCGCGGGGCTGCACGTCGCCGGGGAAGCCGATCGCCCGCCAGCCCGCCAGGTCGCGGTTCCCGCCGTACTCGGGCGCGCCGTACGCGCCTTCGCACGCGTGCTGGTACACCAGCGCCCGGAAGTCCGGGATGGCGGCGAGGCGGGCGTCCTGCTCGGCCCCGTCGACCGTCGCGTAGTCGGCGCCGAGCGCGGCGAGCCCGGCGCGGTACTCGTCCTGCCAGCCGCGCACGGGACCGTTGAACTCCCGCTCGGGCCGCCCCTGGGATCCCTCGATGCGGGTGCGCCACGCCAGCTCCTCGACGCGGGTGAGCGGCAGGAACGTGGTGAAGCTGGCGTCGCCGCCGGCGCGTCCCGAGAACGGCCCGCCGGCCCAGATGCGCGGCGGGTCGACGGCGAACGCGTCGAGGAGCCCGTCGATGTAGTCGGCGCAGCCCAACGCCCGACCGCCCGGGTGGCCGTCGGCGGGGGGGAGGAGCCGGTCGCAGGCCGCGGCGATCACCGCGTGCTCGTCGGCGGTGAAGAACCCGGGTGGGGCGGCCGGCACCTCAGAGCTCGAGCTCGTAGTTGGCCTGCTCGTCGACGTGGGCGCGCGCGCCGGGCGGGACGACGAGCACGGTGAAGGGCTCCTCGACGAGCGCGGGGCCGTGCACCTCGGCGCCGGGGCCGAGCAGCGCGCCGTCGTAGACCGCGGCGTCGACGAACCCCTGACCGAAGTGCGCCGGCCGGGTGCCGCGGCGCGCCGACTCGGCGACGATGAGCTCGCCGACCTCGGCGAGCTTGTCCGGCTTCGGGGTGCGTCCCCGGGTGACGAGCCGCACGCCGCGCAGCACCGGCTGCTGGTTGCGGAACGAGAAGCCCCGGTCGTGCTCGTGCTGGTCGTGGAACCGCTCGGCGAGGTCCAAGAGGCCGGCTTCGCCGAGGGCCTCGGCCTCGGGGACGGGGACGCTCATGTCGAAGTTCTGACCCGGGTAGGCCATCTGCGCGAACAGGCCGAGCTCGACGTCGGCGTCCGCCAAGCCCATCGGGTCGAGCTCTTTCGCCGCTTCGTCGCGCAGCTCGGACATGAGCGACCGGACCCGTCCCAGGTCGACCTGGGACAGCGGCACCACGTAGGCGCGCACGAGGTCGATCACGTAGTCGGCGACGAGGACTCCGAGCGCCGAGAACGCGGGCGCGGCGCGCGGGATCAGGACCCGCTCGATGCCGAGCTCGCGGGCGACGGCCCAGGCGTGCACCGGGCCGTTGCCGCCGTAGGCGATCATCGCCAGGGTGCGCGGGTCGGCGCCGTGCGACGCGAGGACGCGGCGGGTGGCGTTCGCCATGTTGGCGTTCACGATCCGCTCGACGCCCCACGCCGCGTCGACGGGGTCGATCCCGAGGGGCTCGGCGACGTCGCGGGTCAGCGCGGCCCGCGCCGCGTCGACGTCGAGGCGCATCCGTCCGCCGGCGAACCCGGTCGCGGGCAGGTAGCCGAGGATCGCGTCGGCGTCCGTGACCGTCGGTCGCTCGCCGCCGCGCCCGTAGCTGACCGGGCCGGGCGACGACCCGGCGCTCTCGGGTCCGACGAGCAGCGCGCCTTGTCGCACCCGGGCGATGGACCCGCCGCCGGCGCCGACGCTCTGCACGTCGACCATCGGCAGCCCGAGGTAGTAGCGGTACCGCCAGTTCCAGTCGGTCTTGATCTCCGGCTGGCCGTCGCGGACGAGGCACACGTCGAAGCTGGTGCCGCCCATGTCGACGGCGACGAAGTCGTGGACCCCGACCTGACGGGCGGCGAGCGCCGCGCCCATGACCCCGCCGGTCGGGCCGGACGCGAGGAGCGACACGGCACGCCGCGACACGTACTCGGGGGGCATCACCCCGCCGGTCGACTGCATGATGAGCAGCGGGCCGGCGTACCCGGCGCTGCGCAGCTTGGCCTGCAGGCTCTCGACGTAGCTGGCGATGCGGGGCGCCACGTAGGCGTTCACCAGGGTGGTCGACACCCGCTCGAACTCGGGGCCCCGCGCCATCACCTCGTGGGACAGCGAGACGTGCTCCACGTCCGGGAACTCCTCGCGGAGGATCTCGGCGGCGCGCCGCTCGTGCTGGGGGTTCACGAAGGAGAACAAGAACATGATCGCGACCGAGCGCACCCCGAGGTCCCGGAGGCGTCGGACCCCGCGCCGCACCGCCTCCTCGTCGAGGGGGCGGATGATCTCGCCGCGGTAGTTCATCCGCTCGGGGATCGGGATGCGGGCCCGCCGGCGGGCGATCGGCGGCGGCGCCGGGTACGACGGGTCCCAGATCTCCTCTTTGTGGACCCGCCGCATCTCGATCTCGTCGCGATGCCCCTCGGTGACGAGCAGCCCGGTCGGGGCGCCGTTCATCTCGATCATCGTGTTGTCGGCGGTGGTCGTGCCGTGCACGAGGATCTCCAGCTCGTCGCAGAGCTGGCCGAGCGGCATCCCGAACCGCTCGGCGAGCTGCGTCAAGCCGTTCATGACGCCGCTGGACTGGTCCTCGACCGTCGTCGGCGTCTTGTCCAACACGACGTCACCGTCGGGGGTGACGCAGAGCAGGTCGGTGAACGTGCCGCCGACGTCGACGCCGAGCCGGTATCCCATCGCCCGTCGTGGAGCGGGTCAGGCTCGCATCGCGGCGCGGCGCGCCTCGGTGGCGGCCGCGTCGACGGCGAGCGTGAGCGCTTCGAGCGACCCGGTCAGCACGACGCCGTAGTCGCGGGCGGCACCCTCGACGCTGACGTACTCGTCGAGCACGTCGTCGAGCACGGCCTGCGGGTCGCGGTCGACCGGGTCACCCCAGCCGCCGCCGCCGCCGTAGTCGTACATGATCCGCTGGCCGGCGCCGAGCGGCACCCACTCGGCGGTGTGCGCCACCCGGAACGGGTCGTCGGAGCCGTAGCGGATGACCATCTCGTTCGGCGCGCCCGGCTTCCCACCGCAGATCCCCGGCATCGGGTACTTCATCCCGACGACGTACGTGTACACCTTCGCGTCGACGAGCACCTCTTTCTCGTAGTGGCTGCCGCAGAGGCCCCGCCACTGGCCGGCGCCCCCCGAGTCGGTGCGGTAGTCACGGGACCACTGCACGTGCGGGAAGAGGCTCTCGTTGATCTCGGCGGTCGCCTTCCACAGGTTCCCGAACGACGCGTTCTGGGCGCCCCAGGCGTCCATGCCCTTCGCGGCGTTGCACCAGCCGGCGTACACCTCGGCCGAGTGGTCGGTGAACGGCTGCCCGGTGCGCGGGTCGACCCCGGTGATGATGGTCGGGATGCCGGTCTTGTAGGTCTGGGGGACGGCCTTGTCGGGCAGCACGTTCTGCATCGCCACCGCGATGACCTCGCCGACGTCGGCGCCCGGGTGGTGCGTGCCCGCGCTCACGGGCTTGCCGGGATGCGGGTTCAGGACGCAGCCCTGGGGGACCACGAGGCGGATCTGGTCGAAGAACCCCTCGTTCTTGGGGATCTCGGGGTCCATCATCGAGGCGACCTGCGCGATCGTGTACCCGCGGGTGTTCCCGTAGGTCGACCAGGCCTGGATCTCCTGGCGGGTGTCGCTGCCCGTGTAGTCGATCGTCAGCCGGTCGCCGTCGACGGTCAGCTTGACGTGCAGGTGGATGTCGGGGTTGCCGAGCGGGTCGTGGTCCACGTACGCGTCGGCCTCGTACTCCCCGTCCGGCCAGGACGACACCTCCTCCCGGAAGCGCTTCGCCGCGTAGTCGATCATGAGGTCGACGCTGCCCTCGACCGCGCCGAGCCCGAACCGGTCGATGACCGCCTCGAGGCGGATCGCGCCGAGCTGCGCCGCGCCGATCTGGGCGCGCAGGTCGCCGATGTAGTCCGGGGTGCGGTTGTTGGTCTGCAGGGCGTACAGCACGTCGCGGCGCTCGACGCCCCGGTCGAGGACCTTGACGACCGGCCAGCGGACACCCTCACCCCAGATGTCGCCGGCGGTGACGTTGTAGCCGCCGGGGACGCCGCCGCCGGTGTCGCCGTGGTGGCACTGGATGCTCGCGATGAGCACCATGCGCCGCCCGCCGTGCCCGTCGTCGGCGAAGACGGGGGCGAAGACGTTGTAGTCGGGGAGATGGCCGCCGCCGTGGTACGGGTCGTTGGCGACGAACACGTCGCCCTCGCGGAACTCGTCGACGCCGAGGAACTCGAGCGCGAAGCGCACGGGGAGCGTCGAGGTGAGCATGAACTGGGGGATGCCGACCGACAGCGCGGCCAGCCGGCCGCGGCAGTCGAAGACGGTGGCGTTGCGCTCGTTGCTCTGGTTCAGGATCGGGGTCGTCGCGGTCCGCGACACGTAGGTCGCCATCTCGAAGCAGATGGTCTCCATCGCGCCGCGGACGACCTCGGCGGTGACCGGGTCGACCGTCGCGCCGCTCAGTCGGCCACGGCTGCCCGCCAGCTGCACCAGATCGACGTTCATTCGCTCCCCCCGAGGGGCGCACCGGAATCTGACGCCGGTGTCACGTCTATCCTAAACCCGGTCGGCGGGGAGCAGCCCGCCGAGCCAGCCGCGAGGGAGGGCCGTGTCGGAGCACCGCGAGTTCAAGGACATCCGGGCCCCGGACGCCGAGAACGCACCGGCGTTGCCGGTCGACGAGTTCATGGCGTCGCTCGAGGCCCTCCAGGCCGAGGTGGCGACCGAGAAGAACCTGGTCTGGGAGCGCGTCGCGGACGGCACGTTGTCCCTCGAGCTGCTGCGCCGCCTCGCGAAGGAGTACTACTTCCTCGGGAAGTGGTACACGACCGAGTTCGGCACGATCGTGAGCCTCGCCCCCGACGTCGACGCCGTCGATCTCGGCTCGAGCCAGCACTTCGCGCACTGGCTGCAGAACCTCGCCGACGAGACCGGCTACACCGGCGACCACAACCACGTCGACATGAAGGTCACGTGGGCCCATCAGCTCGGGATCACCGACGAGGAGCTCGTCGCCTACCGGGCGATGCCCGAGAGCATCGGGTCGGTGTTCACCACCCTCTACTACATGCGCCGCACCTACGAGGAGGGCCTCGCCGCGTTCGGCTGGGCCGGTGAGCGGTTCGCGGCGTCGACGAACTACGCCCAGATGATGTACGAGGGGATGCGCCAGCACTACGACATCGAGGTCGAGAACTTCAAGGTGCACGCCTACGCCGAGGAGGATCACGGCCGGATGGCCGACTTCCTCCTGCGCCAGGTCTCGGTGACCGCCGGGCAGCAGCGCCGGGTGCGCCGGGCCATCGAGCACGTCCTCGTCTGCCGCAACGCCCGCACGGCGGCGCTGAACCGCTGGCTGGAGGAGCCGGGCGCGCTGCGCTCCTGAGCGTGCCCGTGACCGAGGAGCCCCGGCTCGGCATCACCGCGCACGCGCGGGCGAACCCTGACCGACCGGCGTTCGTGCTCGGCGAGCAGGTCCGCACCTTCGCCGAGTTCGACGAGCGCACCACCCGGCTCGCCCACACGTTCGCCCGCCGCGGCGTGGGCGTCGGCGACCGGGTGGCGGTCATGCTGCCCAACGGCATCGAGTTCTTCGAGGCGTGGGCCGCCGCGACGAAGCTCGGCGCGCCGGTGGTGCTCGTCAACTGGCACCTGAAGGCCGAGGAGCTCGGCTACATCCTCACCGACTCGGGGGCGCGGCTCCTCGTCGCGCACACCGACCTGCTCGACGCGTGCCGCACCGCGCTCGACCAGGCGACCGACTGCGCGCTCCTCGTCGTCCCCGACGAGTACGAGACGGCCCTCGCCGCGGAGGACCGCGAACCCGAGCTGCCCATCGACGCGCTCGACGCGCCGATCTTCTACACGTCGGGCACGACCGGCCGGCCGAAGGGCGTCATCCACGGTCGGCCCGACCCGGGCCGTGCCGGGCAGAACATGCGCGGCCAGCTCGCGCTGTGGGGCTGGCACGGCGACGACACCTACATCCTCACCGGCCCGGCGTACCACGCCGGCCCGGGTGGTTGGGCGATGGCCGCGCTGTACGTCGGAGCGACGACGGTGATCCTCGAGACCTTCGACGCCGAAGCCTGGCTGCGCCTCGTCGCCGCGCACCGCGTGACGCGGACGTTCATGGTCCCGGCCCACTTCATCCGGATCCTCGAGGTCCCCGAGGCGACGCGACGTGCGACGGACGTGTCGTCGCTCCAGCTGATCGTCCACGCCGGCGCGCCCTGCCCCGTGCCGGTGAAGCAGCGCATCATCGAGGCGCTCGCTCCGTGCGAGATCGCCGAGCTCTACGGCATGAGCGAAGGCGGCGCGACCCGCATCTCGATGAGCCGAGTGGCTCGAGCGACCCGGCAGCGTGGGCCGGCCCTGGCCCGGCACCGAGGTGCGCATCCTCGACGAGGCCGGTGAGCCCGTCCCGACCGGCGTCACCGGGGTCATCTACGTCCGTCCCCCCGGCGGGGCGCGGTTCCACTACCACGACGACCCGGACAAGACCGCCGGCGCGTGGCGCGACGACGCGTTCACCGTCGGCGACGTCGGGCATCTCGACGACGACGGCTACCTGTACCTCACCGACCGGGCCGTCGACATGGTGATCCGCGGCGGCGTCAACGTGTACCCCCGCGAGATCGAGGACGTCCTCTTCCGTCATCCCGCCGTCGTGGACTGCGCGGTGCTCGGCGTCCCCGACGCCCGGCTCGGGGAGCAGCTCCTCGCCGTCGTCGAGACCCGGGAACCCGTCACCCCCGACGCGCTGCGCGCCTGGTGCCGGGAGCACCTCGCCGACTTCAAGGTGCCGGCCACGATCGAGCTCGTCGACGAGCTGCCCCGCCAGCCGAACGGCAAGGTCCTGAAGCGTCGCCTGCGTGAGGAGCACGCGCCCGCCGGGGCCGCACCCGTCTGACCCCGTGCGCTCGGGGACGCGTCCCCTACGCTCAGGACAGGAGGTGCCATGCTCGGGTCAGCGGCTCTCGTCGCGTTCGCGCCGACCACCGACCTCGACCACGCGCAGGCCTTCTACGGGGACACCCTCGGGCTGGCGCTCACGTCGCGCGACGCGTTCGCGTGCTGCTTCGACGCCCAGGGCACGACGCTGCGGGTCACGCTCGTGGACTCGCTCACGGCGGCGCCGTGGACCGTGCTCGGCTGGACCGTTCCCGACGTCCACGCCACCGTGCGGGCCCTCGCCGGGCAGGGCGTCGCGTGCACCCGCTACGACGGTATGGGACAAGACGACGACGGCGTGTGGACCGCGCCGAGCGGCGACCAGGTCGCGTGGTTCCCCGACCCCGACGGCAACACCCTGTCCGTCACCCAGGCCCGCCCGGCATGACCCGCGGGCGCACGGCATGGCCGTCGACCTGACCATCTACCTGGACGACCGCCCCGGCGAGCTGGCGCGCCTCGGCGAGGGGCTGGGGACCGCCGCGGTGAACATCGAGGGTTCGATGCGTTCACCGCGCTGGCCGCGGCCGACATCAAGGTGGCCTCCGAGCAGGAGGTCGCGGTCATGCCGGTCGACGACCGGCCGGGCGCGCTCGGGGGACGCCAGCCGCCGGCTCGGCGACGCCGGCGTGAACGTCACCCTCGCCTATCTCGCCACCAACACGCGCTTGGTCTTCGCGGCCGACGACCTCGCACGGGCACAGGGCGCGCGGCGCTGACTCACGCGTCGAGCAGGAGCTCGGCGAGCCGGTCGTGATGCCAGCCGGTCGTGCCGAGCCACGATTCCGAGCCGTACGCCCGGCGGATGAACAGGTGCAGGTCGTGCTCCCACGTGTAGCCGATGCCGCCGTGCACCTGGATGCTGTCCTTCGCGGCGCGGGTCGCGGCGGTGCCCGCCGCCGACTTCGCGACGTGCACGGCGCGGCGCCGATCGGGCGCCCCGGCGTCGAGGCTCATCGCCCCGTACTGCGCCGCGCTGTCGGCCCGCTCGACGGCCAGCGACAGCTCGGCGAGGCGATGCTGGATCGCCTGGAACGAGCCGATCGGGTGGTCGAACTGGATCCGCTGCTTGGCGTACTCGAGGGCCATGTCGAAGAGGCGCCGCGCCGTCCCGACCATCTCGGCGGCCAGGGCCACCGTCGCGCCGGCCACGACGGCGTCGACCGCGTCGACGTCGAGGGGACGACGCGCGCCGTCGAGGTCCGCGACGTCGAGCTCGAAGAGCCGCCGGGACCAGTCGGCGGTGCCGAGCAGCCGCATCGGCACGCCCGCCGTAGGCACGACCCGCAGCGTCGGTCCGGCTTCGACGACCGCGACCCACTCGACCGAGTCGAGCTCGGGCACGAAGCGCTTCACCCGCTCCTCGTTCGGTGCCCACGTCCCGTCGAGGCCGGCCATCGCGACCGTCCCGGAGGTCTCCCCGGCCAGGGTCGCGGCGAGACGGTCGTCGCCGGCGGCCGCGAGCAGCGGCGCGAACAGGGCGGTCGTCGCGAAGAACCGGCCGGGCGCGGCGACGTAGCCGGTCTCCGCGGTGAAGAGGCACAGGTCGGTGAGCGGCCCGTCGGCCAGCCCGGCGAAGTCACGCTCGCGGTCCCACAGCGCGTCCGCGACGGCCGGGTCGTCGATGTGGGCGCGCACGAGCGACGTCGGGCACTCCTTGGCCAGGAGGGTCCGGGCGGTGTCGCGCAGCAGCTGCTGCTCATCGGTCAGCGTGAAGTCCATCAGGCCCTCGGGAGGCCGAGCACGCGCTGGGCGATGATGTTGCGCTGGATCTCGCTGCTGCCGCCGGCGATCGTGTTGGCGAAGCTCATGAAGAACATGTGGACCCAGCGGCCGTGCTCCTCCCCGCGCTCCGGGTCGGTGGTCACGGCGTCGGCGCCTAGGAGCTGCATGCCCAGCTCGTACGCGGCTTTGCCGAGCTCGCTGGTCGCCATCTTCATGTAGGAGTGCTCCGGCGCGGACGAGCCTTGCGCGAAGCTCGCGAACCCCTTGTAGCCGAGGGCGCGCAGCGACGCCGCCTGCTCGTACAGCGCGGCGATCTGGCGGCGCACCCCGGTGTCGTCGGCGAGGCCGCGGCGTCGGACCAGGTCGACCAGCGCCTGGACGGTGGCCTCCAACCGGGACACGCCCTCGACCCACAGGCCGGCCCGCTCGTGCGCCAGCGACCCCTGGGTGATTCGCCACCCGTCGTTGAGGCCGCCGACCAGGTTGGCAGCCGGGACGGACACGTCGGTGAAGAAGACCTCGGCGAAGTTCGCCGCGCCGCTCAGGTGGCGCAGCGGCCGCACGTCGATGCCGGGCGTGTCCATGTCGACGATGAGCAGGCTGATGCCCTTGTGCTTCGGGACCGTCGGGTCGGTGCGCACGTACACGAAGCACTTCTGGGCGACCATCGCGTAGCTGGTCCACACCTTCTGGCCGTTGATGACGAACCGCTCGCCGTCGAGCTCGGCGCGGGTCTGTAGGCCCGCCAGGTCCGAGCCGGCGTTCGGCTCGCTCATCCCGATGCACCAGATCGTGTCGCCCCGGATGGCGGGGGCGACGAAGCGCTGCTGCTCCTCGTTGCCGAAGTCGAGGAGGCTCGGCGCCACGATCGCGTAGCCCGGGAAGTGCAACGACCGGGGCATGCGCCGCCGGGCCATCTCCTCCAGGTAGACGAGGGTCTGCAGCGGGGTGGCGTTCCGGCCGCCGAGCTCGGGCGGGTAGCCGGGGATCATCCAGCCGTGGTCGAACAGCGTCGCCTGCCACGACCGCGCCCACGCGGGGATGAGCTCGGCGCGCTCCTCGGCGCCGCTGTCCGCGAAGTCGTAGCCGGCGAGCGCCTCGGCGGGGGCGTGCGCGTCGAGGAACGCAACGAGCTCGCCGCGGAAGTCCTCGACCTCCGGCCCGAACGAGAGGCGCACGCCGCTCAGCCCTCGACGGGCGGGAAGAAGGGAGGCACCCCAGGGTCGGACTTGGCGAACAGCGCGTCGCGGCGGGCGGCCAGCTCGGCGATCGTCCACGGCTTGGTGTCCTTGACCTCCGTGACGGGATGCCAGCCCCGCACGATCTGGGCGACACCGCCCTGGATCTTCAGTACCTGCCCGGTGATCCCCTCCGCGAGCGGCGACGCGAGCCACACCGCCCCCGCGGCGGCGTTCTCGGGCGCGAAGGCGTCGAAGCCGTCCTTCGCCTCGAACGCGCCGCCCCCGAGGTCCTCGGTCAGCCGCGTGCGGGCCACCGGGGCGATCGCGTTGGCCCGCACCCCGATCCGCTCGAGCTCGCGGGCGAGCACGATCGTCATCGCGGCGATGCCGGCCTTCGCCGCGGCGTAGTTCAGCTGCCCGGCGTTCCCGTACAGACCCGACTCGGAGGCCGTGTTCACGATCGCCGCCCCGACCGGCTGGCCCGTCTCCTTACTCTTGGCGCGCCAGTACGCCGCGGCGTGACGGGCGGGGACGAAGTGACCCTTGAGGTGGACGCGGATGACCGCGTCCCACTCCTCCTCGGTCATGTTGAAGCTCATCTTGTCCCGCAGGATCCCGGCGTTGTTGATCACCGCGTCGAGGCCACCGAACTCGTCGATCGCCTGCTGGATGAACGCCCCGCCGCCCTCCCACGAGGAGATGTCGTCGTAGTTCGCCACCGCGTTGCCATCCGCTTTGGTGATCTCGTCGACGACCTGCTGGGCGGGCCGCTGGTCGGCGCCCTCGCCGCTGCGCTCCCCGCCGAGGTCGTTCACCACGACCGCCGCCCCTTCGGCCGCCAGGAGCAGCGCCTCGGCGCGGCCGATCCCCCGTCCGGCGCCGGTGACGACCGCCACCTTCCCGTCGAAGACACCCATCGGTGGTCCTTCCGCTCGATCCGACGCGTCGCGTGCTCGGCGATGCGGCCCCGGCGCCTCCGCCGCGGGTGGAGCGGTGGTGGCCTCCTCCTCCGGCCGCGCACGTGTGCCGGGTATCTGACGAGGGCGTCAGGGAGCCTACCGGTTCGGTCTCACAGGCCGCCCCGAACGGCGGGCGCGGGTCAGCGGCCGCGGAACTCCGGGTCGCGTTTCTCGCGGAACGCCGTCATGCCCTCGACGAGGTCCTGGGACGTCGCGGCGAGCGACTGGTAGGCGCCCTCGAGCTCGAGGGACCGGTCGAGCGAGGTCTCGAAGCTCGAGTTGAGCAGCCGCTTGGAGAGCCCGAGCGCACGGGTCGGTCCGGCGGCGAGGCGCCGGGCCAGCTCGTCGGCGATCGCGAGCAGGTCGTCGCGTGCGACGCAGCGGTAGGCGAGGCCGAGCTCGACCGCCTCGGCGCCCCGGGCCCCGTCGCCCAGCATCACCATCCCCTTGGCGCGGGGGAGGCCCACCAGCCGGGGGAGGAGGTAGGCGCCGCCGGCGTCGACGACGAGACTCCAGCGGGCGAAGGACCACACGAAGCGGGTCTCGTCGTGGACGAGCACGAAGTCGCAGGCCAGCGCGAGGTGCGCGCCCGGCCCGACGGCCGCGCCGTTCACCGCCGCGACGGTCGGCTTGTCGAGCTCCCAGAGCTCGCGGATGAAGCTCTGCACCCCGATGCGCAACGCCTCGGCGGTGCGGCGGGTCTCGAAGTCGGGGGAGGCGGCGTCGGCGAGCGTCGACGCGCTGAGGTCCATGCCCGCGCAGAAGGCGTCGCCGGCGCCGGTGATGAGCAGGGCTCGCACCGACGGATCGGCCCGGGCGTCGCGGACCCGGGCGACGATGTCGTCGCGCATCGCGACGGTCAGCGCGTTCTTGGTCTCGGGTCGATCGAGGGTGAGACGCGCGACGTGGTCGGCGCCCACGTCGTAGCGGATCACGGCTGGTTCGTGGTCAAGATGTTGACCACCGAGACGCCCGAGCCGCGGCCGCCGACGTTGTGCTGGAGGGCGTATGCCGTGGCGGATGGCCGACCTGGCGCTCGCCGGCCTCGCTCGCGCAGCTGCCACCAGCACTCGGTGAGCTGCGCGACCCCGGTGGCGCCGATGGGGTGGCCCTTGGCCAGCAGCCCGCCCGAGGGGTTGACCGGGATCCGCCCGTCGAGCGCCGGTCTCCCCGTCGAGCGACGCCGGCGCCGCCCTTGCCCTTGTCGACGAAGCCCGAGGTCCTCGATGTCGAGGATCTCGGTGATGGTGAAGCAGTCGTGCACCTCGGCCATGTCGATGTCGGCCGGGCCCGACGCCCGCCATGGCGTAGGCGCGCTCGGCCGCCAGCGTGGTGGCCGGCAGGCCCACGAAGGTCGACTTCTCGTGCAGGTACGGGTGGTCGGTGGCCACGCCGAAGCCGGCCACGAACACCGGCTTGTCGGTGAACTCGTGCGGCCCGCTCGGCCGTGGTCAGGATGCACCGCGGCGGCGCCGTCGGTCTGGGGGCAGCAGTCGAGCAGGCGCAGCGGGCTGCACACCGGCGGCGAGGCCAGCACCTGCTCGACGGTGATCTCGCTCTGGAAGTGGGCGTAGGGGTCGAGGCAGCCGTTGTGGTGGTTCTTCACCGCCACCGAGGCCAGCATCTCGGGGGTGGTGCCGAACTCGTACATGTGGCGGGTGGCGAACGGCGCGAAGAGCACGGGGGCGGTCTCGCCCCGGTTGTAGAGCGGGTGGCCCGACGGCGGCCCGGGCCAGCAGGCCCTCCTGGGCTGGACTTGTCGCGCATCTTCTCCACCCCGATCGACGAGCACCACGTCGTGGACGCCGCTCGCCACCACCATGGCCCCGATGCGGAAGGCGTCGGAGCCCGACGGGCAGGCGTTCTCGACCCGGGTGCAGGGGATGCCCGGCCAGCCCGATGGCGCTCGGCACGGTGTTGCCGCCGATGCCCTCCTGGCCCCACAGGGTGCCGCGCTGGGTGGCCACGATGACGCCGCGTCGACGGCGCGGCGGTCGAAGCCCTTGTCCACGCTGGCTCGACGGCGGCGGCGAACGCGCCGGCCGCCATCTGCTCGTAGCTCTGGTCGAACAGCTCGCCGAACTTGATCAGTCCCGGCGCCGACGACGGCGACCCGGTTCCAGCTCATCGGATCCGTCCTCCGTCCGACCGACGCGGGCACCCGGAACGCCTTGTAGCCGTAGACGGGGATGCCCGCGCTCGTAGGCGTAGCGGCGCAGCGACAAGCTCCACCTCGCACGCCGATCTCGAGGAGCGCCTCGTGCTCGGTGACCCTGCACCATGACCCGGGCGCCGTCGTCGAGGTCGATCACCACCAGGGGCAGCGGCGCCTGGAACGGCGGCGGCATGGTCTGGTTCACGACGAAGGTCTGCACCCGGCCGTGCCGGGCCAGCGGCACGACCACGACTTGGCGCCGCCGCAGCCGATGCAGTGCGGGTGGATCGACGGCGGGGTGTAGATCGTCCCGCAGTCGACGCAGCGGGCCCCGAGCAGGCCGAGCATCTCGTCGGCGCCGCGCACGAACGCGGCGCTCTCGGGTGGCACGCCCATCTGGACGGTCTCCCCCGACGCCACGAGCTGACCCCGGGCGCGCAGCACGTCGGCGTAGGTGACCGTCCGACCGCCCGCCAGCGCCGCGGGGAAACGGGCGGCGCCGGGCACCGGCTCGCGCGCGGTGATCGTCACCCCGGTCGCGCGGCCGCCGCCGAAGCAGACGAGGCCGACCGTGCCGGCCGCGTCGAGCGCGCCGACCGCGCCGAGGATCGACGCCGCCGCGCCCGTGTCGCCGAGCTCGGCGTACACCGGGGCAGACGCGGGGGTGCCGGCCCCGAGCTGGCGGGCCAGCGTGGCGCCGAGCCGCCCGTCCGGGTCGGGGAGGGACCACCGGTCGATCTCGAGCGCGCCGAGTTGCTCACCGAGCTCGCGCATCGCGGGCAGGAAGATCTCCTCGCGGAACAGGCGGCTGTCGTAGAGGTCCCGGGTCGCGGTCTCGCGGTCACCCCGGTAACGGTCGAGGTAGGGGCGGGTGCGGGTCACGCGTGGGCCGAACGCCGCCGCGCCGCCGTGCGACACGAGCAGCAGCGCGGCCGCGCCCGCGCCGGCACGCGCCTCGAACGGAGTTCCGAGGCCCGGCACGATCGCGTCCGACACGACGACGAGCGCCACCCGCGCGGACCCGGCCCCGACCGCGTCGGCCGCGCCGAGCAACGCCTCGATGCCCGCGTGCGGCGAGCCGCTGGACAGCGCCCCACCGGAGCGGTGCGACAGGCCCACGGCCCGCGCCAGCACCGCGTGGCTCGGCCCCTCGGCGAAGGGCGGTCGCGTCGTGCCCCACCACAACCCGTCGACGATGTCGGTCTGCAGCCCCGACACGGCGAGCGCCCGGTGGGCCGCCTCGGCCGCCAAGGTGAGGGCATCCTCGTCGGGGGCACACACCGCCGCCTGGCCCCGACCGCCGCCGCGACCCCAGGCGGCACCGACCTCGGCCGCGGGGAGCCGCCAGCTGGGCGCCGCCGCGCCGACCGCCAGCAGCTGGACGCCGGGTGTCACGGCCCCGATGGTAACGGCGTGCGAATACTGGCCCTTTCTCGGACGATCGGCGGTGCTGCGCAACCACCGTGGCGCTCACCGAGGTCGGCGGTAGCCTCGCTGTACCGCTGCTGGACCGAGCAGCACCCGGCGGCGTAGCCGAGTGGCACAGGCAAGGGTCTGCAAAACCCTGGACGTGGGTTCAATTCCCACCGCCGCCTCCAAACACCGATCCGCTCAGCCGACGCTTGCCAGGGTTTGGGCTGCCTAGCGAGCCGGCCTGGACAGAACCTGGCGCGCATGTCGACGCCACCAACCCGTTGCGGCTGCGCGCGCCCGCGGCTTGACGGTGGCCGCAGTGTCCAAACCGAGGGCGTGCCGCGCACCGATCTCGGTCTTGGTCGAGGTGGAGGTGCCCCGAGCTCGGGCGGGAGGTCGTGGCTCGTGCCTATAGACGATACGATATACTCTTCCGCATGAACCCGGGGGAGCTGCTTCACCGCGTCCGCCGGCGCCGAGGTCTGACCCAAGCCGAGCTCGCCCGCCGAGCCGGCACGTCGCAGCCGGTCGTATCGGCCTATGAGCATGGCCGGCGCGACCCGACCTTCCACACGCTCGAGCGCCTCATCGACGCTGCCGGCGAGCGCCTCCAGATCAGTGCTGGCGTCGTGGCTGGCGGCCCGCCTCGCGCCCGGGGCGTCGACGAGCACGCGCGCCGACTTGTTGACGTGCTTCTGCTGGCCGACGCGATCCCAGCCCGACCGCGGCGACGGGTACTACGGGCGCCGCGACTGCTCTCATCGTGACCGTTCTGACCCTTCCGGAGCGAATCGTCGCGCTCGAAGGCGCGCTGTCACGCATTCCGCATGCATTCGGCGGCGCCCTGGCCTTGGCCTACTACGCGGAACCCCGGGCGACGATCGACATCGATGTCAACGTGTTCGTGTCCCCTGACCATTACGCCGATGTGGCCAGGCCACTCGTCGCGCTCGGTGTCGACGCAGAAACCGAGGAGGCGGTGTCGGCCGTCGCGCGCGATGGCCAGACGCGGGTCATGTGGGACTACACGCCGATCGACCTGTTCTTCGCGTATGACGCCTTCCACGCGGCTGCGGCCGTAGCGCGCCGCACAGTTCCCTTCGCCGACACGACCATCCCCATCCTGGCGCCTGAGCATCTGATCGTGTGCAAGGTTGTGTTCGATCGTCCGAAGGACTGGGTTGACATCGACGCGATGATGGATGCCGATGTCGCGCTCGATGTCGCCGAGGTGCTTCGGTGGGTCGGGCGAATCGCTGGCGACGCGGATCCACGCTACGAACGGATTGCTGCCGTCTTGACAGGTCGTTGACCCATCAGCGCGAACGCGATGTCGATCACGCCGTCGGCATCCAGCGTTAGCACCTCGAGCGCTGGGCCGTGGGCCTCGGGCAGGCGACCTGGCCAAGTGGCCGAGGGACGGCAAACCCTGGAGGTGGGTTCAATTTCCCCCGCCGCCTCCAAGCCAGATCCCCTGCTCAGGGAGCGCTTCCCGGTCCGCCGCGCAGGCGCGCCTGGCGTCGGCGGCCGCGCTGCTGCCCATCATGAGCCTGTTGCGCAAAGGCGACTATCGCGCCCTGCTTTGTTGGTCTCGTTCATGATCGGGCTATGGCGTATAACTTCGTCTCGTCGGATCGGGACCAGTCGTTCTTGTTGCCGCCGGATCTGCGGGAGTGGCTGCCCGAGGAGCATCTGGTTTGGTTCGTGATCGATGTGGTGGCCCAGTTGGACCTGTCGGGGTTCCGAGCGAGCTATCGGGCTGATGGTCATGGCCGATCGGCCTATGACCCAGCGATGATGGTCGGGCTTCTTCTCTATGGGTATTGCTTGGGGGTGCGGTCGTCGCGGGCGTTGGAACGGCGTTGCGTGGAGGACGTCGCGTTTCGGGTGCTGTCCGCGAATCTGGCTCCTGATCATGTGACGATCGCTCGGTTCCGTCGCCGCCACGAGGACGCCCTCGCGCAGGTGCTGGTCGAGTCGCTGCGCTTGTGCGCCGAGGCGGGGCTGGTGCACTTGGGTGCGGTGGCTCTGGATGGGACCCGCATCGGCGCGGATGCGGCGTTTGATTCGAACCGGACCCTCGAGGAGCTCGACGCCGAGGTCGCTCGCATGCTCGCCGACGCCGAAGCTGCCGACCGGGCCGAGGAGGACCCGGTGGCGACGATCATCAGCTTGCCGCCGGCGCTGCGCGCTCGGGGTGAGCGTCTGGCCCGCCTGCAGGTCGCCCGTCAGCGTCTGGCCGACGACGCCGCCCAGCGCGAGCAGACCTATGCCCAGCGGGCCGAGGCGCTCACGGAGTCCCGCGTCGCGCGGGGGCTGGCGGTGCGAGAAGTCAAGCGGCGCCGCTGGGAGACACCTCGACCGAAGGCCAAAGCCAACATGACCGATCCGGAGAGCCGGATCCTCATTGATCGTCACGGCCCGCTGCAGGGATACAACGCCCAGGTGGCGGCGACGCCCGAGCAGATCATCGTGGCCGCCGAGCTGACCCAACGCGTCAACGACGTCGAGCAACTCGAACCGATGCTCGCCGCCACCCGGGCGACCTTGCGAGCCGCCGGGATCCGCCGCGGACCCCGGGCCCTGGTCGCCGACGCCGGCTATTGGCGAGCCAAGCACGTCGACGGCTCCATCACCGATGCCCCGGAGCTGTTCATCCACGTGGCGCATCACGCCACCCGGGGCAAACCCCGCAAAGACGGCTACCCGTCGAACTCCACGATCCAACCGCTCATCGCCGCGATGAACCAACGCCTCGCCACCCCACGAGGCCAACAGCTGATGCGCATGCGTCGCACCACCATCGAGCCGCTCATCGGCCAGATCAAAGACGCCCGCGGCGCACGCCAATTCATGCGACGCGGCTTCAACGCCTGCGCCAGCGAATGGAAGCTGCTCTGCGCCACCAGCAACCTCCTCAAACTCTGGCGCTACCAGACCGCCATCGCATAGCCGACAAGTCCTCACTCATCCCAGCGCCGCCAGAACGCAGCTGGCCCGTCACCAGGGTCGACACCACAACCGACCTGCCGGAAGAGCGCCTCCTCCGGCGGTCTGCGCAACAGGCTCTCATTTGCGCATCAAAGATCGCGGTCCAGCCGGCATGGTGGTGGCCGCTCATGTGGCTCCTCGCAGCGCGGACCGCGTCATGGCCACAGCGGCTCGGGGACCGTCAAGCCGGACGGTCGACCCCACGCGTTTCGGAAGGTGACGTCGTGCGCTGGGGTCCTCGGCGCGACCCCCCAACGACCGGTCGGGTACCCGAACGACACCAAGCAGGCGAAGATCCAGCCTTCGTCGCTCGGCACACCCAGCACCTCGAACGTCTCCGTCGAGCGAAAGACACCCAGGATGCTGGTCAGCGCCGAGCCAACCCCCTCCGCTCGGGCTGCGAGCTGCGCGCTCCACACGGCCGGATAGATCGACCCGCCCGTGGAATCGATCTGAATGAACCCGAGCAGGAAGAGCGGCACGCTCTCGAAGTGGTCGGCAAGCCATTGCGCCGACCGCTGGATCTTCAGCAGCTCGATCGAGTCGGGGTCATCTGGGTTGGCTCGAGCTCCCGCGAGCCGGTCGGCGTAGATCGTCTCCCAGAGCTGCTCGATCGAATACCGATACAGCGGGCCGAGACGGGCCTTCACCTCGAGGTCGTCGACGAGCAGGAACCTCCACCCCTCCGCGTTGCCCCCACTCGGCGCACGGATCGCGGCATCCAAGATCTTCGCCTGAACCTCGAGCGGGATCGGATCTGGCTTGACCCTCCGCATCGCCCGGGTCGTGTACAGCGCCTCGTAGATATCCATGAGCGTCCTCTGGGCTTGGAACGGCATAACGGATCGGTGCGCGCCGGAGCGCACGCCCCGAGAGACGCTACGTGCACCCCGTCGGTCCAACGCCACGGCCCTGCACCGCCCCCACGATCCAAGACGCCATGAGGCCCGGAACGCCGGTTCCGCCGCCGCCCTCCTCGTTGGCATCGCGTCGCCGATCATCTGCCCATCAAACCTGGCGATACGCAACGAAAGGGGATACAACCAGACCACACGAAGACCGAACGTGAGCAGCCTCAAGGCGGCTCGATCACCTCACCTGGACACTCGGCAAGGGTCTGCAAGACCCTGGACGTGGGTTCAATTCCCACCGCCGCCTCCCAGGCGACCTCCGCGTGCAACAGCCCGCGTGGGACGCCGAGGCACCCAAATCGGCATAGTGCGGCCCCGTCGCGGTGCGAGCATGGGTTGTGCTCCAAGCCCGAGACCTCGCGGTGGAAGTCGGCGGCCGACTGACCCTGAGCGGCGCCACCTTCTCCCTGCGCGCGGGCGACAAGGTCGGTCTCGTCGGCCGGAACGGGGCGGGCAAGACGAGCCTGCTGTCCGTCGTCGCCGGTCACACGCCCGCGGCGGCCGGCGTCGTCCTTCGCTCGGACGCCGTCGGCTATCTCCCGCAGGACCCGCGTGCCGACATCACCGGTCCGGCGGCGAGCGGCCTCTCGCACGTCCTCTCGGGCCGGGGCCTCGATGTCGCGGCGCAGCAGCTCGAGGTGCATCGGGCCCGCGTCGAGGACGATCCATCCGATCGGCACGTGGCGCAGTTCGGTCACGCCGAAGACGTCTACCGCTTCGCGGGCGGATACGGCGCTGAGGCCGAGGCCCGCCGGCTGGCCCATGGCCTGGGGCTCCGCAACGACCGCCTCGACGTGCCGTTGGCCGCCCTCTCGGGCGGCGAGCGACGCCGTGTCGAGCTGGGCCGGATCCTCTTCGCCGGCAGCGAGCTGCTGTTGCTCGACGAGCCGACGAATCACCTCGACACCGATGCCAAGCAGTGGCTCACCAGCTTCCTGCGCTCCTACCGCGGCGCGCTGCTCGTCGTGAGCCACGACCTCGACCTCCTCGACGAAGCGATCACCCGCGTGCTGCACCTCGACGACGGGGAGCTCACGGAATATCGCGGCACCTACTCGCAGTACCTAGTGGCCCGCGCCGCCGACGAGGAGCGACTCCGGCGCACCGTGGCACGCGAGCAGTCCGAGATCACGCGGCTGCGGACGCTCGCCGACCGGATGCGCGGCCAGACCGTCAAGCGGGCGAGGACCGCCAAGGCCCTCGACACCCGGGTGGCGCGCCTGGAGCGCGACGCCGCGTCCGGTTCCCGTCGCCAGACCCGGGTCACCGTGCGGTTCCCCGAACCCCCACGCCCGGGTTCGGTCGTCCTGCAGGTCGACGGACTCGCGAAGGGCTACGACGGTCCGCCCGTGTTCACCGACGTGACGTTCGACGTTGCGCGCGGCGAGCGGCTCCTCGTCATGGGCCTCAACGGCGCGGGGAAGACCAGCCTCATGCGGATCCTCGCTGGTCACACCGATCCCGACGTCGGCACCGTGGCACTCGGGCACGGCGCGTCGGTTGGCTACTACGCACAGGAGCACGAAGGGATCGTCCCGGGGAGCACCGTCCTCGAGCACCTCCAGGACGGACCCGCGCGGCCCACCCAGCAGCTGCGCAGCCTGCTGGGGACGTTCGCGCTCCGTGGCGAGATCGCGTTCCAGGACGCGGGCACGCTCTCCGGCGGCGAGAAGACGAAGCTGGCGCTCGCCCAGCTGGTCGCCGGTCGCCACAACACGCTGTTACTCGACGAGCCGACGAACAACCTCGATCCGCCGTCCCGCGACGCCATCGGGGATGCGCTCAGCCAATGGCCCGGCGCGATCGTCCTCGTGAGCCACGACGCGGCCTTCGTGGCCCGACTCCAGCCGGACCGCGTGCTGCTCATGCCCGACGGCGAGCTCGACTACTGGTCCGAGGACCTCCTCGACCTGGTCAGCCTCGCGTAGCGCCGCCCGGCCGCGGGCGGCAGACCTCGGACCCGCGGCAGCTCGCCCGCCCGGACCGGCACGGTCCGAGAATCCCCGCGACGCGTACCGCCGGGCCGTGGCCGAGACGCTGCGCTCGATCGCCGACGGGCTCGAGCGCCGCGTAACCCGAACCGGAAGTCGTCAGCGCGGCCACGCAGACGAGCTCGATGCTGCAGCAGGTAGCGATCCCGCCACCTCGGCGCCGAGCCGGGAGCGGCCGTCGCGGTGGGCCCTTCCGCCTGGTTGACCTTGACAAACGCCGATCGCTGTTTGGCGCACGTTGTTCGACACCGACGCGTAGGGTGCGCTCGGCGCCTGAAGCCAGGTTGCACCGGTCAGGACGCCGTATCGACCGAGGGGGGGAACCGTGTCATGACGCTCGGGCTGAAGCGAGCGGTGCCGCTCACGATGGCGCTGGCGGGCCTGACCGCTCTCGTCCCGACACCGGCCTCCAGCACGCCCGCGGACGCTCGCCGTCACGTGGATGACGGGGTACGCCGCGCCGGGCACCCCGGCCCAGTACGACAAGGTCGGGGTGATCAAGGTCGGGCCGAGCAGCGCGAGGAACGTGCTCGTGCTCGAGCCGGGCACGTCGGCGGGCAGCGCGTACTTCGTGCCGCTCGCGAAGTGGATCGTGTCGAAGGCGAGCGGCTGGCAGGTCTGGTCGGTCGAGCGCCGCGAGAACCTGCTCGAGGACCAGTCGGAACTGAACCGCTTCAAGGCGGGCAAGGCGACGTCGACGCAGCTCTACAACTACTACCTCGGCTACCTGAAGGACCCGAGCGTCACCCCGCACTTCCAGCTCATCGCGAACTCGACCGTCGCGTTCGCGAAGGACTGGGGCATGAACGTCGCGGTCGAGGACCTCCACGACGTCGTCGCGGCCGCGGGGCGCCTCGGCGGCAAGGTGGTGCTCGGCGGCCACTCGCTCGGCGGCTCGGTGGTCACGGCGTACGCGACCTGGGACTTCAACGGTCGGGCCGGCGCGGATGACCTCGCCGGGCTGGTCTACATCGATGGGGCCAGCACCCCCACGCCCATCAGCGCGGCCCAGGCGACGAGCGAGCTGCAGACCCTCGACGCCCCGAACGCGTCGCCGTGGCTCGCGTTCGGCGGGATCAGCGCGCCCTACGCCGGCTTGTTCAACGCCACCGGGTCGGCGGGGGCGCTGTTCGACCCGAACGCCCCCTCGCTGGGTCAGACCTCCGGCCTGCTGCCCGCGTCGATCGTCCCGCCCGTGCCGGTCAGCAACGTCGGCCAGTACGGGTATGCGCTGAACGTCGGGACGTCGCCGCCGAGCCTCGAGGCCGCGCAAGCGCACCTCGGCGCCGGTCTCGCGACCTCGGGGGCGGTCCGCGGCTGGAACGGCGCCGGCGCGCTCACGCCCATCACGCGCTACGAGACGATGTTCTCCGGTGTCGGTGTGAACAACGCCGACGGCACCGAGTGGTACTTCCCGCAGCGCCTCACCGACGACACCGCCGCAGTGGCGAACGGCAACGCGAACCCGGCCCAGGCCGTGCTCGACGTCGACGCCACGATGGGACACAACCTGCCGACGAGCCTGCTGATCTACGCCTTCGGCGCGCAGCTCGGCGGCGCCGGCGTGCCCGCGGCCGCCCAGCTGCTGGCCGCGCAGTCCCGGATCCCGTCGAGCAACCTCACGCTCGCCAACTTCCAGGGCATCTACGCGCACAACGACCCCGCCGGCGCCTACCCCCACAACGCCTTCTTTGACCGGCTCATCCCGTTCCTCGGGAAGGTCAGCGCGCACCGGTAAGGCAGGCTCGGGCCCCGGCCGACGGCCGGCACCGGCCGGACGGCCCGGCTGACCGGACTCCTGGGAGACGGCGGCGGCAAGAAATCGTGGTGTCACCCGTCGGAGCGAGCCGCCCCGCGACGATGATCCAGGTGTGAGCGAGCAGGCCGCACCGGCCAGCCCCGCGGGGCTCCTGGCGCTCTACGACGCGGCCGTCGCCGACGTCTACGGGTACCTCATCACCCGGTGCGGGCAGCGCATCGTCGCGGAGGACCTGACCGCCGAGACGTTCCTGGCGGCCGTCGACGCGGTGCGCCGCGACCGTCCGGCGAGCCTGACCACGGCGTGGCTCATCGGCGTCGCCCGCCACAAGCTCGTGGACCACTGGCGGCGCCAGTCACGGGAGGAGCGGAACCTCCGCGCCGTCGGCGACGAGCTCCCGCCCGACGACCCCTGGGACGCGCACCTCGACGCGGTGCGGGCCCACCAGACCCTCGACGGACTCGCCCCGCAGCACCGCGCCGCGCTGACGCTGCGCTACCTCGACGACCTGTCCGTCCCCGACGTCGCGGCGCACCTGCAGCGCACCGTGCACGCGACCGAGGCGCTGCTCGTACGCGCCCGCGCCGCCTTCCGACGCGCCTACACCCGTGAGGAGGCCGGCGATGCCTGACCCGTTCGACGAGCTGCGCGCCCCCGTCGCGCCCGTCGCCCCCGACCCGTCGTTCACCGCCCGTCTCCGGGCCCGCCTCGAGCGCGCCCTGGACCTGCCCGAAGGAGTGCCCATGTCCATGCTCATCGACGAGTCAGCGGCGATCACGTCGGCCGTCCTCACCCCCTACCTCGCTGTCGCGGGAGCCCGCGAGGCCCTCGACTGGTACGCGGCCGCGTTCGGCGCGCGCCGGCGGGGTGAGCCGATCGTCATGCCCGACGGTCGCATCGGCCACGCCGAGATCGAGATCGGCACCGCCGTGGTCATGCTGTCCGACGAGCACCCCGAGATCGGGGTCACCGCGCCCCTGCCCGACGCCGGCGTCGCCGTCACCCTCCACCTCTCGGTCGACGACGTCGACGCGGTCCTCGACCGGGCCGTTGGCCGCGGCGCCACGTTGGAGCGGCCCGCGGCGGACTTCGAGTACGGCCGCAACGGCGTGATCCGCGACCCGTTCGGCCACCGGTGGATGATCATGGGCGCGCCGGCGCCCGTGAGCCCGCGCGACGGCGACATCGGGTACGTGTCGCTGTGGGTGCCCGACGTGGCGCGGGCCGCCGCGTTCTTCGGCGCCACGCTCGGGTGGTCCTACGCGCCGGGGAGCGGCCCCGAAGGCCGACAGGTGCAGGGCCAGACACTGCACCACGGGCTGTGGGGCGGCGAGCCGCGCAGCACCCTCTTCGTGTGCTTCGCGGTGGCGGACGTCGACGACGCGGTGGAGCGGGTCCGTGCCGCGGGCGGGACGGCGCAGACGCCGACACCGGAGCCCTACGGGCGGGTCAGCGAGTGCGTCGACGACCAGGGCACCCGGTTCGCGGTGTACGAGCCGCCCGGTGGCGTCGGATCGACGCCGGGCCCAGCGAACGGCCGACAGCACGGGGACCTCAGCTACGTGACGATGGAGGTGCGCGACGGCGCCGCCGCCCGCGACTTCTACGGCACCGTGCTCGGCTGGCGGTTCCTGCCCGGGCGTGTCGAGGACGGATGGCAGGTCGAGGACGTCGTGCCGATGATCGGGCTGCACGGCGGTCACGACGTCGCCACGACCGTCCCGATGTACCGGGTCGACGACATCGCCACGGCGGTCGACGCGGTCCGCCGCGCCGGCGGGACGGCCACCGACCCCGAGGTGATGCCGTACGGGACGACCGCGACGTGCGTCGACGACCAGGGCACCCGCTTCTACCTCGGCCAGATGTCGTAGCGCCGGGCGGTGCGTCGTCAGGGCCGCCGCTGCGCCAGGTAGGTGACCGTCTGATACGGCCGGCGGACGGTCCCGGCGAACTGGTCGCCCGCGAGCCGCTCGACGTCGCCCAGCAGCTCGGCGCGCAGCGCGTCGGGGAGGACGATCCAAGAGGCGAACGTCGCGAAGATGCGTCGGAGCGTCACCGGGTCGTGGACGCCGTCCCAGTCGATGACGTCCTGTTCGACGGGACCGAACGCGCCGTTGGCGTCGATGTGGGCGGCCCGCGCCGCGAGGTCCCGCCGGTAGGCGCGGGGTTGCGCCTCGGGGGTCAGGAGCTGCGGCGCCTTCGCGCGCAGGATCGGCTCCAGGGCGTCATGGAACGGATCGGGTCGGTCGGGGTTCCCCCACAGGGTCCACCAGAGCGCCAGCCAGCCGGACGGCCGCAGCGCATGGGCGCACCGCGCGATCCCGACGGTCGGGTCGACCCAATGGAACGCGGTCGCTGACGCGACCAGGTCGAAGGACGACGCGGGCAGCGAGGCGCGCTCGAACTCGGCCACGATGATCTCGAGGTCGCGCCCTCGGGCTCGCTCGGCGAGGCGGCGCATGAGCGCCGCGCCCGGGTCGACGACCGTGACGGCGGCGCCGAGATCCAGCATGGGCAGGGTGGCCTGCCCGACGCCCGCGCCGACCTCGAGGACCCGAGACCCCGTGCCGAGCCCGCACCGCTCCACGAGCAGGTCGAAGACCCGGCGGGGATACCCGGGTCGGGCGTCGTAGTCCTCCGAGATCCGGTCGAAGGACCGCGCCAGCGCCGCGGGGCGATGGAGCAGGTCACTCGGATCGCCGGGCGCCTCCACCACGCCATGATGTCCGAGCGCACGCCGCGGTCAAGGCCGCGCCCCGCTGCCCTCCGGCCGAACCGGGCTACGTTCGAGGGCCGCATGGCGCCGCATCCGACGATCGTCCACGAGCGCGCCGCGCGCTGCCGCGCCGGTGCCAATCCCACGCTGCTCGCCCGGATGCCCTCCGGCTGGGCCGTGCTCGGCGACAACCAGTTCCTCCCCGGCTACTCGCTGCTGCTCGCCGACCCGACGGTCGACCACCTGACCGACCTCGAGGACGGCGCGCGCGCCCGGTTCCTGCTCGACATGTCGCTGCTGGGCCAGGCGCTCCTCGACACCACGTCGTGCGCCCGCGTCAACTACGAGATCCTCGGCAACACCGACCCGGCGTTGCACGCCCACGTCTGGCCGCGGTTCCGCGACGAACCCGACGAGTACCGGACCGGGCCCGTGTGGAAGTACCCCGGAGAGGTCCGCGCGAGCGTGCCGTTCTCGGCGGCGGACCACGGCGAGCTCCAAGCCGGGCTACGGGGCGCGCTCGAGCGCTTGCTGGCGGCGGCCGAATAGCGGAGCCGCCCGACCCGGTGGAGCGTCATGCTGGGACCGGTATGCGCGCCGGTGTCGACGTGATCCGCACCCCGAACGGCGAGTGTGACGTCGTGCGCGCCGAGCCGACCGACGCCGACGCCGTCCTCGGTCTGCGCGACGAGGCGGCGGCCCGCCTGACGGCGCGGGGAATTGAGCAGTGGCGGCCGGGGGAGATCCCGGTCGACTGGATCGCCGATCGCATCGCCGCGGGGTACGTCTACCTCGTGCGCCGCGACGGGCAGCTCGTCGCGATGGTGGCGATCACGTCCCGGGACCGGATGGTGTGGGGTCCCCGCGACGACCTGGCGGGCTACATCCACATGCTGGTCGTCGCCCCAGCCGCCGCCGGCGAGCGGCTGGGACGTGCCGTGCTGTCGTGGAGCGAGTCGTGGATCGCCGACAGCGGTCGCACGCGGGCGCGCCTGGACTGCGTGCGGAACAACCCGGCCCTGCGCGACTACTACGAGCGGGCGGGGTATCGGCTGGTCGGCTACCGGGACTTCACGGAGCCGTCCTGGGCGCTCGACGTCGCGCGCTACGAGCGGCGGCTGCCGGACCGCTACGCCACGCTCGGCCTCACGAAAGGCGAGGTGGCGCTCGTCGACCCCGCGCCGCAGTGGGACCGGTTGGCCGCTCGTCTCGCCGACGAGATCCGCCACCGCCTCGGACCGCTGGTGGTCGCGGTCGAGCACATCGGCTCGAGCGCCGTCCCCGCGCTCGCCACGAAGCCCATCCTCGACTTCGCCGTCGGGTTGACCGCCACCGCCGACCCGGCCGTGGCCACCGACGCGCTGCAGAGCCTGGGCTACGAGTACCGAGGCGACGCCGGTGAGGCGGGCGGGCTCGTGCTCGTGCTCAGCGACCGGCCACACCACCGCCTCGCCCACCTGCACGCGGTGCGCTTCGGGGATCGGCAGTGGTGCCGCTACCTCCAGTTCCGGGACCGCCTGCGAGCCGACCCCGCGACGCGGCGCGCCTACGCGGCGCTGAAGCGATCCCTCGCCGCCCGCTTCCGCGACGACCGCGAGGGGTACACCGACGCGAAGTCCGCGTTCATCGAACGCGTGCTGGACGCCGACGACGAGTGAACGCGTCGGCGGTGACCGCGACGCGGCTCAGCGGTCCGAGGCGTGGGCGGTGTCGACGTCGACGCGCAGGCGCGTGAGCGTCGTGGACCGGATGCGCCACTGCCCCTGCACCTTCTCGTACGCGTCGTGGTAATGGCCGTAGCCGTGCATGGCTGTGAGGGGACCGCCGTCGGGCCAGCGCAGCGTGTCCTCCATCGCCCAGATGCCGGTCGCGGTGGTCGGGGAGGTGACGTCGATCTCGGGGGTGTGGCCGTGGTGCACCGTCGTCACGTTGCCGACCATGCGGCGGACGAACGCGGCGATCTCCTGGTTCCCGGTCGTGATGCCCTCGCCCGGTCGGGAGCGGCCGCGCAGCTCACCGGACATGTCCATGCGCGCGTCCGGTGTGAACACCGCGGCGAAGCCGACCCAGTCCTTGGTGTCCAGGCATCGAAAGTAGCGGGCCTTGAGCTGGGTGATGTCCTCGATCGCTTCGAGACGCTCCACGCTGTCCATGACGAGCTCCCTGGCGGCGGTGGTCGTGTCGCATGCCGCGTCGGCGGCGTGCTGGACGGTAGTGGGGGAGGGGTCGCCGGTGGGTCGGTACGCTGGTGACGAGTGACGAACGTCGAGTTCTACGTCGACCCGAGTTGCCCGTGGGCGTGGATCACCGCGTGCTGGATCCGCGAGGTCGCGCCGCAGCGCGACCTGGCGGTGACCTGGCAGTCGTACTGCCTCGAGATCCGCGACGACTACGGCGTGGCGCCCACCGTGCCGGACGACCGCCGCGAGGTCGTCCTCGCCGCCCATGTGCTCTCGCATCGCCTGCTGCGCATCTTCGAGGCCGCGCGCGTCGCGGCCGGTGACGAGGCGGTCGATCGGCTCTACACCGAGTGGGGCCGACGCTTCTTCGCCCGGGGCTTCCGGCCGGATGACGGGCTGCTCGCCGCGTGCGTGGCCGGGGCGGGGCTCGACGCCGCCCTCGTGGACGCGGCCGACGACGCGAAATGGGATTCGCCGATCGTCGAGGCGATGGAGGTCGCGTACGCGTTCGGCGGCCCGAAGACCCAGACGCCGACGATCGTCGTGCGGGCCGACCCGCCGCACGGGTTCAAGGGCCCGGTGATGGCGCCCGCGCCGACCGGCGACGCGGCGATTCGGCTGTGGGACGCCCTGCAGGTCATCTCGGAGCAGCCGGGCGTCTTCGAGTTCACCCGACCCCGCGCCAACCCGCCGCGGCCGCCCCAGACCGTCTGAGGCGGGGCTACCGCGCCGCTGATTGGTCGGCCGTCGCTACGTCGCGGCGGCGCAGGTCGTCGAGCCACGCCACGACCGCCGCCTCGTACGCGATGCCGAAGCCGACGACGGCGTCCCGTGCCGGGTCGGTCGTCCCGCCGGCGCGGGCGAGCTCCTCGTACCGCGCCCGGCGTCGGGCGTGCTCGTCGCGGCTGTCGTCGAGGAACCGGTGGAGGCGCGCCGGGTCGACGTGGCGTCCGAACCAGAGCGTCACCAGCAGCGGGAACCGGATCTGCTCGGCACCCGGCGGCTGGTCGATCCACTGCTGGAACGCCCGACGGCCCGCCGCGGTGATCGAGTAGGGCACGCGGTCCCGCACGCCGGGCGTGTGCGCCTTGATCAGGTGCCGCTCCTCGAGGGTGCGCAGCTCCCGGTACACGTGGCTCGGCGTGACGTTCCAGAACCGGGCGAGCCCGCGCTCGACCTGCTGGAGGATGTCCCATCCCGTCATCGGGCCGTCGTGGAGGAACCCGAGCACGGAACCCTGGGTGGCGTTGAGCGGCGTCGGCACCTTGACACTCCCTTGTGGAAGGTTAGAGTAGCAGCGGATCTTCCCTTAGGGAAGGAGCGCGGTGGGTGCGGAGGACCTGACGGTCGAGGCGATCGTGGCGGAGCTCGACGCGGCGGGCTACGCGACGATCCCCGACGCCATCACCCCGGAGCAGGTGGCGTGGGCGCGCGCCGAGCTCACGACGCTGGCGGAGACGACGCCGCTCGGGCGTGACGACTTCGAGGGTCGTCGCACCCGGCGCGTCTACGCGCTGTTCGCCAAGACCCGGTCACTCGACGAGCTCGCGCTGCACCCGACCGTCCTCGGCGTCCTCGACCGCGTCCTCGGCCACTACCAGCTCAGCGCGCCGGCGGGGATCTCGATCGGACCGCGGGAGGTCGCCCAGCCGCTGCACCCCGACGACGCGATCTACCCGGTCCCGCGCCCGCACCCCGAGCTCGTGGTCAACGTCATGTGGCCGCTGCAGGACTTCACCGCGGCGAACGGCGCCACCCGGATCGTCGCGGGCAGCCACCACTGGATCGACGAGCAGCCCACCCCGACGACGCCGACCGTGACCGTCGAGATGCCGGCCGGCACGGCGCTGCTGTACTCAGGCCAGGTGTGGCACGGCGGGGGCGCGAACCGCTCCGACGCGAGCCGCCTCGGCGTCGTCCTCCACTACGGCGCGTCGTGGCTGCGTCCCGTCGAGAACCATGTCCTCGCGGTGCCGCCCGACCAGGCGCGGGATCTCGCCGTCCGCCTCCAAGAGCTCCTCGGCTACAACGTGTATCCGCCCTTCCTCGGCTACGTCGACGGCCGCCACCCCCGCGTCCTCCTCGAACGCCAGGCCGCCGGCCGGTAACCGCGGCGCCAGGCTACGTGCCTCGCCCGGGCCGGCTTCCGACGTTCCGGGCGTGGACGCGACCGCGAAGGATCTCGCCGCCCGGCTCGTGTCGGACCTGCACCGCGCCCTCGACTCCGTGAGCCGCGGCCGGGTCGGCGGGCGCGGCCTGGGCCTGCCGGTCGTGCAGCTGGCCACCGTCGGCCGCCAGTCCGGGAAGCGCCGCACGACCATGCTGACCGCACCCGTGACGGACGGCGACCCCCGGCCCCAGATCGTCGAGGCGCACCCCGGCCACGGGCAGTATCAGACCCGCACGGAGCGCGACATCCCGGTGGTCATCGTGGAGCCGCTCCTGACCCTGGAGATTCGCTACCTTCGCCGTGACGTCACCTGACGTCGCGGACCGCCCGGGAGGTGCCGGCGATGAGCGCAACGGTCCTGACGACGCCGCACCCGCTCGACATGCTGCGCGGTGACGAGGTGACCCAGGCCGTCGAGCTGCTCCGGGCCGCGGGGCACCTCGCGGAGGATGCCCGCGTCGTCCACGTCGTGCTCGACGAGCCCGAGAAGGAGGTGGTCGCCGCCTGGCAGCCGGGTGACCCCGTGGACCGGTCCGTGCGGATCCTCGCCGCGCCCGGTCCGAGCCTCCAGCTGCTCGAGGCGGTCGTGTCGGTGAGCGCCGGCGCGGTGCGTGACGTCCGCGTGTACGAGGGGATGCGACCCGCCCTGCTGTTCGGGGAATCACTCAACGCCATCCTCACGCTCCCGGAGCACCCGGAGTGGGTCGCGGCGCTGCACCGACGGGGCATCGACGACCCGGCGCAGGTGCAGATCGACCCGTGGCCGGCCGGCAACTTCGGGTTGGACCTCGAGGACGGCCGGCGGATCTCCCGGTGCATCGCGTACCTGCGCGAGTCACCGACGGACAACGGGTACGCGCGCCCGATCGAGGGGCTCGTCGCGTTCTTCGACATGGGCGCCAACGAGGTCATCGAGGTGCAGGACCACGGGGTGGTGCCGCTGCCCCCCGAGCGGGGCGGCTACCTGCCCGCCGACGTCGGGCCGGCCCGGACCGACCTGCGGCCCCTCGACATCACCCAGCCCGAGGGCCCGAGCTTCGAGGTCGACGGCAACGCGGTGCGCTGGCAGCGCTGGTCGTTCCGCGTCGGCTTCGATCCCTACGAGGGTCTGGTGCTCCACACCGTCGGCTACGAGGACGCCGGCCGGGTCCGGCCGGTGCTCTACCGGGCGTCGATCTCGGAGATGGTCGTCCCGTACGGCGACCCAGGGCCGGGGCACGGCTGGAAGAACGCGTTCGACGCCGGGGAGTGGGGGCTCGGCCGAATGGCGAACTCGCTCACCCTCGGGTGTGACTGCCTCGGGGTCATCCACTACTTCGACGGGCTGCTGGTCAACGAGCAGGGCGCCCCGTACGCGGTGGAGAACGCCATCTGCATGCACGAGGAGGACTACGGGATCCTCTGGAAGCACCACGACCTGCACGGCGACACGAGCGAGGTGCGCCGCTCCCGCCGCCTCGTCGTCAGCTTCATCGCGACGGTCGGGAACTACGAGTACGGCTTCTACTGGTACTTCTACCAGGACGGCAACATCCAGCTCGAGGTGAAGCTCACCGGCATCGTGTCCACGATGGCCATCGAGCCGGGCGCGACGTCGGAGTTCGCCAACGTGATCGCGCCGGGGCTCGCCGCACCGCACCATCAGCACCTGTTCAACGCCCGTCTCGACCTCGACGTCGACGGGACCACGAACACGGTGTACGAGGTCGAGGCCGCGCCCGTGCCGATCGGCCCGGAGAACCCACTCGGCAACGCGTTCCGCCAGCAGGCCACACCGCTCACCACCGAGGCGGCGGCGCAGCGCGACACGAACGCGGCGACGAGCCGCCACTGGCGGGTCGTGAACCCGACGTCGACGAACCGGCTCGGCGCGCCGGTCGGGTACCGGCTCCTGCCCACGATGTCGACGCCGACGATGCTCGCCCAACCCGAGTCGAGCGTCGCGCACCGTGCCGCGTTCGCCCGGCACAACCTCTGGGTCACCCCCTACGCCCGGGAGGAGCGCCGGGCGGCGGGCGAGTTCCCGAACCAGCACGCCGGCGACGACGGGCTGCCTGCCTGGACGAGCGCGGACCGGCCGATCGCCGACCGCGACGTCGTCTGCTGGTTCAGCTTCGGGGTCACGCACTTCGTGCGACCCGAGGACTGGCCGGTGATGCCCGTCGAGTACGCCGGGTTCGTCCTCAGCCCGGTCGGGTTCTTCGAGCGCAACCCCGCGCTCGACGTCGCGCCGTCGCATGCCGGGCACTGCGACGCCGAACCCGCCGCCGGGTGACGGCCACGGCGCCGACCGGGCGGGGCGCGCCGACCCGGTGACGGGCGGCCCCGATTCGGGTGACGCCGCGGGCCGAGCCGAGTCCGAGGAGGTGCTGGCGGGCGGCGTCGGCAACGCCGGCGCGGTGGTGCGCGTCGGCGCGCACGTGCTGCGACCGACGAGCCCGCACACCCCGGCCATCCACGCGCTGCTGCGCCATCTGCGCGCCGCCGGCTTCGACGGCGTCCCGGAGGTCGTGGGCGTCGACCCCGACGGCCGGGAGCGGCTCGTCTTCATCGACGGCGCGGTGCCGTACCCGCCGTTCCCCGCCTGGTCCCAGACCGACGCGGTGCTGGCGTCGACGGCCGCGCTGCTGCGCCGCTACCACGACGCCGCGGCCGGGTTCGTCCCGCCGGTCGGCGTGACGTGGAGCGACGAGCTGGCCGACCCGGCCGGCGGCGGCCCGGTGGTGTGCCACAACGACGTGTGCCCCGAGAACGTCGTGTACCGCGACGGGGTCGCGGTCGCGCTGCTCGACTTCGAGTTCGCCGCGCCGGGCCGACCCCTCTACGACCTCACGCAGCTCGCGAAGATGAACGTCCCGCTCGACGCCCCCGAGGACGCGGCACGCCTCCGTCCCACGGTGACCGACCCGTTCACCCGCTTGCGGGTCGTCGCCGACGCGTACGGGCTACCGGCCGGCCGCGACGAGTTCCTCATAATCATCGCCGACTCGATGAACCCGGTCGGCGGGCTCGTCGAGCGGCGCGTCGCCCGCGGCGAGCCGGCGTTCATCAAGATGTGGGAGCAGATGGGCGGCCGGGCCCGCTACGAGCGGCGCCAGGCGTGGTTCGACGCCCACCGGGACCGCTTCGCCGACGCGCTCGGCTGACCGGGCCGCGCCGCGGCGCGGTCCGATACCGTCGGGTCATGACCGAGAGCCAGCACGTCGAGCAGGTCTGGGACACCCCACCCCTCGACGAGATCCCGAAGCTGAGCCGCATGCACGTCGCGGCGATGGAGACGAGCGACGACGACGCCGTCTGGCAGCAGGCCGGGATGCACCACGTGCTGCTCCGCACCGTCGGTCGCACGACGGGGAAGGAGCATCCGGTGGCGTTGCCGACGTGGCGCGACCCGCAGGGCCGGCGCGTCGTGGTGGCGTCGTTCGCCGGCGCCCCCGAGCACCCGCAGTGGTACCGCAACCTGGCGGACCGCGCCGCGAACCCGGAGGTGCTGGTCCGGGTGCAGGGCGGCCAGTTCTGGTCGGCCCCGGTGATCCTCGAGGGCGACGAGTACGACGAGGTCTGGGCGCTGCTCGTCGCGGACCGGGCCTGGTACGACACCTACCAGGGCAAGACCGAGCGGCGGATCCCGCTCGTCGCGCTGCCGGAGACCCGACCGGCCTGAGCTAGGCGAACGTCGGTCGGCTGCGGGGCCGCCCGCCGGGGCCGCTGTACGCGAGCCCGTACCCGGGCTCGGGGTCGAAGGGCACCGTTGGGAGGCCGTCGCGGGCGCGTCGCCACGCGTCGATGAGCGCGTCCTCGGCGGGGTAGTCGAACGGGTCGGTGAGGACCGTCTCCTCGGTGCCGCCGCGCTCGACGGGATGCGCGGCGAGCCAGCGGGCGGTGTGGGCGACGGCCTCGCGGGCGGGGACGACGTCGCGGTACCCGAGCGTCGTCGTGATCCGTGTGAGGTCGAGCACCCGGTGGGTGGCGCTCGGCTGGGTGAGCAGCGGCCGGGCGGGGACGGCGAGATCGGCGGGCATCGACACGAGCTCGAGGTCGGCGCCGAGCGCGCCGGCGGCCAGCTCGACGACCTGGCGGAGGGTGAGCACCTCCTCGTCGCCGGCGTTGAACACCTGCCCGACGCCGCGGTCGGGCTGGTCGACGGCGAGCAGCACGGCGTGGGCCAGGTTCACCGTGTAGCCGTGATGGTGCAGCGTCAGCCCGTCGTCGGGGATGATCATCCGGGTCCGGCCGTCGAGGACGCGCCGCACGATCGACCATTCCCGCGGCACGAGCTGGTACGGGCCGTACGCGTACGGGTACCGGAGATGCACCGCGTCGGGGTGATGCTCGAACACCTGCTCCTCGGTGCGCGCCACCCGGTAGCCCTTCTCGTCGTCGGCCGGGTCGCGCACCGTCGGGCCGTCCTCGCCGATCGGGACGGGCACCCCCGCCGGGTCGTACAGCGACGGGTTCATCCAGCCCCGGTGCGCTGGGACGCCGCCGACGGAGATGAACCGGCCGGTCGAGCCGGCGGTGAGCGCCGCGAGTCGGCGGAGCCGCCCGTACATGCCGACCACGACGTCGTCGCTGCGGCCGGCGATCCCCGCGGCGAGGTCGGCCTCGTCGTAGGGGTCGTGGTGCAGGTGTGTCACGCCCGCCGGGGTCTCGGCGCGCTCGTGCTGCCCGCGGTGCAGGATCGTGACGTCGAAGCCGCGCTCGACGAGCCCGTGGACGATCCAGATCCCGGTCGGGCCGGTCCCGCCGACGACGAGCGCGGGGCGCCACTCAGCCCTCCGGCGGGTGGCCGAACCGGGTGCGGTAGGCCCGGATGTACTCCTGCACCTCGGGGGTGCGGCCGGCGATCGCCTGGTTGCGGTTCTCGAGGGCGAGCGCGGCGGCCAACGTCGAGGCGTCGACGTTGTGCCAGAACACCTCCTTCGTCATGACCAGGCCCGTCGCGGTGAACCCGGCGATCCCGCGGGCCAGCTCGAGGGCGGCCTCGTCGAGGTCGTCGTCGGCGACGAGGCGGGTGACGAGACCCATCCGCTCGGCCTCGTCGGCGTCGACCTCGCGGCCGGTCACGATCATGTCGAGCGCCCGGCCGGCGCCGACGAGGCGGGGCAGCAGGTAGCTGATCCCGATGTCGGTGCCGGTGAGCCCGGTGCGGATGAACGCCGAGCAGAAGCGCGCCGAGCGGGCCGCGATCCGCAGGTCGCAGGCGCACGCGAGCGCCAACCCGCCCCCGTACGCCGCGCCGCGCACCGCGGCGACGACGATCTGGGGGGTCCGGCGCACGTGCTCGGTGAGGCCGGCGATGAACTCCTGGAAGCCGACCCCGACCCGCGCGTGCGGGTGCTCACCCGGTGTCGGCGCCGCACCCCAGTCCTTCAGGTCCAGGCCGGAGCAGAACCCGCGGCCGGCCCCGTCCAGGATCACGACCCGCGTCTCGGCGTCGCCGGCGACGGCGTCCAGGGCGTCGTGGAGCGCGGCGACCAGGTCGTGGTCCATCGCGTTGAGCCGATCGGGTCGGTTCAAGGTGAGGCGCGTCACGTGCGAATCGAGTCGCTCCACGAGCACGACCGGCATCAGGCCTCCAGGGAACGGTTCAGCGGGGCACGAGGCCGCCGTCGGCGATCACGACCTGGCCGGTCACGAAGCTCGCGGCGTCGGAGACGAGGAACAGCGCCGGGCCGACCATCTCGTCGGGGGTGGCGGCCCGACGCAGGTACGCGGCCTTCATCATGCGCTCCTGGGCGTCGGGAGGCAGGTGGTCGACCATGTCGGTGAGCACGGTGCCGGGCGCGAGCGCGTTGACGCGGATGCCCGCCGCGGCGAACTCGGCGGCCCACGACCGGGTGAAGGAGTGGAGCGCGGCCTTCGCCGCGCAGTAGGTGGCGGTGAACGTCGAGAACAGGAACGCGCCGGCGGAGAGCACGTTGAGGACCGCCGCGGACGGGCTCGCCTCGAGGTGGGGGAGCGCCGCCTCGACGAGGAAGACCGGGCCGCGCAGGTTCACGTCCATCGACTTCGTGTACGCCTCGGCGGAGAACCGGCCGAGGTCCTCGCGCAGCGCCGTCGCCGCGTTGTTCACCACGATGTCGAGCCGGCCGAACGTGTCGACCGTCCGCTCGACGAGCGTGCCCACCGCGTCGAGGTCCCCCATGTGGGTCGGGACCCCCACCGCGGTGCCGCCCTGCTCGCACAGGGCCCGCGCCGTCGCCTCGCACGCATCGGCCTTGCGGCTGGCGACCGCGACCCGCGCGCCGGCCGCGACGAACCCCTCGGCGAGCGCCCGGCCGATCCCTCGCGTCCCGCCGGTCACGATCGCGACCCGGCCGGTGAGATCGAACATCGACGCCAGCTGGTCCCGGTTCATCGCACGCTCCGCTTCGCTGCGGGGACCTTAGAAGGCCCGCCCCGAGGGCCGCTCGGGCCGGCCTTCTAGGCTCGGCCACGACTCGCCGCGCGTGCCGCGGTCCAACGACGGGAGGGAGCCGTGGAGCAGCCGAGCACCGACTTCGCGCCGCGGTACGGCCCATGGGGCCTCGTGCTCGGCGCCTCCGAGGGTCTCGGCGCGGCGTACGCCCACGAGCTGGCCCGACGCGGCGTGCACGTCGTCGTCGCGGCCCGGCGGGCGGCACCGCTCGCCGACGTCGCCGCCGCGTTGCACGACGAGCACGGGGTCGACGCGCGCCCCGTCACCGCCGACCTCGGCGCCCCCGACCTGCTCGACCGGCTCCGCGCCGTCACCGACGGGCTCGACATCGGCGTCGTCATCCACAACGGGACCGCCGACTTCATCGGCCGGTTCGAGGACGAGGGCCACGACGACGCCCTCCACCAGGTCGCGGTGAACGTGACGAGCGTCCTCGCGGTGTGCGACCACTACGGGCGCCCGATGGTCGAGCGGGGGCACGGCGGGGTGATCCTCATGAGCTCGGGCGCCGGCGTGGCCGGCACCGCGGGCCTCGCCGTCTACTCGGCGACGAAGGCGTTCCAGCTCACCCTCGCCCAGGCGCTGCACCTGGAGTGGCGGTCGCGGGGCGTCGACGTGCTCGGGGTCGTCGGCCCGGCGATCGACACCCCGAACTTCCGCCGCTCCTTCGACCACGACCCCGACACGCTGCCCCACCCGCCGGTCGCGCCCGAGCTGGTGCGCCCGCGAGGTCGTCGACGCGCTCGGCCAGGAGATGGAGCTGATGCCCGGACCCGGGCGGGACGGCTACGCCCTGCTCTCGGCGATGCCCCGCGTCGACCAGGCGCGGATGCTCTCCCGGCAGTTCCTCAGCACGGCCCGCGACGCCGGCGTCCCGCCCGGGTGAGCTCGCCCGTCCGGGCGCGACGGGTCAGAGGCCGGACGCGAACGTGTAGGGCTTCGGCGCGACGTTCTTGCCCACGTCGAGCTGGATCACGACGTGCGCGCCGAGCGGGATGGCCCGCGGGTTCCCGGTGAATCGCTGCCCGTTGACGTAGGCAATGACGGTCCCGTGGACCGGCCCGACCTGGGTGGCGCTGAGGGGCTGGTGCCAGATGTCGAAGTAGTCGCCGAGCGTGTACGTCTTGCCCTGCGTCGGCGACTCGATGTGGATCACCCCGTCGGCGGTGTGGCTGTGCAGCTCGTAGAAGCAGGTCCCGGCCACGACGAAGTCGCCGGTGGCGCCCGCCTGGGTCTGGCGGGGTGGCGCGATCCCGATGCCCATCGGGATGCCCATCGCCTTGCCGTTCACGAAGATCGCGAGATGGGAGTGGACGTGGTAGGCGAGCTGCTCGTTCGTGGTGCACTTGATCCCGTCGACCGTGGTGCCCGGCGAGTTGTTGTCGAAGCTGGCCACGGTGGCGATCGCCGGACCCGGGCTCCCCGGGTTCGACGACGACGAGCTGGACGAGTTCGACGATCCGCTCGAGGCCACGATCCCGACGATGCCGCCGACGATCACGACGGTGAGGGCCAGCGCCCACGGCCAGGTGGCGCGCTGGCGTCCGCCGCCCATCTTGCGCCACGCGGCCTTCTTGCGGGCCTTCGCCAACGCCGCGCCCGATTTGGGCCGCGCTGCCGTGTAGCGGCGGGTCTGGCGCGACTTGCTCTTGCTGGGCACGACGGCAGGGTACCGTGCGATCGCCGTTTTCCGCCGCCGCCCCCCGCCGCCCAGCCGCCGCCGCACCGTCCGGGCGTCGGGCGTCAGCCGCTCCCGAACAGGCTCAGCCAGTCAGCGCGCCGACGCCCGCGCGCGTCGATGCCGCCCCGGTGGACGGGTCGTCGCGCTCGACGGGGTCGTGGTGGTCGTGGTCGTCGACCCGGCTACCCGCTCCCGGACGAACGCATCGATCTCCTGGCCGATGAGCTGCGCCATCGCCGTCGCCCCCGCCGGGGTGAGGTGCAGCCCGTCGGGGTACACGAGCGCCGGGTTCGGCGTGGCGACCGAGTCCCAGTCGGCGATGCGGAGGTTCGGCCACCGCGCCGTCGCGAGGACCAGCTGCTGGTTCATCGCGGGCACCCACGACGCGAACTCCCGGAGGTTCACCCAGATGACGCGTGCCACCGGCCCGATGGCTGTCATGACCCCGTCGATGCGTTGCCCGAACGTCGCCGGGTTGCCCACGTCGTTGTTGCCGAGCGCGACGACGACCACGTCGCCGATCACCGCGCGGCTGGCGGTCACGATCGACGCCGCGCCGAGCGTCGAGAGGCCCTCTTGGGCCCACACGGTGACCGACCAGCCGCTGAGCTGGGCGACGATCGCGTCGTGGGCGCCGAGGAGCACGGAGTCCCCGATCACGTACAGGCGCGGGTCGATCCCCACGGGTGGTGACGTCGACGGCTGCGCGCGTGCCGGGCGGGCGGCGACCGCGCCGCCGAGCAGGACGCCCACCGCGACGAGCAGCCCGAGGGTGATACGCGCGACGCGCGACCCGCCGGCGGGGGCCCGCCGGCGTCGCGTCCGCCCGTTCAGGCGGCGGCGGGGCCGAAGCGGTCCCCGAGCCGGTAGAAGCGAGCCGGCGTGTCCCAGAGCACCTGCCGACCGTCGGTCGCCAGGTCGACGCCGTCGAGGTGCTCGAGGAACTCGTCGAGCGCGCCCGGGAACGCGGCGTCCGGGTGCGGGAAGTCGCTGGCCCACATCACGTGGTCTGCCCCAATCCGGCCGATCGTGAACGCCGCGAGGCGGTCCTCGGGGTCGGACGAAATGACGCATTGGCGCGCGAAGTACTCGCTAGGTCGCAGGGTCAGCCCGGCGCACTCCCCGTCGCGGGCCCACTCGTGGTGCTCATCGAGGCGGGCCAGCCAGTACGGCAGCCAGCCGGTCCCGGATTCGAGGAACGCCACCCGCAGCGCCGGGTGCCGCTCGCAGACCCCGCCGAGCAGGATCGCGGCCGCGGCGGTCATCTGCTCGAGCGGATGCGAGCAGGCGTGTCGGGCGGCGAACCCCTCGAAGCGGTCCCGCCCGATCGTCGGGGCCCGCACGCCGAGCGCCTCGTGCACGCCGAGGACGAGGCCGGTCTCCTCGAGCGCGTCGTAGAGCGGATCGAACGCCGGGTCGTCGAGGTAGACGTCGGCGACGTGGTTCGGGCGGACCAGCACGCCGACGAGGCCGAGCGTCGCGGCGTGTCGCACCGCTGCCGCGGCGAGCGTCGGCGCCCGCTGCGGCACCACGCCCATCGCGGCGAGCCGTGCCGGGTCGGTGGCGCAGTACTGCGCCACCCACTCGTTGTAGGCCCGGCAGGCGTCCGCGGCCTCGCCGTTGTCGAGCTCGGGCAGGTACGGCACGAACAGCCCGATCGAGGGGAACAGGACCGCGGCGTCGATGCGCTGCGCGTCCATGGCCCGCAGGTACGACGGGGCGTCGAAGCCGTGCTCGAGCTGGTCGGCGACACGCGACGAGTCGCCGCACAGCTCGACGGGGGTCGTGGCGGGCAGGTCCATCACCGCGCGGCCGGCGGGCGTCCACGTCGCGAAGAGCGTCCCGGGCTCGACGACGTGCGCGTCGGCGTCGAGCACCGCCATGCCGTCGCCGTGCACGGTCGGGGTCACATGCGCCGGGCGGCGAGCGCCCCGTCGATCGGGATCACCGCGCCGCTCGTGTAGGTCGAGGCGTCCGACGCGAGGAACGCGACCGCGTCGCACACCTCGCGGGCCGTGCCGAGCCGATGCATCGGGTTCAGCTCCGCGATCCGCCGGCGCATCCCGGCCGGGTCGGGTGCCATCTCGGAGAACCGGATGAACAGGCCGGTGTCGGTGGCGGACGGGGCGACGACGTTGACCCGCACCCCGTCGCCGGCGTGCTCGATGGCCGCCTGCTTGCACAGGTTCACGAGGGCGCCCTTCGCCGCGCAGTAGGCGGGGTGGCCCGGCGCCACGATCAGCCCGAGCGTGGAGCCGAGCGCCACGACCGAGCCGCCGCCGTTCGCGGCGATGACGGGGATCGCGGCCCGCATGCAGAGGAACGGGCCTTTCAGGTCGACGTCGAGGACCGTCTGCCAGTCCTCGTCGCTGCACTCGAGGACGCTCTGGCGGCTCTCGATCGCGGCGGACAGCACGAGGGTGCGCAACGGCCCGAGGTCGGCGGCGGCCCGCACCGCGGCCTCGACGTCGGCCGTGCGGGTCACGTCACAGGGCACCGCGGCCGCCGTGCCACCGTGGGCGGTGATCGACGCGGCGACGCGCTCGGCGCCGGCCGCGTCGACGTCGGCGACGACCACCGCGGCGCCGTCCACGGCGAGGCGGTGCGCGATGGCCTCACCGAGCCCGGCGGCGCCGCCGGTGACGAGCGCGACCCGCGTCATCGCAGCGCCGCCAGGCCACCGTCTGCGGGCACGACCGCGCCGCTGACGTAGGCCGACTGGTCGCTGGCGAGGAACAACGCGATCGCGGCGACGTCCTCGGCGAGCCCGAGCCGCCGGACCGGGATCGTGTGGGTGAGACCCTCGACGAACTGGGCCGCCCCGGGGGTCTTGTCGAGCACCTTGCGGAACCGGGGCGTGTCGATCGACCCGGGCGCGATCACGTTGGCCCGCACGGCCGGTCCGTACTCGACGGCCAGCTGCTTGGTGAGCAGCACCAGGCCGGCCTTCGCCGCGCCGTACGCCGCGTAGCCCTCCGAGCCGATGAGGCCGAGCGTCGACGCGGTGTTGATGATGCTGCCCCCGTCCCCGTCGAGGAGGTGGGGGAGCGCGGCGCGGCACGCCCAGAAGATCGCCGACAGGTTCGTGGCGATCGTGAGGTCCCACTCCTCGTCGGTGCACTCGACGAGGCGGCCGCTCATCTGCACCGCGGCGTTGTTGTAGAGGACGTCGAGGCGACCGAAGCGCTCGACCGCGGCGGCGACCATCCGGTCCACCTCGCCCCGCTCCGCCACGTCGGCGTGCACCGCGACGCCCTCGCCACCGTGCTCCTCGAGCAGCTGGACGGTCTCGGCGGCGCCCTCGTCGTTGATGTCGACGACCACGATCCGGGCGCCGTGCGCCGCGAACAGGCGAGCCGCCGCCCGGCCCTGCCCGGACCCGGAGCCGGTGATGAGCGCGACCTTGCCGGGCAGCAAGGCGTGGAAGTCGAGGTCGGCGGCGGTCCCCATGTGGGGCTGCATTCTGGCGGCTCGGCCAGGTCAGGCGCAGCCCGACCCGGGCGCGGCCGTCCGGCCGGTCAGCGGCCGTCCCACACGGCGCAGACCTGCTCGGTGGTGACGAGCGTGGCAAGCGGCGCCAGGGTGTGCTGGAGGACGGCGTCGGCGTACTCGGCGGGGACGCCGGCGACGGCGTCGGTGACGACCGCGCAGCGGTACCCGAGGTCGACCGCGACCATCACCAGGCCGGTGACGCCGATGTTCACCGACACACCCGCGGCGACGAGGGTGCGGACCCCGAGGTTGCGCAGTGTCTGGTCGAGGTCGGTGCCCGGGAACGGGGTGAGCCCATGTCGCCGGGCCGCGACGAGGTCACTCGGCGCGGGGCCGAGCTCGGGCACGACCTCGGTCGAGTCGGTCCCGACCACGAGGTGCGCCGCGCCCTTGGCGATGGCGCGCAGCATCGGGGCGTTGTCGTTCGACCCGGCGCGGTCGGCCCGGAACTCGGCGACGCAGTGCACGACGTGGGCGCCGGCGGCGCGGGCGCTGGCGACGAGCCGCGCCGTGTGGCCGACGACGTCGCGGCGCGCCACCTCGGACTGCAGGGCCGGGATCACCGCCCGGTCGCCGACCACGCCGCGTTGCAGCTCCATCGTGAGCACCGCGGTCGTCGCCGGGTCGAGGAGCTCGGCGAGGTCGATCGGCATCGGCCGCGACGCTAATGGGCGCGGATCGCTGGCCTGCGGGACGCCGGCGCGAGGGTGCCGCCACGGTCGGCGGTCGTCGTTCCCGAGCCCGTGGGTGAGTTGACAGCCCGGCCGGGGACCGGCCACGCTGCGCGCATGGCCGATTCAGCGCTGCGCTTCGACGACGTGCACGAGGGCGACGCCGCCCCCGAGTTCTCGCATCAGCTCTCCCGGACGGACCTGGTCCGGTACGCGGGCGCATCCGGTGACTTCAACCCGATGCACCACGACGAGGTCCAGGCCACGTCGGCGGGACTGCCCAGCGTGTTCGGGCACGGCATGTTCACGATGGGGATGCTCGGCAAGGCGCTCACCGACTACGTGGGCGTCGGGAACCTGCGCGTCTACAAGGTCCGGTTCACGAAGCAGACCTGGCCGGGCGAGACGCTCAGCACCAAGATCACCGTCAAGAAGAAGTACGAGGAGCACGGTGAGCACCGCGTCGACCTCGACTGCTCGGTCGTGAACGAAGGTGGTGAGACGAAGGTGAGCGGGGTAGCCGTCGCCGCCCTGCCCGCCGGCTAGTTGTCGGCGTGCGCTTCGATCTCCCGGCCCCCGATGACGAGACGGCGCCGTTCTGGGACGCCGCCCGCACCGGGCAGTTCCTCATCAAGCGTTGCGCCGACTGCGGCGCGGCCCACTTCTACCCGCGGCCGTTCTGTCCCCGCTGCTGGAGCACCGCGGTGTCCTGGGAGCCCGCGAGCGGACGGGCCGCGCTGTACACGTGGTCGGTCGTGCACCACAACGACCTGCCGCCGTTCCGCGAGCGGCTGCCGTACGTGGCAGCGGTGGTCGACCTCGTCGAGGGGCCGCGCGTCATGACGACCGTGGTGGACTGCGACCCGGCGGCGCTGACGATCGGCATGGATCTCCAGGTCGCGTACCGGGAGATCGACGACGAGGTCACCATCCCCGTGTTCGTGCCCGTCTGATGGCTCCGGAGCGCGACGACTGGAACTTCCCGTTCGAGGCGCCGCTCCACGACGTGTTCCCCGCGCTGCACGAGGCCCAGAACGCCTGGATGAGCCGGCTCGACTCGCTGCCGGCCCCCGACCGGCGCACCCACGAGCTGATCCGGCTGGCGTGCACCGTCATCCTGCGCAACCCCGCGGGGGTGGAGCGCCACACCCGGCTGGCCCGGGAGGTCGGCGCCTCGTGGGAGGAGATCCTCGGATCGATCATGCTGACGTGCCCCGGCTTCGGGCTGCTGCCCGCGGTCGAGGCGATCCCGCACGCCAAGCGCGCCTACCAAACGGCGCACGACCCCGAGCTCGAGGAGGGTGATGACGACGAGTGAGGTGCCGTTCCGGATCCTGCCGAAGGTCACCGACCGCAACGCGCACTTCTGGCAGGGCGGCCGTGACGGCGAGCTGCGCTTCCAGCGCTGCCTCGACTGCGGCTACTACCTGCACCCGCCCGCGGTCATCTGTCCCCGCTGCTGGTCGAAGCACCTCGGCGTCGAGGCCGTGTCGGGACGTGCCGAGGTGCTCGCCTACTCGGTGAACTACCAGCCGTGGATGCCAGGGCTCGAGCCCCCGTTTGTGCTGGCCATCGTCCGCTGCGTCGAGCAGGAGGACCTGCGGCTCACGACGAACGTCGTCGGCTGCCCGCCCGAGGACGTGCGGATCGGCCTGGACGTCCAGGTCGTGTTCGAGCCTCATGTAGAGGAGGAAGTGTGGATCCCGCTCTTCGAGCCGGCGTCGTGACCGGCGCCGCGGCCCCGAGCCGCTCGATGCCGGGAGGCCGGTGATGGACCTGGACCTCGTCGGGGAACGCCGCGCGGTCCTCAGCGGCGTCGGGCAGTCCGACATCGGCCGACGGCTGTACCGCGACCCGCTCGAGCTCACCGTCGACGCGTGTCTGGCCGCGATCCACGACGCCGGGCTCACCACCGCCGACATCGACGGCATCTCGACGTACCCGGGCGGGATGGACAACCCGTCGGGCTTCTCCGGTGCCGGGGTCACCGACGTGCAGGAGGCGCTGCGCCTGAACCTGAGCTGGTACGCGGGCGGTCTCGAGCTGCCGGGCCAGCTGGGCGCGGTGGTGAACGCCATCCTCGCGGTGTCGGCTGGCCTGGCCCGCCACGTCGTCTGCTTCCGGACCGTCTACGAGGGCAGCGCCCAGGGCACGAAGGGCCGGTCGTCGGTCATGCCGGGCGGGGACAACCGCAGCGGCGGGTTCCGGGCCAGCGGGTTCATGGAGTGGCTCCTGCCGTTCTCCGCGCCGTCCGCCGCGACGTGGATCGCGATGTTCGCGTCCCGCCACTTCCACGAGTTCGGCACGACCCGGGAGCAGCTGGCCCAGATCGCGTTGAACTCCCGCAAGAACGCCGCGCTGAACCCGAAAGCCATCTACCGCGACCCGATGTCGATGGACGACTACCTCGAGGCCCGGATGATCTCGTCGCCGCTGTGCCTCTTCGACTGCGACGTCCCCTGCGACGGCGGCACGGCCATGGTCGTGTCGCGGGCCGACACCGCCCCGGACCTGCGCAAGACCCCGATCGCCGTCGAAGCCGTCGGGACGGCGTTTCACGGCCGGCCGGGATGGGACGCCTACTACGACCTGACCACGATGGCCTGCCAGGACGCGGGCGCGCAGCTGTGGACCCGCACCGACCTCACACCGGGCGACGTGCAGCTCGCCGAGATGTACGACGGGTTCTCGTTCATCACCATGTGCTGGCTCGAGGCGATGCAGTTCTGCGGCAAGGGGGAGTCAGGCCCGTTCGTGGAGGGCGGGACGCGGATCGCCCGCGACGGCGTGCTGCCCCTCAACACGCACGGGGGTCAGCTCTCCGCCGGGCGCCTCCACGGGTTCGGGTTCCTGCACGAGGCCTGCACCCAGCTGTGGGGCGAGGCCGGCGACCGGCAGGTCCCCGGCCGCCCCGAGGTCGGCGTGGCGTGCGCCGGCGGCGGGCCCCTCGCCGGCGCGCTGCTGCTCACCCACCGCTGACCCCGAGGGTGATCGCCGCCAGCTCCTCGAGCTGGTCGAGGCTCCCGCCGCCGGTGCGCTGGAGGGTCAGCAGCCGCTTATAGAAGAGGTGGACGTCGTGCTCCCACGTGAAGCCGATCCCACCGTGGACCTGGACCGCCGCGGCGCCCACGGCGGCGAGCTCGTCGGCCGCGAACGCCAGCGCCATCGTCGCCGCCCGATGCCGCTCCGCCGTCGGGGCCGCGTCGGCCGCCCAGCAGGCGTAGTAGCCGGCGGCCCGGGCCATCTCGACGGCGCGCAGCATGTCGGCGCACAGGTGCTGCACCGCCTGCAGCGACCCGATCGGCACGCCGAACTGGTGGCGCTCCTGCGCGTAGCGGACGGACAGGTCCAAGGCGGCTTGGGCGGCGCCGACCCCGTCGACGACGGCCGCCGCGGCGAGCCGGTCCATCGTCGCCGCCAGCGCGGCGGAGGCGTCGCCGTCGCCGACGCGCGCCGCCGGTGCCCCGTCGAGGGTGACCGTCGCCTCGGTGTGGGTGCCGTCGACCGTCGGCGTCGCGGTGACGTCGGCGTCGCCCGCCGCGACGGCGAACACGCCGGGGGTGGCGCCGGCGCGGGCCACGACGAGCAGCACGTCGGCGCTCGGACCGCCGTCGACGTGCACCTTCGTCCCGGTCACCCGCCAGCCGTCGTCGGCGCGTTCGGCGTGCGTGGTTGGGTCGCGCCACTGGACCCGGCGTCGCGGCTCGAAGCACGCCACCGCCGCCCGCTGCTCCCCGGTGGCGAGCGCCGCGAGGGACGCGTGGGCCGCCCACCCGTCGAGGGCGTCGATGACGCTCACCGCGCCGACCGCCGTCGCGAGGTACGGGGCCGGGCACACGGCGCGGCCCAGCTCCTCGGCGACCACCGCCACGTCGACGAGACCGCGGCCGGCGCCACCCTGCGCCTCGGGGGCGAGGAGCCCGATCACGCCGAGGTCGGCGAGTCCACGCCACACCTCGTCGGGGACGCCGCGCTCGTCGGCGTACCACGACCGCACCTCGGTGAGGGACGCACGCGCGTTGAGGAAGCGGCGCACCGACTGGCGCAGCTCCTCCTGCTCGGCGGAGAACTCGAAGTCCACATCGGCTCCCGTGCGGGCCCCGAGGAGGGGCGTGGGCGCCGGGCACCGTATCCGCGATCGCTCGGCGGCCGAGGAAGGACCGACCGGCGCCCGACCGGCTCTACCGCCCCGACAGCTCGGACGGCCCGCCCCGTCGCAGCGGGCCGGGTGAGGACGCGTCGCGGGCTGCGTGGCTGAACCGCACCCGCACGACACTGCGGCCGGGGCCGGTGCGCAGCTGCACCAGGTCACTGAGCTGGTGCGCGAGCCACAGGCCGCGACCGTTCAAGGCGTCGACGGAGGGCCGCACCCGCCCGGCCAGCGGCTCGCTGATCCAGCCGTCGTCGCGAACCTCGCAGACCAGCCACTCGGCGTCGGGCCAGACGCACAGGGCGCCGCGCCCTGATGTCGTGTGGCGGATCGTGTTGGCCCCGAGCTCACCGACGACCAGGTCGACGTCGTTCGTCACCGTCGCGGTGCAGCCCGCGGCGCGTGCCGCGCGGGTCGCGGCGCGGCGCGCGGCGTGCAGCGAGTCCCGGTCGTGGAACGCCACGATCGTCGCGGTGACGGGCGGTGGATCTAGTGGGGTGTCGGGCGGCGTGGCCAGCTCCTCGAGCGTGCGCAGCTCCGGACTGCGGCGGTGCGCTCCGTGCTCCAAGAGGAGCGGATGTGTCGCCCGTGCCTCGGCGATGACGTCGGCGGTGAGGGCGTCCACGTCATAGGGGCAGAGCAGCGACCAGGGGGAGTCGCGGAAGGCGACGTTCAGGAGCGCCTCGTGGCGGGAGCACTCGACGAGCTCGTCGGGACCCCGGGCGGGGGAGACGGGCTCACCGACGCCGCGCACCGGACGCTCCGCCGGTCCGAACTCCCGCACGAAGTCGTCCCAGAACGAGATGAGCCGGCCCGGGTTGCGGCCCACGACCTCCATGTCGGCGAACCGCACGTGGGCGGCGTCGTCACCGAGCGCCTCGGTCAGCGCGCGTGTCTTGGCGCGGCCCACGACGACCGCGACCGGCTCGGCGTGCTCGACGCCGGCCCGGACGAACGGCACGACACCGGCCAGAAAGCCATCGAGTCCCGCGTACAGCAGCGCCTCGTGGCGAAACACCCGATCAGTTGCGGGGCGGTCCATGCTCGCAAACTCCGTGCCGACCTCGAGGGTACCGAGGGTCGCGCCGGAGACGACGCATCGCCGGGCGCGCCGCGGCGCCGGGTGTCAGTTGTCGCGCAGGAGGACGTCGTCGAGCTTCGTGATCTCGAAGACGCGCCGCACCTCGGGCCGTACGTTGACGACGCGTAGCTGTCCGCCGAGGCGGTGGTGCGCCGCGACGAGCGTGGCGAGACCGCGCGAGTCGACAAAGGTGGTCTCGGCGAGATCGACCGTGACGGGGCCCTGACCGTCGAAGGAGGCCAGGGCATCCGCCAGTTGGGGCGCCGCCGCGAGGTCCAGCTCGCCGACGACCGCGACGCGGCCCGGCTCGCGCTGCAGGGAGAAGCTCTCGACGATGACGCCCTCCGAGCTGCGCAGCCGCCGTGACAGGAAGAAGGCGGATTGTGGTGGACACGGTCGTCGTCGTCAAACGCGTGCGTCACTCGGTGAGCTCGAACACCTCGTCGAGACGAGTGATCTCGATGACCTTGCGAGGAGCCGGCTGCACGTGCTGGAGCTCGAGGCGCCCGCCCCGCTCGCGCAGCCGCCGCACCGACCCGATGAGGACCCCGAGGCCCGCCGAGTCGATGAACGGCACGCCGACCGTGTCGATCGCCACCACCCGCGCGCCGCTGTCGATGACCGACTGCAGCTCGGCGCGGAGAATCGGCGCGGTCGCGATGTCGATCTCGCCTTCCACGGTGAGCTGCGCACGGTCCCCGTCGGACGTCGTGGCGATCCGAAAGTCGTGGCCAACCTCGTCATCCGGCGTCATGTTCCTCCTCCTGACGATCGTGCGTACTCGTCCGCCGGTGGGGTCGGGTTTCCGAGCTCGAACCAGACCGCGTACCCGTTCGGGCAGGGCCCGTGGCCCCAGAGTGCGGCGATGCTGTCGACGATGTGGAGCCCGCGACCCGCCAACGCGTCCGTCGAGGGTGCGCACACGACAGCCCGGCCGTGTCCCCCGTCTTCGACTTGGACCCGGACGACACCGTCGCGACGCTCCACCGTCACGCAGCTGGTGGTGGCGGCGTGGCGGATGGCGTTGCTCACCAGCTCGCTGGTGAGCAGGCGAGCCTGGTCGACCAGCACCGTGGGGTACTGCCAGCCGACGAGCGTCGCCCCGACGAAGTCTCGGGCGCCGGCCGCGCTGTCCGCCGTCGCCGGGAACGACGCCGTGACGCGTCCGGTGCTCATGGCGACGCCGCCGTGGCGTGCTCGCGCAGCTGCCGCAGGCTCTGGGTGAGCAGCCGTGAGATGTGCATCTGGCTCAACCCGACCCGCTCCGCGATCTCGGACTGCGTCAACCCGGCGAAGAACCGCAGCTCGACGATCACACGCTCCCGCTCGGGGAGCGTGTCCAGCAGGTGGTGGACGGCGAGGCGCTCGTCGACCTGTCCGAAGTCGTCGTCCCGCGTCGGAGGATCAGGGGGTGGGGCGTCGATCCCGGTCGGTGCCTCCAACGACGCGAGGTTGTAGAGGCTCCCGGCCTCCATCGCCTCGAGGACCTCTTCCTCGCTGACGTCGGCGTGGGCTGCCAGCTCGGCCGGTGTCGGGGACCGACCGAGGTCCTGGGTCAGTTGTGCAACGAAGTGGTTGAGCTCGAGGTAGAGCTCCTGCAAGCGCCGGGGGATCCGCACGGCCCAGCCCGTGTCTCGGAAGTGTCGCTTCAGCTCCCCGAGGATGGTCGGGACCGCGAACGTGGAGAACTGCATGCCCCGGTCGGGTTCGAAGCGGTCGATGGCCTTGAAGAGGCCAACCATCGCGACCTGCTGCAGCTCGTCCAGCGGCTCTCCGCGGTGCGCGAAGCGGCGGGCGAGATGGTGGGCGAGGCCGATGAAGCCCTCGAGCAGCTCGTCGCGGAGCCGCCGGTCACGCGTGCGGGCGTACTCGACGAACCGGGCGTCGACGTCGCTCATACCGTTCGCTCCGAACGGTCTGAGCGCTTCCAGACCTCGAAGCACACGAGGTCGCTCTCGTCGACGATCGTGAACCGGTCGACGCTCGCCGTGAGGATCGAGCGGGCGAGCGGCCCGAGCGCCACGCGGGGATGGTCCACGTCGAGGCGAGCCACGCCGCGGGCGCTGACCTCACCGGGACGAAACCGGAGCTTGACGACAAGCCGCCCCGCCCCGCCGGCCGCGGACTCCACCATCGCGACGCAGAGCTCGTCCATGCCGGCCTGCAGCGCCTTCGCCGAGGGGACATCGAGACCGGCCCGGTCCGCGGCGTCCAGCGCGGCGAGCCGCACGGCGCGCAAACTCCGGAGATCCAGCGGTACGTCGATCTCCAGGGCGGCGCCCACCTGAAGCACCGTACCCAGGCCGGGGTAGCCGCATGCGGGGTCGGTCGTTTCGGCGCGTCGGCCGCTTGAGCGTGGGGAGAACGGGGTAGGCCCGGTGTCAGTGACCCTGTGCAGCCAAAGGAGCCCACGATGAAGCGCACCAGGCCGAGCCGTCGAACTCGAAGCGCGGAACGGCGCGACGCGGCGGCGCCTGTCGCGCCGGACCGCGACCCGACACCGAGCGAGGAGTCCGCGGCCGCGGAGCGTCCGATCGACCCGAAGGCCGCGGCCCACGCCCACGAGATGTACCGAATCGGCGCCAGCGAGCAGGGCGAGGGACGCATCCCGTGAGCTGGGGGCGCGCGGTGCGGCACCGCGCGCGCCGACCGGCGCTGGGTAGCGTCCGGGCCCAGGAGGTGCCGGATGGAGGACGGGATGCGGGTCGTGCTGACGATGCCCGCCGACGCGAGCTTCGTCCGGCTCGCCCGCCTGGCCGCCGCCGACGCCGGCAGCCGCGCCGGGTTCACGCTCGAGGAGATCGACGACCTGCGGATCGCGGTCGGCGAGCTGTGCGTCCAAGTCATGGGGCAGACCGCGAAGCACACGCTGACGGCGCTCGTGTTCGCGATCTCGCCGGGGCGAGTGGACGTGGACGGCACCGGCCCGCCGGCGCCCGACGGTGACTTCACCGAGATCTCCGAGGCCATCGTCTCGGCGGTGACCGACGAGCACGAGATCGTGACCGACGGGCAGACCCGCCAGTTCCGCCTCCGCAAGGACGGGGCGGGCCGGGAACGCTAACGACGCCGGGACCGCTCCCGATGGGGGGAGCGCCCGCTCGAGCTGGCGCTGCGTCATCGTTGATCGACCCGCCACGCTGCGTCGTCGCGCCTCGGCGTAGCGCTGGGCATACGTCCGGCCGCGGATACCTCGGTGGGAGCGCAGACCGCCCCGCGCTCGGGCGACAGGTCCGCCGTCGAGGCGCGGCTCAGCTGCCGGGACTCACCGGCGCGTGCGCGGTCCGTGTTCACCGTCCGAACCGCGATCTCCTCCGCCTCGGCCACGCGGGTGGCGAAGCGAGCTCGTGATGTGCGCGTACTGGCCTTCGCGCTTGGCGCTCCAGGTGCGCTGAGGCATGTCCGACCTCCTCCTCCGGGAGCGTGTAGCGCCTCTCGCGTTCCCGCCGCTTGGTGTCAGCGAACCCTGGCGCGCACCGCACGTTTCGTCTAGGCGCTGACCGCCAGGTCGGCGGTCGCCTCGGTGTCGCGGCGGGCCGCGACACCGCGCAGCGACGGCCGGTAGCCGGCCGCGGTCCGCTCCTCCTCGGTCTCCCCACCCCAGAACCCGAACTCGCGGTGGGTCCGAGCCCACGAGCGGCAGGCCGGCCTCACCGGGCAGCACGCGCACAGCGCTCGGGCGAGGCCCTCGCGCCTCGCCTTGCGGCCAGGCCGTTCCACCGGGGGCGCGAAGAAGAGGTGGGTGCTCCCCTGACACCGCGCCTGGTCACGCCACGAGCCGAACCCGGCAACCTGCTCCTCGACCGCGAACCTGATCGGTGCTGCCGACACTGACCAACCTTTCTGTTTGGGTGAATCGGCGGTGTGCCCGCCGCGGGGGCGCGACGGGCACACCGGCCGAACTGTCCTGCCTACGTGACCCGTCCGTGCCAGCGGCCACGCTCACCGCTCCCGAGGACGAAGCCGATCAGCCAGATCGCGGCGACGATCACCGTGAGGATCCACAGCGCGTGGACCGCGAACCCCAGACCGCCGAGCAGCAACGCCAGGATCAAGATCACCAACGCGAGCGTGATGGGGTGCTCCCTTCCCTTCACCTGCGGCCCGCGTACCCTCTCCGGCGCGGCCGCTAAACGTTTCAAACCGCGCGAATCGGTGCCAGGTCGCACCGCCACCGCGGCGGTGACCGCGGGCGTCGACCCGCGGCCGCAGGCGATGGGGTGGCGCTACGGGCGGGTGACGCGCAGGACGAGGAGCGCCATGTCGTCACGGGGGGGATCTGTGACCCCGTGGTTCGCCTCCATGAGGATCCGGTCAGCGATCGCGTCCGGGTCCAGGTGCGCGTTGCGGCACACGACGTCGAGGAGGCGACGCTCACCGAGGATGGGCTGGCCCGTGTCGTGGGCCTCGGTGATCCCGTCCGTGTAGAAGATCGTCACGTCGCCGGGCCGGAGCCGGATGGTCTGATCGACGAGCGTGACCGAGTCGGTGATCCCGAGCAGCGTGCCGTGGCACGACATGGCTTCGACCTTGCCGTCGTCGTGGACCACGATCGGCAGCGGATGCCCGCCGCACGAGATCGTCAGATTGGCGGCGCGCCGGCGGCGGAGCCACCCGCGTCGATGGCGACGCAGCGCCAGGCGTCCCAGGCAGACGGTGCAGAAGCGCCCCTCGGTGTCGTCGTCGCGGTGCAGCGTCTCGTGGAGCAGCTCGAGCAGACGGCTCGGTTGCTGCTCTCGGAGCGTCCCGGCTCGGAGCGTCTGACGCGCTCGGCCGGCGATCGCGCCGGCTTCGGGGCCCTTGCCGCTCACGTCACCGATCACGAGCGCCCACTGCGCCGGCGCCACCTCGAAGACGTCGTAGAAGTCGCCGCCGACCTCGTGGCCCTGACCGGCCGGCTGGTAGCGGGCGGTGACCTCGATCCCGGGGATGTCGGGGAGCGAGACAGGGAGCAAACTTGCTTGCAGCGCCCGCGCGACGTGGGTCCGCTCGTCGAGCAGGCGGGCGTTGTCGATCAGCAGCGCCGCCCGGCGGGCGAGGTCCTCGGCGTACAACAGCTCACCCTGGTCGAAGCGGCGACCCGATCCCGACGCCACGAGCGTGAGCGCACCGATGGTGTGCCCGCGGGCCTGCAAGGGCACGCACATGTACGAGGTCAAGTCGAGCTCGGCGACGATCCGCAGAAGGTCTTCGTCGCGGGTCGTGGCGCGCAGGAAGTCCTCGGGCATCTCGGTGCGGATCTCGGGTGCGCCGCCCCGGATGACGCGCACCGCCGGTTGCGTTCCGTACGGGTCGGGCGGGTAGCGCTCCTCGAGTTGGCGGACCAGCTCGTGCTTCGCCGGGTCGGCATGCACGGCGGCCATCCGACGGATCGCCGCGCCCTCGGTGATGTCGATGAGGCACAGGTCGGCGAGGAACGGGACGCAGCACTCGGCGAGCCGCACGAAGATCTCCGGGTAGTCCCCGAGGTCGGTGGAGAGGAGCGTGCCGACGTCGGCGAGGAACTGCACGGCGTCGACCCGGGCGGTGATGGTCTCCTCGCGCGCCTGACGCGCGGTGATGTCGAACGCCAGGCTCACCACGCCGGTGACCGAGCCGTCCGGCCCGAACAGCGGTGAGTCGACCGCGTGCACCGACACGATCGACCCGTCGGGTCGCCGGACGCGGAAGTCGCCTTCCCAGCTCTTCCCGGCGAGGATCGACCGGCCGATCTCTGCCGTCATCGCCGGGGAGACGGGGTCGGCCGCGAACTGCGCCGACTGCTGCCCGAGCAGGTCGGACACCGACCGGCCGTACAGCACCTGGCAGTAGCGGTTGGCGTAGAGAATCTCCCCCTCGAGGGAGGTCACGATCACCGCCGCGTTGGCGTGGTCGAGCACACCGCTGCTGTCGAGCCCGATGAGGAGCGGCTGCCCAGGTTCGGCCACGGTCCGCGCACTCTAGGTCTCGGCTCGCAACGCGGCCTCCGGCGGGCGGGCGGCACGGCGACCCGGCGTTGTGCGGGAAGGCACGCGGTAGCGTCGCCGCTCGTGCGACTGCGCTACGGCGACGCCGAAGAACGGTTCCGGGCCGAGCTCGACGCGTGGCTCGACGACCACGCCCCGCCGCGCGACGTCCTGACCGCCCCGAAGCGGTCGAGCGCCGACCTGCCGCCCTGGGCACGCGACTGGCAGCGCCGCCTGTTCGACGCCGGCTGGCTGGTGCCCGGCTGGCCGCCCGAGCTCGGGGGACGCAACGCCTCGCCGGGCGAGCAGATGATCTACTTCGAGGAGATGAAGCGGCGCGAGATCCCGCGCAGCCTCAACCCGCAAGGCCTGGGGATCATCGCCCCGTCGTTGCGCGACGCCGGCACCCCGAAGCAGCAGGAACGGTGGCTGCGGCCGACGCTCCGAGCCGAGATCGCCTGGTGTCTCGGGATGAGCGAACCCGGCGCGGGGAGCGACCTGGCGAGCCTCACCACCCGCGCCGTGCTCGACGGCGACCACTTCGTGGTCAACGGCCAGAAGGTGTGGACGTCCGGCGCCCACCACGCCGACTGGTGCATGTGCTTCGTGCGCACCAACCCGGACGTGCCGAAGCATCAGGGCATCAGCGTCTTGGTGATCGACATGCACACGCCGGGCATCGAGGCCCGCCCCTTCGCTGAGCTCACCGAACCCGACTACCGCGACTTCAACGAGGTCTTCTTCACCGACGTCGCCGTCCCGGCCGAGCACCTGCTCGGCGAGCTCGACCACGGCTGGGCGCTCACGCAGGCGTCACTCGGCCACGAACGCGCCATGCTGTGGATCGACTACGCGTACGACGTGCAGCGCGCGCTGCAGGCCATGATCGGCCTCGCCGACCGGCCCGGACCCGGCGGGACGCCGCTGCGCGACGACGACCGGTTCCGCGGCGACGTCGCCAGCTTCTACGTCGAATCCCAAGCCTTGATGCTGATGGGCTACCGCGGCTTCTCGAAGTTCATGCGGGGACGCGCCGCTCCCGAGCACTCGCTCCTCAAGCTCGACGGCAGCGAGACCCTGCAACGGCTCTTGCTGCGCGCCACCGAGTGGCTCGGCCCCACCGCCGTGGACCTCGACGTGCTCGGGCCCAGGCTGTGGCGCGACGGGGCGTGGGTGAACCAGTACCTCCGATCGTTCTCGGGCACGATCCCGGGCGGCACCAGCGAGATCCAACGCAACATCATCGCCGAGCGGCTGCTCGGCCTCCCCCGTTGAGAGGACGCGATGACCGACCCCCAGCTGACCGCCGCCGACGTCGCCCGGATGCGCACCCCGCTCTGGGAGCAGGCCAAGACCGCGATCGCCCACGGCCACGCCGGTGAGGCCGTGGCGCTCATCGACCGGGCCGTCGAGCAGTGGAGCGCCCTGAAGGACTACTCGATCAACTGGATCACGTCCTTGCTGACCTTCGTCGGGGAGGAGCTCGGCGAGGAGGCGGTCGAGCGGGCGTTGCGCAAGACCGGTGAGGAGTTCGTCCGACCCCGCCGCGACACCGGCACCGAGTGGGGATCGCTGCCTGCGTCGGCGAGAGCGAAGGTGATCGCCCGGGCGATGCTCGCCAACATGGGCGCGGTCGACGTCGAGGAGGACGACGAGAAGATCGTCCTGACGTTCCAGTGCGGCAGCGGCGGGAAGCTGATCGACGACGGGCGCTACGAGGGCGACCACCCCTACCTGCGGCTGCGCGAGCAAGGGCCCCCGCACCCTCATGCGCGACGAGCTGTGGGTGTATTGCGCGCACTGCTCGGTCAACAACGAGATGCAGCCCGTCGAGTGGGGCGGCACCCCGTCGAGCGTCGAGTTCCCGCCCGAACGCCGCGGCGACCCGTGCGTGCACCACATCTACAAGGACGTCACCGCGATGCCGGCCGAGGTCTACGAGCGGATCGGCGAGCCACCCCCCGAACCCTGACGCTGGCCCGACCAGTGCGGGCGCGCATCACCTGGATAGGATCCCGCCCGTGCTCAGGGGTGCGCGGTGGGCCGCGCCGCTGCTCATCGCGATGACCGTCCTCCGGTTCAGCGCGCCGCCGCGGGGGCCCGTACCCCAGCGAAGCCGAGCGCCCGACGGTCGCGGATCCCTGCTCTTACCTCACGACGAGCCAGGTGCAGAAGACGTTCGGCGGTCCCGTGACCCCGATGCGGCCGACGCTCGCGCCCGCATCGTCCACCGTCTGCAACTTCCAGGTCGGCGTCGGCGGCAGTGGCGGCACGCTCGTCGCCGCGCTGCTCTACCCGTTCTTCCCGCCGCCCGGGCAGACCGGCGTCGACGTCATCGAGAGCCAGCACGCCGACGACACCGTCACCGGTCACACCATCGAGACGGTGAGCGTCGGGAAGTTCGTCGTACGCCGACCTGGACCTCTCCTTCGTCTACGTCGCCGCCAGCAAGAAGTTCGCGTTCTCGCTGCAGTGGCTGCCGCCCGGGGTGTCGCCCCCAGGGTCCACGCTGACGCCGAAGGTCGAGAAGCAGCTCGTCGCGTTGGCGAAGGTGGTCGTGGCCCGCAGCAGGTAGCCGGCCCGCGGCGCCTACCGGCGCAGCAGCCGACCGGGCCGGGCCTCGACACCCTCCGGGCTCGGCTCGCCGTCGACGCGGATCGGGGTGCCGTTCACCACGACGTGCGCGACGCCGCCGGGCGTGTCGGCGACGAGCCGTTCCCCGGCGGCGGGGAAGTCCCGCACCCGGCGGAGCGGCCCCGGCGCGACGGTGTCGGGGTCGAAGACGGTCACGTCGGCGGCGCGACCGGGTGCCAGCACCCCCCGGTCCTCGAAGCCGAACACGCCGGCCGGCTCGCCGGTCAGCTTGTGAACGGCCGCCTCGAGCGGCAACACCCCCCGCTCCCGGACCCAGTTGCCGAGCAGGTCGGTGGGGAGGCACGCGTCGCAGAGCTGCCCGACGTGCGCGCCCGCGTCCGAGAGCCCGATCAGCATGCCGTCGGCTTGGAGCAACGTGCCGATCATGTCCTCATCGTCGTTGGCGAGGATGGTGCGCACCCGGGTGGCCGAGGTCCTCGGAGACGGCGAGCTCGAGCAGCGCGTCGAGGGGCTCGACGCCCCGCTCGGCGGCCAGCCCGGCCACGTCGCGTCCCTCGAGCTCGGGGTGGTCGCGGCTCTCAGCGATCGTCACCGTGTTCCAGCGGGGCCGGAACACCCGCCCGTTCGTCGAGCTCGTCCTGCGCGGCGTGCCGCCACGCCGGGTCGCGGTACGCCGCGAGGCGCTCCTCGACCGGGCGGTCCATCAGCGACCGGAACGCCGGCACGGTGTTGAACGTGAACGGCTCGGCGAGCGTCATCTGGAACGTGAGCGGGCGACACGTCACCTGCGGCCACACGTCCGCGCCGTCGGCGCGTCGCTCCGCGTTCAGCTTCGCCATGCTCGCCGCGAACGGTGACCCGTGCATCGTGAGCAGCGCCGTCCAGGTGAACGGGCGCCCGACGGCGGGCTGCAGGTCGTACACGTCGGTGTGGCGGATCCGCTCACCCGGGGTCAGCTCGGCGACCCCGCGGCCGACCTCACCGAGCGGCGCGAGCAACGCGGCGAGCTCGGCCCGTCCGGCGAGCCGCGACGGCACGGGGCGGCCGCGGTCGCCGGCGTGGGTCGGCGCCGAACTCGTGGCGAACCCGGCGGCACCGGCCGCGACGGCCTCGCGCACCACGGCCGCCATGCCGGTGCAGCTCGTCGTCGGTTGGCTCCTCCCGCTCGTAGCCGTCGTCGCCCATCACGAAGAGCCGCACCGCGGTGTGCCCGACATAGGCGGTGTAGTTCAGGGCGACGCCGTGACGTTCGACGGTGTCGAGGTACTCGGGGAAGGTCTCGAACTCCCACGGGATCCCCGCCTCGAGCGTGGCGAGGCTCATGTCCTCCACGTGCTGGAGGGTCCGCCCGATCAGCCCCCGATGCTCGGGGCGGCACGGCGCGATCGAGAACCCGCAATTGCCGGCGACGACGCTCGTCACCCCATGCCACGACGACGGGGTGAGCCCCGGGTCCCAGAACACCTGGGCGTCGTAATGGGTGTGGATGTCGATGAACCCCGGGGTGACGGCGTGCCCCGTGGCGTCGAGTTCCCGACGGCCCGACAGGCCCTCGCCGATCTCGGCGATGCGGTCCCCGTCGACGGCGACGTCAGCCCGGATGCCCGGCGCCCCCGTCCCGTCGATGACCGTGCCGCCACGGATCACCAGGTCGTGGGCCACCGCGCACCTCCTCACCCGGTCGGCTCGCCGAGCGTCTGCCCGGACCCCGACCAGATTGACCCTATTACGATGCCGCGCCGTGGTTCGCTGCGTCGACGACCGGCAGACGACCCATGGCACGTGCCCGCCGGCTCGCGGCGCCTCCCGATGAGCGCGCCCCCGGACGCGATGCGGGTCGCGGTCTATCGGGGTCCCCACCAGCTCGACATCGAGGAGCGGCCGGTTCCCCCGGTCGGGTCGCACGACGTGCTCCTCGAGGTGTCCCACTGCGGCGTCTGCGGCAGCGACATCCACTTCGTCATCGAAGGCTGGGGTCAACCCGGCTCGATCGAGGGCCACGAGTTCGCCGGCCGGGTGGTCGCCGTCGGCGACGCGGTCGCCGACTGGGCCGTCGGTGACGCGGTCGTCGGGGGCCCGGGCCCGCGCTGCGGCGACTGCGAATACTGCCGGGCCGGGCGCCCCTCCCTCTGCACCGGTCGGAGCACGCCCGGCCAGAGCGCCCACTCGGACGGGGCGTTCGCCGAGTACACGCTCGTCGCCGAGCAGTCCCTCCGGCGCATCCCGCCGGGGATCTCGCTGCGCGCCGCGGCGCTCACCGAGCCCCTCGCGGTCGCGCTGCACGGCCTGACCCGCGGCGGAGTGCAGGCGGGCCAGCGGCTCCTCGTCACCGGCGCCGGGCCGATCGGCGCGCTGTCCGTCGCCGCGGCCCGGGCACGCGGCGTCACCGACATCGTCGTGAGCGAGCCCCACCCGCGCCGCCGGGCCCTGGCCGAGCGGCTCGGCGCGGTCACCGTCGAGCCCGACGGGCTGGTCGCGCCCGCCTCGCCGGGCGAGATCGTCGCCGAGCCCTTCGACGTGGCCCTCGAGTGCTCGGGCCACGGCCGCGCGATGCAGGCCGCGCTCACCCAGCTGAAGCGGGGCGGGACCCTCGTGCTCGTCGGGGCCGGCATGCACGCGCCCCACTTCGACAACAACCGGATCCTGTTGAACGAGCTTGTCATCACCGGCGCGTTCGTGTACGACGCAGACGGGTTTGAGCGCAGCCTCGAGCTGCTCGCGCGCCCCGACTTCCCCTCCGACGTCCTCATCGAGCCCGACGACGTCCCCCTCGAAGGGCTCTACGACGCGATCGTCGGGCTCCACGACGGGGACCTGGCGGCGAAGGTGATGATCGTGCCGCAGCGAAAGGAGCCGGCGTGACCGAACGCAAGCCGAGGTTCAACCACGTAGCGATGAGCCTGTCACCCGACCTGCTCGACGGTGCGCTGCGGGACGAGATCGTGCGCTTCTACCACGACGTGTTCGGCTGGGATGAGCTGCCCATGCTGACCATCGACGGCAAGCGGCTCGTGCTCTCGGCGTACACCTACGAGCAGTTCGTGTTCCTCATCGCCGACGACCCGCCGATGGCCTGCCCCCGGCTCGACCACTTCGGCCTGTCGGTGGCGACCGAAGCCGAGCTCGACGGGATGCTGGAACGGGCCCGCGCCTACCAGGCGCACGACGACCGAGTCGAGATCATCGACAAGAAGCGTGAGGACCACGGCGTGCTCGCGATCACGAGCTGTTACGTCCGCTACCTGCTCCCGATGATGGTCGAGGTGCAGTGGTGGGACTTCAAGGAGCACCCGCAGCCCGCGGAGGTCGGCGCGGGTGGCTGAGACCCCGCTGCGCGTCGGGGCGTTCGCGCCCAAGGCTGGAAGCTCGAGTACGCCGGGTGGGGCGCCGCCGACGCCTGGGAGCGCACCGTCGAGCTCGCCCAGACGGCCGAGCAGCTCGGCTACGAGCACCTGTGGGTGTACGACCACGTCGAGACGGTGCCGCGGCGCGAGCCCACCCACGTCTTCGAGGCCTTCACCACGCTCGCTGCCCTGTCGCAGCGCACCAGCACCATCCGGCTCGGCCAGCTCGTCACGTGCGCCGCGTACCGCAACGCCGGGCTCCTCGCGAAGGAAGCGGCCGGGCTCGACGTGATGAGCGGCGGGCGGCTCATCCTCGGGCTCGGCGCCGGCTGGTACGAGCGCGAGTACCAGGCCTACGGCTACGAGTACCCGTCGGCGGGGACCCGCCTCGCCATCCTCGAGGAGACGGTGCAGGTCGTGCGGGCCCTGTGGAGCGACGAGACCGTCACCTTCGACGGCAAGCACCTGCGCTTCGACGGCGCCTACTGCGACCCCAAGCCGCTGCAGCCCCGTCCGCCGCTGTGGATCGGCGGTGGCGGGGAGCGCGTCACGTTGCGGATCGCGGCCGAGCACGCCGACGCCACGAACTGGCAGGTCAGCCTCGACGGCTTTCGCCACAAGTCCGAGGTGCTCGCCCAGCACTGCGAGACCGTGGGCCGCGCCTTCGACTCGATCGTGCGCACGCACGCGCCCGACTGCCGGCTCTTCGCGACCGAAGCCGATCTGCGAGCCTGGCTCGCCTCACCCGACGGTGGGGGGCTGTGGGGTGGCGGCGACCCGGACGAGTACGTCCGGGACAACTTCGTCGGCACCGCCGAGCAGGTCACCGAGAAGGTGCAGGCCTTCATCGACGCCGGCTGTCGGGAGTTCGTGCTGTGGTTCCGCGACTACCCGGACGCGGAGAGCCTCGAGCGCTTCGCCACCGAGGTGCGCCCGAACCTCCGCGGATGATCTCGCGGGTGCCGGCGTGAGCGTCGACGCGCCCACCCGCCGGGCACCGACGACGCCCGGCCTGACGGCCGTCGCCGCCGCGTGACCGCGCTGCGCCGGCTCGTCGCCACCACGTTCGTGCGGCGGGACCTGTCCGCCGCGGCCCCGCCCTGGGTCGTGGCGCGGCTCATCATCGCCGCCGCGCTCGTCGTCACCCGTTACGGCGACAACCGGGTCGGGGCCCGACCCCAGCCCGTCGCGCTGCGCCAAGGACTGTTCGCGTGGGACGCCGCCTTCTACCGCGGCATCGCCACCGGCGGTTACTCCAGCCTGCCCCGCACCGCGCTGCGCTTCTTCCCGCTCGTGCCGCTCCTGACCCGCGCGCTCGCGACGGTCCTGCTCAACCGCGAAGGCGTGGCGCTCATCGTCATCGTGAACGTCTCGGCGCTCGTCTTCGGGGCGCTGCTGCACCGCCTCGCGATGCTCGAGACCGGCGACCCCGAGACGGCGCGGCGCGCCGCCTGGTTCGCCGCGGTGTTCCCGCCGTTCGCGGCGCTCGTCCTCGGCTACGCCGACGCCACCGCGATGGCCCTCGCCGCCGGTGTGCTCCTCGCGCTGCGCACCCGCCGGTTCGAGCTCGCCATCCCGCTCGGCGTGCTCGCCGGCGCGTGCCGACCCGTCGGCGTCCTGCTCGTCGCACCCGCGCTCGTCGAGGCAGCACGCGGCTGGCGGTCGACGCCACGACGCAGCCAGGCCACCCGCGTCGGCGCCGTCATCGCGCCCGTGGTCGGGCTCGGCGCGTTCCTCGCCTACGCCGGGGTCGCGTTCGGCGACGCGTTCGCCCCCCTCACCGTCCAGAACCAGGCGAAGCTGCGCGGGCGCGTCCAGTTCCCCGTCACAAGCCTCGTCAACGGCCTGAAGGACCTCGCCCACGCGGGACGCTTCGGTCCCGGCCTCCACGTCCTGTGGGCCGGCGTGTTCGTGGTCCTGCTGGTCGTCGTGGCGCGACGCCTGCCCGCCAGCTACACCGCGTACGCCGCGGTGGCCCTCGTGCTCGCGCTCTCCGCCCAGAACCTCGACTCGTTCGAGCGGTACTGCGCCAGCACCCTCCCGTTCCTCCTCGCCGTCGCGATCGTCACGAAGCGCCCCGAGGTCGAACGGACGGTGCTCGTGGTGGCCGCGACGGCGATGTTCGCCTACACCGTGCTCATCTTCCTCGGCCTCTACGTCCCCTGACCCGCCCGGCGCGACGGGCGCGCCACGCACCGAGTTTCGAGGCGCATCACGTAGGCTGGCTTCTCGCGTGAGTGTTCCCCAAGCAGCCACCGACGGCCACGAGGTCGTCATCGTCGGTGCCGGTCCCGCCGGTCTGACCGCCGCGTACCAGCTAGCCAAGCGCGGCGTCACCGCCACCGTGCTCGAAGCCGACCACGTCGTCGGTGGGATCAGCCGCACGACGCAGCGCGACGGCTGGCGCTTCGACATCGGCGGGCACCGCTTCTTCACGAAGGTGAAGCCGGTCGAGGACCTCTGGTTCGAGATCCTCGGCCCCGACGACTTCCTGCGCCGACCCCGCAAGAGCCGCATCTTCTACCGCGGCACGTTCTTCGACTACCCGCTCGTCCCGATGAACGCTCTCCGCGGCCTCGGGTTGCTCGAGGCGATCCGGTGCGGCCTGTCGTACGTGTGGGTGCGGATCCACCCGCCGAAGGACCAGACGAACTTCGAGGGCTTCGGCGCCAGCCGGTTCGGCTGGCGCCTCTACCGCATCTTCTTCAAGGCCTACACCGAGAAGCTCTGGGGTGTCCCCGCGACCGCGATCCAAGCCGACTGGGGCGCGCAGCGCATCAAGAACCTCTCGCTGTTCCGCGCGGTCGCGGAGGCGTTCACGCCGAAGTGGCTGCGGCGCGGCGGCGACAAGTCCAAGCAGGTGACGAGCCTCATCGAGGAGTTCAACTACCCGAAGTACGGGCCGGGGATGATGTGGGAGCGCGCCACTGAGCTCGTCACCGACCGCGGCACGAAAGTCGTGTTCGGGTCGGCCGTCACCGCGGTGCACCACGCCGACGGTCGTGCCGTCGCGGTGACCGCCACCGCGGACGGCGTCCCGACCCGCTACGACTGCACCGAGGTGGTGTCGTCGATGCCGCTCACCGCGCTGGTGCGAGCGATGGACCCGCCGCCACCCCCGGACGTGCTCGCCGCCGCGGACGGGCTCACCTACCGCGACTTCCTGACCGTGGCGCTCGTCGTGCCGGCCAACAAGGTCGCGTGGGACGACAACTGGATCTACGTCCACGAGCCCGAGGTCAAGACGATGCGCATCCAGAACTTCGGGTCGTGGTCCCCGTACTTGGTGAAGGACGGCCGCAACGTCTTGGGTCTCGAGTACACGCTGCTCGACACCGAGCCCGACTGGACGGCCGACGACGCCGTGCTCATCGAGCGAGGCAAGCAGGAGCTCGAGCAGCTCGGCCTCATGCGGGCCGAGGACGTCGAGACGGGCTACGTCGTGCGGATGCCGAAGGCCTACCCGATGTACGACGCGACCTACCAGGCGAACGTCGCGACCCTGCGCGGCGTGGATCGCGGAGCACGCCCCGAACGTCTATCCCGTCGGGCGCAACGGGATGCACAAGTACAACAACCAGGACCACTCGATGTACACGGCCATGCTGTCGGTCGAGAACATCTTCGGGGCCCACCACGACGTCTGGTCGGTCAACGTCGAGGCCGACTATCACGAAGAGAGCCGGGAAGCGGCGGACACCTAACCCACGCATCGACCGGGGGCAGGACGGGATGACGGCGAAACGGGACTGGCGAGGCGCGTCGGGGGACACCCTCGGCCTCGCCTCGTAGCGGTCGACGATGGCCTGGCTGGGCGCGGTCGCCGTCATCGGGCTCGTCGTCTGCGGAATCGACGCGCTCTACTACGTGCTGCGCGTCCGCAAGGAGCGCAGCTTGCCGCGGGCGAGGTGCTGCCCGAGTTCTGGACCAGGCGCCGGCTGGGGTACCTCGTCGGCGGCGTCGTGAGCCTGGTGATCTTCGTCATCGTGGTGTTCTCGCTCGTGTTCGGCACGACGACGCACGGCGCGAAGCTCGTCGTCGCGCCGACGACGACGGCCCCGTCGGTGACCACGACCACCCTGCTGCCCGCCTCGACGGTCGCGCCGGGGTTCGGGGTCCCGCGACCCCGGTCGCAGGTGCACATCGACGTGCTGAACGGCTCGGGGCTGGCCGCCGCCGGACAGGCGAGAGCAGCGTCGCTCACCGGCATGGGCTACAAGATCGCGAGCACGGGCACCACCACGCTGCAGGCCAGCACGAGCGTCGAGTGTCGGCTCGGCTTCGACGCCGACGCCGTCGCTTTGGCCCGAATTGTCGGGCCGGGGACGTTGATCCAGGGCTTCCCGAACACCGACCCGCCCGGGTCGAAGAACGCCGACTGCGTGCTGCTGCTGGGCCCGCCGACGGGGATCCCGACCACCGCCCCCAAGTAGCACGCCGTGCCCGGTCCGGGTGGCGCCGTTGCCGGTCGAGTGCCGGATCTTGCGAAACCGTCTCCTCGTTGTGCGTTGACCCTGGCCGCCGGCGCTGCCTTCGCTCGGAACGCTCCATGCCACCAGCGTTCCCGTGCCGAGGAACCAGACGTACGCTCGCTCGACCGCCTTCGAGTACGCGGCGACCGACAACGGCGAGGACCCTGGAACCGACTCGTTCCAGTACAAGGCTGCCGACAGCACCACCAATCTCCTCAGCGTCGCCACGGTCACCAGCAATGGCGAGGAGCCCCGGCGCGTAGTCTGACGTTCAGTGACCGGCCAGCTCGTCAACTCGGCTGACTCGCATGTGGTCGAGCCGCTCGACCTGTGGGTGCAGCGGCTGCCCAACCGTCTGAAAGACCGCGCGCCGCGCATCGCAGAGGTCGACGGCGAGCCTCGGCTGCTGGTCGAAGGGATGGTTCCGCGCCGGATGGGCGGCGGCGGGAACACCGAGGCCGAGCGACGCGACCGCGAGCGCACCAGGGAGTCGCACTTTCGGTCCGGTGGGTGGGATCCCGCGCAGCGGGTCCTCGACCTCGACGAGGACGGTGTCTGGGGCGAGGTTCTGTATCCGACAATCGCGTTGTTCGGGTTCATGATCCCGGACCCGGAGCTGCGGTGGGCGAGTTGCCGGGCGTACAACGACTGGCTTGCGGAGACGTTCGCGTCGCAGTCGTCGCGGTTCGCGGGTGCAGCGATGGTCGCGGTGCAAGAGATCGAGCTGGCGGTAGCCGAGATCGAGCGCGTCGCCGGCCTGGGCCTGCGATCGGTCATGCTGCCCATGCAGGCGCCCGAGGGCCGGCCGTACAACTCGCGGGACTATGACCCGGTGTGGGCGGCCGCGCAGGCGCACGGCATGCCGGTGAGCTTCCACGTCGGGACGGGATCGAACCCGGTCACCGAGCGCGGCCTTGGTGGCGCGGTGATCAACTACGTCGAGGTCGGGCTCGGCGCGCAGCGCTCCTTGGCGTACCTCGCGGCGTCGGGGGTGCTGGCCCGCTTTCCCGACTTGCACGTCGTCATGGTGGAGTGCGGTGCGGGGTGGCTGGCGTGGCTGCTCGAGCGGATGGACGAGGCGTTCGAGGAGCACGAGCAGTGGGTGCAGCCCAAGCTCGCGGAGCCGCCGTCGTTCTACGTGCGCCGGCAGGGGCACGTGACGTTCGGCAACGACGCCGCCGGTGTCGTGAACCGCGCCTTCACCGGGATCGAGTCGCTGCTGTGGGCGTCGGACTACCCGCACCCCGAGGGCACGTGGCCGCACACCCGCGAGACGCTCGAGCGCATCTTCGCCGGCGTGTCCGAGCCCGACCGTGAGCGGGTGACGTACTCGACCACGGCGCGGCTCTACGGCCTGGAGGCACCCGCCGACGAGCGCCGTGCCGGAACCGCGTCCGTGGGCGGGTAGCGTCCCGTCCCGTGGCCGACCAGCCGAAGTCCTTCCACCTCACCCCCGAGATCCATGAGTACCTCGTGGCGCACGGCACACCACCTGACGACGTGGAGCGCTGGCTGATCGGCGAGACGAAGGCGAAGGCGGGCGACTTCGCGGGGATGCAGATCGCGCCGGAGCAGGGCGCGTTCATGACCGTGCTGACGCGCCTGCTCGGCGTGCGCCACGCCGTCGAGGTCGGCACCTTCACCGGCTACTCGTCGCTGTGCATCGCCCGTGGGCTGGCGCCGGGCGGGCAGCTGCTGTGCTGCGACGTCAGTGAGGAGTGGACGGCGGTGGCCCGGGCGGCGTGGGCCCGCGGCGGAGTCGCCGACCGGATCGAGCTGCGGATCGCCCCGGCCCTCGACACCCTGCGGGACCTGCCCGACGACCGGGCGATCGATCTGGCGTTCATCGACGCCGACAAGCCGAACTACGCGGGCTACTACGAGGAGCTGCTCGTCCGGCTGCGCCCGAACGGGGTGATCCTCGTCGACAACACGCTGTGGCACGGCGCGGTGATCGACGACTCGCTCCAGGACGACAACACGAAGGCCATCCGCGCGTTCAACGACCAGGTCGCGGCCGACGACCGGGTCGACGCAGTGCTGCTGCCGGTGAGCGACGGGCTGACGCTGCTGCGCAAGCGCTGACCGTCAGGCGAGGGTGAGCCGGCCCGGCTCGACGACGCGGCCGGTGATCCCGGTGCGGAACCCGTCGCAGGCGGTGAGGCGCGCCACCCGGCTCGTGACGAGGAGCTCGCCGGCGTCGTCGTCGACGTGCCAGCGGTCGGCGTCGTAGTCGAGCGTCTCGTCGCCGACGGTGGACACGGCGCTGGTCGGCCCGATCGGCTGCCACCGGGCCGTCGGGACCCCCGCGTCGCGGAGCCGGGTGGCGGCCTCCGTGTCCGCGGCCGCGACGGCGCCGACTGGATCGAAGACGGTGGCGAGGTCGTGGCCGAGGTCGGCGATGCCGTGGCACACCCGGGCGTTGACGCCGAGGACGACGGCGGGGCGCAGCTGACGGACGAGGGACACCGTGCGGAAGGCGTCGAAGTTGGTGGCGTCGGCGGACGAGTAGCGGGCGCCGAGGCGGCCGGCGGCCCGCTCGAACGGCGCGACGTGGATCGCCGCGGAGAGCAGCGACACGATGAGCACGAGGCCGCCGTCGCCGAGCCCGAGCGCGGCGAGGCGGGGCGCCATCGACTCGGTCTCGTCGTCGATGTCGGAGGCCGACACGGGCCAGGGGTGCACCTGGTCGCCGACGACGACCCGGCCGACACCCCAGACCGCGGGCGGGTCCTCGTAGCGGGCGGCGAAGACCATCAGGCCTTCGTCACGCGGGGGATCTTGTGCGGCGGGCCCTGCCGGAGCAGCACGTCGTGCTCGACGAGCTCGACGTCGGGCTCCACGCCGACGGCGGCGCACACCGCGTCGGTGACCTCGGTGCGCACGACGGCGGGACTGCGTGCCCCGGACGCGGCGTAGCCGACCCGGAGGCGCAGGGTGTCGAGCTCGCGCCGTGGGCGGATCACCTGGAAGAGCCCAGCGGCGGTCTCGTCGACGCTCTCGACGGCGGCCCACACGTCCCCGGGCAGGACCGACACGCCGTCGACGACGACCTCGTCGCCCTTGCGGCCGAGCGGCCAGATCCTCCCGTGGGTGCGTCCGCAGCGGCACACCTCGGTGGTGCGCTTCACGATGTCGTCGGAGCGGTAGCGCACGAGCGGCGCCACCTTGTCGAGCAGCGTGGTCGATACGAGCTCGCCCCGCTCACCGTCACCGGCCGGGGTCGTCCCGTCCGGGTCGAGGTGCTCGATGAACGCGGTGTCCTCCCAGTAGTGGCAGCCGTCGTGCTCGGCGCACTCGGTGGCGGCCCCGACGTCACCGAGGCTGGTCTGGAGGAACAGCTCGAGACCCCACGACTCGACGCGGCGGCGGGCCCGCGGCCCGATCGGCTCCCCGGCGAACACCACCCCGGAGTAGGAGCGGAACGTGTCTTCGAGGTCCTCGCCGAGCTCGGCGGCGGCCGCCTCGATCATCATCACCAGCGGACCGGACAGCGTGTACCAGCCGGTCGGGCGCAGCTCGCGGCTGAACCGGAACAGCTGGGGGACGTCCTCGGGTTGGTGGTCGACGAACACCGGGGTGGCGCCGATCCCGCGGATCGTGTCGTGGATGTTCGGTCCCCGGAACGTGAAGAGGCAATGCAGGAAGTGGTCGCCGGGCCGGCAGCCGAGCTCCCAGAACTCGCGCACCAAGAAGCTGGGGCCCCGACCGGCGTAGGGGGCGGGCGTCGGGTCGCCGGTCGTGCCCGACGTCGAGAAGATCGCGCTGAACACCTTCTTCAAGCCCGCGTCGTTCGGGTCGAGGCAGAGCAGCCCGCCGTAGGGGTCGTCGTGGCGGTCGCGGTAGGCGCGGATGGCGTCCTTGTCGATGAACGGCACCCGCTCGCGGAAGTCGTCCATCGAGGTGAGGTCGTCGGGGCGCACCCCGGCGGCGTCCCACGTCTCCCGGATCAGCGCGGAGCGCTCGTACGCCCAGGGCAACAGGTCGCCGAGCAGCGTCTCGTCGCGTCGACGCTCGAGCTCGTCCCGGGGTCGGGTCTCGATCTCGGCGGAGAAGTAGCGCCGGCCCGGATCGAGCGCGGTCACGGCTCCTCGGGTGCGGCGCCGACGCTCGCCCCCGTGGGGTAGATGTGCGACGGCGCGATGCCGCGGCCCTGCTCCATGGCGGTGGCGAGCGTCCCCCCGGCCCGCCAGCCCGAGCAGATCCCCGTCCGCTCGCCGGACGCCGGCATGACGGGCAGCGACCCGTGCCGGCGCGTCTCGTCCCGCACCCGCAGGTAGCCGTGGAAGAGGCCGGCGATCGCCAGATCGCTGATCAGCGAGTTCAGGTGGGTGCAGCCGAGCTCGCCCCCGAGACGGCGCAGCGCCTCCCCGGTGAAGCCCCGCTCGAGGCGCAGCCCGACGAGCCGCTGCACCTGCGGCGCGGCGTCCACGCACTCCCCGTAGGGGAGATGAAGCGGCTCCACCGCGACCTCGGTGACGACCATGGTGTCGAGCGCGACCCACAGGTCGAGGCGGTACTCGTGGAGCACGAGCGGTGACCCGTCCGGCTCGGTGTAGGCGTCGCGCAGGTGCGCCCGGACGCGCAGCGTCTCCCCCTCGTACCAGAGCCCGACCGCCTTCGTGCGCTGCAGCGCATCGATCGGAAGCTCCAGGTCGACGGGCGGGAGCGGCGCGGGCACGGGCGAACGCTACAGCGCACCCCGCATGCGTCGCCGTGGCGCAGGCCCGTGACCTCGCGGCAGGCCCGGCGGCGTGCCCGGTCAGGCGCACCACGCGGCGGGTCGTGCGGCGCGGGGGCGGCCCGCCGGGCCGGCCGCCTCGGCCGCTACGCTGCGGTCGGCCGCGTCCGCCACGCCGACGCGGCCGCGGCACGCTCGCCGCGGGCTGGTCGATCGGGCGGCGTGAGCTGGGGAGGGTCGGGACCATGGGCCGCTGGGACGCGATGTGGGAGAAGCAGGCGGCGATCATCCAGGCTGAGGTGCCGGAGCCGATCGTGGCGCTCGGTGGGCTGCAACCGGCCGGCACGTGGGGGTCGTTCGGCCTCGAGAAGATCGTGCCCGCCGCCGGGATGTTCAAGCAACACAAGGCGAACCAGGCCGCCGGTGCGCTCAGCGCCCGGAAGGGCCTGAAGGTGAACCACCAGACCTACCTCGCGTTGACGGCGGACAAGCTCTACGCGTTCGACACCCGCGTCAAGGGTCGCGGGATCCAGGTCGTCGGCAAGCTCGCCGAGTGGAACCGCGGCGACGTGACGGCGCAGGTCATCCCGGGCCGGCTGGCCACGAGAGTCGTGATCGACCACGTCGGCGGCGAGCACTCCGAGCTGGAGGCGAACACGATGGGCGGCTACAACGACGCGCTCCTCGCCGCGCTCCAGGAGCTGTCACCCCGCTAAGGCGACACTCACATCGAGCCGGTGCGGCCGTACCGGTAGTAGCCCGCGAACGTCTTGTTGACCTCCGCGGGGAGCGGGACGACGGCGCCGAGCGCCCGGGCGCCCCAGATGATCTCGGCGGTGCGCTCGACGAGCTGGGCGATGTGCAGGACGTCCTTCGGGTTCTTGCCGACGGCGAACAGCCCGTGGTTGGCCATGAGCACCGCGGCTTTCTCGCCGACCCGGCTGGCCACCTCCGCGGCGAGCTCGTCGGTCCCGGTGGTGCGGTACTCGGCGACGTCGACGTCACCGCCGACGAACACGTCGAACTCCTCGATGACCGCCGGGATGGGCTGGCGCGTGAGGGCGAACATCGTGGCGAACTTGGCGTGGCAGTGCATGGTGGCGCCGATGTTGTCGTGCTGACGCAACGCCGAGAGGTGCAGCGCCTTCTCCGACGTCGGGCCCCGCGTGCCCTCCAACACGTTGCCGTCGAGGTCGCAGACCACGAGGTCGTCGAGCGTCATGTCCAGGTAGTCGAGCGACGACGGGGTCAGCACGGCGTTGCCGTCGGGGAGTCGCGCGCCGAGGTTCCCGGCGGTGCCCTGCACGAGGTTGCTGCGCAGCATCTCCTTCGCTACCCAGAGGAGCTGCTCCTTCGTCTCGGCGGCGGTCAGGGTCTTCGAGCTCACGCGAGCACCTCCGGGTTCACGAGGTTGTCGGGCTTGCCGCCGGCCAGCAGCGTCACCAGCCCGTCGGCGATGAGCGCCGAGTGGTTGGCCTCGGTGTCGTAGGTCGCACCTCCGATGTGGGGGGTCAGCACGACGTTCGCCATGGCGCACAGCGGGTGGTCGACGGGGAGGTGCTCCCCGAGGAAGTGGTCGAGCCCGGCGCCACCCAGGTGCCCGGACTGCAGCGAGGCGACGAGCGCGTCGGTGTCGTGGAGCATGGCCCGCGCCGTGTTCAGGTACACGGCGCCGTCGCGCATGCGGGCGAACTGCGCCGCGCCGATCATCCCCGTCGTCTCCGGGGTGACCATGGCGTGCATCGACACGACGTCGGCCTCGCCGAGGAGCTCATCGAGGGAGTGGGTCGCGTCCGCGGCGTACGGGTCGTGGGCGATGACCCGCATCCCGAGCCCCTCGAGTCGCCACTTCGTGGCCCGCCCGACGGCGCCGAGCCCCACGATCCCGGCGGTGCGACCCGCGAGCTGCCAGGCCCGGAACCGCTGGTAGGGGATCAGCCCGTCCCGGTAGGTCTGGTCCTCGCGGACGTCGCGGTCGGCGCGCACGATCCCGCGGTTCACCGCGAGGAGCAGCGCGACGGTGAGCTCGGCGACGCCGTCGGCGTTGCGCCCCGGAGCGCGCAGCACCGGGATGCCGTGCGCGGTGGCGGCGGCGACGTCGACGTTGTTCGGGTCGCCCCGGCACGACCCGATGGCCAAGAGCGGCAGGTCGAGCACCGGGCCCTTCACCGAGTCGGACTCGACGATCAACAGATCGGCGCGCTCGGCTTGGATCCGCTCGGCCAGCTGCTCGCCGTTCAGGATGCGCAGCGGCGAGTGGTCGATCCAGGGGTCGAGGACCACGTCGGCGATCGAGCGCAGGGTGTCGAGCCCGGCCCCGCGGAAGGGCGCGGTCACGAGCGCACGCGGCCGGTCAGTCACCGCGGGGATCATCGCACACCGGCCTGGGCGTCGACCGCCCGGCCGTTCAGTCCCAGGGGACCGGGGCGGCCCACCGGTTGAGATACGTCGTCTCCGACGTCGGCTTGCGCACGTTCGGGCCGAAGTTCCCCTGCGGATAGCCGAGCGGAACGCAGAAGTGGAACGCGACATCGTCGGGGATGGCGAACATGGCGTGGAAGCGAGGCATGACGCTCGGGTGCAGCGTCGTTGGCACCGAACCGATCCCGATCGCGCGAGCCGCGAGCATCAGGTTCTGCACCGCGGGGATGACGGAGTCGGCGGGCCCGGGCGGGAGTGCGAGCGCGAGCACGATGCAGGGCACGTCGCGCATCGCGTCGGCGAGCGCGGCGGCCGGGTGGAAGCGACGGGGAAGATCGGCGTACTCGCGGAAGCCCTCGTCGTGGCGCTTGGCCCACCACGCGTCGCGGTACAGGGCGCCGAAGTCTCGGATCGTCGGACGATCGTTGACCACCAGGAGTCGCGCCACCTGCTGGTTCCCTCCGTTCGGCGCACGCACTGCGGCTTCGACGAGGAGGTGGACGTCCTCGAGTGGGATGGCGTCGGAGGTGAAGCGCCGGATCGAGCGCTGCGTGAAGATGGCCTCGCCGAGTGGCATCGACAGGCGGCTGTGGTCCATGGCGGCGAGTCTCGCGAAGTGGCGTGCGCCGCCGCATCGGGAAATGTTTCGGGGGCAGGACCTTCCCCCCCGTCCCGAGTGGCGAATCTGGACCGAACCGGGCGGCCAACGGGTTCACGCCCTCCCCAGAGTGCTGCCCGCGGACGTCGTTTCACCTGTGCTGGTTGACGGTCAGCATGCACGACGTCGGCGTGGCCCGTGTCGTCGACCCCGACGGCGACGAGGTCGCCGACGGGCGTTGAGGCAGATGAGTGGGCCGTTCGGGTGGTCACGTTCCTCGGCCATCACCTCCACGTGCTCGAAGCCGGCGGTGGCCAGCATGTCGAAGAGTGCGTCGCGGGTCGGCCAGAACGAGGACGCGGCAAGGCCCGAGAGGGGGTCCTCCCGGCCGAACTCCTGGTACCAGAAGCCGGGCCAGCCATGCTCGCTGGCGTTCACCGCGCTCGCCTTGCAGTAGTGGGTTGAGAGGTACATGCGGTCGGTGACCGTGAGGATTCGTCCGAGGAGCTCCCACGGCCGTGGGAGGTGGTACAGCAGCCCGCAGTTGAAGACCGCGTCGAAGGGCCCCAGGGTGCTGAGATCGAAGCGCTCCAGGTTGGCGAGGGCCACTTCGGCGTTCGACACGCCCAGCACCTTCAGCACGAACTGCGCCCGGGCGAGGTTCTCGGATCGACCCTCGAGCCCGACAACCTTGCAGACCCCCTCGAGTCGCGCGAGGCGAGCGGTTTGACCGCCTTCGAAGCTCCCGAGCTCCAAGATTGTCTCCGCGTCCGGGAACGCGTCGTGGAACTGCGCGACACGCGGGTCGTGGAGCACCTCCCACTGCCCGCCGTAGGACTCGCCGTCGATCTCGAACTTCGTGACCCATGGTCCGAGCGCGTCGAAGTCGGCAGCAAGGTCGGAGCTCATCGTGCACAACTTGTACCCAGCGCCGACTCACATCCGCAAGTCTCTGACGCTGTCGCCTCGACCCGCCCGACCAACGATCGCCTCGAGGCCGCCGAGGTGACCCTGCGGGCCACGTTGCGTCGCCGCCTTTCGGCGATGCACCGTCGCTGTGCCTTGAGCGGAGTGCCGCGGGACCACGCTGGACGGACACCAGGTACGTGTTCACCATCGAGATCGGTACACCGATCGACCCGGACAACCTTCAGCGGGCCGGGCGCAAGGTGACCGCCCGGGCGGGCTCGCCCCGCTGGCGCAGCTCCGCGGGGTCCCCGGTCCGCGTCCTTGCGCCCTCCCGCGACCGACCTGCTCCCCCGGTTGGTCACAGGTTGTCGCGCCGGGGTGCAAATCGTGCGACCCGGGTGGCGTGCTCGGGCCCTAAACCCGTTACGGCGTAAGACTCGGAGAGACCTCTCCGCGCACTGCGAGTCTGGGTTCCTGACTATCGTGTCAGGTTCGGCGGGGCGTGCGGAGGACGGATGCCGATCCACTACGAGCGAGACGACGAGCACATCGTCGTGATCACGATCGATCGGCCCGAGGCGAAGAACTCGGCCGACATGGAGCATTTCAAGCAGCTGCGGGAGGCGTGGGACCGCTTCGCCGCGGACCCCGAGGCATGGGTCGCGATCATCACCGGCGTGGGCGACGCGTTCTTCACCGGCGCCGACCTGAAGCGCTACATCCCCGAGATCACCCGGCTGCAGCGCGAGATCGCCGGCGGGGCCGTGGCCGAGCTCGATGGCTACCGCCTCGACGACGGCACGAAGGCCGTGCTGCGCGGGGCGAAGATCTGGAAGCCGATCGTCGCCGCGGTGAACGGGTTCTGCACCGCGGGCGGGATGGAGATGCTCGGCGGCGTCGACATCCGGGTCGCCTGCCCCGAGGCCAAGTTCGCCGTGATGGAGCCCAAGCGGGGCCTTTTCGCCGGGGGCGGCACGACGGTCCGGCTGCCCCGCCAGATCCCGTTCCCCCAGGCGATGGAGTTCCTGCTCTGCGCCGACCTCATCCCCGCCCAGCGGGCCTACGAGATGGGTTTCCTCAACGCGATCGTGCCCCGCGAGGAGCTCCTCGACGCCGCGTACGGGTTCGCGCGCCGCATGACCGCGAACGCGCCGTTGGCGGTGCAGGCCACCAAGCAGCAGCGTCTGGGAGGGGCTCGGCCTGTCGCTCTCCGACGCGTACCGCAACGAGTCCGAGATCTCCTCGTACATCTTCCAGACCGAGGACGCCAAGGAGGGCCCGAAGGCGTTCGCCGAGAAGCGGCCGCCGAACTGGCAAGGCCGATGACGCACCGGCGCGCGCCGCGCCCATGACCGACCCGCGGACACCCTGTCTCATCGGTGTGGGGCAGCGCACCTGGCATCCCGACGAGGTGGGGGAGCAGGGCGCCCCGGAGCCGCTCGACATGTGGGAGGACGTGGCCCGCCGCGCCGCGGACGACAGCGGTGTCGGCGCCGTCGCGCTCGAGGGTCTCGACGCCATCGACCTCGTCTACTGCCAGACCTGGCAGTACGACGACCCGCCCGGTCGGCTCGCCGCCCGGCTCGGTGCCGACCCGCGACGCAGCTACTACTCGGGGATCGGCGGCACGACACCCCAGGTGCTGGTCCAGGACACCGCGGCGCGGATCCAGCGCGGCGAGTGCGACCTGGCGCTCGTCGGCGGCGCGGAGGCGTTGGCCACGCAGCGGCGCTACAAGAAGCGCGGGGAGCGTTACCCCTACTCGTACAAGCCGGCGGAGAAGCGGCCGTACCCGTGGGAGGCGCCGTTCCATCCCGCCGAGCTGGCCCATCAGGTGATGCAGGCTTGGCTGACGTTCGCCATCTTCGACAACGCGCGGCCGCGCGCACCGCGGGGAGGCGCTGCCGACCTACCGCCACGAGCTCGGCGAGATGCTCGCCCCCATGACCGAGGTCGCGGCGCGCAACCCGCGGGCCTGGTTCCCCGTCGCGCGGGGCGTCGGACGAGATCGTCGACGCCACGCCCGAGCAACCGCATGGTCGGCTACCCGTACACGAAGTACATGATCTCGATCATGGACGTCGACATGGCCGCCGCGGTGCTGCTGTGCAGCCACGAGACAGCCGACCGGCTCCACGTCCCGCGCCGAGCGACGGGTCTACCCGCGGGGCTGGTGCTACGCGACCGACGCCACGCTACGTCGCCGAGCACGACGAGCTGCACCGCTCCCCGGCCATGGCGGCGGCCGCCGAGCGAGGCCCTCAGCCCGCGCCGGCGTCGGCGTCGACGACGTCGCGCACCTCGACTTGTACTCGTGCTTCGGCAGCTCGCTGCACTTCGCGCAGGACGCGCTCGGCCTCGCCGACGACGACCCCCGCGGCCGTCACGGTCACGGGCGGGCTGCCGTACCACGGCGGGGCCGGCAGCAACTACATGACGCACTCGATCGCCACGATGGTCGAGGTGCTGCGCGGCGACCCCGGCGCCTACGGGCTGGTGAGCGGCGTCGGCATGCACATGACGAAGCACGTGTACGGCGTGTACTGCACCGAGCCCGGCGTGCTGACCCCGCCCGACCAGGCCGCGCTGCAGCGCCGCGTCGACGCCTCGCACCCGCCCCGCCCGATCCTCGCCACCCACGACGGCGACGCCACGGTCGCCGCGTACTCGGTGATCCACGGGCGCGACGGGAGCCCCGAGTCCGGGGTGCTGGTCTGCGACGTGCCCGACGGGCGGGTCTACGCGACGCTGGGGGACGCCGACGCCCTCGATGGCGCGGAGCAAGTCGAGCTGGTCGGTCGAACGGTGCGGCTGTCGCCGCAGACCGACGACGCTGGTGACCGGCGACGAGGGGACCGTCAACCGGGCGGTCCTCACATGAGAGCGAGGTAACGGCATGGCGTGGGACTTCTCGACCGATCCGGAGTTCCAGAAGCAGCTCGACTGGATCAGCGACTTCGTGACCGAGGAGGTCGAGCCGCTCGACCTCGCCTTCGGGTCACATGTCGTCTACGACAAGTCGCACCCCGTGCACCGCGAGGTGGTGCGGCCGCTGCAGGCCCAGGTCAAGGAGCGGAACCTCTGGGCGTGCCACCTCGGCCCCGAGCTGGGCGGCAGGGGATACGGGCAGCTGAAGCTCGCGTTGATGAACGAGATCCTCGGCCGCTCGCAGTTTGCGCCGAGCGTGTTCGGCTGCCAGGCGCCGGACACCGGCAACGCCGAGATCATCGCCCACTACGGCACCGAGGACCAGAAGGCGAAATACCTCCAGCCGCTCCTCGACGGTGAGATCGTGTCGTGCTACTCGATGACCGAGCCGCAGGCGGGGTCGGACCCCGCGCAGTTCCAGTGCCGGGCGTGGAAGGACGGCGACGAGTGGGTGATCGAGGGCGAGAAGTGGTTCTCGTCGAACCTGCGCTACGCCGAGTTCGCGATCGTCATGGCGGTGACCGACCCCGACGTGCCCGTCTACCAGGGCACCTCGATGTTCCTCGTGCCGACGTCGACGCCGGGCATCAACATCATCCGCAACGTGGGGCTCGGCGCCGAGCACGAGGGTGAGGGCTCGCACGCGTACGTCCGCTACGAGCAGGTCCGCGTCCCGGACGAGAACCTGCTCGGCGGGGCCGGCCAGGCGTTCGTGATCGCCCAGACCCGCCTCGGCGGCGGGCGGGTCCACCACGCCATGCGCACCATCGGGATGTGCCAGCGCGCGTTCGACATGATGTGCCGGCGGGCGCTGTCCCGCGTCACCCAGGGCGAGGTGCTCGCCAAGAAGCAGATGGTCCAGGAGGCGGTCGCCGACTCCTACATCGACCTGGAGCAGTTCCGGCTGCTCGTGCTGCAGACCGCGTGGAAGATCGACCAGGTCGGCGGCCACAAGGCCCGCACCGAGATCGCCGCGGTCAAGGTCCTCACCCCGAAGGTCCTCCACGACATCGTCTATCGCGCCTTGCACATCCACGGGGCGCTCGGCGTCTCGAACGAGATGCCGCTCGCCGGGATGTGGGCGATGCTGCCCGTGATGGGCATCGCGGACGGGCCGACCGAGGTGCACAAGGTGACCATCGCCCGGCAGGTGCTGAAGCGCTACCAGCCCTACGAGGGGCTCTGGCCGCCCGAGCACCTCCCTGAGCGGCGCGCCGCGGCCCGGGCGCGTTTCGCCGATCTGCTGGAACACGAGGCGGCGCAGCTGTGAGCAACGCGTGGGAGACCGTCGACGAGGGGGCCCGGACCCAGGGGCTCGTCGACGTGCCGGCGCTCAGCGCCTGGATGGACGCCCGCGACCTGCCCGGGTCGGGGGAGCCGATGACGACGGAGTTCATCAGCGGCGGCTCGTCGAACGAGATCTTCGCGATCTGCCGGGGTGAGCACCGCATGGCGCTACGCCGCCCGCCGCGGGTCGTCCCGGAGGGGCGCAACGCGACGATGCTGCGCGAGTACCGAGTGCTCGAGGCCCTGAACGGCACCGACGTCCCGCATCCGGAGGCGATCGCGGCCTGTGAGGACACGAGCGTGATCGGCGCCGCGTTCTACCTCATGGGTCACGTCGACGGCTGGTCCCCGATGAGCTACCAGCGCCAGTGGCCACCGCCCTTCGACATCGACCTCGACGCCCGCGCCGGGCTCGGGATCCAGCTGGTCGACGGCATCGCCCGTCTCGCCCGCGTCGACTGGCGCGCCCGGGGCCTTGAGGGGTTCGGGAAGCCCGACGGGTTCCTCGAGCGCCAGGTCGACCGCTGGCTCGCCCACCTGCAGAAGAACAACTGTCGGGACCTGCCCGGCACGGCGGAGACGGCGGCGTGGCTGCGCGACCACATCCCGTCGACCTACGAACCCGGAATCATCCACGGCGACTACCAGTTCGCCAACGTGATGTTCGCGAACGGCGCCCCGGCGCGGCTCGCGGCGATCGTCGACTGGGAGATGACCACGATCGGCGACCCGCTCCTCGACCTCGGCTGGGTGACGATGAGCTGGCCCCGGGAGGGGGAGGACGCGTCGCAGACCGGCTACGTGGACATGGTCGGCATGCCGCCCCACGAGGCACTGCTCGCCCACTACGAGCAGGTGAGCGGCCGCTCGACCGCCGACATCGACTACTACGAGATTCTCGCCCGCTTCAAGCTCGCGATCGTCCTCGAGGCCCAGTACGCCCGATACCGGTCGGGCGGTGCCGATAACCCGAAGATGGAGGCGTTCGGGCCGATCACGATCGACCTGATGACCCGGGCGGCCGAGCACGCCGCCAGCGTCGGCTGAGCCGAGCCCTCAGGCGCGGCCGCCCCCCGTGGCGACGCGCGCCAATCCGCCCACCACGAGGTTCGTGTAGACCTCCTCGAGGAGCTCCTCACGTGCCGGGGTCGGGTCGGCGTGCCACTGGGTCAGCAGGGAGTCGATCCCGGTGAGCAGCACCCGCACCGCGGCGCGCGCCTGGCGTTCCGCGAGCCCGAACTCGCGCGCCGCGAGCCCGGTGAAGTAGCGCACCGTCCGGCGGTCGCGCTCGCGCTGTTCTCGACGCAGCGTCGAATCCCGAGCGCCGGCTCGCTGCAGCTTCGCGAACGTGGCGCCGCGCGACCGGGCGCCGGCCAGGACCGCCTGGACCAGCGTGCGCACGATCGGCTCGAAGCCATCGGCCGCCTGCACCGCGCGCACGATCTCGGCGTCGAGGGTGGTGGCCTCCCGCCGGTACACCGCGGCGAGCAGCTCGTGGCGGTTCGCGAAGTGCTTGTAGACGAGCGGGCGACTCACGCCGGCACGGGCCGCGACGGCCTCCATCGACACCGCGTCGACGTCGCGCTCGGCCACGAGCGCGGCGGCGGCGGCGACGAGGGCGTCGTGGCGCTCGGCCCGGCGCAGGCGCCCGGCCTGGGGGACGTCGAACAAGGCCGCGCGCCGGAGGGCCGGCCCGGAGCTCACCATGGGGCTTGCGGCCTCCTCCGCCTGGGTGACACTGTGTCACCGTTCGGTGGTGACACAGTGTCACCACCGAGCGGTGGTGGGGGCAAACCGGAGGGGGAGCATGACGTACGCCGGGTCCCGGGCGATCCTTGACGCCGACAGCCACGTGATGGAGCTCGGCGGCTTCCTCGACGAGTTCTTGGATCCCGACGCTGCGCGGGCGGCTACGCCGCGACGGCATCGAGGCGCTCGAGCCGGTGTTCGACCGGGCGGTCAGCGAGGCCGACGCCCGGCGCGCGGACCCGGTGCGTGCCGCCGCGGCCGAGGAGCGGCTGCTCCACGACAAGGGCTGGTACGCGCTCGGCGCGTTCGACGGTAACGAACGGCGCCGCGTGCTCGACCTGTTCGGCTTTCGGGGTCAGCTGGTGTTCGCGACGTTCGCGACGGCGATGTTCGCCGGCCGCGACCTCGACCGGCTCTACGGCGGGAGCCGGGCGCAGAACCTGGCCATGGCGCAGTTCTGCGCGGCGGACGAACGGCTGCTCCCGGTCGGGTTCGTGCCGCTCGTCGACCCGGCCCGGGCGACCGCGACCGCGCGAGACGCCATCGACGCGGGCTGCCGGGCCATCATGGTGCCGTCGACGGCGGCGGGCGAGCGGGCGCCGACGCATCCGGATCTCGACCCGTTCTGGGCGCTGCTCTGCGAGACGGACGTGCCGTTCGTGCTCCACGTCGGCGGCGGCGGCCGGCTGCTCGACCCGCGCGTTCCACAACAACGCCATGCCGGTGACCGACCACCTCGGCGGGGGCGAGAACGTGCGCTCGAAGGACTACCTCGCGATCCAGCACTCCCCAGAGCTCTTCCTCGGCGTCCTGATCTACGACGGGCTCTTCGATCGCTTCCCGGCATTGCGCGGCGGGTGCATCGAGCAGGGCGCGGGGTGGGTGGTGTCGTGGCTCCGCGCCCTCGACGTCGGGCAGCGCTCGTTCCGCCGCACCGAGCCGCCCCTGCAGCGCTTGGAGCGCACGCCCTCGGAGTACGTGCGCCGCCACCTGAAGTTCACCCCGTTCCCCGGCGAGCCGGTCGGCTGGATGATCGAGCAGGCTGGGCCCGAGCTGTTCATGTTCTCGACCGACTACCCGCACCCCGAGGGTGGTCGCGACCCGCTGGCGAAGTTCGAGGCCACGCTCGAGTCCACCTCGGACGACGACAAGGACCGGTTCTACGAACGCAACATGGCCGAGCTGCTGGGTCTCGCCCCGTCAGAGGCGTGACCCGCGGCGTGACCGTCCGTTAGACCAAGAGGGGGACACCATGGGTCGTCGGTCGAGAGGCACCGCGACGGGAGGGACGCCGACGGTGGAGCGGGCGTGGCGCCGCGGGGTCGCCCGCGTCGTCGTCGGCTGCGCCGTCCTCGGGCTCGTCGCGCTCGGGGGGCTCGACGCGGCCGGCGCCGCGGGCTCGTCGGGTGAGGGCCCGTACCCGTGGAAGTACCCGGCGTCCGGGAACGTCGCGGTCGGAACCGGGACCACGGTCAGCGGGACGCCGTGCACGCCGAGCGCGCCGCAGTTCGCGTCGCCGTACGCTCCGCCCTGCGTCCCGAGGTTCCACGGGAACAACGGGGGCGCCACATCGAACGGGGTCACGGCCACCACGATCACGCTCGCGCAGCGCGAGTTCCCGCAGACGGCGAACACCGAGCAGGTCGCCGCGCAGGCCAAGAACGCCGGCGCGGCGCTGCCCCAGGTGACCGACCAGGTGCAGCAGGTGTTCCTGAACTACTTCAACTCGGTGTACGACCTCTACGGCCGCCACGTCGACATCCGCCAGGTCACGGGTCAGGGCGACGCGACGACCGAGTCGCTCGGCCAGGGCCAGGCGCAGGCGTGCGCCGACGCCGACAACCTCGTGAACCAGGTGCACGCCTTCGGCGAGGTCGGCTTCGCCTTCAATGAGACGTTCGTCGGTGGCGGCACCGGGCCCTTCTCGCAGTGCGCGGCCCAGCAGAAGCTCGTGGAGTTCGGCGGCAACGCGTACTTCGACGAGGCGACGTTCCAGAGCCAGAACCCCTACGTCTGGAGCCTCACGATGGACTGCGAGCGCATCGCCGCCCAGACGGCCGAGGCGTTCGGGACCCTGCTGGCGAACAAGCCGGCGATCTACGCCGGTGACCCCAGCCTGAAGACCAAGACCCGCAAGTTCGGCGTGTATGTCCCGAACCTGCCGCCGTACGACCACTGCAACGCCGGCTCGGGCAGCAGCTTCGGCAAGCTGATGGTGAGCAAGTACCACGTGCCGTCGAGCGCGGTGAGCTCGCACTTCACGTACGGGCTCGACATCTCGACGTTCCAGCAGTCGGCTCAGCAGGCGGTCATCCAGTTCAAAGCGGCCGGGGTCACGACCGTCGTCCTGGCCTGCGACCTCTACTCGGCCGGATTCCTCACCCAGGCCGCCGCGGCGCAGAACTACCACCCAGAGTGGCTGCTGAACGGTGTCGCGCTCACTGACCTCGACCAGTCGGCCCAGACCTACGACCAGGGCGAGGTGACCGGTCACCTCTTCGGGCTCAGCGAGGCCGCGCCGTCGACGTCCACCAGCGGGCCGAACTCGCTCGCAGGGAAGCTGTATCAGAAGCTGACCGGCCACCAGATCCCGCCCGGCACCGACGGCAACTACGGCGGGCTCGTGCAGGTGTTCGACCAGCTGCAGGCCGCCGGACCGAATCTCACGCCCGCGAGCCTGGCGCGGGGCACCCACGCGCTGCCGACGCTCGGGGCACCGACCTTCGAGTACGGCCACTGGAACTTCCGGGACAACCCGACGGGTCAGCCGACCGGTGACCACACCGCGGTGAGCGACGCCCGGTTCGTCTACTGGAACGGGACGGCGACGTCGCCCCTGAACGGCAAGCCGGGCACCTACGTCGCGGTCTTCAACGGGCGGCGCTTCACGCTCGGCGAGTGGCCCAGCCAGCTCCCGCCGTTATTCACGGGCTCCTAACCGTCGGGGCGCGGCGCGCGGTCGCGCCCCCGCTGGATCGTGAGGTTCGCATGCGGCGCTTCCGATCGTTCGACGACACCGAGATCGCCTACCTCGACGAGGGGTCGGGACCGGTGGTGCTGCTGCTGCACGGCTTCGCCGCGGACCACGCGGCGAACTGGGTCGCGCCCGGCGTCGTGCAGGCCCTCGTCGAGTCCGGTCGCCGCGTGCTCGCGCCGGACGCCCGCGGGCACGGCGCATCCGAGAAGCCCACCGACCCGGCGCGCTACGCCGGCGGCGCGATGGTCGACGACGCACGGGCCTTGCTCGATCACCTCGCGGTGACCGACGTGCGGGTGGTCGGCTACTCGATGGGCTCGATGGTGGCGTCGCGGCTCGTGCCACGCGAGCCGCGCGCCCGATCGCTCGTGCTCGGCGGCATCGGTGCCGGCGCCGAGCGCCGCCCACCCCCGGCGAACGGCGAGCGGATCGCGGCGGCGCTCCTCGCCGAGGACCCGTCGACGATCACCGACCCGATCGGGCGCGATTTTCGCGCCTTCGCCGACCGCACGGGCGCCGACCGGCGCGCCCTCGCGGCGATCGAGCGGGCCCCGAACCGGGTCCGTGCCGGCAGCTTCGAGCGGATCGCGGTGCCCACGCTGGTGTTGGTCGGGGACCGCGACCGGCTCGTCGGCTCGCCGCAGCGGCTCGCGGCGCGCATCCCGGGCGCACGCGTGCAGATCATCCCCGGCAACCACATCACCGCCGTCGGCGGGCCCCCCTTCCGCGGCGCGATCGTGGAGTTCCTCGACCAGCTCGAGCCCTCGTAGCCAACGGTGACGATCCGACTGGCGGGTGCCGGGGGACCGGTGCTGCGTCGACCGGATGAGCATCGGATGCGCCCGTGACGATCGTCCGCCCGACCGCTGACGAGCCTGACCCCCTGGCCGGGCGGCCGGGACGCCCCCGCACGCGCCGCGCCCTGGCACGGGCGCGGGCCGACACCGCGGCGCGGGTCGTCGCGTGGGTCGCCGGCCCGCTCATCCTCTGGGCGATCCTCGCTCGCCTCCTCGCGAAGGGTCTGCCGCCCGGCATCGTCGTGCTGGGCGTCATCTACGGAGCGCTCTACGCCCTCGTCGCCATCGGCATCGTGCTCGTCTACCGCGCGAACCGGATCATCAACTTTGCGCAGGCCCAGCTCGGCGTCGTCGCGGCGATCCTCGCCATCGAGCTGCACGTCACCTACGGCGTGAGCTACGTGCTGTCGTCCCTCGTCGGGATCGGCGCCGCGATCGTCATCGGCGCGGTCGTCAGCCTGCTGCCGCGCCACTTCCGGAAGAGCTCTCGGCTCATCCTGACCGTGGCCACGATCGCGCTCGCCCAGGCCCTGACCGGCGTGGCGACGATCGTGCCGCTGTGGTTCTGCGACCCGGCGAAGAACCAGGCCTGCATCAACGCGACCCGCAATCAGTCGTTCAACACGCCGCTGCAGGCGCACTTCTCGATCTATCCGGTGATCTTCGGGGGCAACGACGTCGTGGCGCTCGTCGGCGCGGCGGTCCTCGTGCTGGCGCTCACCTTGTTCCTGCGCTACTCGAAGTACGGCATGGCGATCCGGGCCGCGGCCGACAACGCCGACCGGGCGATGCTCCTCGGCATACCGGTGCCCCGCCTCGACACGATCGTGTGGTGCCTGGCGGCGGTGCTCTCGACCGCGGCGGTGCTGCTCCGCGTCCCCGTGCTCGGGTTCAGCAGCTTCCAGACCGTGTCGGGCGGCGGCGCCGAGCTGCTGCTCTTCACCCTCGCCGCCGCGGTCATCGGTCGCATGGAGAGCCTCCCGCGCACCGCCGCCGCCGCGGTGGCGATCGGCGTCTACCAGTCCCTCGCCACGTGGACGTTCTCGAACACCACCTTCGTCGACGCGACCCTCGTGCTCGTCATCGTGGTGGCGCTCCTCGTCCAGCGGGACGCCTACCGGCGCGTCAGCGGCACGCTCGGGTCGAGCTGGCGTGACATCGCCAGCGTCCGTCCTATGCCCCGCTCCCTGGCGCAGCTGGCTGAGGTGCGCTGGTCGATCCGGCTGCTGAAGGTGGCACTCCTCGCCGCCGCGGTGGCGCTGCCCGCGATCCTCTCCGGCAGCCAGACGTACCTGGCGGCGCTCATCCTCATCTATGCGATCGTCGGCCTGTCCCTGCTCGTCCTCACCGGGTGGACCGGCCAGATCTCCCTGGGGCAGTTCGCGCTCGCCGGCATCGGCGGGGCGACCACCGCCGTCCTGTTCCAGCGGCACGGCTGGGACTTCGCCCTGGCGCTCGGCGCCGGCGTCGTCGTCGGCGCCCTCACCGCGCTCGTGATCGGTGTGCCCGCGCTGCGGATCCAGGGCCCGTTCCTCGCCGTCACGACGCTGGCGTTCGCGCTCAGCGTCTCGACGTACTTCCTGGCGGCCAACAACCTGCCCTGGTTCGTCACCGTGCAGATCGACCGCCCCACTCTCTTCGGCGCCGCGGTGCTCGGCCAGGACTGGCAGATCTACTACCTCTGTCTCGTGTCGTTCCTGCTCGTGCTGCTCGCCGTCCGGTCGCTGCGTCACAGCCGCACCGGCCGAGCGCTCATCGCGACGCGAGACAACGAGGCGGCGACACGCGCCGTCGCGCTGAGCACCACCCGGATGAAGCTCACCGCCTTCGCGATCTCGGGCGCGATCGCCGGCTTCGCCGGCGCGATCTTCGTCGTGCACCAGCGCGGCGTCAACAACGGTTCGTTCAGCACCGACATCAGCATTGCGCTGTTCCTGATGGTGGTGGTCGGCGGTGCCGGATCGCTCCCCGGCGTCGTGATCGGCGCGGTCTACATCTGGGGCACCCAGTACTACCTGCACGGCGGCTTCAGCCTCGTGGCGAGCGGCCTCGGGATCCTCGTGCTGCTCATCGTGCTGCCCGAGGGGCTCGGCGGCCTCCTCTACCGGCTGCGCGACGAGCTGCTGCGCGGCGTGGCCCGCCGGCGCGGGATCACCTTCACCGGCCCGTTCGTGACACCCGCCGAGCCGAGTGGGCCCGACCGCGGCGCCACCGCCATCCTCGAGGAGGTCGCCCCGCCGAACGGTGACCGTGCGCCGAGCGCCCCCGCCGCGGCACCGCCCGTCGCCCGCCCCGTCGCGTCCGCCTCCGCCGACGGCACGCCTCCCCGGCGGCCCTCGCTCGTGCCCTGGGTCGTGGTTGCCGGGCTCGGCGCGATGGCGCAGCTGAACGCGCTCGCCCTGCTGCTCCTCCTGCCCGACCTGCGGGGCACCTTCCACTCCGGCCTCTTCCTGGTGTCGACGATCGTCGTCGCCGGCACCCAGGTGGGGCTCCTGCTCGACGTGGGGACGGGCGCGCTCGCGAACCGGGTGCGGCGCCTGCGAGTCCTCTGCGCCGGGATGGCGCTGGCCGCGGTGGCGGCCGTCCTCGTCACGGTCGCGGGCCACGTCTCGAACGTCGTGCTCCTCGACGTCGCGGCGGCGGGTGTCGCCGTCTCGGCCTGGGGGTTCACGTCGACGCAGAACGCGCTGCTCGCCGACTACTACCCGCCCGACGCCCGGCCCCGCATCTTCTTCCTGCAGCGCGCCACGATCGCTGCCGCGGTGGCACTCGGCCCCGTCATCGTCGGCGCACTGGAGCTCTTCTACGACTGGCGGGTCCCCTTCGTCGTGCTCGCCGTCCCCACCGGCGTGCTCGCGGCCCTCGGGCTGTTCCTCCGGCCGCCCCGCTCATCGACCGAGGACGGCGAGCCGCCGGGCGACGACGGGGAGCGGCCAGCGGCGTTCGCCGAGGCCATCCGGGTCCTGTTCGCCACGTCGTCGATGCGGCTCCTCTACTTCTCGCTGCCCTTCCTCGTGACGCTCGTCATCGGGGTGCGCCATTTCGCCGACCTGCTCGAGCGCAACGTCTTCCACGCCGACGCCGCCAGCCGGATGCTGTCGTTCGCGGTCACGGCGCCCGGCGCCTGCCTCGGGCTCGCCGTCGGCGTGGCGGTGTTCCCGCGGCTGATGGCCGCCGACGCGGGCCGGGCCCTGCGCGTCGTGTCGTACAGCGCCGCGGGCGCGGCGGCGTCCCTGGCGGCGGTCGCGCTCGCGCCGAGCCTGGCGTGGGCCGTCGGCGCCCAGGTCGTGTACGCGTTCGTCAGCTCCTGGCTCGTCGCCGCCATCTACCTGACGGTCGCGATGGCCGCGCCGGCGCCGCGTGCTCGTGCTCGCGTTGGCGTTGACCTCGGTGTGGTTCGGCTTCGGAGTGGGGCTGGTCGCTCCGGCGGGCCTGTCGTTCGTCTCCACCATCGACGGGCTGCTCGGCTACCGGGCTGGCTTCTACGGGTTCGCCGCGCTGCTGCTCGTCGGCGGGTGGTTGCTCGCCGCCGCGGCCCGACACCTCAACGCCGACCTCGAGAAGCTGCAGGTCACGGCCCGAGCCGACGCCGAGATCCGCCGGGCCCGCCGAGCCGGGCACGCTCCGCTGCTGATGGTCCGGTCGCTCGACGCCGGCTACGACGGCCTCCAGGTGCTCTTCGGCGTCGACCTCGACGTCGACGACGGCGAGCTGGTCGCCATTCTCGGCACGAACGGCGCCGGCAAGTCGACCTTGCTCCGGACGATCTCCGGACTGCTCACCGCCACGGCCGGCGAGGTCATCTTCGACGGCCACGACATCACGACCGTCGACCCCACCCGGATCGTCGGTCTCGGGATCGTCCAGGTCCCTGGCGGGCGCAGCATCTTCCCCGAGCTGTCCGTCGCCGAGAACCTGCGCGTCGCCACCTGGCACGACACGGCGGACGCCGACGAGCGCGAGCGGACCATCGACGCGGCGCTCGAGCACTTCCCGGTGCTGCGCGACCGCTGGGACATCGCCGCGGGCAGCCTGTCGGGCGGCGAGCAGCAGATGCTCGGCCTGGCGCAGGCGTTCATCGCCCGGCCGCGGCTGCTCATCATCGACGAGCTGTCGCTCGGGCTCGCGCCCATCATCATCGACCGGTTGGTCGACGTCGTGCGCGCCATCCACGCACGAGGCACCGCCGTGCTCCTCGTCGAGCAGTCGGTGACGCTGGCGCTGCGCCTCGCCGACCGGGCCATCTTCATGGAGCGCGGCGAGGTCCACTTCAGCGGGCCGGCGTCGCAGCTCGTCGACCGCGACGACCTGATCCGCGCCGTGTTTCTCGACGAGCGCCGCGCCGGCCTGGCGCCCCCGGACGGCGCGGCCGCCCCTGCAGCCGCCACCACGTCGCCGCGGGCGCGCGACGTCGACGGCATCGTGCTCGCGGCGCACGGGCTGCGTCGGCGCTTCGGCGGGGTCACCGCGGTCGACGGCGTCGACCTCGAGCTGTCGGCCGGGGAGATCCTCGGCCTCGTCGGCCCGAACGGGGCCGGCAAGACCACGGTCCTCGAGCTCCTCTCGGGGTATGTGACCCCCGACAGCGGACGAGTGATGCTCTTCGGCACTGACGTGACGAGGTGGCCGACGCACCGGCGCGCCGCCGCCGGCCTGGGTCGCTCGTTCCAGTCGGCGCGGCTCTGGCCCGGCCTCACCGTCGAGGAGACACTCGAGCTCGCGGTCGCGACGCATCTGCCCTCGCCGGGCGTCGTGCCCGCGATGCTCTGCCTCCCGAGCGTCGGGCGCGGCGAGCGGCGACTCGCCCGGGCCGCGGACGAGGTCCTCGAGCGCTTCGGGCTCGACCCGTTCCGCGACGCGCTCGACGTCGGACCTCTCGACGGGGACGCGGCGTCTCGTCGAGCTCGCCGTGCTCGTCGCGATGCGCCCGACGGTGCTCCTCCTCGACGAGCCGTCGGCGGGGACGGCGCAGGCCGAGGCCCGGGCGATGGTCCCGCTGCTGCGCCAGACCCGGGAGTGGCTCGGCTGCAGCGTGATCCTGATCGAGCACGACCTCGCGCTCGGTGCGCGCCCTCGCCGATCGTGTCGCGGCGATGGACACCGGTTCGCTCGTCGCTGTCGGGTCGGTCGACGACGTCTTCCGCGACCGGCGCGTCGTTGAGGCGTACCTTGGCTCGACGACGCCCTGACGCTCGCGCCCACCGGCGCGCCGCGCTCGCCGCCGGTGGCCTGGTCGTGGCGCTGCTCGCCGCGTGCAGCCCCCGCCCATCCCTCGGCGTGGCCACGACGACCGTCGATCCGACCGGGCGCTGTGACACGTCGCGGGTGGTGGTGGTCGGCGCCACCTTGCCGCTGTCGGGGCGATCGGCGCCGGAGGCCCGCGAGGAACTCACCGGCCTGCGGCTCGGCGTCGCGCACGTCAACGCGGCGGGCGGCGTGCTCGGCAGCAACCGGTGCCTCGAGCTCGTGTACAAGGACGACCGGGGCGACGGCCAGCTCGCGGGCCGTGCCGTGACCGACCTGGTGAACGCCGAGGGCGTGGTGTTCCTCGTCGGCCCCTCGCTGCCCGCCCAGGTCCGGGCCGCGGGGGCCGCGTTGGCGCGGGCCGGGATCCCGACGGGCGGCTGGACCGGCCTCGACGCCACGTTCCGGCCGAGCCGCTACCCGTGGATGTTCCCGGTGGGCGCCGCGAACGCCACGGTGGCCGCCACGATGGCCGCGGACGCGGCGTCGCAGGGATGGGCGCGCGTCGGCCTGGTCACCGGCGGGTCGGCCGGCGCGGCGAGCGCCGCGTTCACGTCGGCGGCCCGCCGGCGCGGGATCGCCGTCGTCGGGCGCCTCACCGACCCGTCGGGCAGCGCGGTCGACCGCGGGCTGTCGCGGCTGCGGGCGGCCGACCCGCAAGGGCTCGTCATCCTCGACGACGACCCGACGAGCCTGGCGTCGGCGCTCGCGGGCCGGGCGCGCCTCGGCTGGGCCGTCCCCGCCGTGACCACCGCCACCGCCACCGACGCGCCCGTCGTGGACCGCCTGGACGCGCCGGCGCGGACGGGTGTCGCCGCGGTCGTCCCCCAAGCCCTCGTGCTCCAACCCGGGATCTCGACCGCGACCGTCCGCGCCTTTCGCGACGCCGTGCGTCGAGCGCGGCACGTCCGCCGCCTCCCGGGCTCGGTCATCGCCTACGCGCAGGCCTACGACGCCGTCGCGATGCTGGCGGCGACCGCCACGAGCGTCCACTCGACGAGCCCGACGAGCCTCCGCACCTTCCTCGAGAGCGCCGGGTACGTCGGGTTGCTCGCCTCCTACCAGTACACGACCGGGTCGCACGCCGGCATCCCCGGCGACCAGCTCAGCGTCGTGCCGCTCGCCGCGCTCACCGACGGGCTGTTCGCGGCATCCGCTCCGTCCGGCTGACGGTCAGGACGCGCGCGCCACGTCGTGCCCGAAGAGCGCGACGAGGTCGATGCACGCGTTCTCGACGATCTCGGTGAGCGCCGGGTGGATGTACACGACGTCGTGCGCGACCCGGTCGAGGGGCTCGTCGAGGTAGAGGGCCTGGACGAGGGGCTGGATGAGCGTCGCCGCGTCGGGCCCGACGATGTGCGCGCCGAGCAGCGTGCGGCGCGCCGGGTCGCCGAGGACCTTCGCGAAGCTCGACGTGTCCTCGAGCGCCCAGCCGTAGGCGACGCCGCTGTAGCGGCGCTGGGCGACGACGTAGGGCCGGCCCGCGTCGCGCAGCTCCGCCTCGGTCGGCCCGATCGACGCGATCTGGGGGCTGCTGAACACGGCGTGCGGGATCGGGCGGGCGCTCGCCCGCTGCGGGTCGTCGGGATGACAGATGTTGTGGGCGACGATGCGTCCTTCCTGGTTGGCGCAGTGCTTCAGCTGGTAGCGGCCGACGAGGTCCCCGAACGCCCAGATGCCCTCCACGTTGGTGCGGAACGTGTCGTCGACCAGCACCCGGCCGTGGTCGGCGGCGACACCGGTCTGGTCGACGCCCAGCACGTCCCCGTTGGGGGTGCGACCGACCGCGACGAGCAGGCAGTCGCCGTCCACCGTGATGCGCTCGCCCCCGCGGGTCACCGTGAGGCGGACCCCGTCACCGTGCCGCTCCACCCGCTCGGCGGTCACGCCCAGCTCGAGCGTCGCCCACTCGCGGGCACGGTTGGTGAACGTGTACGCCACGTCGAGGTCCTCGTGGGCCACGAGCCGGTCGGCGCTGGCGCAGATCGTCACCTCGCTGCCGAGCGCGCCGAACACGTGGCCGAGCTCGGCCGCCACGAACCCGCCGCCGAGGATCACGAGCCGGGCCGGCTGGGTCTCGCGGCGCATGATCGTGTCCGACGTCTCATAGGCGACGTCGGCGAGGCCGGGCAGGTCCGGCACGATGGTGCGGGCACCAGCGGCGAGCACGAACCGGTCGGCGGTGATCGTCTCGTCACCGACCGCCAGGGTCTTCAGGCCGGTGAACCGGGCCGGAGCATGAAAGACGGTCACGCCCTTCCCGGCCCGGTACCGGGACGCGGTCGCGGGCAGCGGGTCGAGGCGGGTCCAGATGCGGTCGCGCACCGTGGACCAGTCGACGCCGTCGAGGTGCGCCTGGATGCCGAAGCGGCCCGCGTCGCGGACCGTGTCGGCCACATCGGCGGTGTGGACGAGCATCTTCGAGGGGATGCAGCCCCGGTTGAGGCAGGTGCCGCCGAACCGGTCGCGCTCCACGATCGCGGTCTCCCAGCCCGAGAAGTCGGCGTTGCCGTACAGCATGTTGCCGGACCCGGCGCCGACCACGACGAGGTCAAAGTGCTGCGTCATCCGATCTCCCACTCCTGGCCCCACGGTGTGGGGCCATCGTGGCGCAGAACGCCCGACGGGTGCGTCCACCCGTGGGGGCCGGGCGCGGCGGCGGCGGCCCGCTGGTTGACTGGGGGCATGAAGAAGCTCGCGGACTACGGCGTCGACGACCACCCCTCGGGGGACCCGGACAAGGTGCCGGCCGCGTGGTCGGTCGCCGTCCGCGACGACTGCGACGCGTGCGACGACGTGCGCGTCGAGCTCACGCTCGAGGACGTGGGGCGCCCGGGGACCGGGCTCATCGCCCACCTGTCGCCGGCCACGGCCCGCCGGCTCCGGTCCGCGCTGACCGTCGCGCTCGCGCGACATCGGCGAGGACGACGGGTCGTAGCGTCGCCGGCGCCTCGGCGGGTCAGCCGCGGGGGAGGCCGAGGATCCGGGTGGCGAGGATGTTCTTGTTCACCTGCGTGGTGCCACCGGCGATGGTGTGGGACCGGGCCGCCACGCGGTCGCGGCCCCACTCGCCGCTGTTGGCGTCCGGGCCGAGCACGTCGCCGGCGACCTCGGCGACGAGCTGCTCGGTCTCGCTCCACACCAGCTTGGCGATGCTGCCCTCGGGGCCCAGGGGCCGGCCGTGCAGCTCACCGGAGATGGCCCGGTCGGCGAGCAGCTTCAGCAGCTCGGCGTGCAGGTAGGCGAGCGCGAGGCGCTGGCGCAGCGCCGGGTCGTCGCTCGCCATGCGGTCGTCGCCGAGCGGCGTGACGCGAGCGAGGTCGAAGAGCCGCGCCACCTTGGCCCGCAGGCCCAGGTGCAGCTTCGCGACCCCCCCGCGCTCGTGGGCGAGGGTCGTCATCGCGACCCGCCACCCGTCGTTCACCGGTCCGAGGGTCTGGGACGCGGGCACGCGGACCTCGTCGAAGAAGATCTCGTTGAACTCGTGCTCGCCGGTGATCGTCACGAGCGGCCGCACGTCGACGCCGGGCCGGTCGAGGTCCACGAGCACGCACGTGATCCCCCGATGCTTCGGCGCGTCCGGGTCGGTGCGCACGAGCAGCTCGCACCAGTCGGCGACCTGGGCCAGCGTGGTCCAGATCTTCTGGCCGGTGATGACCCAGTCGTCGCCGTCGCGGACCGCGGCGGTGCGCAGCGACGCCAGATCCGAGCCGGCGTCGGGCTCGGAGAAGCCTTGGCACCAGATGTCGTCGCCGCGCCGCATGCGCGGCAGCAGCCCGAACTTCTGCTCGTCGGTGCCGAACGCCATGATCGCCGGCGCGACGTTCGGGATCCCGATGACGTTGATCGGGCCGGGCGCCCCGGCGTGGTGCATCTCCTCGTTCCAGACCACCTGATCGAGCACCCCGGCGCCGCGACCCCCGAACTCGGCGGGCCAGGAGATCGCGGCGTACCCCGCGTCGGCGAGCTCCCGGTTCCAGGCGCGCAGCCCGTCGAGGCGCGGCGAGCCGGGCGCGAGCCCGGTGGCGAGCCCCAGCGCCCGGACCGGGTCGGTGACGTGGTCGGCCAGCCAGGCCGCCAGCTCGGATCGGAACGCGTCGGTCGCGGCGGGGGCGCGGAAGTCCATCAGTCGAGCCCGCCGGCGGCGAGGCGCGCCTCGATCTCCCGCTGACGGGCGACGTTCTCGACCCGGAGCTCCTCGGTGCTGCGGACCCGGCCGTCGAGCTTCAGCTCGCCCATGACGTGCACATTGCCGAGCGTCTCGTGGAGGTACTCGGGCCCGTCGGCCGTCGGGACGAACCAGCCCGTGGGGCACATCGTGAGCACCTCGACGAACGAGAACCCGCCGGCCTCCTGCGCCTCGAGCGCCCGACGCACCATCTTCTTGGTGCGGGCCACCGCGCCCGCGTTGTGCACCGACCCGCGGGCCACGTACGCGGCGCCGTCGAGGCGGGCGATGAGGTCACCGATCAGGATCGGGTAGCCGTGGTAGCCGGCGTCGCGACCCTCGAGGGTGTTCTTCGTGCGCTGGCCGAGGACGGTGGTCGCGGTCATGTGGCCGCCGGTCTCGCCGAACACGCCGTTGTTCAGCAGCACGCAGGTGACCGCCTCCCCGCGCGCCGCGGTGTGCAGCACCTCCTGGAGTCCCTCGTTCACCATGTCCCCGTCGCCTTGCAGCGTGAACACGACCGGGTCGGGACGCATCCGCTTCACGCCCGTCGCCACGGACGGGGCCCGGCCGTGCAGCGCCTGGACGACGTCGACGTCGAGGCTCGTCGTGAACGCGGTGTAGCAGCCGATCCCCACGACGCCGATCGTGCGGTGCGTGACACCGAGCTCGGTGATCGTGTCGAGCAGGCAGCGCAACGCCAGCGGCTCACCGCAGCCCGGGCAGAGATGATGCTCGCCGGTGAGCAGCAGGTCGGGGGTGAGCTGGCCGACCTGGCGGGCGTCGCTCGGCGGGACGGACGTGTCGATCGTCATGGCACCTACCAGAGGGTTCGTTCGTTGTCCGGGAGGGGCGGCAGCTCGGCGTCGGGTCCGCCCTCGTGCACCGCCAGGATCCGGTCGCGGATCGTGTCCATGTCGAGGAGCCGACCGACCCCGAACCCCGACCCGTCGGTCGAGATGCCCCCGATCCCCACGACCGGGGCGCGGCCGAGGACGGCGAGGCGCACGTCGTCGATCATCTGGCCGGCGCACAGCTCGAAGCACGCGACGGTGCGGACGCCGCTCGCCGCGTCGGCGACCACGTCGGCTGGGAAGGGCCACAGGGTGATCGGCCGCACGTAGCCGACGCGCGCCCCGCCGGCGCGCAGGTCGCGCACGACCGCAGCGCACGAACCGGGCCGGGCTGCCGAACGCGACGACGACCGTCTCGGCGTCGTCGAGGTAGCCGGTCTCGGCGCGCGTCTCCGCGGCGGCGATGGCGCGCTGCTTCGCGTCGATGGCCCGCAGGTGCGCCTCGATCCCGACCGGCTCGGCGCCGGTCTTCGCCAGCCCGAGCGGGGAGACGAGCCGCGACGCCCCGGTCCCGGTCGCCGAGCCCGTCGAGCGCCCAGTCCTTGTCCGGGACGGGCCCGAAGTCGAGGGGGGTGACGGCCACCGCCTCCTCGACGTGGGCGGTGAGGTAGTCGCCGTACACGAGGACCGGGTTGCGCCACCGGTCGGCGAGGTGGAACGCGAGCTGGGTCAGCTCGACCGTCTCGGTGATGTCGACCGGCGCGAGGACGAGGTGGCGGTAGTCGCCGTGCCCGCCGCCGCGGGTCGCCTGGAAGTAGTCGCCCTGCCCGCGGGCCAGGTCGAAGATGACGAGCGGCAGCTCGGCGAGGGTGATCTCGGCGAACGACTCCTGCATGAGCGAGAGCCCCTGGCCGGTCGAGCCCGTCGCGGCGCGGGCGCCGGTCGCGAGCGCCCCCCACGCCATCCCGACCGCCTCGAGCTCGCTCTCGGCGTTGATGCACGTCCCGCCGACGTCGGGCAGGTAGCGGGCGAAGTGCTCGAGCACCTCGGTGAACGGCGTCATCGGGTAGCCGGCGAAGAACCGGCACCCGGCGGCGATGGCGGCGAGCGCGATGGCCTCGCTGCCCTCCATCAGGCGCCGGTCGGCGGACTGGACGGCGATGCTCGTCACGCCGGCACCTCGGTGGCGACGGGGGTGTCGAAGCGGAACACCTCGAAGCAGAAGTCGGGGCAGACGAACAGGCACGCCGCGCAGCCCGTGCAGCCCGGCTCGAGGAGCGGGTAGCGGAACCCGGCCCGGTTCGCGGCCGTGCCCATGGTGAGCACCCGCGGTGGGCACGCGGTGATGCACAGCTCGCAGCCCTTGCACGCCTCGACGTCGAGCGTCACCGTGCCGCGGCTCACGACGGTGCTCACGCGCGCGCCTCGGCCGGCTGCCACGCGGGGAAGCGGTCGGCGTCGACGGCGTCGGCCCCCGCGGCCAGCGCCGCCTCGTTCGCCTCGACGTGCTGGCGCCGGTACGCGGGGACGGACTGGCGCATCCCGCCGAGCAGCGCGTCGACCCGGACGATGCCGGTCAGCGCCACGAAGGCGCCGAGCAGCACCATCGACGCGGTGAGATCGTTGCCGAGCCCGGCGGCGAGCTCGGTCGCTCGGACCCGCTCGACGGCGTAGCGGTCCTCGAGCGTCGCGGCGAACGTCGAGTCGTTGACCACCACGAGCCCCCCGTCTCGGATCTTGGGGGCGACCGGCGCCCAGTAGCGGTCGTGCATGGCGAGCGCCGACCAGGCCCTTGACGGCAACGGCGGGGACTGCACCGGCCCGTCCGCGAGGACCACGGTGGCGTCGGTGTTCATCCCGCGCATGGCACCGCCGTACACCCCGAACAGCAGCACGTGACGGTCGTCGAGCACGCCGGCGCGGGCCAGCACCTGGGCGGCGAGCTGCACGCCCTGTCCGCCGATCCCGGTGAGCAGCACCTCCCGCTCCGTCATCGCCGCCCAATGGCCGCGAGCGCGAACGCGACGGTGTGCGCCACGTCGTCACGGGTCGGGACCTCGGCGCGGATGATCGCGTCCTCGGTGCGTCCCATGGTGAGGAAGTAGATGGCGTCGGCGTCGCGGGCGGGGTCGCCGCCCGCGTCGGCCACCGCGACGCGCAGCGGCGCCACGACCCGCTCGCGCTGGGCCGCGGTCGCGGCCGGGTCCCGGTCGGTGAGGCGGGGTCCGTTCACCGCGAACGGCCGGGTGTTCGCCGCCGCGTCCGGGTTGCGGGCCTGCTCGAGCACGCCCTCGACCCACGCCGCGACCGCGCCCGCGCCGCGCTCGGCGCGTGCCATGCGCCGCTCGAGCGCGGCGACGAGGCGGCGCTGGCCGTCCTCGAGGACGGCCAGCAGCAGCTCGTCCTTGCCGCGGAAGTGCCGGTAGAACGCCTGGTTCGACAGCCCGGCCGCCGCGACGATGTCGCTCACCCGCGGGTCGAGGGATCCCGTGCGGCGCATGACCGTGTACGCCGCCTCGAGCAGGCGGCGGACCTCGTCGGCGTACGCCGTCACGCGGTCCTCCAGCGTCCGCGCCGCGACCGCCCGCTCGACCGGAACGACGTTCTGCACGTACAGAACAGTATTCCCCCGGTGGGGGCCGGGCAACGGGAGCGTCAGCCGGGGAGCGTCGCGCCGAGCTGGCGCAGGATCCCGGCCACCCCGCCCTCGGGGCCGACGTCGGCATGGATGTTGGCGAGCTGGCCGGCCCGGACCGTCGCCGTGACGGGCTCGTCGGGGTTCTCGGCCGTGCGGCCGGTGGCGGGCAGGTCGGGGATCCCCAGGAACGGCAGCGAGATCGTCCCGGTGTGGGTCCCGCCGACGTGGGCGATCCCGCGCACGACGTCACCGTCCTCGTGGAAGTCCCGCATCTCGAAGGTCCAGTCGGGGATCCCGGCGGTGAGGGCCTGCATCAGGCCGAGGAAGCCGTCACGGTCGATCGGCTCGGGGACCGGCCCCGAGAACGTGAAGTCGTCGGTCATCATGCCGCGCGCCGTGTCGAAGTCGTGGCGCTCCATCGCCCCGATCGCGGCCTGCACCACCTCGATGTTGCTCGTGGTTCCTCCCGTGCCCCGGACGGTGCGTCCGGCCCGGTGGACACGCGATTCGGCGTGGCCGGGCGCCTGGATCTCGTCGGACGGTACGGTGCTGGCCGGAGGGGGATCATGGCGCTCCAACTCGACTTGCGCGGCGTGGCGGACGCGCGGGCCCGCCGGTACGTGGCCGACGGGTCCTGGACCGACGACACGCTCGGCTCGATCCTCGACCGCGGCCTCGTCGACGGCGCCGCGCTGCCCCTCGCCGTGCATTCGCAGGTGCGCCCGTGGCGCGGCACCTTCGCCGACGGCCATGACCTGGCCCGCCGCGTCGCCGGCGGGCTGCGCCGACTCGGCGTCGAGCCCGGCGACCCCGTCGCGTTCCAGCTCCCGAACTGGATGGAGGCCGCCGCGACCTTCTGGGCCGTCGCGCTCCTCGGCGCCGTCCCGGTCCCCATCGTCCACTTCTACGGGCCCAAGGAAGTGGGGTTCATCCTCGAGCAGTCCCGCGCCCGGGTGCTCATCACCGCCGACCGGTTCGGGCACCTCGACTTCCTCGCCAACCTCGACACGCTGCGGCCCCGCCTCGACGCCCTCGAGCACGTCATCGTCGTCGGCGACACGGTCCCGGGCGACGCCCAGCCGTTCTCGGCGCTCGCCGCGGCCGACCCCGTCGACGGGGCGACACCCACCGACCCGGCCGCGCCGGCGCTCATCGCCTACACCTCGGGCACCACCGCCGACCCGAAAGGGGTCGTGCACTCGCACCGCACCATCGGGTTCGAGATCCGCCAGCTGAGCGCCATGGGGGCCATGGGGGGGCGACCGTCCCTGGTCGGCGCCCCAGTCGGGCACGGGATCGGGATGCTGTCCGCGCTGCTGATCCCGGTGTGGCGACACGACCCGATCCACCTCATCGACGTGTGGGACCCGGCACGCGTCCTCGCCACGATGCGCGCCGAGCAGATCTCGAGCGGCAACGGCGCCACCTACTTCCTGATCAGCCTGCTCGACCATCCCGACTGCACCGACGAGCACCGCCAGCTCATGGCCCACATCGGGCTCGGCGGCTCCGCGGTGCCGGCCGCGGTGGGGGAGCGCTGCGCCGCGATGGGCATCTCGACGGTGCGCAGCTTCGGCTCGACGGAGCACCCGTCGATCACCGGGATGACCCACGACGCCCCGCTGGCCAAGAAGCTGCACACCGACGGCCGGCCGCTGCCCGGCGTCGAGATCGAGCTGCGCGACGACGAGGGCCGGGCCGTCCCCGTCGGGACACCCGGCGAGATCTGGAGCAAGGGCCCCGACTGCTTCGTCGGCTACACCGACCCGGGCCTCACCACCGCGGCGTTCGACGCCGACGGCTGGTTCGAGACCGGCGACGTCGGCGTGCTCGACGACGACGGCTACCTGTGCATCGTCGACCGCAAGAAGGACATCATCATCCGCGGCGGGGAGAACATCAGCGCCCTCGAGGTCGAAGAGCAGCTCCTCGCCCTCCCGGGTGTCGCCGAGGCCGCGGTCGTCGCCGCGCCCGACGCGCGCCTCGGTGAGCACGCGGCCGCGTTCGTGCGCATGCTGCCCGACGTGCCCGCGCCGTCCCTCGACGCCATGCGCGTCCACCTGGAGCAGGCCGGCCTCGCCCGCCAGAAGTGGCCCGAGGAGCTGCGCCGCATCGACGAGTTCCCCCGCACCGCGTCGGGCAAGGTCCAGAAGTTCGTGCTCCGCGACCAGCTGCGACGCGAGGCGACCTGACGCTGCTTGCGCGAGCGGGTCAGGCGGTGCCGCCGAGGTAGCCGGCGACCAGCTCGTCCGCCGCGGCGCTCGTCGGGCCCTGCCACACGACGTGGCCGCGCCGCAGGATCACCGCCGTGTCGGCGAAGCGCAGCGCCCGCTGCGCGTACTGCTCGACGAGCAGCACCGCGACGCCCTCCTGGCGCGCCCGGGCCAGCGCGTCGAAGACCAGCTCCACCACCATCGGCGCCAGGCCGAGCGACATCTCGTCGGCGATCAGCAGCCGCGGCGGCGCCGCGACCACCCGTGCCAGGCTCAGCATCTGCTGCTCGCCGCCCGAGAGGGTCCCTGCGGGCTGGCGGCGCCGCTCGGCCAGCACCGGGAAGGCGGTGAGCGCCCGGTCCAGCGCCGCGCCGCGCTCGGCGCGCGGCACGGCGTAGCGCAAGCGGACGCGCAGGTTCTCGAGCACGCTCAGGTGCGGGAAGATGGCCCGGCCCTCGGGGATGTAGGCGACGCCGAGGCGGGTGCGGCGGTGCGCCGCCCAGCCGGTGACATCCCGCCCGTCGACGCGGATCCGTCCGCCGCTCGGCCGGACCCGACCGCCGACCGCCGCAGCGAGCGAGCTCTTCCCCGCCCCGTTGGGGCCGAGCACCGCCAGCGCGGCGCCGGCGGCGAGGGTGCAGCTCACGCCGAAGAGGGCTTGTCCCTCGCCGTAGGTGACGTCGAGGTCCTCCACGACGAGCAGCGGGTCGGTCACGCGGACCCCTCTTGGCCGGTGGTGGTGATGCCGAGGTAGGCGGCCTGGACCGCGGCGCTGGCGCGGATCTCGCCGGGTGTGCCGCGCGCGATCACCTGGCCGAAGTCCAAGACGGTGACGGTGTCGCAGACGTCGAGGACCAGCTCGACGTCGTGCTCGACCAGCACGAACGCGACGCCGCGGTCGGCGCGGGCGGCGCGCACCGCTGCCGCGACCTGGTCGGTCTCGTGGACGTCGAGGCCCGACGTCGGCTCGTCGAGCAGCACGACGCGCGGCTCGGTGGCGAGCGCGCGTGCCAGCTCGACGATCCGGCCGGTCCCGAGCCCGACCGTCGCGGCCGGGTCGTCGGCGACGGCGTGGAGCCCGAGGAGCGCCAGGAGGGCGTCGACCGCGTCGTCCTCACCGGGCGAGGGGCGTCGGCCGAGCCCGAGCAGGTCGCGCAGCACCATGCGGTCGCGGCGGTCGCGGATGCGACGGGCCACCACGAGCTGCTCGCGCACCGTGAGCTCGGTGAACAGCTCGAGGCGCTGGAAGGTGCGGGCCAACCCGAGCCGGGCCCGGCGCTGCGGGCTCGCGTTGGTGACGTCGACGCCGTCGAGCACCACGCGGCCGTCCCGGGGGTGGAGCAGGCCCGAGAGCACCGCGAAGAGCGTGGTCTTGCCCGCCCCGTTTGGGCCGACGAGCCCGGTCAGCGACGCGGCGGGCACGGCGAGATCGACGCGGGCGAGCGCGACGATCCCGCCGAAGTGGACGCTGATCTTCTCGGCGCGCAGCAGCGGGTCGCTCACGAGACCGGGTGCTCCCCGAGCGGCGGGCCCGCGCCCGCGGCGACGGGACCTCGGGCCGCGGCGCGCAGCCGGGCGGCGACATCGGGGATGACGCCGTGGGGCCGCAGGGCGAGCCCGATGGCGCCGGCACCGAACAGCAGGGTCGGGACGTCCGGGTAGTTCGGGAGGTGCTCCGAGAACAGCTGGGGCACCACCGCGAACAGCAGCGCGGCGATCAGCGCGCCGAGGACGGAGCGGACGCCGTAGGTCGCGACGATCGCCAGCCAGACGATGCCGACGAGCACGTTGAAGCTGGTGGGCGCGGCCCGCCCGATCGTCACCGCGTACAGGCCGCCGCCGAGCCCCGCGACGAAGGAGCTCGCGCCGAACGCGAACAGCTTGCTGCGGACCACGTTCACGCCGGTGGTGGCGGCCGCGGATTCGCTCGAGCGGACCGACGCCAGCACGAGCCCCGTGGTGGATCGCCGGAGGTTCATGGTGATCAGCGCCACGACGCAGAAGACGCCGGCGAGCAGCAGATAGAAGTCGGTGGTCTGGTTGAAGTCGATGCCGAGGAAGATCGGGCGGGTGAGCTGGATGCCGGCGCCGAAGTTGTCGAACTCCTGGCGGGCGAACACGAGCTGCTCGATGAGCAGCGCGAACGCCAGCGTCGCCAACGCGAGGTAGATGTCGCCGAGCCGCAGGCTCAGGGACGCGACGAGCAGACCGACCGGGACGGCGAGGACCGCACCGGCGAGGATCGCCGGTCCGAGCGGCCAGCCGAGGCTCGACGAGAACGGGTTCGGGACCCGGAGCCCGAGGATCGTCGAGTGGGTCGCGAGCGCCGCGGCGGTGAGCGCGCCCACGCCGGCGAGCGTCACCTGGCAGAGCGAGAGCATCCCGCCCTCACCGGTCACGATGGTGAAGGTCAGGAACACGATCGCGAGCGCCGCGCCTTGGCTCACCACGCCGACCCAGAAGCTGTCGAGCCACAGCGGCACCGAGAACAAGGCGAGGGCCACCACGACCGGGCCGACGGCGGCTCGCCAGCCGCGCAGCGGCGCCGTGGCGACCGGGGCGTTCTCGGCGCCAGCGCGCAGGTCGACCTCGAACCGCTCCCGGCGCAGCCCCTGGTAGACGAGCAGGCACACCAGCATCACGATGAACGGCACGCTCGGGCGAAAGCCGGTGGCCAGGACCCCGTGGCTCGGGAGGTAGTCGACGGCGATGCCCTGGATGAGCCCGATGGCCATCGCGCCGGCGAACGTCAGCGGCAGGCTCGACAGCCGACCCGTCACCGCCGCGGCGAGTGACACCACGAGCAGCAGCGTGAACTCGAGATCGCTCAACCCGAGGATCGGGGTGAGCAGGACGCCGGCCAGCCCGGCGAGGGCGGTGCCGATCATCCACGACGACGCGGTGACGAGCGTCGTGTTGATTCCCGACACCGCCGCCGACCGCGGCGAGTCGACGGTGGCGCGGGTCGCGAGGCCGAGCGGGGTGACGCGGAGCAGCACGGTCAACCCGACGACGACCGCGACGCCCCCGATGAGGACGACCACCTGGTTGGCGTTGATCGACACCCCGAGCGCGTGGAGGTGAAAGATCGTCGCCGGGACGCGGGCCAGCCCCTGGGACACGTTGATCTCACCTTGGCTGAACGGGAAGATCAGCCGCGTCGCGGCGGGCAGCGCGACCCAGAGCCCGACGGTGGCGAGGAACCGCACCTCGGGAGGCGCGTGCGTGAGCCGACGGAACAGCACCGCCCACAGGAGCAGCCCGAGCAGTGGCGAGAAGACGAGGAGCGTCACGACCGCCGACGACGGAATCGACCAGCCCTGCTCGTGGTTCAGCCAGTGGTAGAAGACCGCCGCGGCGTACGCCGTCACCCCGTGCGCGAAGTTCACCACCCGCGACGACGAGTACGTCAAGACGAGGCCCAGCGCCGAGATGGCGTAGATGCTCCCCAGCACGAGGCCGGCTAGCACGTACCCCTGCAACGTCCCTCCTGGTCAACGCCGGGCCGCGGCACCGACGACCCGGCGGTCGAGCGTCGGTCGCTACCCCTGCGCCTGCTGAGCCGGTGTGAGCTTCGTCAACTTGCCGTTGTGGATCACCCCCGTGGCGCAGAACGGCGCGCCGTTGAACTGCGGGACGAACGTCCCGTTCTGCACCTGCACGTAGTACACGCAGTAGAACGGCCGACCGAAGATGTTCGAGAAGGCGATCGGCGCGAATGCGCCGTGCGCCGTCCAGTTCTTCTCGAGCCGCAGGTTCGTGATGAACCCCTGCCGGGTGGGGCAGCTCAGCCCCGCGGCCTTGAGCCCCTCGATGAACGTGTCGGCGGTGAGCCACCCGATGTAGGGCACCTCCCCCTGGTAGTACTTGCCCTCCTTCGCCATCTGGGCCTTGTAGGTCAGATAGGCGGGCGGGTTCTCCTCGAACGGGGCCACCTCGATGCCGAAGTAGACGCCGTTGATCCCGGGAAGGTTCGTGATCCGGCTGTCGTAGCCACCGGGGTACAGCGTGACCTTGACCTTGTAGTTGTCCTGCACGAGCGCCGCCGACAGCGCGACGTTTTGGAGGAAGTCCATGCCGGTCACGACGGCGTCGGCTCCCGAGTCCTTGATCTTCTGAGCCTCCGCGGTGAAGTCCATCTGGCCGACGGACACGCTCGTCGTCTGGTACACGACCTTCATCGCCGGGTCCGCGATCCTGATCGAGTCGGCGACCTGGGTGACGAACCCGGCGCTGTTCGACGTGTTCGCCCCGACCAGCGCAACCTTCGTCGCGCCCTTGGCCTTGAGGAAGTCGACGTTCTGGGTCGTGTAGGTGTTCTTGCCGGCGTCGGGCGGGAAGCTGTTGCGCCAGCCGAACATGTTGGCGTACTTGCCGAACGACGCCAGCCCGAGATGCCAGCCCGTCACCGGGACATTCTGGGAGTGCAGGTACGGGGCGCTGCTGTCCGCCGCCAGGCTGTTCTCCATGATCCCGTACACGCCGTCCTGCTCGACGAGCTGCTGCGCCGCGGTCAGGTTGCGCGCCGGGTCGCCGACGTCGTCGACGACGGTGAGGTCGAGCTTGCGGGTCCCGAGCTCACCCGTCGCGTTCGCCAGGTCGAAGCGGGCCCGCATCCCGTCCTCCGACGCCTGGAACGAGGAGGCGGTCGGCCCGGTCTCGGGCAGGATCGCGCCGACCTTGATCGTGCTGCTCGACACCCCGTCGGTGTTCGGGCACGGGCTCGGCGGCTTCACCGCCTTGAGGTTCTTGAACTGCCCCGAGCCGCCGCCGCTGCTCGCCGCCCCGCTCGGGGCCGCGAGGCCGACGAGCGTCAGGGCCAGCGCCACCGCGACGACGACACCACCGCGTCGAACGACCATTGCTCCCCCTCTGCCTGGCCAATCGGGCGGTGGCAGTATCGCACCGCCGGCGCCGGTCGGCACGGCGACGCATCGTGGGGCTACGCGGTGCCGGTGAGCCGCGCGACGAGCAGGGTGCGCTGGATCTGCCCGGTCGCCGGCGTGCGGGGCAACGCGTCGACGAGCTCGACGCGGCGGGGCTGCTTGAACCCGGCGAGGCGCCCCTCGCAGTGGGCCCGCAACGCGTCGACGGTCAGCTCGTCGCGACGCCCGGCCGTCGGGACGACGACGGCGCACACGACCTCGCCCCAGCGCGCGTCGGGCAGCCCGACGACCGCGACCTCGGCGACGGCGGCATGCGCGGCGAGGACCTGCTCCACCTCGCCCGGCGCGACGGTCTCGCCACCGGTGCGGAGCACGTCGCGGGCGCGGCCGACGATCGATAGGTAGCCCTCGTCGTCGACCGCCCCGAGGTCACCGGTGTGATACCAGCCGTCCCGCAACGCCTCGGCGGTGGCGTCCGGCGCCTCGAAGTAACCGTCCATGAGGAACGCGCTGCGGACGCACACCTCGCCGTCGTCGGCGAGCCGCAGGTCGACGCCCGGCGCCGGCAGCCCCACCGACCCCGGCTTGCGTTCGAGGTCGACGTCGCCGAGCAGCGTCGCCGGGCCGGCCTCGGTCGACCCGTAGTAGATGCGCGTCGCCGTTGCCGGGAACGCCGTCTTGATCGCGCGGAGCAGCTCCGGTGGGGTGGCCGAGGTGCCCGTGTCGCACTCCCGCAGCGACGACAGGTCGTAGGGCTGGCGGTCGGCCTCCAGCACCCGGGTCCACACCGCGGGCAGGCAGTAGAGGCGGGTGGCGCGGCGCCGCTCGGTCGTCTCGAGCAGCGCGGCGGCGTCCGGCGGGGCGAGGTGGACGGGGAGGCGCATCTGCCAGGCGTTCAGCGCCATCGACCAGCCCGACATGTGGAACAGCGGGAACATGCAGACCGTCGAGCCCGTCCAGTCGGTGATCAGGTTCGGGAAGCTGCGCAGGTAGCTCGCCCGATGGGACAGGACCACGCCCTTCGAGCGGCCAGTGCTCCCGCTCGTGAAGAACACGACGTGGGTGGCATCCTCGTCGAGGGTGGTGTCGATCACGTCGCTCCCCGGCTGGTGCTCGGCCTCCGCGAACAGCGCCGCCTGGGGGACCGAGCGGAACGGCGCGTCGCCGTGGGCGTCGTCCACGACGGTGAGCGTCGGGCGGGCGTAGTCGAGCACCTCGCCGGCCTCGTCCGCGCCGAGCCGGGCGTTCACCGGCATGAACGCCGCGCCGAGCTTCGCCGCGGCGCCGAAGATCGGCATGGCCTCGAGCGAGGTTTCGCCCCACCACGCCACCCGGTCGCCGCGGCCGACACCGGCGGCGGCGAGCGCGCGGGCCATGCGGCTCGACGCCGCGTCGAGCTCCCCGAAGGTGAGCTCGTCGGGACCCATCGTGGCGGCGAGCCGGGTGGGGACGACCCCGGCGGCGTGCCGCAGCACGTCGCCGATCAGTAGGGCCATCGGCCCGGGAGCGTAGGCCGGACAGCGGCCCCACCGGCCGGCGAGCCCGGCTGGCAATCGACAATCGTTGTCGTTAAACTGGCGTTGTCATGAGAACGGTGGACGAGCTCACCGAGCGGTTCCGGCACCAGGGTCTGCGGGTCACCCCGCAGCGCCGCGCGATCTTCGGGCTGCTGCAGGGGGACGCGAGCCATCCGACGGTCGAAGCCCTGTACGAGCGGGCTCGGGCCGCGATGCCGACGATCTCCCTGAAGACCGTGTACCAGACGGTCCACGACCTCGAGGCGATGCGCGAGGTAGAGCTCATCCACCTCGGCACCGGCAGCGTGCGCGTCGACCCGAACGTGGAGCACGCCCACCACCATCTCATCTGCACTGTGTGCGGCCGGGTTCGAGACGTGCTCGTCGACGTCCGTGACCTGCGCCTCGCCGCCCGCGACCGGCGTGGCTTCACCGTCGCCGACGTGGAGGTGCATTTCCGCGGCGTCTGCGAAGACTGCGCCGCCGCAGCTGTCCCAACCCAAGAGAAAACCAAGGAGTAGCCCGCAACGATGCCTTCCCTCGACGGAACCCAGACGCACGACAACCTCAAGACGGCGTTCGCCGGCGAGAGCCAGGCCAACCGCCGGTACCTCTATTTCGCCCAGAAGGCCGACGTGGAGGGCTACCCGGACATCTCGGCGCTGTTCCGGTCGGTCGCCGAGGGTGAGACGGGCCACGCCTTCGGGCACTTCGACTTCCTCGCCGAGGTCGGCGACCCTGTGACCGGCGTCGCGGTCGGGCCCACCACCGACAACCTGCAGTCGGCGATCGAGGGCGAGACCTACGAGTACACCGAGATGTACCCCGGCTTCGCCAAGACGGCCCGCGACGAGGGCTTCGACGAGATCGCCGAGTGGCTCGAGACGCTCGCCCGCGCCGAGAAGAGCCACGCCGGCCGCTTCGGGCAGGGCCTCGCCAGCGTCAAGTAGCCAACGTCCACTCCCGCGCTGTGACGGCCCCGGCTCCGCCCGGGGCCGTCGCCAGGGAGCGTGCCTCGTGACGACCCATCTCTACGATCCCCTCGCCTCGGACTACTTCGACGCCGCCGACACGCGCGCCGAGCGCGACCGCTCCTTCCAGGTCTGCTCGGACTGTCGCCTCTGCGTGAAGTTCTGCCCGTCGTTCAAGGACCTGTTCCGCATGATCGACCTGCTCGCCCTCACCGGCGCGCACGTCTCCGTCGTCGAGCGGTGCAGCGCCATCGACGGCACCTGGGGACTGCGGGCGGCCAACGTCGAGATGGCCCACCGCATAGCGGCGCCGCTCATGGACACGCTCCGCGCCGACTCCGCCGAGCTCGTCGCCGGCGACTGCCATCTGGCGAACACCGCGATCCGCGAGGCCACTACGAAGGGGCCGGTCCATCCGGTGCAGGTGCTCGCCCGTGCCTACGGACTCGAGGAGGCCTGACATGCGCAAGCTCACGGTCGCCGACATCAAGGACCTCCGCGAGTACGAACGGGAGCGCGACGCCTTCCGAGCCGAGATCATCGCCATGAAGAAACGTCGCCGCATCCCCCTCGGCGACCTCATGACGATCGTGTTCGAGAACGCCGCGACGATGCGCTTCCAGATCCAAGAGATGGCCCGGGCTGAACGGATGCTGCGCGACGAGCAGATCGCCCACGAGGTCGAGACCTACAACGAGCTCGTCCCCGCGACGGGTGAGCTCTCGGGGACGCTGTTCATCGAGATCACCGACGACCAGGCGCTGCGCTACTGGCTGCCCCGACTCGTCGGCGTCCACGAGCACATCCACCTCGCGGTCCATGACGAACGATCGACCGGGAGGGCCCAGGACGTGGAGCGACTCACCCGAACCGACACCACCACGACCGTCCACTACCTCACCTTCACGCTCAGCCCCGAGCAGCAGCGCGCGTTCGCGGACGGACCCGTCCGGATCATCGTCGACCACCCCGAGTACCAGGCCACCATCCTGCTCACCGACGAGCAGCGCGACGAGCTCGTCGGGGACCTCGCCCCTTGAGCCTCCGGATCCGCATCAGCCAGCTCGACGCGGACCTTCCCCTTCCCACGCCGGCCCACGACGACGACGCCGGCCACGACCTCACCGCCCGCGTCGATACCCCGCTCGATCCCGCCGGCGGCCGCGCCCTCGTCCCGACCGGCGTCGCCCTCGCGATCCCGCCCGGCTACTGCGGGCTCGTCCTCCCCCGCTCGGGGCTGGCGCTACGCCACGGCGTCACCTGCCTCAACACCCCGGGGCTCATCGACCCCCAGTACCGCGGCGAGCTCCAAGTCCTGCTCGTCAACACCGATCCCCATGAGCCGTACCTCGTGCACCGCGGCGACCGGATCGCGCAGCTCGTGATCGTCGCGGCGCAGTCGATCGACTGGGTCCCCGTCGCCACCCTCGACGTCACGACCCGCGACACCTTCGGGTTCGGCTCGACCGGGCGGTAGGAACCTCGACCACCCCAATGGACCGTGCGCGGGCCGTCCCGTTAGCGTGCCCCGATGCCCCACGACCGCAAGTTCCGCTTCGGCGTCATGGCGCCACGAGCCGAATCGGCACGCCAGTACCGCGACGGCGCCCGGAAGTGGGAGGACCTCGGCTACTCGACGCTCTTCGTCCCCGACCACTTTGTCGACCACCCACTCGCGCCGATCCCCGCGATGGCGATGGTCGCCGAGGCGACCACCCGGTTGCGCGTCGGAGCGCTCGTCCTCGGCAACGACTACAAGCACCCAGTCGTCCTGGCCCGCGAGGCCGCCACCCTCGACCTGCTCTCCGACGGGCGACTCGAGCTGGGCGTCGGCGCCGGCTGGATGACCGTCGACTACGAGAAAGCGGGCCTGCCGCTCGACCCGCCGGGTGTCCGCGTCGACCGTCTCGCCGAGTCCATCGCCGTCCTGAAGGGCCTGTTCGCCGACGGCGAGTTCTCTTTCGACGGCAAGCACTACCAGATCAGCAACCTCGACGGCGGTCCCCGGCCCGTGCAGCAACCCGGACCGCCGATCCTCGTCGGCGGTGGCGCCAAGCGGGTGCTGTCACTCGCGGCCCGCGAAGCCGACATCGTCGGCATCAACGCCAATCTCCGCCGCGGCGAAGCCGAGCACCCCGACGCCGCCCAATCCCTCAGCGGCGCCGCCACCGACCAGAAGCTGCAATGGGTCCGCGACGCGGCCGGCGACCGCTTCGACGACCTCGAGATCCAGCAGTACGCCGGCTTCGTCCACTTCACCGACGACCGCGAGTCGCTCGCCGCGGCGATGGCGCCCGCGTTCGGCGTCACCGCCGACGTCGCGTTGGAGACCCCGATCGCCATCGTCGGCACGGTCGAGCAGATGATCGAGGACCTGCTCGCCCGACGCGAACGATGGCAGATGAGCTACATCGTCGTCGACGACGCCGTCGCCGAGGCCTTCGCCCCCATCGTCGAGCGACTGGCCGGGACGTGACCCCTCGACCGTTCCGCTTCGGGGTCCAGGCCGGCGGCTCCCACGGATCCCGCGACTGGCGTGACCTCGCCCGCCACGTGGAGGACCTCGGCTACTCGACCCTGTTCGTCCCGGATCACTTCATCGACACCGAGATGGCACCGATGGTCGCCATCTCCTTCGCGGCCGCCGTCACAGAGCAGCTCCGTGTCGGGATGCTCGTCCTCGGCAACGACTACAAGCACCCCGCCGTCACGGCGAAGGAAGCCGCGACCGTCGACCTGCTCTCCGACGGCCGCCTCGAGTTCGGGCTCGGCGCCGGCTGGATGCAGACCGACTACGAGGCCCTTGGCCTCGCCTACGACCCACCGAAGGTGCGCATCGACCGCCTCGCCGAGGCACTCGCCGTCGTCAAGGGCGCCTGGGGCGACGAGCCGTTCAACCACACGGGACCGAGCTACACGATCCGCTCCTACAACGGGATCCCCAAGCCCGTCCAGAAGCCCCACCCGCCCATCCTCGTCGGCGGTGGCGGCCCGCGGCTCCTACGCCTCGCGGGCCGGGAAGCCGACATCGTCGGCATCAACCCCAACCTGCGAGCCGGCGCCATCACGAACGATGCCATTCAGTCGTCGCTCGCCGACCAGACCAGCCAAAAGGTCCAGTGGATCCGCGACGGCGCCGGTCCCCGCTTCGACGAGCTCGAGCTCCAGATCCGCTACTTCCTCGCCGCCATCACCGACGACGCCCACGGGCTCGCGGAGAGCCTCGCGCCCGGATTCGGCATCTCGCCCGACGACGCGCTCGCCTCCGGCGTCGCGCTCGTCGGCACCGTCGACGAGGTCTGCGACACCCTCGTGCAACGCCGAGAGCGATGGGGCGTCTCGTACATCGTCGTCGGCGACGACAGCTTCCCTGCCTTCGCGCCGGTCGTCGCCCGCCTCGCCGGCACCTAGGAGCCCTCGGCATCGACCCCGGATCCCGCCGAGCGTCGGTGCGCGGGGAGCGGCTCGGCCGACGCGACGGCGCTATCCTCGATGCCTCGCGCGGACGTGGCTCAGCTGGTAGAGCATCACCTTGCCAAGGTGAGGGTCGCGGGTTCGAATCCCGTCGTCCGCTCCACATCACCCCAGGTCAGACTGCCTGGAAGATTGGTCCTTCCGGCAAGAGCATCACGCCGCTACTGATGCCGCTATGCCACCTCCTGTTTGCGTGGCGGAACCTCGTCCCATCCGTCCGGTATCCGCGCCGTGTGGGTAGTGTCCGGCTTTGAGCCGGCGCTCACATCTCGTCGGGGCTGATGGTCTCGACCCCGAGGCCGGGAGCACGGGCCAGGTTCTCGTGGTCACGAGGACGGCGTCATCGAGTTGGCGGGTCAGCGCGACGTAGATGGCGTCATGGATGGTCACGTTGTGCCGCAGCGTCCAGGCCTCGAGGAGTAGCGGTCCGACGGATGCGACGAACAAGGGCCATGCCACGAGCTCGTCGACGAGGGCTTGGGCGCGTGTCTCGGTAAGCACGCCGGTGAGGACGTCACGGCGAAAGACCTTGGCGACCTCGACGTGGAAGTGCTCGGCGGTCCAGAGCTCGCCCGGTTCTCGTCGAAGTCGACTACCTAGCGCCAATCCGTCGGGTGTGCGCTGGAGGATCTCGACGCCGGCCGAGGCGTCGAGCACATAGCGGCTGGGCACCCGTTAGGGCTCGTTGCGCAACTCGGCCAGCACCGTCGCGGCAGGCACATCACGTTCGACCGATTCGGTGCGCTCCCACGAATCCCACCACTCGCGAAGCCGCGTGCTGCTTCTCGCGGTGCCGCGGTGACTCGGACCACCGACCCGCGGTCTTTGATCGGCCAAGCCATCCCCATCAGCGTACGCGCCGTGCCCGGCTCGACGACGTGCAAGGTGTGGTCGGCCTGCGGGCGGCTTGAGGTGCGCCCGCGCCGCCCGTCCAGTTGGCAGTCCCTATCCGCGCGTTGGTGCCGCTCGGCCCGGAGGCTCGGGGCGACCAGTCGCTTACCGGGGAGAGCCTGCCGTGTTCGCACTCGACGTCCCGCTATGGCCTGACACCGTCGCCGTCTTCTATGCCGAGCGCGCCTGTGCCATCCGTTCTGAGGACACCCGCAAGACCTGGGGCTACACCTACGCCCAGCTCCAGCGCCGCCACCCCACCAAAACGCTGCGGGGCTTCACCGCCGACGACCTCGTCGCCTTCCTGACCCAACAGGACCGCCCGGGTCCCGGGTGGGCACCCACCACCGTGCGCGCCTACCGGGTGTGCTTGCAGTCGATCTTCGGCTGGGCGCACGCGACGGGCCGCGTCGATGCTGACCCCACCGAGGGATCACCCGGCGGGTCCGCATCCGGCCTGGCCGAGTCTGCACTTCCCATTGGCTCACCGAGACCCAGATCGGAGCCCTGCTGGCCGCGACCGAGGGCGCCGACTTGGCCGCCGCACGCGACCGCATGGTGCTGATGCTGGGCATCTTCACGGGGCTGCGCGCCGGTGAGATCAGCGTGCTGCGCTGGCGCCATGTCGATCTCGCCGCCGATTGGCTCGTCTTCCCGGGCAAGGGTGGCCGCCCCGATCGCCTGGCGATCCCGCCCCAGCTCTCCGACGCTCTCGCCCGCTGGCAGGACCGGGTGATCGGGGAAGTCGGCCCCGCGATCGCCGACGTCCCGGTCGTCCTGGCGCTCCGGAGTCCTCGCGCCGACGTCGCCGCCGAGACCGAGCAGGGACTCGGACGCGAAGGGATCCGCCGCGTCGTGCGCGCCCGGGGAGCCCAGATCGGCGTTGCGGACCTACGCCCTCACGATCTGCGACGAACCCTCGCCGGCACCCTCGACGCCCGCAGCGTCCCCGTCCAAGACATCCGCCTCGTGCTCCGGCACCATCATGTCGCCACCACCCAGACCTACCTCGCCGACAATCCGCTCCGAGTCCACGACCGCATGCGCAACTTCACGATCGGCTGATCGTGCAGCCCCTGAAGTGCGATCTGCTGGAAGCGCGGGGATCCCGCCACGGGCCGAGAACCCGTCCGCTTGCACGAGGCTGTATATCCGTGCGATCATACGGATATGAGCCAGTTGGGTGGTGCGGTGGACCGGGGGCTGGTGGTGACGGCTCGCCAGGAGGGGATCGGCGCGGACGATGCCGGCCGGCTGGCGGGCCTGCTGTCGTTGATGGGGGATCCGGTGCGGGTCCGGCTGTTGTATGCGCTGCATCTGGTGGACGAGCTCTGCGTCGGCGATCTCGCGTTGGCCCTGAGTGTCAGTGAGGACGCGGTCAGCTATGGACTGAAGTTGTTACGCACCGCGGGTCTGGTGCAGACGAGGCGGGACGGCCGGGTGGTGTTCTATCGCTTGGCGGATCGCTTCCCGGAGCCGCTCCTCGAGCACTGTTTGCTCCGACTACTGGAGTTCAGCCGCTTGGCGAGCCGGCCCCGGTCGAACGCCCGGCCGCGCCGCTCGTGCTACGAGGGCCCGCGGATGATCGAGGAGCGGTGAGCGTTGAGCTCGAAACGGGGTGCGCGGGTGACGGCGCTGGCCAGCGTGCTCGATGATGTGGGCCGGAGCCTGCGTGAGGGCTTCTTCATGTTCTGGGAGACGCTCTGGCCGCTGATCTCTGGGCTTCGGCCTGTCGGGTGCGGTGCAGGCGTTCGTGTCCCGCGAGCAGATGCAGCGCGGGCTGGGCGACCACCGGCCGGCGGCGGTGGCGCGGGCCTCGGGCTTCGGGATGGTGTCGTCGTCGTGTTCGTACGCGGCGACGGCGATGGCCAAGTCGCTGTTCCAGAAGGGCGCCGACTTCGTCGACGGCGATGGTGTTCATGTTCGCCTCCACCAACCTGGTCGTCGAGCTCGGCATCGTCCTGGTGGTGCTGATCGGCTGGCAGTTCGCCGCGGCCGAGTTCGTCGGCGGGGCGATCATGATCGTGCTCTTGGCGCTGACCGGTTCGCTCGTGATCGGGCACCGCCGGCGAGCAGGCACGCCGGCGTCTGCCATCGAGTCGGGGCCGGGCGCAGACGAGCATCAGGCGATGGCCGGGGTGAGCGACGAGCGCCAAGCCGAGCTCGAGCCCGAGCCGTGGCACGTCAAGTTGCGCTCGCGGGCGGCCTGGTCGGATGCCGCCAGCTACTCCGTGGCGGATCTGACCATGCTGCGCGCGCGAGCTCGTGATCGGCTACGTCGTCGCCGGCTTCCTGACGGTCCTGGTCCCGACGCACGTGTGGAACGCCGTGTTCTTGCACGGCCACGGCTTCTGGACCACCCTCGAGAACGTCGCTCGTCGGCCCGTTCATCGCCATCATCAGCTTCGTGTGCTCGATCGGCAACGTGCCCCTCGCCGCGGCACTCTGGCACGGCGGGATCAGCTTCGGCGGGGTGGTCGCGTTCATCTTCGCCGACCTGATCACGCTTCCCTTGCTGTTGATCTACCGCAAGTACTACGGCGTCGCCGCTGACGCTGCGGCTGCTCGCTGGTTCTGGGCGGTCATGGCCGCGGCCGGCCTCATCGTGGAGGGCCTCTTCGCTGCCGCCGGGTTGGTGCCGCCCCGCCCAGTCGAGGCCGATCGTGGCGCACGGCGTTTCACTGGAACTACACGACGTTCCTCAACATCATCTTCTTGCGTGTTGCCGGGTACTTGTACTGGCTGTACCGCAACCGCACCGGCTCGGTGGCGGCGCCGGCTATGCGCTCGACCCGGTGTGTGGCATGCAGGTCCAGATCGCCAACGCCCCGGCGCACGAACCCGTGACGGCGCGACTACTGGTTCTGCTCGGACCGCTGCGCCGAGCGTTTCGACGCCACCCCGGACCGGTACGAGACGCCGGCATCCGAGCCTGAGCCTTCAGACCCCGTACCCGATCGAGTGAGGAGTCGACCCTGAGCGCGTTGTTGCCGGTCCTGGTGTGTGGCGGCGGCTGCCTGGCCGTGTGCTGGTTCATGATGGGTCGCACGCAGTGCCCCAAGGACGCCGGCGAACCAGATGATGGTCACTGAGGGAGTGGGGCGAAGTGTCGTTGGTACCGTGGGAGCGGGACCCTGCGGGAAAGGCCAAAAGCTCGACGGAGCAGCGGCCGATGAGACCCAAGCTGACGAGGCGACAGCGCGGGCGGGCGCAATATCTTGCTGCCGGACTTGTCATCCTTGCCGCGGTGGCTGGCGGACTGGTGTTCGTCCTCGGGACCGGTTCGAGCCCCTCGCCGTCGGCGACCGCGCGCACGATCCGACACATCGCCCAGCCCGCAGGCCCGTATCCGTCCGAGTCCGCACAGATGGTCTGCGCCCCCGAAGCCCAAAGCGAGCTCACCTCGGCGCTTGGGGCATCGGCCACCACGGTGAGCACACCGACGTGGGTCGATCACCTGTACTCGTGTCGCTACGTGTATCCCAACGGTGTCATGGCGGTCTCGGTCAAAGAGCTCTCGAGCCGAGCCGAGACCACCGCATACTTCGCGTCACTGCGAGCCCAGCTGGGTAAGTCGGAGCAACTCAAGGACGTGGCCCAGGGTGCCTTCGTCACCGCCAACGGCTCCCTCGTGTTGCGCAAGGACTACAAAGTGCTCTTCGTCGACACGTCGGGCCTGGCGGTGCCGTTCGGATCGGGTTCAAGACTCGATCCCAAGTCGCTGTCGGAGTCGGCATCACCGTGCTCGGCTGTTGGACCGGCGCCTAGACCCCTCGGCGGTCCATCGCCGCCTTGGTGCGCTGCAGGGTGTGGCTGGGACTCCTCAGACAAGCGAGGATGTGAATGGGATCTACCAGGAGCACGTCCTTCCCCACTTTCAGGATGTCGTCATGGGCCGCAAGCCGGTCCGCGAGGTGCACGCCCAGTCTGCGAGGGGCTGCGGGGCGAGGTCGTGGAGATCGGTTTCGGCACTGGGCTCAACGCCCGGTACTACCCCGCCGAGGTCACCAAAGTCTTGGCGGTGGAGCCGTCCAAGGTCTGCATGCGTCTCGCGGAGCCCAGGATCGCCCGAACCCCTACCGCCGTCGAGTTCGCGGGCCTCACCGGCGAACACCTCGACCTCCATCGGGAAGCTTCGACGCAGTGCTCTCGACCTGGACCCTCTGCACGATCCCCGACTTGGCATCGGCGCTGGAGGAGATCCGCCGCGTCATGAAACCCGACGGATCGTTCCATTTCGTGGAACACGGCCACGCACCCGACCCGGGCGTCGCCAAATGGCAGGCCCGTAGCGAGCCGTTGAACAAGCGCCTCGCTGGAGGCTGCCATCTCACTCGGCGACTCCCCGAAAGCATCCAACAGGCCGGGTTCACCCTCGAGCAGCTCGACACCTACTACTTCAAGGGCGAACCCAAGGCCTTCGGGTACACGTTCGAGGCCGCGCACTAAAACGCTGAAGGGCGCAAACCGGCGCTCGCCGACCTGCTCACGGCAGACTTCCGCACTACTCCGACAGCTGACGAACGAGCACATCGTGTTCTACCGGCGCACCGGAGCGGGTCGATGATCTGCTACTGATGCCGCTATGCCACCTCATGGGCGTCGGCTCATCCGCGCGCCGTGGCCGGATAGCGCACAGGCTCAGGCCGATCGATCGCTTCTCGAGGACCCGCAGATCGCGCCGACTTCAGAACCGCCAACGCGTTCGAACCCGGCGTCTCCTCGGCGGTACCGACGGCGGTCGCAGTGCGCGGCTTGATTTCGTAGACGAACCACGGCGGCGGACCGAGTGTCGGCGCATTGAACGGCGCGGTGATGCCGGTTCCCGAGTCGTCGGCCTGAGCGGGCCATCCGCCCTTCGCCCACAACGCCGCGATCTCGGCCACGACCTTCGGGTCGGTCACGCGCCCGGCTTCGCCTGCGACCATCACGTCGAAGCCTTTCGTGGCCACGCTGATCGAGCAGCGCGGGTCGCGGCAACGTTCTTCGCCTTGCTGGTGCGTTCGCCGGTCTGGAACCAGCATGATCCCGCGTGCCAGAGCGCGCCCACGCTCGTCACGTGTGGGCTTCCGTCGCCGTTCAGGGTCGTCAGCCAGAACGTCGAGCGGTTCGGCGAGCGCGGGTCGTCGTGCGTCAGAAGGTCGGCGAGCTGCGTTTCAACTTCCGACCACTCGATCGTGGGCAGCCCTTCGGCTTCACCAAGGTTCTTTGTTTTCATGGTTCTTGAGACTACGTCCCTTCCCGAAACTCATCGCGAGAACCCGCGTCCGGATAGAAGCGCCATGTCTGCCGGATCGATCGACTTGGTGGGTTCCGCAACAATCGCGTCGTAGGTTGAGGCTTCGATCGTGCTAGGCCCGTCTGCTACTCCAACTGCTACTCCAATGCAGCGGACTCCAGCGGTTCCAGCGGTCTCCAGCGGAGAACGCAAGCCGCTGACCTGGACTCCAGCGGTTCCACCGATCTCCAGCGGAAGCGTTCATCACCTTCCATGTGAGGGTCGCGGGTTTGAATCCCGTCGTCCGCTCCACATAACCCACACGAGGGAACGGGGCCGGGGCGAAACTGGGGTCAACGTGGACACACGGCAACTCCGATTTCCCTTCAATGCAACCGGGGTCACGACGCATGACGACACACGTGGGTGCAGTTGCGCCCGACCTTGACGAGCTCACGATTACGATCGTCGTCGACACGCGACGGACACCCTCTCGAGCATCGCTCCCGGAGTACCGCAGCTCCCGGAGCTTGCCTACCTGCTCAGCCAGATCCCGCCGAGCGGCGAGCACGAGGGCCACGACTGTGTGGTCGGCTTCGACCACCTCTGCGTGGCGTGTCATGGCTTCTCCGCGCTCGCTACTGCGTGCCGGGCGGAGCGTACGGCAACAGTTCTCTTCGACGTCGGTCCCTACGGAGATTTTTGGCTCGCCAACGCCGAGCGCTTGGCGGTCGACTTGTCAAGCATCGATGTGCTGTTCCTATCGCACTGGCACTGGGACCACTCGGGGATCACCACCGTTGTTGAAGCGATCGCCGCCGAGCGCGACCGCACCGGTCGAGCCCCGCTCGTTGTCGATGTCCACCCTGACCGACCCGACCAGCGCGGGATCCTCACTCCGCTCGACATCATCGCAATGTTCCCCCGGAGCCCCCATCGACGACATCAAAAGGGCAGGCGCCACCGTCGTCGCCAATGCAGAAGTCCACATGGTGAGCGAACTGCTCCTTGGCAGCGGCGACATCCCGCGCCAGACGAGCTACGAAACCGGGCTGCCAGGACACCACAGCTGGCGCGACGGCAAGGTCACACTCGATCTCGGTATCCACGACGAACGCTTCCTCGCCGCGAGCGTCCGCGGCCGCGGAACCGCGGTGTTCACCGCGTGCTCGCACGCTGGCGTCGTCAACGTCGGGCTCGAAGCACGACGACTACACCCCGACCAGCCGATCGATCTCCTCCTGGGCGGCTACCACCTCGCTGGCACGACCGTCCAAGACCGCATCGAACCGACGGTGCACGACCTCATCGAGCTCGTCGCGCCTCGAATCGTCGCCCCAGGACACTGCACTGGCTGGCGAGCAGCCGCCGCCCTCGCGAATGCGTTCGCCCCGAACAACTACGCCCCAAGCGTTGTCGGCACTCGATACGTCCTCACCGCGTCCTAGACCGCCGAGGATGTGTCGCGGCGGGAGTCGGTCCGCCGCCGTGTCCACGATCCGTCGACGTGTGGGTCGACCTTTCGCCGTCAGTGGGCGGCCTTTGATGGCGTCTGCTCAGGCCCTGCCGCGACTCCAGTAGTGGACTTGAGGATTGACCTCAAAGAATGCGGTTCCTGACTCAGTTTCCATTCGCGGGATCGGTTCCACCCAAGGCGATTGCAATCCGGTGCGAATGTAAGGCGCACAGAGTTGCGGATAAGAAGTGGCATCCTCCTCACTTAGGTCGGAGAATTGCACCGTCACATTTGTGCCGTGGACCCGTGGGGCGTGAGAGTGATTTCAATGAACGTTGTTGTCGGCGTCGATGTGTCGCTTCCTTGACGGTCCGATCTCAATTACATCAGGCGGTGCGACAGATGTACTTCTATGTAGAGGCCGGAGACTGCTGTCTCGTCAAGGTCGAGGTAGAACGTCTCCCCCACGCGAGGAGTGGTCACGAAAGTTCCGCTGATCTTGACCAGATCGGTCCATGTTGAAGAGCTACGGGCAGTCGGGGTCAGATTAAATGAGTTCAGAGAATGCCAGCCCGGCTCAACCCACTCAACGACGCGGCGTCCCGCCTCCGAACGGCAGCGGGTCCGAAGCGCATCGTGCTGAGGCAGCTGCTTTATCCAAGAGCCGTGAGCCGACCTCGGCGATGGCTGTGAACGAACCCGGCTTGGGCTCATCTGCCGATGGCAAGGGCGAGGAGGGTATTGACCGCAGTTTCGAACGGGCGGGTACTCCGTTGCACCTGGGCGAGTAGAAGCCCTCCTTGGAGCGTGGCGAGCAGAGTCGTGGCGAGGTCGTCCGGGTCGATGTCGGACGGGAGTTTCCCGTCGGCATGAAGGGATCTGAGTCCATCGCTGATGGCGGCTGCCCACTGATCGAACCCTGCCGCGATGAGCGCTCGGGCCTCGGGGTCACTCTCGGCGAGTTGACCAACGAGCGAGCCAAGTGGGCAGCCCCCCTTTGCTTTGGTGCGCTTCGCTGCGGTGATCACCATGTTCCGCCAGGCTTCGACTCCGTTCGCGCTGCCGAGCGCGTGCCGCTGGCGATTGACGATGGTGTCGGCTTGGTAGTCGATGACCGCCTGCACGAGTTCGTTCTTGTCGGGGAAGTAGTGGTACATCTGAGAGCCGCTGACCTCCGCCGCCACCTTGACGTCTTCCAAGGTGGTGCCCGCCACCCCGCGCTCATGGATCAGGGCGGCGGCCTCCTCCACTATTCGTGCCCGGGTGCGTGCTCCCTTGGGGGTGAGCCTCGGCCGGTCACTCGTCTCGTTGACCATGCACCAATATTACCAGATTTTGAGTTTGACAACCCAGTACGGACTGTCAGAGTGGGTTGCATAACCCATTTTGGAGCGAGAGGACGACACATCGCATGACTGACCAAAGGGCAAGACAGTACTCATCACGGGCGCCAACGCCGGGATCGGCAAGGATGTGGCCCGGCAACTGGCGTTACGTCCCGAGTTCGCGCGCATCTACTTGGCGTGCCGGAACCAAGATCGGGCGACAAAGGCAAAGGCCGAACTCGAAGCCGCGACCGGCCGGCGCATCTTCGACATCATTCTCATGGACGTCGCCGATCTGGGTTCGGTCCGCGCCGGCCTTGCGGCCATCGACGGATCCCTCGACGCGCTGGTCATGAACGCCGGTGTCATTGGCCCGCAATTCGATGGACTTGACCGCTGACGGGGTCACCACCGTGTTCGCGACGAACGTCCTTGGCCACGTCGTCCTCCTCGAAGGGCTCCTGGCCGAGGACCGGCTTGGCGAGGTTGCGGTCTTCGTCGGAAGTGAAGCAGCCCGAGGAGTTCCGAAGTTGCGGATGAAACGGCCATCCTTCGTCTCAACCTCTGCCGATGAACTCGCTACCGTCATCGACGGCAGCTACTTCGCCAGCAGAAAACCTGACTTCAACCTGGCCTTCGGGCAGGCCAAGTACATCGGGGCGCTCTGGATGGCCTACCTGGCCCGCCAATACCCCGACCGCCGCTTCATCACCGTGAGCCCCGGCAACACCACCGGCACCCAAGCCCCCAACGGCCTTCCCTACCGCTGCGTATAGCGGCCAAATACGTCATGCCCACCCTGGGTCTCGCCCACAAACTTGACGTGGGCGCGAAGCGACTGGTCGACGGCGTCACCGACCCGACCCTGTCGAGTGGCGTGTTCTACGCCAGCGCGGCCAACACGCTTAAAGGGTCCCTTGGTCGACCAAACGGACATCTTCCCCGACTTGGCCAACCCGACCTTTCAGGACCACGCCAACGAGGCCATCCACCGCTTCATCACCTAATGACGTTTGCGCGGGGCGAACCTCGCTGCCCGGGCCTTCGAAGCCGGCCTGGTCGACGAGTGCCAGCTCTTCGTTTGGCCCATGATCCTCGGCGGTGGCAAGCCGGCGCTCCCGGCGGGCGTCCGCACCGACCTTGAGCTCCTCGACGAGCACCGATTTGGCAACGGCGTCGTGCACCTCCGCTACCGCGTCTCGACCTGACCACTCAGGACGGCGTTCGATGGCAGTGCCCGCTCGCGTCGTCGACCTCGAACCGTCAGGGCGTCGGTCCCCGGCGCGTACGAAGTCGAGATCGGCGGTGACGCCAAGCGTCACTCAAGTGCCGGTCCGGGGCACGCCAGAACAGGCGCACGAGATCACGCACGCGGAGGATGATGGCGCGCATATAGCGACACGTACGGCATCCCCACAGCCACGAGCTCCATCGGTTGACGCCGCGGCAGCCATGCGATAGGGGAGCACCTCTGCTACTCCAACTGCTACTCCAATGCAGCGGACTCGAGCGGTTCCAGCGGTCTCCAGCGGAGAACGCAAGCCGCTGACCTGGACTCCAGCGGTTCCAGCGGTCTCCAGCGGAAGCGTTCATCGCCTTGCCCAAGGTGAGGGTCGCGGGTTCGAATCCCGTCGTCCGCTCCACATCATCGCCACTCGAGGGCTCCGCCGCGGAGCCGTCTGGCCTCCGCGATGCGCATCTTCACGATGCTCGGCGGATGAGCTGGAGGACAGCCCACGAGGAAGGGTCGGGCATAAGTGAATTCGACCGGTCAACGCCGCCGGATCGCCGCTGCACAGCACGAGACGCGGCTTCTGCCATCACCTCGGCCGGTTCCAATGCGTCCGCGGGCAGCGTCGCGGTCGAGGCCGTGGTACACGACGCCGGGTGTGGGCACGAGACCCCGAGGGTGACAACCGCGTTGACTGCTATCCCGTCCTCGTACAGCTCCGCCGCGAGACCCGACGTAAATCGCTCCGCGCGGCCTTGCACATGCCGTATACCGTGCCTGCGTACCCGCGCCGGCTGTAGGGCGGCCCCTCCAGATGGCGCCGCCGCGCCAGAGGAGATGTTCAGGATCCACCCTTGCTTGCGGGCACGCATACCCGGGAGGACGAGTTCCGCGAGCTCGAACGGCGCTCGAACCTGCACTTCGAGCATCAAGGCGTAGTGACGCGCCGAGAACGTCTCGGAGGGCTCGAGAAGTAGGTGACAGCGGCATTGTTGACGAGCACGTCGGATTTCGCCAAGCTTTCGCTCAACCGAATTGGATCAGAGCCGCGGCGATCCTCGGGCCTGGCCAGGTCGGCCGCCACGGCAACGGCGCGACCGCCGGCGTCCTTGATCGACGTGACGGTGCTCGTGATGCTTCCCGACAGCGGATGGTCTCCCTCGTTGATGGTTCGCGCCGACACCGCAACGGCCGCCCCCTCGGTGGCGAAGCGCCGCGCGATCGCTTCGCCGATCCCGCGGCTCACGCAGGTGACGAGTGCGCACCACCGCGTCGAGCTTCACGGGTCGACCCGCGCCGTTGCATAACCGGTGAAGACCTGCATACCGTCCTAGTTCACGGTGCGCAACGACAACCGCCGTAGCAGATGCCGTCGATGTCGCCGATCGTGAGACCGGCGTCGGCGAGCGCTTCACGCACCACCTCGGCCTCGGGGACCCGGCCGTGGAGGTCGAGCTCGCCAGTCGGGGACACGGCGTCGGCGACCCCGACGATGGCGACCCGAGCAGGCGCAGCGCATGCTCGGTCACGGACCCGCTCCGGCGAATCTCGCGAGACACTTGACGCCGACTGAGGAGTCGTCACGTTCAGCGGGCGGGGGCTGTGGCGCCGCGACGAGCAATGAAGCGAGGTCCACCAGTCACTGCCCCGCTCAATGCGCATCGCCGAGTAGACGAGCGCCTTCAGCTGGCCACGGAAGTTGAACGTGCCGGACGGGATCAGCTGGGTCATGAAGATCACGACGAGCTCCTCGACTGGATCGATCCAGAACAGGGTCGAGGCTGCCCCGCCCCACATGTACTCGCCTCGTGTGCCCCTCCAGGCCAACTGTACGCGACCGGCCCGTCGCTGACGGCGACGGTGAGCCCGAACCCCATGCCGTCGAAGCCGACTTCGCCGTAACCACCCCGGGAACACGAGAGTCGCGCAGCGTCCCCGCCGCCGGGCAGGTGGTTTCCGGCCATCAGCTCGATGGTCTTGAGGCCCGAGCACTACGGGCCCCACCCAGCTAGCCCGCCGTTCACCCAGCATCTGGCAGAACCGCAGGTAGTCAGCCGTCGTGCCGAGGAGTCCTCCTCCACCCAACAAGAGGGAGGGCATCCGCAACGGACCTGCTCCGCTCGGGGTCGTCGAGCAGGGTGAGCTGCTTGCTCCGCGTCGCGGGTGTAGAGCAAAGCGGGCGATCCGCCTTCCCCTCCGGCACGAAGAAGCCGGTGTCGACCATGCCGAGCGGGTCGAAGATCGTGGTCTGCAGGTAGCGGTCGAAGCGCTCGCCGGAGATCACCTCGACGAGGAACGCGCACACACGTCGGTCGACCACGAGTACAGCCAATGGGCACCAGGGTCGAATCGCAACGGCTCCTGGGCGAGAGCGGCGACGAGGGTTTCGAGCGTGGCACCCTTGCCGAGACCCACCGCGGGGCTTCCCGCCGGCGATGGCGGCGAGGTCGAGACAGGGCCTCGGGCGGGCCGTAGCCGATGCCGGTCATGTGCATCATCGCGTCTCGCACCGAGATCGGCCGCTCGGCGTCCACCAAGCGCTTCGTCTCACTGTCGAGCCGCTCGACCACCTTCATGTCGCGGAACTCGGGAAGGAAGCGGTCCACGGGGTCATTGAGCTGGAACAGACCCCGCTCGTACAACGTGAGGAGCGCGACGCCGGTAATGGGCTTGGTCATCGAGTAGAGCCGCCAGATGGTGTCGTCGAGAACCGGGCGCGCCCGTTCGCGATCCATCAGGCCGAGCGAGCTGTCGTGCGCGATCTGATCAGAGCGGGCGACGACGACCTGGCAGCCGGCGAGCTTCCCCGGTTCGAGGTACCGCGTTCGCAGGTGCTCGTCGATCCGCTCGAGTCGGCTGCCGTCGAACCCGGCAGCGTCGGGATTGATCTTCACAGCGCTCCCCGGCTGGGCGGCGCGAGTCGCCGCTGACACTACGTCACTGGTGATGGGCTGTCGCCGGCTGAGGCATCCCTTGCTGGCGACCTTGCGACGCGAGCCTGTCGAGGCCGCCTACCACGAGGTCCACATAGATTTCCTCGAGGAAGCGGCCGCGTCGCGCTCGGGCACGCATGCCATGGGCGAGCACCGAGTCGATGCCGGTCAGGAGGATACGTACGGCAGCTCCTCCTCGGGGATGGCGCTGAGCTTGGCGTTCGGCCGTTCCCGCCTTCGTCGTCTCGGCGGGCTCGCGTCCAGAGACGGGTAGCGCTTGCCCGTGCCGGCGAAGCCTGACCCTCGCTGCCTGCAACCGTGGTCCAGTCGAACATCGGTGCATGAGTATGGCGCCGATCTCTTGCCTGTTGGCCGGCGGAGGCATCGCTCGTTTCGACGAGCCGGCGGTAGCGCCTAAACCTCGAACAATGTGCCCCCGGCGCCGGTTACACCCGGCCCGGGGGCTTGGCCAGCACCGTCTGAGATCTTCGGTGCGCCCGAGTCCGGGAAAAGGCGGCGGGAAGTTCGAGAAATAGTGCGAAGTGGCGCGCGACGACGAGCGCCAACGAGCAGCGTCTTCCCAGGTCAGCGTGCCGATCTGACGCGTTCTCCCTGGTCGGGGCGTCGAGGCGGTCTGTATCCGGCATACAGGCCGACTCGCTACCAATGTCCGCTGACGAGGCTGTCGCACGAATCTTGACCATCCCGCCCGCGTTTTGGTCGGCGGGTGAGGATGGGGCATGGCGGTCAATGTTCGTGAGGTCGATCGGGACCAGGTGTTCTTGATGCCGCCCTCGGTGGCGGAGTGGCTGCCGGCGGATCATCTGGCCTGGTTCGTGCTCGACGTGGTCGGTGAGCTGGATCTCTCGGCGTTCTATTCGGATCTGCGCGACGACGGCCGGGGCGGTTCGAGCTATGACCCGGCGATGGTGCTGGGGGTGTTGGTCTACGCGTATTGCGTGGGTGAGCGTTCGAGTCGCCGGATCGAGGCTCGCCTGGTCGAGGACGTGGCATTCCGGGTGTTGGCCGGGAATCAGCGTCCGGATCATGCGACGTTGGCTCGGTTTCGCTGCCGTCACGAGGCGGCGATCGCCGAGCTGTTCGCCCAGGTGCTGGGTCTGTGTGTCGTCGAGGGGCTCGTGGCGGCGGGGGTGGTGGCCATCGACGGGACCAAAGTGGAGGCGAACGCGTCCGCGTTCTCGAGTCGCACTCGACGCCAGATCGCCGCGGAGATCCTGGCTGAGGCGGACGCGACCGACGCGGCGGAGGACGAGCGCTTCGGAGACCGGCGAGGCGACGAGCTGCCCGAGCGCTGGGCGGATCGTCGAGACCGACGGGCCCGGCTGCGAGAGGCGCTGCGCCAGCTGGACGCGGAGGGGGCGTCGGACTGGGAGACCTATCTGGCCGAGCGGGCCCGCAAAGAAGCCGCGGCCGGTCGCAAGCTTCCCGGCCGCAAGCCGTCCAAGGCGGGACGCAACGCCAAGGACCGCTACGCCAACGTCACGGATCCCGACAGTCGGATGCTGCGGGCCCGGAACCGGTTCGTGCAGGGTTACAACGCGCAGGCCGCCACATCCCTTGACCACGTCATCGTGGCCGCCGAGATGACCAACGCCGCCAACGACACCACCCAGTTCGTCCCCATGGTCACGGCCAGCACCCAGAACCTGGCCGCCGCGGGGCATGACGAAGCGGTTGGGGCCTTCGTCGCGGACGCGGGCTATTGGAGCACCGAGAACGCGACGATCGACACGGATGCCGAGGTGCTGATCGCCACCGTCGCGCCGAGCAACGGCATCAGCGATCCCCACGATCCTCGGGTCCAAGCCCGACACGCCGTGCTCGAACGTGTCGAGCGAGGAGAGCTCACTCTCGTGGCTGCCGCCGCCGAGATGGGGGTCTCAGACACGTGGGCTTACAAGCTCCGCGCCCTCTATCGCGCCCACGAGCTCGAGCCCGTCGCCGTGCGCGCCGCCATGGATGCCAAGCTCACCACCCCTCATGGCACGGCCTGCTACCGCGGCGCAAGACCACCATCGAACCCGTCTTCGGGAACCTCAAGATGAACCTCCGGTTCCGCCAATTCTCCCGTCGCGGCCTCGCCGCGGTCACCAGCGAATGGCGGCTCATCTGCACCATCCACAACCTGCTCAAGCTCCGACGTCACCAACTCGCGCTCGTCCCCGCCTGACCGGGCACGGCCTCACCGCCAGCCGCGGCAAGACCAACCCGCAGCACCAAAACCAACCGCACCGAGGATCGCAGCAGGTTCCTGCGACAGCCTCTGACCTGCCCGAACGGTCGAGACGTTGCCAGGTCAGGCCGCACGTCGCTCCGTTCCTCGGACCCCCTGGCGGTGATTGGCAGCGTTTGCTGGGGGCCGGGATCGCTCAAGCGCTTGCACCAAGACGATTGCACCGGTGAAGAGGCAGACGATGCCCGTGGTGACTAGGAAGCCTCCGAGCAGCACGATAAAGGCGAACCCCGTCACGACGAGGAGCCAGCCGCTGCGCCAGACCAGGTCTGCCGCACCGTCGGGTCACGTGCAGAGGCCATGCGAGCAGTGGTCTACCCGGTGCCCCAACCGGCGAAACTTGAGAGCAGGATGGTGGCATCCGGGGTGACCCCCAGGCGGGCCGTCCCTTCACCGGCACGGTGGCGAACTTCACCGACACGGACACCAGCAACTCGGCGGCTGATTTCACGGCCATGATCAACTGGGGTGACGCCACCACGAGCGCCAGCACTTGGTCGTCAGAGAGGTCGTCGGGCGTCGTCAGCGCTTTCGGCCGGGGTAATCCCTGGCGGCCATTGTGGGCAAAATGGCTCCGCCGAGCAGAAGGGCGCGTGGCCGTAGGCTCGCAGTCATGGACGAGCCGTTCCGCGTGTGGCCGCGTGGATCGGTCCATACTCGTGTTGACGCGATCGGTGATGACTGCGCGGGGTGCGAACCCCACTGGCCACCTTTTGTCGGGTGTGTGACCACGGCATCGAACATGCCGAGCGGAACATCGAGCCTACGCACCGCCGGCCCATGCGGGAGCCGCTGCGTTCTTAGCGATGCCAGACGCGCGGCACGGGCGGAACAGACTTTGTTTGGGCGTAGGCGGTGAAGGATCGGGGTCACGGCGTCGGGCGTTTGCTGTCTAACGCTGCAGTTTGTGTTGCACGACCTCGGCATCGATCACCAAGCGCTCATTGTCAACGGCGTCCTCGCGCACCCTCTCATGGGTGATCCAGTCGCGGAGGCCTACGCGGCCGCGCAGCGCCGGGCACTCAACCTGATCCCGCCGCCGCTTAATCGTCTGCCGGCCGCGATGATCCCGCTCGTCTCCTCAGATGTGGTCGGTGTTCCAGCGCTGCGCAGTCTCACCGCGGCCAGGACATCCGATCCAGACGCCGTCACCGCGGTTCCGACGGCCGAATCGACGCTGGGCGCGGGTGTGAGCGAGTTGGTCGATCGGCTCGAAGAGTCCGGACACGGTGTCGTTCTGGTCACCGGCAAAGGCGGTGTCGGTAAGACGACGGTCGCTCGGCTCGTCGCGGTCGACCTTGCCCGACGTCGGCACCGGGTCGAGCTCTCCAGCACCGACCCAGCCAGCCTCGCACCCGCCGCGGATGAGGACCTTCCCGGGCTGACGATGAGTGCGATCGATCCGGAGGCCGTGACCCGCGACTATGTCGCCGGCCGTCTCGACGCCGCGGCGAAGGGCGGGCTCGATCAGGAGCACCTCGACCTGCTCGCCGAAGACCTCCGTTCGCCGTGCTCACAGGAAATGGCGGTGTTTCAGGCATTTCGTCAGCTCCTGCGGAAGGGCCGCGAGGAGTTCGTTGTGATCGATACCGCACCAACCGGGCACACCCTGTTGCTGCTCGACGTGACCGGCTCGTTCCACCGCCAGGTCACCCAAGGCGCCACCCAACCGGCCGGACGTGTCGTGACGCCCCTGATGTGGCTCCAAGACCCCGACTACAGCCGAGTTCTCATTGTCACCCTCGCCGAGACGATCCCCGTGAGCGAAGCCGCCGACCTACAAGAGGACCTGCGGCGGGCCGGCATCGAACCCTTCGGTTGGGTCGTCAACGCGACCCTCGATGGTTCAGGCACACAAGACCCGGTACTCAATGCCCGCGGTCGCCTCGAACAGCGACAGCTCGAACGAATCAACCGCCTCACCCCCCGGGTCTGGACCCTGCCCATGGGCAAAGAAGTACGCCTGAGGCGTATGTCTCTCTGGCGAAGATGTGGTACCGCTTCCGGTCCCCGCCCATCGCGCCGCCCGGGGCAGTTCTGAGGCGCGCGTCAGGCGTTCCCAGCTTCCAGTAGCGGGGCGTGAGCCCGCCTCAACCGCACCGGGACGCCGATTCGGGAACGGCCGCGCAGCACAACGAGTCGCCGGCGTCGTCCACATGAGCTGATGATGCGCCGAACCTCTCGCTGTCTTCGAGCACCGTGTAGATCTCCCAGGCGCCGTCGGGCCCGTCGACCCAAACCTTGTCTTGTTTGGCGAAGCAGCAGGTGCCGTTCTCTTCGACGGTGGCGACACCCTCGCCCGTGAGGCGGGCGTGATGCGCCGCGACGTCGTCGGTCGAGGACACCTCGACGCCCAAGTGGTTGAGGCGACCGTTGGCGCCGGCGTTCTCGAAGAGGACGAACTTCAGCGGTGGGTTGGCGATGGCGAAGTTGGCATAGCCGGGCTTGCGCTTGGTCGGCTCGGTGGCGAAGAGCTTGGAGTAGAATTCCGGGGCGAAGCTCGTCGAGCTGTCTGGCGGCGACGTGATGCCCTATGGGCAGCTCTTTGACGAGGTCGCCGAGTTCCTCACGCGTGAGCGACCCGCGACCCAATCGACCGGGTCCTGACGACGGTGCTCTTCACCGACATCGTCGGATCGACCGCACGGGCCGCGTCGCTGGGGGACCAGCGCTGGCGTTCCACCTTGGATGCCCACGACCGAGCCGTGCGCGAACAACTCCGGCGGTTTCGTGGCAACGAGATCAACACGACAGGCGACGGCTTTGTCGCATCTTTTGACGGCCCCGCTCGGGCCATTCGCTGCGCCCAGGCCATTGGTGAAGCCACACACAGCCTGGGAATCGACGTCCAACGCGGCATCCCCCGGCGCCCGTACCTATACGGGTTACTGGGCAGGGCCTGTAGTTCTAACCTCTAACTACAGGCGCTAATACGTAGATTATGTCACAAACTACAGGCGGTAACCGATAGGCTGCTCGTCATGGCTCGAAACAATGCCCAGGCACGCAGGCAACTAGAGGCCCGGCTAGACGTACTTCGGCCACTCGCCGGCGCGGCACGTCCCCACCGAGGCTGGATACGGGCGATCCGCGACGCACTCGGGATGTCGAGTACCGAACTGGCAGCCCGCATGGGGATTAGCCAACAGACAGTCCCGGACCTCGAGCGAAGTGAACAGCACAACACGATCAAGTTGGAGACACTGCGGCACGCCGCGGACGCCCTCGACTGCGACCTTGAGTACGTCTTGCTCCCGCGCACAAATCTCGATGAGGCCGTCAAGATGCAGGCCCGACGAAAGGCGGCTCGCCACCTCAAACCAGTGGCTCATCACAGCCGGTTGGAGGACCAGGCGGTGAGTGACAACGACGCCGAAGCAGAGCTCGACGAGCTTGCAGCCCGGTTCATCGACCACCGAGGTCTGTGGTCCGACCTTGACTCCTCGCAGTGATCGATCCGCTTGTCCCCGTCGGCGACGGGCACACCGAACTGTCCGAGGAAGACCGAGTCGGACTGCTTCCGACCCACATCGCGACGCGCGGCGAGTTGTTTGACGCTGAGCAGACCAACGTCGCCGAGGCGTTACTCCGCCGCCGTCCAACTCTCACACAACTCCTGGATGACCAGTACGTGCGGGAGTTGCACAAAGCCATGTTCAACCAGGTCTGGAAATGGGCTGGCCGTTACCGCCATACCGAAACGAATATTGGGATCGATCCCACCCGGATTCCGGTCGAGGTTCGGGCTCTCGCTGACGACGCGCGAGGCTGGGTTGAGTACGGCACGTATGAACCCGACGAGCTCGCTGTCCGTTTCCACCACCGTCTGGTCGCAATCCACCCTTTCCCGAACGGCAACGGTCGCCACGGCCGAATTGCATCCGATTACCTCATCACCGCCCTCCGGCATGACCCGCTCAGTTGGGGAGCCGGCCTCGATGTCGATACGGACGAGTTGTGGGCTGCCTACCGCCAAGCGCTGCAAGATGCCGACGGCGGCGACATAGCTGATCTGCTCGCGTTCGCCCGAGCTTGATCAGGTGCGTCCAGCGGGCGGGTTGCTTCTTGGTGGACCCGCTGGGTGGCGGCCGGTCGGTGTGAGATCCTCCCAGGCTGCTTCAGATGAACTCGCGCCGCGTCACCCAACGTTTGCCCGGTTCGCAAGCTGTGACTCCTACCCGGCGTTATGGGCACCTCTGGCGGGAGGTTTGGGGTGGCGCGTTTAGGGACAGCTCGACCCTGTCGATCTGAGCGGCGCGGGCGTTGCGCGCTTGCGATGCCCGCGTTGTTTGCGCTTGTCAGGCCTCGACGGGTTGGGTGGTGGTGATGGTTTGGGCGTTGGTTTTCCATGCGTCCGAGGTATCGATGTACAGCTCGATCTCGTTCCGGTCGGGATCGTGTAGGTGCAGGCTCTTCGTGAACGCGCGGTTTGCCTCGTACAGGATCGCGATGCCGGAGGCGTCGAGCTCCGTCTTGACCAATCGGAACTCCTTGAGTGAGTCGCCGATCTTGAACGCGACGTGCGCGAGCCCGGTGGCGTTTGGGTCGGGCAATGGTGCATCGTCGCCGACTTCTATGATGGCGAAGTCGTGATGGTTGCCGAGGGTGAAGAACGTCATGTGTACCGGATCCGAAATCCGCGAGATGATCGGAATGCCTAACGTCTCGGAGTAGAAGGTTTCGGAGCGGTGAAGGTCGCGAACTTTCAAAACGACGTGACCGAGTGTCTGAACTTGCACCGTCTGCCTCCCTGTGGGCGAGTGTGTCGGCGCGACCAGAGTTGCGAGTCGGTCCGCAGCTCAGTGTGCGGCCGCGAAGGTCGTGTCGGCGTCTTCGGCGCTCATCGGCGGTCCGATCGGCGTGAGGTCGTGGGCGCTGGCCACGCGGGCGAGTTCGTCCATCGGCGGGAAGACCGGCTGTGTGGGCACGACGTGCGCAGCGGCCGGTACACCCAGGTCTCGGATCAGGTCCCGGAAGCTGGCGTTGTCGTGGACGAGCAGGATGCGCGCTTCACGGTCACCGACAACCCGGAAGGTGTGCGGGACACCACGTGGCATCGACACCCAGTGGCCGGCACCGGCGACCAGGGTGTCGTCGCCGCAGCGCACCACCATCTCGCCGTCAAGAATGTACCAAGTGTCGTCGAGGGAGTCGTGCACGTGCAGCGGCGCCGAGGACCCGACCGGCAACGTCATCTCGAGCACGACCGTCTCCATGCCGGGGGCGCAGCGGTGCTCGACGACCAGGAGGTCGAGGAACCACCATGCCTGGGCTTGCTCGTTCTCGGGACCGTCAACGACTGCTGCACTCATTGGTATGCCTCCTGTGATGGGGTGACCCGAGGTGGGTCTATTGCGGGTCCCGCTCGGCTGTCCCGAGATGATCAGGTTCCCTTATGACTAGGTCGTATGGTATCCTTACGATCATGTCAACTGAATCTACGGGTGGGGGCCCTCACGTGGGCGCGATGATGCGCCTCGCTTGGCAATGGGTGTGGAAGGAGATCTTCTCGGGTGTCGTTGCAGCCGGATACGACGACGTGAACCCGGCCCATGTCGCACTGTTCCGATATCCCGGCCTCGACCGGCAGCGCCCGTCGGAGCTCGCCGACCAACTCCAGATCACCAGGCAGTCCGTCAACGACCTACTCGGCCACCTCGATCAGCACGGCTACCTCACCCGCGAGCCCGATCCCAACGACGGGCGCGCCCGCGTTGTTCGACTCACCCAAAAAGGACGCCAACTCCAAAAGACCATCCATGGTCACGCGCGAGCAGCGGAACAACGGATCGCGGACACCCTCGGAGCCCGCCGCTTCACGCAACTGCAGCGAGCGCTCGAAGATCTCACTGCCCTCGTCGCTCACCGCGATCTGTCGTCTCCCCGCGGCTGAGTAGCCGATCTCGCGCAAGTCGAGAGGCCGCATATCCCACCAGAACCCGCGCCCCATAACGTGCACCCGTTGGCGCCAAAGGGCGTATCCACAAAGTGCCGGTAGGGGATGCGCCAGAACGTGCGCACGAGATCACGCACGCGGAGGGTGATTGCGCGGATATAGCGGCACGTACGGCATCCCCACAGGCACGAGCTCCATTGGCTGACGCGCGGCAGTCATTGCGGTAGGGGAGTACCTCTGCTACTGATGCCGCTATGCCAACCTGACAAAGCGGTCGCGGGATACCACGCGCACCGGTGCAACAGGGTCGAGGCTCGCTGGCGACTTGTTGCCTGCCGAGGAGCCGCTGCCTTGTTCACCGCCGATGCCCCGTTGTGGCCCGACACCGTGACGGTCTTCTACGCCGAACGCGCCGCGGCCATCCGTTCCGCCGACACCCGCAAGACCTGGGGCTACACCTACGCCCAGCTCCAGCGCCGCCACCCGGCCAAGACGCTGCGCGAGTTCACCGCGGATGACCTCGTCGCGTTCTTGACCCAACAGGACGATCCCGGTCCCCGCTGGGCGCCCACCACCGTGCGCGCGTACCGCATCTGCTTGCAGTCGCTCTTCGGCTGGGCACACGCCACCGGCCGTATCGAGGATGACCCGACGCACGGGAATCGCCACGCGGGTGCGCGTCCGCCCCGGACGGGTCCGCACCCCGCACTGGCTCACCGAAGCGCAAATCCTCTCGCGGCTCGCCACCACCGACGGCCCCGACCTGGTCGAGAAGCGCGACCGCATTGTCTTGATGCTGGGCATCTTCACTGGGCTGCGCACCGGCGAGATCGGCTCACTGACCTGGCGTCATGTCGACCTACCCGGCCACTGGCTGAGCTTCCTCGGCAAAGGAGCCCGCCCCGACCGCCTCGCCATTCCGCCCCAACTCTCCGACGCGCTCGACCGCTGGCAAGGCCAGATCATCACCGATGTCGGCCCCGACATCGCGAACGTCCCGGTGGCGCCCAGATTGCACGCCTCACGCGACCCTCGCGCCCATGTGGTTCCGGTCTGTCCCCGGGGCGTGGGTCGCGAAGGCGTGCGCCTGATCGTCCGCGCCCGCGGCGCCCAGATCGGCATCCCGGACCTCCGCCCCCACGACCTACGCCGCACCCTGGCCGGCACGCTGGATGCCCGCGGTGTTCCCGTCCAAGACATCCGCCTTGTCCTGCGCCACCACCACCTCGCCACGACCCAGACCTACCTCAACGACAACCCACTCCGGGTCCATGATCGCATGCGCAACTTCGTCATCGAATGACGTCCAGGGGCACACGGCTCGCGACTGCGAGACGGATCGCCGAGCCGAAACCATCAACTACTGACGACGCGGTAACACCGGGGCGTTGCGGCGCAAGGGATTGCAGCCGCGACGCTGGTTAGCATCGCTGATCACCCAAGTCGTGAGTGGACCCATCCTCAACGCGGCGACCGGACCCAGAGCTGCGGGTTCATCCAGCCAACGGAGGCGATCCGAGCCGATGAGCTGCAACGCCCGAGTCAAGGAACGGTGGGCCCTCAACTCCGGTGCGGCACCCACAACGCCACCTTGCCCGCTCGACGCGCGCCACGGTAGCCAGGCTCCATCCGGGCTCTCGACTCCTGCCCACACCTGCACGCCTGACGCCACGCCCTTGATCCCATGAAGGAGCGGGGCCTCCGCTCCTGGTGAGTGTCCCGGGCGTAATGCTCGGGTTGCTCATCTACCCACTCAAGAGGGAGGCCCGCTGTGTCGCGAGAGTACGTGGGGATTGATCTGCATCGCCGCCGGTCGGTGATCGTTCGGATGACGGAGGCCGGGGAGACCCTGTCGACAGTCAGCATCGACAACGATCCGGTGGCGTTGGCACTCGAGGTCGCCAAGGCTGGCCCGGATCCCGAGGTGGTGCTCGAGGCGACCTATGGCTGGTATTGGGCCGCGGATGTGTTGGAGGCCGCGGGGGCGCGGGTGCATCTGGCGCATCCGTTGGGGGTGGTGATGTTCTCGCATCAGCGGGTCAAGAACGACCGTCGCGACGCGACGAACCTGGCTGAGCTCTTGCGGATGGGTCGACTCCCAGAAGCTTGGATCGCCCCGCCGGAGCAGCGAGAGCTCCGGGAGCTGGTGCGCTATCGAGCCAAGCTCGTGGCGTTGCGCTCCGGCTTGAAAGCCCAGGTGCACGCAGTGCTCGCCAAGGAGGGCGTGCACGTCTCGATGACGGACCTGTTCGGGGTCGCCGGCAATCAGCTCCTCGACACGTTGGAGCTGGCACCGGCGTTCGACGCGAGAGTCCGCTCACTGCGGGACCTGATCGGGGTCTATGACACCCAGGTCGTCGCGTTCGAGCGGGCGTTGAACCACCAGCTGGCCGGCCATTCGGGTTATCGGGCGATCCAAGCCATCCACGGTGTCGGGCGGGTCTTCGCGGCGTTGTTCGTGGCGGAGATCGGCGACGTGACCCGCTTCCCGGGGCCCCGCCAGCTGTGCTCATGGGCCGGGTTGACGCCCAAGCATCACGAGTCCGACACCGTGGTGCGGCGCGGCTCGATCACCAAACAAGGCTCGCGGCTCGTGCGCTGGGCTGCGGTCGAGGCGGTCACCCAAGCTCGCGGGGCACCTCCAAGATCCAAGTGGATCGCCACCGCATCGCGGAACGGCGCGGCACCGGCATCGCCAAAGTCGCCGCGGCCCGCAAACTTCTCACGCTCGTCTACTACGGCCTCCGAGACGGCGAGATCCGCTGTCTCACCCGGCCCCAGGCGGCGGCGTGAGACGACTCGGACCTCAGGAGCACGCGCGCTCGAGCACTGCAATGGCCCCCACCTAGCGCGGCCGAGCCCTTGACTGAGCCCGTCTCCTGAGGCCGAACGGCTCCATGCCGCCCCGCGCGGCGAAGGAATGCACGGCAGCCGAGTCAGCCTGCCCACACACCGGTCGTCACTGGAGCCGAACCCAGCACCTTGACAACACCCGAGCTGCCCGCGGGCGTGTGATGCCAGCGCGTCGCTGAACGCCGCTCAGAACGCAGCACAGGGTCGCACGCATGTTCGCTTCGAACGGATCATGCCGACGCTCGAGTCGCGCGTCGCGCCTCGAGCTATTGCGGGTTCACCAGTGACGCCAGTCACCGGAGCCGAAACCAGCACCTTGACAACCACCGCTCCTTCAGGAATGCAGTGGGGCGGGCAGCGAGTTCGAGCCCGGCCTGACGGGTGTCTGGATAGGCTCACGTGCGCGAAGCCTGGTCCAGGGGGAGGAATCGAATGTTTGCACGGCTGGTGCGATTTTCACTCGGACCGGGGAACAGCGACACGGCGCAGTCTCTCGCCGATGACCTGGTTCCTCTAATCAACTCGCAGCCGGGCTGTCAGAGTGTGTCCGTGTTCGGTGATGAGAGCGACGGTGAGTGCGGGATCTTCGTCCTTTGGGACACGGAGGACCACGCCGAGGCCGCGGCCGGTGTCGTTCGGCCGAAGTTGGGAGAGCACCTTGCGGGCAAGATCCAGTCGCCACCGGATGCGCGGCTGTTCAAGGTCATCGCACCGAAGTAGCTCGCCGCGGCCGCGCTATGAGGCGCGACGAGATCCGTCGCTTCGCGCTCGGTGAGGACCGCGCGCTTCACGCGCTCGCTGGCAGCGCCTGACTCTCCACGGCTGACGTTCCGGTCCGCCGGAACGTGCCGATCGGTGCTCCTGGTGCATACCCCGTGTGCCGCCCTTGCTGAGCGATGGCACGGCAGGTCGTGGCGTCGGGTGTTCTCTCCCGGTGCTGTGACGTGTCGAGCAGGTGGCGATCTGACCTATCGGTGAACAAGAAGGTGACCACGCCACTCGGCTAGTCCAGGGCGACCCCTGCGACACCCCCCCGCAGCGTTGGGGGCTTGCAGACTGAGGACTGAGCTGAGATCAGAGATGGGGTGATCGGGGTGCGGTACCTGCTCTTCGATACCGCCCGTACTTGAGCTCCGCCCGTCTGGGTTCAAGAGCGGGCCTGGGCGACGGCCGCGCTGAACCTCGCGGGGTCTGACCAGGTCTTCGCGGGCGCCTGACCCGCCCTTGCAAGGCGGAAGCCGGGTTCGAGTCCTCAACGCCCACCAATGCAGACACCTTCTCCAGAGGTTGAACCGCTCACGACGGCCCGCGGTGGGCTTAAGGACCCCGTGTCGACTGTCCGATATGACGCTATGGCGTGGGGTCGGCGGCCTGGGCTGGTGCTGTGGTTGTCCGTAGTAGCTGGCGGGGTGCTCCTCGAGGGGTGGTTGCTGGTCGGTCCGCTGTCTCATGACACGTGGACCTCGCCGGTTGGTCTGTTCGTGATCGTGACCGTCGCGGCCAGCTTGTGCGCGCTGGCCGCGGTGCCGGTGTTGGTTCGTGCGTATCGGCGGGGCCGTGCCGAGCTGGGCCTGTTGGGCGCGGCGATGTACTGCGTGTCGGTGTTGCCGCTCGTGCATGGGCTCACAGCCCCTGGCGTGTGGTACGGGCCGAATTCGGCGGTGACGCTTTCGGTGTTATTCGCGGGGCCGGCCGCGGCCATGACGTGTGTGCCACTCGTCGTGCCGCGCTCGCTGCTGGGGCGCACCTTGGCCAGACATTGGCAGGTGTGGACCACGAGCTGCATGGCGGCCGTGACGGTTCTCGCGGTGGGGTTGCTGATTGCCCCGAATCTCGTTGCTGCGCCAGCACCACGCAGCGCGGTGCCGCTGGTCGTCATGGTGGTGTGCTTCTCGGCGCTGACGGTGGTGTCGTGGCGTGAGCTGCGGCTGTATTGGATCTCGCAACGCGGTGCATTTCTCGGCGCGTCGATCGCCGTCGCGTTCTTGGCCTTGACGTCCACCGTCTGGTTGGGTCGCGAGCCGTTCAGTATCGGCTGGTGGGTGGTACACGCACTGGACATCACCGGCGTGTTCGGGGTCCTCGGCGCGCTGTGGCTCGCACCCGACCTACGTCAAACGGTGAGCAGCGTCCTGGACCCCGTCCTGACACGAGACCCGCTCGTAGCGTTCGAGGTCGGACTCGCCCCGGTCGTGCACGACTTCGTCGCCGCTCTCGAACGCAAGGACCAAATCACCCGCGACCACGTCGGACGCGTCGCGGAGCTCGCGGGCCGCACCGGCGAGGCACTCCGGCTCTCACCGATCCGGCTCCGTCGGCTGATTCTGGGCGCGCTTCTACACGACATCGGCAAGATCGGCATCGACGATACGATCCTCACCTCGCCTGGGGCGCTCACGCCCGAGCAATACGCCGAGGTCCAAACCCACACCGTGATCGGCGATGAGATCCTGCGAGCAGTGCCCAGCCTCCAAGAGGTTGCGCCGATCGTCCGAGCCCACCACGAACGACTCGACGGCACCGGCTACCCCGACCAGCTCCACGCCCTCGACATTCCCCTTGAAGCGCGCGTCATTGCCGTCTGCGACGCCTACGACGCGATGGCTAATACCCGCCATTACCGCAGGGGCATGGGTCGCGACCGCTCCATCGCGATTCTCGAAGAACACGCCGGCACCCAATGGGACCCTCGCATCGTCCAGACGGTGAGCCGCATTACTCAGTGCGAACTAAAGGAGGTGTTCAACAGCGTTGGTCGGCCTCATCCGGCCCCGGCCCACGCCTGCGAATGCCTTGACGCGCTTCCCGAATCAGTACAAGCCCTCTTCACATGACGCGGGTTCTTCGTTAGCTACTTTGCGAGTCCGTGGACCGTTGAAGAACGTCGGGATGCACATGTCCGCCGCGCGTCAATGATGATGCGCGGCAAAGCCAGGAGTTACCGAAGCCCTTCGGTCGCGTTCTCCCGCCGCGATCGGACGCGAGACTGGGCGGCTAGTCGTGGCTCTGACGCCGTTTGTCGACGCGATCCTGTTCGCATGCTGACGACGAAGGCGCGGGAGTTACGAGGTGTTGGGTTCGCTGGGCGGCGCTGGTCGACGGATGGGTTGGTAGGCGGTGACAGAGGAGTTGCCCATCAAGACCTGGGCGAGGGCGGTGGCGATGAGGGCGGGGACGATGAAGCCGGGCCGGCCGGTGACTTCGGCGACGAAGACGATTCCGGCGATGGGGGTGCGGTAGCCGGCACCGAGGAACGCGGCCGCGCCGATGACGGGGAACAAGCTGGTGTGGGTGTCGGCGACGCCCTGGACGAAGCGTCCGAGGAGCCAGCCCTGGACGAAGAGGGGGATGAAGAGCCCCCCGGCGCCGCCTCCCTCGACGGTGAGCACTGTGGCGAGGGCGTGAAGGACAAAGAGGGCGGCGATGAGCGCGACGGTTCGATTCGGGTTGAGGGTCCAGGCGATGGCCCGGTAGCCGGGTCCGAGGGTGAGCCCGTCGTTGAAGAGCACGAAGCACAGCCCGGTGACCGTCGCGAGGCCGAGGCCTCCGACCAGGAGTCTCGACCTGGCACTGGCCTGTCGGCTGTGTGCTTTGGCGGCTCGCAGTGCCAGCGCGAACCCGCGGGCGCCGAGCCCGGCGAGGATGCCAATGCCGAGGGCGCCGAGCAGTCGGACGGCGTCGAGGTGTGGCTGGCCGGAGATCTCGAAGAGGGGTGTGGTCCCGTAGAACGCGACGTAGGTCAAGTACGACGTCGCCGAGCCAATCAGGGCCGGCAGCAGCGCGTGCGCTGCGGTGTCTTCTTGAAAGGGCACCTCGACGGCGAAGATGGCCCCAGTGGCGGGCGCCTTAAAGATCGCCGAGACACCCGCCGCGGCGCCCGCCACCAGCAGCAGCCGCAGATCGTCTTGGGTGAGGTAGCGCCCGAAGCGTCGCTCGAGGAAGGACCCGATCCCCGCACCCATATAGATGGATGGTCCTTCGAAGCCCATGGCGCCTCCGAAGCCGAGCGTGGCGATCGAGGCCAGCACTCGAGCTGGAAAGGGGCGAGGATCGAGGGGGTGCTCGGGATCGTGATAGGCGTGCAGGTACTCCTCGGAGGTGGACGGACTCGCGTTGTTGCCCAGCCAGCGCAGCGCGGCCCAGGCCAGCACCAGGCCGACGCCCGGGGCGAAGGCTTGGGCGAGTCGGGGCAGCTTGAAGACCTGCTCGAGGATCGTGCGGGCGGTAAGCCAGTCAAAGCCAGCGATCGCCAGACCCGTGATGACGCCGGTCAACGCCGAGAGCAACAGCACGCGGTGCCAGCGTCGTGTGCGCATTTGGTCGGGAAGGCCGGTCAGGTATCGCCAGGTCTTTCGCCACCGCGAACCGCGCACCGCCACGTCCGCGCAGCCTAGAAGGTCCAGTCGTCACAATCGTCAAGCACGCTCGATCGCTCGCCCGCTGCGCAGCAGGAACTGTGGAACGCCATCGTGATTCCGGCCCGCGACACCGCAGCCATCCGAGAGGCACAGGGGGTTAGCGTCTACTCGACACTCGCTCGAACCTCAGGACAGAAGCAGTCCCCGCCGAAAGAGCGGCAGGTCGCACCATGAATCGATTTGGCACCAACGAGGGCCGGATCGTCGTCGGCGTCGCTATGCCGGCCGGCGGTCGACCCAGACGCCCGTGATCGTCCTCGAACCACGCGACGCGATCACCAGCGGCTGATGGCCCAAGAACGAGTTTCGCCGGGGTCCCCCCGTGGGCTTGGGTGGCGCCCCACGCGCGATGCGACCAGCGGGCACCTTGCTACTGATGCCGCTATGCCCCCTCATGAGCGCCGACTCATCTGCGCGCCGTAAGCGTCCACGGGCGTGTTCCAACGTCGGAAGCTTGCGAGCTCGTCCGATCCGGCGACACATCGGCGACACCAACCAACGCCTGCACACGGATCCGCTCGCCCTTGCCGGGCGATGGTTGGAAACGGTGGGGACAGCGCCATCGACGACTTCGGACAGTTCCGGGCCACTGAGGGAGTGGAATTAGCGCACTCCTCCGAGGTTCGCTCGGCTTGAACATCGGCCGATCCACGCCTCGGCGAGATTGCCGTTGTGGGGCGCGACACAGCTGAGCGCTTGGCTCCGGGCGGCCGGCAACGGGCGTCTGTAGCGTCTCGGTTATGGCGCAGCCTCCCCCAGGAGCCGTGACGTTTCTCTTTACTGATATCGAGGGTTCGACGCGTCTGTGGGAGGAACAACCCGAGGCGATGCGCGCGGCGTTGGCGTTGCACGACAAGTTGGTCCGCGACGCGATCGAGGTGCAGGGTGGGCGCGTGGTGAAGAGCACGGGCGACGGTGCGTTCGCGGCGTTCGCGAGTCCCGAGCGCGGTGCCCGATCTGCGGCGGAGGCGCAGGTTGCGCTGGCGGATGCGGATTGGCCGGCCCTGGCTCCGCTTCGGGTCCGTATGGGTTTGCACGTCGGTGAGGCGACCGAGCAGGACGGCGATTTCCTCGGCCCGGATGTGAATCGCGCGGCGCGGGTGATGTCGGCTGCGCACGGAGGGCAGATTGTGTGCACGGCGGCGGTCGCGGAGCTCGTGCGCGGCTCGTGCTCGCTCGTTGATCTGGGCGAGCATCGGCTGCGTGATTTGCAGTCGCCGGTGCATCTGTTCCAGGTCGACCCGCCGGGACACGCGCCGGTCTTCCCGCCGCTGCGGTCGCTGGACGCGTATCGGTCGAACCTTCCGTATGAGCTGAGCAGTTTCGTGGGCCGCGCCGCGGAGTTGCGGCAGGTAGCCGACGAGATGCGATCGGCGCGGGTCGTGTCGATCGTCGGTGTGGGCGGTGTGGGCAAAACCCGCCTGGCGTTGCAGGTCGGATCCGAACTCCTTCCTGACTATGCCGACGGAGTGTGGTTCTGCGAGCTCGCGCCGGTCCTCGAACCCGAGGATCTGCCTGACGCGGTTGCCGCGGCGATTGGCTATGCGCCACCGCAGGGCGTGTCGGTCGCGGACGGTTTGCCGCGTTACTTGGAGCGCAAGGAGCTGTTGCTGATCCTCGACAACTGCGAGCATCTCGTCGACGCGATCGCCGAGTTCGTCGCCGCCACGACCACACGCGCGGCGGGGGTGTCGGTGCTCGTCACGAGTCGCGAAGCGCTCGGCGTGCGCGGTGAGCATGTCGCGCCGCTGGCGTCGCTGCCGTTGCCGGCCGGCGTCGATGCGACGTCGGTATTGGCGTCGGAGTCGGGCGCGTTGTTCGTCGCGCGCGCCGCCGAAGCGCGCGGCGAGTTCTCGGTCGACGCCGAGAACGGCCAATCGGTGCATGACCTCTGCGTGCGCCTCGACGGCATACCACTCGCGATCGAGCTCGCCGCGGCACAGACCACCATGATGACGCCCGCGGAGATCGTCAAGCGCCTCGATAGACAGTTCCGGCTGCTCACCGGCGGCCGGCGTGTCCGCCTGGAACGGCATCAGACGCTACGCGCCGCGATCGACTGGTCCTACGACCTCCTCACCGACGACGAACGGGCGCTGCTCGATCGGCTTTCGGTGTGCGTGGGTGGTTTCGACCTCGACGGTGCGGTTGCGATCGCCTCTGGGATCGGCGCGGACGAGTTCGACGCGGTCGAGCTCCTCGCGTCGCTGGTCGCGAAGTCGCTCGTGGAGCGCGACGAACGCCACGGCGCCACCCGCTACCGACAGTTGGAGATGATCCGCCAATACGCAACGGAACAACTCAACGCCACGGGCGCGGCCGAAGCCGCACGCGACGACCACAGCCGCTACTACCTCTCGGTCGCGATCCGTCTCTGCGGCGAGGCCGCGACACCTGTCGGCTTCGACGCGCTCGAGCGACTCGACACTGAGACCGCGAACATTGCTGCTGCGGCACGCTGGCTGCTCGCCTCCGACCGCGTCGCCGACCTCTTGACGGTCTTCCACGACCTGCCGTACGTCGACGGGTTCATGCTCCCGATCGCCACGATCGATGAGCTCGGTTCAATCGCGGCCGAGACAGTCAAGCGGCCGGATGCGTCATCACATCTCGGCTTTTCCGAGGCGTGTTACTGGACGGGCAGCCGCGCGTACTTCGACGGCGACATGGCGACCTACCGGTCGCTCGTAGACCTCGTGCAATCCTCACCGCACAGCGACGGATCGACGCTCGCGATCTTCATGCGAGCAGTCCCGGCGATCTTCGACGGTGACGCTGCCGGCGCGGCCGTCTGGAGCGAGAAGGCTGTGGAACACGCGCGACTCGGTGGCGATCAGATGCTGCTCGGGTTCTTGCTCGCGCAACTCGGCATGTTCCAGCAATTCCACGAGCCCGAGCTGGGGTTGAGGACCGCCGAGGAGGCCCTCGCTGTCGCACGCACGACGGGCAGCGCGGTCGCCTCGCTCTATCCCCTGCTCGCCCTCACCACGACGGCGAAGCACCTCGACCCGAAACGCGCGCTCGACGCCGCCGACGAAGCACTGCGGAGCGACACGACGCAACGCCAGATCGTTTCCAACATCGTGAAAGGGAGCGTGGGGCACATCCAATTCGCTAACGGCCAGGTCACCGAAGGCCTCGCCGCGTTCGGGGAGGCGCTTCGTTCCTACGACGACGCCGGCGCACGCACCGTGTTCACGATCATCCTCAGCGACCTCGCGGCCTTGCTCGTTCCGATTGACCCGTTGGCCGCGGCAGACCTGGGCGCGCTCGCCGAAAGCGACGCCATCGCCCCGCTCGCCGCATTCGGTCTCCCGGACCTCGCCACGCTCGCCCACGAACGGCCGGCGGACATCGCATCGGCCCGAGCCCGCGTGGCGAAGCTATCGCCGGAAGACGCCACCGCACTCGTCTTCACCACGATCGACCGACTCGTCGCCGAGCACGGCACGTGATCCCCCGGGGCGCGTTCGCGCCGCAAGATGGCGAGCACCCCAGAGCGCGTATCGACGACGGCCAGCTTCCTAGAAGTGCCGGTAGGGGCGCGCCAGAACGTGCGCACGAGATCACGCACGCGGCGGATGATTGCGCGCACATAGCGGCACGTACGGCATCCCCACTCGCACGAGGGCCTTCGGCTGATGCGGGCGACAGCATCCATTGCGGTACGGAGTCCCTCTGCTACTGATGCCGCTACGCCACCTGTGTGTGCCAGCCGTGGTGGCACCCCGTCCCCGTCCGGCGCGCGTCTATATCGACGCAGAAGTGGGCAGTCCCCGGGTCTGAGCTGGCTCGCAGAGCCGCTCATCAAAGCGAAACAGGGCCCTTGCCAGCCTGTTGGGCGGCGACCCCAGACCGCACACATTGGGGCTCCCGTATCCGGCGATCGGAGGCAGGTAATGGAGCTACCCGTTGGTGCGTTGTCTCGGGGTTCATGGAGCACGGGGGCGCCTCGTGCAAGTTGATCACCGCACGGGCGCTCCAGTACGATTCGCGAACCGAGTTCCCCAGACGGGAGAAGCCGATGGCGGTCATGGTCACGTTCACCCTCAAAGCCGACCCGAAGACTTACCAGGATCTGCACGGCAAGATGCTCGGGCTGGCGCTCCCGGCCGGGCTGCTCTTTCATTCCGCCCACGAGGTCGGCGGCCAAGTCGGGATCGTGGACTTCTGGCCCAGCGCTGAGGCTTTCCGCAGCTTCTCGGAAGGTGCGCTGGCCGAAGGGATGAAGGGGGCCGGAATCGCCCCGCCCGACGACGTCCAGTTCACACCCGTTCTCAACGCCGACAGTCGATAAGGTTCCCGGCTCCGGCCCCGGTTCGCAAGGCGGCGCGGTCGAGACTTCCCCACATGGAGAAGTTCTCATCGGCGAGTAGTCGGCTCTGCTCGTCCGCGTGATCGTCGTCGAGCTCGATCGGACCATGGCCGGCGACTGAACCGCCGCCGCTCCTTTCCCGCTCGAGCCTCCTCACGCCTACCAGGGCCGGCGGAGCCCCTTCCCAGATCTGCCGCATGCCCGCTGGCACGCCAACCCGAGCGGAACGCGCGGTCTCATAACAGGCGCCGTGACGCCGATGCGGCTATCCCCGAGGTGCCGGTTGGGGACGCGCCAGAACGTGCGCGCGACACACGCACGGGAGGATGAGGTGCGCGCTATAGCGGCACGTATGCCCTCCCCACAGGCACGAGGTCCATCGGCTGACGCGCGGCAGCATCCATCGCGGTAGGCGAGTTCCTCTGCTACTGATGCCGCTATGCCACCTGTGTGTGCCAGCCGTGGTGGTACCCCGTCCCCGTCCGTCCCGCGTCTGCATCGACGCAGACGTGGGCAGTCCCCGGGTCTGAGCTGGCTCGCAGAGCCGCTCATCAAAGCGAAACAGGTCCCTTGCCAGCCTGTTGGGCGGCGACCCCAGACCCGCACACAGCGGGGTTCCCGTATCCGGTGTCTTGGGACACTCGACGGGCCAACCCGTAGGGGAGTCGGTGACTGCGTCTATGTGTCTGGGAGACGCCACACGCTGACATGCGAGGGGCTCTCACCAGTGAACGGCGAGCGATCCCACCACGCCCATCGATGTTCCAGCGTCATGCCCGCGATCCGAGCCATCAGGTCCAACTCAGCCGGCCACACATATCGGAACGGTGCCGTGAATTCGCTGAAGCTGCCATCGCGACGTCGGTTGAAGTGCCGAGACCGGGAGATCTGCTTGTGCGTGCGGTCCATGAAGTCGTCGATGCCGATGTAGTCCTCCGTCACTGCGAACGGGACACCGACGTTGCCTGGCGGTAACTGACGAAGACCGGGCACGCGGCACTCGATGACAAAGCGGCCACCGGGGCGAAGGTGACGGGCAGCGTTTTCGAAGCAGGCGACTTGTTCGTCCTGCGACGTCAAGTTCGTGATCGTGTTGAAGACCAAGTACACGAGGGAGAACTCGCCCTCCACGCATGTCACCGCCATGTCGCCTTCGACGGCTCGGATATTGCCCGCTTCGGGCTTGGAGCGCAGCACGGCCAGCATGTCCGCGGACAACTCGATCCCGGCGACCGCAACACCCCGCCCAGCCAACGGGACCGCGACCCGGCCAGTACCAATAGCGAACTCCATCGCCGCTCCGCCGCCGGTCAACTCGACCAGGCAGTCGACGGTCGCTTCGAGAACGTCGTCAGCGAACATCCCCGTCCCGGGTTGGTCATAGGTTCTGGCGATCTCGCCGACGAATCGGTTTTCGGGCACGCTCCAACCTTGTCCGACCCGAGCCGGCCCGCAACCCATTTGCGGACCACGCCCCGCTCCCGACCGACGCACTCGTATCCGGCGGTATGGGATACGCAAAGCCCGCCTGGTATCGGTACATCCCAGTCGCGTCAACAAGACGGGAGACTGCCGCATGGCGGACGCAGCCGAGAAGGGAGGAGCCGTCAGGACCGCTGGGCCGACGACCGGGCGTGGACCGTGTCGTGGATGAGCATGAACCGCATCGACCAGTACCCAGGTCGTGGCTCAGGAAGCTCGTGCCGGGACCAGAAGAACCCCGCCAGCGTCACGGCTGCGGCAGCGAGCCAGATGATCACCCCGACGGACAGGACCCACGGCGTGGATCCCGACGACATCGCGATGAGGCCCGCGATTGCGACAGCCAGCCCGACGTACCCCACTCGGAGGGCCCAGACAGCCATCCTCCAGCGTCCGTTGTATTGCAGCTCCGGTGGCTCGTCCATGCCAAGGATTGTTCCAATGTTGAGCGACCAGGGTCATTTGTCCTGCTGGTCGGTCCGTGGGCGACCGATTGATAGGCGGACCATCCGGGAATGCCGGATGCCGCATGGGGACGGGTGTCCCCGTCGTGCCGGTCGGGACGCGCCAGAACGTGCACGCGACATCACGCACGGCATGAGTCTCGTGCCCTGCCCGTAGCGTGTCGTGCCATGGCCAGCCGTCCGGAGGAGGGCGCATCAGGACGCTGACCGCTGGGTAGAACCCGGGCGACCGGACCCGAGCGGACCGAGGTCCCCATGCGCGACGAACCGGAACCCTTCGCCCTGAGCGGCGAGCTGGACCTGGACGGATCGGACCAGGTCGAGCCGGCGCTGCTCGCCTACGCGCTGGGGGTCCGCGGCGACCAGCTGGTGCTCGACTGCGCGGGCCTGACCTTCCTCGACTCGTCCGGCCTCGGGATGCTCGTCGAGGTCAGCAACCGCACCGGGAAGCGGCTGGTGCTCGAGCAGGCGCCCGATCAGTGCCGACGGGCCGTCGAGCTGACCGGCCTCGACAGCGTCGTCGAGCTGGTCTGAGCCGCCCCTGCCCTCGCCGCGCGGCGTCGCAACCTGAGCCAGGACCGCGGTCTGATTGATGAGATCGTTCGGTCCTTTCGCTCTTCCTTTCGTGTCACGACAATGGGTGGGCCGTGCAGGACTGGAACCTGTCGTGACCGGCCCTGTTCGCGTTGTCCCTAGTTTCTCCCCGGCTGTGTTCTCTTGTGTCTCCAAGAAGTGCTGGTCAGGCCTTCGTTCTCGGAGGCCTGTCGCATTCTCGGGCGGGTCGTGTCCATCCACTGTCCATCCCCGGTGTCGGTACCGGGTCTTGACATGTCGGCAGCGGGGAGATGCGCTGGGCGCGTCAAGGTCTGTTGTCCCACCGGGTCATTTTGGTGAGGCTGGGGTCCATGATCAGCTGCAAGGCGTTCTGGGCCATCACGTTGGACGCGACACGCGCCTGCCAGCCGAGAACGGCCTCGGTCCAGTCCTGCGTCGAGACGCCCGCCCGCTCTGCGTTCGTGGCGGTCACGTTGCCGTCGGCGCCGGCCCGCGGGATCTGGGTCACCTGGACGTAGGTCTTGAGGCTGACCCCGTTGATCGGCTGCAACTCGGGGCTGTCCCAATCGATCCCCCACTTTTCCTCCGGAGTACGCCTACGGAATAGACCCATGACCCCTCCCTGGCGGTGGTCGTGGCGCGAGCCGCGTCAACCGGGCGCGCCGCCAACATGATCGCAGCCACCCAACACAGAGCCCTGAAGAGACGCTACTCAGACCAGCAGGCCAGGCACCGGCTCCGGGGGCACAGCGGCGTCTCTCGTCACCAGTCATGGTCGAGGAGGAGGAGGAAGAAGAAGAACAAGAAGCTCACGAACACAAAGACGATGATCAGCATCATCGTGATGATCACGAAGAGGGCGACGAGCAGGGCGACGAGACGACGGGCAGCAAGGGCATGAACAAGAACAGCCGGCAGGCGCGGGAGAGCCCCGGTTCCGGGCACCTCATCGCCGGCATCAGGGCTTCTCTCGCCCGGTGAGGGTCTTGAGAACGCCTGTAAACGATCGTTTACAAGGGTTGGGTGTAAGCGTTCGTTATCAGTTGATATATGTAAACGAACGTATACAATGGGTAATTGTAAACGCCCGCTTACACTACGGCAATCGCCCAAAATCCCGCCCAAAGGGAAATCGTGAAAATCAGCTCGCCCCACGACCTCGCGGTGGCCGTCCGCAGCCGACGCCAGGACCTCGGTCTGACGCAGGCCGAGCTGGCGTCTCAGGCCGGGGTCTCCCGCCTCTGGCTCAACCAGATCGAGGGTGGCAAGCCAACTGCCGAATTCGGTCTCGTGATCCGCCTCCTTGACGCTCTTGGCCTCCGGCTTGAGCTCACAGGGGACGACGCCCGCGGCGGCGACGCCCTCCCGCGATCGCGAGATCTCGACAAGGTTCTCAGGGACTACCGGAACCGATGACCGACCCGCTCGTCGCCATCCTCGAGAACACCGTCGCGGGCACCGTCACCCGAGACGCCCGTGGACGCCTCCGCTTCGACTATGCGGGCGACTACCAGCACGCCTCAAACGCAACGCCGCTCTCAGTCTCCATGCCACCGCAGGTCCGATCGCATCCAGATCGAGAGATAGATCCGTGGCTTTGGGGGCTCCTCCCCGATAGCGACGCAGTGCTTTCGCGGTGGGCGCGACAGTTCCAGGTTGCAACGTCTCCGTTCGCACTCCTCGCTACGCCCATCGGAGAGGACTGTGCCGGAGCCGTCCGTTTCGCGTCTCCGGACCACGTCAACGACGCTCTCAGCCGGAGCGGGGAAATCGCGTGGATCACCGAAGATGACGTCGCAGCCCTTCTCCGAGACCTCATCGACGACTCCACGACCTGGCTCGGCCGGAACTTCACCGGACAATTTAGCCTCGCGGGTGCTCAGGCCAAGACGGCGCTCCTCTTCCGTGACGGCCAATGGGGCATTCCGTCAGGAGCAACGCCCACAACACACATACTCAAACCGGCTGTAGCCGGTCTCGACGATCACGACCTCAACGAACATCTTTGTCTCGACGCCGCCCGGCGCGTTGGCTTGCTCGCCGCGCGGACGAGAGTCACTCGGTTCGGCGATCAAAGTGCAATCGTCGTCGACCGATATGACCGCGCCGAGGGAGACGCCGGCGTGATTCGTATCCATCAAGAGGACGTCTGCCAAGCGCTGAGTGTGTACCCGCGGGACAAGTACCAGAACGCAGGTGGTCCAAGTCCGAAGGACATCGCGGCACTGTTGCGCCGCGTGATGGCACCCCGAGACGCTGATACCGCTGTGTGGCGGTTTGCCGATGCACTGATCTGGAACTGGCTCATCGGTGGGACGGATGCCCACGCAAAGAACTACTCACTCCTGCTTGCGGGTGATCAAGTGCGCTTCGCGCCGATCTATGACGTTGCTTCTGCTCTGCCGTACGGCACGCACGAGAAGAAACTTCGAATGGCCATGAAGCTCGGTTCTAGCTACGATGTCTTTCCGCACCACAACTCGTGGCCCCGAGCAGCGCGCGATCTCGATCTCAAAGTCGATGCGCTCATCGACCGTGTTCGGGGATTGGCCGCCGCAGCGCCACAAGCGTTTGACGACGCCGCGCATGCCGCAGATGTCGTAGCCCTCGACCGGCCGCTGCCAGCCACGTTGGTCAACCTGGTTGCCGATCGTGCTGAGCGCTGCGTGCAGCTCGTGAGCACGTCAGTGGGAACCGCGTAGCTGCTTGCTCTTCACCCGCTCAGGTCAGTCGACCTCCGAGATCTGATCCTTCGCGGACGTCGCTTCCGGCCGCGACGGTCTCACAACGTCGCTGAATCGGCACCGATTGGACGACGACGCTCGAGCTGTTCTCGGCCGGCGGTCGCGATCGACGTTCGGTTGCAATCGCAGGGGCCGGCATGTGGCTACTGCGTGGTACTACTCCATGCGTGAGCACCGGTTGCGAACCGCTTCCGGACGAGATCACGCTGAGCCTCGACGAGGCCAAGACCGTGCTCTTCACGCTCAACGCTGCGATGGAGCAGACGTCGAGGACGTCGCCCCTGTATCGACGACTCGAGCGGGCGGCCCAGATCATCGTCGAGAAGTTCCTCCCGACCTTCCGAACCTCTGAGGAGGCGTACGCTGATGAGCATGAGCGAGCGGTTGCTGCGAATGCCGGAGGTTGCGCGGGCCCTCGATCTCGAGGGCGAAGCGGTCTATGGGTTGATCGGACGCGGCGAACTCAGGGCCGGCAAGGGCCAAGATGGCCTGGTCTATGTACCCGAGCGAGCGCTTGAGGAGTACCGGCGCCGTAAGGCAGCGGCCTCCCACTGAGGAGCGCCCCCTCGTTACGCTGCGTGCGATCGAGGATCTCGACGCCGGCGGAGGCGTCCAGGACATACCGGCTGGGCACCCTTATGGCTCGTTGCGTAACTCGGCCAACACGACCGCGGCGGCCACGTCACACTCGACGGGCTCGGTGCTTGGTCCCACGCCTCCGAACAGTGATCCGGACCGAGAACCAGCTTGGACGGCTCGCGCAAGGCGGTAGTACTAGCAACCGGTCGTGTAGACAACATCGGCACGCATCTGTTCAGCGATCGCCTCGGACGGCAAGCCTGCGAGCATCCCGAGAAGCAGATGGTCGTCGATCACGACGGCCATCTCGCCTCCGAGCGCTACTGGCCAGCCAGGTCGGGATCCTCGGCGATGACCTCGGCCAGAGCCTGGTCATAGCCCCCACCCCCAACCCACGAGGCAACGACCTCCCGAGCCCGGGGGTTCAACACGGATGCGAGCGGCTCGGGGGCTAAGTCGGCGACTCACGTGCCGCCCTTGGCCTGACTTCGAGCGCGCTCAACGATCGACGCCAACTCAGGATCCGAACTCAACCTCCTGGCCCAGATCGTCTGCTCGTTGATCGCGTCTGCCGTGTGACATCGCGTGTCGCTGTACCTGAGGTCGACGACCTTGCCTTTGACCAAGGTGCAGATGGCGGCGCCCGGAACCCCGGGCGAGAGGCTCACGCGTCCATGGTGCCCGCAGCCGCTCGATTCCGCCGCGAACCGCCGCCGCTGACGAGCGCCGGGAGCGCGCAGGCCAGGCGGCGCAACGGTCCGTGGTCCTCGCTGTCGCCGGAGGTGCCACGAAATCCCCCGAGCTTCAGTGGTCTGTCGGATCGTCCGAACAAGAGGCCACGGACCGGGTTTCGCGGGTCGTGGAGGCTGCGGCGATGACACCGTCTAGCCTGCTGAAGGTAGGGATGGGGGTGGCGTGCACCTCGACGTCACGTGATGCGGGCGCGGGCGCCCGATGGATCTGCGGGGCCCTGGTCACAGGCGCCGCCCTCGTCGTGCCCGCCGCGACCGCGCATGCGGCCCGCGCCCAGGTCTGGGTGGCTGCGTGGAGCTCCAGCCCGCAGGGCGAGTTCCCGCTGCCGCTGCCCGCGTCGAGACCTGACGGCGCATCGACGAGCACCGTGACGGTGCGCGAGTTCGTCCATCCGAGCGTCGGCGGGGACGGCGTGCGGGTCCGTCTCACCAATGAGTTCGGCACCACCTCCTTGTTGGTGGTGTCGGCGACGCTCGCCGCCGTCAATGCCGGCGCGGTGGTGCCGGGCACCCTGCACGCGCTGACGATCGGTAGCCGTGCCGAGATCTCGATCCGGCCGGGTGGCACGGTGCTGACGGATCGGGTGCCGTGGACGGTGGACCCGTCCCGCGAGATGGCGGTGAGTCTCGCCATTCGCGCGGGCAGCACCAACGCAACCGAGAACATCGACGCGCAGCAGCGCAACCTTGTTGCCTATGGGGATCGGGTGTGGCAACGGTCGGATCGGGCGTTTCAGCCTGTCACGACGTGGCCCTGGGTCTCGGATGTCGAAGTCCGGCGCCCCGCGCCGAGTCACACTGTCGTCGCGTTGGGTGACTCGCTCACGAGCGGTCTGGGCTCGAGCCTCAACAGCAACGATCGTTGGCCGGACCGTCTGGCGCGCCGCCTCGACGCCCGATCTGACAACGGCGTCTCGATCGTGAACGCGGGGATCGCCGGCAACCAGCTGCTGGCGTCCACCACGTTGAGCCCGAGCGCGGTGTCGCGGATCCGGCAAGACGCGCTCGACCAGCCCGGTGTCCGGACGCTGATTCTCCTCGAGGGTGTGAACGACCTGAACAGCGCGAATCCGCCGAACGTCGTTGCGTTGGAGGCGGGCTACCGCCGAGTGGTCGCTGACGCGCACGCCCGCTACGTCCGGGTCATCGCCTCGACGATCCTCCCGTTCCGCGGCTATGAGGTATGGACGCCCGAGCGGGAGCTCGAGCGCGACGCGATCAATCGCTGGATCACGACGAGCGGCGCCTTCGACGGCGTCGTCGACCTAGCGGCCGCGGTCGCCAACCCGGCCGCGCCGGACCAGCTCGCGGCTCGCTTCGACAGCGGTGACCACCTGCACCTCAACGACGTGGGCTACGCCGCGCTTGCCTCCACGATCCCGCTGCGAGGGCTCTAACCGCATTTCCGGCCCGGACGGACGATTGTGTCCCGTCCGGGCGTTATCGCCGGGCCTGGTGGCCGTTCTGTACGTAGATGTCGCGTCCCGACATGGTCTCGCCGTCGACCCGGCGGCACCGTCTCCCGTACGCACCAGGGATCGACGGCCTCCGCGCCGTCGCGGTGTTAGCCGTGATCGTGTTCCACGCCGGCGCCCCGTGGCTCCCCGGGGGCTTCCTCGGCGTTGACGTCTTCTTCGTCATCTCCGGGTTCCTCATCACCTCGCTCCTGTTGAGCGAGCACCGGGCCAACGGCCGAATCGGGTTCGGCGGCTTCTGGTCGCGCCGAGCCCGTCGTCTGCTCCCCGCCCTGCTGATGCTGCTCGGCGTCATGGCCCTCTGGGCCCGCACAGCCTGGCCCGACCCGGTCCAGCTGCACGCGTTCCCCGGCGATGCTCTCGCCTCGCTCGGTTACCTCGCGAACTGGCATTTCGCCGCGCAGGGCACGAACTACTTCACCCAGTTCAGCGCGCCGAGCCCGCTTCAGCATCTGTGGAGCCTCGCGATCGAGGAGCAGTTCTACCTGGTGTGGCCGCTGGCGCTCGCGGCGTTCCTGGCTGTGCGCTCGCTGGGCCGGCGCGGGCTGCTCGTGCTGGCCGTCGCCGGCGCCGGCGTGTCGGTCGCCTTGATGGCGTGGTGGTACAGCCCGATGAACCCCTCGGCGGTCTACTTCCAGACCGACACCCACGCGTTCGGTCTGCTGTTCGGCGCGGCGGCCGCGCTCGTCGTCGCCGGACCCGTGGGCGAGCGTGTCCGGCGCGCGTGCGCGCTCGTCGCACCGGTGGCCCTCTGTGGGCTCCTGGCCTGCCTCGCGCTGATCGATGGCCGGGACGCGTTCGCCTACCAGGGAGGGATCGCGCTCGCCGCCCTCTTGACCGTGCCCGTCGTGGTGGTCGCGTCCCGCCCGGGGTTCCTCACCACCCTGCTCGCGGCGGCGGCCGCTCGTACAGATCGGGCTCATCTCGTACGGCCTCTACGTGTGGCACTGGCCGATCTGGACAATCCTCACCGACGCGCGCCTCGGCGTCGACTGGTTCGACGGCACGGTAATCCGCGCCGGCCTGTTGCTCGTGACGACGCTCGCCTCGTACTGGCTCGTCGAACGGCCGATCCGTCACGGCGTGCCGCGTGGCTGGGCGGTGCGGCTGGCAACCCCGGTGGCCGTCGGTGGCATCGCGGCGGCCGTCGTCGCTGTGCCGATCGCGCCGCCGGTGTTCACGACCCCGGTGCAGGTCTCCGCCGCGACGGCGAGCCATGTGCCCCCCGTGCACGAGGCGCCTCGGGTCCTGATCGTCGGCGACTCGACGGCGGCGTCCGCCGCGATCGGCTTCATTGACGTGTCGAAGGGGTCCTACATCGTGATCCCCGCGGGGATGCCACCCAAGACGCCCGGTTCGTACTGCCCGCTCGACATCTGGAGCGACGCCGTCCGCGAGACGGCGGGCGACGTGAAGGTGCACCCGCCCTCCCCGGAGTGCGAGTGGCCGGTGAAGTTCCCGCCGCTGGTGCAGGATTTCGACCCCTCCGTGGTGGTCGTCATGTGGAGCCTCTGGGACGGCATGCCCCACCGCGTCAACGGGCAGTGGGTCGAAGTCGGGACACCTGCGTGGGCGGCCGAGCTCACCGCCGCAGCCGACTGCGCGATCAGCCAGCTGAGCGTGAACGGCGCGCGCGTCTACTTCGTGCTCGTGCCCCCCATGGTCCAGCAGCCGGCGTGGCAGACGGAGGCCTTGGATTCGGTGTACCAGAGCCTGGCTGCGGCTGACCCGAACCGGGTCGGCGTCATCGATGACCGCACCACCATCCAGAACGGCTCCACCGACTATCGGTGGGACGGGATCCACTACACGCCCGCTGGCGCCCAGGTGCTCGCCACGGCGGCGCTGCCGACGATCGAAGAGGGGATCACCGCGCCTCGCCTCGCCCCCGCGCCACCGGCGCCGTGTCAGCCGCCGCCGACCAGTCCCTGACTTGGGCCGTGGCGCATCGCTTTCCCCGCTCCGTCGCGGAGTGGCAGGATCCGCTCCGCTGATCGGTCGACGCTCGAAGTTCTGGGATCCGATTCGGCGTCGCCACATTGCCGGCGGTTCTCGTGTGGAACTGCGCCCCCGCTATCGCACGCTGAGAATTGACCACAAGATCTCCTGCGATCGTGGCTCACGTGGGTGTCCCCCCAAGGCCGCTTCAGATGCACTGGTGGCGCATCACCCAAGGCTTGGTTCTACACCGCTTCGACAGACCTCTCATGGGGAAAGATGCTCGCCGAACGCAAGGCTCCAGGAGACACCGACAAAGCTCGGGACCTCCCGGTGGGGGCGTCGGGGCGGTCTGTATCCGGCATACAGGTTTCGTCGAGAGCTCTTCAGGCCGCGGCCGGGCCGCGCGAGGTCGCGAAACGATGCGATGCAACGAAGACCGCTTCCGCAGGTCAGGGGCCATTAGGCCAGTTCGGGCGGGAGTCGGAGACACCTTGCCAAGGTGAGGGTCGCGGGTTCGTATCCCGTCGTCCGCTCCAAGCAAACGACCAGCTCAGGAGTCGCAAGCTGTACCCGAAAAGGGTCCCGCTTCTCGCGAGAAACCTGCCGCGCGCCGTCGAAGTGCCATCACCAGAGTCATAGATCCCTCTTGCCGCGGCCGGCCGACACCACCGGAGTTCGTGGGACAACCTCCGGTTGGTTGCCGTTCTGGTCGTTACCAAGCCCTCTGCTCAGTGTCTGCCACATGGCACCGGCGACGTTTACGACGAAGCGCGGCGCTGTACCGCGCTCTTCCGGTGTGGCGTCGCGTCGTCGTCCCTCGTCCCTCGGGCCTCGCGTACACAACGTGTACGCTCTGCGCCCGTGCGTACCGGCCCCCGTCATGGCCGGGAACGCACGAGGGACAACGAGTGGCATAGCAAGCAGCACTGGTTGTCTTGATGCTGCGGTGGGACAACTACGTCACGGGTTCGCTCTCCGTAGTGGCAGTCCTCGTCGTGCTCGGGTGGGCCGCGATCCGGGTGCGAAGGGCCGTGCTGGCGAGTTGGTCTGGGCCTGCGGCGCGGCTCGCGGAGGTCATGATCGTCGTCGCGGTTCCGATATTCAGCTCGGAGCTTCTCGGCTCGTTCGGGGCCTTTCGGCGATGGCCGGTCTTCGCGTCCTGTATCGGTGTGGGCTGCGCCCTCGGCATGGCAGCTCCGGTTACCGCGCGACGTGTCGGCCTCAACCTCGCGCCAGCACGACGGGGCCTCGGTGTCCGCCGTCTTCGTGCCGACCGATCGATGCGAATCGAGCTTGTTGCGGCTTCGCTCGGGACTGCCGCGGTCGCGGCTCAATGGGCGTCCCACGTTGCGTCTGCTCTCAGACGTGGCATGACCCACCCCGACACGCTCTGGTACCACGGTCCGTACGCCGCCCAATTCGTCCAATCCGGACGGCTTACTGGGTTACTCGCTCCAAACGACGCGCTCCACGCCTTTGCGGGCCAGACATCGGAGCTTGTCCACGCCCTGCTGATCCTTCCGTACGGGCGCGACATCCTGTCGCCGTTCGTCAACGTGGGCTGGGCCGCAATCGCGCTGCTCGCGGCATGGTGCATCGGTCGGCGGGCCGGCGCTCCGGCGTTGTCTCTTCTCGGCGTCGTCGTGGTCCTCGGCCTGCCGGTCATCGTCGCCACGCATCCTGGCCAGGCGTCGAACGATCTTGCCGCCGGTGCGTTGCTCCTCGCCGCGATCGCCCTGCTCCTTGAGGCGAAGCTTCATCCGATTCCGACTGGATTCGCTGCTGTCGCTGCCGGCCTGGCACTCAGCATCAAACTGACCGTCGCGGCGCCCATCGCCTTGCTCACAATCGGTGTCGTGGTCGCGGGCCTGCGTGCCCGGCGACGAGCGACAGTCGCATCATGGCTTGGCCTGCTCGTGGCGTCTGGCAGCTATTGGTTTGTTCGCAACATCGCGGTTGCCGACCGTCCCATTCCGTGGTTCGGCTTCCACTTGGGGCCGATATCGCTGCCCGCAACAGCACACATCAGCGGCTCGACTGCGGTCGCCCATTACATCGCGAATGGTCAAATGTGGACCAAAGTCTTCCTACCAGGCCTGGCGAAGGGTCTGGGTCCCGTGTGGCCGCTCGTGCTCGCACTCGCACTCGGAGGCCTTGTCGTCTCCGCCGGCCGTCGACCACTGCTTGACCGAGTCGTCGGCGGCGCGTTTCTCGTCGGTCTCATCGCCTACGTCTATACCCCAGTCACAGGTGCTGCCGGTGGGCTGGCGTTCGCGTTCAATCTCCGATACCTCGGTCCCACGCTGCTCGTCGGTCTCGCGGTGTGGCCGCTTGCGCTCGATCACTTCTCCGCTGGCTGGCGACGCGGGGCGAGCATCCTGCTGGTCGCGGTCGTGGCAGTCGACCTGACGGCGGGCAACCACGAGCGGACACCCGCGTCGCCACAGGGGTATGTGCTCGTCGCGATCCTCGCAGGTGCCGCGGTCATCACGGCAGCAGTGATGCTGCCCAAGCTGCAGCGCATGACCCTTCTCCATGCCGCCATTGCCGGACTGCTCGTTGTCGTCGTGGCCGTCACGGCCGGATGGTGGATACAGCGCAACTACCTCCAGCACCGATACCTCGCCGCCGGCCTGCCGTTGGACCGAGTCAACGCCTATTTTCGCAACATTCGGAATGCAACCGTGGCGGTCGTCGGCACAGTCCAGATCTACCCGATGTTCGGCCTGAATCTGTCCAACCGGGTTACACCCGTGACGAAATATCGTGGTGCCAACCCCTGCGTTCAATGGCAGCAGATCTTGTCGACGCAATACCGCTACATCGTCGTGGCCCAATTTGGGTTCGGCAGCCCCGAGCTGCCTCCGCGAGGTTGGTTCGATACCTCGGCGGCTACGCCCGTCGTGCACGAACACGACGGGACCGTCTACCGCATCGAAGGACCGCTTCGGCCAGCTGCGTGTTTCCACTTGACAGCAGCGACGGTCGGTTCGCACGCACGCCTCACCGTCCAGGAGCGGGCCGCGACGGAACCGAGCCAGGTCGGGGACGTCCACGGGCGACACCTCGCGACCCTTCAACGCCGTCATCGCCCCAGGCGCGAGGGCCCGCGAGGTGTTCTGTAATCCGCTCCTCTTCGCCCTGACGGTCGGGCTCTCGATCGCGAGATCGGGATCCTCGCCCCACGACAGCACCGCCGACACTGGAACCAAGATGACCCAGCCATCGGTCGCAGTCGTCGGAGCGCACTGGCCTGGGTATCCGGAGAGTCATGGGTTACCTACTCTGAGCGTCGGCTACGGATGGGAGAGGCGTTCCCAAGACAGGCCCAGGCGCCGACTACGCCACCCCCCGTCGCGGCTCAATGTTCGTTGCCGCCAGACGACGCGAACGTGGAGTCGCGAGTTTGCCCGCTTCGCACCGTCACTCTGTCTCGGCGACGCGGGCAGTGGTGGAGTCCCGCGGGGACGTCCGAAGTCTCATACGAGGTCAACCGGCGCGTAGCTGCGACGGGTGACCGAACTCTCGGCGGCTGGGAGTCGGGTCGCGTTCGAACGGGACGCCGGGTCGAGCCCGGCGGTGCTCGCCGAGCGTGGAGCAACCCGAGCATGGCGGGGTACGCGTCGGTGTTCCACGGTGGCCTCGGCGACGACGCCGTCGGGTGGCCGACGGACCACGGATGGGACGTCGAGACCCATGATCGACTCGAGGTGGCCGCCGCCTATGGCCGAGCGGTGCCCGCCGACACGAGCGGCGGCTTCATCACGGCGACGCGCTCATCCGCGGATGCTCAGGGGTCGAGCGCGGCGCGCCGGATGGCTCGGGGCCGCAGGACCAGATAGAGGATGCCGAACACGATCGCGATGAGGAACACGAGGATGCCCCACGCCGGCGCGGGGATGGACCCGACGACGATGCCGCGGTCCCGCAGCTTCTTGGCGTCCACGTACGTCCAGACACCAAGCCCCGCCGCGAGCAACAGTCCCACATAGCTCATGGGCTCATTGTGGCAGCCGGGACGCCGCGCTGACACGTCGGCCGGGCAGGGTGCCGCCGGGGCGTTCGGATCAGGTCCGGCCGACCGAGACCGGCTCGGGGGCGCGTATGTGGGCGCCGCCGAGGGCGTCGTCACCGTGGACCGCGACCTCGACGCTGACGCGGGGCACGATCCGGTCCAGCCACGCCGGGAACCACCAGTTCGCGCGGCCGAGCAGCTCCATCGTGGCCGGGACCAGCACCGAGCGCACCAGGGTCGCGTCGACGAACACCGCCACCGCGAGGCCGAGCCCGAAGACCTTGAGGATCCGGAGGTCGCCGAGCACGAAGGACCCGAAGACGCAGACCATGATCGCCGCCGCGGCGGTGATGACCCGTCCGGTGAACGCGAGCCCGTCGGCGACGGCGGTGCCGTTGTCGCCGGTGCGACGCCACTCGTCACGGATGCGCGACAGGAGGAACACCTCGTAGTCCATGGACAGCCCGAAGAGGATGGTGAACAGCATCAGCGGGATCCACGGGTCGATCGGGCCGGTCTTCCCGATGTTGAAGAACGACCCGAGCCATCCCCACTGGAACACCGCGACGATCACCCCGTACGCGGCGCCGACCGAGAGCAGGTTCATCACCGCGGCCTTTAGCGGGACCGCCAGCGACCGGAAGACGGCCATGAGCAGCAGGAAGGACAGCAGGACGACGCCGCCGATGACCCACGGGAGGCGTCGAGCGAACTGGGCGGACGTGTCGACCGCGGCCGCGGTCACGCCGCCGACGTAGGTGCGCACGCCGGTCCGGCCGTCGACCGTCGGGACGATCTGGTCCCGCAGCGTATGGACCAGCTGCTCGGTGCGGGCGTCCTGCGGCGAGGTCGTGGGGATGACGATCGTGACGGCCGCGTCGCCGCCCGCCTGGTTGAACGCCGGCGCGACCACGAACGCGACCCCCGGCGTGGCTCGCAGGCGGGTGGCGAGCTCCTCGACGACGGCCTGGTCCCCGACGCGCGGCACGTCCGACGCGAGGACCAGCGGACCGTTCGCGCCGGGCCCGAACCCGGTCGCGAGCAGGTCGTACGCGCGGCGGGTGGTGAGGTTGGCGGCGTCGTTGCCCTGGTCCGTGAACGCGAGGTGCATCGAGAGCAGCGGGACCGCCAAGACGAGGAGTACCCCGGCGGCGGCGGCGACCGCCGGGATCGGATGACGCTGGATCACGCGGCTCCACCGGAACCAGAAGGTGCGGCGCGAGTCGACGCCGCGGTGCAGCAGCACGGGGACGTGGAGCCGGTCGATGGCCCGCCCGGCATAGCCCAACACCGCAGGTAGCAGGGTCAGCGCCGCGCCCATGACCGCCAGCACCGCGGCGATGGCGCCGAACGCCAGCCCGTAGACGAACGACGCGCCGAGCAGCAGCATGCCGAGCAGGGAGATCACGACGGTGCAGCCGGCGAACAGCACGGCGCGCCCGGAGGTGGCAAGCGCCTCGGTGACCGCGTCGCGGGTCGAGCCCGGCGTGTAGCCGCTGCCGGTAGGTGGTCACGATGAAGAGCGCGTAGTCGATCCCGACCCCGATGCCGATCATCGCGGCGAGCTCGGTCCCGAAGGTGGGCACGACCACCGCCCGGCTGAAGACGTCGATGATGCCGATGCCCGCGCCGATCCCGAACAGCGCGGTGAGGATCGGCAGGCCCATCGCGATGACCGAGCCGAACGCGACGAGCAGGATCAGGATCGCGGCGAGGACGCCGATCGCCTCGCTCGAGCCGGGGCTGGCGGTCTCCGCCTTCGTGATCGGCTGGCCGGCGAGTTCAACCTGGAAGCCCGGCCGGTTCGCGACACGGGCCGTGTCCACGACCCGGGTGACGTCCGCGGCGGCGAGGTTGTCGGTCGTGGTGTCGAACTGCACCTGGGCGTAGGCGGTGTGGTCGTTCGACGCGACCTGCCCCTCGACGCCCGGGTCGAAGGGGCCGCGGACGCTGCTCACCGAGGGGAGGGGCCGCACCCGCTGCACGACCGTCGCGATCGCCTGTTGGCTGGCGGGGGAGCGGACGTCGGACGAGGTGTGAAACACGATGTCGGCCGGGTCGCCGGCCTGCCGCGGGAACCGGGCGCTGAGCAGGTCCTGGGCCGTCTGGGACTCGGAGTGCCCGCCGCTCAGCTTGTTGTCGAAGCGGCCGGTGACGACGAAGGCGCCGACGACGATCAGGCCGACGAAGCCGACGATCCAGGCCACGAGCACGCGGCGTCGGTGGTCGTAGCAGCTCTGCGCGAGCCGTCCGAGCCAGGTGCGAGCGGCGGGTGTCCCCGCCGGGGGGGAGAGGGGCGCCCGGCGCATGCGCCTGTTCTACCGTCCGCGAGCCGGGCGGGTGGCCTCCGGGGCCCGGCCGGTCACCGGGGCCACGCGGTGTCGCGGTCGGTGCGGAGAGCCCGGCGAAACCAGGTGGGCGCGGGTCGTGGTGCGACACTGGGCCGATGCCGCGCCAGCCCGCCGCCCGCTCGTCCGGCACTCCCCGCGCTCGGAAGGCCCCGAAGCGGACATCCGGCGCCGCGACGCGCCGGTCCACGCGGCGCGAGGCGGCCGAGCCCACGACGGTCGAAGCCCCCGCCGTCGCCGACGTATCCGCCACCGACGGCGCGGGGCGGCACGCCGGCGACGATGCCGACCGGCGGGTCCCGCCGTGGCTGCGCCGGGCGATCGGACTGTTCTTCGTGTGGGTCGTCGGCCTGGTGATCGCCTACTGGGTCGTCCAGAAGCTCCGCGTCGTCATCCTCATGGTCGTCGTGGCGCTGTTCCTCTCCCTGGCGATGGAGCCGCCGGTGAACGGGCTCGTCAAGCGCGGGTGGAGGCGCCCCGGCGCGACGGGCCTCGTGTGGGGGGCGTTCCTGCTCAGCACCATCGGGTTCGTCGCCGCGTTCGGGTCCGTGGCGTTCACCCAGACCTCGCAGCTCGTGAACAACACTTCGCACTACGTCCGCAACGTCGTCCGGTTCATGAACCGCGACTTCGGAACGCACATCAACGCGACCGGGCTGATCCACGACCTGCAGAGCCCGAACGGCGCGGTGCAGCGGTTCGCGCACAGCCTGGCGAACGACGCCCCGAACGTGGCGCTCACGATCGGCAAGAGCCTGCTCGAGATCATCGTGACGTTCATCTTCGCCTTCTACCTGACCGCCGATTCGCACAAGGTGCGCCGCGCGATCTGCTCCCGCTTGCCGCCGCACCGCCAGCAGATCGTGCTCGACACGTGGGAGCTGGCCGTCGAGAAGACGGGCGCCTACCTGTACTCCCGGGCACTGCAGGCCTTGATCTGCACGGCGGCCACGTGGGTGTTCCTCTTCCTGCTCGGCATCCCGTCGTCGCTCGCCTTGGCGATCTGGGTCGGGGTCGTGTCGCAGTTCATCCCGACCTTCGGCACATACCTGGCACTCGTCCTGCCTGCGCTCGTCGCGCTCTTGTACTCGCCGGTCGACGCGATCTGGGTCATCGCGTATCTGGTCGGCTACCAGCAGTTCGAGAACTACGTCCTCGGTCCCCGCATCGCCCGCCGGACCTTGAAGGTCCATCCGGCGTTGACGATCGGCGCCGCCTTCGCGGGGGCGTTGCTGCTGGGCCCGGTCGGCGCGCTGCTCGCCCTCCCCACGACCGCCGTGGTCCAATCGCTGCTGTCGACCTACACCGACGAGCAGGAGGTCATCGAGACCGACCTGACCATGCCGGACCAGACGCGGAAGCGGCGCATCCGGCTCCCACGGTTCTCGTGGCGTCGACAGCGGCTGCCCGGCGGCTCGGCGCCGCGGCCGGCGGGTGAGGCGCACGCCGCGACCAATCCCCGGGGCGGCTCAGGTCGCCGGCTGGGCACGCGGCGGACCTCGCGCGCCTGACGCGACGCCGCGGCCCGGCTACGCGTCGAGGTACTGGTCGATGACCGCGTGCATGTGCAACAGGTTGGATTCCTGGCGGGGGTTGAGGCGCAGCCCGCGGAACCCGCGGGACTGCATCCCGGCCTGGACGCGGGCCATGTTGGCGTAGTCCTGGTTCGTGATCGTGCCCCAGTCCTTGTCGCGCCAGTCCTCGTAGGAGCGGTGCTCGGGGAGGCGCCACTCGCGGTCCTGGCGGGGCCACTCCAGGACCCAGGTGTCCTTGACGGCCTCGTCGACGGCGACGCCGTGGGGTCGGACACGGAACAGGATGGCGCTGCCGGGATAGATGGGGCCGACGAGGTTCGGGAACACGTACACGTCGTCGGCGCTGGTCATCTGGTCGGGGTCGAGGCCGCTGACGTCGAAGCCCCGGCTGGCGAGCAGCTCGATGCGTCGCTGCTGGTAGGCCTCGAGCAGCGTGGTGCCCGGCGGGAGGTCGGCGGCGCGCAGCTCGTCGACCAGGGCCCGTTCCTCCTTCAAGAAGGCGCCGCCGAGGCCGCCGACGAGACCGGCGAGGATCTCGCCCTCGTCGAACTCGTCGTCGCCGAGCCCGAGCCGGGGGCTCGGCCGCAGCTGACGTCGGGCGCTCGGCAGCCGGCCGTAGTGCGCGTGCTTCCCGAGCTGCTCGTACTCGATGCTCACGTCGTCGGTCCACGGGAGCAGCTGCGGGTGGGTGCCCTGCACGTGGTACGCCTCGTTGAACGCGTCGATGACGACCTTCCAGTTCGCGGGCAGGACCGTCGTCTGGTACGAGCGCAGCCGCAGCTCGTCGAGCCGGAACGGTGCGAGGAGGTCGGGGAGCGGGTCGAGGAACTCGAGGAGCGGCTCGGCGTCCGGGTCGAGGTTCACGAACACGAACCCGCCCCACCGCTCGCAGCGGACCTCGCGGAGCCCGAGCCCGTCGGGCAGCGCCCCGAACTCGTGGGCGTCGACCACCTCGACGAGGCGGCCGTCGAGGCCGTAGCGCCACGCGTGGAACGGGCAGGTGAACCCGTCCGGGGTGTGACCGCAGCCGTCGACCAGACGGGTGCCGCGGTGCAGGCAGGCGTTGCAGAAGGCCCGGATCTCGTCGGGTCCGGACCGCACGACCAGGAGCGACTCGACCCCGATCGAGTACTCGCAGAAGTCACCGACCGTCCCGAGCTGCTCCTCCCGGCACGCCACCTGCCAGACCCGGGACCAGAGCCGGTCCAGCTCGAGCTCGAGGAACGCCGGCGAGAGGTAGCGCTCCTTCGGGATCACCCCGTCGACGCCCAGGCCCGGCATGCCCTGACGGTAGCGTCGCGCCGCCCCATGGAGTTCAACCTCGCCGACCTCTTCGAGTGTGTCGTCGACCATGTGCCCGACCGCGTCGCGGTGAGCTGCGACGGCGGCCACCTCACCTACCGGGACCTCGACGGCCGGGCCAACCGGCTGGCGCACGTCCTCGCCGACCTCGGGGTCGGCGCCAGCGAGCACGTGGCCTGCTACCTGCACACCAGCGCCGAGTACCTCGTGGTCATGCTCGCCTGCTTCAAGCTGCGGGCCGTCCCGGTGAACGTGAACGACCGCTACACCGCCGACGAGGTCGCCTACCTCTGTCAGGACGCCGACGCCGTCGCCCTGCTGGTCGACCCCGACCGGGCGTCGCTCGCGGCCGCGCTGCCGGCCCGGGTGTCGAGCCTGCGCGTGACCCTCGAGATCGGCGGTGACGACTACGAGCGGCGCCTCGCGGCCGCCGACCCGCACCGCGGGTTCCCGGGCCGCTCCGGGGACGACCGGTACATCCTCTATACCGGCGGCACCACCGGGAAGCCGAAGGGCGTGGTGTGGCGCCACGAGGACATCTTCTTCGCGGCCATGGGCGGCGGGAACGCCGGCGGCCCGCCGATCGACACCCCGGAGGGCATCGGTCCCAGCGCGGTGACGAACCGGGCGCAGCGCCTCGGCCCGTTCCTGCCGGCGGGCGATCCCGGCCCCGAGCAGTTCGTGTGCCTCGCGCTCGGCCCGCTCGGGCACGCCAGCGGGCAGTGGTCGGCGTTCGGGACCCTGCTCGGCGGGGCCCGCGTCGTCCTCTATGCCGACCGTCACGTGGACCTCGACGCCGTGCTCGGGGTCGTCGCCCGGGAATCGGTCGCCATGCTGAACCTCGTCGGGGACGCCAGCGGCCGGCCGCTGCTCGACACGCTGCGTCGCCACCCGGGCCGCCACGACACGTCGTCGCTGCGGCTGCTCGGCTCCGGCGGGAGCATGCTGTCGGCCGAGGTGAAGCAGGGGCTGCTCGCCGAGCTGCCGACCGTGCTGACGGTGATGGAGGCGGTCGGGTCGTCCGAGGCCCCGGTGCAGGCCCTCGCCCTGCTCGGCGCCCGCGACCGGCCCACCGAGTCGCTGCGCTTCGCCGAGCGGGACACGACGATGGTCGTCGACGACGCGTTGCGGCGCATCCCGCCCGGGACGGGACAGGTCGGGCGGCTCGCCACGACCGGCCGCACCCCGCTCGGCTACTACAAGGACGCGGCGAAGACGGCGGCCACGTTCGTCGAGATCGACGGGCGCCGCTGGACCCTGCCCGGCGACATGGCGGTGGTGGACGCGGACGGCAGCATCCGGCTGCTCGGCCGCGGGTCCATGTCGATCAACACCGGCGGGGAGAAGGTCTACCCCGAGGAGGTCGAGGCGGTCCTGAAGACCCACCCCGGCGTCGCCGACGCGGTGGTGGTCGGCGTGCCCGACGACATCTGGGGGGAGCGGGTCGTCGCGGTGGTCGCCCCGACCGGCGTCCCCCCGACCCTCGAGGAGCTCCAGGGCCACTGCCGGGGCAGCCTCGCCGGGTACAAGGTGCCGCGCCGCCTCGAGGTCGTCGAGGTGGTGCCCCGCCTGGCCGCCGGGAAGCCGGACTACCCGCGGATCCGGACGCTGACCCGCCCGGCCTGAGCCCACCGGGGGCTACAGAACCAGGATCGGCGTGCCGACGTTGGAAGGGTAGGAACCCGACTGGGAGGTCTCGATGGTCCCGCTGCTCAGCCCCGCCACCGTCGCGCTGACCGGGCACATCGTCGCGTGCCCGTGCTGTGGGATGGCCCACGCCCTGCGCCCCCTGCGGCACCACGACCCCCGCCTCGTCATCGACTGCGGCGACCGCACCCTCGTGATGGGTGAGGGCGCCTTGCTGTACCGCCGCCCCCAGCTCCTCGTCGACGCCGCCTGACCCACGGGCGCGATGGCCGGCCCCCTGCCGGCGGTCGGCCAAACTGGGCGGCCCATGCCCACCCACCTGTCGCACCTCGACACGCTCGAGGCCGAATCGGTCCACATCCTGCGGGAGGTGGCCGCCGAGTTCGAGCGGCCCGTGCTGCTGTTCTCCGGCGGGAAGGACTCGGCGGTCATGCTGCGCCTCGCGGAGAAGGCGTTCTGGCCGGCCCGGCTCCCGTTCCCCGTCATGCACGTCGACACCGGGCACAACTTCGACGAGGTCCTCGAGTACCGGGACCGGCGGGTCGGCGAGCTCGCCGCCCAGCTCGTGGTGGCGTCGGTGCAGGCGTCGATCGACGCGGGCCGTGTGGTCGAGGAGACCGGTCCGCGGGCGTCGCGCAACCGGCTGCAGACCACGACGCTGCTCGACGCGATCACCGAGCACGGCTACGACGCGGTGTTCGGCGGTGGTCGTCGCGACGAGGAGAAGGCCCGAGCGAAGGAGCGCGTCTACTCGTTCCGAGACGAGTTCGGGCAGTGGGACCCCAAGCAGCAGCGCCCCGAGCTGTGGAGCCTCTACAACGGGCGGCACCGCGCCGGGGAGCACATCCGGGTGTTCCCGCTGTCGAACTGGACCGAGCTCGACATCTGGCAGTACATCGCGGCCGACGGGCTCGAGCTGCCCTCGATCTACTTCGCGCACCGCCGCACGGTGGTGCGACGCGACGGGATGCTGCTCGCCGACACCCCGCACCTGGGTCGCCTCGACGGGGAGACCACCGAGGAGCTGCTGGTGCGGTTCCGCACCGTCGGGGACGCGACGTGCACCGGCGCGGTCGAATCGGCGGCCGCCACCATCGAGCAGGTGATTGCCGAGGTCGCCGCCGCCCGGGTCACGGAGCGGGGCGAGACGCGCGCCGACGACCGGATCTCCGAGGCCGGGATGGAGGACCGCAAGCGGGAGGGCTACTTCTAAGGCCATGGAGCTCCTGCGCTTCGCCACTGCCGGGTCGGTCGATGACGGGAAGAGCACACTGATCGGGCGGCTCCTCCTCGAGACCAAGCAGATCTTCGAGGACCAGCTCGAGGCGGTGGCGCGCACGAGCCGCGACCGGGGCTTCGACTACGTGAACCTGGCGCTGCTCACCGACGGGCTGCGCGCCGAGCGCGACCAGGGGATCACGATCGACGTCGCCTACCGCTACTTCGCGACCCCGCGCCGCAAGTTCATCATCGCCGACACTCCCGGGCACATCCAGTACACGCGCAACATGGTGACCGGCGCGTCGACCGCCGACCTGACGCTCGTGCTCGTCGACGCCCGCAAAGGTGTGCTCGAGCAGTCCCGCCGCCATGCGGTCATCACGTCGCTGCTGCAGGTCAAGCACCTCGTCCTGTGCGTCAACAAGATGGATCTCGTCGACTTCGACGAGGACCGCTTCGACGAGATCTGCGCCGAGTTCACCGACTTCGCCGCCAAGCTCGACATCGACGACCTGACCTTCATCCCGGTGTCCGCCCTGCTCGGCGACAATGTGGTGTCGCACTCGCCGAACACGCCGTGGTTCGAGGGGCCGACGCTGCTGCACCACCTGGAGCACGTGTACATCGGCTCGGACCGCAACCTGATCGACGCCCGCTTCCCGGTGCAGTACGTGATCCGCCCGATGAGCCACGACTTCCACGACTACCGGGGCTATGCCGGGCAGGTCGCGAGCGGGATGTTCCGGCCGGGCGACGAGGTGCTGGTCCTCCCGAGCGGGTTCACGAGCACGATCGCCGGCATCGAGGAGTACGGCACGACGGTCGACGAAGCCATCCCCCCGATGTCGGTCAGCGTCCGCCTCGCCGACGACCTCGACGTCGGCCGCGGCGACCTGCTGTGCCGGCCGAACAACGCGCCGACGGTCACCCAGGACCTCGACGCGATGGTGTGCTGGTTCAGCGAGCGGCCGCTCCGCGAGGGCGCCGTCTACGCGCTCGAAGCACACCACCCGCGCCGCGCGGGCCCGCGTGCAGCAGCTGCACTACCGGCTGGATGTCAACACGCTGCACCGCGACGAGGACCAGCAGACGCTGGCGATGAACGACATCGGTCGGGTCAGCCTGCGCTGCACCGTGCCGTTGTTCCTCGACGAGTACCGCCGCAACCGGGTCACCGGCTCGTTCATCCTCATCGACGAGTCGACGTTCGAGACGGTGGCTGGCGGCATGGTCCTCGGGGTCCCCGCCCCGTGAGCGGCCCCCCGGTCAGCCCCGACGTGGTCTGGCACACCGACGAGCTCCCACGCGAGGCGCGGTGGCAGGCGGCCGGCGTGCACGGCGCCACCGTCTGGCTCACCGGCCTGTCAGGATCCGGGAAGTCGACGATCGCGTCGGCGCTCACCGCCGCGCTGAGCCGGCGGGGTGTCCTGTCGTACAGCCTCGACGGCGACAACCTGCGGCACGGCCTGAACGGCGACCTCGGCTTCTCCGCGTCGGACCGTGCCGAGAACGTGCGGCGCGTCGCCGAGGTCGCCCGGCTCTGCGCCGACGCCGGCCTCGTCGTGAGCGTCCCCGTGATCAGCCCCTACCGGGTCGGACGGGCGCACGCCCGCGAGGTCCACGACGCGAGCGGCCTCGTGTTCCTCGAGGTGTTCGTCGACGCGCCGCTGGCCGTCTGCGAGGCCCGCGACCCGAAGGGCCTCTACCGGCGGGCGCGGGCGGGCGAGGTCACCGGGTTCACGGGCGTCGACGACCCCTACGAGGCGCCGACCGACCCCGACCTGGTGCTCCACACGGCCACGGAGGCGCCGGCCGACGCCGCCGAGGCGGTCGTCGCGGCGCTCAGCGCCCGGGGGGTCGTGGCATGATCGGGCCGAAGGAGGCGCGGTGAGCACCGACGTGGAGGTCGCATCCGACGAGGTCGTCGCCCCGAGCGACGCTGTCGCCGGCGCGGCTCGAGCAGGTCCACGCCGCCGAGCGGACCCTCATGGTCCGCGTGGTGAAGGCGTCGCTGTTCGCCGTGCCCGTCTGCGTCGTCGTGTGGCTCGCCATCGTCGCCGTGGCCCTGGCGCTCGCCCACAGCGGCAACTTCCTCGTGATGCTCCCCGTGGGCGGCGGGGTGGGCATCGTCGCCGGGCTGTTCTTCGGGATGTGGTGGGCGTTCCTCGTCAGCGCCCACGAGTTCGAGGAGCTCGACCGCCAAGCGGGCCGGCCCTGAGGGTCAGCCGCCGAAGTCCTCGGTCGCCCACACCTGCCCGTTCGCCCATGCCAGGCCGATCCCGACCGACGTGAAGTTCGGCGAGAGGATGTTCGCCCGATGGTCGGGTGAGTTCATCCAGGCGGTGTGCATGTCGCCCGCCGTCATCGATGTCGGCCCCTCCAAGATGTTCTCCCCGATGGTGTGATACCCGCCGTAGCCCGGTGAGGCGAGCACCGCGGCGAGGTTGCGGTGCTCGAAGCTGTTCGTGCTCGCCATGTACCCGCTCCAGCCTTGCGCGAGGCAGGTGAGCTGCCCGTTGGCGGCGAGGCCGGGCAGACCAGCCTGGGCCCGCGAGGCGTTGACGTCCGTGAGGATCGCGGCGCTCGTCGAGTCCGTCCCGCAGCTCGACGACGGCGCGGGCGCACACGCGGCCCCGAGCCCACCGAGGGTGACGGTCGCGGCGAGGATCCCGGCCCACCGGCGTGCTGTACCCATCGATCCTCCCGCGAGCCGTCACGGGAGGATCGGATCGAGCGGCGAGAACCTTGAGCCCGCTACCGCGGCGGGAGCATGGCCCGGAACCGGTCGAGGAGGCCGTCGACGCCCGCGCCGTGCAACGTCATGCCGCCGTCGATGACCAGGTTCTGGCCGGTGATGAACCGGGCCCAGTCCGAGCACAAGAAGGTGACGACGTCGGCGATGTCCTCGGGGGTGCCGATCCGGGCGAGCGGGGTCTTGGCCTCCATGTGGGGCACGGTCCAGTCGAAGCCGGTGAGCAGGATGTCGGTGAGCCCGGTGTGGATCATCCCCGGGGAGACGGCGTTCACCCGCACCGTCGGCGCGTACTCGAGCGCCGCCGTGGCGGTGAGGGCCGCGACCGCGGCCTTCGCGGCCGCGTAGGGCGCCTCACCAGCGGCGGGCCGGGTCCCGCTGATCGACGCCGTGCTGACGATCGCCCCGCCGCCGCTCTCGACGATCAGCGGCGCGCCGACCCGCAGACCGTGGAACACGCCGCCGAGGTTGAGGCGCACGATGCGGTCCCACTCGGCGGGCGCCCACTCGTGGATCCCCGCCATGCTCGACCCGCCCGCGTTGTTGAACAGGATGGTCAGGCCGCCCAGCGAGTCGGCGGCGTCGCGCACGGCCCGCTCGAGCGCGTCGACGTCGGTGACGTCGACGCCGAACGCCCGGCCGTCCACCTCCTTCGCGGTCGCGGCCGCGCCGTCGGCGTCGAGGTCGAGCACCGCCACCGTCGCGCCCTCCCGGTGCAGCGCCCGGCAGGTCGCCCGCCCGATGCCGGACGCCCCGCCCGTGACCACCGCCCGCCCGCCGTCGAGTAGCCCCACCGTGCCGCTCCCTGCTCGTCGTTGCCGACCATGATGGTCGCCGGTCAAGGTCGGGAGCACGGCCGGCATGTGGAAGGCCACGATCAGAGGGATCGTCGGGCGTCGCGTCCGTCTGGCGTTGACGGCGCTGGCCGTCGTGCTCGGCGTGGCGTTCGTCACCGGCACCTACGTCGTCAGCGACACGCTCACCGCGTCGTTCCAGAGCGTGTACCGCCAGACGCTCGCCGGCGTCGACCTGGTCGTGCGCCCGGCCGCGCCCCTCGGTGGTGGCGGCGCCGCGTTCCAGCAGCGCTTCCCCGACACCGTCACGGCGCGGGCCCGCTCGGTGCCCGGGGTGTCGAGCGCGACGGGGTTCGTCACCGGGTACGCCCAGTTCGTCGACCGGTCCGGTCACGCCATCTCGAGCTCCGGTGCGCCCACCCTCGGGTTCAACTGGGCCGAGCAGGGCGCCCACGGGCCGCTGCACCTCGTCGCCGACGGGTCGCGGCCCGGCCGGGCGCCCACCCGGGCCGGCGAGGTGGCGATGGATGCCGGGACCGCCCGCCGGTACGGGTTCCACATCGGCGACCACGTCGACGTGCTCCTCCAGGGACCGAAGCAGCGCTTCCGGATCGTCGCGCTCTTCGCGGTCGGCCACGAGGCGGATCTGGGTCCGATCACCTTCGCGGCCTTCGACCTGGGGACGGCGCAACGGGTGTTCGGCGCGCCCGGTCAGCTCGACGCGGTGAACGTGACCGTCGCGCCCACGACGAGCCTCACCGCGGTGCAGCGGGACCTGGGGCGGGCGCTCGGCCCGTTGTACGAGGTCGACCTGCCGTCGCAGGTCGCGCAGGACCGCGGGCAGGTCGTCCTCAACTTCCTGACGCTGTTCGGCGACCTGCTGCTCGGCTTCACCGCGATCGGCATGGTCGTGGCCGCGTTCATCATCTTCAACACGTTCACGATCCTCGTCGCCCAGCGTTCCCACGAGCTCGGGCTGCTGCGAGCGCTCGGGGCGAGCGGCCCGCAGGTCATCGCCTCGGTGGTGGGGGAGGCGGCCGTGGTCGGCGCGGCAGGCGCGGCCGTCGGCGTCGGGGTCGGCTACGGCCTCGCCACCGCGTTGCTCGGGGTGGCCGGCCAGCTGGGCTTCGCCGTACCCAGCCACGCGGTCGTGCTCGAGCAGCGCACCGTGCTCGCGGCGTTGGCCGTCGGGGTGGGTGTCACGGTCGCGGCGTCGCTCTGGCCGGCGCTGCGCGCCGCACGGGTCGCGCCGCTCACCGCGGTGACCGACGCGCGTCCGCGCCGGACCCCGCCGCTCGTGCGCCGCGCCGTCCTCGGCGTCCTGGTCGCCGCGCTCGGGGTCCCGGCCATCGTCATCGGGCTGCACCGCACGCAGTACGCGTCGAACACGCTGCGGGAGGTGTGGTGGGTCGCGGTCGGCGCCGTGCTCGTCCTCGTCGGCGTGCTCGTGCTGCTCGCCGCCGTGGCCGGCCCGATCGCCGGGGCCCTCGGCCGGCCGCTCCGCGCGCTCGGGGTCACCGGGACGCTCGCCCGGGGCAACGCGATCCGCAACCCGCGGCGCACCGCGGCGACCGCGTCCGCGCTGGTGATCGGGTTGGCGCTCGTCGGGCTGGTCGCCATCTTCGCCGACTCGGCGAAGGCGTCCGTCGACCGGGCCGTCGACGGCGGCATCCGCGCCGACCTGGTGCTGAAGGCCCAGCAGTTCGCGACGTTCTCCCCGAGGTGGCGCAGCGCGTCGCGCAGCTGCGCCCGGTGGCGGCGGCGACCGCGTTCCGGTTCGGGAACGTGCGGGTCCCGGTGGGCGGGAACCAGGAGACCGTCGCCGGTGCCGAGCCCGCCGACCTGACCCAGGTGCTGAACCTCGGGCTGCGCCGCGGCACCGTCGCGGCGATGGGGGCGGACGGGGTGCTCGTCGCCCAGGACCAGAGCCACCAGTACCACCTGGGGGTCGGTGACCTCGTCGACATGCAGTTCCCCGACGGGATCGAGTCGCTGCGCGTCGCGGGGATCTACACCCAACGGGACTTCACCGGCGGGTTCCCGGTCGGGTTCATCGTCGCCGCGCCCGCCTACCGGCTGGGGTTCGGGACCGCGGCGGGTGACACGCTCGTGTACGTCCGCGCCCGACCGGGTCAGACCGCGGCGGCGGAGGCGGCGCTGCACCGGACGCTCGGCGCGAGCTTCCCGAACATCCGCGTCTACACCCGCGCCCAGTACCGCATCTCGCAGGAGCAGACGGTCAACCGGTTCCTGGCCGTCACCGTGGCGCTGCTCATGCTGTCCGAGATCATCGCGGTGCTCGGCATCGTCAACACGCTGGCCCTCTCGGTCTTCGAGCGGACCCCCGAGCTCGGGCTGCTCCGCGTCGTCGGCATGACGCGCCGGCAGCTGCGCCGCATGGTCCGCGGCGAGTCGGTGATCGTCGCGCTGCTCGGCGGGCTCGTCGGCACGGCGCTCGGGGTGTTCTGGGGGTGGGTGTTCACCCGCGCGCTGCGGGCCCAAGGGCTCACCGTGCTGCGCGTCCCGACCCTCGAGCTCCTGGCCTTCGTGGCGCTGTCGATCGTCGCCGGCGTCATCGCCGCGTTGGGTCCCGCCTGGCGGGCCGCACGCCTCGATGTCCTGGACGCCATCGCCGCCGAGTGAGCGACGATGGCCGCCGCCGCGACCATCTCGACTAGAAGAACCCCGTGAGCTTCGACGGGGTGCCCGGCGTCGGCCCCGACATCGGCCCCGTCGCCGGTGGTCGTGGTCACCGGCGGAGCCGGCTGGCTGGGCCAGAACCTCGTCCGCAACCTCGCCCGAACCCGCACCCGGGTGCGCTGCCTGGTGCGCAGCGGCGACGAAGCCGCGGTGCTCGAGAACGTGGCGAACAGCGTCGAGGCGGTCGCGGGCGACGTGCGCGACCCCGCCGCGGCGGACCGGCTCTTCGACGGGGTCAGCCGCCCGACCGTGTTCCACGCCGCGGGGTCATCCACCCGGAGCACGGCACCCGCGAGTTCTTCGACGTCAACGTGGGCGGCACCCAGCTGGTGCTGGACCGGGCCCGGCGGGCCGAGGCGACCCGCTTCGTGCACGTCTCCTCGAACTCGCCGTTCGGCGCGAACCCGACACGCACCGACCGCTTCACCGAGGACTCGCCGTATCACCCCTACCTCGGGTACGGGCAGTCGAAGTACGAGGCCGAGCTGCTCGTCCAGCGCAGCCATGACCGCGGCGACCTCGCGACGGTCATCGTCCGGCCCCCGTGGTTCTACGGCCCGTACCAGCCGGCCCGCCAGACCCGGTTCTTCGCCGCGGTGCGCCGCGGCCGCTTCCCGATCCCCGGGCCCGGCACGAACCGCCGGTCGCTCGTCTACACCGGCAACCTCGTCGACGGGCTGCTGCGCGCCGAGGTGGCCGCGGCCGCGCCTGGCCGCGCGTACTGGATCGCCGATGCCGAGCCCGTGGAGCTGCGCACCGTGCTGGCCACGGTGCGCAGCGCCCTCCAGGCCGAGGGGCTCTCGGTCTCCTCCCGCCAGCCCCACCTCCCGGCCGGCGCCGCGGCGTTCGCGGCCACCGTCGACCGCCTCCTGCAGGGCCAGGGCCGCTACGTCCAGGCGGTCCACGTGCTCGGCGAGCTGCGCGACACGATCGCCTGCGACATCACCCGGGCGCGGGCCGAGCTCGGCTACGAGCCGGCGATCGGGCTGCTCGAGGGGATGCGCACCAGCATCCGGTGGTGCCGGCAGCACGGCGCCCAGCTGTGAGCGGCCGCGTCCTCGTCACCGGCGGCTCCGGGTACTTCGGCTCGGTGCTCGTCGACCAGGCACGCGACCGGGGCGACCAGGTGCGGATCTTCGACCTGGCGCCGCCGGCGCCGCGCGACGGGGTCGAGTTCGTGGCCGGTGACGTCCGCGACCGTGACGCGCTGCGCGGCCGCCTGCGAGGGCGTCGACGTCGTGTTCCACAACGTCGCGCAGGTGCCGCTGGCGAAGGACCGGGGCCTCTTCCACTCGGTGAACGTCGTGGGGACGGCCAACTTGCTCGTCGCGGCCCGCGACGCGGGTGCGACGAAGGTGGTGCACACCTCGTCGAGCGCCGTGTTCGGGATCCCCGCCGCCAATCCGGTGCGGGAGGACTCGCCCCGCCGACCGCTCGAGGACTACGGGCGGGCCAAGCTCGAGGCCGAGCTGCTCTGCGAGGAGGCCGTCGCGGCCGGCCAGGACGTGACCATCATCCGGCCCCGCACCATCATGGGCCACGGCCGGCTGGGAATCATGGCCGTGCTCTTCGAGTTCGTCGCCGACGGCGCGCCGGTGTTCCTCCTCGGCTCGGGCGCCAACCGCTACCAGTTCGTGCACGCCAACGACCTCGCCGACGCGTGCCTCCGCGCCGGCGCCCGACCCGGCCCGTCGGTGTACGACATCGGCGCCGCCGAGTTCGGGACCATGCGCGAGACCCTCCAAGCGCTGGTCGAGCACGCCGACACTGGGTCGCGGGTGCGGTCCCTGCCGGTCGCTCCGGCCCGGATCGCGATGCGTGGGCTCGCCCGCCTCGGCCTCGCGCCGTTCGCGCCCTACCACTGGCTGCTGTACAGCGAATCGCTGTGGTTCGACGTGCGCCACGCCGAGGAGGAGCTCGGCTGGATGCCGCAGCACTCGAACACCGCGATGCTCATCGAGGCCTACGACTGGTTCCTCACCCACCGAGCCGAGCTGGCGGACAGCGGCGGATCCCACCACCAATCCCCGGCGCGCCTCGGTCTCCTCCGCGTGCTCAAGCGCCTCCCGTAGTGCCTTGTCAGCCACTGTGTGCGCTGTTGGGGCGCACGGCTGGTTGATCCTCGCAGGGGTCTGCGAGCGACTCCCCGTCAGGCTTGGCGGGGTGGCCCGGGGCCGGGCAGGACCGACGCTGGTCCATGTGGTGGCGGCGGCGGTCACGTCGCTGGGTCGGGTTGCCGACGCGACGGTGCTCCACGACCACTTGGCTGGTCGTGATGGTTCCGCCGCGCTTCGCGGCGATGTTGTGGGCCGCGACGAGGTCGCGATGCCCGGCGTGTCCACAGTGCGGACACGAGAATTTGCGCCCGGAGGGTTTGGCGACGCACACACCTGTGACAACCAGACACAACGCAAACGATGCCGGTCAGGGCACTAGCGGGGACGGCGGTCAGCTGGCCGAGAGGAACTGGTCGGCGTTGCGGCTCGCGATCGCCATGATCGCGGCTTGCGGGTTCACCCCGGGCGCGTCGGGCAGCAGCGACGCGTCGTTCACCCGCAGGTTCTCGTAGCCCCAGACGTGCCCGAAGCTGTCAGCGCCCGTGAGGTCACGCTCCTCGCCGATCCGCACCGTCGAGGTCAGGTGCACGGTCATGAGGTTGGTGCGGGACCGGGTGACCGAGTCCCACCACGTGCCGAGCTCGTCGACGCGACGCACCACGGCGCCGCCGACGACCGACGGGTAGAGCTCCTGGGCGCCGGCGGCGAGGAGCACCTCCCCGAGGTGCACGAGCCCCCGCGCCAGGCGGCTCATGTCGGACTCGGTGAGCCGGTACGTGACGACCGGTGAGCGGATCCCGGGCACGGCGAGCACGCGGCCGTCGCCGTCGCTTCGGATCGCCGCGTAGTAGACGGTGACGCGCTCCCAGTCGGCGAGCGCGTCGGCGTACTCGGCCGTCGAGTCAGCGAGGGCGAGTGCGACGTGGCCGCGCCCGCTTGCGGAGCCGCCGATCGTGAGGTTGGGCGCGAACTCAGTGACCCGGTGCATCGGAACCTCGTCGTGGTTCAGCCGCTGCGGGAACCGGGCCGCGATCTTGATCGTCGGGTGCAGTTTCAGGCCGCCACCGATGCGGTGGCGCACGCCGCTGCGCTGCAGCAGGGCCGGGGTCTGGATCGCACCGCCGCACACGAAGACGTGCTCGGCGCGGATCGACAGCGGCTCGTCCCGCCCCCCGGGGTGACGGCGTCGGCCGCGCGCTTCGACGACCCGTCCGCCGCGGGTGACGAGCCGAGTCACGCAGCTGTCGGCGAGCAGCTGCGCGCCGGCGTCCACGGCCCGGGGGATCAAGGTGCGGGCCATGGTCTGCTTCACGCCCCGGTGGAGGCCGTCGTCGTAGCGGAACACCCGCGGGAACTCGACGGCCCGCCAGCCGAGCTTCGTCGCCCCGCGCTCCAGGACCGCGGACGCCGGGGGTGGCGCGCCGGTGAGCTTCGAGACGGACAGGTCCCGTTCGATCGTCTCGGCGTAGCGGTCGAGGATGGCGGGCGTAAACTCGTCGATGCGGTAGCGGACTCGCCACTCCTCGGCCAGCTCGGGCGGTAGCCGGTGGTACAGACCACTGTTGATCTCGGTGCTGCCCCCGACGCAGCGCCCCTCGGCGTACGCGATCCCCGGCGAGCCGAGCGCGGCGGACAGGCCCCGGTGGCGGTACTTCGCGACCATCTCCTCGAGCGAGAACGGCTCGTGGGCGTCCGGGTCGACGGCGGGGCCCTCCTCGACGATCATGACGTGTCGCCCCGCGGCGGCGAGCGCCGCCGCGGTGACCGCCCCGCCCGCGCCCGAGCCGACGACGAGCACCTCGGTGTTGAGTTCGGTCACGACGCCGGCACCGCGACCAGCTCGTTCTCGGCGAAGAGGACCAGCGATTCGAGGAGCCGGACGTACTGGCGGACCACGTCGATCCGGCTGGTGCGGCACCGCTCGACCGCGCGGTCGACGGTCCTGGGGTCGAGACGCCCGACGGCGCGCTGCAGCGACGGCCAGGCGCCGAAGGCCAGCGACTCGAGGGCGACGCCGGCGCGCAGGTGCTCGGGCATGACGCGCAGCGCGCTGTCGACGTAGTGCTCGACGTCGGTCCGCGCCCGCTCGTCGAGGTCGGGACGGAGCAGGTGCTCGACCACCTGCCGCTCGAACCACAGCATGGCCGCCCAGCCTATCGGTGAGGCCGCGCGCCCACCGGTGCCGTGCCGTGCACGCCACATGCGCCGCCGGGCGGGTCGGCTCGGTCGGGCGGCTGTAAGCGCAGCCGACGCCCGCCGTTGTGCTCGCTGGTCACGGCACCGGCCTCGAGCGTTCGTGCGGCCGACGCCCAGGAACGACCGCATCGCGCGGGCTGTCGGTGCGGGCGCGGGCGTCGCCGACCGGGCCCGTCGAGGACGAGGGGAGTGAGGGGCAGCGTGAGCGACGCGGTGGCGGAACCGCCCGTGGTCGCCGCAATCGGCGGGCGCCGTCACGTCGCCGCGCTCGACGGGCTGCGGGGCGCGGCCGTGGCCGCGGTGGTGCTGTTCCACGCCGGTCATCTCGTCGGCGGGTGGCTCGGCGTCGACCTGTTCTTCGTGCTCTCGGGCTTCCTCATCACCTCGTTGCTGCTCGAGGAGCGCGCCGCGCGTGGCGGCGTGTCGCTGACCAACTTCTGGTCGCGCCGGGCGAGGCGACTGCTGCCGGCGCTGCTGCTCCTGCTGCTCGGCGTCGGCGTGTACGCGCTCATCTTCGCGGCACCGTCGGAACTGGCCCAGATCCGCGCCGACGGCCTGGCGACCCTCGGCTACGTCGCGAACTGGCATCAGATCGTGCACGGCACGTCCTACTGGGACCTGTTCCGGGCCCCGTCGCCGCTCGAGCACACGTGGAGCCTCGCGATCGAGGAGCAGTTCTACCTCGTGTGGCCGCTCGTGGTCGTCGCGGTGCTCGCGTGGCGTCGATCGGTGCGCGGCGTGCTCGTCGTCGCCGTCGGCGGGGCGGCCGCGTCGTTCGCGACCATCCTCCTGCTCTACACGCCGGGGGCGGACCCACAGCGCGTGTACGTCGGTACCGACACGCGCGCGTCCTCGATCCTGCTCGGCGCGGCCCTCACCGCGCTGATCGCCGAGCGCGGCTGGACCCCGCGCCGGGTGGCGCGCCTCGTGCTCGAGGCGCTCGGGCTCGTCGCGCTCGGCTTCCTCGCCTGGGCATGGTGGCAGCTGTCGGGGACCAACTCGGCCGTGTACCAGGGCCTGTTGCTGGCATGCTCCGCCGCGGCGGTGCTGGTGATCGCGGCGGCCGCGCACCCCACGCGAGGACCGGTGGCGCGACTGTTGTCGTGGCGGCCGCTGTGCGCGCTCGGCCTGATCTCCTACGGCGTGTACCTCTGGCACTGGCCGGTCGACCTCGTCGTCACTGCCGGGCGCGTCGGGGTGCGGGGCTGGCCGCTCACCGGTGTCCAGGTCGCGGTGACGCTGGCGATCGCGCTCCTCAGCTACCGGCTCGTGGAGCAGCCGATCCGCCACGGGGCGCTCCGAGGCTGGCGCAGCCGGACGCTCACGCCCGTCGCGGTGGGGATCACCGCCGCGGTCGTGGTGCTCGCGACCGTGCCGCCCGCGACGCCCCACGTCAACCCGGCGGCGGCGCTGCGTCATCTCACCGGCCGGGCCGGGACGACCGCGACCGCCGTCTCGGGCGCCCCGACCACCACGACCGTTCCCGCGCCCCCGTTCCGGCTCATGGTCACCGGCGACTCGATCGCCTACCGGCTGCTGCCGGCGTTCACCGAGCTGCAGGGCACCTACGGCTACACCGTCACCGACCGGACCACCGAGGGCTGCGGGCTCGAGGCCGGCTCCAGCGCCCATCTGCTGCCCGACGGGTCGACCCCGACGGCGTCACCGAACTGCGCGACGCACTGGGCCGACGACATCGCCCAGGACCACCCCGACGTCGTGTTCGTCTCCCTCGCCGGGCAGGTCGTCGGGGACTGGCTGGTGAACGGGCAGTGGGTGCACCTCTGCGAGGCCGGCTACGACGCCTGGTTCGAACGGCAGGTCGCCGCGGGCCTCCAGGAGCTGACCAGCGGCGGCGCACGCGTCGCGGTGGGGCTGCCCGCGCCGACGCTCGGGTTCGACTTCGCGACGCGCACCGCGTGCCTGCGTCGAGACGAGATCCGCGCCGCGCTGTCGATGCGCGACGTGTTCCTCGTCGACTTCCAGACGCTCGTCTGCCCGGCGGGGCAGTGCCAGAACGCCGTCGACGGGATCACCCTGCGCGAGGACGGCATGCACTACGAGGGCCCGGCCGCCGAGCTCGTGGTCCGCTGGCTCGGTCCCCGCCTCCAGGGCCTCGCGGCCTGGAACCCCACCCACCCGTAGGGTCACTCGACGGCAGGGATCAGTCGATGAAGCGGTACTTCACGAGGGTCCACAACGCGGCGAAGCCGTCGTGCCAGGTGATCTTCTTGCCTTCGTCGAACTCGCGGCCCGAGTAGGAGATCGGGACCTCGTAGATGCGGATCCCGCGGCGCAGCACCTTCGCGGTCACCTCGGGCTCGAAGTCGAACCGGCGCGCCCGCAGGTGGATCTGGGTGATCACGTCCCGCTCGAAGAGCTTGTAGCAGGTCTCCATGTCGGAGAGCGTCGTGTTGTACAAGACGTTCGTCACGAGGGACAAGAAGCGGTTCCCCACCCAGTGGACGAACAGCATGTTGCGCCGCTCACCGGTGAACCGTGACCCGTACACGACCCGGGCGCGTCCCTTCAGCGCGGGGGCGAGCAGCTTGGGCCAGTCGTCGGGGTCGTACTCGAGGTCGGCGTCTTGGATCAGGACGAGGTCGCCGGTGACCTGGGCGAGCCCCGTCCGGACCGCCGCCCCTTTGCCCTGGTTGCGGTCGTGGAGCACGACGTGCACGGTCGAGTCGGCGAGCTGGGAGAGGACCTGGCGGGTGCCGTCGGTGCTGCCGTCGTCGACGATGACGATCTCGCGCTCGAGGGGCAGCTCGACGGCCCGCATCCGCCGCACGACCTCGGCGACGGTGTTGCGCTCGTTGTACACGGGCACGATGACCGAGAGTGTGCGATACCGGGGGACGGACCCGGACATGTCAGTGCTCGACACCGACCCTCCGGTGCGGTCGAACCGGGCGACAGTGTCGCGCACGCCCCGCCGCGCTGCCACCTGATCGAACGCCCCGACGCCCCGACGTGTGTGGGGTCAGGGGTCGGTCCGCTGACGAGACCGCACGACGTCGACGACGGCATCGACCGAGAGCAGGATCACCGCCATCCAGCCGACGACGTGCACGGCGTCGAAGAAGGTCGGCCAGGTGAACACCGACGGGTACATGTGCCGCCACTGCTGGATGAACACGTAGCCGCCGGCGACGGCGAGTGCGCCGGGTGCGCCGACGGTGAGCAGCCAGCGCCACCGGGGTCGCAGCAGGACGCCGAGCGTCGCCGCGCCGGCGATGAGCCCGACGAGCGGGTTCACGATGAGCCCGGCGGCGAGGGTGACGGCCGCGGTGCTGGACACGACGGCGCGACGCGACGGCGTCGCGCCCCGGGCGCGGAACGGGGACGCGAGCTCGACGGGCCCGTCGGGGTCGACCGCCGCCGCGACGGCGACGCGCCGGCGCGGCCTCAGGGCGAGCGCCGCGCAGAGGAGCATGGCGAGGCCCGAGATCGCCAGCGCGACCCAGATGCGGTTCTGGGGTGTCCAGGCCAGCGTGACGGTGAGCGTGCGCTGCCGGCCTGGCGTCACGAGCCAGCCGTTCGACATCCCGTCGACGAGCTGCGGGGCGCCGAGGTCGTGCCCGTTGACCGAGGCGTGCCACCCGCTGTTGAAGCTCTCGCCCAGCACGAGCCAGAACGGTTGGTGCGCGCCGTGGACCGTGGCGTGCACCGTGGTCTCCCCGCTCGTGTGGACGGTGAGCTGGGGCGCCGGCGGGGATGGGTGCGCGGCGAGCGTCGAGACGGGCCCGGTCAGCGTCGTGGCGCCACCGCCGGCGGCGGAGGCGAGGACGAGCCCGTCGAGGTCGAGGCCGCTGGTCGTGCCGGGCACGGCGCGCAGCAGATGGGTGCCCGCGCGGAGGCGCCGCGGCGCGGCGGGGCCGCCGTCGGGGTTGCACTGCTGGACCTGCACCGTCCCGCCGGCGACTGCGGTGGCGGTGCTGCCCACGATCCGGACCGCGAGGGGCTGGCCGTCGAGGGTGAGCAGGTCGCGGCGACAGCCGGACGGCACCGTGGTCGGGAGGGCGGGGCGCGCCACGCCCGGGATGCCGAGCTCGGCGATCGCGACGGGCAGGTTGATCGGGAGGTCGGAGTAGTACTCGATGGTGGTCTCGGGACGGACCGCGGCGATCGTGACGCGGATGTTGTCGCCGGTGAGCGCCGGGAAGCTGACCGGCACCGACACGGCCGCGTTCTGCGACGCCTGGTCGGCAATCGGCGGGAGGTTCACGGTCCGGGACTGGCCGCCGGCGGTGATGAGCAGCTGCGTGGGGACGGAGTGGCGGCCGTCGGCGACGACCTGGAGGTTGAGGTGGTCGAACGTCACCGGCTGGGGGGTTTGGACGTTGATCCACTGGCCGACCGTGTCGCCGACCTGGGTGCTCCATGCGGTGGTGGGGTCGCCGTCCAGCGCGGACGACGCCCGGGCCGCTGCGGTGGTCGTCAGGTGCTCGGAGGCGGTGACGGTGACGCCGCCGTCCGCCGCGCCGGGCTGGCCGAGCGCGGCGTCCATCGTCGCGTCGGGTGCGCCGAGCGACAGCCGGGCGGTGCCGACGACACCGAAGTCGCGGGTGCTCGGGACGGTGAAGGACCGCACGAGCGCCGGCTCCTCCTCGGTGGTGTTCGGGGGCGCGAGCACGGTGCGGAGACGGGTCATCTCGTAGACGAGCGGGTGACTAATCGCCCGCGCCGCGGGTGACGACACGAGGTCGGTCGGCATCCGTACCACCTCGTTCACCCGGACGTTCTGGGTGGGGGTGTGGTCGTCGTGGAGGCGGATCTCGGCGAACCCGACGCCGCTCGAGTGCGGGTAGTTCGGCTGCGGGCCCTGGTTGTCGGTGTCGATGACGACGGTGAAGCGGGAGAACCGCCGCTTCGGGAAGGTGACGGTCTGGCCGGCCGCGGTGCGCGACGCGGGACCGAGCGGGACGGTCACGTCCTGGCCGACCGGGCGGCCGTGCGAGTCCGCGAACCGCAGCGTGGCCTGGGTGATCCAGCGGTTGATGAACCCGGTCAGGGGCTGGACGAGGTTCACCGTCCCGGTGGTGATCGGATGGGCCAGGTTCGCCTGCAGGCGCTGCCCGTCGACGGCGTCGAACGCGCCGACGGTCCACGCCGTCGAGGGGTCGCCGTCGAACGCGTTCGCCGGCCGGTCGGTCGGCAGGTACTGGAAGCTCGAGCCGTAGCCGGTGGCGGAGACCTGGACGTTCTGCTGCGCCATCGTCGTCTCGCTGTTCTCGCCGGCGCCGGGGAACGGGTCGAGCTGGTTGTCGAGGGTGTCGGTGACGAGTGGCTGCTCGCCGGGCCGCTCGGTGTAGCCGACGTCGTAGTTGACGTTGTCCCACCGCTCGGCGCGCTTGCGGTTGGAGTCGGTGACGACGAGGACGCTGTTGCCCGCGATCGCCGACGACAGGCCCTGCGGGTCGTTGGCGAACGCGGCCGAGTACTGGATCAGCTCGTCGCCGGTGAGCAGCCCGGCTTGGGACAGGTCGACGAGGCCCTCGCCGTCACCGGCGACGACGACGTCGGGGCCGGCGCCGTTCGTGCGCACGATCGGGACCGCCGACTGCACGGGGAAGTCGACGACCGGCGCCGGGTCCGCCATGTTGGCCGGCAGCGCGAGGGTCTTGGCGTCGAGGAGCGAGAACGCCAGGGGCGGACCGAGGCTGGTGCCGTAGCTCGTGGGCGAGCTGAGCCCGGTCGGCGTCGGGCTGAACACCAGCCAGGTGTTCTTCGGGCGGGCGAGGTCGAAGCGGTCGACCTGCAGGTCGTTGCGCAGCACGACGTCGCCGACGCCGAGCAGCCGGGCGATCGGCGCGACCGACTGCGGCTGGAGGAGGCCGAGCTGGAGGCGCCGGTCGAGGGCGTCGAGCAGGTTCGCGGACGGCGCCGACCCGTACGGGATGAGCTCGCGGGCGACGTAGGGCCGGTCGGTGAGGCCCGGCGTGATCGGCTCGACGGTGTTGCCCCACCGGTAGGAGGAGAAGTCGGCGCCGGGCAGCTCGAGGATCCGGGTGCTGTGCGACTTCTGGTTCAGCGCGGCGATCGCGGTCGTCCAGTACGACGGCAGGGTCTCGGGCCGCTGAAGGTTGTTGCCGTAGAACGTGCCGTTCCACAGGGCGGGGAGGTTGATGATGATCACCACGATGGCGATGGCGACGGCCACGTGGCCGATGTGTGGCCAGCCCCGTTGGCGCAGCCACCGGACGAGGAGGTTGGCGCCGAGGCCGAGGAGCACGGCGAAGCCGAGGACGACGAGCGGCCCGGCGCGGCCGACGCTGCGCAGCGCGAGCCCGACGGTGGAGCCTTGCCCGAACGCCTTCACGATGGCGCCGAACGGTGACGGGTTGTCGTACGGGTGGGCGCCGACCGCGATGGTGACGCCGACGAGGATCAGCAGGATGAAGTAGACGCGGTGGCGCCATCGGATGAACGCGGCGGAGACGATCGCGGTGACGGGGATCCCGTAGCTGACGACGATGAGCCAGCGGCGGGACGTGTAGTCGATGACGGCCTCGATCCAGGGGCCGAGCTTGTCGCCGCCGTAGAAGAACCAGTAGCCGAGGCCGCGTTGGATCTCCCCCGAGAGGCCGGCGGTGGAGACGTCCTTGATCGTCTCGGTGAACTTCAGCTCGTTGAGCCCGTAGCTTGCCTGGACGCTCAAGCCGGCGATCCACCACAGCGACGCCGCCACGGTGAGGACCGCGATTCGCCCGACGGTGCGCAACGCCTGGCGCAGTGGAATCTCGCGGCTGATCCACACCGAGTACGGGACCCAGAGCAGCGGGGCGACCCCGACCATGATGAGCGCGGTGGCGTTCACGCTGCCGGCGAGCTGCACGACGATCGCGAACGCCGCCGGGTACTTCCACCCGTCGTCGCGGAGGGCGCGGACGACGAGCGCGACCATCCAGGGCAGCGCGGCCCAGGCGACGAGCAGGATCGACAGCCGCGACGCGTACACGAGCGAGTACGGGCTGAGCATGTACGCCGAGCGCGGCGATGACGACCCCAGGTCCGCGCACGTGCAGGGTGCGCAGCAGGTACAAGACGCCGACGCCGGCCCCGAAGAGGATGGAGCCGAGCCAGAGCCGCTGCGCGACCCACTGCGGCACCCCGGCCGTTTCGAGCACCCAGTAGAACGGCCCCGCCGGGAACAGGTACCCGATGTTCTCGTGGGTGACCGTCCCGAGCGCGGTGTTGTTCTGCCAGAGGTAAGGCGCCCGCACGAGGAGCTTGCCGGGGTCGAGGTACAGGTACTGCTTCGTGTCGGCGACGACCCGCCCGGTGGCGGTCAGCATGATCGGGATGTATGCGAGCGCGGCGAGCAGTGAGTAGCCGACGCCGCGCTGCAGCCGGGTCGGTGGTGCGGGCTCCGTCGTATCGACGGGAGCCGACCTGCTCATCGGTGGGACGGCAAGGCCCGGTAGCGCAGCGCTTCGGCGGCGAGCACCTCGAGGACGCCGAGCGCCGACGCCTCCCACGTCATCGTGGAGGCGTGGTCGATCGCGCCGCGGGACAGCCGTGCCCGCAGTTCGCTGTCTTGCAGGACGCGGCGGATCCCGTCGACGAGTCCCTCGCGGCCGTCGACGAGGAGCCCGCTGCGACCGTCGTCGACGGCGTCGAGGTGCCCGGCGATACGGGTCGCGACCGCCGGGGTGCCGCACATCCCCGCTTCGGTGATGCTCATGCCCCAGCCCTCGCGGGCCGACGCGCTGGCGAGCACCCAGGCCCGCTGGTACAGGTCGACGACGGCGTCGTCGGAGATGCGCCCCGGCAGCTGGATCCAGGTCTCGGCGCGGGCGTCGCGGATCTGCGCCACGAGCTCATCGCGGCGGTACCCGTCGCCGGCGATGACCGCCTCGAGCGCGGGGAACTCGCGCTTCAGCTCGACGAGGACGTCGATGAGCAGCTCGAAGCGCTTGACGGGCACGAGCCGCCCGACGGCCGCGACGAGCGGCGCCTCGGACTTCGCGTCGCCGGGCGTGTACCGGGGATGGACACCGGGATGCACCACCGTGACGCGCTGCGGCTTGAAGTGCATGGCGTCGACGAGCTCGCGTTTGCTCGACTCGGACGGCGTCACGATGGGGATGTGGCGGTAGAACGGGGGAGCGAACTTCAATTCGATGAAGCTGCCGAGCGCGGCGAGGCGGGGCGGGAGGGTCATCTGCCACATCTCGGCGTGGAGGTGGTGCACGAAGGTGATGTGGGGGGTCCGGGACCACAGCGGCGAGAAGAACGGCATACCGTTCCAGACCTCCATGAGACCGTCGCGGCCGCCGTGCCATCCGAGCATCTCGCTGAACGCGGCGCGGGGGAACACGAGGTAGCGGCCCGCTTTCCGGATCACCCGGTACCCGTCCCGCCACGCCACGGGGGGGCGACCGGCGGCGAACGAGGTGCGCATCGTGACCTCGAGGCCGGCTTCGGCCCAGTACTTGGCGACCATCGCCGCGGAGATCTCGGAGCCGCCGGCCTCCGGGTCGTCGAGGTCACGCCAAGCGAGGATGCTGACGCGACGCAGCCCGGCGTCGGCCGCGAGGCTGCCCATCTTGGCGATTGTGGCGTCGTGGTCAGTCATCGCGGCATGGCGTGGGCGGAGCGGGTCGTCGCCCGGGGCGGGCGGCCGGGCCCAGCCCGCCGGGCGGCTCGGGCAGCCTACGCGGGATCCCCGATCGGGGGGCGGCGGCCGCGCTCGGGTCGCTCGTCGGTCAGGCTAGGCGCGAGCATCCGTGCGTGCCCCGGAGGAGCGCTGTGACGACGGTCGACCCGCCTGCCTTCGACGCCGCGCTTGACGCCGTCCGTGACGTCGCGGGATGGATGACCGATGGGCAGGCCCGCTGCCTGTGGGACCGGGCCCGTGTCGTCCCGCCGGGTGGGCGGATCGTCGAGATCGGCAGCTACCAGGGGCGGTCGGCGATCGTGCTGGCCCGCGCCGCGGCCGCGGACGTCGAGGTCGTCGCCATCGACCCCCACGCGGGCAACGACCGTGGACCCCAGGAGCTGGAGGGCAGCGAGGACGACGGCGAGCGGGACCACCAGGCGTTCCTCGCCAACTTGGCGCGGGCGGGGGTGCGCGACCGGGTGCGTCACGTCCGGCTGCCCTCCCGGGAGGCGCGCGACGCGGTGACCGGGCCGATCGACCTCCTCTATATCGACGGGGCCCACCGGTACCGTCCCGCACGCGCCGACATCCGCGACTGGGGCGCCCAGGTCGCCGACGGCGGGACGATCCTCATCCACGACTCGTTCTGCTCGGTCGGGGTGACGGCAGCCATCGCCGCGGAGCTGCTCGGCAGTCGACACGTGCAGTACATGGGTCGGGTCGGGTCACTGGCCGAGTACCGGCGTCACCGCGCCGATCGTCGCGGCCGGTGGCGCAGCACGGGCCGCCAGCTCGCCGAGCTTCCGTACTTCGGGTGGAGCCTGCTCATCAAGGTGCTCCTCGTCGTGCACCTGCGACCCCTGACGCGCCTGCTGGGCAACCGCCGCGGCGAATGGCCGTACTGACCACCGGCCGCGACGCGGAGCGGGCGCGCGGTGACGTGAGGCGCGCTGCGCGCGGCATCGTGCGCGCTTGTCATCCGGATGACGCGGCGGCGTCCTGTACCCTGCGGGGATGCGGACGCTGATCGTCACTCCGACGTATCAGGAAGCCGACAACGTCGAGGAGTTCCTGCGCCGCTGCCGCGCCGCGGTGCCTGACGCCGACATCCTCGTCGTCGACGACAGCAGTCCCGACGGCACCGCCGCGATCGCCGAGCGGGTCGGGCGCGAGCTCGGCCAGATCACACTCCTCGAGCGCCCGACGAAGGAGGGGCTCGGCGAGGCGTACCGGGCGGGTCTCGAGTGGGGTGTGAACCGCGACTACGACACGCTCGTGCAGATCGACGCCGACCTGTCCCACGACCCCACGGTCATCCCGGCGTTGCGCGCCGCCGTGGCCGACGGGGCGGCGATGGCGATCGGGTCCCGCTACGTGCCCGGGGGTGTGATCCCGCATTGGCCCTGGTTTCGGCGCATGCTCTCCCGGTACGGCAACCGGTACGCCGGCTTCGTGCTGGGGCTCAAGGTGCGCGACGCCACCGCGGGCTACCGGGCGTACAGCGCGCACGCCTTGCACACGATCGACTTCCTGCACTCGCGTGCGAAGGGCTACGGCTTCCAGATCGAGATCGCCTACCGCATCCGGCGCGCCGGCGGCCGGGTCGTCGAGTTGCCGATCGTGTTCACCGACCGGGTGCGCGGCCACTCGAAGATGACGTGGGGGATCTTCGCGGAGGAGCTCCTGCTCGTCACCTGGTGGGGCCTGCGAGACCGGGTGCTGCGACTCGGCCCGCGACCCGATCAGGTCGCCGGCTCGGCGGGCGACGCGGCGCCGACGGCCTGATCCGCCACCCCACCGGAACGTCGCGCGCCGTCGGGCGCCGGGTCCGGCATCAGGGCCGGACGGCGACGAGACAGCAGCGCGACGGCGCCGACCGCCGCGAGGGCCACGACGACCGGCTCAGCCGGCGCCCGGAACCGCGGCGTCCCGTAGAAGGCCACCGCGGAGACCAGCACGACCCACACCGGGGCGAGGAGCGGCCAGACCCGCACCCGTCGGCGCCGCAGCCAGACGAACCCGCCGATCGCGAACGGCAGCAGCAGCAGGAACGACGCGATGCCCAGGTAGGTCGCCCAGCGCGGCCTCCCTTCCCCGGCGACGTAGTCGGCGATCCGCCCCGGGTCGTAGACGCCGAGCAGCCGGCCGATCCGCGCCGCGACCTCGGCCGGCAGGTCGCTGAGATGGCCGCGGGCATAGTCAGTGGCCTCGTCGCGGTAGGCGAGGTTCACCACGGACTCGTCGCCGCGCGGCGCGGTCGCCGGGAAGCACCCGACCGCCCACAGCCCGAGCAGCGGTCCGTGATAGGTCGCGGCGCAGTTGGCGCCGAGCAGCGCGAACCCGTCCCCGGTGGACAGCAGGGTCGGTTCCTGGAAGCGGGCGAGGTTGAACCCGACCCAGGGCCCGGCGACGAGGACGACGCCGGCGAGCGCCACCCCGCCCGCTCGGAGTCGGGCGCCGACCGTCCCGTGCGCGCCCCACCCGGCGGGGAGTGCCAGGAGCGGGACCAGGAGCAGCAGCTCGGCGCGGGCCAGCGCCGCGAGGCCGCACACGGCCCCGAGCGCGGCCGCGAGCGGCCACGTCGGTCGCCGAAGGTACCGGTACGCGAGGAGCAGCGCGGCGACGGTGGTCAACGTCGCGAGCGTCTCGGACATGAGCAACCCGTCGTTCATCCACAGGTTCGCGTACACGGCGGCGAGCGCCGCCGCGGTGAGGCCGACCCGGCGCCCAGCCAGCGCTCGACCGAGGAGCCCGACGAGGACCACGACGGCGGCGCCGAACGCCACCATCGTGAAGCGCATCCACAGTCGGCTGTTTCCAGGGAGCTCCGCGGCGGGCACCAGGGCCAGCACGGTGAGGGGCGGGTGGTCCGCAGCCGGCTTGTTGGCTTGGGCGCTCGGCAGCGGGTACACGAACCCGCGGCCGTCGGCGACGCTGCGCGCCTCGAACTCGTAGAACGCCGCGTCGTAGAAGCCGTGATCGTGTTGGGTCACGCTCAGCACGTAGCCGACCCGCAGCCCGATGCCGGCCAGCACGATGAGCAGCAGCACGCGCCAGAACGAACGGGCCGACACGGCCTCGCGAGGCGCTGCGGGAGGGCCGGACGCGTCCACGGGGGCCATCTTGACCGAGTTCGATGTCCCGGCGTGGCCCGCGCCGACGGCCAGGTGTCGTCGTCGCGCCGAGTCGCCGTCCACGGCGTCGAGCGCTCCCGCGTGGGCTCTTCCGTCCTGCAGCGCGGCGGCGTCCCGACGCGCTGTGTCGTGGATCTGCTCGGCGGCGCGCGACGCCTCGCTGCCCGGGCCGGTGTGCGCGGGTGAACGTCCGTGCGCTCGGATCGCCGTGAGCCTCGCGTGCGCCGTCGTGTCGTACGCCGTCCTTAGCACCCATCCGCACGGGCGCGCGGCATCAGCACGCATGCGTGTGCGCGCGTGCGACAACTGCATGTACCGGGTTCGCGGGCGACGATGACTGACGCGCGGCCAAGGCGAGCGCGAGACCGCGTGCGTGAAGAAGTCCCGGTGACGGCCGCCGCGGCGCCTCGAGACGTCGAGGCCGGCGCCCGCGATGACGTGTCGTGGTTCGCGTGGTCGTTGGCCGCGGCGACGGTGCTTGGCCTCGCGGTGCGTGTCGGGTATGTGCTGATCGCCCGGGCCAACGTCGCCGTCGGCGGCGACGCGTACTTCTACCACGCCGGTGCGAACCTGCTCGTCCAGGGCCATGGGTTCATCGAGCCGTTCCTGTTCAAGCTTGGTCAGACTGCGCAGGCGGCCGAGCATCCGCCCCTCTACCTGCTCTACCTCGCGATCCCGTCGTCGCTCGGGTTGACGAGCAGCCTCACCCACCTGCTCTGGTCCTGCGTGTTGGGCAGCGCCACCGTCGTGGTCGTGGGACTGCTTGGCCGCGCCGTCGTGGGCCCGAGGGTCGGGATCATCGCGGCGGCGCTCGCCGCGCTGTATCCGAACCTGTGGATCCCTGACGGCGCGCTCGAGGCGGAAACCGCGGCGATTTTCCTCACTGCCCTGACTGTGCTGTTCGCGTACCACTACGTGCGCCGACCGAGCTGGTGGCGCCTGGCTCTGGTCGGCGTCGGCTGCGGCGCCGTGTCACTTGCTCGTTCCGAGTTGATCCTCCTCGTACCGCTTGTCGTGCTGCCGTTGGCGCTGCTGACGCGTACCCGGGACCTGCGAACCCAGTTGCGCTGGCTCGGCGGCGCCCTGCTCGCCACGCTGGTCGTCATCGGCCCCTGGGTCGGCTACAACCTCAGCCGGTTCCAGCATCCGGTGTATCTCAGCGCGCAGTTCGATGCCCTGCTGGCCTCGGCGAACTGCGACACGACCTACTACGGACAGCTCATCGGCTATTTCTCGGTGCCGTGCGCCGAGCACTATCAGCACGAGTACCACGCGCACGGCGATCAGTCCGAGCAGGCCATCGCCTACCAGCAGGCGGCTGACAGCTATATCCGCGACCACAAGGGTCGAGTGCCGATCGTCGTCGCTGCGCGACTTGGCCGAATCCTCGAGGTGTTCAAGCCGGGGCAGGACCTGAGCCTGCGGGAGTTCTACGACACCATCGAGAAGCCGGTCGCGGTCGCCGCCTTGGTCAGCTACTACGTGCTGGCGTTGCTGTCCATCGTCGGCGCCGTCGTGCTCCGTCGCCGCCGTCGACTGCTGTACCCGTTGCTCGCTCCCATCGCGGCTGTGCTCATCACGGTGGCGATCACCTACGCCAACACACGTTTCCGAGCACCCGCGGAAGTGATGCTCGTGGTGCTCGCCGCGGTGGCCATTGACGCGATCGGCTCGCGGTGGAGGAGCCGCGCGACAACCGAACGTCCGAAGCGCCCTGACCGCGAGCCGGCGACCCAGAGCTGATCGGCGAGGCGGCACGACCGTCGAGCCCCACCCGCACGTGGCGGGCGGTGGGGCGATCACGAACGGCAGCGGATGTACAGCTCGTAGTGAGGGTGGGGACCGTAGGTCCCGACGAGGCAGAAGTCCTGGTGCACGACGGCGTTGGGCGCGTTGGGCCCAAATGTCGCGGATCCGTTCGGCTCGTCCCAGCCGTTCCACTGGTCGGAGAGGATGAGTACATCGGCGTGACGGACGTCATCGGCGAGACCGGAGTCGTTCGCGTTGGCGATGCCCGGGTCCATTTCGATGTAGGGGGTCGCGGGCGCGAGCTGCGGCAGCAAGTAGTAGAAGAACGCCTCGCTGTAGGGCGTTCTGCGCAGATCCGTCGGACCCACCAGGAGCCGCTGGCCAGGCCGGGTGACGCGCTCCGTCGTGTCGAGGATCGCGACCAGGGGCTTCGGGAACGCGGTGTACCAGCTCCGCCCCCGATGCGTCACCAGGGTGGACTCGCGGTGCGCCCCGAGGGACTGCGCCGAGAAGTCGGCGTAGCTGCGCAGCGTGAACGTGCTGATCACCAACGTGATGAGCGCGAGCAGCGATCCTCCGGCCGCCAGGCCGATGGTCCGCGTCCGCCACTGCGAACGACGGGCTCGAACAAGGTCCACGACCGCGACCGGGACGAACGCCATCGTGACGCACGACACCCACCCGAGGTGGGCCGAGTCGGCTCGTTGGAACGCTTGGGGCAGAACGCCGATGCTGAAACCCGCGATCGCCAGCAGGAGCCAGGCGTTCAACGACGTGCGGTCCCGCCGGACTGCCGCGATCCCGGCCACGGCGAGCAGCACCCCGGACGCCACGAGTAACACGAACCAGATCGTGAGCTGGCTCGAAGCGGATGGGATCGGGAGCGGCCAGCGGAGCGCCACGAGGCTGCCGAGGCGTTCCAGCGTCCCATCCAGATGGCTCCACGACGGGGGTACGGGGAGACGACGCCCGTTGCGCAGCTGGATCAACGGCACCGTGATCATGCCGTGCCACGCGGTCCCGAACCCCGCCGTCGCGAACTGCACGAGGTACGGCGCCAAACCCGCGACGAGCCCGACCAAGAAGCCGCGTCGAAGCGAACGAGCCGCGCCCCAGCCCAGGGCCAGCATGGCGAGACCCAGCGCAAGGACCAGATCAATCCGATAGAGGAGGGCGAGTCCGGTGGCGAGCCCGGCCAGCAGTGCGAGGCGTCCAGGGTGCCGCGTGCCGCCCCCGCGGCTCGCGGCCGCGGCGACCATGGCCGCCAACCCCAGGGCGACGGCACCAGCCCACGGCAGCGCCGTCGGTCCGATCGACGGGACGAGGAAGATGAGCGACGCGAGCGAGCAGCACAGGGCCACGGCGCGGCCCCATCGCCGCGCGAGGAAATAGACGGCCAGGACCACCGTCAGTTCCTGCAGGAGACCGATCGCCCGCTCGACCCAGATCGAGGTGCCGAACACGCGGAACGCCCCAGCGAGCGTCCAGAGACTCCCGGGCCCGTAGAGCCACACGAAGTCCTTGTTGGCGATCGCGCCCCCGAGCACCCGAGCGGGCAGCACGAGCATGAAGCCCTCCTCCATCGGGGGGCCAGGGCTCCGGAGCAGACCTCGCAACGGCAGCAGGAACGTGGCGAGGAGGACGCCGAGCGCGAGCGCGTCGCGACCGTCCAGTCGCTGGCGAACCGAGGTGCTTGCTTGTGTGCCTGGCCGTGGCCCCGGCCTATGGGGAACCACTGGCCACGGCTGCCGGCACGTCGGGGGGCTCGACGAGGTGGGACCGGCCGAAGAGGTAGGCGGCGGCATACGCACCCGCAACGACGAACAGCAGCGCGCGATAGCCGATCAGCAACGCGAAGTACTCGAGCAGGCCACCGATCATCGCGCCCAGCAGATTGACCGCGAAGGCGGTCGTGGACGATCCCGCGCTCTTGAAGCGATTGGAGAAGATGAGGTTCGCGAAGAAGATGGGTGCGAACGCGAGTGCTGTGGCCGCGAAGTACCGGGGTACCGCGGCGAGCGACAGCAACGTGCTGGGTGGAATGACCCAGGTGACGAACAGCGAGATGAACAGCAGGACGTACAGCCGCGCTGGTCTTCGGAACGTGACATGCCGGGAGACCTCCACGGCGAGCAGCACCACGAGGAGTATCCCGAGGAACACCAACCCATTGACGAGCCATGTTGTCCCGAAGAGCAGCGCAAAGCGGACGATGTTGGTCGTTTCAAGGAGCAGGAACGCGACACCGAGGAAGAACAGGTCGAGGTCGCGGCCCATCGTCCGGACCTTGCCGGCTGTGAGGCGCACCGCGACCAACGAGAAGGCGAGGATGAGCAGGCTGCTGATGATGTAGAGCGAGGGCAACGAGGGTGTACGCAGATACGGGAACGGATGATCGTCGGTCGCCGGCACCGGCACTGGACCAGATGGCCTCCACACGGTCTGGCAGCGAAGCTCGGCCTTGTTCGGAGCATCCACGAGGACCGAGAACCGCGTCTCGCCGACTCCCGAGCCGCCGGTGCACGGAACGTGACCGAACACCTGGTTGAGCGTCCCCCCGAAGCGGTCGAGCAACCAGGGCTCCCGGTAGAAGTTGTACATCGAGAACACGCCGTTCGGCAGGAGCCGCGCCCGAGCCGCTTCGATGGCCTGTTTCGTCAGTAGGTAGCTCTCGAGCCGCACCGACGACTGGCCAGGGACGAGTGTGATCGAGTCGGTGAGGGCAATCAGGATGAGGTCATATCGCTGATGGGTCTGCTCGAGGAAGGCCCGTCCGTCCGTGGTGTGCACCGTCACCCTGGGATTCGCGTACGGATGGCTCGGGTGCGTCTCCCGTCCGATCTTGATGATCCCGGGGTCGATTTCGACCGCGTCCACGTGCTTTGCGCCTCGCGCGAGGGCCACCGCCACGTCGTTGCCACCACCGGCGCCGATGACCAAGACATTGTCGAGATTCGGACGTGCAATCTGGTCGTAGACGAGGCCGTAGATGGGATCAAAGCCGGCCCGCAGGTTCGCCTGGTGTAGGACACCGTTGACGCTGACGTACGACGCACCGTTGGCCACGGCGGTCTTGATCTTGTAGTACGGCGACCAGCTGATCCCGGGAGCGAACGATTCGAAGGCGAGCAGGACGAGGATCGCGCCGCTCGCCACCACCTGCAGGATCCGGAGCCACGGTTGCTCGATGTGCGAGCCGGCCAGGCCGAGGAGCAGGACGACGATGACGCCGCCCCACACGACTGAGGGTGCACTGAGGAACGACAGCAGCGTGAACCCGACGACGCCGAGGATGCTGCCGACGAGATCGAGGCGGTACGCGTCGAGGGGCTTGAACAGCTTGAACGTCCACGCGACGCCTTCGGCCACCAGGGTCATCACGGCGGCGACCGAGACGAAGACGACCGTGAGTACCAGCGCCGGCGGAGGACCCGTCGCGCGGATGTCTCCGAAATAGATGAAGTTGCCGTTCGCGCTCGTGAGCGTGATCGGAAAGAAGCGGACGAACGCGACGAGACCGGCAAGGAGAATGACAGCGAACGGGAAGCCGTTCACACGCCGGTTGGCGCGCAGGAACCCCAGGCCGATGCCGAGGAAACTGCCGAGCAGAACGAAGTTCGTGAAGTAGGAGAGCGAGACGATGTTCTCGCCCGTCCAACGGATCAGTGCGAGTTCGAGAAAGAGGAGCAGAAAGGAGAGCAGAACCATGCGAACCTGGTCTCGGCGGCTCGGGCCCTCATGGCCGCTGAGCGCCAGACGAGGTTCGCTGGGCGGCTCACGGGGAGCCACCTCGGTCGGAGTCTTCGATTGCACCGCATGAGACTAATGGGTCGTCCGTGCGCGGCCAGAGGCGCGAGGCCGTGGGATGCGCGCTCGCGGCCGCTCAGCGCCCCGCGCCGCCAACGACCTCGTTGCCGATTGCAGAGTTCGACCGATCGTCGAGTCAAGCTGTCCGGCGGTCTGTTGTCGCCGACAATCCCAAGGTCGATGAACGCCGAGCGGGCGTGCGCAACACTGGTGTCCTAGTGTGTGCTGACCCTCAAGTACCCGCGTCACCGCATCACGTGCCGTCGGTGGCACCTGGCGGGGGTTCGACCTCACGACCGTTGGATCCATGAGAACTGCCCCGCCGTTCGCGCGCCTTCGACGCCATCCGGATCGGCGACCCGGAACAACGGATCCGGGAAAGATCCCGGATGAGTCCCGGTCGGCGTTGGCTTCGCTGGCCGGCCGCCTCTTTCTCGCATCGGTCGGCTTGGCTGTCCTCCCCGTCGTCGTCGCGGTCGGGCGGGCCGTCGCGAGAGGCTGGACGCCGCTGAGCGACGACGCGCTCTTCGCGCTTCGAGCACGCGACGTGTTCAGCTACCATAACTTTCCGCTCGTCGGCCTCGACTCATCCACCTCGCTCGTCGCCGGTACCGAGCTTCACCACCCCGGTCCATTGCAGCTTGATCTCCTCGCGCTGCCGGTGCGGATCTTCGGAGGTGGCGCTGGACTCGCGATCGGTGTCGCGCTCATCAACGTGGCGGCCATCCTGGGGATCGCCGTCTTCGCGTACCGACGGGGTGGTGCGCTGACGGGGACGCTGGCCATGCTCCTCACGGCGGGTCTCTGCTGGACGATGGGCAGCGAGGCGCTCTTTGAGCCGTGGCAGCCCATCGCCGTGCTGCTGCCCTTCTTCTGCTTTGTCTTCCTGGCGTGGTCCGTCAGCTGTGGCGATCTCGTGGCCCTCCCGTTCGCCGCGTTGGCGGGCAGCTTCGTGCTCCAGACCCACGTCAGTTACGTGCTGCTCGTGCCGACCCTCGCCGTCTGGGCGCTGGTCGGTGGCGCGCTGGTGCTTCGCGCAGAGCTACGAGCGGATCCGGCGGCGTGGCCCCGGCTTCGCCGCCGCGCGTTGCTGGCCACGGCGGTGGCCGCGCTGGTCTTCGTCGTCTGTTGGCTGCAGCCGCTTGTCGACCAGGTCATTGGCCAAGGAAACCTCGGGCGGCTTCTCACCAACGCGGGGAGCGGGAGCCGCACCTACGGCTACAGCTACGGGGCCAGGCTCGTTGCTTCCGCGGTCGCCCTGCCGCCGTGGTGGTTCCGGCCGTCGATGGACCAGACGCTCTTTCCATCGAACGGCTGGACCGCACCTTCGCTCGTCACCGCCGCGGTGTCTCTCGTCGCACTCGCAGTGATCCTCGGAATTTGCTGGTGGCTCGCCCGTCGCGCCAGCGACCTCGAGGCCCGACGGGCGGCGGTCACCGCGGGTCTGGCCGTCGTCGCCGGGCTCGCGACGGCGGGACGCGTCCCGATCACGATCTTCGGCCTCGAGGCCCATGTGTTCTGGTGGCTCTGGCCGATCAGCGCCTTCATCTTCTTCGTCGTCGGCGTGACGGTCGCCCGCCGAGCTGCCCAGCTGGTGCAGCAGGGCGTCCTCGTCCCGTTCGGCGCGGTGGCCACGGCGGTCCTGGCGATTCTGGCCCTGCCGACACTCGCCCAGGGCCTGACCCCGAACACGAGGGAGTACGCCATTCCGACGGTCCACGCGGTCAATGCGCAGCTGGGCCGCCTCCAGGGCCGCGGGCCCATCCTGGTAGACCCTCTGCTCAAGTCGCGCCTCGGCGACCCATACGGCTTCGCGATCATCGCCGAGCTGCAGCGACGGGGGATCCCGATCGTCGCCGGAACCCCGGTGCTCGTCGGCCAGCTGGGCAGCCACCGCCGATTTACGGGCCGCAACGCCCGCTCCGAGCTGTTGCTGCGCGTCGGCAACGACCGGCTCGCCCTACCGGCAGGTGCCGTGCAAGTCGTCGACCATCAGGGCATCGGCCCCGCCGAGCGGCGCGAGCTCGCGGACCTCGAGGCGAAGATCGCCGCGTACATCCGGCAAGGTCGCCTGCGTCTCAACCAAGCCGGCCGAGCAGCGCAGCAACGTGCCCCCGGCCTGTTCCCCGACCTCCAGCATGCAGACCCTGAGACCCTCGACGCATCAGGCGAGCTGACGGTCCTCTTCGATGAGGGCTATCTCGATCTCGACCGCTCCTGGGCGCCGATCTTCGATCGCTACGCGTACCTTCACAATCTGCAGGACGTTGACACGGTGGCGCTGTTCCTCGCGCCGCTGGGCCGCTAGACCCGCGAGCACCGCCACGTCCGTGCCCGACGCGATGCCGTTCCCCTGCGGGTGTCGGTGAGCTGCGCTCGTCGAACCGCCCAGGGTGGACCAGCCACCGCTATCGTGCACTGCTCACCAGCCCCGGCGCGCGAGGGCAGGTAGGTGAACATGGAACATCGGCGACTGCCGTACCAACCTGCGCTCGACGGCCTCCGCGCGCTCGCCGTCGGAGCGGTGATCGCCTACCACCTGAACGTCGGCTGGGCCCGTGGGGGGTTCCTCGGCGTCGACATGTTCTTCGTCCTATCGGGGTTCCTCATCACGTCCTTGCTGGTTGCGGAGTGGGGACAGTCCGGCCGGATGAAGTTCGGCGCCTTCTGGGCTGGCCGGGCCCGTCGCCTCCTGCCGGCGCTGCTCCTCATGCTGGCGGCCGTCACGGCGTACGCCGCGGCGACGCTGCCAGCCGACCAGCTTGGCCAGTTGCGTGGTGACGCGCTGTCCACCCTCTTCTACGGCGCGAACTGGCGATTCATCGCCGTCGGACAGTCGTACTTCATGCTGTTCAGCGCCGCCTCGCCGCTGCGGCACATGTGGTCGCTGGCGATCGAAGAGCAGTTCTACCTTGTCTGGCCACTCGTCGTGTTCGCCTGTCTGTGGCTCGCCCGGGGTCGGCGGTTCTTGCTGGGCGCCGTGTGCGCGGTGGGGATGGTGGCGTCGGCGTTGACGATGGCCGCGGTCTACACGTCCAGCGATCCGTCGCGCGCCTTCTACGGCACCGACAGCCGAGCCCAATTGCTGCTCATCGGAGGGTTGCTGGCGGTCGTGTTGGCGCGGTGGTCGCCGCGTTCAACGAGCGCTCGCGCCCTCGTTCGCTTCGCTGGTCTGGTTGGAATCACCTATTGCTTCTGGGCCTGGGCGGAGATCTCGGACGTGGCGTCCTGGATGTATCGGGGCGGCTTCTTCGTGTTCGGCATCGCGGTGGCTGCCGTGATCGCGGCGGTCATGCAGCCAGCCCGACGACGCTCGGTGCTGCAGGCTGCGCTGTCCGTCCCACCCATCGTCTGGGTTGGGCGAATCTCCTACGGCCTGTACCTCTGGCACTGGCCCATCATCGTCCTTGTCACCCAGGAGCGGACCGGCCTCAGTGGCTGGCCGCTCTCGCTGTTCCAAGTCGGCTTGACGTTCGCGGTCGCAACGCTCTCCTTCTACTTGGTCGAACTTCCGATCCGCACCGGGCGATTGCCCATGCGTCGCTGTCGCGGTCGTGCTGCCAGCGGCCTTCGTCAGCACTGGGCTTGTGATCGTGCTGCTGACCGTCAACGCTGCACCGCTTCCCGCCTACCTGCAGACGCCCACCAACGTCCTGGCCCAAGCTCGGCGGGGACCGATGCAGGTCGGTGCCAACGGGCGCACCGATCGAGTGGTCAGCGCCACGAACACTCCTCCGCGGCGCCTGCTCGTGATGGGCGATTCGTTGGCCGTCAGCCTGCTGCCCGGGCTTGAGCGCGCCGCCGCCGCCGACGGACTCCCCGTTGCGTCCGGCGCGTTCGACGGTTGCGGTCTGCTCACCGGGTCGCCGCTCGATCCGAGCAACCAGCTCTATCCCTGGAGCGACCCGTGCAACTGGTTCGTGCCGAGGAACGAGTCCCGTGCCGTCTTCCTGAGTAACCCATCCGTCGTCGTGTGGCTCAGCGGCGCGTGGGACGACCGAGATCGAATTCGTCAACGGTCGTGAGATACGGATCGGGACCGCCCACGGGCAGAGCGTCATGCTCCAGCTCGTCGATCAAGCGGTACGACGTCTGACGGCCAATGGGGCGCACCTCGTGATCGTGACACCGTCCCCCGAGCCACCGAACGTCTCGCTCACCGCGGACCCCAGCCGCAACCGCCGCACCGAGGAGCTGGACGCGGTGCTCCGCAAGTACGCCAGCGAACATCGCATCCCGGTGGTCGCGCTCAGACCGCTGCTCTGCGCAAAGGGCCCGCCGTGCCCCAGCGTCGTCGACCATCTCGTCATGAGACCCGACGGCTACCACTTCAGTGCGGACGCATCGTTGTGGATCGGGCGGCGCATCCTGTCCCAACTGGTTGCCGCTCGAACGGTACCTGCTGCGACCGGGCCGAGAGTGGCGAGCCACCACTGATCGCGTCGATCCGCCGACGTTCGGCTCGGCCTGAGACGACGGCGACACCCACCCAGAGCCCGCCGTTCCCCTGGGCTTCGGCGACGACGAACGCCGACTCGGCCGTCACCGGACACGCCCCACCCGGAGGGGCCGTAGGGAGCAACGGCGCGATGCCGTGTGCCTCGCGCGGACACGGTGCTGCGTCGCAGGTGAGGTCCGATCCGCGTCGTCGTCGCCGACTGGCACAACGCGCGAACGTCGACCCGGTCCGGAGGAGCGGATCACGCCTCGTAGTGACGTGTCGTGCTCATACCCGCAACACGCGACCATGAAATTGCGCCCCAAGCACTAGATTTGCCGCCCGTGCCGCTCTCCCGATCGCCGCACCCGGCCGTCCAAGTGGCGATGGACGAGGTCGCGGACGCGAGCCGAGTTGGTGAGGCGGCGGGGCATCGGGCAGCTCCGCCGTCCGCCCGCCGTCTCGTTGACCACCGTGCGGCGGTCATCTGTTTGGGTGTTGTGGTCCTCGCGGTGCCCATGGTCGTGGCGCTGATCACGCTCGCACACACGCATTGGTATCCGCTGCTCGACATGGCGTGGACGGAGATGCGCCTCCGTGACGTGTGGAGTAGCAACCCACCCCTCCTAGGTCTCGCCGGCCGCATCGGCCCGTTCGGACACCAGGGCAGCCATCCCGGCCCGCTCAGCTTCTACGTGATGTGGCCCGCGTATTCGCTGTTCGGTGGCAGCGCGTGGTCGCTTGAGGCCGCATCCGTCTGGGTTCACGTCGTCGCGATCGCCACCGTGCTGTGGATCGCGTACCGGCGGGGTGGGGTCGGTCTCGTGCTTGGGATGGCCGCGGTGCTCGCGGTCCTGCTGCGCGGGTACGGAGCGTCGCTGCTCACCCAGGGGTGGAACCCGTATCTCCCCGTCGTGTGGTGGCTTGTCTTCCTTCTGTCGGTGTGGTCGGTCCTCTGCGACGACTGGCTGTTCCTCCCGGTCGCCGTGTTCGCCGGGTCCCTCTGCGCCCAGACCGAGGTCTCCTACCTTGGCCTGGGCGTCGCCTTGGGGGCCGTCGCCGTTCTGGTGGCTGGCGTCGTGGCCTACCGCAGGCGACACGATCCGGCGGTGGTCCGACGGTTCGCCGGTTGGCTGCTCGCTGCGGTGGTGGTCGCGGTGCTCGTGTGGCTCCCACCGGTCGTGCAGCAGCTGACGTCCGCGCGCGGCAACCTCGGGGTGCTGTTCAACTACTTCCGCAACCCTGTGCAGCCGCCCGCCGGGTTGGTGCAGGGCGTCAAGGTGATGCTGGCCCATCTCAATCCCGTGGTGGTGCTGACGCACGCGCTGGTACCGACGACCTCACACGTCGACGTGACGACGGGATCAGTGATTCCGGGGTCCGTGTTTCTCGTCATCTGGCTCGCGACCGCCGCTGCCCGCGTGGAGACGGAGGCTGGCCCCGCTGGTGTGGCTGCACGCCGTCATCGCCGTCGCCCTCGTCGTCGGCGTGGTGTCGATCAGCCGAATCTTCGGGATCCTCTGGTACTACCTCGTGCTCTGGGCGTGGGGTCTCGACGTCGTCATGGTGGTGGCGGTCGGCTGGACGCTGGTCGAGGTTGCCCGAGGATCGGTGCCCCCCTCGACCCTGCGGCCCGTGCTGAACGCAGGTGGTGTGGCGCTGGTCGTGTTGACCGTCGCGATGAGCGCGCTGTTCGCCGTCGAGGCCGCCGACACCCAGGTCCCAACCCCGCGGCTCTCCGACACGTTGGGGGCACTCGTGTCGCCCACCGCCCGGGCGCTCGACGAGCACGTGGGGGTGAGCGACGGCCGGGCGGGCCGCTATCTCGTGACGTTCGGGGATCCCGCCTTCTTGGGTTCCCAGGCGTTCGGCTTGATGAACGAGCTCGAGCGACGCGGCTTTCAGGTCGGCGCCATCGCGGGATATGCCGGGCCGGTCACGCCGCATCGTGTCCTCCCGACCCAGGACGCCACCGCCGTCATCCACCTCTCCGTCGGAACGGACATCGCATCGTGGCAGGGCAAAGCGGATGCGCGGCAGGTCGCATACTTCGATCCACGCAGCCCGAGCGAGCGACGCGAGTACCAGCAGCTGCATGCCCAGATCGTGAGCGAGCTACGCGCCGAACGACTCTCGGAGCTGATCCCGGGCGTGGACGGCGACCTCTTCGCGACGACGCTGGATCCGCGGCTGTCGACGCCCGTTCGACAGCAGCTCGCTCGCCTCTCCGACCTTGGCCTTCCGGCCGCCGTGTTCATCGCGCCAACGACGGACACGTGACGCGAAGCAAGCCGTCTCGACCGTCGGCCGGCAGAACGGAGGTGCGCCGGCGCGCCGCCGCGCGACGAGCGCCCGGCTGGTGCACCCGCAGCGACACTACGCCAGCCCCGATGGCACGAACGACGGTGAGCGGAGCCGGCACCGCACGGACCCACTCGCGGCGCCGGGCAGCGTGACGTCACCGTGACGGACCTCACGACGAGCACCGCCATCACCGCCACGCGCTCTGGACGCGGCCGAGCGCACGGACGCGGGGCGCGATCGTCGTCGGGATCCTCCTGGTGGCGTTCCTCGTGCCGCTGCGTGGCCTGTTGCGGGCTCCCGGACCCCCCATGGAAGAGGGGTTCATGCTCGTGTTCCCGCAGCGGGTGCTCGCCGGGGCCATCCCCAACAAGGACTTCCTCCACCTGTACGGCCCGGGCAGCCTGTGGGTGCTCGCGGCGGTCTACAAGATCTTCGGCGTATCGCTCGGCGTCGAGCGTCTCTTCGGGCTGCTGCAGCAGATGGCGATCGTGTTCAGCGTCTTCGCGCTGGCGCGCCGCTGGGGCCGCACGATCGCGGTGCTGTGCGGCCTGATCGCGGTCGTGTGCATCCTGCCGACCGGCCTGACCGCGCTGGCGTGGGTCGGGGGTGTCGGCCTCGGTCTGCTCGCGGTCGTAGCGGCCGTCGCGAGCCGTGACTGCGACGACGCGGCGCGAGCGAAACAGCTGGCCCTGATCGCCGGTCTGCTGGTCGGGTTCGCCCTCCTGTACCGAATCGACTTGGTGCTGGCCGCGGCGCTCTCGATGGTTGCCCTGGGGTGGGGCAGCACGCGGCTCGTCAAGCAGCGATTCGGGATCGGACTGGCGGTGGGGCTGTCGCCCTATCTGATCCACCTCGCGACCGCCGGACCCGGCAACGTCTGGCGCGGCATGATCACCGACCCGCTCTTCAAGCTCCGAGGAGGGCGCAGCCTGCCGCTTCCCCCGCCGTGGAGCCACTTCAACAGCGCGGTCGAGGGAGTCGTCGACCTCGTGAAGCTGCGCTGGCCGGTTCCAACCATCGCAGGTCCCGCGCAGATCGCCCTCTACTTCTACGTCCTCGTTGTCTCCGTCCTCGTGCTCGTACTGACCGGCGTCTGGGCGGTCCGACGTGACCGGACGTCGCGGCGTGCTCGAGTGCTCCTGGCCGTCGCAGGGTTCAGCCTCGGCGTCTTTCCACAGACGCTCCAGCGAGCGGACTCGACGCACCTGGCGTGGGTGGCGTGTGTTGCGATGGCGTTCGTTCCCGTCGCGTTGCTTGAGATCATCCATGCCCGGCGACCCGCGTGGACCTCTCGGGTCGCGCAAATCGTGTCCGGCGGGGCGGTCATCGCGGTGCTGCTCTTGATCATCCCGAACTACACCGTGCGGACCTACGCGGATTACTCGCTCCAGTCCTTCGGCATCCACCGACGATCGTTCGCGATCTCCCACCGCGGGCGGGTCTTCTATTACGGGCGGTCGGACGACGCCCGGGCCGCCAATGAGCTCCTCGACGAGGTCGAGCGGATCACGAAGCCCGGCGACAAGGTGCTCGTGGGACCGAACGACCTTCGCAAGACGCCCCTCAGCGACGCGTTCTTCTACTACCTGCTGCCGCAGCTCGTGCCCGGCACGTACTACATCGAGATGGATCCCGGCGTCGCGAACGCCCCGAACTCCGGGCTCGCCGACGAGGTCCGGCACTCGAACATCCTCATCCTGTCCTCGTCGTGGGACTACTGGAGCGAACCGAACAACTCCCGTGCATTCGGCTCAAACGAGCCGAACGAGGTGGTGCGCCGTGACTTCTGCATCGTGGGCCGATACGGGCCCCACTACGTCTTGTACCAGCGTTGCCGCACCTGATCGCGAGCCCGCACCTCGGGATGCGCTCGAGCGCCGTAGCGGCACCTGCCGGAGAAGGAGACGCACGGCGCGCTCGTTCGATCGGCGACAAGGAGCGTTCAACCAGCGCTGGTCGACAGTTACGCAAACACGCCGCTGCAGCGCGCCGACTCAACATGTTTGACGGGCGCTTGATCACGGTGGTTCGTCGACCGTGGAGTCATCGAGTGGGCGCCAAACCCTGAGACGAGCGGGCCGCCGGCGTCTGTAGACTCCGTCGGAACCAGGGCGGTTAGCTCAGGGGGAGAGCACTTCCTCGACACGGAAGGGGTCAGAGGTTCAAATCCTCTACCGCCCACTAGCGAACGTGCAGGTCAGCGGCGCCTTGAGCGCCGCTGATTCGCGTCACTGACCCCGTTGGGCCGCGGTTGGGCCGCGGTGGGGCCGCGGGAGGATCTGCGCTGACGCTCGTGTCAGTGCTGGCGAACGCATCCGCGAGCAGCGCGTCGAGGCGATCGTCGGTGCCGGGGAACAGGTGTCCGTAGGTAGCAAGTGTGGTCGTGACTCGGGCGTGGCGGAGCTTGGCCGCGACCTCGAGTGGGTTTGCGCCGGCGTGAATGAGCCACGACGCGCAGGCGTGCCGGAGATCGTGAAAGCGCGTCCGCGATGGAAGGCCCCCCGCGTCGAGGGCCGGGAGCCAGACCCGGCGGCGGAAGTTGGATCGGCGAAGGGGGCTGCCCTCGTCGCTGGTGAACACCAACGCCCGTTCGGGCTCTGGGTCTGCGTACGTCCCGATGTGGAAGCCGAGCTGGTCGCCGAGAAACGGCGGGAAGCTGACTCGGGCCCGTGAGGTGGCGGTCTTGGGCGGGCCGAAGCTGAGATCGCCGTCGACCTCAACGAGGATCTCGGCGACGTCGATCCGGCGTCGCAGGAAGTCGATGCGGCCGACTCGGAGGCCGGCGAGCTCGCCCCACCGCAGGCCCGTGTAGGCGGCGGTCATGACGAGGGCTCGATAGCGGGCCTCGATTACTGAGGCCAGCCGTGCGACGTGATCGGGCGTGAGCAGCCCGGGCTCTCGACGCACGTTTCCTGGAAGGGCAATACGCCGACACGGGGAGGTGGCGATCAAGCCCGCGTCGACGGCCTCGGCCAGGACACGAGCGAGGAGCTGACAGCAGATCCGGATCGTTGTCGGCGCGAGGCCAGCGGCCTCCAGTGAGGCGACCCAGGCCTTGACATCGGTCGAGGTGATGCTGGCAAGGGGACGCGACTCGAAGGCGGGCAGTACCCGCTTGCGCATCAGCGCCGCATCGCGGGCCCGGGTCGTTGAGCGCCGATTGAGGCGTGTCGCTTCAACGTGGTCGGCGAAGTCACCGAAGCGTGTGCGCCCCAGGACAGGGTCTCGCCATTCGCCTCGCAGCTTGGTCGTCTCGACGGTGACGAGGAAGGCCTCGGCGTCGACCTTGCGAGTGAAGCTGCGCGAGCGTTCGCGACCGTCAGGCGCGCGGTAGCGGGCACGCCAGACGGTCTGACCACTGCGACGCCGCTTCTCGATGTGTGGCATGGCCGTCACCTCGCGCTCGATGCCATTGGCTGCTCAGAGACCGCTGTACGGCCCCCGGGAGTGGTTCGCGAGCAGTCCGGCACCCTGGGAGCCGTAGGCATTGATGACACGACTGTGAGCGCTTGTGAAGCGTCTCGTGCTCGATTGCCGCGGCTTCTCGTTGTCGCTCGTTGCTTGGCATGCGCTGCCATCGCCTTTCGTCGACGCGCGCGGCACGTTCCTTCGTGGAGTGCGGTCACTCTGGTGTGCTTTGAACGCGCTGGGAACCGATGCGCGCGCGCCAGGTCCGCCACCGACGCGACAGCACACGGAACTGCAACTCCCGAGCCGACTACCAGCTCCGTTACCAAGGAGCGACGCCATCTTCCAGCGAGCCGAACCCAAGTCAGGTATTCGAAGCGTCAGACAGTTGCATCTGCGATGCGGGAGGTACCGGCCGCCTACCAGTCGCGGTGGTTGCGGGCGGTGTTGAGCATCGGGCGGATGCGCGCCCGCGCGTGGGAGTACTACGCGCGTGAGGTCGCGGGCGGTCTGGAGGACTACTACGCCGGCGCGGGTGAGGCGCCGGGGCGTTGGTCGGGTCGGGGTGCGGCCGCGGCGGGGATCGCCGGCGAGGTGAGCGGCGGGGCGCTGGGGTTGGCGTTCGGCGAGGCCCGCCATCCTGTCGTCGGCGATGCCTTGGGCCAGCCGTGGCGGGTGCCGGATGGTGTGACGGGCTTCGACGCGACGTTCTCGGCGCCCAAGTCGGTGTCGGTGCTCTTCGGCCTGGGCGGTCCGGCGGTGCGGGCCGCGGTGCGCGCGGCGCACGTCGCGGCTGTGGAGCAGGCCGGTCTCGCCTACCTGGAGGACCACGCCGCGCTGACGCGCCGGGGCCATGACGGGGTGATGGTGTGTGACACCGAGGGGCTGGTGATCGCGCGCTTCGAGCATCGCAGCAGCCGGGCGGGGGATCCCCAGCTTCATTCGCATTGTTTGATCTTGAACAAGGTCCGCGACCCGAAGGACGGCTCGTGGCGGGCCCTGGATGGTCGGGCGCTGTACCTGGAGGCCAAGACGGCCGGGATGCTCTATCAGGCGGCGCTGCGCGCCGAGCTGACCCGGCGCCTGGGGGTCGCGTGGGGGCCGGTGAGCCAGCACGGGCAGGCCGAGCTGGCCGGCATGTCACCGGAGGTCTTGGCGATGTTCAGCAAGCGCAGCGCGCAGGTCGAGGCGGCCGCCGAGGCCAAGGTGGCCGAGCTCGAAGCGGCGCTGGCCCGTCCGCTGGAGGCCGACGAGCGGGGCCGCGTCTATCGCCTGGCCGTGTTGGACACGCGGCCCGCGAAGGAGCCCACGCCCGTGGATGATCGGACCTTATATGGCCGCTGGGCCGCCGAACTGCGAGACTGCGGGCGCGAGCCGGCCGGGCTGCTCCGCCGAGTCTCCGACGCAGCTGCCCGCGTCCAGCCCCACTCGACGGAGCAGCGGCCAGCTCACCTGGCAGCCGTGGTGCTGGCGGAGGTGACGGGGGAGCGCGGCGACGTTCGCGCGCCGCGACGTCGCCCAAGCGCTGGCGCGACATCTCGATGTCAGCGGAGGCGGCGAGGCGGCGGAGGTGCGATCCCGGGTCGAGGCGCTGACCGACACGCTCTTGGCGCGCCGCCAGGTGGTGTGCCTGCAGGCCCCGGAGCGTCTCGCAGCACCCGCCGCGTTGCTGCGCCGGGACGGGTGGAGCGCTTGGGACCCACCGCAGGCCGTGCGCTACACCACGACCGAGCTCTTGGCCATCGAGGCGCGGATCCTGCACGCCGCGGCCCTGGGCGCGGCCGCCCGCGTCGGGGTGGTCGACCGACGGGTGCTCGAGCACGCGTTGGCGGGTGAGCCGCGACGTCTGGGGGTCGAGCAGCACACGGCGCTGCGCCAGCTGACTGGGCGGGGACGACGTCTCGAGGTGCTCGTCGGCCCTGCCGGCTCGGGCAAGACGACGATGCTGCGTGTCGCGGCGCGGGCCTGGGAGGCCGCCGGGTGTTCGGTGATCGGGCTCGCGCACACCGCGGTCGCGGCCGGGGTGCTGCGCAGCGAGACCGGGGTGGCGGCCGAGACGCTGGCCAAGTTCTTGGACTGGCACGCCGACAAGGCCGTGCCGCCTGGCTGGCGGGTCAGCCCCGTCTCCGTCGTCATCGTCGATGAGGCGGGCATGGTCAACACCCGCCAGCTCGATCAGCTCGTCGCGCTGGCGGGGCGGCGCGGGGCGAAGCTGGTGCTGGTCGGTGATGACCGCCAGCTCGGCGCGGTGCGCGCCCCGGGCGGGATGCTCGCCGCCCTCGCCGAGACCCTGGGTGCCGCCGAGCTGCACCAGGCGCAGCGCTTCACCCAGGCCTGGGAAGCGACCGCGCTGGCCCAGCTGCGTCACCGTGATCGCGCCTGGCTGGAGGCGTTCCGGGCCCACGGTCGCCTCCACGGTGGCAGCCAGGCCACGGCCCGACATGGCTGCTTGAGCGGCTGGTGGGACGCCCACCAGCGCGGCCGCGACGCGATCATGCTCACCGCCGATCAGCGCAGCGCCGCCGCGCTGGCCAACCGGGCCCGCGCCACCCGGGTCGCCGCCGGCCAGGTCAGCCCGCTTGGCCTCCAGGTCCGCACCGAAGCCGGCGTCCAGACACTCGGCATCGGCGACCTGATCGAGACCCGCCGCAACCACCGCGGCCTGCGCTACGGCCACAGCCCTCAGGACTGGGTGCGCAACCACGACCGCTGGCACGTCATCGGCGTCAACGAACGCGCGGGCTCGCTCACCGTCGAGCACGCGCACTATCCGGGCCGCATCACCCTGCCCGGCGACTACGTCGCCCAGCACGTGCGCCTCGGCTATGCGAGCACCATCGCGTCGGCTCAGGGCCTCACCGTCGACGAGACCCACGTGCAGGTCACCGAGACCATGTACGCGAACGAGCTCTACACCGGGCTCAGCCGAGGCCGCGACGCCAACCACGCCCACGTGATCTGTGAACCCGACCACGCCGCCCATGCCCACGGCCAACCCGGCGCGCCCAGCCCTGCGGAGGTGCTGGCCCGGGTCGCGACCCGGGAGCGACCCGACTGGGCGGCCCACCGCGTCCTGCGTCGCACCATGGAGCATCCCGAAAGGCCTGGGGTCGTCATCGCCCGGATGGCCGAAGTCGTGCGCACCCTCGAGCGCACACCGCCGAGCGAGGCGCGCCAGGCCCTCGAGGACTACCGAGACCATCTGGCCGCCAGCCTCGAGACGCCAGAGCCCACCCGGGCCGTCACGCGCGAGCCAAAGCCCGCGCCCGTGCGCGCCCGCGAAGCGCCCGCGCTGGTTCGCGAGCCGCCCGGGCTTGGCATTGGGCGCTGACACCCGCGACGACACATGACCGTCAGAGGGCGACCAGACGAACGCCCGCGCTTCGACATACCCGCCGTCGAGTGTGGCGCGGGCGCTCATCGTGCGGTGCCCCCAAGGACCTGGCGCACGCGCGGACGGCCCTGACGCGCGCAGTCTGCCGGAGCGGCTCGTAGACGGCGGCGTGTGAGCTGCGAGCCCGACCGCACCTCGCCGTGGACTCGTCGACCGTCCGCCACACGACACCCACGCCACCGCTCGGTGGCTTGACGGCTGCTCGAAGACAGGACGACCCAAGTGCCTCCCCGGGAGTTTTCATCCTCTCGGCGTGGAGTCGCGGGCCGTTCGCGTGCTTTGAAGGCACGGAAAGGAGCGATTCATGCGCACCAATGTCCTCGCGGTGGTCAACGGGAAAGGCGGCTGCGGCAAGACCGCCACCACTAGCAATCTGGCCGTCATCTGGGCCCATCAAGGCCACCGGGTCCTGGCCATCGACCTGGACCCGCAAGGCAACCTGGCGATCGACTTGGGGGTCGAAGACACCGACGCGGGCTTGGCGTTCAGCCTCGCCGCCCAAGGCGGCACGCCCGTCGAGCCCATCCGCCACGTCCGCCCCGGCTTGGATGTGGTGGCGGGCGGAGCGCGCACCGACGCCCTCTCCGCCGCGCTCGGCGCCCAAGCCCATCGCAACCCCACCGACGCGATCCGCCAGGTCATCGACACCCTCCACCAGGTCGCTCGGAGCTACGAGCTGGTGGTGATCGACACCGCGCCGGCCGGCGGGCTCCTCGAAGACGCCGCTTTGGTCGGCGCGGATTGGATCATCGTGCCCACCAAACCCGACGACAAGAGCCTCCTCGGACTCCACCGCGTCTCCCAACGACTGCACGCGCTCCACGACCAGGGCCTCCCCACCGGTCTGCTCGCCGGCGTCGTGCTCTTCGCCATCCCGATCTCGGCCACCCGCATCCGCGACCAAGCCCGCGCCGAGCTCCTCGACGCCTTCGGACACCAACCCGTCGTCTTCGACGCGATCATCCGCGGCTCCGAACGCGCCGCCATCGACCAGTCCCGCCACGGTCTGGTCGCCATCGAATACGCCCACGCCGCCACCACGACCCGCGGTGATCACCACCGAGGCGGATTCGCGGCCGGCGCGACCAGTCTGGCCGGCGACTACCAGGCGCTCGCTACCGAGATCCTCGCCCGCATCAACGCGCGCGCGGACGCGAGCCTCACAGGCTGAGCGTGGCCCGGCTCAGCCAGTCCCAACTTGCCGGCTTTCGCCTCGGCACTGAGCCAGTCTCGGGCGACGCGAACCAGCCTGAGCGTCGCTCGACGGCTCGCCCGACCGACGGCACCCGGCGACGACCAGACCCACCAGCACCCAGCGCCCCGCCGTCCACCGAGACGACCACGCCGAGTCCACTGGGCCCGGTACCCGCCGCGCCCACACGCCACGACGCCCGCCACAAAGTCGGCTTGACGCTTCCCCTCCACCTCGCCGAGCGAGTCCGCCAGCTCACTCAGCAGGGCTACGCGCTCGCTGACCTGGTCATGGTCGCCTACCAGAACCACCGCGACCAGCTCCTCGACGAACACCACGAGCCCAGGCCGCGACAACTTGTGCGACGCGGCCAAGGACGCAGCCCACTGACCGTCGCGCTCTCCAACGCCGAACGGGGCGCGCTCGACACCCTCGCCGACCATCTCGGTGCCACCCGCAGCTACACCGTCGCCCGACTCATCGAACATCAGCTCAATGCCTGGCGCGATGACCGCTAACCCCACGCCTCGACCGGAGCACGAGTTGGGCGACCGACTGCTCAACATCCCCGAGCTCGCTCACTACCTCGGCGTGCCCATCGCCACGATCTACCAGTGGCGACATCACCGCCGCGGACCCACGGGCTTTCGAATCGGCCGCCACGTCCGCTACCGGACCAGCGACATCGAACACTGGCTCCAAACGCAGCGAGACTCCAAGCGTTAAACGCAACCAGCGGAATCCCCCGGACAGTAACCGGGATATGTCAGTTCGTGTCGCGACGAGGTAGGTGGTGGCAACAGCAATCATGTCGGCCGCAGGCGGTCACGACTTTTCCGCGGTCGACCACGCAGTCGCATCCGGCGCAGACGATTTCCATGCCGCGAGCGTAGGCGCCACTGTCCGTCATCTCGGTTTGCGTGGTCGCTCCCTCAAGAATGTGCACAGCACCCGCGAAATCCTGGCACCTCGATCGTTGCCTCGTCGATGCAGTTGGAAAGTCTGATGGGTGTGTGCTGGCCGGTTGGTGCGCCTCAGCGGGCCTCAGGCGGACGCGGCCCACTCCTCGAAAGCTCGGTCCAGAGCGTCAAGCGCCCCTGGTAGGGCACCGCGGTTCCTGAGGTAGCCGTGCAACACGGGCAGGTCGTCGAAGCCGGGCCAGTCCGGGTCGGCCCGGACGTCGCGGGCGAGATCACCTACCGGGTCGTCCCGGTCGCCCTGTGTTGCGAGCCACGACTGGAAGTCGGCCATGCGCACGAGGCTAACGCCGCGTGGCGGGGTCACATCGTGGTCGCGGAATGGTCACGACGGTCGGAAACGGTCGCCGTCTTCTTTGCACGGGCTGTCGACCTCGACCGGCCAAGGGCGATGGGAAGTTCGAATTGGCGAGGGTGGACATCAGCCGACGCTGGGATGCCAACTTGTGGATCGGCCCCGTGGCGGCTGCAGGCCGAACCAGGGCGGGCCGGAGCCGTCGAGGGGGTAGACGAAGGACCCGATGATCTCGAAGTCGGGATCTGAGCTCGGCAAGGTCGGATACACGCGTCCGGCCACGATCCGAAAACACGCGTCGTCGGATTCGCCCTCGGGATGCCCGCCCGCCTGGTACACCCATTCGCCGTCGAGGCGGTACCAGGCCGCGTCGGAGGGCCCGTCGGGATGCCCGTAGGCCGGGAACAGATAGCGGGTCATCCGACCAGCGAAGCGGTGCGCAGCGCGCTTCACCAGAGGCGGAAGTCCCAACCCCCAGTCGAACCAGTGCCAGCGAGGACCGCCGGGCTGCGCTGTCGGGTGCATATCGAACGATGCGGCTAGGTCGCCAACGGCCCTGCCGAAAACTCAACTGGTCGCGTCAGCGTGCACGCTCGCGCGCCACCAACACGTGCACACGAATCCTTTCCCGAGATGGTGCTACCACCTCAGCGCAGGTGTCCGGAAGAACGGGGGAACCTCAGCGCTCGTCAGGGCCCGGTGCGATCGCGTCGTTGGATTTGACATCTTCATTGCTTGGTCTGCATGACATGCGAGCCAGCGCGGCGCGGGCGCACCGGGGGCATTGGTCCAAGGGTCGTCGTCTGGGCTCGGTTTGTGTGATGGGTTCGGTTTGGCCCTTTAGGGGGGTTCCGGATCGACCGATGAGCCCTCGAAGGTTCTTCGAGGACGGGAAAGGCTGATCATGAGACTGGGTTCGACGCGCCTGCAGGTCGGTGGACGCCGCCGGCGCCGGTTGCGCTGGCTGGCGGCGGTGTCGGTTTTCGGTCTGGTCGTCCTGGGCGGCTTGGCGTTCGCGTATTGGACGATCGGGGGGAGCGGCTCGGGGTCGGGAACCACGGGGACCGCGTCGTCGATCACGGTGAATCAGACGGCGTCGGCAACGGGTCTGTATCCGGGGGGGTCGGTGGGGTTGTCGGGGAACTTCACCAACCCGAATCCGGGGAAGGTGTATGTCACTGCGGTCACGGCGGCGATCACGCCGTTCAGCGTGCAGGCCGATGGCACCAAACCGGCGTGCACCCAGGCCGACTTCTCGATCAGTGGGACGGCCAGCGTGGGCGCCGAGATCAACGCGGGGTCGGGGGTGGGTGCGTGGTCGGGGCTCTCGTTGAGCATGGTCGATGCTGCGACGAACCAGGACAACTGCAAGAACGTCACCGTGCCGATCGTCTACACGTCGACTTGATGACCTGAGGCTCGGGCGTCGTCGAGGGGTGGCCCTGGGCGACTCCGGCGATCGACCCACCACATGACCCACGCGTCGCGTCTCCTCACGTTCGCTGTGCTCGCGCTGGGCGGACTGTCGGTCGGAGGGCTCGCGTGGGCGTTTTGGACGGCAGGTGGGAACGGCAGCGCCTCGGGCGCAGTGGACACGCTGGACCCTCCGACGACGGTCACGGCCAGCTCGGTCCCGGGGAGCAGCACGGTCCCGGTGAGCTGGGTCGCCCCGTCCGCGCCGGGCGGTGGCGTGCTGTCTGGCTATTACGTCCAGCGGCTCTCGGGATCCAGCCCGAGTGCGGCGTGCGGCAGCTCCCCGACCGCGTTGCTTTCCCCAGCCGCGACGTCGTGTGAGGACACGAGGGTGTCGATGGGCACCTACACCTACACCGTGACCGCGGTGTTCCAGTCCTGGACGGCCACGAGCACGCCGAGCAGTGCTGTCGTCGTGGATCCCGTGACCAGCTTCACCGCGTCTGGCCCGGCGAGCGTCACCGCCGGTACGCCGTTCTCGGTCACGGTGACCGCCGAGGACGCGTCGGACAGCGTCATCACCGGATACGTCGGCACGGTGCACTTCGCCAGCACGGATCCGGGCGCGCCGGTCCTGCCCGCGGACTACACGTTCGTCGCCGCCGACAGCGGCTCCCATGTGTTCGTCAACGGTGTGACCCTTGACACGGCGCCGACCCAGACCATCGCGGTGAACGACACGACCGAGATCACCGCGACGGGATCGGCGACGGTCACGGTGACAGCGGCGGCGGCCAGCCAGCTTGTTTTCAGCCAGCAACCGGGTGGTGGGACGAGCGCGAGCGCCTGGGCGACCCAGCCCAAGGTCGCGGTCCAGGACCAGTTCGGGAACACGGTCACGACGAGCGCCGCGAGCATCACGCTGGCGATTACCTCCGGCACAGGCACCTCGGGCGCCACGTTGACGTGCACGACGAACCCGAAAACCGCCTCGTCGGGCGTCGCCACGTTCGGCGGCTGCAAGATCGACAAGGCCGGCACCGGCTACACGCTCACCTCGACCGCAACCGGCCTGACCAGCGCGATCAGCAACGGATTCACGATCACCCCGGGCACGGCGACCAAGCTCGGCTATAGCCAACAGCCCACGGCGGTGGTGGCGGGCACGGCGATCAGTCCCGCCGTCCTGGTGGCCGTGCAGGACGCCAGCGGCAACACCGTCACCTCGAGCAGCGCGACCGTCACGGTCGCGATCTCCACCAATCCTGGAGGCGGGACCCTGTCGGGGACGTTGTCGATGAACGCGGACAACGGGGTGGCCACCTTCGCCGACCTCTCGATCAACAAGAGCGGCACCAGCTACAAGATCACCGCGGCCAGCCCCGGGTTGACCAACGGCGTCAGTGCGGCGTTCAACGTGACGGCCGGTGCGGCCGTGCAGCTCGCCAACACGCAACAGCCCAGCGGCGGCACCGGCGGCGTGAGCTGGACGACCCAGCCGAAGGTCGCGGTCCAAGACACCTTCGGGAACACAGTCACGACGAGCACCGCCAGCGTCACACTCGCGATCACCTCCGGCACGGGCACTTCGGGCGCCACGTTGACCTGCACCGCGAACCCGAAAGCCGCCTCGTCGGGCATCGTCACGTTCGGCGGCTGCAAGATCGACGCGGCCGGCACCGCCTACACCCTTACCGCCACGTCACAGGGCCTCACGACGACCGTCAGCAGCGCGTTCAACGTCACCGTCGGACCGGCCACCAAGCTCGTCTACTCCCAGCAGCCCACCACGATCGTCGCCGGCTCCACGATCACCCCGGCCGTCACCGCGACCGTCGAGGACGCCGGCAACAACCCGGTCACGACGAGCACCGCCACCGTCACCGTGGCGATCACCACCAACCCAGGTGGCGGGACGCTCTCGGGCACCCTGTCGACGACCCCGAGCAACGGCGTGGTGACCTTCGCGGATCTCTCCATCAACAAGACCGGAACCGGCTACAAACTCACGCTCACCAGCACCGGCCTGACCAGCGCCGTGAGCAGCGCCTTCAACGTCACCCCCGGCGCCGCCACCCAGGTCGCCTTCACCCAACAGCCCAGCGGCGGCACCGCCGGCACGGCCTGGACCACCCAGCCCAAGGTCACGATCCAAGACGCCTACGGCAATACGGTCACGACGAGCACCGCCAGCGTCACGCTCACGATCACGCCCGGCACCGGCACGGCAGGCGCCACCCTGACGTGCAACGCGAACCCGAAGGCCGCCTCGTCCGGCGTCGCCACCTTCGCCGGCTGCAAGATCAACACGTCTGGCACGAGCTACACACTCACCGCGACCGCGACAGGCCTGACCAGCAGCATCAGCAGCACCTTCAACATCAGTTGACCGGGAGACGGTCGAGTCGTCTGCCAGGCCGAGCTTGATCGCGTTGGGTCCTGGCGGGAGCGTCTCGGAGGGGAGCCTGCGCGCCCACGGGGCCGCTGAGCGAGGCCTCTGATCAGGCTGGGGTTGTGCCCGGCGTCTGGTGGGCGCAGGATCGGCGGAGTTGGCGGGGTTGGGCGGCTCGGGGAACGCACGGGTGCTGCCCCGCCGGTGGGGGATCGATGACCGAGGGGTCTCGGGAGCGGCCGACTGTCCGTCCCGGTCTTGAGGTTCCGAGGGGCGGGTCAGGCGCCGCGGTCCTGCGAGCCGAACCTGGGGCGGTGATCAAGGTCATCGGCGTTGGGGGCGGCGGCGGCAACGCCCTCAATCGGATCATCGACGCCGGGGTGCGTGGGGTGGAGTTCGCCGCGCTCAACACCGACGCCCAGGCGCTGGCCCGCAGCAGCGCCCCGGTGCGTCTCCACATCGGCGGTCGCTTAACTCGGGGGTTGGGCGCCGGGTCCGATCCCGAGGTTGGCCGCCAAGCGGCCGAGGAGCACCGAGGGGAGCTCGAGGAGCTGTGCCGGGGCGCCGACGTGGTCGTGTTGACCGCCGGCGAGGGCGGGGGGACGGGGACCGGTGCCGCGCCGGTGCTCGCCTCGGTCGCACGCGAGCGGGGTGCGCTCGCGCTGGCGGTGGTGACCCGCCCGTTTGGGTTCGAGGGGCGGCGTCGGGCTGCCCAAGCCGAAGCGGGTGTGCAGCGCCTCGAAGCGTGTGTCGACACACTGGTGGTGGTGGCCAATGATCGCCTCTTGGCGATCGCCGGGCCGGCGACGTCGCTCGCGGAGGCGTTCGAGCTTGCCGACGAGGCGCTTTCGCAGGGGGTTCGCGGCATCACCGAGATCCTTAGCCGCGCCGGGATCCTCAACATCGGTGGTGCCGACGTGCTGCGGGTCTTGCGGAACGCTGGGCGAGCCCACCTCGGGGTCGGCACGGCCTCGGGATTCGACCGCGCCCGCCAGGCGGCCCAGGCTGCGATCACCAGCCCGCTGCTCGAAACGAGCATCGCCGGCGCGCGTGCCCTGGTCTGCAACATCGCCGGTGCCGCCGATCTCGGCCTCCTCGAGGTCTACGAGGTCGCGGACTTCATCGCCCAACACATCGGCGCCGACACCGACCGAGTCTTCGGGGCCCTCGTCGACCCTTCACTCGGCGCTCAGTGTCGCGTCACCGTTATTGCCGCGGGGATCCCTACCCCGACCGAACACCGTGGGCCAGCCGAGACTGTCGTGGCGCGCCAGCGCGCGCCGACTCCGACCCGCGAGGACCAGCTCCGAGGCGATGTCGACGTGCCCGACTTTCTGTCCTGACGATCGCCCGTCGAAACCGCGGGAGACGCGGTGAGGTGGCCGAGCCCGCACCGCGGAGGTCGCCGTGATCGTCGGGACGACGCCCATGGACGATGGCGGCGCTCTTGGGGCAAGAACGCGGCCTCGGTCCTCGTACCAAGAGCACCGTCGCCTGCAGTTCGGATGAGGTGGGTTTGGGTGGCAGCCTTCGGTGCCGGACCGGGTGACACCGTCGGGGTGTCTGGCGATCTGCTCAACTTGCGTTCGGTTCGGAGGGTTGGAGTCGATCGACTCTTGGAGTGGTCGACGGTGGCGCAGTTCGCGGGCGCGATCGAACCGGAGGGCTTCGGCCGATGTTCAGAATCGAGGAGCGTGCCGTCATCGCGGTGCCCCCGGCGGATGTCTTCGACTATCGCCTCGACTTCGCCTCGAACTTGGCGGCCTACAACCGGAACGTCCGCGAGGTCGTTCAGATCGAGGGCGCTGAGCCCGGAATCGGATCGAAGTATCGGGTTCGAGTCCGTCTTGGGCCCGGCTTCACGACGGAGAGCACGATCTGTGTGACTGAGGCCGTCCGGGCCAGCAGGGTGTGCGATCTCGCGGAGGCGTTCATCCCCGCCGACGAGACGGTCAGTTTCGCGCCCCTGCCGCTTGGTGATGACCGGACTGGCACCGAGGTCTGCTTCGTTGTGCAGAGCAGGCCGCGTGGCTGGTTCCAGCGGCTGGTTGCCGCTGTGCTGGTGCCGCTGCTGGCCCGACGTCAGGTGCGCACCGAGCTGAAGCTGATGGGCCGGGAACTCGAAGCGCGAGCCCGCAACTGAGCAGGAGTGTCGCGTCGAGCGAGGGATGTTGGTTCAGCATCGGGCGGCTGTGCTGGCACGTGTCAGGGCCGCGTCGGCCGGTCGTGTCGTGCTCGATGGGCTCTGTCGCCGGCCGTGGGGGGTGGGTCGTCTCGGCTCGGGGTTTCGGCGGACCCTCGGGGCCGGCTTATCGCCAGGTGCCGTCGGCGCAGAGCCAGCAGCGGTGCACGACGATGCGCCCGACGGTGATGATGACCGTCGGGTGGTTCGCGATGGTCTGATTGTGCAGGACGTCGAAGTCGACGCCTGGCGGTCGAGAGACGTCGACGGGGGTGTGACAGCCGGGACACTGGATTGCGTCCGTCGATCGGCGACTTTCCGCCGCGGTGGGATGGAATCGGCGCTGGGTCATCACGCCTCCCAGAACCGAGCGGACGGTAGCGGCCGGTGACAGCGCCAGCAACCGCGGCCTCGCATGGGACGGGAAGCCCTCTTGCCAATCGGGGGGCAGTCGTCACTCGTACCTCGGGGTTTGGTGGTTGATGCCACTGTGCGACCGGTCTGAAGAGCCCACCAAGAGGTCCGTGACGAGCCGATCAGGGGCAGATCATGGTCAGATCAGCTGCTCAAGGCGCGCCCTGTGGTCTCGGCGTTGCCCGGAGGCTTACCTCGCTGGCACGTCGCGCGCAGGGGTCGACCGCGTCGGTGAGACCACCGACGGACGGCACTACCGCCACGTCGGTGGCGTCGGCGCGCCTGGTCTATCCGCCTGGATCAGCGCCCGGCACCACCGGCAAGACAATCCGCGACACGAGCGTCCCGCCGCCTCGTCACACATGGGCTCTAGCTGCGCCGTCGGGTGTCGGTGGTGGCGGCGGTAGGTGTGGCGGGGGATCGGCCTTCGGGCATCAAGGGGCCCATGCTTCAGGCCGATGCTCGGATTATGGGGGAGGCCCCGGCGGCTGGGGAGATCTCGGGGGCGACCACGGGGTTGGTCGTTCGCTACATCCGAGAGACGCTCGGTGAGGCCGCGACGGGCGAGCTGATTGAGCTCGCGAGGTCCCAGAAGTCGGTCGAGCAGCTCTCGGAGACCACGACCTGGAGCTCGCTCGATGAGTGGTTGGGGCTCCTCGATGCTGCGGAGCGTCTGACCGGCGACCCCGACGTCGGGATCCCGATCGGCGCGCAGCTCCTCGCCCAGTACTCGGGGACCGAGGTCGCTGCCTTGCTGCGATCGCTGGGCTCTCCGGGCGAGGTCCTGCGAAATGTGGCGAGCACGGCAGCCAAGTACACGACGATCTCGGTGATGGAGGCGCTCGAGGTCGAGGAGACGCGCGCTCTGATCTGCGCCCGCAACACGAACGGGCAACGACGCACGCGCCAGTCCTGCAACGTCACCATCGGCGTGCTCACTCAGGCCCCACCGCTCTTTGGGATGGCTCCCGCGCATGTCGAGCAACTCGAGTGCGAGGCCGAGGGAGACGATAAGTGCCTGTACCGGGTGACGTGGGATCCCACGACGGCGACGTCGGATGCCGCGCGGCGTGTCGAGCACCTCGAGCGTGAGCTGGCGGCTCTGACGTCGCGTTTCGAGACGCTCCAGTCGACCGCGGCGGAGCTGGTGTCGGCGGACGACGTGGAAACAGTGCTCGCGGGGATCACTCGCCGAGCCGGCCTGGCGGTCAGGGCGCCTCGCTATCTTCTTGCGGTTCGTGTCACGCCGAACGCCGAGATGCGGGTCCATCACTCGGGGCTCGCCGACGACGAGGTGCGGCGCCTCGTCACGGCGCTTGAGGACGGGACCCTGGCTGACGAAGAGGGTGCCCGGCTGATCGCGGCGGTCGAGTCGTCCCGGCATCGCTACGGACACCTCGTCGCGTTCTATCCGGGTACTGGCGAGTTCTTCACCCAGGAGCGCCAGCTGCTCGACGCGTACGCGCGCCATGCCGCCGCCGCGCTCGACACCGCCGCGGCGCTGGCCGAGGCACGCCAGCTCTTCGCGGCGAATCCCCAGCCGATGTGGGTGTTCGATGCTGACACGTTGGCGTTCTTGGAGGTCAACGAAGCGGCGGTTCGTCATTACGGGTATTCCCGTTCCGAGTTCCTTGCTCGACGGGTGACTGATATTCGGCCGTCCGCTGATCCGACGGCGCTGCTCGCACGTGAAGAGACCGACGAGCAAGGCCAACGTGTCTCGCAGGCAGCCGGGCGACACCAGCTCAAGGACGGCCGCGTGATCAGCGTGGAGGTACGAAGACATGAGCTCATCTTTGAGGGTCGACCTGCGGTCTTGGTCGCCATCGAGGATGTCACCCAGCGAAACGCCTTGGAGGAGGAGCTTGAGCATCAGGCGTTCCATGACTCGTTGACCAACCTGGCCAACCGCGCGTTGTTCAACGACCGGGTCCAGCATGCGCTCCAACGCCTTGCCCGTGAATTATCGAGTGTCGCCGTCCTGTTGTTGGATCTCGATGCGTTCAAGACCGTGAATGACAGCGTTGGACATACCGCGGGCGACGAGTTGTTGATCACCGTCTCGCAACGCTTACGCGATGTGCTGCGGCCCAGCGATACGGCCGCGCGTCTCGGCGGCGACGAGTTCGCGATCCTCCTCGAAGGCCTCGCCGGCATCGACGAGGCTCGTGAGATCACACAACGTGTCATGGACACGTTCGAGACACCCTTCTTCATCGGGGGCACGGAGGCCGCGGTGCGGGCCAGCATCGGCGTCACGGTTGTCTCAGACGGCCGGGTCGACGCTGAGGGCCTGCTCCGCAACGCCGACGCGGCGATGTACAGCGCCAAAAACCACGGCAAGGGCTGCTACCGGGTCTTTGAACCGTCGATGCACTCCGAGGCCGTCGCACGCCTCGAGCTGGCGTCAGATCTGCGCCATTCCATCGTCGGCGACGAGTTCATCTTGCACTACCAGCCGGTCGTGTCACTCAGCGCCGGGCAAGTCGTGGCCCTCGAGGCGCTGGTGCGCTGGCAGCACCCACGACGCGGACTCCTCATGCCGATGGAGTTCATCCCCTTGGCCGAGGACAACGGCCTCATCGTCGACCTGGGCCGCTGGGTGCTCACCCAGGCCTGCCGACAAGCCCGTGTGTGGCAACTTGCGCACCCCGAGTTGAGTCTGACGATCGCGGTCAACGTGTCACCTCGACAGCTCGCCGAGCCAGGACTGGTCGACGACGTCTGTCGGATCCTCACCGACACCGGCCTCAACCCGGGCTCGCTGACCCTGGAGATCACCGAGAGCATCCTCATCGCCGAGCCTGAGGCTGCGATCGCGCGCCTCACCGAGCTCAAAGCCACCGGCGTTCGCCTGGCGATCGACGACTTCGGGGTCGGCTACTCCTCGCTGGGTGCCCTCAAGAGCCTCCCCGTCGACGTCCTCAAGATCGACAAGGCGTTCATCGATGGCGTCACCATCGGGGCCGAGGCCGACGCGCTCATCCAGGCCATCCTGCGACTCGCGCACACCTTCAACCTGCTCACCGTCGCCGAAGGCGTCGAACACCCCTACCAGCTCAAGCGCCTCGAAGAGCTCGGCTGCGACCAGATCCAAGGGTTCTGCTTCTCCCATCCCATCCCCGCGCCCGCCATCGACCACCTCCTCGCCCAACAGGTCCGAGATGAATCACACCGGGGCCTAGCGATATCGGAGGGTCCTGGTCGCGATCTGGGCCGCTGACAGTAGGCGGCCGCGATTCACCGGCTGATCGCGACCGGAATCCCTATCGGTATCCCGAACCGCTCCGTGATGGCAGCACGCCAGGCGCCCATGATGGGAGTTGGCGTCGAGTACATGCCGCGGGCAAGCCATCGGCATCGCTCGCTTGATCGCTCGACCCAACCTCATCGACGACAGGTATGTCGTGCGCAACGTGGGTGCCGTGGCTACCGACGACGCGATCCGATCCCTCGTCGTTGTCCCTATTGCTACGGCGAAATCACTCGGTGGTCGATGCCGAGTACACGACAGGCGTGACTGAGCAGGCGAGACTCGGTTGTCGTTCGGAGGCTTCCAGCGAGGATCGCCGCGGTAGCGACGGCTTCGGCGGTGAGAAAGTTGAGGCGCCGACCGGTGTCGAGGCGTCGCATGACGGGCACTAGCCGACGCATGCCGAGCAGGCCGACCTCTGGCGGGAGCGCGTCGAGGCTTGCCAATGCCCTTTCCTGTCGATTTCGGCGGGAGCGCGTTGAGGGCCGAGGAGAGCGCGCCGGTGAAGCCTCGGTCATGTGCGGCGCGAGCCAGCCGGTAGTACCAGCTGCCAGTCGTAAAGAGTTCACCACGCCTGGTGGCGTCCCCGAGCTCGGACGCCGCGCTGCCAGCCAGGACGGTCAATAACAGTGCATCATCGATGACCAGGACCACGGGCCAAGGGGGCTGTTGCTACTGATCCGCGAGCTCGGGGTCGATCTTTCCGATCTTGGCGGCAGCCTTGTGATAGGTGCCGTCGCGGACGAGGCGCACAATGGCTTCCCGCTCCTCGGGTCCCAGCGGCGATGCGTATTCGCCGCCCGCGGGAGCCTTGTTCTCGCCCGCGGCGATGAGCTCACTTCGGACGCCCGCGACGGTGCTGCGGAAGTCGTCCTCGACATCGAGCGGGTCAGTCGCCACGCTTCCACGTTACGCCGCACGTTCGGCAGGTCACGCGATCGCTGGGTTCATCACGGTCACACGCTGGCGCAGTGGCCGCGCCTGCGAGCCCACTTCGACTCCCACCAGCTTCGGGGACCTGACATCGCCGTCAGGCCCTGGGCCGCGGCTGGGCCGCGGGAGAACGAAAAACGCCGACAAGCGACGAGAACTACTGCCAAGTGTTTTCGCAGGTCGGGACTCATTTCGCGCCTCAGCCGGCCAGTGCAAGATCCTCCTGACTTCGTCGACACGGAAGGGGTCAGAGGTTCAAATCCTCTACCGCCCACCACAAAACCCCAGGTCACAACCCATCCCGGCGCGTGTCCCCGCCGGCGGAGCCGTCCCAAGTCCGCGAAAAGTCCGCGAAAGTCCGCGGGAAGTCCGCGGCCGGGCGGGTAGCGGGCGATGGGATACGTACGACGGCGCAGGCTCGACGGTGGTGGCACCGCCTACCTGGCTCGGTATCGAGCACCCAACGGGCGTGAGCGGTCCAAGCAGTTCGCCAAGCGAAGCGACGCCGAGCGATTCCTCGCCGTCGCCGAGGTCGCCAAGGCGGAGGGCTCATGGATCGACCCCGCTCGGGGCCGGATGCGCCTTCGCGACTGGGTGATCCGCTTCCGGGACTCCGAGCGGCACGCGTTGCGCCCGAGCACGCTTGCCCGCGACGAGGTCTATGTCCGGACCCAGATCCTGCCGGCCTTCGGTGACACGCCCCTCGCCCGCATCGCCCACGAGGACGTCCAAGCCTGGGTGAACGGGCTCTCGGCGCGGCTGTCGCCGACCACCGTGCACAAGTGCCACCAGATCCTGCGCAAGACGATGGCCGGCGCGGTCAGGAGCCGACTCCTCCCCAGGAACCCCTGTGACGACGTTCGCCTCCCGAGCGTTCAGCGCCAGGAGATGCGCTTCATCGGACCCTCGCAGATCCGAGGCCTGGCCAGCACCATCCACCCGCGCTACGAGGCGTTCGTCCTCCTGGGCGCATACGGCGGGCTGCGACTGGGCGAGCTCGTGGGGCTTCGGTGGCGTCGGGTCGACCTGCGGCGCGGGCAGGTCGAGGTGGCCGAGATCTCGGTCGAGATCAGCGGCGACATCATCTTCGGACCGCCGAAGACCCGCGCCGGTCGTCGAACCGTGCCGATCCCCGAGATCGTCGTCAGCGCCCTCACGGCAGCCATGCCCGCTGGAGGCCGCGACGACGACCTGGTCTTCACCGCGCCCGGTGGCGGCCCGGTCCGCCACCGCCTGTTCCGGCAGCGGTTCTGGTATCCTGCCGTCACGGAAGCTGGCCTCGACGGCTTTCGCATCCACGATCTCCGCCACAGCGCGGTCGCCTTGTGGATCGCCGCTGGGGCAAGCCCCACCGAGATCGCTCAACGAGCGGGCCACACCAGCGTCGTCACCGTCCTGGATCGTTACGGCCACCTGCTGCCGCAGACGAGCGACGTCGTGATGAAGCGCCTCAACCGGCTCGCGCTCGAGGGCGAGACCGACGGCTGCCGATGACTGACGATCAGGCCCGCAGCTCGTTCGGACGCGAAACCTGGTCCCTTCTCGAGTCGAGCCACTCGTCGACCTCGTCGAGGCGGTAGCGGACGTGGCGACCGATCCGGAAGCTGTGCGGGCCCTCATCGTGGCTTCGCCAGCGATAGATCGTTGCCACCGGCACGCCAAGCACACCCGCCAGCTCCTCGGGGCTCAGCAAGACCGGCCGGTCAGCGCTGCGTGGCTCGACAGGTGTTGGGGTGAGCACGGGTTCAGACATCAGGCGGACCTCCGGAGTCGGCGTCTGCGGCAGCGGACCTGCCGCAGTACCTGCCGATGGTCCGCACGCACCTACCAATCGACCTACCACGCGCCCGTGCCGCGGGCCCGCAACGGCTACCAGCCACTCGGACCGGAGCGCTACCAACTACCAGCGCGCTACCACCTTGGGCAGCTCACGCCCGGTAGGGCGTGAGCTGCATCCCTGAAGGAGCGGGTGTTGTCAAGGTGCGTTTGGTGGCTCCAGTGCATGACCGTGGTTGTGGGCAGGCCTGACTCGGCTGCCGTGCATCCCTTCGCCGCGCTGGTGGCGGCATGGAGCCGTTCGGCCTCAGCGGGTGGGCTCAGTCAAAGGTTCGACCGCGCCAAAGATTGGGGGTCACGCAGCTCAGCGAGCGCGCACTCCGCTGGGGTCCGAGTCGTCTCACGCTGCCTTTGGCTGGCGCAGGGCACGGATGTCTCCGTCGTGTAAGCCGTAGTAGACGAGCGTGAGAACCTTGCGCGCCGCGGCGACGGCCGCGACGCTCTTGCCGCGTCGCTCGGCGATGCGTCGACGGTCGACCTGGATCTTGGTGGCGCCACGCTGGCGGGCGACGGCCTCCACGGCTGCCCAGCGCACCAGCCGTGAGCCTTGCTTGGTGATCGAGCCGCGTCGCACGACCGTGTCGGACTCATGGTGACGGGGGGTCAGTCCAGCCCAGCAGGTGAGTTGCTTGGGTCCCGGGAAGCGGGTCACGTCGCCGATCTCGGCCACAAAGACTGCGGCCAGGACCGGCCCGACTCCGGGGATGGCTTGGATGACTCGATAGCCGTCATGTCGGCTGAGTCGCCGTTGGGCGTCGGCCTCGAAGCGAGCGACCTCACGGTCATAGAGCGCGATGAGTTCACGCAGCGATGCGATGCGTGCCGCATACGGGGCCGCGAGCTCAAGCTCGTCGAGCATCCGGTTGCCAGCCACCCCGAAAAGGTCACTGACGGCGACTGCGACTCCTTCCTTGGCGAGGACCGCATGCACCTGAGCCTTGAGCCCCGAGCGCAACGCGACGAGCTTGGCTCGATACCGCACCAACTCGCGAACCTCCCGGACCTCAGGCGGCGCGATCCAAGACTCCGGCGGGCGGCCCAGGCGCAACAAGTCGGCCAGGTTCGCTGCGTCGCGACGATCGTTCTTGACCCGCTGGTGGGCGAACATCGCAATCCCCAACGGATGGGCCAAGTGCACCCGAGCTCCCGCGGCTTCCAAGAGATCGGCCGCCCAATACCACCCATAGGTCGCCTCGAGCACCGCGTCGACATCTGGGCCGGCCTCAGCGATCTGAGCAGACAGGGCGACTGGGTCGTTCTCGACGCTGACCGTCGAGAACGTCTCACCTGACGCATCCATCCGCACCACCACCGAACGCCGGCGATGCAGATCAATCCCCACGTACTGTTGCGACACAGCGGGCCTCCCTTCTCGGTGACAGTGAGCAACCCGAGCATGCCGCTCGGGCCGTCACGGGGAGCGGAGGCCCCGCTCCTTCATGGGATCAAGGGTGTATCCATCCTGGTAGTCGGGTTGGCGAGATTGGGAGTGGTTTCCTGCGTTGAGTTGCTCATCTCTGGGGTGCTTTGACTTGGTGTGGTGAGCGTTCTGGGTTTGGGGCGTAGACGTGTCGGCGGGGTGCTGTACTGATGGGCCGCGGAGGGGGTGGGTGTGTCTGGGTGGCCGACGGGGACTGTGACGTTTCTGTTCACGGATCTGGTTGGCTCGACGCGGCTGTGGGAGGACGAGCCCGAAGCGATGCGGCGAGCGTTGGCGCGGCACGACGAGATCTTGCGGGGCGCGGTCGAGCGTCAGGGTGGCCATGTCGTGAAGACCACGGGCGATGGGCTCCACGCGGTGTTTGCTTCGGTTGCGGACGCGCTGGAGGCGTCCGCGGCCGGCCAGCGCGAGCTGGGGGCGGAGGCGTGGGGGACGACCGCGCCTTTGCGGGTGAGGATGGGGATCCATGCCGGGGCGGCCGAGTTCCGTGATGGCGACTATTTCGGTGCGGCGCTGAATTGAGCGGCGCGGCTGATGGCAGCGGGGCACGGCGGTCAGGTGCTGGTTTCTCAGGCGAGCGAATTGTTGGTCCGGGATCAGCTCCCGGCGGGCTCGGAGCTTGTTGATCTGGGTGAGCATCGGCTGCGCGACTTGTCGCGCCCGGAGCGTGTGTTCCAACTCGGCGGGACGGGTCTGGTCTCGGAGTTCCCGGCGTTACGTTCGCTCGATGTGTTCCTGGGCAATCTTCCGGTTCAGTTGACGAGCTTCATCGGGCGGGAGGCGGCGGTGAAGGCTGTGACGGATCTCGCCCGGGACAATCGGCTCGTGACGGTGACCGGTGTCGGTGGCGTCGGCAAGACCAGGCTGGTGATCCAGGCCGGCGCGGATCTTGTCTCCGATTTCGGGGATGGGGTGTGGTTGTGCGAGCTCGCGGCTGCGACCGATGCGGAGGGATTGGCGGAGGTCGTCGCGGCCGCGTTGGACGTCCCGCAACGTCCTGGGTTGTCTTATGAGCAGAGCGCGGTCGAGTTCCTACGTACCAAGCATGCGTTGGTGCTGCTGGATAATTGCGAACATCTGCTTGATGAGGCGGCTCACTTCGCCGAGCTCGTGCTTCGAGATTGCGCGGCATGTCCATGTGCTGGCCACCAGCCGGGAGGTGCTGTCAGCTGAGGGGGAGCGCGTGTATGGGCTCCGGTCGATCGGGACTGGGGACGCGGTCCAGCTGTTCCTCGACCGGGCCGAGGCGGCGCGCCCCGACCTTGAGCTTGATGGGACGATGCAGGCCGCGGTGGGCGAGATCTGCGAACGCTTGGATGGAATCCCCCTGGCGATCGAGCTGGCGGCGGCTCGCATCGTCTCGATGAGTCCGACCGAGATCGCCGGACTGCTGGACGAGCGGTTCCGTCTGCTCAGCGGCGGCCGGCGGGGCGGCGTCGAGCGGCATCAGACGTTGCGGGCGACAGTTGAGTGGTCGTATTCGCTGCTCGACGACGTTGAGCGTCTGGTCTTCGATCGGCTCAGCGTGTTCCCCGGTTCCTTCGAATCCCAGGCCGCGACCGCGGTGGCCGGGGACGGGCTCGATTCTTGGGAGGTCATCGAGGCACTGGCGAGCTTGGTTCGCAAGTCGATGCTGCACACTGATGGACAGAGCCTCGGCGCAACTCGCTACGCCATGTTGGAGACCATTCGTCAGTACGGCCGTGAGCAGCTTCGAGGCCGAGATGACATCGAGGCGATCCGGCGCCGACATGCCAGCTACTACGCCGGTCTTGCGGAACGGTTCGGCCCGCAACTCATGACGGACCAGGAACTCGAAGCGTCGACGACCGCGCTCGGCGAGCTTGACAACCTCCGAGCGGCCGTCGGTTGGGCGTTGGATGCCGACAGCACACACGACGTGCAGCTGGGACTCGGGATCATCGCCTGGCTGGGGATCTTCGTCACCACAGCCCGGTTCTGTGGAATTGGTGCCTGGGCCGAGCGGGCCACCGCTCGACTCAGCGGTGTACCCCTTGAGCTACGAGCAGCGGTGCTCGGAACCGCCGCCTTCGGTGCCCTCAACCGCGGCGACCCAGAAGCCGCCGAGCGGTTCGGGGCCGCCGCGGTCGCCGACGGAGTCCCGCCAACCTGTCAACAGCCGGCCCTCGCGTGGGCGGGGCGCGCGATGGTGGTGGCGCTGCGTGACTTCGCGCAGGGCTCCGAAATGCTGCGCCAGGCTGCAGAACAGCTCCAGGCCCTCGGGAATGCCTGGGGCGCCCTGAACCTCAGCCTGATCGTGGTGATCTTCTCGGCGCTCGTAGATGACACTGAGCGGGCACGAGAAGAGATCGAGCCGCTGCTGGCGCGAGCACGTGAACTTGGCAATCCGTCGAATCTGGTGATCGCCCTCTACGCCTACGCGTGGGCGTGGTGGCGCAGCCGACCCGAAGAAGCCTTAGCGGCCCTCGAAGAGAGCATCAGCTTGACCGAGCAAGGAGCCAGCGACGTCGTCTACGCGGATGTGCTCGAGCTGCTGGCCCAGATCCGACACGTTCTCGGCGACACCCGAGGCGGCCTCGAAGCCGTACTGACCGGACAAGCCCATGCCGATCGGGTCGGCAACCGACCCACAGCACTCGGAATCATCTGGTTCGCCGCGAACCTCCTCGCCGCGTCCGGGGCCTACGACCTGGTCGCGACCGTCGCCGGAATCACCGACCAAGGCCCACTCGCAGCAATTGCGCACATCGGTGACCCGGCGGGGCAGACGAACCTTGAGCACCAGCAAGCCGTCGAGGCCGCCAGAGGTTCCCTCGGCGATGATGCCTACCAACGACTCGCGGATCGAGGCGCCAACATGTCCTATGAGCAAATGATCGAATGGTCACAACAAGCCATCCGGACGCACATCGCCTCCATAGCGGGAACCGCGCCGGGACCCTCTGGCGACTGAGGATCGTCGAACCTCGGCGAGCCCTCCTGCGCCGCCGGTATTGACCTGTGCGACTGATGCGAACGGAAAGGGGGTGGGAGTGGCTGGGTTGCCGATGGGAACGGTGACGTTTCTGTTCACCGATCTTGAGGGGTCGACGCGTCTGTGGGAGGAGCACCCGGAGGCGATGCGCTCGGCGTTGGCCCGCCACGATGAGATCCTGCGGAACGTGGTTGAGGGTCACGGTGGGGTGGTGGTGAAGACCACTGGGGACGGGTTACACGCCGCGTTTGGCGACGCCGAGGGTGCCTTGCGGGCCGCGGCGGCGGGCCAGCGTGGGATGGCAGTTGAGCCTTGGGTGGGAGTCGAGCGGCTGCGGGTTCGGATGGGGGTCCATACCGGCGCGGCGGAGCTTCGCGCCGATGACTATTTCGGCCCGGCGTTGAACCGGGCAGCTCGGCTGATGGCAGTCGCGCACGGTGGTCAGGTGTTGGTGTCCTTGGTGACCGAAGAGTTGGCTCGAGACGTGCTTCCCGAGGATCTGGACTTGGTTGAGCTTGGGGAACATCTGCTGCGTGACCTGTCTCGCTCGGAGCGGATCTTTCAGTTGGTGGGACCGGGATTGGATGCGGAGTTCGCGCCGCTCCATTCTTTGGGCCGCTCAATGGGCAATGTGGTGGTACCAGCGACGAGTTTTTTGGGCCGCACTGAGGAGCTTGTGGCCGTGTCCGCACTGCTCGAGCAGTCGCGGTTGGTGACGTTGCTCGGGGTGGGAGGCGTGGGCAAGACGCGCTTGGCGTTACAGGTCGCAGACGAGGTCGCCGTCGACTTTGAGGACGGGGCGTGGTTCTGCGATTTGGCGTCGGTTTCGGACGAAGATGGTGTCGCGATGGCTGTGGCCACGTCGCTGGGTGTCGTGCCGCGTGGGGGCTTGCCCGTGTTGGACGCGGTGCTCGAGTTCCTGCAGGCCAAAGCTCTTTTGGTAGTGCTCGACAACTGCGAGCACCTCATCGACGGGATCGCGGCGTTCGCGCAGGAGGCCAGTTCGAGGTGTCCGCGGCTGCGCCTGCTCGCGACGAGCCGCGAGGCGCTAGCTCTCGAGGGCGAACGCCTATGGCCGGTGCGACCGCTGCGTGTTCCAGACGACACGTTGGATGTCGAAGAGGCGTTGTCGAGCGCGCCGGTGCGGTTGTTCGTGGATCGGGTACAGATGCTGCGGCCCGAGTTCCGCGTCGACGCCGAGAACCTCCGTCCCGTGTTGGAGATCTGTCGCCACCTGGACGGGATCCCCTTAGCGCTTGAGTTGGCGGCAGCGAGAGCCACCTCCTTGTCGCCGAGTGAGATCGCCGAGCGGCTGGATCGTCGCTTCGCACTCCTCTCGGGGAGCCGGCGCCGGGGCGTCTCGCGCCATGAGACGCTGCGAGCCGCGGTCGACTGGTCCTATGACCTCCTGGATGAGCCGGAGCGGGCCGTTTTGGCTCGGGTGTCGGTGTTCTCGGGGGGCTTCACCCTGGAAGCAGCAGAGCTGGTCACCGAGGGCGGCGGCGAGGATGAGACGTGGGATCTGCTCAGCCGCCTCGTCGACAAGTCGCTGCTCACGGTTGAGGAGCACCACGGTTGGACTCGATACCGGCTCTTGGAGACGATCCGCCAGTACGCATTCGAACGGCTCGGCGCCATCGCCGCCGACACCGTCGCGACGCGTGATCGACATCTTGAGTACTTCGTCGAGTTCGCCGAGCAGGCAGGCCAGGGCCTGCGAACCGTCGACGAAGCGCTTTGGACCCGACGCCTTACGCCCGAGGCAGAGAATCTGCGCAGCGCGCTGGGCTGGGCGATCGAGACCGAAGAAGTCGCCGGCGCCCTTCGGATTGTCAGCGCCTTTTCGCGTCAGGCGTTCTGGGCGATCCAAGCTCGCCTCCTCGCCGGACTCGTAGAAGCCACGCTCGACCTCGACAACGTCGCCGAACACCCGCTCTACCCAACGGCGCTGGCAGTCTCGGGCGAACTCGCGCGCGCCAACGGCGACTACGACCGAGCCGTCGAGCTTGCCGACGAGGCCGTTCGACTGTCCCGCGAAGCAGATCCGGCGCGTTGGATCGCAGAGTGTGCGCTCGGCAACGTGGCGCTCTGGACAGCTCGGGACGACCCAGCGACTCACTTCGACCGAGCGCTCGCCGCGGGTCGAGCGGCCGAGAACCCAGCCGACATCGCGATGGCGCAAGGGCTGGCCGCCACCGGACTCTCGTTCCGGGGTGCCGAATACCTGACCCAAGCCCGCGCCGCAGCTGAGGAGGCAGTCGAACTCGCAACTGCAGCTGAATGCCCCTCAATCATGAGCGGCGCGTACTTCTCGCTCGGCTACATCTTGGTCTTGTCCGGTGACCCCAGCGCCGGCGAGTGGCTCCGCCGAAGCCTCACCGGCGGCGGCGAGAACACCTTCAACCGCAGTGGCGCGCTCAGCATGCTGGCGCTCCACCACCTCCGGCACGGCACGCCCACCGAAGCCCTCGAGGCTCTCGAAGCATCCGTTCGAGATGTTGGCTATCGCGCTGACCGCAGCAGCACCTCGACCGTCCTGGACCTGGCCATACCTCTGTTCATCCGCTATGGCGACCCCGTCACCGCAGCAGAGCTTCGAGCCGCGCTCGAGCGTGGAGCGCTTCCACGAATCCGTCGCGCCGGCGTAACCGAGGGGCGCCGTGCCGCTGCGTTCGCCGTACTTGACGAGCGCCTCGACCCCGACGAACTCGCAGCCGCCGAGGCACGAGGCATCGCCATGACCTACGACCAAGTGCTTGCCCACTCCCTCGAACGAGTCCAGGCCCTCAGCGCGCGCGTCACCGCAGAGCCGAACCATGAACGCGGTATGCCAACGAGCCCGCGGGGGTCATAGCCCTCTGGAATCGATCTACCGCTGCAGCTCGTCGCTCATCCGATCCCACTGAAGCGCCTCGTGCCTACGGTTCCATCCCCCCTTGCAGGGGATTGGGGACTCCTATTAGTTAGGTCAGCGCCGGCCCTGTTTTGGACTGCAGGCTGGACGATCTCAATGAAACCCCGGAGGGCATCCAGATCCTTGCAACATTGGTCAACATGCCTACGCGTACGCGGTTGGGAAGTCGTGACCCCGCCCCGGGCGCCGTCGATTGTCGCCGTCGTGAGCGTGTACCGATGCCGGTCCGCTACGTTGTGCCTTCGATGGATGCCGTGGACTTCCACTTCGATCCGATGTGTCCATGGGCCTACCAGACTTCGCTGTGGATTCGCGACGTCCGCGATCAACTCGGCCTGAACCTTGGCTGGCGGTTCTTCAGCCTGGAGGAGATCAACCGAGCCGAGGGGAAGAAGCACCCCTGGGAACGGGAGTGGTCGTACGGGTGGTCGATGATGCGGATCGGCGCTCGGCTCCGGCGCATCGATCCCGACGTCCTGGACGCCTGGTACCTGCGGGCCGGCACCGCCCTGCACCTCGAGGGCCTGAAGCCCCACCGGCGGGAGGTGGCGGAGGCGCTGGTCGCCGACCTCGGACTCGACCCTTCCCTAGTCGCGGAGGCCATCGAGGACCCGAGCACGAGCGACGAGGTCAAGGCCGATCACGACCGGGTGACCGCGCTCGGCGGCTGGGGCGTGCCCACGCTCGTCTTCGCGGATGACCGGGCGATGTTCGGTCCGGTCCTGATCGACCCGCCGACCGGTCCGGACGCGGTCCGCCTCTGGGAGCTCGTGACCGGCTGGCTCGAGTTTCCGCACCTCTACGAGCTGCAGCAGCCGAAACGGCCGGCGGACCTCCGGGAGATCGCGACCGTGTTCCGCCCGTACCTCGAGGCGCGCGACTGGATCACGGTCCAGAAGGAGACACCGTGACCGACCTGACCACGATCCGGGACGAGCTCGACGAGTCCTACCGGGCCATCGAGGAGCTGTGCCAGACCATGGCGCCCGATGACTGGCAGGTCCAGTCCCTGTGCCCCGACTGGACCGTCCGCGACGTGATCGTCCATCTCGCGGCCATCGACGACATGCTCGTCGGCTGGCTCCCGGAGGACGCCACCACGCCGCCCCCGTTCGGTCAGGTCGGCGCCTTCACCAAGGACACGGCATCCCTCGACCCGGACGCGTTCACGGCCCGGGTCCGCCGGGTCTTCGACGAGCGTCGCCAGAACCTGGCCCGCCTCACCGCGGACGACCTCGAGCGGCCGTCCTGGACCCCCGTCGGCGCGCGCGACCTACGGGCAGTTCATGACGATCCGGGTCTTCGACTTCTGGGTCCACGAGCGAGACATCACCGTCCCCCTGGGACGCCCCACCGAGGACGGGGGGCGCCGAGGCGAGCTCGCGGTCGACGAGGTCGAAGGCGCCCTCGGCTACATCGTGGGCAAGAAGGTCGGCCTGCCTGATGGCCACAGCATCGTCTTCCACCTGACCGGTCCCGTCCACCGCGACCCTCGCGGTCGCCGTCGACGGCCGGGCCAAGGTCGTCGAGCACGTGAACCGAGCCGACGCTGAGCTGACGACCGACTCGCTCACCTTCGTGCAGCTGGCCTGCGGACGCATCGACCCGCAGGATCCCATCGACGCCGGGACGGTCCGCTGGACCGGGGATCCCGAGCTCGGCGACCGAGCCGCGCGCAACCTCCGGTACACGATGTGACCGCCCGGTCGCCTGGTTCGGAGGTACCGCTTCATCAAAGCGCGAGATCGATGCTGCGGGCCTTGGCGAATTGCGCTTCGACGTCTTCCCAGTTGACGAGGTGCCAGAACGCGTCAGTCCAGTCTTGCTTGCGGTTCTCATATTGGAGGTAGAAGGCGTGTTCCCACATGTCGAGGACCAACAACGGCGGGCCGCCTTGACCGACGTTGCCTTGGTGGTCGTAGACCTGCTCGATGATCAGCTGGGCGCCGAGGGGATCCCATGACAGTGCGGCCCAACCCGAGCCCTGCATGCTGTTCGCCGCTTCGCTGAATTGTGCTCGGAACTGGTCATAGGACCCGAGGTGCTCATCGACGGCTGCCGCGAGGTCGCCGGCCGGCTTGTCACCGCCGTGTGGAGACAGATTGCGCCAGAACAGCGAGTGGAGGACGTGACCGGAGAGGTGAAATGCGAGGCTCTTCTCTAGCTGGTTGATCGAGTCGAACTCACCCGTCGTACGCGCTTCAGCTAAGCGTTCGAGCACCCGGTTCGCTCCATCGACGTACGCCTTGTGGTGCTTGTCGTGGTGCAGCTCCATGATTCGCCCCGACACGTAGGGCTCGAGGGCGGCGTAGTGGTACGTGAGGTCGGGCAACTGATAGTTCGGCATGATCCTCCTTCTGTTCGGTCGAGGTTCCCAGGTGGCCGCAGCGCGGGCTCTGCGCGCTTGCGTCCCGGGCATTCGCTGTATATAGCATCAAGTGTAGTAGTACAATTGATACGGGCAAGAGTCGGCGACGGCAGCAGCGGGAGACGGGCGCTGGGGTCCCGGCGCCGATGGTTGCGCCTGCGACGACGACACCCGTCGACTTTCCTTCAGCGCCCGAGCGGGCGAGCAAGCGGGCACCGCATCGCAATGATGCCAGCTGGGGGCCCACCCCGGGCGAAATGGGTGGCTGCTACATCTATTGCATAATACAATTAAAGCGATCGCGGTCGCGCTGTTCGCCGAGTCAGGAGGGCGGACATGGTCCTCGTCGTTGGCCTTGTTGTGCTGGGCGGGTTGGCCTTGGTGTTCGTCGTCGCCACCCGCCGACGCGACGCCGGGCCGCCCAGCGCTGAGACCCGCCGGGCGAATTCGTCCGATCCGCGACCCACGCCGGCGGAGCCCGGCCCCGCCGCGTCGGAGCCGAGCGCCCCTGAGGATCGGCCTGAGCGCCCGGCCGCGGCTCGGCGGGCCATCGAAGGCGGCCTGAGCGTCCCGGTTCCCGCCGGTCCGAGGAGCGTGACCCGCTACGAGCCGGTCAGCGACGAGGAGCTGGGGATCACCCGGCGCCAGTTCTTCAACCGGGGGATCCTGGCCGGCATCGCGCTTGGCCTGAGTGCCTTCGGGGCCGCCGCCGTCGGCTTCTTGTGGCCGAACTTATCGAGCGCGAGCGGCTTTGGCGGCAAGATCACCATCGGCAGCAAAGCAGACATCGACGCCGCGATCGCCACGAAGCAGCCGTACTACAACGCCACCGCGAAGACGTACGTGCAGCCATACCCGAAGGGCGCGCTGCCGAAGGCCAAGAAGGTATACGCGCCGGTCATCCTGGCCGGCCTGCAACAGGGGTACGTGGCTCTGTACCAGCGGTGCCCGCATCTCGGGTGCCGGGTGCCGTGGTGCCAGACCTCCCAGTGGTTCGAGTGCCCCTGCCACGGCTCGAAGTACAACCGAGTTGGTGAGAAGCGAGGCGGCCCCGCGCCCCGAGGCATGGACCGATTCCCCTGGACCCTCTCGGGCGGGACCATGACGGTAGACACGGGCACCATCGTCCTCGGACCGCCGATCGGCACGGACACGACAGGCCAAGCGGCCGAGGGTGCCCTCTGCGTGTAGCGCTGACGACCGTCTCGGCCACAGCTTCGCCAGCGATACGAGCGGGGTCACTCGCGGTTTCGAAGACTGCGAGTCACCGGCGTTGCTTTCGGATCGGGAGTCTTCCGACGTTATGTTCGGCTCAGTTGACTCGCGTGACTTCTTGGTAGAGCGAGCTCGCATGGAGACCCACAGCACTGCGTGGCCGGCCGGGGCGACCCAGCGATCGATCTGCGTCGGTGGACGGCGGTATCCGGTGATACTTCCCTCGTGGCGGGATCCGCGCCTGCAGGTCGCCGCCATCATCCTGTCCCTGCAGGCCTTCGGACAAGCGTCGTTCGGCTTTCAGCTCTCGATCGCTCAGATCCTCGTGGCGATGGGCACCTGCGCGTTGCTGGAGATTGCGATCGTCTGGTGGCGACAGCGCATGCTCGCCTGGCCGGCGAGTGCCTTGCTGACCGGCAGCGGCGTCGCGTTCATCCTGCGAGTGCCCGGCACGGTGCACGGCCAATGGTGGAGTCTGCACGGGGCGTGGATCTTCGCCGGGACCGCCGCGTTGGCGTTGCTTTCCAAGTATTGGCTCCGGGACCGCTCGCGCGGGCAGCCACTCTTCAATCCCTCCAACCTCGGGTTGCTGGTGTGCTTCTTGGTCCTCGGCTCGGCTCGTGCCGATCCGCTCGACTTCTGGTGGGCGCCAATGGGCCCCGCCCTGATCGTGGCGCTGGTGTTGATCGTCGCGGGTGGGCTGATACTCGCCGCGCGAGTCCACATGGTGGGCATGACGATCGCCTTTTGGGTCACGTTCGTGGCGTGCACGGCTGTCGTTGCCGCCCGCGGACATGCCATGACCGCCCAGTGGCATCTCGGCCCCATCTCTGGGGATCTCTACTGGTGGGTGCTTGTGACCTCTCCCGAGGTGCTGGTCTTCATGTTCTTCATGATCACCGATCCTCATACCGCGCCCCGCGGCCGAGTGGCGCGCATCGTCTTTGGTGCTGGGATCGCGTTTGTTGCCGCCGCGCTGGCTGCGACACAGCACACCGAGTTCGGCACGAAGGTCGCGCTGCTGGGTGGACTCGCACTGTGGTGTGCGCTGCGACCAGTGCTCGAGCACGTGATGCCCACCGTCGGATCACAAACGGACCAGCTCCGCCGCTGGCTCCTGTCGCTGGCTGGCAACCGAGCCGACCCATCAAGTCGACCAGCGCTTGTCGTGCGGCGAACCCTCCTGAGCGTGGCGGGCGTGGCGGCCGCCATCGGTGTGCTGGTCGCCGCCGGGATCCCTGCCCCAGCACACAGCGCCGCGCTCAGTGTTCCCAGTAGCGGATCCTCGACCGCCGATGTGGCGTTGCCCCACGCCCAACGGGTCGCGGTCACGCTTGATTCGAGTCTCCAAAGCATCTCGCTGCGAATGGATCAAGCGACGGCGCAACACCTGGCGGGCAGCGTCGAAGCCGACCTGATCGAGGCGTCGACAGCAGTCCAACACGAGGACGTCGCCGCCGCCGCACACGTCGCAGCCGGTCCGTGGTTGCACCGCCTCGTGACCAACATCAACGACGCCCGGCAGACCGGACTGGTCACCGTTGCCCAGTACCGCCTCTCACGCCTCACCGTGCTGGTCGTTCGGACGGGATCCCAGGCAGGACCCCAGCTCGGCGTGCGAGCACAAGGCCAGGTGCGCGACCTCACCTACCTCGGGACCCGGCTCATCACGGACACCTCCCATCGCTACGACCAGACGTTCTCGCTCCTCGTTCCCGGGCCCGGCCGCTACCTGCTCTTCGATAACGCCCGTTGAACTCCTGGTGGTGATGCTGTCGCCCGTCTGGATTCAGGAGCGGGCTTGGGCGACGGCCGCGCTGAACCTCGCGGGGTCGAAGCCCGTGCCCGACGCGTTGAGAAGGCTGTTGTTGTCGATCGGCTTGCCGTTGATGAAGAACGTCGGAGTGCCTGTGACGTTGGCGGGTGGCTGGCTGGCCTTGTCGGCGTACTTGAGCACATAGCCCTCATAGGTGTGGTTCGTCACACACCGTTGAAACACGTTGAAGGCCGGGCCTGTGATCGCTGCTTGGCGGCCGAAGGAGACGAGTCTCGCGTCGGTCAGGTAGCCAGAGTTCTCGCTCGGACCTTGTTTGTCGTAGAGGAGGTTGTAGTAGTTCGAGAACTGGCCTGCGTCATTCGCGCAGATCAGACGCGCTGGCGGCCCGCAGCGATTCGGTGCTGCCAGGAGAATGTGTATCGATGACGTTGAGCGGGTGAAACGCGAACCGGATGGTGCCGGCGTTCAGGAGGTTCTGGATCGTCGGTTCGACGCTGTCGTGGAACGCTTTGCAGATGGGGCACTGGAAGTCGCCGTATTCTTCGACGAGGACGGTGGCCGTGGGTTGCCCGACGATCACCGAGCCGTTGGGTCCCATCGGCCCTTTCGGTGTGATGACTGGCGTGTTCTCGGTGGGGGATCGGCTGGCCTGGATCGCGACGCCCACGATGCCGCCAACGACGACCACGCCGAGGATCAGGGCCCACTGCCAGGCGCGGCTGCGATGCCGCCAGCCACGGCGGCGAAGGCTCTTGGAAGGTGGTCGGGATTGCGGCCGCGGGCGCGGGGCGCCGGCCTGAACGCGGGGACGAGCTGACGGGGTCGAAGGGAGCTTGAACGCCTTTTTTTTGGGCATCAGCGGTCGTTCCAGTTGTCGAGGGCGTAGACGCTGTTCGGGCCGAACGTGATCAGCGCCGCCAGACCGACGAGCAACGCGTCACGAAGGATCTCGGAGAGGTACTGCCAGGTGTGAACGTGTGGGGAGAATCCGCCGCCGCCGAAGCAGCCGCAGTCGATCTGGAGGCCCCGAGCCCACACCGAGGCGATCCCGGCGATGTATGCCAGCAAGAAGATGGCGGAGCACGCCGCCGCCGCCCGGGTCGCCAATCCCACGATGAGCAGGACGCCGAGCGCGATCTCGATGACGGGAAGACCCCACGCGACGGGCTTTACGAGCACCTCGGGCAGGATCTGATAGGCGCGGGTCGCGCGGATCGCCGCGTCCGGGTCGGCCATTTTCGCCAACCCGGCCCACACCCAGACACCGCCGAGGACGAGGCGCGCGACCGTGCAGGCGATGACACCCCAGCGACGCCGCGTCTCGCCGCGGTCCAGGACCGCGTCGTACTGTCGGACGGGCTGGGGGTCCGCTCGGCGCTCCCGCGAGTCGACTTCGTCGCTATCATCATCGTGTCGACTCAGCGGACAGGACTTGGCGTTCGTAGGCGACCACGTCAGCGATCTGCTGTGGGGTCAGTGCCGTGGCAAAGCCCGGCATCGCGCCCCGTCCGGTGGCCACGAAGGCGATCTGGTTCTGGGCTGTCGGGAAATCACGCACGAGCCGGCCGCCAGTAAAGTTCGGTCCGAGTCCACCTTGGCCTGCGATCCCATGGCACGACGCACAGTTCGTCGAGAAGAATTGACGCCCGGCGAGCAGGGTCGCGTTGTGGGCTTGGGGCCCCGTTGGCAGGGGTGAGGTTGCGCTGTTGGTCATGCCTCCGCCGCACCCGGTCGCGAGCACGACCCCGCACAGCACAAGGCCCGCGAGGCCGGCGGTTGGCCTGCCGGCTCGAGGTTGGGGAACCCGGCGCACGAGGCACGGTCTCCGATCGTCGGTCGGGCGCGCAGCGAGGAACGCGACCGCTGGGGTCTCGTCGGTCTTTGCTGGATAGTCGTCGCGGGGAGGCCGTGAGTTCCCCGCATACGGGTCGTGGACTGCCGCGGCCTCGGGCCCTGGTGAACTGTGGCAGGCGGGTCGGCGAATTGGGGGCGAACCAGGGTCGAGGGGATGGGAAGTCTCAGGCCAGACGCGGGTCTGGCTGCCCGGAGGTGTTGGCGCCGGCCCGTTTGCGGTGAGGGTGGACGCGAGTGCCCGTCGCGGCGTGTCGTTCTGGGACCGGCGATGGGGGCGCCGGGGAGACGAGGTCTGGATCCGGGGGCGGTGCATCTATGAATGCTGGGAGGTTGCCGGGATGCGCGTGGGTTGGTCGGAGTCGCTGCTGCGTCGATGGCGCAGCGCGAATCTCCTTCTGGTTCTCTTCTGCCGCCCATTGGAAGAAGATGGCGGTGATCATCGACCAGAGCAGGAGTCCGACGCCGAGCTTCACGATGATTCCGGCGAGGCGTTGGTCAGCGAGGGTGCTAAAGCCCCAGAGATGGGGGACGTGCTCGTAGAAGTGGTACAGGGGTTGGTTGCCGAAGGTGAGGAAGGAGGCCGGGATTGTCGGAAGAATCGAGAGCATGAAGATGAAGACACAGCGCATGAGACTGGAAAGGCGTGGGATTTCGGGGAGCGGGCTGAAGACGGGAAGCCAGACGATGAGGCAGCTGATCAAGATGAGCGCGTGCTCAAGAAAGTGGATCGGCTCGTTGCGCAGTGTCAGGTCAACGAACGTGGGCCAGTATGCGATCGCGACGACAACGTTGTAGAAAATCACGGCGGGCAGGAAGCGCGCGAGCCATTGGACGGCTCGGAGCAGCGCGCGTGGGCGAAGGATCCAGCGAGCGAGCCAGGCCGGCGTCCCGAGCAGCAATAGCGGTGCGGCAACCACGCCCAACATCGCGTGCTGGATGACGTGGACGCTGAGCATCGAGCGTTCGCTGATCGTGTCGACAGGACCGTCGACCGCGAGCCAGACCGTCAGCACGCCCAGGTACCAGCAGAGCATCTGACGGTGGGACGCAGGTCGTAGCCCGCCAGCGCGCCGCGGGCCGAGGCGGGACAGGGCGATGGCGTAGCCGGCAGCAAGGCCGGCCACGACGACCCAGACGCTGGGCTGGGCTTCCCAGAGCGGCACGTGAGCGACGGTGCGACCTCCCACAGCTTGTGCCCTCTCCCGGACCGGCGCCGGCGGGAGGAACGGGGCGTGTGCACTATACACTTGTTGTCGTGCACACAGTGTCGCTGCGCCGCCGCGGCGGGCTCCCAGGGGGTCGCGTCGCGGTGAGCCCCGGCAGCCTCGAGGAGACGGCCCCCTGCTAGCGGACGCTCACCACCGCCGGCTGAGCCGCCGAGGCTTCCTGGCCGGTGCGGGCGCGCTCGCGCTCGGTGCCGCCATCGCGAACACGACGCGCGTCACCGAAGCCGCCGCGAGCACTGCGGTGAGCGCGCTGGTTCTCTCGATCGACCCGTATGTCTCGCCCGATCCGCAGCGTCTCGCCTTCGCGATCGCGATCGGGCCCCGCTACGCGTCGAGCGCGCCTGCCAACGTCGCACTGTCTCCGCCGGGAGGTCGTCCCGGCCCGGCGTTGCTCACGCGCCTGTATCGCGACGGCCTGCCCCAGGGCCGCGGCGTCTATGTCACCGACGTCGTCCTCGACCAGGCGGGCGCGTGGCAGGGCAGGGTCCTGACCCGCCACCAAGCCGTGTCCCTGGCGCTTGAGGTGAACGCGTTGCCGAGCGCGCCGCCCATCGCCAGCAGCGCTCCCCGATTTCCTTCGCCCACCCCGGCCAACACGTTGGGCGTCGACCCGATCTGTACACGCCAACCGCCCTGCCCACTACACGCAGTGTCGTTGAGCAACGTCATCGGCACCGGTGTTCCTGCCGTCGTCTTGTTCGCGACGCCCGCGCTCTGCCAGACGGGATACTGCGGTCCGGTGCTCGACGAGCTACTCGCGGTCAAGGATCACTATCCCGATATGGCATTCGTGCACGTTGAGATCTACAACTCTGACACCGGTGTTGTGTTGGCCCCCACCGTGCGCGCCTGGCACGGGCCGGGCGCCAACCCACCGGCCCTCCCGGGCGAGCCGTTCCTCTTCACCGTCGACCCGCGGGGCCAGATCGTGGGTCGCCTCGACGGCGCGTTCGGACGCGAGGAGATCAGCCAGCAACTCGATCTGCTTGCCGCCGCCACCTGAGACCCGTCGAGGACCGCCGATATCGGCGGGGCCATGACGCGCCGCGCTGTTGAGGCGGAGAGAGCACGGCCGGGGGGAGCGGAGTGGTCGATGTGCCGGTTGGCGGGCGCCGGCGGGTCCCCGATGCGAAATCCAGAGTCTCTGCTGTCTACAATGATTGCTAATAGCACATATAACGTGAGAGACAGTAGGTGCCTCCGGCTCATCGGCCGGGCTTAGCGATGGCCGGGTGTTCATCCCGAGAACGGGGGTGTTGCCACGAGCCAGGAGCCCAACACCCAGGACGAAACGAGCCGGACGGCTCACGTGCAGCGCGTGGTCGCGATCGTGGCTCGCCGCCGCAGCCGCGCCGTCCACCGCCAACGCACGAGCGACCGAGCCGCGCTCGAGCCGTCGGCCACTGCCAGCGACGGGTTGGCATCCGGGCACGGCGAAGCGCCGGAACTGGCGATGGATACCCGCCCGCAACCGGCAACACGCGTCGAGACGGACGATGACTGACCTGCACTCCGATCGAGCGCCACTCCCAGGCAGCGGGTCGCGGGGTCAGCTCGAGCAGCACCGGGCTGCGCACCAGCTCCTGCTTGATCGGCTGGTGTTGCCCATCGTGTTGCCGCTTATCTCGGTGATCGCCCTCGCCACGATCGTGATCAACCTCTCGCGCATCCTCCTGGCGACAGGATCGAGCGGAGCGGTCATCACCGCCCTTGTCTTCCTCGTGCTCATCCTCGTGGTTGCGGCAACGATCTCGGCACACCCGCGCATTCGGACCTCCTCCTTGGTCATGACCGTGGCGGTCTTGGTACTGGCGTCCATGGCGGCAGGACTGGTCGCGGTCGCCCCGAGTCGTCCCGCCGCACCCGCCGCCGCAACGGGCTATCGCGAACCGAGCGGTCCACCCATCTTTCGACTGCAGGTGGACGCGCTGCCGTCGCTGCACTTCCAAGCAACCCAGTTCACCGTGCCCGCCGGGATCATCCAGATCAACTACATCGATTTCGGCGGTACCCACACCCTGGTCTTCGACGACCCTCGCTTCGCAGGCTTCGAGCTCGAGGTACCAGCCGGCCAGCACACGGGCAAGGTTCGCCTCACGCCTGGCGACTACCTCATCTACTGCACCGAACCCGGCCACCGAGCCGCCGGGATGCAAGCCACCATCCACGTCCCATGAGCCCGACCGCGGACGCACCCACCGCTTCGTGATCAGCCCAGAGGCAGCGGTGCCCGCACCCCTCAGCCGGCGGTGCGCGCGTCCCGACGGTTCCAGACGGCTCACCAATCAGCGAAGCAAGGAGGTATTCGGATGAGCCGTTGTTCGGTCGTCTTGCCGGAGCAGGAGATCACGAGCCTGGACGCCTACCTCGCGGAGGGCGGCGGACGGGCGATCGAGCGCGCCCGGGAGCTCGGACCCGAGGGTGCGATCGTCGAGTTGCGGCGAGCTGGTCTTCGAGGACGTGGTGGTGCGGGCTTCCCGACGGGACGCAAGTGGCGAACTGTGCGAAACGCGCCGGGACAGACGACCTATGCGGTGTGCAACGCCGCAGAAGGTGAGCCTGGCAGCTTCAAGGACCGAGCAATCCTGCGCCGCAACCCCTACCAGGTGGTCGAAGGGCTCGCGATCGCAGCGCTGGCCGTCGACGCCCGCGAGGTCTTCATCGCGCTGAAGGCCAGCTTCTGGCGTGAACGCAATGCTGTCATTCGAGCCGCCCGCGAGCTCGAAGCGACAGGAATCCTCCCCGACCTGACCGTCACGATCGTCAGTGGCCCCGAGGAGTACCTCTTCGGGGAGGAGAAGGCTCTCTTGGAGGTCATCGAGGGGCGCGATCCCCAGCCTCGGCTCCTCCCGCCCTACGTTCACGGTCTCTTCGCCACCGCGCCGCAACTGGGTTGGCACTCCCACGAGCCCGAGCCGGGACACGCGCCCGGCGAGGAGTCCAACCCCACCTTGGTGAGCAACGCCGAGACGCTGGCCAACGTGACTCAGGTCCTCTGCCACGGCGCCGACTGGTATCGGACCCGCGGCAGCGCGACCTGTCCGGGCACGATCGTGGTCACCGTCGTCGGCGACGTCCGTCGACCACTCGTGCTCGAAGTCGAGTTCGGCACCCAGCTCACCGAGGTCATCGCCGACGCAGGCGGCCCGCATCCCGGGCGGCGGGTCAAAGCGGTGTTCTCGGGCGTCAGCAACCCTGTGCTGCCCGCGAGTCGACTGGACACGCCACTCACCTATGACGCCATGTCGGCAGCAGGCTCGGGGCTGGGTGCCGCCGGCTTCATCATCTACGACGACACCGCCTGCATGGTTGAAGTCGCCGAGCTGTTCTCCCGGTTCCTGTGGGTCGAATCCTGTGGTCAGTGCCCTCCCTGCAAACTCGGCTGTGGACGCATCACCGCCGCGCTTGAACGCCTCTCACACCGTCAGGGCCGCGAGCGAGATATCGCAGACATCCACCGACGACTTCTCGTGGTCGGTGACGGGAACCGATGCTTCTTGCCCGTCGAGGAACAACAGGTCGTCGGCAGCCTGCTCGCCACCTTCCCCGAGGACTTCGTCGCCCACCTCGAAGGCCGCTGCCCGAGCCCGCGCGCGCTGGTCTTGCCCAAGATCGTCGACCTCGACGACGACGGTGTGACCTATGACACCCACCAAGAAAAGAAACGACCCGATTGGACCTACGCCGCGTGAACCCCGCGCCCTCACCTCGACTGACGAGGCGCTGGCTCTTGAGACCTGTCGTCGCCAGCCGGATGCACGAAACCGCGTCGATCGAACACCCGGCCAGTCTCGGCGGGACGCGCTCAGGCCGTCGCCCAACCCAGCGACCAGGCCTGCTCAGGCACCTCACCGGCAGCCTCGCCAAAGCGCTGGAGCGCCCCGATCATCGCCGTGCGCTGCGTCACCGGGATGCGGTCCACAATCCGAGCGATCTCCGCACGACGGCGCTGCGTCACCCGATCCACGATTCCCCGGCCCTTGCGGGTCAACGAGAGCACGATCTCACGGCGATCCGCCGTCGCGGCGGTCCGATCAATGAGCCCCTTGCCGACCAACCGATCACACAGTCGGGTCGCCGTCGAGGAATGCACCTCGAGCAGCTCCGACAGGCTACCGAGGTTCTTCGGACCGGCCGTCGCGAGGACGACCAGCGCCCGATACTGCGGCAGCGTCACATCAGGATCGACCGCGGCCAGCGAGCGTGCCGCGACCCCGACAAGCACCCGCGACGCCAACAAGATCGCATCGACGACCCGCTCCCGATCGCTTCCGACCGCACGCGGGCGGCCCCGTCCCTTCACGGTCTTGGGCATGCAGAAGTCATTGTACAAGGCAACAAAACCGGCTGCCGTGACCGCGCATCCCTTCAGATTCCCCAGGCACTCGTACCAGTCGGCCAAAGACGACGCACGAAAGGTGAGGCATCCACGAAAGGAGCCAGCGATGAGCACGACTGACCGTGATCGCACCCGCGTCCCTCGATCCATCGGAGATTGGCCGAGGGGAGTGTTCCGTCAATGGCGGCAACTCTCATTGCTGGTCGCTGTGCTCGCCATGGTCGCCACATTGGTGGGCTGCGGCTCGGCGAGCTTCCGCGAGCCACACGTCATCGACGACGTCGACCACCTCGATCCAGCCTGGGACACAAGTCATCGCCATCACCGCGCGATCCTTCAGTTTCGATCCCGACATCATCACCGTGAGCGCCGGTGAGCCGGTGGCGATCCGCTTCTTCGCCGTCGACGCGTTCCACACCTTCACCATCCAGGGCAAGGGCACGATTGTCAGCGCGAACGCCGGCCAGACCCGGACCGGGGTCTTCCGCCTGGACAAGCCCGGGATCTACACCTTCTACTGCTCGGTGCCGGGCCACCGTGCGGCTGGCATGGTCGGAACCATCATCGTTAGATAGCAGCCGCGGTCACGGCGATGCCGGGCCTCATGCGCGTGTTCGAGACGCGGTCAAGGTCCGGGGGAGTGGAGCGTCACAGAGGTGTGAGCGCCCGACCGCTCCGGCCACGACGGGACGTGAGCGACGCCTGGCGCGACGTTGTTCTGTCCCCTCCGTGGTGTGCGCCGGCCGGGACCTCCACGACGGGCCGCCGCGAGCATCGCCGGAAGTAGCTCGCCACGCCGCCGCTGAGCGCCGTGTGGAGGCGGCTCTGCGGCTTTGTGCCGATGACGACGCACGCCGCGCGCTCCCGACGAGCCAGGCCAAGCAGGGCCGGTCCGGGGCTGCCGCGCAGGATCTCGGTGCGGTAGGGGACGTGGCGGCTGCGAACGGGTGCTGTCCAGGACCCCGTGAGCGCGGTCTCGAGATTGAGCCGGATGGGATCCGGGTTGACCTGCACGGCGGGCAGCATCCAGTCCCACCCGCCTGGCAGCACGAACGCCACGACGAGCTCGGTCTGGCGAAGTCGCGCTTCGCACGCGGCCCACACCAGGGCGGCGCGCGCCGCGGGCGAGTCGTCGTACCCGACGATCAGCGGTCGCGCCTCGGTCGTTACGGATGCGTCGCCGGGCGCGGCTGCGCCGCTGCCACCGGCGGGTTGGTCATTTCGGCTCGACATGCTGTGTGCCTCCCTTCCTCCAAGTTCTTGTATTCTACAATAGATGCTATCAGCATCGAGTGCCAATGACGTTGAGTCTCTGGTGGCATGGGGTCGGTGAGCGCCGCGACCGGCTAGGTGTCGGACGCAGGTCCCCGTGGCACCCGCCGGATTGGCTGGTAGGTCGTCACCGACGCGTTGCCCATGAGGACCTGGGCGATCGCGGTGGCGATGAGCGCGGGGACGACGAAGCCCGGTCGGCCGGTGGTCTCGGCGACGAAGACGATTCCGGCGATGGGTGTTCGGTATCCGCGCCCAGAACGCGGCGGCGCCGATGACCGGGAACAGGCTCGTGTGGGTGTCGGTGACGCCTTGCACGAAGCGTCCGAGGATCCAGCCTTGGACGACGAGGGGGATGAACAGGCCACCGGCGCCGCCTCCCTCGACGGTGAGCACGGTCGCGAGCGCATGGAGAAGGAACAGCGCGGCGATCAGCCCCAGGGCGCGGTTCGGATCCAGCGTCCAGGCGATGGCGCGATACCCGGGTCCGAGGGTCAGCCCCGTGTTGAAGAGCACAAAGCTGATCCCCGTGATGGTGGCGAGACCGAGGCCACCGACGGCGATTCGCGCCTGGGGACTGAGGCGGCGACTGTGGGTCTTGGCCGTGCGCAGGGCGAGCGCGAAGCAGCGCGCGCCGAGCCCCGCAAGGAGACCAACACCGAGGGCCCCGACCAGACGGGTGGCGTCGAAGCGTGGTTGCCCGGCGACCTCCAGGAGCGGGGTGGTGCCGTAGAACGCGACGTAGACCAGGTACGACGATGCAGCGCCCACAAGAGCCGGCAAGACGCGTGGGCGGCGGTGTCTTCTTGGAACGGGACCTCGATGGCAAAGATGGCGCCGGTAGCCGGTGCCTTGAAGATCGCCGCCACCCCCGCCGCGGCACCGGCGACGAGCAGGAGCCGGAGGTCGTCTCGGGTGAGGAAGCGCCCGAACCACCGCTCGAGTGATGCGCCGATGCTCGCCCCGATGTAGATCGAGGGCCCCTCGAAGCCCATCGCACCCCCAAAGCCCAGCGTCGCGATCGATGCCAGCAGTCGAGCAGGAAACGACCGGACGTCGAGGGGATGGTCGGGGTCGTGATAGGCGCGTAGGTACTCGTCGGAGGTTGACGGGGTCGCGTTGCCGCCGAGCCAGCGCAGTGCAGCAAAGGCCAACAGCAAGCCAACCGCTGGGGCCAAGACCTGCGCGAGCCGTGGAAGCCCGTAGACCCACTCGAGGATCGTCCGAGCCGTCAACCAGTCGAATCCCGTGATCGCAAGCCCCGTAATCGCCCCGGTCACGGCTGACAACACGAGGACCCGATGCCAACGTTCGCGGCCCCGCCTGACCAGCAAGCCCGGTAAGACGCTGTCGCCACCACCGCGCCCACGCTGACACGACATCCCAGCCTATAAGACGCTTGGCTTATGCAAGGATTTGCCCTGCAGTTGGCCTCGGCGAAAGACTCGGCTTGGTATGGCGGGGCTGGACGACGTCGTAACATCGCCGCTCGATCCGCGGAGCGGCCAGTCATCGCGACGCCATCCAGTGCCCCGGCTGTTACCAGACCGTGGACATCGCCCGACCCGCCGAGTCACCTACGAGATTCGCCGTGGCCCCGGCCCCACCGGACGGGAGGCGATCACGATCACCCTCGGCTGCGTGATCGTCCACCAATGCCTCCAGTGCCGCGACGGCACCTGGCGGTAGATACGACCCAAAGAATGCGCCTTTGAGTCGCGAGCCGCAGTGGAACGCCGTCGTGATCTGGTCCCGCGACACAGCGAAGGCCCGCGCATCACTTCGACCGTCAGCACCGAAGTCCCCGCCGCCGAAGGAGCGGGAGACGGCACCATGAATCGAATTGGCGACAATGAAGGTCAAGATTCGTCGGTGTCGACGGCTCCGACGAGTCCCTCGACCGCGTTGCGTTGGGCTCTTCACGAGGCGACGCTACGTGAGGCGAAACTCGTCGCGGTGTGGCATGGCACGATCCGTCGACTTATGACCTCGGGCATCCCTATCCAAGCGACTTAGAGCAAGAGGAACATGCCGCTCGATCCATCCTTGACGAAGCGATCCGAGCCGTCGCCGATAGAGCCTGGTGCTCAGACGATTGTCCGCCGAGGTGATTGAAGGTGTGCCGTCACTCATGCTCTGCGGAATGGCCCAGGACGCCGACCTTCTTCCATCTTGAGGTGCACGAGGGTCGCGGAGGCGTTGCGAGCTTGTTGGTGGGATCTGTGGCGGACTGGTGCGTTCACCACAGCGTTGCGCCAGTGGTGATCGTGCCCGCCAGTAGGACAAGGAGACGCCCGACGTTATGAGCACTGGCCTCATGCCCCGAACGCCCACCGCAAACCGGCTCGTTCCAGGCAGAGCTTGCGAGGTGCCAATGAACGATCGCCTGGGCGCAGCAGCCTCCAACATCCGCTGGTGCCCACGGGGTCGGCGACCCTGAAGGCCTCGACAGTTCGACAGCGACTCACGCGAGACCAGAGTACAGACCGTTTCGCCCTTCCTTGCAGAGCGAGGGTCGAGTAGCAGAGCCCCGTCAGCAGTCGCAGAGCCGTTTCAAGGCCCCCGAGACGGGCCTACTTGCCAGTTCCGTCTGCACGAGTAACTTAATATCAGTGCATCAGCGAAGCGATAACGAGTGATCAGATGGGCCCATCTGTTGTGCGGAATGGTTTTGTTGTGCTGCATCCTGCCCACGACGATCCCCGGTGCAACACC